>NZ_LXVY01000004.1 GCF_001650735.1 Sphingomonas sp. TDK1 | reverse complement strand
CCATTGCGCATCGTTCAGTTCGCACCGCTTCACCGCCATCACTTGCTCCGCGTCTCAACACGGATGCCTATGAATCAGCGATCAGCTCGTTTGGGAATCCCGAATGTCGATCCGCGCTAGACGGTGCGGGGGGCGGCCTCCTAGCGCCGGCACGGAAATCCCGCCGATCGTGTCATGAAGGGAAGGCGCTGGCAGCAGGGGACCGATCTTCAACGCCGCGCGTTCGCCCCCTGACCAGGGAGGCCCCGCATGCCCATCAACATCAACGGCGTCGAACATGAGCTCGATGTCGATCCGCGTACCAGTCTGCTCGATTTCCTACGCCGCGATTGTGGCCTCACCGGCACGAAGAAAGGGTGCGACCACGGCCAATGCGGCGCGTGTACCATCCTGCTCAACGGGCAGCGGATCAACAGCTGCCTCACGCTGGCGGTGATGCACGACGGCGACAGCGTGACCACCATCGAGGGCCTGGGTACCGCCGATGCGCCGCACCCGTTGCAGACGGCGTTCGTCCGGCATGACGGCTACCAGTGCGGCTATTGCACGCCCGGCCAGATCTGCTCGGCCAAGGCCATGCTCGACGAGGTCGCCGCAGGTTGGACCAGCATGGTCAGCGACGACGTCGCCGGCACGCCCAGGCTTTCCGAGGAAGAGATACGCGAGCGGATGAGCGGCAATGTCTGCCGCTGCGGCGCCTATTCCAACATCGTCGCAGCGATTGTCGAAGTGGCGGAGGCGCAGGCATGAAGCCCTTCGAATATCAGCGGGCCCATGGCCTGGGCGATGCCGGACAGCTGCTCGTCGCCGACGGTGCCAAGCCGATCGCCGGCGGCACCAACCTGCTCGACCTGATGAAGCTGGAGGTGGAAACGCCCACAGCCCTTGTCGACGTCAATCGACTGCCGCTTGGCGGTATCACGACGCACGGCGAGGGGCTGCACATCGGCGCGCTCGTCTCGAACAGCGCCTGCGCCGCCGATCCGCGTATCCGCGCCGACTATCCGGTGCTCGCCCGCGCGATCTTGGCAGGGGCGACCTTCCAGCTGCGCAACAAGGCGACGACCGGGGGCAACCTCTGCCAGCGGACGCGCTGCTATTATTTCACCGACCTCTCCCAAGCCTGCAACAAGCGCGAACCCGGCACCGGCTGCGCGGCGATCGGCGGGTTCAACCGCATCCACGCCATCCTCGGCGCCAACGACGCGTGCATCGCCACCTATCCGGGCGACATGGCGGTGGCGCTGTCGGCGCTCGACGCGACGGTGGAGATCCACAGCGCCAAGGGCGACAAGCTGATGGTGCCGGTACGCGACTTCCATCGCCTGCCCGGCGACACGCCCCAGCGCGACAATGTCCTCGAGCCCGGCGACGTGATCACCGGCGTGGTGCTGCCGGCACCGGCCGGCGGGACCCAGCTCTACCGCAAGGTCCGTGACCGGGCCTCCTACGCGTTCGCGCTGGTCTCGCTGGCGGCGGTGATTCATGTCGAGGCCGGCAAGATCGCCAAGGCGCGGCTTGCGTTCGGCGGGCTGGCGCACAAGCCGTGGCACGATGCCCGGGTCGAGGCGCTGCTCGAAGGCCAGGCGCCGTCGGATGCGCTGTTCAACCAGGCCGCCGCGCTGCTGCTCGAGGACGCCCGCGGGCAGGGCAGCAACGATTTCAAGATTCCGCTCACCCGCCGCACGCTCAAGGCCGTGCTGCGCGAAGCGACGGGAGGTACGCTGTGACTCGCCTGTACACGATGGACAAGCCGGACGACCGTAACCGGCTGGACGCCATGGCCCAGGGCATCATCGGCCGCCCGCTCGACCGGCCCGACGGCAGCGCCAAGACCAGCGGCGTCGCCCCCTATGCCGCCGAATACAAGATCGCGGACTGCGCCGAGGGCGTGCTGGTCCTCGCCACGATCAGCCGCGGCGAGGTCGTCGAGATCGAATCCGAGCCCGTGCTGGCCATGCCCGGCGTGCTGGCGGTGATCGCCGATCCGCGGATGATCACCCGCTCGGCCCAGGGCGGCGCGGGCAAGTCGCCGGTGCGCGAGATCCAGAAGGTCGACTATTTCGGCCAGCCCGTCGCGCTCGTCGTCGCCGAGACCTTCGAGCAGGCGCGTGACGCCGCCACGCGGCTGCGCATCGCCTATCGCGCCGACGATCCTGCCAAGGTGCCGCTGGATTCCGAGGACGGCCACGCGGCCCATGAATCCTTCGGCGAGCCGGTGCAGCAGGGCAATCTCGACGCCGCGATGCGCGACGCCGTCCATGCGGTCGACGTCACCTACACCACCGAGGGCCATGCCAGTGCGGCGATGGAGCCGCATGCCAGCATCGCCGAATGGGACGGCAATACGCTCACCGCCCATTCGAGCCTGCAGATGCTCAAATACAACCAGAAGGAACTGGCCGACGCGCTGGGCCTCGAGCCCGAGCAGGTGCGGCTGGTCGCGCCCTATGTCGGCGGCGGCTTCGGCTCGAAGCTGGGTATCAGCGCGGAGCTGACCGCGGCGGCGGTCGCGGCAATCGAGCTCGGCCGGCCGGTGCGGGTGGTGATGAGCCGCCAGCAGGTGTTTCAGACCGTGATGCGTCGGTCCGAGACGCGCCAGCGCATCCGCCTCGCCGCCGATGCCGAGGGGCGGCTGGACGGCTTCGGCCACGAGGCCTGGGTCTCCAACCTGCCCGGCGAGAAGTTCGCCGAGCCGGTGACCCAGGCGAGCGAGTTCCTCTATCGCGGCGAACATCGCACGCTGCGCATCGACCTCGCCCGGATCCACCGGATGACCGCCGGCTCGGTGCGCGCGCCGGGCGAGGCGGTGGGCATGCAGTGTCTCGAAGCGGCGATGGACGAGCTGGCGCTGGCCAGCGGCATCGATCCCGTCGAGCTGCGTCTGCGCAACATCCCCGAGCAACATCCGAGCGAGGGCCTGCCCTATAGCTCGCGGCGGCTGGCGGAATGCCTCAAGGTCGGCGCCGAGCGCTTCGGCTGGGACGGCAGCGACCGCCGTCCGCTCCAGCGGCGCGAGGGCGAATGGTGGATCGGCACCGGCATGGCCAGCGCCACCCGCGTCCACAATCTCAACGAAGCTCAGGCCAAGGTGACGCTGTCGACCGATGGCACCGCGATCGTCGAAAGCGACATGACCGATATCGGCACCGGCACCTATGCCATTCTCGGCCAGATCGCGGGCGAGATGCTCGGCCTGCCGCCGGAGAAGGTGCTCGTCCAGCTCGGCGACACCCGCTATCCGCCGGGGTCGGGGTCCGGCGGCAGCTGGGGGGCCGCATCGACCGGTTCGGCGGTGCTGGTCGCCTGCGAGGCGATCCGCGAGCAGCTCGCCGAGCAGCTCGGTGTCGAGGAAGCCGACCTCACGCTCAAGGACGGCGAGGCGATTGCCGGCAACCGCCGCATCCCCTTCACCGAGCTGCTCAAGACCGACCTCACCGAGACCGGCCATTTCAAGAATGGCGGGATCGACGAGCAGTTCGCCATCGCAATGTACGGCGCCTTCTTCGTCGAGGTCGGCGTCAACGCCTATACCGGCGAGACGCGGGTGCGGCGGATGACCGGCGCATTCGGTCTGGGCCGCGCGCTGAACGCGAAGACCGCCACCTCGCAGTGCCTGGGCGGCATGGTGTGGGGCATCGGCAGCGCGCTGACCGAGGAACTCGTCTTCGATCCGCGCGACGGCCACCTCGTCAACCATGACCTCGCCGAGTACCATGTCCCGGTGAATGCCGACGTGCCCGCGCTCGACGTGGTGCTGGTCGACGAGCGCGATCCGGCAGGTAGTCCGCTCCAGGCCAAGGGCGTCGGCGAGCTCGGCATCTGCGGCGCGGCAGGGGCTATTGCGAATGCCATTCACCATGCCTGCGGTGTGCGCGTGCGCAGCTTCCCGATCACCCCCGACAAGCTGCTAGGACAGCTGCCGGAGGTGTGAGCGCAGGCACCTCGGTTTCAAGGATGAAAAGCTAGATCTTATAACAGGTTAAGCCGAATTTCCCCCATGGGTGTGATTGCCAGCCGGAAGTGGGCCGGTTAGGAATCGTTTCGCGAGCGACTGCGGCCCGGCGTGGAAGGGCCGCCGTGCCGGCGAACACATCCAGTAGGGGGGGAACATCGGGGGTGCCGAACTATCCGTTGACGCGGTTCCACGAGCAGGCGACGCTCACCGAAGCGGAAGCCCACGCCCTGCGCGGCATGGGCGATCCGGAAATTCTCGTCCGTCGCAACGGCACGATCCGCCGCGAGCGCGATCCGGTGGACGCGATCTATCTGTTGCTCGAAGGCTGGGCCACTGCGGCGATCCGGCTGCCCGCCGGGCAGCGGCAGATCGTCAAGGTCCACATCACCGGCGACATGATGAGCACGCCCAGCATGGTCCTGGATACCGCTGCCGATACGCTGGTGGCGGTGACCGAATGCCGGATCGCGGCGGTGCCGCTGGTACGGCTTCGTGACGTGCTGATCGCCTATCCGCGGCTTGGGTCATTGCTGTTGATGGGCGTTCAGGTGGAGCGACTGGCATTGATGGACATCGTGGCGGCGATGGGAAAGTCCTCTGCGCGGGAGCGGATGGTGCGGCTGCTGCTCGATCTGCACGATCGGCTGGCCAAGATCGGGGCGGTGGAGGAGGGCCGTTTCGACCTGCCGCTAACCCAGGAGGTCCTAGGCGACGTGCTCGGGCTGACGGCCGTGCACGTCAACCGCACGATGCGGCTGCTGGAACGCGAGGGATTGATCGCGCGGCATGGCCAGCGGATCGCGCTCGGCGACATCGACAGGCTGCGCAAGATCTCGCCGCTGCCGCCGCGTCGGGTGCGGTTCGATCCCGTCTGGCTGCCCGGTCCGGGCGAGATGTGAGGCGGGTTCAGTCGAGCAACGCGTCCACCGCATCCAGCAACTCGCGTTCCCGGAACGGCTTGCGCAGCTGCGGCACATCGGCGGGCAGGTCTTCGGCTGCATCGGTGTAACCGGTCAGCAGCAGGAAGGGCTGAGGCAGACCCGCATGGCGTGCGCGTGTGATGAACTCGCCGCCGGTGCCGCCCGGCATCATATAGTCGGTAATCACCAGCGCCGTATCGGGTGCGCCGGCAAGGGCGGCCATTCCCTCGCGCAGCGAATCCGCCTCGGCCACCAGGTGACCATGGGCGCGCAGCACTTCGGCTGCGGCTTCGCGAACGGCGGGATCGTCGTCGACCAGCAGGATCTCGGCGGTGCGCGTCGGGCGTTCGCGCACCGCGACCGGCACCGGTGGCACTGCGTCGGTCGCCGGCAGGATCAGCGTGGCGTGCGTACCCTGGCCCGGCACGCTTTCCAAGAGTAGCCGCCCCGCCGATTGTTCGGCAAAGCCGTGGACCATCGACAGGCCGAGTCCGGTGCCGCGATCGCCCGCCTTGGTGGTGAAGAAGGGCTCCATCGCGCGGCGCAGCGTCGCTGCGTCCATTCCACAGCCGTCATCGTGCACGACAAGTGCAAGATAGGCACCCCGTGCCAGCCCGCGAGCCTCGTCGCGGCGGGACAGGTGGGCTTCGATTCTAATCGTGCCATGGCCGCCGCCGCGGCTGTGGATGGCGTCGCGGGCATTGATCACTAGGTTCAGGACGGCCAGCTCCAGCTGATTGCGATCGGCGCGCACTGCGGGAAGACCGTCGTCGGCTTCGATCGCGCAACGGATCGCCGGCCCCACCGACCGCTGGAGCAACTCGTGCAGATCGGCGAGCATCGCCGGCACGTCGATCGCCTCCGGCGTCAGCGCCTGGCGCTTGGCGTAGGCGAGCAGGCGCGCAACCAGGCTGCGGGCACGCTCGGCACTGCTGGTGGCGCTATCGATGTAGCGCTTGGCCTTGACGTCGTCGCCGATGCGCGCGCGTAACAGGTCCAGCCCGCCCAGAATGGGGGTGAGCAGATTGTTGAGATCGTGCGCTACGCCGCCGGTCAGCCGCCCGAGCGCCTCCAGCCGTTGTGCCTGCAGCGTCGCCGCTTGGCGTTGCCGGAACCGGCGAAGCTCGATCGCCAGGGCAAAGGTGAGCGCCGCGAACACCGCAAGCGCAACCAGCCCACCGACGATCAGGACAATGCGTGTCTGACGGGTCAGTGCCGCGAAGGCACCCCTGGGTACGGCAACCTCCACCCGCCAGCCCGCCTCCGGAACCGCGCTGACTACTGACTGCATGGAGTCCTGCGTGGTCGGGCCCGATTGCGCGATCACCGCGCCGCGCTTGTCGAACAGTCGCACGCGCCAGTCGGGCGGCACTTCCTCCGCGAACAGCAGGTGCTGCATCGCCTGCACCGGCACCACGGCGGAAACGACATACGGCACGCTGTGTCCCCGCAATACGGGTGCGCGCACGGCGAAGGCGGTGATTCCGCGTGGTCCCTTGATGACATGGCCTATCTGGGCCTGGCGGGTGCGCACCGCCCTGGCGAGACTGAAGGGATCGATGACCTTTCCCAGCGCGCCGCCAATCGGCCGCGGTAGATCCAGCAGGCGGTTGCCGTCGGAATCGGCGATGCTGAGGGCGGACCAGTTGCGGTGGTCCTCCATCAATCTCAGACCCAGCATCGTGAATCGCGGACGATCGATGCCATTGTCGAGCGACGGGGAGCGGCTGATCATCTTCACCGCGTCGATCGTGGCGGCGATCTCGCGGCCCACCAGCCGCGCGGTCGATCGGCTCGCAAGGGCTGCCTGGCGATCAAGCGCGGCGCGTTGTTCGCGCAGGGTGACGGCGCCGTACGCGGAACCGAGTACGACGATCGGCAGCAGACCGGTCAGACCCATCAGGATCAGCGAACGACGCAAATTGACCTGTCCCCGTTATCAGGACCGAGTAGGTCCACCAGGCAGAGACGGGTATTTCACGGCGAAAGTCAAACCCATATCCTGGATCAATACTTATGCCGTAACGAAGTCGTCCGCAGTCTCAGCGCGACTTGGGCAGGGCATAGGCGACGATCGAATCGCCGCGCTTTGTCCCCAGCGAGCCATGGCCACCGGCGGCGATCACTACGAACTGCCGCCCGCTCGCGCCGGACCAATAGCTCATCGGCGTCGCCTGGCCGCCAGCCGGCAGGCGACCGCGCCAGAGGACCCTGCCGGTCGTCACGTCATAGGCGCGCAGATAGTAATCCAGTGCCGAGCCCATGAAGGCGACGCCGCCCGCCGTCAGCATCGGCCCGCCGAGCGATGGCACGCCTAGCTTGAAGGGCAAGGGGACCGGAGTCTGGTCGCGCGAGGTGCCGTTGCGGTGCTGCCATACGGTCTTGCCGCTTACCAGATCGATGCCGGCGACATAGCCCCAGGGCGGCGCCTGACAGGGCAGGCCCAGTGCCGAGAGGAAGGGGTTCAGCGCCACCGCGAACGGCGCGCCGGTGTTGGGGTTGAACCCCTTGATGTCGGATCCGCTGAAGTCGGAGCCCCCCGCGGGGCCGCGCAGTTTGGGGTCAGCCGCGTCTGATTCGGGCCGCGGCACCAGCCGATCGACGAAGGCCATGTAATTCGGGTGGGCAAAGGCGATCATGCGGACCGGATCGATCGCCATGCCGCCCCAGTCCATCACGCCGAAATTGCCTGGGAAGACGAGCGTGCCCTGCTGCGACGGCGGGGTGAACGGCCCTTCGTAGCGCAGCCGCTTGAACTTGATGCGGCAGGCAAGCTGGTCGAACATCGTCGCCCCCCACATGTCCGCATCGGTGACACGCTTCTTCGACATCAGGCTGAGCGCGGATTCGGGTTGGGTGGGGGACGTGCGGTCGCCCGCTGCGGCGCCCTGCGGCACGGGGATCTCGCGAACCGGCACCACCGGCTGGCCGGTGCGCCGGTCGAGCACGAAGATATTGCCCGTCTTGGTCGACTGGATCAGCGCCGGCACGCGGCTGCGACCCGGCAGGTTCAGGTCGACCAGCGCGGGCTGGGCGGGCACGTCCATGTCCCAGAGATCGTGATGGACGGTCTGGAAGGTCCAGCGGACCTTGCCGGTCGCAGCCTCCAGCGCGATCACCGAGGTGGCGAATCGCTCCGTCTCCGGCGTGCGACGGCCGCCCCATTGGTCGATCGCGGCCATGCCGGTCGGGATGTAGACAAGCCCGAGCGCCGGATCGGCGGCGGCGATCGTCCAGCTGTTGGGGCTCGACGGCGTGTATCGGCCGGCGCCGGACGCCTTGGGGCGCGTGTCGTCGGGGTTGGCGGGGTCGAACGCCCAGACGGCGCGGCCGGTATTCACGTCATAGCCGCGGACCACGCCGGAGGGCATGAAGGTCGTTTTGTTGTCATATACCGCACCGCCAAACACGGCGAGGTTGCCGATGATGACGGGGGGAGAGGTGATCTGCCACCAGCCGCGCTGCTGGCCCGGCAGGCCCGGCCATACATCGACCTGACCGTTGATGCCAAAGCCGGGGCAGGGTCGGCCGCTCGTCGCATCCAGCGCGATCAGTCGGGCGTCGTTCGTACCCATGATGATCCGGTTGGCGCAGAGTCCGCCGGTGCCGGGCGCGGCGCCGTTGCTGTGATAGGAGACGCCGCGGCAGGTGAGGTGCTGCATCTCCTGCGACGACCGGATCTGCGGATCGTAGCGCCAGACCTGCTTTCCCGTTTCCGGATCAAGCGCGAACACGATATTGTGTGGTGAGCAGAGATAGACGAGGCCGCCGACCTTGATCGGCGTCACTTCATAGGTGAACTCGTCCGGGTCCGCCCCAGTCTTCAGGTCCCCCGTATGGAATTCCCAGGCCTTTTCCAGCTTGGCGACATTGCCGGGCGTGATCTGATCGATCGGCGACCAGCGGTCGCCCCGCCACGAGCGGCCATAGGCGCTCCAGTCCTCCTTCGGTGTATCGCCCAGCACGCTTGCCGGCGCGATCCCGCGCGCGCCAGGCAGCGACCCGGCAAGGTCGTGCGGATTGGTGAAGGCGGTGGCGAGCAGCACCATCGCGGCAGCCCCCAGGCTGCCGACCAGCGGCCAGGCGCGTCCCGGCCAGCGCGGCGAGCCGAGCCGCCGCGTCACCCAGGGCAGCGCCAGCACGATGCCGAGCGGGACCAGCACGTCGCCACGCGGGGCGAGCGCCCAGAAGTCCCATCCGGCCTCGGCCACCGCCCACACCATCGTCGCGATCAGCAGCACGGCGTAGAGGAACAGCGCCTTGGGGTCGCGCCGGTGCAGCAGCCAAGCGGTGGCGAGCAGCGCCGTGCCGGCGAGCAAATAGTAGATCGATCCGCCCAGCAGCGCCAGCCAGAGCCCGCCGCCGCCGATCGCGAGACCGACCAGCGCCAGGAGTACGGCAAGCACGGTAAGCACGCGCGAGGAACGTTGCTGGTCGGCCATCGGGGCGCTCCGGCTGGGGTAACGGGAATGCCCGCCCAACCGGTTGCGTGGTGCCGAGGTTCCGCAGCGGGCTCGACCAATCATGTTTTTCTGGCGTAGGCGGTTGCGGCCTGCGCGCGGACGGGTCCGTCCGGGCGACGAAGGTAGAATGACGTGAAGGATTTGCGGATGAAGACGGTGAAGGTCGGTGCCCTCGAGATCGCCAACGACAAGCCCTTCGTGCTCGTTGCCGGCCCCTGCGCGATGGAGAGCCGCGACCATGCCTTCTTCATGGCGGAGGCGCTGACCAAGCTGTGCGCCGATCTCGGCATCGATTTTATCTACAAGAGCTCGTTCGACAAGGGGAACCGCACCTCGATCGACGCGCCGCGCGGCATCGGCATGCAGGCGGCGCTGCAGGTGTTCGCGGACCTCAAGGCACAGTTCGGCTGCCCGGTACTGACCGACGTCCATGATGCTGGCCAGTGCGCACCGGTGGCGGAGGTGGTCGACGTGCTGCAAATCCCGGCCTTCCTGTGCCGCCAGACCGACCTGCTGGTCGCCGCCGCGCAGACCGGCCGCGCCGTGAACGTGAAGAAGGGCCAGTTCCTCGCGCCCTGGGACATGAAGAATGTCGCCCGAAAGATCGCATCCTCCGGCAACGACAATGTTATCCTGTGCGAGCGCGGAGCCAGCTTCGGCTACAACACGCTGGTGAGCGATATGCGCTCGCTGCCGATCATGGCGGAGACGGGCTATCCCGTGATGTTCGACGCCACCCATTCCGTGCAGCAGCCGGGCGGGCAGGGCACCAGTTCGGGCGGCCAGCGCGAATTCGTCCCGACGCTCGCCCGCGCGGCCGTAGCGGTGGGGGTCGCGGCGGTGTTCATCGAAACGCATCAGGCGCCCGACACCGCGCCCAGCGATGGCCCCAACATGGTGCCGCTGGACGAGATGCCGGCGCTGCTCGCCCGACTGAAGGCATTCGACGCTCTCGCCAAGGCGGGCTGAATTCGCCGCCGCTCAGCGGCCGAGCTGTTCCTTCAGCGCATCGATCCGCTTCGAGGCTTCCGCCTTGTTCAGCGTGCCCTCGATCGGCGGCTCGCCGGCTTCTTCGAGCAGCGTGGTGAGATAGGAGGCCTGCGCGCCCGTCATCGGATCGTCCCCGGACACCCAGTCCTCGGGATCCTTCTCGGTATTCGAGCCGGGATGTTCGTCGAGCTTCGGATTGTGGAGCGGTTCGGTCATGGCGGCTTCCTGAAAGGTTCCTGTTATGTTCGATAACGAGCAGCCTAACATGCGGGTTCCACGCGCTTTCTGTGACCCTTTTCAACCGGGCAGGGTTACTTGGGCGACGCTGTCCGGCGCATCGTGCAGCCGCAAGTAGAGGGTCTTGCCCACCGGGCGCGGCAGCGCGAGGCTGCCGCCGACAAAGCCCAGCGGCACTGCGGTTGCGCCCGCGAGGTCTGGCTTGTCCCCGATGGCGGCCACCAGGAACAGATCGGTACCGGAAAGCGTGCAGCTGCTGCCTTCGGCCGGGCAGGCAAGACCGGTAAGCTGGGGCAATCGCGCGACGGTGACGAGCGGCTGCCAGTCTCCCGCCGCTTCCCCCTGCACTAGCCGGTAGCGTAGCGGCCCGGTGATGCCCGCGCCGAGCAGCGCCCGGGGTGCAAAATGGGCAACCACCACCGCATCGCCGATGCGCTGGAGCGCGCCGTCGCGAAAGCCCAGGCGTGCATTCGGTCCATCGGTCCCGGCGATCTCCACGATTCCGTCGTCGCGCAGCGTGCCGCGCGTCATCTTGAACGAAAAGTCGATCGCAGCGTCGGCCGGGAGCACGCCCTCCGGCAGGGTCAGGGCAAGCGCACCGGACGCGGCCTTGCCGCTCGCCGCGCGGCTGAGCAGCGTCGCCGCGGGCCGCGGTGCCGTCGCGCGAACCGACAGCTTCATCGTGCGCCCGTCGCGCAGCCGCACCACGGCCTCGCCATCGCCCGCGGGGATCGCTGCGTCGGCCTTGAGGGCAAGCTGGTCGCCGTCCTTGCCGCGCGAGAGGTCGGCAGGGGTGAAGTGCAGGCCGTGCCAGTCGAGCCCGGTCACCTGGTCGAGCCGCGCGCCGTCTAGCACCCCGTCGCGGTCGCCCTCGTGCAGCACGAAGCGGTCGAGCCGGCTCGCCTCCAGCCGGGCGACCAGCGGGATCATATCCGGCGGAGCGGTACCGAAGCGGGCGATGTTCAGCGTCAGCGCGCCGGGCTTTGCGTCCTTGAGCGGCAGCGTCATCGTCAGCTCGTCCTGGCCGCTGACCTTGAACGGCACCGGCGTCCGCACGCCCTTGGCGTCGCTGAGCGCGATCTGGCTGACGCAGAAGGCAGCCCCGCCGCGCAACACCAGCGGATGCTCGCGGCCGACCACCACGTTGCTGTCCGGCACGGCGCGCCATGCGCCCATGGCGTCGAGCTGCACCGGCAGGCGCGGCCCGCTGAAGCCATCGAAGCCCCAGCGGCCCTGCAGCACCGCGTTGGACACGGTACCCAGGTCCGCGGGCACCGCCTCGTCGAGGCGGACGCCGCCCTTCTCAACGTCGGGCGCGACGGGGAAATCGCGTGTTTTGCCGTCGTTGCTCGTGACGTGGATCGACAAGGATCGCGCGAAATCGGTGGCGTAGAGCAACGGCGCATCTTCCAGCGGCAGTGCGAGGCCGGGTTGGGCAAGGCACACCGGGGTCGGGCCGCCCGCCTGCCAGATCGGCGGCGTGGCGGCCCCCAGCGGCGGCAGCGCCACGACCAGCACCGAGCGCGGATTCTGGAACGACGGCGCGGCGTTGAGCAGCAGCTTCAGCGCGTCGCCGCGTCCTAGGCCCAGCGCCGGGAGGTACTGGTATTGCGGGCTACGAAACGCCCCGAACAGCTTGGCCACGTCGCGCGCCAGCCCGATATAGGGGCTGTAGAAGCCGCCGCCGCCCTGTGGGGTCGCGGCAAGGCTATAGGCAAGGTCCACGGGCGCACCGGTCAGCGTCTCGGCCAAGGTGGTGCCGCGCTGCGCCTGGAGGACCAGCGAATCGCGATTCTGCGTGAGGCACGCCGCCTGCAGCGAGCGGGGCCGCGACAGGCATTCGGCGTTGAGCTTGATGCGCAGCGCGTTGGCAAGCACCGGCGCAGCGGTGGACAGGCGTTCGGGCGCCGATTCGCCGATGCGGCCGACCGCGGTCACGAAGGCATCGAGCCGTGCGCGATCCAGCGAGGCCTGGAACAGATCCTGCGCGGCCCGCACGAACACGCCGGGGCGGCCGCGCACCGTATCGCGTACCGCATCGAAGCCGCCGCCGGTCTCCGGCGCGAGCAACAGCACCGCCTGTTCGGCTCCCTTGGGAACCTCCAGCTCCATGCGGTTCTTCTTCTTGCGCCAAGTCTCGGCGACGAAGAACCAGTCCTTGGGCGGCGGATTGGTCGCACCGCGCAGGAACGCTACCACCAGCAGATAGTGCGCCGACTGGTCGGGCGGGAGCGCGGCCTCGGCCGTCACCTTGTCGCCGGGCTGAAGCGAGGGCACCGCCCCGATCGGCAGCGTCACGCCGCCACGCGTCACGCTGAGCTTCAGGTCGGGCCCGACGAGATCGAAGGCATTCTGCTGAGCCTGGGCAGGAAGGGCGGCGACCAGCAGCGCGAGCAGCAGCGAGATCAGGGGGAGGCGAGGCATCGCGCCGCTATAGGGGAAGCAGGCAGGGCAGGGCCACCACGCACGCGACGAGCCGTTGGGCCGTCATTCGGCGACATTGTCCGCCACCCAGGCGCGGCGCTTGCCCAGCGGGGCGGCGGGGCCGGTGGTGGTATCGTGGGCGGTCTGGTGCTCGAGTTCCGAATTGAGCTCGGCACCGAACAGCAGCACATAGGCCGACAGATAGAGCCAGGTGAGCAGCGCCACGATGGCGCCGAGCGAGCCATAGGTCGCATCGAAGCGGCCGATATAGCGGACATAGGCGCCGAAGCCGAGCGTCAGCGCCAGCCACAGCAGCGCGGCGAGCAGCGATCCGGGTGTGATCCAGCGCCAGCGCGGCTGAGCGCGGGAGGGGCCGAACCGGTACAGCGCCGCCGCGCCCGCCGCACCCGCCAGCGTCAGCAGCACATGGCTGCCGATCTTGCCCAGCACGAGCAGCGCATCGGGCGCGAAGGGCAGCAGCCGGTCCAGCGCGCCGAGCGCGGTCATGGCGATCGCGGCGATCACCGCCGCGAGCACCGCGCCCAGTGTGATCGCTAGCGCCGTGAGATTGACCCAGACGAAGCTGCGCTTCTCCCTTTCCTCATAGGCGATGTTCAGTGCGGACATGATCGCGCCCGCGCCGTTGCGCGCGCCGAACAGCGCGATCGCCAGCGCGATCAGGATGCCGAACCCCTTCTGGCCGTCCGGGCTGTGCACCAGCCCGAGCAGCTGATCGCCCACCACCAGCGCGATGTCGCGTGGCAGGATCGTGGAAAGCGCGCGGACATCGTGGAGCACCGTCACCGGATCGGCGACCAGCCCATAGCTGAGCACTACGGCACCGAGCAGCGGCACCAGCGCCAGGAACCCGTAAAATGCGACGCCCGCGGCGATCAGGCCGATATTGTCGTCACTCGATTCGTTCCAGCTGCGCCAGAGCACGGACTTCCATCCCGCCCATGGCATCGTCCACGGGCTGCGCGCATCGCGCCCTTTCGGGTCCATCCTGCATCCCCTTTTTCTTCTTCGGGAAAGCGCGCGACGCGGGATCCGGGTTCCCCGCCCGAGAGGGAGCAAGAGAGTACGATCGCGAAGGTGTTACGCGTCCGCGTGGCCGAATAGGGGCAGGGGCTCGGCCACGCCGCGATCGAAGTTGGAGACGGTCACCCCCACCAGCCGGATGCCCTTGGGCGTCGGCAGCACCGACCGCAGCAGCGCGATGCTCGCGGCGTGAAGTTGCTCGCGGCTGGTGATCGGCGTCGTATGGCTGCGGCTGCGCGTGATGATCTGGAAATCGGCATATTTGATTTTCACCGTTGCCGTGCGGCCGAAACCCTGGGTGCGTTCGCACCAGTCCCACACATCGTCGGCCTGGCCGAGCACCGCCACCTCGATCTCGGCATCGTCGGTGAGGTCGTGGCTGAAAGTCGTCTCGGAGCCCGAGGATTTCCGCTCGCGATTGGGGTTCACCGGCCGATCGTCGACCCCCCGGACGATCTGGTGGTACCATTCGGCGCTGCTGCCGAAATGCTGCTGGAGAAAGTCGAGCGACTTGGCGCGCAGGTCCGCGCCGGTCTCGATCCCCAGCCGCTGCATCTTGGCGGCCGTCACCGGCCCCACGCCGTGGAAGCGGGAGACCGGCAGCGTCTCCACCCAGGCTGCCCCCATGTCCGGGGTGACGGCGAACTGGCCGTTGGGCTTGCGATGATCCGAGGCGAGCTTGGCGAGGAACTTGTTGTACGAGACGCCTGCCGAGGCGGTGAGTCCCGTCTCTGCCAGGATACGCGCGCGAATCTCCTTCGCCGTCGCCCAGGCGGTGCCGAGCCCGCGGCGATCGTCGGTTACGTCGAGATAGGCCTCGTCGAGCGACAGCGGCTGGATGAGATCGGTATAGTCGGCGAAGATCGCATGGATCTGTTGCGACACCGCCTTGTACACATCGAAGCGCGGCCGCACGAAGATCAGGTCCGGGCAGCGCCGCAGCGCGGTGACCGAGGGTAGCGCCGATCGTACGCCGAACGCGCGTGCTTCATAGCTTGCCGCCGCCACCACGCCGCGCGCTGCGGCCGAGCCGACCGCCACCGGCTTGCCGCGCAACGCGGGATCGTCGCGCTGCTCTACGGACGCGTAGAACGCATCCATGTCGATGTGCAGGATCTTGCGGACGGGCGACGCGGCCATGGCGCGCTATACCGCCGATCGAACGAATAGGGAACAGGATTTCCCGATCAAGTCATTGTGAAGCAGCAGCTTGGGCGGCTAGGAACGGGCCATGCCTATGCCCCTCCGCCGCCTTGCGCTGCTCCTCGCCTGCCTTTTCTGGACACTGCCCGCCGCTGCCAAGACGATCCTGTTCGTCGGCAACAGCTTCACCTTCGGCGCCAATTCGCCGGTGATGCGCTACCGGCCGGACCGGGTGAACGATCTCAATCGCGAGGGCATCGGGGGCGTACCCGCGCTGTTCAAGACCTTCGCGGTCGAAGCGGGGCTCGACTGGCAGGTGAGCCTGGAGACCTCGCCGGGCAAGGACCTCGCCTGGCATTTGGCGAATCGCCGGGCGCTGATCGACCGGCGCTGGGACGTGGTGGCGCTGCAGGGCTTCAGCACCCTCGACGCCGAGCGGCCTGGCGATCCGACCCGTCACCTTGCCGCTGCCCGCGCGCTCGCGGCGCTGTTCCATGCGCGCAATCCCGCCGCGCAGGTGGATCTGGTCGCGACCTGGTCGCGTGCCGACCAGACCTATCGTCCCGGCGGCCATTGGCACGGGCTGCCCATCTATCGCATGGCCGAGGACCTGCTGGCGGCCAACCGGCTGGGGCTTGCGCCCGGCTATGGCATCCACGGTGTGCTGCCGGTCGGCACCGCCTGGAACCGCGCGATTCGAGACGGATACGCCGATCCCAATCCCTATGACGGCATTGCCTATGGCCTGTTCAGCCTGTGGACCTGGGACCAGTATCACGCCAGCGCCGAAGGCTATTATCTGGAGGCGCTGGTGGAGTTCGGCGCGATCACCGGCCACGATCCGCGCAGCCTGGGGCCGCGCGAGCGCGCCGCCGAGGATCTCGGGATCAACCCCGAAGTTGCCCGGCGACTGCGCGATGTTGCCGCCGCCGAGCTGGCCGCTCAGCGGATCGGGGGGGCGCCATAATAGTCGGGTGCGCCATCGAGGCGCACATCGATCCGGTCGAGCAGGAAGCCCGGGTCCATCGCGAAGACCTCGATCTTATGTGCGCCGGCCGCAAGCAGGCCGAGCTTGAGCGTGCGCACGGCGGTGTTGGAGAGGACGTTGGCCTTCCACTCGTCGCTGCGGCCATGGGTCTCATACTCGAGCACGGTGATCGCGCCGCCGTCGACGCGCACGCCGATGCGGAGCTTGTTCGCGGAGGTGAGGGCATGGACCGGCAGGGCGACGATCCTGAGTTCGGCGTCGCCCTTGTTGCCCAGCTGGAAGGGCAGGACGAGCGGGGAGGCGGCGTCCGCCTTGTCGGTGGAGGGCAGGTCGAGTTTGCTGCGCAGCACGGCGCCGCGCGAGCCGAGTTCGGCGATCCGCTCCCACGGCAAGCCGGCCAGCTGGAGGTCGGCCGGGGTCAGCGAAATGATGTGGTTGACCTCGGGCGTGGCGTCGCCCGCGGGGAAGGGCTGGAGCACCGGCTCCAGATAGACCATCGCGCCGTTGCAGCGGATCTTGCCTGCGGCGATCGGGCCCTTGCCGTCATAGTGCACTGAGACGCGCATCTCATAGCCGTTGCCCGCATCGAGCCGTCCCGCGCGGGCGGAGAGTTCGACGCCTTCCAGCCCTTCGACGGTCCAGTCGCCCACCGCGCCCTTGCCATAGACGGTCATGGTGCGCGTCTCCGGCTTGCCGGGTGCGAAGGCGAGCGCGCGGGCGTCTGCGCCGCAGGGGGCGACGGGGGCTAGGTCGATCTTGGGGTAGGGCGGTTCGGCGAAGACGGCGAGCTGGCGCGGGGCCATGTCCATGATGCCGCGCCACTTGCCGCCGTTCTGGGCATTGTAGGTGGCGGTGTCGGCGACGATCGTCTGGTGCGCGGCTCGGGCTTGCTCCGCGAGAGCATTGGCGCTGGCACGCCCCTGGCGGGCATAGAGCGCGGCGAGATCGAGCTTGAGGTTGCGCTCGTTGAGCTTGGCCGCCCCGCGCACCGGATAGAGCACCAGCTGGAAGAAGGCATCGCGGCGATCGGCGGGAATAGTCGCGGCCAGTGCCTCGGCCTTGTCGAGCAGCGCCTGATAGCGGTCGATCCGCGCCTGCGCCTCGTCGCCGCCGGTTCGGACATAGTCGCCAATGCGGATCGGGGTTTCGGGCTCGACGGTGCTGAAGCCCATGAACTCGGGCTTCCGCTCCCAGGCAAGGTCGTAATAGTCCATCAGCACGTCGCCGACGGCCGGCCCCTGGTCGCCGAATTGCGTGGTCGCCCAGTCGTACAGCTGCGCGCGCACCGGCTTGTTCAGCAGCTTCGCGTCGAAGGCGACATCGAGGAAATAGCTCGTCAGTACCTCGCCCGGCTTGATGTCGCCGACATTGACGACCCACAGCTTGCGCGTGCCGGTCTGCCAGGCGCGGTCCAGCTGCTCGCGGATCAGCGCCGGATGGGTCGTCGCCAGCCACAGATAGTCGTGCGGCCGGCCCCAATAGCTGATGTGGTAGTAAAGGCCCGAGCCGCCCTTGCGCGCCCGCTCGGCGGCGGTGGGTAGCTGGCCGAGATAGCCGTAATTGTCCTCGGGCCAGACGAGCGTCACGTCCTCGGGCACCTTGAGCCCGCTGCGATAGACGTCGAGCACTTCCTTGTAGAGGGTGAGTACCTGCGGGATCTGATCGGCCGGCTTGCCCTGCGCGGTGGCGAGCAGGCCGCGCTGCAGCTCGATCGCATGGCTGGTGGCGGCGAGCGCCTGTTCGGGGCTCTTGGCGCCCTCCAGCGCGGAGTCGTGCTTGCCGCGAAGGCCGATGGTGTAGACGTTCTCGAAGCCCTTCACTTCGTCCACCCGGCGGCGCCAATAGTCGGCCATCCGGTCGCGATTGGTGAAGAAGTTGAACGGGCCCTCGGCCTTCTCGTCCCACTCGCGCACATTGTTGCGCAGCATCGGCTCGGCATGCGAGGTGCCTACGACGATGGCATAGGCCTTGGCCGTCTCGGCAGCGCCGGGGATCTGGTAGAAGGGCTTGGTGCTTTCGTGCATCGCCGGCCAGATCAAATTGGCCTTGAGCCGCCACATCAGCTCGAAGACGCGCGCATAGGTTTTGGGGCCGATATCGCCGGTCTCGGGCTCATAGGTCTTGGCGGCCCAGGGCTGAAGGCCCCAATCCTCGTCGTTGAGGAAGATGCCGCGATACTGGACCGACGGTGCGTCGGACAGCAGCCGGCGGCCGTCGACCACCAGCCGATCGGCGTGGCGCGGCGTCACGTCCGCCCACCATTCCCAGGCCGAGATGCCGATCGCGCGGCTGAGGTCCACCGTCCCCCAGATGGCGCCGCGCGGGTCCGAGCCGGCGATCAGCAGGTAGGACCGGCCGGGATGCTGCTTTGAGGGGGCGAGGACGCGGATATAGCGTTCCCACTGGCCGTCCAGCGCGGCGAGATCGACCTTCGCATCGGCGGCGACTTGGCGGACGAGGGCGGAGTCCTTCCGCCCGATGACGACGCAAAGCTTCTCGCAGGCTGCGAGATCGCCTGCGACCAGCGGCGTCTTGCCCGCGCGCTTGGCGATGTCGTGGGCGAGCAGTTCGCCGGCGAGCTTGGTCGAAGTGGCGTCGTCATGGACGATGGTCGCGGTGGAGCGGCCGTCGAACAGCACCGCTTGCTGCGCATATGCGGCGACGGGGAGGGTGAGCAGGGCGGGCAGGGCAAGGTAGCGCATGTCGCGGTTGAAGCATGCTAGGCGACGCAAGGGAATCCCTTGGAGCAAGCGCTCCCCGCCTGCTTGCGGGAGGGAGCGCGTGTAGTCAGCCCTTCGCCCTTGCCGCCGCCCGGGCGATCGCGACGCATTCCACCTCCGCCAGCAACTCCCCTGCGCTGCCGCTGCTCATCATCGCCCGCTCGGCCTGCCGGACTCGCTCGATCGCCCGGGCGATCTGCGGCGCGGACCAGCGGCGCAGCGCACGTCCCGTCGCCGGGCGTTCCTTGAAGAACACGCGGTGGCGCTCCATCGCGTCGTCGACGCTGGCGCCCTGGTCCATCTCGGCGCGGAGTTCGGCCAACGTCATCAGCCGGCGGACGAGCTGGCGCATCAGTGGGATCGCCGAGCCGCCGCCTTCGCCGAGCTTGGCCAGCTCCTCGCCGACTTCCGCCACGCGCCCGTCCAGAATGGCCTCGATCGCGCCGAACAGCTCGCCTTCGCCGAGGTCCGCGCCGATGGCATCCAGCGCCGCGCCGTCGGCGTCGCGCGGATGTTCGGAATCGGCATCGAGGAACAGCGCCAGCTTCTCGATCTCGCGGGTGAGGATCGCGCGGTCGCTATTGGCTGCCGCAGCCATCCGCTGCGGCACGTCGCCGGTGAGGCGCAGGCCATGTTCGCGGGCGATCGTGCCCGCGAGTTGGGCCGCGCCCGCGCCCTCGGGGACATAGCAGGCGAAGGCCATCGCGGTGGGCGCGGCGATCGCCGCCTTGACCAGCTTGCCGGTGGTCTTGAGGTTGGGGCCGATCGCCACCACCGGGTTTCCCGCCCGCTCGGCACCGAGCAGCAGGGCGACCGCCTCGGCGGCGCCTTCCTCGATGTTGGAAACGCGGATGTAGCGTGGCCCCCCGAACAGCGAGAGAGACGCCGCCTCGTCGGCGAGTAACCCGGGCTGATCGCGCAGCATCTTCATGTCGATGTCGATGCGCTCGACGTCCGGTCCCAGCGCCTTGCCGAGCCGCTGGGCAAGATCGGCGGCGCCCGCTTCGTCGGGGCCGTGGAGCAGATAGAGGCGAGTATCGGGCCTGGGCGCGTCTACCGCCGCGCGGATCTGGCCCGCATTGGCCTTCACTTGGGCCGTGCGCCGCCTTCGCGCACCGTCCGAGCAAGCCGCGCGACGATCTGATCGGCGACGATCCCGGACAGCCGTTCCAGCGCCGACTTCTCGGCGGCGATCGTGGCATATTCGGAACCGACCACGTCGATGCCTGCATCGGACCCGGCGGTGGCGTCCAGCACCACCTGGCCGCTGCGCAGGTCAACCAGCTGGTACCGCGCGCGCAGCGTCCGCCGCTCGCGCGAGACCGAATCGTCGCGCCGCACGCCCAGGCCGATGATCTGGTCGTCGAGCTTCACTTCGAGCCGATAGGCCGCCGCGCCGCCATTGTTCGCCAGCCGGTCCTTGAGCGCGTTGGCGACCAGCCAGCCGGACTGGCCCTGGATCGGCGCGACCTCGACCGCCGACAGCGTCGTCGCGACCGCGCCGCCGCTGCCCCCCTGGTACATCGGATGCAGCCCGCACGCGGAGAGCGCGAGGGCGAGGGGAGCGAGCAGGGCGACGGTCTTGTTCATGCGACGATGTTCACCAATCGATCGGGCACCACGATGATCTTGCGCGGCGCGTTGCCTTCGAGCAGCCGAACGATCTTGTCCGACGCAAGTGCCGCGGCCTCGACCACGTCCTTCGCCGCGCCCTTCGGCATCACCAGCGTGTCACGCAGCTTGCCGTTGACCTGCACGGCGATCGTTACTTCGTCGTCGACGAGCAGCGCCGGATCGACCGCCGGCCAGGCGGCATCGGCGATCATGCCGGGCTCGCCCATCGCGGCCCAGGCCTCTTCGGCGATATGCGGCACCATCGGCGCCACGACGCGGACCAGCGCGCGGATCGCCGCGGTGCGCGAGGCGGAGGGCTTTGCCTTCTCGATCGCCGCGGTCAGCTCGTAGAGCTTGGCGACGGCCTTGTTGAAGGTGAGCGCCTCGATATCCTCGGCGACGCCGGCGATGGTGCGGTGGAGCTTGCGGTCGAGATCCTTGTCCTCGCCCCCAGAGTCCTTGGCAGCCGCCTCCAGCCCGTCGAACAGGCGCCACAGCCGGTTGACGAAGCGCCACGCGCCTTCGATGCCGCTCTCGCTCCATTCCAGGTCGCGCTCGGGCGGGCTGTCGGACAGCACGAACCAGCGGGTCGCGTCGGCGCCATACTGGTCGACGATCTCGGTCGGGTCGACGGTGTTCTTCTTCGACTTCGACATCTTCTCGACGCGGCCGACGATGACCTCGGCGCCGGTGTCGGTCAGATAGGCGGAGCCATCGGCGCGGAACGAGACCTGGGTCGGCTCGAAATAGACCTTCCGCTCCAGCCCCTCATGCTCTTCGAGCTGATAATAGCTGGCGTGCGTGACCATCCCTTGCGTGAACAGCCCCGCGAAGGGCTCGGCCACGTCGATGCGGCCGATATGGCGCAGCGCACGGGTAAAGAAGCGCGCATAGAGCAGGTGAAGGATCGCATGCTCGACCCCGCCGATATACTGGCCAACCGGCAGCCACTGCTCGGCCACCGCCTTGTCGAACGGCTTGTCCGAAGGCTGGCTGGCGAAGCGCAGGAAATACCAGCTCGAATCGACGAAGGTGTCGAGCGTGTCGGTCTCGCGTCGCGCAGGCTTGCCGCACCTGGGGCAGTCGACATGCTTCCAGGTCGGGTGGCGGTCCAGCGGGTTGCCGGGGACGTCGAACGACACGTCCTCGGGCAGCGAGACCGGCAGCTGGTCCTTGGGCACGCCGACGGGGCCGCAATCCTCGCAATGGATGATCGGGATCGGGGTGCCCCAATAGCGCTGGCGGCTGACGCCCCAGTCGCGCAGGCGCCACACGGTGCTGCCCGTGCCCCAGCCGCCATCCTCGGCGCGGCGGATGACTTCGCGCTTGGCATCGACGACGTCGAGGCCGTCGAGGAAGTGCGAGTTCACCAGCGTGCCGGGGCCCGTATAGGCCTCGGTGCCGTCGAACCTGGGGTCGGTCTTGTCGCCTTCGGAGACGACGCGGCGGATCGGCAGGTCGTATTTGGTCGCGAATTCGAAGTCGCGCTGGTCATGCCCCGGCACGCCGAACACGGCGCCGGTGCCATAGTCCATCAGCACGAAGTTCGCGATGTACACCGGCACCTGCCAGCTGGCGTCGAACGGATGCTGCGCGGTGAGCCCGGTGTCCCAGCCGAGCTTTTCCTGCGTCTCCAGCTCGGCCGCGGTGGTGCCGCCCTGCTTGCAGCGCTCGATGAACGCCTGCACCTCGGGGTTGCCTGCGGCGAGGGCCTGCGCGATCGGATGGTCCGCCGCGATCGCGACGAAGCTGGCGCCGAAGATCGTGTCCGGGCGCGTGGTGTAGACGGTCAGCCCCTCGCCGTTGGACAACGACCAGGTGAATTGCAGGCCTTCCGATTTGCCGATCCAGTTTTCCTGCATCAGCTTCACCTTATCCGGCCAATGCTCGAGGCCCTTCAGCCCTTCGAGCAGATCGTCGGCGAAATCGGTGATCTTGAGGAACCACTGGTTGAGCTTGCGCCGCTCGACCAGCGCGCCCGAGCGCCAGCCGCGCCCGTCGATCACCTGCTCGTTGGCGAGCACGGTCATGTCGACGGGGTCCCAGTTTACCGCGCTTTCCTTGCGGTAGACGAGGCCGGCTGCATACAGGTCGAGGAACAGCGCCTGTTCCTGGCCGTAATAGTCCGGCTCGCAGGTGGCGATCTCGCGCGTCCAGTCGAGCGCGAAGCCCAAGCGCTTGAGCTGCGCCTTCATCGTCGCGATGTTCTGGCGGGTCCAGGCGCCGGGATGGACCTTCTTTTCCATCGCGGCATTTTCGGCGGGCATGCCGAAGGCGTCCCAGCCCATCGGATGCAGCACTTCCATGCCCTTCATCCGGCGGAAGCGCGCCAGCACGTCGCCCATCGTGTAGTTGCGCACATGGCCCATATGGATGCGCCCCGAGGGATAGGGGAACATCTCGAGCACGTAGGACTTCGGCTTGGGCGAATCGTCGCGGGCGGCGAAGGTGCGGTTTTCCTCCCACGCCTTCTGCCACGCCGCGTCCGCCTTCAAGGGATTGAAGCGAGACGCCATGTTTTATTTCCGGTTAGTTGGCGACGGCCGCGCGGCGCAGATCGCGTGCACGGGTCAGGATGATGTCCTCGAGCTTCTGGACGGTGGCGGCCTGCACGGGCGCAGAGACCCAGGCGCCGTTGCGGTTGACTTCGCGCAGCGCCGCGACCCGCAGCGCATCGGCGCGCAGATCCTGGTCGAGCACGGTCACCGTCACCTTCATCCGCTCGGTGGGGACGTTGGGATTCACATACCAGTCGGTGACGATCACGCCGCCGTTCGAGTCGGTCTGGAGCAGCGGCATGAAGCTCAGCGTGTCTAGGCTGGCGCGCCACAGATAGGCGTTGACGCCGATCGTCGTGACCTTCGAAGCCGCGAGATCCGCTTCGGGGCGGCCCTTGTGGTGGCTGCAGGCGGCGGCGGAAACAGCGAGCGACCCCAGGATCGCAAAGCGCAACAGGCGGTTCATGGACGTCGTACTTCCTACCGGGCAAGGGAAATGAGTGCCTGCATCTATAGGGCGGGATGTGGCGGGAGCAAGGCCGACGCGCTGGTCAGCAATTGGTCTCTGCTGCTACGAATCTGTGGGTCTGGTGCAACACTCCGAGAAAATTGCCCGGGCCCGTGGAACGTCGCTTTGATTCCATGGTAGGGGCACCCATTAGAGAGGTATGCAAATGCGCTTGGTACGTTGGATGTCGGGACTTGGGCTGGGGGCGCTCTGCGCCGCCGGGCTCGTCGTCTCGCCGGCGCTCCAGGCCCAGGAACGAGACCGCGCATCCAAAGCGGCCGTTCGCCCCGCCCCGCTGGCGCTGCAGAGCGCTGGTGGCTTTACCCCCGCCGCCGCCGATCCGAAGCTTGCCGCCGTACTGGCGCGCAGCGGGATGAACGGTGCGGGCTTCCGCTTCACGCCTGCCGAATCGCGTACCGGTTCGGAACGCGGCGTGACGATGGCCGTTCGCGCCGCTTCGACGCGCGCGGTCGAAGCGGCCAGCCGTACGCCCACGGCCAAGCCGGCCTCGGTCAGCCTGGCGCCGATCGCCTATAATCTGGGCGTCGCGGTGGGCTGGCGTCGCTTCGCCGTTTCGGGCGACGTAACTCATATCGACATGGCGAACACCCAGCCGGGCAGCCGCGACCGGTCCGAAGTCGCGCTCAGCTATTCGGGCAAGCGCCTGAGCGGCCGCATCGCGGCGAGCGAGGATCGTCCGCTGGCGGGTACGCCGGTGCTGATCGGCGACAAGCCCAGCTATTCGTTCGATCTCGGCGGTTCCTACGCCGTATCGCGTCGTCTCGATGTTACCGCCGGCGTGCGGTACAAGAGCGAGCGGGATCGCCTGACGCAGTTCAACGAAGACACGCGTCGCGACAGCCAGTCGATCTATATCGGAACAGCTTTCCACTTCTGAGCCGGCGCGGATCGCGATGTGGCACGCTTCGGATGTGCGCGCGGCGCGCATCGGCGCGCAGGCAAGCCACACGAACTAGCGAGGAAGCCGCGCCCGGCATCCCCCCATCGCTCCATTTTGGCATTCGTGCGCCCAGGCATCGATCGCGGCCCAGCCGTGAATCTTCAGCGAGCGGAGCCGCTTCGCCCTGAACCGATCCATGCCGCCCAGCGCGATGATCGGCACGTCAACGCCGCGCACCATCAGGCCGAATCGCAGCGGACCCAGCGCGGGTGCGCCCGGGTGCGAGCGGGTGGGGAAGGCCGGTGAGACCAGCAGTGCGTCGGCACCCGCGCGGATCGCGGCAACCGCTTCGCGGCGCGAATGCACCGGCCAGGTGGTAAGCCCGCGTCCGCGCCGCCCATGGGTGCCCGCTTCGCCGCGCATCGGCGCCGGGCCCGCGCGCAACAGCACCAGTCCTCGCCGCCGCGCGACTTTGGCGATCCGCGCGAACAGCGCGCGCCGCTCGGACGGGGGAAGCTGATAGTGGCGGAAGATGACCCCGCTGCCGCGCGGCAGCCGTTCCAGCGCCGGCCATAGCCCTTCGCCCAGCCTCGGATCGGTCATCAGCCACAGGCGCGGGATTGGGGGGTGGCGGGTCGGCATCGCGATGCCTATAGCCCGCCCCATGCTTCAAGACGATGCCAGCCAGCGGCTCGCCGCGGTGCAGACCGCGATCGCCCGCGCCGCCAAGATCGCCGGCCGCAAGCCTGCCGACATTACCCTGATCGCCGTTTCGAAGACGCACGACGCCGCGACGATCCAACCGCTGATCGACGCCGGCCAGCGCGTGTTCGGCGAGAATCGCGTCCAGGAAGCCCAGGGCAAGTGGCCGCAACTGCGCGAGTCGACGCCTGGCATCGAACTCCACTTGGTCGGCCAGCTCCAGTCGAACAAGGCCGAGGAAGCCGTGGCGCTGTTCGATGCGATCCACGGCGTCGACCGGTCTTCGCTGGTCACCGCGCTCGCCAAGGCGATGGACAAGGCCGATCGCCGGCCAGCCTGTTTCCTCCAGGTCAATATCGGGGACGAGCCGCAAAAGGGCGGCTGCCCCGTAAGCGAACTGCCCGCGTTGCTCGCCGAGGCACAGGCGGCCAATTTTCCGGTAGCGGGGCTGATGTGCGTGCCGCCTGCGGGTCTGGAAGCCGCACCCTATTTCGCGCTGCTCGCCAAGCTGGCGCGCGACCATGGGCTGGGCGGCCTCAGCATGGGCATGTCGAGCGATTATGAGACCGCGGTGACGCTGGGCGCGACCCATATCCGCGTCGGCACGGCGCTGTTCGGAGACCGCGCATGAACGCGATAACGCGCCTGCCTGCCACGATCCCGGTGCGGTTCGCCGGCATTATCTTCGACTTCGACGGCGTGCTGCTCGAAAGCGAATACGCCGGCAATAAGCAGATCGCCGACTATCTGACCAGCATCGGTCATCCGACCACGCCCGAACATTCGATGGCGAACTTCATGGGGCTGGCGGGGCATGATTTCCTGGCGGCGATCGAGCGCTGGATCGGCCGCCCCGTGCCGGAGGGCTTCCACGAGGCCCGCGCCGAGGAAGATGCGCGTGCGCTGTCGGAAGGGCTGCCGGCGGTGGCGGGCGCGCTCCGCTTCCTGGAGAGCCTGCCCGCGGACCTGCCCAAGGCGATCGCCTCGTCGAGCCCCACCCATTGGCTCGACACCCATCTTCGCCATTTGGGGGTACGCGACCTGTTCGGCGACAAGCTGTTCAGCGGCCGCGAGCATGTCGCCAACGGCAAGCCCGCACCGGACCTCTACCTCCACGCCGCTGCTGCGCTGGGCGTGCCAATCGAGGAATGCGTGATCCTCGAGGACTCGCCGGTGGGCGTGAAGGGCGCGGTTGCCTCGGGCGCGACCGTGATCGGGCTCTGCGCAGGCTCGCACTGCGCGGCAGACCATGGCGATCGGCTCAAGGCGTTGGGCGTGCAGCTTATCGCGCAGGATTTCGACGAAGTCGCCCGGCTGATCGCGTAACCCCTTCTACGAGGCGCTGAAGCTGAGCGTATCCTCCCCCGCCAGGGGGAGGTGGCCCGCGCCAGCGGGTCGGAGGGGGAGGATGCCAGAACGGCAGCCGTCGTGCTTCCTCCCCCTTCGTCGCCTTCGGCGCCACCTCCCCCTGGCGGGGGAGGATACGCTAAGGCCTAAAACTCGTGCCCGGTCCGATCGCGCTTGGTCGCCAAATACCGCGCATTGTGCGGGTTGGCCGGCAGCACATGGGGCACGCGCTCCAGCACGTCGACGCCGGCCGCACGCAGCGTCTCCACCTTTTGCGGGTTGTTGGTGAGCAGCCGGATGCGCGGCTGGCCGAGAAGGGACAGCATCCGCGCCGCCACCCGAAAGTTGCGCGCGTCGATCGCGAAACCGAGCCGGGTATTGGCGTCGACCGTGTCGAAACCCTGGTCCTGCAGCGCATAGGCGCGCAGCTTGTTGATCAGGCCGATGCCGCGGCCTTCCTGGCGCAGATAGAGCAGGATGCCCCAGCCGCTCTTCGCAATCTCCGCGATCGCTGCCTTGAGCTGCGGCCCGCAATCGCATTTCAGGCTGCCGAGCATGTCGCCGGTCAGGCATTCGCTGTGGAGCCGCACCAACGGCGCCTCGCCATTGGGCTGGCCGATCAGCAGTGCGATATGCTCGCCGGGCATCTCGTCGGTGCGGAAGGCGACGATCTCGGCATCCTCGGCGGCCTCCACCGGCAGCCGCGCGCGGCCGACGATGCGCAGGCGATCGGCATCTTCATGCGCGTCGATATCGGCGAGGGTGATGGCGTCCTCGGCATCGCCTTCGAGCACGAAGAAGGCCGGCAGCAGCCCCGCGATCCGCGCCAGTCGCAGCGCCGCCGCCGCGGCATCGGGCTGCACCACCGGGATCGCGCGGAAGGGCCCCTTGAGCGGCGTCGCGAGATCGAACTGCGGGTCGGCCAGCGCCGTCGCAGCATCGAAATCGAGCCAGTCGACGCGCTCGACCAGCACTGGCGCATCCGGCGTCGCCGCGTCGCGCTGGTTGGCGAGCTTGAGCGTCGCTGCGCGGCCTGCCGAGAGCAACACCGGCGCGGCACCGGCGGGGTCGAACGCCGCCAGCCGCTCAGCGTCCCCAGTCTCGATCGCGAGCAGCCGCAGGCTGCCCTCAGCCCCGCGAATGGCGATCGGCCAGCCGCGACGCAGCGCATCGACGGCTTCGGCGGCGGCGCGGGCGTTGCTCAAAAGTCGAACTCCGTCACGATCGGCACATGGTCCGAGGGCTTGAGCCAGGAGCGGCACGGCTCGCATACCTTGTGCGCCGTAGCTTTTGCCGCAACCTCGGGGCTGGCCCACATATGGTCGAGCCGACGCCCGCGGTCGGAGGCGGCCCAGTCCTTGGCGCGATAGCTCCACCAGCTATAGTAGCGTGCCGGAGCCGGGATGAACTTGCGGCCGAGATCGATCCAGCCATGCGCCGCCTGCAAGCGGCCCAGCGCCTCCACCTCTACGGGCGTGTGGCTCACCACGTCGAGCAGTTGCTTGTGGCTCCACACGTCCGATTCGAGCGGGGCGATGTTGAAATCGCCGGTGAGGATGGTCGGCACGTTGAGCTGCTCCGACCATTCGGTCATCCGCTGCACGAAATCCAGCTTCTGCCCGAACTTCGGATTCACCGCGCGATCGGGCACGTCGCCGCCGGCGGGGACATAGACATTCTCGAGTCGTACCCCGTTCGGCAGCCGCACGCCGACGTGCCGCGCCTCCTGATTCGCCTGCCAGTCGAGCCGGTCGTCCTCGACCAGCGGCACGCGGCTGACGATCGCGACGCCGTGGTGCATCCGCTGGCCGTGCTTGATGACGTGGGTGTAGCCCAGGTCGTGGAACGGTGCTTCGGGGAAGTCGCCGTCGATCACCTTCGTCTCCTGGAGACACAGGATGTCGGGGGCTTCCTCGCGCAGAAACTGCTCGACGATGGCGATGCGAAAGCGGACGGAGTTGATGTTCCAGGAGGCGATCTTCACGCGCGCCGATGTAGCGATTCTTGGGCCGAGCGCCAGAGCATCGCGGCCACCCCATACCCCAAAAGGAAAGGCCCCCGCTCCGGGGGCAATGGAGCGAGGGCCGACCTAGCGTTCGTCACGCAGGGGGATGAGGCAACAGGCCCAGGCAACAGGGGGAAAAATCCCGGGCAAAAACCCCATCCGCCATGCCCTATTAGAGGAGCAAACCTGTCGCTTGGATGAACGATTGCACATAATTGTCGTTAATGGGTACGTCCCTGGGGACGGGGGTCGGTCCAGCGGAAGCTGGAATCGGCGACAGGTACGTTGAAACGCTGGTTGTTCAGACGAATCGTCGTGCGATTGTTCTGCGCGTCGAGTGCGACCCAACCCTGCAGCTTCAGGCCCGCGGGCGCGGCGGCGTCCTTCTGGAAGACCAGGGTGATGCGGCCATATTCGGGATGCTTGTTGTCGTGCACCTCCACCGAGACGACGCGCGAGTCGGCGGTGGGCTTCACGCTCGCATAGCCGCCGATGTCGCGATTCGGATCGAGCAGGACGCGCAGCGGCGAGTTGCCGATCGGCCAGCGCTGCACCTGCCGCACCTGATAATCGATGAAATAGAGGCTGCTGCCATCGGCGACGATCAGCTGGGGAATGCCCTTTTCATACTGGAAGCGGATCTTGCCCGGGCGCTTCAATGTCATCGTGCCGGCGACGACGCGGCCGTTGCGGTCTTCCTGGGTGAAGTCGGCGGTCATGCTGGTGACCGCCTTCAGATGCTGCTGGACCTGATCCAGCTCGGGCGCAGGCGCGGCTGCGACGAGCAACGGCGCGGCGAGGAGCGACAGAGCCAAGGAACGGGAAAACACGAGAAACGTCTCCGAATTGCTGGTCGCCCGGGTAGCGGGCGGGGCTTGAACGGGCTGTGAACCCGTTACCCGCCCGATTCGATCCCCTTAGAGCGGCCGCCCGTCGGTATCCATCAGCACCTCGCGGCGGCCGACATGGTCGGGCTTGGAGACGAGATTCTCGCGTTCCATCCGCTCGATCAGGCGCGCGGCGGAGTTGTAACCGACGCGGAGCTGGCGCTGCAGCCAGGAGGTGGAGGCCTTCTGGCTTTCCGCCACCAGCTGCACCGCGCGGCGATAGGTCTGCTCCTCCGGGCTGTCTTCGCCGTCGGGGGCGCCTTCCAGCGTGAAGCCGCCGTCCTCAGGCTCCTCGGTGACCGCCGAGATATAGTCCGGCGCGCCCTGCGCGCGCCAGAAATCGGTGATCGCCTGTACCTCCTCGTCGCTGACGAAGGGCCCGTGCACGCGGGTGATGCCCTTGCCGCCGGACATGTAGAGCATGTCGCCCTTGCCCAGCAGCTGCTCGGCGCCCTGTTCGCCCAGGATGGTGCGCGAGTCGATTTTAGACGTGACGTGGAAGCTGATCCGGGTCGGCAGGTTCGCCTTGATCACGCCGGTGATGACGTCGACCGAGGGACGCTGCGTCGCCATGATCAGGTGGATGCCCGCGGCGCGCGCCTTCTGGGCCAAGCGCTGAATCAGGAATTCGACTTCCTTGCCCGCGGTCATCATCAGGTCGGCCAGCTCGTCGACGATGACGACGATCAGCGGCAGCACCTGCAGGTCGAGCGTCTCTTCCTCATAGATCGGCTTGCCGGTTTCGGGATCATAGCCGACCTGCACCTTGCGGCCGAGCGTCTGGCCCTTGGCCTTGGCGGTGCGCACCTTGTCGTTGTAGCTCGCCAGGCTGCGGACGTTGACCGAGGCCATCATCCGGTAGCGATCCTCCATCTGCTCGACCGCCCATTTGAGCGCGCGTACCGCCTTGGGCGGATCGGTCACCACGTCGGCGAGCAAATGGGGGATGTCCTTGTACATGCTGAGTTCCAGCATCTTCGGATCGATCATGATCAGCCGGCACTGCTCGGGCGTGAGCCGGTAGAGCAGCGACAGGATCATGCAGTTGAGCCCCACCGACTTGCCCGAGCCGGTGGTGCCCGCGACGAGCAGATGCGGCATCGGCGCCAGGTCGGCGATCACCGGCTCGCCGGCGATGTTCTTGCCCAGCACCACCGGCAGGGTGGCGCCTTGTTCCTCGAACTGCTGGCTGCCGATCAGCTCGTGCAGGCTTACGCCTTCCCGGGTCGTGTTGGGCAGCTCGATGCCCATCACGGTGCGGCCGGGGATGGTGGCGACGCGCGCGGAGATCGCACTCATGTTGCGGGCGATGTCATCGGCCAGCTGGATCACGCGACTGGCCTTGATGCCGCTCGCCGGCTCCAGCTCGTACATGGTGACGACCGGGCCGGGGCGGACCTCGACGATCTCGCCCTTCACATGGAAGTCCTCAAGCACGCTTTCGAGCAGCCGGGCGTTACGCTCCAGCGCGGCCTTGTCGACCGTCGAGGTGCGGTTGGCCGGGGGCGGGGTCAGCAGGTCGAGCGGGGGCAGCTGGTAGCTGTCCTTGAAGTCGAGCGCGGCCTGCACCGGCGGCTTGGCGCGGGCTGGAGCAGTAGAGACGGTCCGATCGGCAATCACCGGGCCGGGACGATTATCCGGTACCACGACGCGGCGCGGCTCGGCGACGCGGGGCGGATCGCGGTCGAAGGGAAGATCGTCGTCCTCGTCCGGATCTTCGTCGAACGCCGCGACGGTCTGCGGCTTCGCACGGAAGCCCGTGCCTTCGGGGGCGGCGGCGATCCGCTCCTCGCCGGTGGTGCGGGAGAAGCGCGGCATGCGGAACAGGCGAGTCGGCGAGGTGAATTCGAGGCGTATCCACCACAACCAAAGCGCGCCGAGGAGCAGCAGCAGGCCGATACCGCGCCCGACCCAGAAGGACACGGCGGGGTCTCCCGCCAGCCCGATCAGCCAGTCGACGCCGCCGGCAATGGAAAGCCCGACCAGTCCGCCCATGCCGGCGGGCAGCCGCCAGTCGAGCGGCAGCGACCAATCGAAATGAAGCAGCCCGAGCCCGATCGCGGCAAGCGCCGCGGCGACAGCCGCGCTGCCGATCATCCGGCGCGGCCGCTCGATCGGCCGATCGATCATCATCCGGTGCGCGGAGAGCAGGCCGACAGGGGCGAGCAGCAGCACCGGCAGCCCGACCAACGTATAGAGAATGTCCGCGGCCCAGGCGCCGACCGGGCCCAGCCAGTTGCGCACCGGCCCCCCCGCGGCGGTGTTCAGCGCGGGATCGGAGGCATGATAGCTCAGCAGCCCGAGCACGAGCGCGACGGTCAGCACGAACAGTGCGGTGCCTGCCAGGACGAAGCCGCCGCGGCGGACGCCCGCCTTCATCGTGTCGCGCCAGTGCGGCGCCTCTGCGCGGGACGCCATCGTCCAGCCTCCGGATCTGTAAGGAAAAAGGTGGTGGAATCATCGCGCCTACGGAGTCCGGCGTCAAGGCAGGGGAACACGCCGCGCCGCCCTGCACCTGTTGACGGCTGGCAGGCGCGCGCGAACCTGCTAGGGCGGTCGCCATGGACCAGGCGGACATTCTCATCCTAGGCGGCGGGCTGGTCGGCAGCGCGCTGGCGGTTGCGCTCGATGCGCATGGCATCAGCTCGATCGTGATCGATCCGGCGAACCCGGAAACCATCCTTGCCGCGGCCTTCGACGGCCGCGCTTCGGCGATCGCGAGCGCGCCGATGCGGATGTTCGAGGCGATCGGCGTCGCCGGGCGGCTGGCGGGGAAGGGGTGCCCGATCGAGGGCATCCGCGTCTCCGACGGACTGGCGCCGGGCAAGCTAGATTTCGCGCCGGACGCCGAGGATGGCGCGCTCGGCCACATGTTCGAGAATCGCGTGCTGCGCACCGCGCTGTTCGAGGCGGCGCAGGCCGCGCCATTGGCCGATGTGCGGATGCAGACCCGCGCCGTCTCGGTGGAGCGGGGGCCGCACGGCGTGGTGGCGATGCTTGATTCGGGTGCGACGGTGCGCGCGCAGCTGCTGATCGCGGCGGAGGGACGCAACTCGCCCACCCGCGATTCGGCGGGCTTCAAGGTCGCGCGCTGGACCTATGACCATGCCGCGATGATCGCGACGCTCAACCATGAGCGTAGCCACGAGAACATCGCGTACGAAATCTTCTACCCGCAGGGCCCGTTCGCGATCCTGCCGCTGCTCGATGACGAGCGTGGCCATCGCTCGGCCGTGGTGTGGACGGTGCATGCGCGCGATGCGGCAGCGATGCACAAGATTTCGGACCGCGCCTATCTGGCCGAGGCCGAGAAGAAGATGGGCGGCTTCCTGGGGAAGCTGGGGCCGCTCTCCTCACGCTCCTCCTATCCGCTCGGCTTCCACCACGCCGCCTGGATCACCGCCGAACGGCTGGCGCTGGTGGGCGATGCGGCGCACGGCATCCATCCGATTGCGGGGCAGGGCGTCAATGTCGGCTTCCGCGACGTGGCGACGCTGGTCGAGGTGCTGGTCGACGGTAAAAGGCTGGGGCTCGACATGGGCGATCCCGAGCTGCTCGCCCGTTACCAGCGCTGGCGTGGGCTCGACACCTTCATGGTGGCGCTGGCGACCGACGGGCTGACCCGGCTGTTCGGCATTCCCGGCGCGCTGCCCAACGCTGCGCGGCGCTTCGGCCTGTCGGCGGTCGACAAGATTCCGCCGCTCAAATCCTGGTTCATGGGAGAGGCGCGCGGCGAGAGCGGCGATGTGCCCAAGCTGCTCCAGGGGATTACGGCGTAGGGCCACCCGCCGCGTCCACGATCGCGCGCGCGGCGTCGAGGTCCTCGTCGTCGACCATCACGCGCACCGGGATCAGCAGATAGCTGCCGTCGGCGATGCTGGTGCCCGCATCGAACACGAAGCTGGGGATGTCGTCATCCTCCAGCCGACCCTGGACGATAAAGGCTTCCTGCCGGTTGAACCGGCCGAGTTCGACAAGGGCCATGGCGGCCTCCGATGATTGACGCGCATGGGGCATGCGCATAATTTGTCCGCATGAAGCACGATCCCATCGCGTCCGGCAAGCGCAAGGCGGTGAACGTCTCGATCGACACGGGGATTGTGGCGGCTGCGCGCGAGGCGGGGCTCAACCTCTCCCAAGTCTGCGAAGCGGCGCTTCGGACCGCCGCCAAGGCAGAGCGTGACCGTCGTTGGGCCGAGGAAAACCGCGAATGGGCGGAAGCCCATCACCGTTGGGTCGAAGAGAACGAACTACCGCTCGAACACCTTCGCCTGTTTTGATGGCGCAATTCGACGTGCATCGATTGGTGACCGGTGGCCTGGTGATCGATTGCCAAGCCGACGATCTGGCCAATATCGGCACCCGATTCGTGATCCCGCTCGCCAAACCCAGCGAGAGCGCGCCGACCACACCGCGCCTGCACCCTCACTTCAGCGTGGGTGGCGAGACGCTGGTGCTGATGACGGAATTCGCTGCCGCCATTCGCACCAGCCAGCTGGGCGATAAGATCGCATCGCTCGCCGAGGAGCGTTTCCGCATCCTCGGCGCGATCGACGTGCTTACCGGCAGCGGCTGATCACGCCGCCGTCCCGCCCACCGTCAGCCCTTCCACCAGCAGCGTCGGCTGGCCGACGCCCGCCGGCACCGACTGGCCGCCCTTGCCGCACATGCCCACACCTTCGTCGAGCGCGAAGTCATTGCCGATGCCGGTCACGCGGTGGAGCACGGTCGGCCCGTCGCCGATCAGCGTGGCGCCCTTGATCGGCGCGCCGAGCTTGCCGTTCTCGACCAGATAGGCCTCGGTGCAGGAGAAGACGAACTTGCCCGAGACGATGTCGACCTGGCCCCCGCCGAAGCTCTTGGCGTAAATGCCCTTCTTCACGCGCGAAAGTAGCTCGCCGGGGTCGTCCTTGCCGCCCTTCATGAAGGTGTTGGTCATCCGTGGCATCGGCGCGTGCTGGAAGGATTCGCGGCGACCGTTGCCGGTCGGCTCGACGCCCATCAGCCGGGCGTTGAGGCGGTCCTGCATATAGCCCTTGAGGATGCCGTCCTCGATCAGCACCGTCTCGCGCGTCGGCGTGCCCTCGTCGTCGATCGAAAGCGAGCCGCGGCGATCGTGGAGCGAGCCGTCGTCGACCACCGTCACGCCGGGCGCGGCGACACGCTCGCCGATGCGGCCGGAAAAGGCGCTGGTGCCCTTGCGGTTGAAGTCACCCTCAAGGCCATGGCCCACCGCCTCGTGGAGCAGCACGCCGGGCCAGCCGGGGCCGCACAGCACGGTCATGTCGCCCGCGGGGGCGGCCACCGCATCGAGGTTGACCAGCGCCTGCGCCAGCGCTTCGTCGATCGCGCGGTTCCAGGTTTCGGGCTGGAACAGCCGGTCGTAGACCACGCGCCCGCCGGTGCCGAAGCTGCCGGTCTCGCGGCGGCCATTCTGCTCAACCACCATCGAGACATTGAGTCGCACCAGCGGCCGCACATCGGTGGCGACGAAGCCGTCCGCGCGCACGACCTCGACCACGCTCCACTGGCCTGTGAGGCTCACCGAGACTTGGCGAACCCGCGGATCGCGGGCGCGGGCGGCCGCGTCGATCGTCTGGCACAGATTCACCTTGTCGGCGAAGGGCACCAGGTCGAGCGGATCGGCATCGGTGTAGAGATGGCGGTTGTTGCCTTGGGGCGGGGCTGCCTTGCCCTGCTTGGCGGGATCGATCAGCGCCATCGTCTCGGCGGCGCGGCGGATCGCGGCGGCGCTGATCTCGTTGGCGTGCGCGAAGGCGGTCGTCTCGCCCGAGACCGCGCGCAGGCCGAAGCCCGACTGCGTGTCATAGGCGGCGGTCTTCAACCGGCCGTCGTCGAAGCCGAACGCCTCGGACTTGCGATATTGCAGATAGAGCTCGCCATCCTCGGCCTGTCCCAGCGCATCGGCGGTGAGGCGAACGGCGGCGTCGGGATCGAGCCCGTCGCGATAGAGGAAGGCGCGGGGATCGGTGGGAATGCTCATCCAACCGATATAGGAGGCGCGTGCGCAGAGTCACGCGCTCCCGCGGCGATCAGAGGCTGGAACCTGCCGGATGATCGGGCAGCTGGCTCTGGTCGGCACCGTCGGCGGGGCCGCCGATCAGCACGAAACGACGGTCGCAATAGCCGCAATCGACATAGCCGGTCTCGTCGATCTGGAGATAGACGCGCGGATGGCCGAGTGCTGCGGGCAGGCCGGGACCGGTGCCGTCGCAGGCGACACGGGCATGGGCGGTACGGATGACTTCGGGCGGGGCGATCATGCCCCGCGCCTTAGCAAAGCGCGCGGGGGCTCGCAATCGGATGCGCGGGGTCTTAAAGCTGCCCGCCATGACCCAGGCAGCGATCACGATCGACACACTCTGCAAGACCTATCAGGGCGGCAAGCGCGCGCTGGACGGGGTCAGCTTCGAGGTGCCGCGCGGGCAGATCTTCGGGCTGCTCGGGCCGAACGGCGCGGGCAAGTCGACGCTGATCAACATCCTGGCCGGGCTGGTCAACAAGACCGACGGCAAGGTTTCGATCTGGGGCTTCGACATCGACGCGCACCCGCGCAACGCCAAGGCGAGCATCGGCATCGTCAACCAGGAGATCCTGTTCGATCCCTTCTTCACGCCCAAGGAAACGCTGGAGATCCAGGCGGGCCTGTACGGCGTGGCGAAGGGCAAGTTCGACGCGATGGCGCTGCTCCGCGCGGTGCATCTGGAAGACAAGGCCAATGCCTATTCGCGCACGCTGTCGGGCGGCATGAAGCGGCGGCTGATGGTCGCCAAGGCGATGGTGCACTCCCCGCCGATTATCGTGCTCGACGAGCCGACCGCGGGCGTCGACGTCGAACTGCGCCAGCAGCTCTGGGCCTATGTGAAGCAGCTCAACCAGCGCGGCGTGACGGTGGTGCTGACGACGCACTATCTCGAAGAGGCGGAGGAGCTGTGCGACCGCATCGCGATCATCAACCATGGCCAGCTGATCGCCAACAAACCCACGCGCGAGCTGGTCGGCATGGCGCAGGAAAAGGTGGTCGAGGTGACGGTGGACCGCAACATCGTGGGTGCGCCCGATAATGCCTGCTTCCAGAAGGTGGAGCGGAAGGGCGAGCGGGTGCTGGTGATCACCTACCGCAAGGACCAGGCCAATGCCGGCGAAGTGCTGGGCGCGGTGCAGGCTGCGGGTCTGGGGATCGTCGATGTGTCGACCCGCGAGGCGGACCTGGAGGATGTGTTCCTGAATTTGACGCGGGCGGCGTAGCGTCGAGGTATCGAAAGACGCTATCTATGACGCGTTAGGCACGGAAGCTTTGGGCCATTCGGGGCGTTTCAACTCCACGCCGTTTAGCATGTCAGTGATGAATTTAAGTCTATCTGCTAACAAGCTACGAATATTATCACGCTCTTCTTCTGTTGCCGGCCTTCCTTCTATGTCAGTTGCAATGGAATCAAGTAGTAGGCTGGTTCCTGAGAGTGTAAGATTCATCGTAACGAGATAACGGGCTACCGAACGACTGCCTCGGTTATCAAGCTCGTAAATGGGGAAGCGACTTATCTCGTCGGCTACGGACGACATTGAGAGCGCGGCAATGCGAAGATTGATAGAAAGTGGTAGAAAATAAGCGGAGGTTCGATGGAAACTCTCCATGACCTCGTAGCCGTTTTCCAGAAGCCGCTTCCCACTCGCTTCCAACTGTCGCTTCCTGCGCCAAATTGGCATGAAGGCAGTGAAGTAGGTGAGGCCCAAAGCCAAAATTGCGCCGGCAAACTGAGCCCAACCTGCAAGTTTGTCATGAGCTTCAAACCACGCGATCACGCTCATATCCTCATGCCTGCAGCCAGCAGTTTGGTCGAACAAACGGCCGTCGAGAAGTCGATATTCCTGGGCGGCAGCTCCTTCTAGCGTCGTCGCTAAAAGGAAGCAGTCAATGCCGATGCCGCGCGAAGAACGCCCACATGGCCTCATTGTCCGCCACCCAGACATGGCCCGCGCCGTGCTTCACCCGCCCCGCGACCTCCGCGCCGCCCGAGCAGCGGCTGAAGCGCTCCTCCTTTACGTCCGCCAAAACCTCGCGCTCTACCGGCCCCACACGGCACCCGTTCAGGTCCGCCCAGCGCACCAGCGCGGTGTGCATCGTATACTGCCAATAGCCCGCGCCGCCGCCCTGGATCGGGTTGGTGGTGTCGGCATCGCCGGCGAAAGCAAGGACGGGCATCGGTCGCGACGGTTTGCAGGTCGCCGGATCGGGGACGCGGGGCAGGTCCTTGCGCGGATTGCCCGCGCGCAGGCCCACCACCGGGGCGATCGCCGCGAAACGGTCCGCCGCGACGCAGCCGAGCCACGAGGTCAGCCGCCCGCCGCCCGAATAGCCAGTGGCGTAGACGCGGGCGCGGTCGATGCAGTCCTTGGCCGCCAGCTGGTCGATCGCGGTCTTCACGAAGGCGACGTCGTCGGCATCGTCGGGGCCGGGGATCTTGCCGGTTACCGTCGGGACGCCGGGGATGTTCCACACAAAGCCCTTCTCCGCCGGGATGCCGCCATCGGGCGCGGCGAGCAGGAAGCCGTGGCGGTCCGCGGTCGCCTCCAGCTTCGACTGCGCAAGAATGTCGCGGCCCTTGCCGGTGCTGCCGTGGAACACGAACACCAGCGGCAGCCGCGCGGCGCTGCGACCGGCGGGCACATGCACCAGCATCGATCGCCCCGTGCCCGGAATCCCCACCGAAACGGTCGTCCCCGGCGCGCCCAGCCGGCACGTCGCCGCCTGCGCCGAGCCGCTGCCGATCAGCGCCGCAATTCCGATCCACCAGCCCAACCGCATCTGCTTCTCCTTTGCCAACGCGCACACGAAGGTGCGGTATGACCGAAATTATGCTTCCCTGCCCGTCATCCCGGCGAAAGCCGAGATCCATTCGCCCCTCGGCCTCGGAAAGAGCCGATAGGGAGACCCCAATGGACCCCGGCTTTCGCCGGGGTGACGATTGGGGAATAGCGATGGGTTCGCATCCGTGTGCCTGGCATTAGACCCAAGGGTAGGGATTGCGGAACCCCGCCCTTGCGCGCTTTAAGCGCCGCAAAGGAGTGCCTCTTTGTCCGACACCAACCACCAAAGCGATGTCCTGGTCCTCGGTTCCGGTGCGGCGGGGCTTACCACCGCGCTGCATCTGGCGGATCGCTTCAAGGTGACGGTGCTGGCCAAGGGCGGCTTTGCCGAGGGCTCGACCGCCTGGGCGCAAGGCGGCATCGCCGCGGTGCTGGAGGAGGGCGACACCTTCGAGAGCCATATCGAGGACACGATGGTCGCCGGCGCCGGCCTCAACGACCGCGCGACCGTGGAGATGGTGGTCGAGAATGCCCCGGCCGCGATCGAGCGGCTGGTCCAGCTCGGCGTGCCGTTCAACACCGAGGGCAATGCGCTGCACCTTACCCGCGAGGGCGGCCACAGCCACCGGCGCATCGCCCATGTCGACGACGCGACCGGCCTTGCGGTGCAGACCGCTTTGCTCCGCGCCGCGCAGGCGCATCCGAACATCACGCTGGTGCCCGACATGGTGGTGATCGACCTCGCCACCAGCCGGCATGAACTGCGCTATTCGGGCGCAGGCAATGTCTGGGGCGTCTACGCCTTCAACCGCGCGACCAACCGCGTCGAGCTGTTCACCGCCCGCGCGACCGTGCTGGCGACCGGCGGGGCAGGGCGGACCTATCTCTTCTCCACCGCCCCCCGCGGTGCGACCGGGGACGGCATCGCGATGGCATGGCGCGCGGGCTGCCGCATCTCGAACATGGAGATGATGCAGTTCCACCCGACCTGCCTCTACAATCTCGACGTCAAGAACTTCCTGATCACCGAGGCGGTGCGCGGCGAGGGCGGGCATCTGCTGCTGCCGCCCGACGCAGGCGAGGAAGCGGGCCACCGCTTCATGCCCGACTTCGATTCCCGGATGGAGCTGGCGCCGCGCGACATCGTGGCGCGCGCGATCGACCATGAGATCAAGCGGCTGGGCCTCGACTATGTCCACCTGGACATCAGCCATATGGGGCCGGAATTCGTCCAGCACCATTTCCCGACCATCTACCACCGGCTGCTCGACCTCGACATCGACATGACCAAGGAGCCGATCCCGGTGGTGCCCGCCCAGCATTATACCTGTGGCGGCGTGATGATCGATCGCGACGGACGCACCGACCTTCCGGGCCTCTATGCGGCGGGCGAGGTCAGCCAGTCGGGGCTGCACGGGGCCAATCGGCTGGCGTCCAATTCGCTGCTCGAATGCTTCGTGTTCGGCGAGGCGGTGGCGAATCACATCACCGCGCATTGGGGCGAGCTCGCGCCGCCGCCGGCGATCCGGCCCTGGGACGAGAGCCGGGTGACCGATTCCGACGAGGAAGTCGTCATCAAGCAGAACTGGACCGAGATCCGCCGCTTCATGTGGAACTATGTCGGCATCGTGCGGACGACCAAGCGGCTGGAGCGCGCCGCGCACCGCATCAAGCTGCTGCGCGAGGAAGTGGCCGACTATTACGGCCATTTCCGCGTCACGCCCGACCTGATCGAGCTGCGCAACCTGCTGGAGAGCGCCGACCTGATCGTCCGCTCGGCGCTGCACCGCAAGGAGAGCCGGGGCCTGCACTATACGCTCGACTATCCGGAGACGCTGCCGGACGCGGTCGACACGGTGCTGGTGCCTTGATCGGGTTGCGGACGCGCCCACGCCTCGTCGCTCCACCGACTCGCTTCGTCGCATTGCGGGAATCCCTTGCTTTGCCGCCTCTAGGGGCAGACGCATGATGGAAGTGGGCAAGAGGTTGGTTGCGGTGCGTAAAATCCGGTTTTCGAAAGTCGAGCGTGCACTGACCGTGGCGGGGCTTGGGCCCGCGGTGTTGCTGGGCTGCGCCGTCCACGAACATCCCGAACTCGCCGCCTATCTGCCCGCGCCCAATTACGGCGTGCTGATGCCGATTCCCCGCGCGCAGGCCGCACCGCGCCCCGAAGTGCCGCCGCCCGTCGGTCTGGTGAATCGCCTCTCGGACATCGCCCATAATTTCGACGGCGTCGTCGGCATCGCGGTGACCAGTGTCGACCGCAACTGGACCGCCTCGCAGGGCGGCGCGCGCAAGCTGCCGCAGCAGAGCGTCTCCAAGCTGTGGGTGGCGATGACCGTGCTCGACCAGGTCGACCAGGGTCGGATCCGCCTCAACGACCCGCTGGTCATCACGCGTGCGGACTTCACGCTGTTCCACCAGCCGGTCGCCTCGCTCGTGAAGGGCGACCAGGGCTATCATAGCACGGTCGGCGAGATTCTGCGCCGCGCGCTGACGATGAGCGACAATACCTGCAACGACAAGCTGCTGCGCTTGGTCGGCGGGCCGCCGGCGGTGCGCTCGTTCATCGCGCGCAACGCGCTCGGCTCGATCCGCTTCGGACCCGGTGAGAAGCTGCTCCAGCTCGGCACCTCGGGGCTGACGGCGTGGAAGCCGGAATATTCGATGGGCAACACGTTCGCCGTTGCCCGCGCGCAGCTGCCCCGCGAAACGCGCGTCGCCGCCTATCAGCGCTATGTCGCCGATCCGCCTGACGGTGCGGCACCGCTCGCCATCGCCGGCGCGCTCGCCCGGCTGAAGCGCGGCGAGCTCCTGTCGCCCGTGTCGACCCAGTGGCTGATCGCGACGATGCAAGCCTCGCACACCGGCAAGTATCGTCTGCGCGGCGCGCTGCCGCCGGGCTGGCAGCTCGCGCACAAGACCGGCACCGGGCAGGACCTGTTCGGCCGCACTGCGGGCTATAACGACGTGGCGCTGCTCACTGCGCCGGACGGCCGCTCCTATGCGCTGGCGGTGATGATCGGGGACACGCCGCGCCCGATCAACGAACGCCAGCTGCTGATGCAGGGCGTGGTCCGCGCGATCGTCGCCGAGCATCAGCTGGGCGCCTGAAAACAGGCGCTTAAAAATCGGGGCCTAAAACAGGGGCATCGGCGGGATGACGGCGGCGCGGCGCGCTGCTATCTCCCGCCCCATGCCCCATCTCTATCTCGTCGACGGCTCCAGCTACATCTTCCGCGCCTATCACCGGCTGCCGCCGCTGACGAACAAGCATGGCGAGCCGGTGGGGGCGGTGTACGGCTACACCTCGATGCTGTGGAAGCTGGTCGACGAACTGCACAAGGCCGACGGGCCGACCCACATGGCGGTGATCCTCGACAAGTCCGAGCACACCTTCCGCAACGATCTCTACGACCAGTACAAGGCGCACCGCCCGCCCGCGCCGGAGGATCTGGTCCCCCAGTTCCCGATGATCCGCGACGCGACCCGCGCCTTCAGCCTGCCCTGCATCGAGGAGCTGGGCTGGGAGGCCGACGACCTGATCGCCAGCTATACCAAGGCGGCGCTCGCGCAGGGCTGGTCGGTGACGATCGTCAGCTCCGACAAGGACCTGATGCAGCTGATGACCGATCCGTCGGTCGACATGCTCGACACGATGAACAACCGGCGCATGGGGCCGGACGATACCCGCGAGAAGTTCGGCGTCGGCCCGGAGAAGCTCGGCGAAGTGCTCGCGCTGATGGGCGACAGCGTCGACAACGTGCCCGGCGTGCCGGGGGTCGGACCCAAGACCGCCGCCAAGCTGATCCTCGAACATGGCGATCTCGAATCGGTGCTCGCCGCCGCGCCGGAGATGAAGAAGGGCAAGCTGCGCGACAATCTGATCGAGCATGCCGATCTCGCGCGGCTGAGCCACAAGCTCGTCACGCTCGCCTGCGACGTGCCGCTGCCCGAGCCGCTTGAGGCGATGGAACTGCAGGGCATCCCCGACGCGCCGCTCCGCGCGTTTCTCGAACATCACGGCTTCAAGACGTTGCTGTCGCGCCTGTCCTCGGTCGCCGATGCGCCGGTGGAAACGCACGAGGCGCCCGGTGTCGAGCAAGATCCGCCCTGCAACCATGACGGCTATGAGACCGTCACCGACCTCGACGCGCTCGACCGCTGGATCACCGTATCGCGGCATCAGGGCTGGGTGGCGATCGATACCGAGACGACCGGGCTCGATGCGACCCAGGCCGATCTGGTGGGCGTCAGCATGGCGCTGGCGCCCAACCTCGCCTGCTATATTCCGCTCGGCCATGGCGGCACCGACATGTTCGCTGAAAAGCCCGAGCAGATCGACCGCGCCGAGGCGATCGCCCGGCTGAAGCCGCTGCTGGAGGACCCCGCTGTCCTCAAGATCGGCCACAACCTGAAGTACGATATGATCGTGCTCGGCCGCGCCGGTATCCGCGTCGCGCCCTATGACGACACGATCGTGATGAGCTTCGATCTCGATGCCGGGTTGCACGGGCACGGCATGGACGAGCTCGCCGCCACCCACCTCGCGCACAGCTGCATCGCCTACAAGGACGTGGTCGGCACGGGGAAGAGCCAGCTGAATTTCGGCCAGGTCGATCTCAAGGCCGCGACCCGCTACGCCGCCGAGGATGCCGACGTCACGCTGCGGCTGTGGCGCCGCCTCAAGCCGCGGCTCGCCTATGAGAGCGTGACGCGCGTCTACGAGAGCGTGGATCGCCCGCTGGTCGCGGTGCTGGCGGAGATGGAGAGCACGGGCATCAAGGTCGATGCCGGGGTGCTGTCGAAGCTCTCGTCCGACTTCGCGCAGCAGATCGCCGCGCTGGAGGAGGAAATCCACGCCATCGCCGGGTTCAAATTCACCATCGGCAGCCCCAAGCAGCTGGGTGACGTGCTGTTCGACAAGATGGGGATCAAGGGCGGCCGCAAGGGCAAGTCCGGCGTCTATTCCACCGACGTCAACGAGCTGGAGCGCATCGCCGCCGACAAGGATTCCCCCGGCCGCGAGATGGTGCTCAAGGTGCTCGACTGGCGCCAGCTCTCCAAGCTCAAGTCGACCTATACCGATGCGCTGCAGGCGCAGATCAACCCGCACACGGGCCGCGTCCACACCAGCTACAGCCTCACCGGCGCGCAGACCGGGCGGCTGTCGTCGACCGACCCCAATCTGCAGAACATCCCGATCCGCACCGAGGTCGGCCGCCAGATCCGCGACGCCTTCGTGGCGGAGCCGGGCAACGTCATCCTCTCGGCCGACTATTCGCAGATCGAGCTGCGCCTGGCCGCGCACATCGCCGACGTGCCGGCGCTGCGCACCGCGTTCGAGAATGGCGACGACATCCACAGTATGACCGCGATGGAGCTGTTCGGAGAGGTCAACCGCGACACGCGCGGGCGGGCCAAGACGATCAACTTCGCGATCCTCTACGGCATCTCGCGCTGGGGCCTGGCCGGCCGGCTCGACGTGACGCCCGACGAGGCGCAGGCGATGATCAGCCGCTATTTCGAGCGCTTCCCGGGCATCAACCGCTACATCGCCGATACGCTGCGCGAGGCGAAGGAGCGCGGCTACACCACCACGCTGTTCGGCCGGAAGACGCATTTCCCGCGGCTCAAGGCGTCCAACCCCAATGAGCGGGCGGGCAGCGAGCGCGCGGCGATCAACGCGCCGATCCAGGGCACCAGCGCGGATATCATCAAGCGCGCCATGGCGCGGATGGGCCCGGCGCTGCGCGAGGCGGGGCTGGAGAAGGTCCGCATGCTCCTCCAGGTGCATGACGAACTGGTGTTCGAACTGCCCGAAGGCGATGTCGCGGCCGCGCGGCCGATCATCGAGCGGGTGATGGCGACCGCCGCCGAACCGGCAATCCAGCTCACCGTGCCGCTGGGCGTGGAGATCGGCGTCGGTCCCAGCTGGGGCGCCGCGCATTGAGCGAGGGGGAGGCGTCCAAGGATATCAACGCGCTCGCCAAGGGCGGGCGGACGAACATGCTGGGCTTCATCATCCGGCTGGTGGCGCGGCTGCCGTTCCTGTTCATCGCCGGGCGCTCCTACGGCCCGGAGATCGTCGGGCGCTATGCGATCGCAGTGCTGGTCATCGAGTTCGTCGCGCTGGTGGCGACGCTCGGCCTCAAGCGCGGGCTGGCCCAGGCGCTGTCGAGCACCGAGCGGCCGCATACCCATGTCGTATGGGACGCGATGGTCGTCGCCCTCGTCGCGGCCCTGATCGCCAGCGGCATCATGATGCTGTTCCCGCAGGCGATGTTCCCCAACAGCCCGGTAATGGGGCTGGAGCGGTTCCTGTCTGTCGCGGTGATCGCCATCGCGCTGTCCGACGTGTCGCTTTCGGCGCTGGCCTATCGCCACAATATCGGCGCTGCGGTGACGGCGCGGGCGATCATCGAGCCCTGGACGATCAGTATCGCGGCCTACGCCTTTTCGTTCGTCTCGTCGCGTGACGGCCTGCTGATGGCCTATGTGCTGTCGATGAGCGCTGCTTTGGTCGCGTCGATCGTGCCGTTCGTGCGCGAATATGGTCTGCCGATCGGTTGGCGGCCGCAGCCGGCGGAGATCTGGGGGCTGGCGCGGGTCAATGCGCCGCTGGCGGGGGCCGACGCGATCGAATGGGCGACGCGCAACGTCGATCGCTTCATCCTCGGCTTGCTGTTCGCGCCTTCGGTGGTCGGCATCTATTATATGGCGCAGCAGGTCGCTTCGGTGCCGCAGCGGCTGAAATCGAGCTTCGATCCGATCCTGGGGCCGGTGATCACCCAAAGCCTTGCCGCGGGCGACCGTCCGGCGGTGGCGCGCCAGGTGCGGCAGGTGGGCTTCTGGATCCTCTGCGCGCAGGCGGGTCTTGCCGTGATGTTTTCCATCCCCGCCGAGGGGGTGATGGGCCTGCTCGGGCGGGAGTTCGTGATCGGCTCGGCGGTGCTGTGCATCCTGCTCTTTGCCGAGGTGCTCGCCTCGCCCGGCGCGGTCTGCGAGACGGCGCTGATCTACATCGCCCGGCACACCAATCTCGCGATCTCGATCTGCGTCTTGGTGCTCCAGATCGCCTTGAGCTTCGTGCTGATCTTCGTCGCGCGCGGGCAGGGCTGGTCGGTGCCGGTGCAGTCCGCCGCGCCCGCAGTGGCGTTGGCGCTTTCGCTGACGATCGGATCGGTGGCCAAGGGCCTGCTGCTCCAGGCCAAGCTCGGCGCGCCGGTGGTGAGCATCCGCCCCAGCTTCTTCGCGGCGATGGCGATCGCGGGACTGGTGGGCGCCGCCTTCACCTCGCTGCCGCATCGCTTCGAATGGGCGGAGATGAGCCTGGGCATGCCGGCGATCCTGATCACCTTCCTGTTCGTGATCATCCGCTTCGGCTTCGGCCCCGAGGACCGCGCGCTGTTCCGCAAGGTGCCGCGGGCGGAGGGGGTAGCGGGCGAGGCAGTGTGATGCGCCAGTCGATGAGTGAGCCACCGGCTGAAGTTTTTGAAGCTGCTCTAACACTTCGGATGGCAGTGGTTGCTCACCTGGATGGCCGTTTTGAAGATGCGGAGGAGCATTTTCACGCAGCCGATAATCCTATCATCAGACTGTACAATGATGACGCAATGGGGCGGGGGTGGCATAAGCGACACAGAGCAAGGATGGCCGCATGCAGTCTCCCACACCTTCAGAAGTCGGAACGCCCCGTCCCGCGAATGCCGGGTTCAGAGCTGCGAGCTGCGCTCATAGCCCGCGACCGTCTGCAATGTAGATTTTGTCGCGTGCCGTTGATTTACCCGGCTGTACGAAAAGTGGCGACCGCACTCTACCCTGAGGCGGTGCGATGGGGAAGTGCGCTCGACGACCACGCTGGCTTCAAAGCGTTGTGGCTTCAATTCGATCATATCTTGCCGAACGCCCGAGGTGGGGCAACAAGTCTTGAAAACATGGTGGTCGCCTGCGCGCCCTGCAACTATGCCCGGATGAATTACACCTTAGATGAGGCGGGCCTCCTAGACCCACGCACGATCGCGCCAGAGCCTTTGGCGGGCTTTGGAACTTGGGACGGCCTCGTTAAACTGCTCTCAGCAAAATCGGTTGGAAACATGTGAAGTTTGCCGCGCCCCCACCGGAGGCGCGGCGCGCTGGTCTCAATGCCGGAAGTGGCGCATGCCGGTGAACACCATCGCCAGCCCAGCCTTGTCGGCCGCCGCGATCACCTCGTCGTCGCGGATCGAGCCGCCCGGCTGGATCACCGCGGTCGCGCCCGCTTCCACCGCCGCCAGCAGGCCGTCGGCGAAGGGGAAGAAGGCATCCGAGGCGACGGCCGAGCCGATCGTGCGCGGCTGCGCCCAGCCGGCCTTGTCGGCGGCGTCCTTGGCCTTCCACGCGGCGATGCGGGCGCTTTCCAGCCGGTTCATCTGGCCGGCGCCGACGCCCGCGGTGCTGCCGTCCTTGGCATAGACGATCGCGTTCGACTTGACGTGCTTGGCCACCGTCCAGGCGAACAGGCAGTCGGCCAGTTCCTGCTCGGTCGGCTGGCGCTGGGTGACGACCTTGAGCTGGTCGCGCGTGACGATGCCGTTGTCGCGGCCCTGGACCAGCCAGCCGCCGGCGATCAACTTGGCGAACAGGCCCGCACGCGCCGGATCGGGCAGTTCGCCGGTGAGCAGCAGGCGGAGATTCTTCTTCGCCGCGAACAGCGCCAGCGCTTCCTCGTCGGCGTCGGGCGCCACCACCACTTCGGTGAAGATGCCGGTGATCTGCTCGGCGGTCGCGCGGTCGAGCGGGCGGTTCACCGCGATGATGCCGCCGAACGCCGAGACGGTGTCGCAGGCGAACGCAGCGGCATAGGCTTCGGCCAGCGTCGCGCCGCTTGCCACGCCGCAGGGGTTGGCGTGCTTGACGATCACAGCGGTCGGCGGGCCGTCACGGAATTCGCTGACCAGCTCCAGCGCCGCGTCGGCGTCGTTATAGTTGTTGTAGCTCAGCTCCTTGCCCTGCAGCTGGCGCGCCTGGCCGATGCCGCGCGCGGCCGGGCCGGTCGCGGCGTAGAAGGCCGCCTGCTGGTGCGGATTCTCGCCATAGCGCAGCGCCTGGCCACGGCTGAGCGAGATGTTGAGCGTTTCCGGGAACGCCTCGCCCTGATCGGCGAAGGCGAACCAGCTGGAGATCATCGCGTCGTACGCCGCGGTGGCGGCATAGGCCTTGGCGGCGAACTTGCGGCGCTGCTCCAGCGTCGTCGTGCCGCCCATCACCAGCGCGTAGTCCGCGGGATCGGTGACGATCGCCACCGACTCATGGTTCTTGGCGGCCGAGCGGACCATCGACGGACCGCCGATGTCGATATTCTCGATGATCTCGTCGCGGTCGGCGCCCTTGGCGACGGTCTGGGCGAAGGGATAGAGGTTGACCACGACGAGGTCGATCGGCGCGATCGCGTGCTCGGCCATCGAGGCCTGATGCTCGGGATTGTCGCGCACCGAGAGCAGGCCGCCATGCACCTTGGGGTGCAGCGTCTTCACCCGGCCGTCCATCATCTCCGGGAAGCCGGTGAGGTCGGAGATGTCGCGGACGGTGAGGCCTGCGTTACGCAGGGCGGTGGCGGTGCCGCCGGTCGAGACGAGCTCGACGCCCTGGGCGGCCAGCGCCTGACCGAGTTCGACGATCCCGGTCTTGTCGGAGACCGAGAGGAGCGCGCGGGTGATCTTGATGTCCATGGCCCGCCCCTCTCTCCAATCGGGGGCGCGGGGGCAAGCCCTATTTGGAGCGCCTATTTAGAACGGTGGAACACCCAGTTCAGGCTGGCGCCGCCAGCCGGCGTCTCACCGTGGATCACCAGCTGCTGGGTGCCATGCGGCCGGCCGCGCGCATCGATCCACAGGCTTTCCTCGATCGCCAGTGTGCCGCCCTTGGCGCGGAACTGCCAGAGGGTGCCCGAGGCGGTGCGCAGGATCGCACCGTGGCCGTCGGCGGTCGGCGACACCTCGACATGCGGGGCGAGGTGGAAGCGCAGTGCGAACGCGGTCGAGTCGGTGCGGCGCTTGCCCGCGGGGAGCAGCAGGTCCTCGCCGCGCAGATCGCGTCCGTCATGCGAAAGCGTGAGTTCGCGGCGGTGGAGCAGGCCGAAGCGGCGGACATAGCCGTCATGTGCCGCCTCGATCCGGCTGGCGTTTTCGGTCTCGTGCCGGACCAGTTCGACTTCGCTCACCCCGCGGCCGAGCGTGCCGTCGGCATGGATCGCGGTGGAGTTACTGTCGCCCAGCGTCAGCGTCGAATGCGCCGCGGTGGTGCGCAGACCCTGGACCAGCTCGGCGGGCAGGCGCGCATCGGCGGCGCGGCTGCCGCCGCAATTGACGACGATCCGGTCGGTGCCGTCCGACAGCTCGAAGGCGAGGGTGGAGGCGCAGCCGGTCTGTGCCGCGCGCGCGTCGGGCGGCGGTGCGGCGTCGAGGATCAGCACGGTGCCGGCGCAGGACAGGCGCTGATAGCCCCAGTCGCGCGCCTGCTTGAGCGGGCGGGTGCGGACGCCGGTCGCTTCGATCGCCTGCTCGATCCATTCGCCGCCGACTGGCGCACATCCCTGCCAGCTGGAGAGCCCGCCGTCGCCGTGGCATACGCCGAGCAGCGCCGCGACCATCCGGTTGAGCGCGCCGAGCACGAAGGCGGGCGGTTCGATGCGGCGGGCGGCATAGGTTTCGCAGAGCAGGGTGATGAGCTGGATCGCGTCGAGCTGGCCGTCCGGCGAACGGCCGACAGTGCCGCCATCCTCATAGACCGAAGCGGTGATCGCCCGGTTGAGCCCCGCCTCGGCAAAGGCGCGGCGCGGATCGCCGCCGGGCAGGACCAGCCCAGCGACGGTCAAGCCGGCCCAGGCGGCGAGGCGCGGGATGCCTGCTGGCACCTTGTCGGCGCTGCGATCGAGATGCCGGGCACCGCGAGCCAGGGCGTGCATCACGCCCGAGCGGTAGACCTGATCGGTGGACGACAGGATCAGCGGCGCATGCGCCACCCAGGCCAGGATGCGCCGGCCGACGAGATCGGGGCGCCAGGCGGGGTCGGCGACCAGCTCGCCATGGACCTTGAGCCAGCGGCGCATGATGTCTTCGGCGATCGGCGCGCCCTGCTGACGGGTGGCGACGCTGGACAGGTCGCGCAGCCAGGCAAAGCCCTGAAGATGCTGGGTGAAGGCGGGCGACCAGTCGGGCTTGGCGAAGTCGAGCGTCTCGACCGCGCGGACCTCGCCGCATAGGCGCAGTTCGCCATCGAGCAGGGCGTTGCCGCGCTGGGGGTCGCCGAAGAAGGGATCGTCGGCGGCGGTGAGCAGCTTGAGCGGGTGCCGACCCTTCAGCCGCATCGCGTAGAAGGGCGAACGCCAGGCGAGGCGCTGGAAGCGATCCGCGATGCGGTCGGCCAGCGAGAGGCCGCGGTCGCCGCCCACCCGGATCAGCCGCTTGCCTTCCTCGACCCCGTCGGCGGCGGAGTCCGGCACGGACTCCGTCAAGCCCCGCGCAATGCCGCGATATTGGCGGCGTACTGGTTCGGACCGCCGGTAAAGGTCGCGGTGCCCGCGACCAGGGCATTGGCGCCGGCGGCGATCGCCTTGGGCGCGGTCTCGCGGTCGATGCCGCCATCCACTTCAAGGTCGATGGCGCGACCGCTTGCCTCGATGCGGCGGCGCAGCTCGGTGATCTTGGGCAGCTGGCTTTCGAGGAACTTCTGCCCGCCGAAGCCCGGGTTGACGCTCATCACCAGGATCAGGTCGACCAGGTCCATCACATAGTCGACCGCATCGACCGGGGTGGACGGGTTGAGCACCACGCCGGCGCGCTTGCCAAGCGCCTTGATCGTCTGGAGCGTGCGGTGGAGGTGGGGGCCGGCCTCGGGATGGACCGAGATCGTGTCCGCGCCGGCCTCGGCAAAGGCGGCGAGCATCGGATCGACCGGGGTGATCATCAGGTGTACATCGAAGTTCTTGGCCGAGTGCGGACGCAAAGCCTTCACCACCGCGGGGCCGATGGTGATGTTGGGCACGAAATGGCCGTCCATCACGTCGACATGGATCCAGTCGGCGCCGGCGGCGTCGATGGCGCGGACTTCCTCGCCGAGCCGCGCGAAATCGGCCGAGAGGATCGAGGGGGCGATGCGGACGGACATGGTCGTCTCCTAGGGAAGGGGCGAGTCGGGCGCAACCGGAGGGGACGGGCGCACACCGCTTGCGCACCGCTTCTCCACAGACTTATCCACAGCTTGCTGCGCAACCGGGACGAAGGGCCCCGGGCGTGCGATCAGCGGCGGCGAAAGCGGGCGATGAAGAAGCCGTCGAGCCCGCCTTGCTCCGCCAGCATGCCCGGCAGGACGCGCACCGAGCCGTCCTCGCGCGCCGAAATGCCGGCAGGAAGCTCGCCCGCGGTTGCGGGCACCAGCGCGAACTCGGGATGGGCGGCGAGGAAGGGGGCGAGATGGGCCTCGCCTTCCTTGGGCTCCAGCGAGCAGGTGGCGAAGACCAAGGTGCCGCCCGGCTTCACCCATGCCGCGGCGCGGTCGAGCAGCCTGGCCTGAAGCTCGGCCATCTCGGCGATCAGCGACGGCCGGACGCGGTGGAGCACGTCGGGATGGCGGCGGAAGATGCCGGTGGCGCTGCACGGCGCGTCGAGCAGCACGGCGTCGGCAGGGGCGGCGGGGCTCCACGTCAGCAGGTCGGCGGTGACGATCTGCGCCGAAAGGCCGGTGCGCTCCAGATTCTCGCGGAGGCGGGCGAGGCGGTTCTCGGCGACGTCGACCGCTGTCACCTGCCAGCCGGCGGCGGCGAGCTGGAGCGTCTTGCCGCCGGGGGCGGCGCACAGGTCCAGCACGGTGCCGGTGCCCGCGCCGATCAGCCGGGCGGGGATCGAGGCGGCGAGGTCCTGCACCCACCAGTCGCCCTCGGCGAAACCGGGGAGGTCGGGCACGCTGGTGCCGGGTTCGAGCCGCGCATGGCGCGGGGCGAGGCCAACTGCGCCGGGGACCGTCACGCCATCGCTCTTGAGACTTAGGTCGAGCGGCGGCGGCGTCGCGATCGCCTCGCACGCTGCCTGCACCATCGCGTCGCCCCAATGGGCCTGCCAGCGAAGCGCCACGGGATCGGGCAGCATCGGCACGTCCGGCAGCGTCGCGTTGCTGCGCATCAGCGTGCCGAACACGCCGTGGACCAGCTTGCGCGGGCCGCCATCTACCAGCGGCAGGACGGTGGCGATCGCGGCATGGCCGGGGGTGCCGAGCGCAATTGCCTGGACCAGCGCGATGCGCAGCGCGAAGCGGGCCTTGGCGTCGTCGGGCAGGCGCTGGCGGGTGGCGGAATCGATCAGCGCGTCGAGATCGGGCAGCCGGCGCAGCGCCTCGGCGGCGATCGCATGGGCAAGGCCGCGGTCGTTGGGCGCCAAGCCCTGGGCAGCGGAATCGAGCGCCTGTTCGAGCGCGAGGCCCCGGCGCAGCACTGCATCGAGCAGCTTGAGGGCGGCGCGGCGGGCGGGGACGCCGGGGGCATCGGGCTCGCGCTCGGCCGGGCGGCGGGTGTTCGGGCGGGCCATGGTCAGCGCATGCCCATTGAAAGTTCTGCTCGTTCGTACGCTACCCAAGGGTTCACTTGACCATGCTCCTTCGCGGGCCGACATGGGCCGGGCAACCAAGGAAGGCAATCCCGATGGGCAAGCGACCCGACCATGTGCAGCCCCCGGCCTATCTCTCGAAGAGCCCGCCGGTGCCCAAGCCCGAACCGATGCAGCGACCCGAGAAGGACCCGTTGGAGAAGGATCCCGTCCGCTACGGCGACTGGGAGCTGAAGGGCATCGCGATCGATTTCTGAGGACGGGGCGGGGCCGAAGTTTAGGAAGTTTAGGTTCGTGCGCGTTTTCGTGGGGCTGAAGTTTACGAAGTTTACGCCGCTGCAGTTTCCGCCGGCTGAAGTTTAGGCGCGTGCGCGGTGTCGCGCGGCATGTGGCGGGTCTTTTCGCGATCCCCATAGCGTCATCCCGGCGAAAGCCGGGATCCATTCGCCACTCGCTAACAGCAAGAGCCGCTGCGTAGGCCCCAATGGATCCCGGCTTTCGCCGGGATGACGATGCTGTTCGCGACAGCGTCGTGACTCCACTTGTTCAAAGAGCCTGCCGGACATAGCAGGAACTTGCCCGTAGGACAGTCGCCCGATCAGTGCGCCAGCTGGGGGTAGGTCGAGCGGAACGCCGCGACCTTCGGCTGGTCCCAGCGCATGATGTACGGGTGCGTCGGGTGCCGCCAGAAGAAGTCCTGGTGATACTCCTCGGCCGGGTAGAAGGCGCCGGTCTCCAGCTTGGTCGTGATCGGCTTGGCGAATGCCCTGGCCTGGGTCAGCTGGGCGATATAGGCGGTGGCGACGCGACGCTGCTCGGCCGATTGCGGGAAGATCGCGCTGCGATAGCTCGGGCCGCGATCGGGCCCCTGACCGCCCTTCTGGGTGGGATCGTGCGCTACCGAGAAGAAGACACGGAGCAGCGTGCCGTAGCTGACGCGGGTGGGGTCGTAGACTACCTTCACCGCCTCGGCATGGCCGGTATTCTCGTTCTTGACCTGATCATAGGTCGCGGTTGCCGCCGCGCCGCCGGCATAGCCGTTGGTGACGGACTGGACGCCCTTCACCGACTGGAACACCGCCTCCATGCCCCAGAAGCAGCCGCCGGCGAACACCGCGGTCTGCGGCTTCTTCGCCTTGGCGACGTCGACCGCGGGCGGCGGCACCGCGACCGCCTTCACCTTCTCGATCGGGATGCCACCTGCCGCGACCAGCAGCAGGGCGCCGCCGGCAAGGGCGGCGAGGGAGAGCGGGAGCTTCAGCGTGCGTCGGGTCATGATACCCCCATATAGGGAAGAGGAAGCCCCCGCGGTACAGGTCCCTCAGCGCAGGTCGGCGCAGGCCGTCTGGATGCGGGTGCAGGCTTCGCGGAGCAGCGCCTCGGAGGTCGCATAGCTGATCCGCATCGCCGGCGACAGGCCGAAGGCTGCGCCGTGCACCGCCGCCACGCGGGCGTCGTCGAGGAAATAGCCGATCATGTCCTCGTCGGTGGCGATCACCTTGCCCTTGGGCGTGGTCTTGCCGATCAGCGCGCTGAACTCCGGATAGACGTAGAAGGCCCCTTCCGGGGTCGGGCAGTGCATGCCGTCTATTTCGTTCAGCATGCCAACGACGAGGTCGCGGCGCGTCTGGAAGGCGGCGGCGCGGTCCTTGAGGAAGCTCTGGTCGCCGGTCAGCGCCGCAACGGCCGCCGCCTGGGCGATCGAGCAGGGGTTCGAGGTCGACTGCGACTGGAGCTTGGCGATCGCCTTGATCAGCGGCGCCGGGCCGCCAGCGAAGCCGATGCGCCAGCCAGTCATCGCATAGGCCTTGGAGCAGCCGTTCACCGTCAGCGTACGCTCGTAGAGCGACGGGCAGACCTGCGCGATTGTGGCGAATTCGAAGCCGTCGTACAGGATGTGCTCGTACATGTCGTCGGCGAACACCCAGACATGCGGGTGGCGCTCGATCACCTCGCCCAGCGCCTTGAGCTCGGCGGCCGAATAGGCGGCACCCGTCGGGTTCGACGGCGAGTTGAGGATCACCCACTTGGTCTTCGGCGTGATCGCCGCCTCGAGCTGGGCGGGCGTGATCTTGTAGCCCTGGTCGGCACCGGCGGCGATGAACACCGGCGTGCCACCCGCGAACTGGATTACGTCAGGATAGCTGACCCAATAGGGCGCCGGCACGATCACCTCGTCGCCGGCTTCCACCGTCGCGACGATCGCGTTGAACAGCGTGTGCTTGCCGCCGACGTTGATCGTGATCTGCTGCGCGGTGTAGTCCAGGCCATTGTCGCGCTTGAACTTGGCGATCACCGCGTCCTTCAGCTCGGGCGTGCCGTCGACATTGGTATACTTGGTCTTGCCGTCGCGGATCGCCTGGATCGCGGCTTCCTTGACGAACTCGGGGGTGTCGAAATCGGGCTCGCCGGCGCCCAGGCCGATCACGTCGACGCCGGCACGCTTCAGCTCGAACACGCGGCTGGTCATGGCGAGCGTGGCGGAGGGCTGGATGCGCTGGAGCGCGGCGGAGGTCTGCATGAGTCTAGACGCCTTTTCCGGGGAAGATGCGCGCCTATAGGTCCGCTTCGGCGCCTTCCGCAACTGTAACGGCTGCAACCAGTCCGCGTAGCGCATTGCCGAGCAGGAATCCGCCCGCAAGGTCCGCCGGCCGCAAGTCGCCTTCCACCGCGCGACCGCTGGCAAGCAGCTCGGCGCGGAGAACGCCGGGCAGCAGGCCGCGGGCGAGCGGCGGCGTCACCAGCACGCCGCCTCGTTCGACGAACAGCGCGGTAAAGCTGCCTTCCGTCAAATAGCCTTCGGCATCGGTGAACAGCACTTCCCAGGTGCCCGCGGCGCGGCGGGGTTCGTCGTACAGCTTTCGCCGGGTGGTCTTGTGGGCGAGGCGAACGTCATCACGCGGGATCGAATGGGGCACGATCCGGACCTTTACCGGCTCGGGCGGCGGGGCTGGCGGCGGGGAAATGCCGATCGCCACCGCGCCCGAGGGGCCGAGAAGCAGCCGCACCTTGGCGGCGTCGCGCAAGCGGAAGGTTGCCGCTTGCAGCTCGTTGCGAACGACGTGGCGATCGAAGGGGAAGCCGAAGGTCTCGGCACTGACCCGAATCCGTTCGAGATGGCGTTCCAGCAGCAGGATGCCGTCCTCGGGATCGAAGCGCATCGTCTCGACCAGGTCGAACCCGGATTCGCCTGCGGTCACGAACGCCCCCTTGGCCAAGCACTCCGCCCATTCCCCGTCTGCGCTCGAATCCGCAACGACCCCGGAGCCGAGACCGAGCATGGCACGGCCGGAGCGGTCCACCGCAAGCGTGCGGATCGCGACGTTGAATTCGGCACTGCCATCGGCGTCGATCCTCCCTATCGATCCCGTATAGACACTGCGCGCATCGGGTTCGACTTCGGCGATCACCTGCATTGCGCGAATCTTCGGTGCGCCGGTCACCGAGCCGCAGGGGAACAACGCCGCCAGCGCATCGACGGCTCCCAGTCCGTCGGCAAGCTGGGCGCTGACCGTCGAGGTCATCTGGTGAACGGTGGGATAGGTCTCGACATGGAAGAGCTGGGGCACCGCGACGCTGCCCGGTCGGGCGACGCGACCGAGATCGTTGCGCATCAGATCGACAATCATCAGGTTTTCGGCGCGTTGCTTGGGATCGGTGGCAAGGTCGCGGGCGAGCGCGGCGTCGATCGCGGGATCGGCATCGCGCGGGGCGGTGCCCTTCATCGGGCGGGCGGTGAGGGCGCCGCCCTCCAGCGTGAAGAAGAGTTCGGGCGAGAGGCTGAGCAGCCATTGTTCGCCGGTGGCGACGAGCGCGCCGTGCCCGGCGGCGGCACGGGCGCGGAGCAGACGGTACAGCGCGGCCGGGTTACCGGCGATCGGCACCTCGGCGCGGAAGGTGAGGTTGGCCTGATAGATGTCGCCGGCTTCTATATAGGCAAGCACGCGCGCGAGGGCGGCGTCATAGGCCGTGCGATCGAGCAGCGGGCGGGGGCGCCCGGCCCATGCGCCGGCGGGATCGGGAAGCAGCGCGGGGACCTCGTCCGCCGCGAGGCGCCGATGGCCACGGAACAGGCCGAACCAAAGCAGCGGCCCCTTTGTCTCGCGGGCTGGCGCGGCGGGTTCCAGTGCGGCGCCGGCTTCATAGGCGAGCCAGCCGGCGGCATCGAAGCCCTCCGCACCGGCGGTGCGCAGCCGCGCCAGCGCGGGCGCGATCTCGTGCCGACTATGCGCGACGACGATCGCGACGGGATCGACATAGAGTCGCGCCTCGCCACCGGCGCGCGCATCGTCGAGCAGGACGAAGGGGGGACGCAAAACCATCAGCAGGCTGGAATGGAGAGATGGACGGCCAAGGGCAAGCCTTGGTTGCCGCGCGCCCGCGCGCGGGGTAGCGAAGGGGCATGGCTTCCGATCTCAACGCCGCCCAGCCGCCGCTTCGTGCGGCGATCGTACCCGTCACGCCGCTCCAGCAGAACTGCACCCTGCTCTGGTGCACCAGGACGATGCGCGGCGCCTTCGTCGATCCCGGCGGCGACCTCGAGCGGCTGCGCGCGGCGGCGACCCAGCATGGCGTCACGATCGAGAAGCTGCTGATTACCCATGGCCATATCGACCATTGCGGCTCCGCCGGCATCTTCGCAGAGGAGCTGGGCGTGCCGATCGAGGGGCCGCACGAGGCCGACCGCTACTGGATCGCGCGGCTGGAGGATGACGGCCGCGCCTATCGCGTGCCGGGCAAGCCGTTCGAACCGAGCCGCTGGCTGCACCAGGGCGACCAGGTCACGGTGGGCGAACTGGTGCTCGACGTCTATCACTGCCCCGGCCACACGCCGGGCCATGTCGTGTTCCACCATCCCGAATCACAACTGGCGATCGTCGGCGACGTGCTGTTCCAAGGCTCGATCGGCCGCACCGACTTTCCCCTGGGCAACCATCAGGACCTGATCGACGCGATCACCACGCGGCTGTGGCCGCTGGGGGACGAGACCGTGTTCGTGCCCGGGCATGGCCAGCCAAGCAATTTCGGACAGGAGCGGCGCACCAACCCCTTCGTCGCCGATTCGGTACTGGCCAGGGCCTGACGATCACCTTTCCCGGTCAGCCCGGCGTCCGCCAGGATGGCGATCGCCGGTTGACGATTGGGGATGGAGTTCAGTGGAGCGGGTTCGAACCCGCATAGCCGAGCCACGCGGCGTACAGGCCGAGCCCGGCCAGGATCAGGAAGGTGGTGGCCGCCCCGATCTTGCGGCCGAGCAGCCAGCCGTCCATCCCGAAGCCGTGCAGTACGCGACCGATCAGATAGACTGCTGCCACAACCCACAGATAGAATCGCGTACCCTGGGCCAGTTCGATCAGGCCGATCAGGATCAGCACCATGGGCGTGTATTCGACGAAATTCATCTGCGCGCGCATGCGCGCGAGGAGGCGCGGGCTGCCGCCGTCGCCGGTCAGCACCTTCTCGGCGCCGCGAATCTGGATGACGCGAATCGCCAGCCACAGGTTGAGGAGCGCCGCGGCGCCCGCGCTGGTGAGTGTAACCGGCAGAAAAAACATCGCGTCCCCCTGGTCAAGCAGGCTAAAACCCCTGCCACGCGCGGCTTCTGCTTGCAACGCGGACGAGAATCGCTATACGCGCGGGCTCGCTTCGTGACCTGTCCGCTGGTCCGGCGAGCGGCCGGCCTAGCCGTCGCTTGCCCGAACAACCCTGTGGGCGTATCGCGACTTATTGATTCATTAGCTTGTTGAAGGTGCCGAAATGGCCGTTCCTAAGAGAAAGACCTCGCCGTCGAAGCGCGGCATGCGTCGGTCGCACGATTCGCTGACCGTCGAATCGTTCCAGGAGTGCCCGAACTGCGGCGAACTCAAGCGTCCGCACAACCTGTGCAACGCTTGCGGCCACTATAACGGCCGCGAAATCGTTTCGGTCGAGGGCTGAACGACGTTCCGCAACGGGGGGTTGCCGGTATGACTGTTCCCTCGCGGATCGCCGTCGATGCAATGGGCGGCGATGAGGGGGTCGCCGTCATGCTCGCCGGCGCCGCGCGCGCGCGTCGCCGCTTCGAGGGGATGGAGTTCCTCCTCGTCGGCGACGAGTCGCGTATTCGTGACGGCCTGAAGGCGCATCCGAATCTGTCAGCTGCGTCGGAGATCGTCCACGCAGCGGAAGTCGTTGCGTCCGATGCCAAGCCGAGCCAGGCGATTCGCCGTGCCAAGACCACGTCGATGGGCATAGCCATCGATCTGGTGAAGCAGGGGCGCGCCGGCGCGGCGGTCTCGTCGGGCAACACCGGCGCCTTGATGGCGATGGCCAAATTGTCGCTCCGCACCATGGCGGGGATCGACCGGCCGGCGCTCGCCGCGCTGATGCCGTCGCTCGGCGACAACGACACGGTGATGCTCGACCTTGGCGCCAATACCGAGGTGGACGAGCGCAACCTCGTCCAGTTCGCGGTGATGGGCGCCGCCTATGCGCGCACGGCGCTCGATCTCGCGCGCCCGCGCGTGGCGCTGCTCAACATCGGCACCGAAGAGATGAAGGGCACCGACAGCATCCGCGATGCGGCCGCCCAGCTGCGTGCCGCCAAGCATCTGCCGCTCGAATTCACCGGCTTCATCGAAGGCAACCGCCTGTCGCGGGGTGATGTCGACGTGATCGTTTGCGACGGCTTCTCGGGCAATATCGCGCTCAAGACCGCCGAGGGCACCGCACGGTTCGTCGCGGACCTGCTCCGCCGCGCGTTCAGTTCCTCGCTGCGCTCCAAGGTCGGATTCCTGATCTCGAAGCCCGCGACCGAGCTGCTGCGCCACCATCTCGACCCGAACAACCATAATGGTGCCGTTTTCCTCGGGCTGAACGGCATCGTCGTGAAGAGCCATGGCGGCGCGAACGAAGTCGGCGTGGACACCGCGATCGGCTTTGCCGCCAAGATGGTGCGCGACGAACTGACCCGGCGTATTGCCGAGGATCTGGGGAACTTCGAGGCCAAGGCCGCGTAAGAAGACGGGATAAGAAGGGGTCGCATGACCGTACGTTCGGTGATTCTCGGCACGGGGTCCGCCCTGCCGGCGCAGCGTGTTTCCAACGCGGAGCTGGCGGAGCGCGTCGATACCAGCGACGAATGGATCGTCGAGCGGACCGGCATCCGCTTCCGCCACCTTGCCGGACCCGACGAGACCACCGGCACGCTGGCGGCGGATGCGGCGAGGGCCGCGCTTGAATCGGCCGGCATCGATGCGGCGTCGATCGACCTGATCGTGCTGGCCACCGCCACGCCGGACCAGACGTTTCCCGCCACCGCGACGCGCGTGCAGAACGCGCTCGGCATCCTCGATTGCGTCGCCTTCGACGTGGCGGCGGTATGCTCCGGCTTTCTCTATGCGGTGCAGGTCGCCGATTCGATGCTCCGCGCGGGTGTCCACCGGCGCGCGCTGGTGATCGGGGCCGAGACGTTCAGCCGCATCCTCGACTGGGAAGACCGCACCACCTGCGTGTTGTTCGGCGACGGTGCCGGCGCCATCGTGCTGGAAGCGCAGGATACCCAGGGCGAGGCGCCGCAGGGCATCCTTTCGACCAAGCTCCACGCGGACGGCCGCTACAACGATCTGCTCTATGTCGATGGCGGTCCGTCGACCACGGGCACCGTCGGCAAGTTGCGGATGAAGGGGCGTGAGGTGTTCCGTCATGCCGTGGTCAACCTTGCCGCGGTGATGACCGAATCGCTTGCGATGGCCGGGCTCGAACCTGGCGACGTCGACTGGGTGGTGCCGCACCAGGCCAATGCCCGCATTCTCGACGCGACGGCACGCAAGCTGAACCTGGCGCCGGAGAAGGTCATCGTTACCGTCGACCGCCATGCCAATACGTCGGCCGCGTCCGTGCCGCTTGCGTTGGATGCTGCAGTGCGGGATGGTCGGATCCGGCGCGGCGATCTGCTGGTGCTGGAAGCGATGGGCGGCGGGTTCACCTGGGGGGCGGCGGTCGTCCGTTTCTGAGCGTTGGGCTGCAATATCCCCATTTTGGACGAATTACGTGTTTTTCCAGAATATGTCCGCGCGGTTACTGCCGCTTCAACATCAATCTTGATAGCGCGTAACAATCTGATACGGGTACACTAGTACACGAAAGGAATTGCCGGAATGAATGCTGCGGGCACGCTGACCAGGGCAGACTTGGCCGAATCGCTGCATCGCGAAGTGGGGTTGTCGCGCGCCGACGCCTCGCGGATCGTCGAGCAGATCCTGAAGCATATGTGCGAAGCACTGGCGAAAGGCGAGAACGTGAAGATCTCGGGCTTCGGCAGCTTCGTGTTGCGGGACAAGGGCGAGCGCATCGGCCGCAATCCCAAGACCGGTGTGGAGGTGCCGATCGCACCGCGCCGCGTGCTCACCTTCCGGGCCAGCCAGATGATGCGCGACCGCATCGTCTCAGCCCGCTGAGGTCCGCCATGTCGGCGACCGAAAAGGCCGCCGGCGCGTTGCGGACCATAGGTGAGCTCGCCGCTGAAATCGGCAGGCCGCAGCATATCTTGCGCTATTGGGAAACGCGGTTTCCCCAGCTGAAGCCTCTCACCCGTGCGGGCAACCGCCGGTATTATCGACCCGATGACGTGGCGCTGGTGCGCCGCATCCATCACCTCCTCAGCGAGGAGGGCTACACCATCCGCGGCGTCCAGAAACTGCTGGCGGAAGAAAAGGCAGCACGCGGCAAGGGACGGACCGCCGAGTTACAGGCGATTCGCGACTCGCTGGCGCAGGCTTTGGACGAGGACCGCTGAGCTTCAGGCGTCCGGCCCCAGGCTGGGATCAAGATCGCGCGGGCGCACGAACCGGATGAGTTCGGCGTCCGCGCGAGACGCCTCCGCCCAATGTTCCACATCGAACCGAAGCTCTGCCAGCGTGGCGGTTGGGAATTTCTGCTCGACGGCATCGCGCAGCATGCCCGGCGTGCGCACCCGATCCAGCACCAGTTCCTCCAGCCCGGGATTGTGCCCGGACAGCAGCACCGTGCCGGCCGACTCCGGCAGTTCCTCGATGGCGTCGAGCAGCGTGCCGAGCGATGCCAGATATAGTTTCTGATCCCAAATGGGCTGGATCGCGATTCCATAGCCGTGGCCGACCTGTGCCAGCGTTTCCTGCACCCGCACCGCCGGCGAGGCGATGGCGTGCTCGAAGCGAAGCCCCTGGTCGCGCAGATACCGGCCCATCGCCACGGCGGCGCGCTGCCCCTTGGGATTGAGCGGCCGATCGAAATCACGGGCGACCGGATCGTCCCAACCGGACTTGGCGTGGCGGAGGACGAGAAGGGTCTTCATGCTTCCCCGATGTGAACGCTGGCGGTTTCGCCCGCCTCATGCCGCAAGCTCGGTCCCAAGGAAAGCCGAACCCGCTCGACCGCCGAATCAAGCGTGGTCCGGGTAATGCGCGTCCCCGCCGGAAAGGCATCGAGCAGGCGCGAGGGTGTGGCGGCAGAGAGCAGCACGAAGGCGCCGCGATCGTCCGCACGGCGGATCAGCCGGCCGAACGCCTGGGCAAGCCGCGCGCGCACGATGCGATCGTCATAGGCCGAGCCACCGCCTGCCAGCCGCCGCGCGGCATGGAGTACGCTTGGCTTGGGCCAGGGCACGCCTTCCATCACCACCAGCCGCAGTGAATCGCCGGGCACATCCACACCGTCCCGCAGCGCATCCGTGCCGATCAGCGAGGCGCGCGGATCGTCGCGGAAAATATCGACCAGCGTGCCCGTGTCGATCGGGTCGACATGCTGGGCGAGCAGGGGGAGGCCATCGCGCGCGAGGCGATCGGCAATGCGGGCATGCACCGCGCGCAGGCGCCGGATTGCGGTGAACAGGCCGAGCGTGCCGCCGCCCGCCGCCGCGACCAGTCGCGCATAGGCATTGGCAAGCGCGGGCAGGTCGCCGCGCTTCACGTCGGTGACGATCAGCACCTCGGCCTGGTTGGGATAGTCGAAGGGGCTCTTCGCCTCGAAGCGCTGGGCGGGACGGAGCAGATGGACGCTGCCGGAGCGCGCCTCGGCAACGTCCCAGTCGCCGCCGGCGCGAAGCGTCGCCGAGGTGACGAGTACGCCGTGCGCAGGCTCCAGTACGGTCTTGGCCAGCGGCTTGGCCGGATCCAGCCAGTGGCGATGGAGGCCCACGTCATATTCACGACCCTCGACACGATCGATCGCCAGCCAGTCGACGAATTCGGGATCGGCCGGCCCGCCGATCCGCGCGATCAGCGCCAGCCAGGCGCCGACTGTATCCACCCGCCAGCCGAGCGACGCGATCGCCCCTTCTATACGCGCGCGCGCAGGGCCGTCCATCCAGTCCGGTGCCTCTGCGAGCACCGCCTCGAGCCGGCGGCCAAGCACGACCATCGGGCGAAGCAGCGCATCGAGCGCGGCGGTGGCGTTGCCTGCGGCTTCGACCAGCGCTGCATCGGGCTCGGTGAGCTCGGTTTCCAGGCCATAGCCGGCTTCCGCCGAGCCGTTGGCGTCGCGGGCGTATACCAGGCCCCGGACGGCGGCGAGCAGCGCCTCCACCGGGCCGAACGGCTCGCCTTCGTTGAGGCGCTGGAGCCAGCCGTCGCTGGGCAGCGCGCGCGCCGCGTCCACCGCCTCGGCGATCGCGCGTCCGCCGGCATCGTCATAGCTGGCGACATCCGAGAGACGCGCGGCAAGACCCCGGCGGCGTCCGCGCGAACCCGATTCGGGGCCGGTCAGCCAACGGCGCAGCTCGATCGATTCCTGGCCCGTAAGCGCGACCGAGAACATCGCGTCGGCCGCGTCGAACAAGTGATGGCCTTCGTCGAACACATAGCGGGTGGGCCGCGTTTGGTTTTCCCGCCCCCGCGCCGCATTGACCATCACCAGGGCATGGTTGGCGATGACGATGTCCGCATCGGCACTGGCGCGAGCGGCGCGCTCGATGAAGCATTTCCGGTAATGCGGACAGCCGGCATAGATGCATTCGCCGCGGCGATCGGTGAGCGCGGTCGATCCGTTGCGGCGGAACAGCGTGGGCAGCCAGCCGGGCAGGTCGCCGCCGATCATGTCGCCATCGGCGGTATAGGCGGCCCAGCGCGCGACGAGCTGCGCCAGGATCGCGGCGCGGCCCGCGAACCCGCCCTGCAGCGCATCTTCCAGGTTGAGCAGGCAGACGTAATTCTCACGCCCCTTGCGGGTGACGACGCGGGCGCGGCGCTGCGCCGGATCGGGGAACAGGCGCTCGCCTTCATTGCCGAGCTGGCGTTGCAGCGCCTTGGTGAAGGTGGAAACCCAGACCGGCCCGCCCGATCTTTCCGCCCAGAGCGAGGCAGGCGCAAGATAGCCGAGCGTCTTGCCGATCCCCGTGCCGGCTTCGGCCAATACCATATTGGGGGTGTCGGGCACGCTGCGGGGCGCGAAGGCCTGGGCCGCCGCCTCGGCATAATCGCGCTGGCCCTGGCGGCGCTCGGCGGCGGCGCCGGTCAGGCGGGCGAGCCGTTCGGCGACATCCGCGGGGTCGAGCGTGATGGTGCGCGGGGCGGGGCGCGGGGCGGCCTCCTCCCATTCCGGCAGTTTCGAGAAGAGCCAGCGCTCGGCGCGCTCGGGCTTGGCGATGCGCTGGCCGAGCACTGCGGACCAAGGCCAGCGCAGCCGCGCGAGCGATTGCAGGCCGTGCCAGGCGCCTTCGCGCTCAGGCCAGTCGCCTTCCGGAATCGCGAGCAGTGCAGTGGCGGCATCGCGCAGGAACGCTGCAACTTGCGCGTCCTCGCTCGGCGACGCCAGCCCGCACGCCCGGGCAAGGCCCTTCGGCGTCGGCACCATGAAGCGTGCAGGGCGCAGGAAGGCGAACAGCTCGAGCAGGTCGAGCCCGTTCAGTTCCGGGTGGCCCAGCCGCTGGCCGACCAGCGGCGCATTGAGCAGCAGCACCGGCGTGTCCGCGGCGATGCGGATCGCCTCGCCGCGGCTCAGCCCCCGCGTGCCTCCGGACGTGGCGATCCACACGCCGGAATGGCTGGCGTGAAGCGCGGGATAGGGAAGCGGCGGCAGCATCGAACTGCCGCCGTTGTACATGATGCGTTCCGCTTTGACAGCGGGAACCGTCTCAGTTCGTCGCCAGCGTGCCCGGTGCGGTGGGAAGGCGCTTGCGGCGAACCATCCAGCCGAGCAGCCCGAAGCCGGCGAGCAGCATCGCCCAGGCCGAGGGTTCCGGCACCGCGCTAGTGGCGGCGTTGAGCAGGCCGAACTGGTGGTTCATGTCGTTGAGGATTGCCTGGTGCGCGGCGGCGGTGGGGTGATCGCCGTCGAAGAACAGGTAATGCGAGCAGTTCGGCTGGGCGCCGGCGGCGCGGCAGGGTGTTACCGTGTCCAGCCCGGCGGGCAGGCCAAGCTTGGTCGGGTCGGCCGCCGCCTGCTTGAAGAAATCGAGGATGTCATAGCTGTAGAGATGCGTGCCGTCGGGCAGCGTCAGCTGGGCGAGATCGGCCTTCAGCAGGTCCTGCAATTCGTACGAGGTCTTGGTGTCGAGATAGAGGAAGCCGGTAAACAGGATGTTCCGCGCGCCCATGTTCGCCAGCGTCTGGATGCCTGCCGCATAGCTGCCGGCGATTGCCGCCAGCGCTTCCTGCCGCGTGCCAAAGCCGCCGAGATCGCCATTGTCGATCGCACCGACGTCGTTGTCGCCGAAGGTGATCGAGACGAGGGTGTGCGCGTCCAGCTTGCCGCCGGTTGCCGCGAGATGCTGCTGATATTCGCCGATCTGCGTGGCGAAGTCGGGGAAGCCGCCGCCCAATACGCGCGCGCCGCCAAAGGCATAGTTGGTACCGCCAGCCAGCGAGGCGGTGGTCGGGGCACCGGTGATCTGCTGGCTCAGCAGATCGGTATAATCATAGCCGTTGGTGTTGCGGCCTTCGAAGAAGCCGCCGGCCGCATCCGGATAGGTGCCGCCGCTGTTGATGAAGTAATTGCCGGCGTCGACGAGGCTGTCGCCGAACTCGACGGTGGAGGTAAACCGTGCATCGCCCTTGGCCAGGGCTGGGGACATCGAAAGACCATGGAGGCACAGGGCCGCCGCCACGAGGGCGGCGCGCTTCGACCAGGATAACGCCACGAACTACTCCTTTACGCGACTGGGAATCGAGCTGCCCCCGGCGGGCCGAAGGCCGCGGGAAAGAGGCGTATACGATTCCTTAACCATGGCCTTCCCCACCCGACGTAGGGGTGACGGGGCATGGCGCAGCCGGTTAGGACGGATCTTCGGGCGTTTCGCGCCGCGCTTGGTCCAGCGTGCGGACCTTGCGTTCCGCCTCCGCCGCGTCGCGTGCTTTTTCCGCCTTGCTGCGGCCGAAGCGCGCGCGGTTGGTCTCGGCCTGGCCCTGTGCGATCGCTTTCGCTCTCGCTTTTCTCGCTTTGTTCAGGTTAATGATCTCGGCCATTGGAGTCTTCTAGCGCCGTGTGCATCCGGCGCTCAATCGCATTGATCGGAGTTTTTGCAGCATGGCGGGCAGCGTCAACAAGGTGATTCTCGTCGGCAATCTCGGGCGCGACCCCGAGAGCCGGGCGTTCCAGAACGGCGGCAAGGTGGTCGAGCTGCGTATCGCCACCTCGGAGAGCTGGAAGGACCGCAATAGCGGGGAACGCAAGGAGAAGACCGAGTGGCACACGGTCAAGATCTTCAGCGAAGGCCTGGCGAACGTCGCAGAGCGCTATCTGCGCAAGGGCAGCAAGGTCTATCTCGAAGGCCAACTGCAGACCCGCAAGTGGCAGGACCAGAGCGGCGCCGACCGCTACTCGACCGAGATCGTGCTGCAGGGCTTCAACGCGCAGATGGTGCTGCTCGATGGTCCCGGCGGCGGTCAGGGTGCCGGCATGGGCGGCGGCCGCAGCACCGGCGGCGGTGACGACTGGGGCGCGGACGACTCGTTCGGCGGCGGCGGCGGCGGCGGCGGTGGCGGCTTCGGCGGCGGTGCCCCGGCCGGTCGCGGTGGCGGCAACTTCAACGGCGGCGGCCAGCGCAGCGGCGGTGCGACCAGCGGCGGCGGCTTCGGTGGCGGCTTCCCGGACGATCTGGACGACGACGTGCCGTTCTGATCGCTCGCCTCAGCGGCCTGCGCCTGGTGCAGGCGCGGCGCAGGGCCGCCAGAGTTCGAGCGCCCGCTCCTGCCACCAGAAGGACATGCGCGGCAGCGCCGTGCGGCAATAGCGGCCGGGATGCGCCGCCAGCCGGCGTGCCGGCGCGGACGGCCGAAACAGCGGCAACACGGGCGCGACGAACCATGCCGCTGCCCGCTCCCGCTCGCTGAGACGCGACCACACCACATCCGGCCAGGTCGCGGTCGCCGGGTTCAGCCAGAGCAGTACCGGCGCCTTCGCCCCCAGCGCGGCGGCGACGCCCGGGCCGGTTCCCGACAGGTCCACCAGCAGCGCGCCCGTCGCGAGGCCCTGGGTGCCGTGCAGAAAGTCTGCCGTCTCCTCGTCGACCAGCAGGGAACTGCCTGTCACCGGATGGCGCACCGGGGTCTGCTGGGCGAAGATCGAATCAGGCAGGCTGTAAGGCGACATCGCGGCGGTGAGCAGCAGCAGCGGCGCCGCGGCCAGGCTCAGCACTAGGGCGGCCGCGCGGCGCCACGCCAGGGGGTCTTCCTCGGCGAGGCGGAACAGCGCCAGCAGCGGAAAGACCATGCTGAAATCGAGCTGCGCCCATTGATTGTTGAACGTGCCGAGCGCCACCGCGAAGGGGGCGGCGAGCAGCAGGCCCAGCATCAGCCCATCGTCCCGCGCAACCAAGGTCGCATAGCCGGCCGCGGCGAGCAGCAGCGCCAGGCCCGGAAATTCCGGGATGCCGCCATCCAGCGCGTCGGGCACGGCGAGCGCAAGATACAGCAGCGCCAGTGCGATCCCCGCATGGCCGAACCACGCCCCCCAGCGGGCCCGGCGCAGCGCCAGCGCGCCCGCCACCGCCAGCGTCGCGGCGGACAGCAGCGGCGGCACGGCGCTCCAGTCCCCCAGGATCTTGATCGGCAGGTGCAGCGGCGTGTTGGGCAGCGCCAGGACATGCTGGCTGGCGGAAATTCGCGCGAGTAGCGCCGGAACGTGGTGTAGCGGCAGGAACAGGCCGATCACCACCACGGCCAGGGCAAGTGCGCCGAGCAGGGCGACGCTGCGCCCGCGATTCGCCCGCAACGACCTGCCGGCGAGCGCGACCAGCAGCACGCCGCTCAACGCGAAGAGCGGCGGCTTGGCGAAGGCGGCGGCGCAAAGGCCGAGCGCGATCATCCCCGCCGCTGCGGCACGCGCACCGAGCGGTGCCGGGCGGTGCAGGGTCGCCACACCTGCCAGCACCAGCATCGCGCCCACATTCGCAGCCGAGTTGTAGCTGGGTGTGACGATCCACGGAAAATAGATGACCAGCGCAGTGCCCGCGCCGAAGATCGCAAAGCGAAGCCGCGCCGAGGGCTGCGGCGCCAACCCGTTGCCGAGCAGTGCGCCCGCCAGGGCGGTAGTCGCGAAGCCGGTGATTCGGTAGCGTGCGATGTCCCCGCCGAGCAGCGCGTAGAGCGGGTGCAACAGATAGCCGAAGGGCTGGTAGAGCAGCGCATAGGCTTCGGGGTCGCGCGCCCAGACGAGGTAGAAGATCTCGTCGGTAAGATCGATGCCGCGGCCGGCACCATAGACGAGAAGACCGCCGCAGAAGAGCAGGGCGAGCATGGCACCGGCCAGTGCCAGCCTGGCGGACGAACGTCTGAGCATGTGCGCGGCAATCCCCCAATGGGGCCCCTGGGCCCTTTCGCCTGCGCTAGCAGAGCCGGGCGCGCTGCACCAAGGGGCGTGTTCGGGAGCAAAGCGGTGGCGGAGCCGTTGTTCTTCGAAGCAAGGGCCGGCGACGTGCCGGGCCGCGGGAAAAGGGGCCGGGATGGGACATCACGCCATGATCGCACGTACATCGCTGGTCGGTGCGATGGTTCTGCTGGCGGCCTGCGGGCGTGGGCAGCGGACTACCGATGATCCGGTGGGCCAGAATGTCGCCTCGGCGGCGGCCGCCGGAGTTCCCGCCAATGTCGCGGCGGCGGTGGATTGCAGCAACAAGCCCGATTTCGTGCCGGTCTATGCCCATGCGACCATTCTCAGTTGCACGGCAGCGCCCGACGGGCTCGACGGCCGCCACGTCAGCGGCAATCTGGTCTATGAAACCGATGCCCCGTCGAAACAGGTGCTGGGCTGGTCGCGGGCCCAGGCCAATGCTTCCGGACTCAAATATCGCCGCGAAACCGGCTTCAGTTATGAAGCGGGGGAGGAAACCGAACGCAGTCTGCGCGTGGTGGTGGAGAGCCATCTCGGCCGCACCCGCGTTTCGATCAGCTGGGGCCAGAAGGCCGCCTGACCATATTCAGGCGGCGCGGCTCTCCAGGCCCCGCAGCCAGGCGCGGGCAGCCTTTTGCGCTTCGATGATCTCGCGTGCGGTCATGTCCTCGGCGATGTCGGCGCGGCAGGCCTGCGCTTCGTTGCTGCCGGTCATCGCGGCGATGTTGAACCATTTGTGCGCCTCGACCAAGTCGATCGTTACGCCTTCCGCGCCGCTGGAATAGACGATGCCAAGATCGAAACAGGCATCGCAACTACCGCGTGCTGCATCCCGCAGCCTGCTTTCGATCAGAAATCGTGCACTCTTCTCGCTGTTCGCCATCGTCGCATTGCCCCTGTTTCGGCTCCTTCGTTGAGGACGAATTTGGGGGGCTAAGGACAATAAAAGGTTAAGCGGCTTAACCGTATTAGTTCATAGCACCGGGATGTTGTCGATCAGTCGGGTGCCGCCGATCTTGGCGGCAGCGAGCAGCCGCATCGGCCGGCCCTCGGCCGGTGCCGCAAGCGATTCGGCATCGACCAGCGCGACATAATCGACCTCGAAGCCCGCAGCGGCGAGCGAGTCGCGCGCCTGGGCCAGCGCCGCGTCGCGATCACCGCCCTCGCCGATCGTCTTGGCGGCAGCGCCGAGCGCGCGGGGGAGCGCCACGGCGCGGGTACGATCTTCCGGCATCAGATAGGCGTTGCGCGACGAGAGGGCGAGGCCGTCATCCTCCCGCTGGGTGGGCACGCCCTGAATCTCGATGCCCATGTCGAGGTCGGCCACCATGCGGCGAATCACCTGCAGCTGCTGCCAGTCCTTTTCCCCGAACAGCGCCACGTCCGGGCGGACCTGGTTGAACAACTTGGTCACGACCGTTGCCACGCCGTCGAAATGGCCGGGGCGATGCGCACCGTCGAGCCCTTCGCTCACGCCCGACACGGACACCTGGGTCGCAAAGCCCTCCGGATACATGATCTCCGGCGTCGGCATCCACAGCAGATCGACGCCGGCATTGGCGAGCAGCCGCGAATCGGCCTGTTCGCGGCGCGGATATTTCGCCAAGTCCTCATTGGGACCGAATTGGATCGGATTGACGAAGATCGAGACGATCACGCGGGTGCCGGCGCGCTTTGCGGCCTCGACCAGCGCCATATGGCCGTCATGGAGCGCCCCCATGGTGGGAACGAAGGCCAGCCGAGCGCCTTCGCTGCGGAAGGCGTCCAGCGCCTGGCGAAGATCGTCGATCTGGCGAACGGTTTGCACGCTTGGGCACTTTCGATATGAACGGAAGCGGGGCCTTCTATGGGGGGGAGGCCGCCCGATCAAGTGAAGGAATAGCTGCATTGAATCAGCCCGCTAAACGACTGCATGTGCTGGTTTTTGCCAATGAAAAGGGCGGCACGGGCAAGTCGACCACCGCGGTGCACGCGGCGATCGCGCTGGCGGCGAAGGGCGCACGCGTCGCTTGTTTCGATCTCGATCACCGCCAGCGGACCATGGGCCGCTACCTCGACAATCGCCGCGCGACGATGCGCCGGATGGGCCGTGAGCTGCCGATGCCGATCTATGAGACGCATGACGGCGAGAGCATGGATTTCTTTACCGACACGCTGGATCGACTCGGCGAAGGCGCCGACTTTCTGGTAATCGACACCCCCGGCCGCGACGACAAGTTCGCCCGCATCTCGGTCACCAACGCCGATACCCTGGTCACCCCGATGAACGACAGCTTCGTCGACTTCGACCTGATCGGCCAGGTCGACCCGGACAGCTTCCGGGTGACGCGACCCAGCTTCTATTCGGAGATGATCTGGGAATCGCGCAAGCGCCGCGCCAAGGCGGACGGCGAGACGATCGACTGGGTGGTGCTGCGCAACCGCATGCAGCATATCGAGGCGCGCAACATGAAGCGCGTGTCCGAGGCGATCGACCAGCTGTCCAAGCGCGTCGGCTTCCGGGTGATCTCGGGCCTTTCCGAACGCGTGATCTATCGCGAGCTGTTCCCCCAGGGGCTGACGATGCTCGATTCGCGCGAGTTCGGCGAAATGGGGCTCAGCCATGTTGCCGCGCGGCAAGAACTGCGCGAGATGATGGCCGGGCTGGCGCTACCCGATATCGCCACGCCGCTGTTCGCCTGATGACGAAGGTTCTCATCGCCGCCGCACTGCTCTACATTTTGTGGCGCTGGTTGCAGCCGAAACCGAAGTCGCCGATCGCGCCCGCGGCCCGGCTCGGCGAAAGCGAAGCACGGGCGATCCTGGGTGTGGACGCCGCCGCCGGGCCGGAAGAGATCCGAGCGGCGCACCGCAGGCTCGTTTCGGCGCTGCATCCCGACCGGGGTGGGTCCGCCGAACTCACGCGGCGGATCAATTTGGCGCGCGACACGTTGCTGCGCGGCTGAGGTCCGTCCTCTTCACGTAACAATTTGGCTGCAACCTTTATTGCAGTGCAATATATTAATCTTTCCGTGCGTCGAGCGGCTTGCAACTTCGAGTCGAGTCGCGAATGAGGCACGCATCTTTACCTTCGGGAGGGCAATAATGACGCACCGTTTCGATCCTACGTCGCTGCGTGAGTACGACATCCGCGGGATTGTCGGGAAGACGCTGGGTCCGGATGACGCCCGCGCGATCGGCCGTGGCTTCGCGACGCTTCTGCGCCGCGCCGGCGGCCGCCGCGTGGCGGTGGGCCGCGACGGACGCATCTCCTCGCCGATGCTCGAGGCCGCGCTGATCGAGGGCCTGACCCAGTCCGGCTGCGACGTGGTCCGCACCGGCATGGGCCCGACGCCGATGCTATATTATGCCGAGGCAACGCTGGAAGTGGATGGCGGCATCCAGATTACCGGCAGCCATAATCCCGGCAACTACAATGGCTTCAAGATGGTGTTCCAGCACCGCTCGTTCTTCGGCCAGGACATCCAGACGCTGGGCAAGATGGCGGCGGAAGGCGATTGGGACGAAGGCGACGGCACCGAGACGGTGACCGATGCCGACATCGAGGACCTGTATGTCAGCCGCCTGATCGCCGGCTATGCGGGCGGATCGTACAAGATCGGCTGGGACGCCGGCAACGGCGCCGCCGGCCCGGTGATCGAGAAGCTCGTCAAGCTGCTGCCGGGTGAGCACCATACGCTGTTCACCGATGTGGACGGTAACTTCCCCAATCATCATCCCGATCCTACCGAAGAGAAGAATCTCGCCGATCTGAAGAAGCTGGTCGCCGAAAAGAACCTCGATTTCGGTCTCGCTTTCGACGGCGATGGCGATCGCCTGGGTGCGATCGACGGCCAGGGCCGGGTGGTGTGGGGCGACCAGCTGCTCGCCATCCTCGCCGAGCCGGTGCTGCGCATCGATCCGGGCGCGACGATCATCGCCGATGTGAAGGCCAGCCAGGCGCTGTACGATCGCGTCGCCGAACTGGGCGGCAACCCGGTGATGTGGAAGACCGGCCACAGCCTGATCAAGACCAAGATGAAGGAAACCGGCGCGCCGCTCGCGGGCGAGATGAGCGGCCACATCTTCTTCGCGCAGGACTATTATGGCTTCGACGATGCCCAGTATGCCGCGATCCGGCTGATCCAGGCGATTCACGTCATTGGCAAGTCGCTTACCCAATTGAAGGACGAGATGCCGGCGATGGTCAACACGCCGGAAATGCGCTTCCAGGTCGAGGAAAGCCGCAAGTTCCCCGTCGTCGAGGAAGTGCTCGATCGGCTGGAAGCCGATGGCGCCGATGTCGACCGCACCGACGGCGCGCGTGTGAACACGGCGGACGGCTGGTGGCTGCTGCGCGCTTCGAACACGCAGGATGTGCTCGTCGCCCGCGCTGAGGCGAAGGACCAGGACGGTCTCGACCGGCTGATGGCGCAGATCGATGACCAGCTCGGCAAGAGCGGTATCGTACGCGGCGAACAGGCGGCGCACTGATCGCGGAGTAGAAGGATCCGGGCGCGTCCTCGGCGCGCCCGGATATGCCATGGTCGTTACGCGTCCTTGGTTGTAGCGTTGGGATTGTCCCCGCCTTCGTAATTGATGTGGCTCTGCCCGCCATGGCCCATGAAGTGGCCGGGGCCCTCCTTGCGTGCCTTGTCCGGATAGGGATTGGGATAGGCGCCGCCTTCGCTCTCGCCGAGCGTGCGGCCATGCGTTTCGGTATCGGAGACGCCATCGGGCGCGCCCTTGTTGGCACCTCCGCCGGCTGCCTGCATCGGCTGTTTGTCGCTCATCTGCCAAGTTCCTGATTTTTCGTGGTTTGCTTGATCTTCAACGAAGCGGCCTTCTGCGGCGTTCCGTTGATCGACTGCGTCGTTCAGCGTGCTTCTGCCCGCCATGTCGAAGAAGCCGGAACGACCCCCGCTCGAGGTGGGGCAGCGACTGCAACTTCATCCAAGTTAAGTGTCAAAAGAATCGATCAGTCACGAAGCTTTTGAAACAACTGTCAAATCCAGCCGCTCTTGGGGTGTACGAAATATCCAAGGAGAGACTGCATGTTCATGCACAATAAGCGCCTGCAATATACTGTGCGCGTCGCGGAGCCCAACCCGGTGCTCGCTTCCCTGATGCTCGAACAATTTGGTGGCCCCGATGGGGAGCTGGCAGCAGCGATGCGGTACTTCACGCAGGGTCTCGCCGAGGACGATCCTGGCCGCAAGGATATGCTGCTCGACATTGCGACCGAGGAGCTGAGCCACCTGGAGGTGATCGGTTCGATCGTCGCGATGCTCAACAAGGGCGTGAAGGCGCATATCTCCGAGGGTGATATGGAGGAAGCCGAGCTGTACATGTCGCTCACCCAGGGCGGGAGCAGCCATACCCAGGCCATCCTCTATGGCGGCGGCCCTTCGCTCACCAACTCGGCGGGTGTGCCCTGGACGGCCGCCTATATCGACAGCCGCGGTGACCCGACCTGCGACCTGCGCTCCAACATCGCCGCCGAAAGCCGCGCCAAGATCGTTTATGAGCGGCTGATAAACCTTACCGATGATGCGGGTATCCGGGATGCGCTCAACTTCCTGATGACGCGCGAGGTGGCGCACCAGAAGTCCTTCGAGAAGGCGCTCTATTCGATCGAGGACAATTTCCCGCCGGGCAAGCTGCCGGGCGTGCCGGAATATGCGAGCATGTACGTCAACACCTCGCAAGGCGAGGGCGACATGCTCGGCCCCTGGAATGACGGGCCGGAATGGGACCGGGTCGACGATCTGGAGCAGACGCTGCCCGTCGATAACGGCGACGGCATGCCGACGGTGACGCTGGGTTCGACCGATACCGCCGCGCTGGCCCAGCTGGCCGAGCGTACCAAGTCGGATCCGTCGACCAACCCGACCACCGGCGCCGACCTCGCCGCCGGCCCGGGCGCGGGACGGACGAAGAGCGACGTGGAAGTCTGATCCTTCCATACCCGGCCGGGCTGCGCTCGGCCGGGACCCGCGCAGCGGCGATTGATCTGGTCGAACGATAGGGCGAGGGAACCCGTGGGCTTCCGGTGCGGGTAGCTGTCCGCACCCATAGGGCCGCCGCCCGGGCCTGCGGCCACGGCAGCCAAGGCGCAGTCCGGAGTACAGGAAGGCGGCGGGGCTGGGCGCCTCAGCCGAGCACCCGGTCCAGATACGCGTTGGACTGTTCCCGCATCGCCGTGATTCGCCCGGCCACGCGCGCATCGAGCGGCACGTCGAGGACCGGGCCGAGGTCGACAGGCGCGCCGGGGACGAGCAGGTTGCGCTCGGCCCCGAGCAGCGTGGTCAGGTCGCGTACCTTGTTGATCCGGTCGGGCGAGGCCGCGCAGGCCAACGGCTTGCCGTTCAGCAGCGCGAACACGCAGCCATGGAAGAAGTTTGTCAGCACCGCCTCTGCGCCCGCCATGGCAGCCGCGAAGTCCTGGGGGCCCGCGTCGAGCCATTGCTCGTCTGCCCAGTCGTTGCGGTAGCCGATGCTGATCAGGCGAATGCCCCGCGTCGTCGCCCAGTGGCGCGCTGCTTCCGCATAGTCCTCCGGCAGCCCATGGCCATAGACCAGGGCATAGCGACCCTCGGGAATCGGTGTGGCAGCGTCGTGGGGCGGCGGGAATTGCAGGCAGGGATCCAGCACCACCGTGGGATCGCGGCCGATCGCCTGGCGTACGAGCTGCCGGCTGTTCTCGTCGCGCACGGCGATCATGTCGAAGCGACGGAGCTGGTCCTGCCAATAGGGGTCCAGCCCGGCATCGGCATCATAGCTGCCGAAGCTCGCGGCATAGGCGGCCACGCACTCGGCATTGAGCCCCTGACCGAAGAAGATGGAGGCACCGCCATACCAGGGATGGCGCAGGTTCCAGACCTCGTCGCTGCCGACCAGCACGGTATCGACACGCGGCATCTCCAGCGGATCGACCAGATCGAACCCCGGTGACAGCGGCAGCGCGTCGAAGGCGCAGAGGAACTTGCGGAGCTTTGCCCCATAGAGGCGGCGGTCCTCCGCACTGGCGCGTACCGGCAGGGTCGGTTGCAGGGCGTTACGCCACTCGGCGCGGGTGACGCGGGGCGATTCATGGTCGAGCAACATCACGCGGTCGCCGCGTGCATGCACGCCTTCCGCCAGGCAGCGCGCCTGCCAATAGGACCCATAGTTGATGCAGCGATGAAAGGTGAGGATGCCGACGCTGCGCGTATCGGGACGCAGATCGTAGAGAAGCGTCGAAGAATCGTCGGTGCCGGGCAGTTTCATGCGCGCAGGCGCCCGGTGCCGAGTTCGGCCGAAGCCATGTGGTTTCCTCCCTTTGGTTCGCCGTTGAACGTGGAGGAGGGCGGCGGGTTTCGCGGACTGTCTCAAAAAATGTGACGAAGATGAATCAATGGGCGGGAGCGGCTCGGCACCGTCCCCGGCGCGGCTTGCGCGAGCCGCGCCGGCGCGCGCCCCATCCAGCGGCAGGGCGCCCGAGATCTCAGTGCATCCTGTGGTGCCCTTCCGGTACCGTCAGGGTGAGGATCGGCGCGGGGTTTCTGGTCGCGTGCCATGCCTCTGGGCTGGCCGGCAGGTTGACCCAGTCGGTGCTGCCGCTGGCGCAGCGCTGCACCGTGGGGAAATAGAGCGCGCCCGGCGCTTCGGGCAGCTTCATCATGATGCCGAACTGGTCGAACTCGTCCGCGGGCAGCTTGCCCGTCCAGGTGATCGCCGAGACGCGCTGGGTGATCGTCGCGCCGCCTTCGCCCTTGATCGGGGTGGCGAGCGGCGCATGCTCGACCGCCAGCGTCCAGCCCGGCTTGGGCTGGGGCCGCGCGGACACGATGCCGGCGGGGATCTCGACTCGGATCGAGACGGTGTCCGACGCGCCGCAGCCATGGCTCACGCGCAGGAAGCCGGCATAATAGCTGCCTGCGATCGCCTGCGGCTCGGCAAAGACGATATGCGCCTGCGCCGCCACGGGCAGCAGCAGCACAAGCGCGGCGAGGGTATTTCGTACAAATCGCATGATGCTACTCCATGGGGTCAGAAGGCTAGGCGAACGCCGCCGAACAGCGAGCGCCCCTCGCCGGGAAAGAATACGGCGGTGCTCGCGGCACGCGCGTCGGTGACGGCGGCGAATTCGGCAGTGTAGCGCTTGTCGGTGAGGTTGCGCGCGTCGACGAACAGGGTGGCTGGCCCGACGGCCAAGCCCGCGCTCAGGTTGAGCAGGGCATAGCCCGGCGCCTTCCTGGTGTTGGCGTAATCCACCCACACATCGGTGATGCGCCAGTCGAGAAACGGTTCCACGAACAGCCCGTGCGGCCCGTCGTAGCGCAACGAAACGCGATATTGGTGTTCGGGCGCGACCGGCAGGCGGTTGTTGCGATAGACGGGATCGTCGACGAAGCGGAAGTTGCTCCAGGCGTAGGTCTGGCGCAGGCGCAGGCCACGGAGCAGCCGCCAGTCCAGGCTCGCTTCCACCCCGCTGTGCCGGGTATCGCCCGCATTGAAGATCGTCGCCGGCAAATTGGCGCTGGGCAGATAGCTGAGCAGCTCGCCTTCGATCGTCGCGCGGTAGAAGGTCAGGTCCCAGGTAAAAGCCCCCGCCTTGCCGCGCGTGCCGATCTCGGCGGTCCAGGCGCGCTGGCTGTCGAGCGGCACGAACAGCTGGCCGGTGGTGTTGGTTTGGGTCAGCGCGCCGAAATGTGGCGGTTCCACCGATCGCGTGTAGTTTGCATAGACCTGCACCGCGCCCTGTTCGTAGAGCAGCCCGACGCGCGGGGCGAACCAGTCATAGTCGACCGATTGGGTGCGTGCGGACAGCCGGTTGGTATAGTCGCGCGTCGCCCGGCCCCAGGACGCGCCCGCGACGACCGCCAGTTGTGGCAGGACGAAGAAGCGCCCCTCCGCGAACAGGTCCAGGCCGGTGGCGAGCTGCTGGCTGTCGCCGATGCGGGGCCCGCGCTGGCCGAGCGCGTTGACGAACAACCCCTGGTTGGTGCCGCCCTGGCGGTAATAGGCGCCGAAGAACAGGTCCGCCTTGTGCCCAGCCAGCGTGCCGCTCAGGTCGAAGCGGCCGAACGCCCCCTGGGTGTCGGTATCCTGGTCGATCACGATCGAGATCGGATGATGCAGGTCGGTCTGCGTCGCATAGACGCCGCCTTCGAAGACCAGGCCGTCCGACAGTCGCAGGTGCGTCTGCAGCGTGACCCGCTCCACCGTCTGGTTGCGGGCCTGGCGGCGCGCGACCACGCCGGTGCCGGCGAAGCGGGGATTGTTGAGCGCATCGGCCAGGCTCAGGGCGCCTGGCACCTGCTGCTGAATGTCTGCGGCATAGCCGATCAGGCGAACCTCATTCTCCTCACCGAAGCGATAACCGAGGTTGATCGTGCCGCGCGTCTGGTCCTGCTTCTCCTGCTGGCGATAGCCGTCCGAATGGTAGCTGTTGACGCTCGCATAATAGTCGAACGCCCCGGCGGTCGCACCGCCTGCCGCCTGGGCGCGCCAGGTTTCGAACGCACCGCCTTCCAGCCGCATGGTAAAGGGCGTGGCGGCGGTGCGGCCGTTGGGCGTAATCAGATTGACCGCACCGCCCAGCTGTGCCCCGCCGAAGCGCAGCGCGTTGCCGCCCTTATAGACCTCGATATAGCGCGCGCCGAGCGGATCGATCTTCTGCAGGTCCGAGAAGCCGTCGGCGTCGGCGAAGGGCACGCCGTCCTGCGCCAGCAGTACGCCGCGCTGGTGATAGCTCTGGTCGAGGCCGGAGCCCCGGATCGACATGCGCGATTCCTCGCCATAGCGCTTGTTCGAAAGCACCCCGGGCACGTCGCGCAGCAGGTCCGGCAGGCCGACCACGGTGCGGTCCTGATAGGTTTCGGCCGCGACGACCGACACCGATCCCGGCGTTCGGGCGAGACGCGCGCGGGCCTCGGACACGACCTTCGGATCTTCCGGATCGGTCTGGGCAGTGACGATGATGTCGGGTTCGCCGGATCGCCCGGCCTGGGCGAATACGGGCGTGGCAACGCTCGACGCGAGGATCGCGCCGATCAACAATTTCTGCATGCAATTCCCCATGGTCGGCGCGCGGTCTTTGTGCGTGCGCCTTTCTCCTGTTCACGCGTCGTCCAACGGCGGCGGGCCCGGTGTGGGACCGCCGCCTGGCGCGACGTTTCGGATCAGGCGAGGCTGGGTGGCGCGCGCAGGGGCGGCCGCAGCCGTGCAGGGGCACGGGGCGGCAGGGGAAGAGCGGTTATGAAGCCGGTCGCCAGCACGAACAGCAGCAGCGCGGCGAGCTGGATCGGATCCGCACCGCCGATCGCCGCGAGTGCCAGATCGGCGAAGGCGCAGGGCGACTGCATCTGCGCGCCGTCCGCCGGACGGTCGTGCGACGGCATGGCGTGAGTCATGCCCGCCATGTGATGCATTCCGCCCATCGCGTGCGGCATGCCGTCGGCTGGCGATGCGGGCATCGACGCTGCCATCGGAGCGGGGCCATAGCCGGAGCAGAAGGCCAGCCGCACCGTCCCGTCGGTGTCGCGCACGGGCATGAATCCGGCGGGCACGCAGACGCGGGCCAGCAGCGCCGCCGCGAGTATCGCGAAGGCGAGCCAGCAGTGCGTGCGCAGATGCCGTCGCAGCCGGAACATGCCGCCGGGGTAGCCGGAAGCGGGGCCAATGTCATGCGACGGATTGTCCAAGGCGGCATAAGCGCGCCGCCCCGGGGCGGGTTACGACTCCACCGGGCCCTTCGATCCGAAGTTCAGTCGCCGCGTGACGTTATAGTCCAGCACCGCCATCACGAAATAGGCGCCGAACTGCTTCACCCGCGTCCACCAGCCGGTACGGGCCTTGTAGAGCTCCGGCGTGATCCGCTCCGACTGCGCGACCTCGCCGTCGACATAGCGGCGGACATGGGCAGCGAAGGCGGGATCCGCGACGCGCAGCATCAGCTCCAGATTGAGGAACATGCTGCGGATGTCGAAATTGGCCGAGCCGATATGAACGACATCGTCGATCACATAGAGCTTCGTGTGCAGCTTGGTCGGCTGATATTCGTAGATCTGCACATCCTTGCGCAGCAGCCCGGCATAGGTGAAGCGGGCGGCCCAGATGGCAGCCCTATGGTCGAGCTTGGACGGCAGTACCAGCCGCACGCGGCCGCGCCGGCCGGCTTTGTCCAGTCGGCGCAGCATCCCGGGGCTGGGAGCGAAATAGGCGGCGATCAGGTCAAGCGCCTGCGCCCGCTCCATATCGTGCTTCACCACCCGCGCCCAGGGCGACAGCCGCCGCATCGGCCCGCCGAGCAGCCACCGCGTATTCCCTTCGGGTTCGCTCCAGGCCTTGAGCGTTCGTCCGAGCGCGCGCAGGGTCGCACGCGGGCGCTTGGCCCAGGCGGCGAGCGCGTCGAAATAGCCGGTCAGCCGCTTGGCCGCCGGACCTTCGACGAGCAGCCCCATGTCGCGCCAGGCATGATCGGCGACGGTACCGAAATAGCTCGATTCGATGTTGAACCCGCCGACGATCACCCGGGCTTCGTCGGCCAGCGCCAGCTTCTGGTGGTTGCGCAGCAGGTAGCGCCGCCCCCAGCGCGGCACGAATCGGCAGACCTCGACGCCGGCCGCATGCAGCGGATCGAAGAAGTCGTTGCTCTGGGCGTGCTCGCTACCCAGGCCGTCGACGATCAGCCGCACCTCTACGCCGCGCGCCGCCGCGTCGATCAGCGCCTGGCGCACTGCTGCCCCGGCCTCGTCATCGAGATAGATATAATAGAGCACCCGCAGCGTCCGCTCGGCGCCCGCGATCAGCGCGAGCAACGCGCGCATCCGCTCGGGCCCGTCGGGCAGCAGCGTCAGCTGGTTTCCGTCGACGGTGAAGCTGGGCTGGGCGAGGGGCGGCATCGCCGATCCATGGATCGCAGCGGCGCCCGCTGCAAGCGGCTGGGCATCGGCATAGGGCGCCATCGGGAACGGGTTCTCCTGCTAAGACGCGCAGACAACGAGCGAAGCGGAAATGGGTTCGCTTTCGTGTGTCATGCCGCTTTCCTTGACATTTCGGCAGCCGGCCTCTAACTGGCCGGTCTTTCCCGGACACCCCTATCCCAAGGAAGCGTTTTATGGCGCGCGTCACAGTCGAGGATTGCGTCGACAAGGTTCCCAACCGGTTCGACCTGGTGTTGTTCGCCGCCCAGCGCGCGCGGCAGATTTCCGGTGGTGCCGATCTGACTCTCGATCGCGACCGCGACAAGAACCCGGTCGTCGCCCTGCGCGAGATCGCCGAGGAGACCGTGCGTCCCGACCATCTGCAGGAAGCAGTGGTGGCGAGCCTGCAGCGCGTCCGCGTCGACGACGAGGATGCACCGGACGAAATCGGTTCGATCCAAGCCCAGGCCGAGGCCCTTCGTCTCACCGCCGCCGCGCCGCCGCGCAACCAGAATCTGGGTGGCGATTACGAAGGCTGATCGCGTCTTCGCGAACGACCGAAAACAGGGCTGGCGGCAACGCCGGCCCTTTTTCGTTGGCGCTTGCTCAGGCGGGCAGGGCCACGTCCAGCGGCTCGACATCGACCGAGACGTGCATGTTCTGCGCGCCTGAGCCGAGCACGATGCCGTCGATCGGCGCGATGTCGGCATAGTCGCGGCCGATCGCCATCACGATGTGATCCTCGGCCATCCAGATGCCGTTGGTGGGATCGACGCCGACCCAGCCGAGCTGGGGCCCGCACCACAGCAGCACCCAGGCATGGGTCGCGTCCGCACCGACGAGCCGGGGCTGGCCGGGCGGCGGCAGCGTGCGCAGATAGCCCGAGACATAGGCGGCGGGCAGCCCGGCGGCGCGCAGGCCGGAGAGCATGATCTGCGCGAAATCCTGGCAGACGCCGCCGCGCTTCGCGAACGCCTCGTGCGGGGGCGTGTCGACCAGGGTCGCGGTGGGATCGAAGGCGAAGTCGCGCTGGATGCGCTGGGCGAGCGCGATGCCGGCTTCGAGGATGCCGCGGTCCTGCCGCAGCTCTTCCGCGCACCAGGCGGCGATGTCGCGGTCGAGCGGGATCAGCGGCGAAGGGAAGAGATAGGCGGCGGGGCCGGCCGGGGTCGGGTCGCGGCTTTCCCGCGCCCAGGCGGCGATCTGTGCGATGGTGGGATCGCCGGGGGCAGGAACCGGGATCTGGCGGTCGACACGTACCTGCGCGCTGCTCTCGATCGTCAGGCTGTTCGCGTCGTGCTCCACCACCAGCCGCACGACATTGGCGAGGCCCGCCTCCGCGCGCGCCGGGTAGGTGCGCCCGCCGGGCTGCACGCTCAGCGCATATTCCTCGATCATCTGCCCGGACCACAGGATCGGCTTCAGCCGCAGATTGCAGCGTGCAAAGGCGACCGGCTGGGCATAGTCGAACCGCGTCACATGGCGGATGCGATAGAGCATCATGCGAGGACGAGCCCCGCCGCGCGCAGCGGCTCCGCGCCGTGCAGGAAATAGCGGCGGGCGACCGCTTCCGAGAGACTCCACAGCCGCCCCTGAAGATCGGCCAGCCAGGCGTCGTCGATGGCGGTGGCGCGCGCCGTCACCAGCGTTGCGGCGATGCTCCGCGCCTGTTCCTGCTGCGGCTCGGCCAGCCCGTCGTCGGAGAGGACCGGCAACGCATTGAGGTGGGCGGAGATCGCCGCCGCCTGGAAGGCCAGCCCGCGCGGATTGCCGGGGTCCAGCGCGAGCAGGTCGAGCACCGGGACCCGCGCCATGCCCGTAAGATAGCGCTGGCGATAGCTGATCTGGCTGTCCGCGAGGTCCAGCAAGGTCGAAAGGTCGTCGGCGGTCGCCTGGGGTCCACCGAGCGCACGCAGAAAGCCGATCGTCGCCAGCGCACGCTCGATGCGGCGGCCGAGATCGTGAAAACGCCACGCATCGGTGCGGCCCATATGCTCGCCGGCCTGCCCCGCCAGCGCCGAATAGCGCCGCTGCAGCGATCCCGCGCGATCGAGCAGCACGCCGCGCTCGGGGAAGGGGGCGTCGAGCAGACGGATCATATCGGCCGAGAGGCGGTCGCGCGAGACGGCGCCGATCGACCGCGCCTGGCGGTTGATCGCGCGGACGCTGGTCCAGCCATCGGTCGATTCGAGCGCGGTGCGGGCGAGCTGGGTCAGGTCCTGGCGCTTGAAGGCGCGGGGCGCTGGGGCGGCACCGGCGGCGACCACCAGCTGGGCAAGCCGCTCGACCGTCTCGGCCGAGAGCGCCGCGCCCGTATCCGCGCTGATCGAATGGCCGAGCAGCACGCGCAGCACCGAGAGCAGTGCCTCGCCGCGCTCCAGATAGCGGCCGAGCCAGAACATGTTATCCGCCACGCGGCTGGGCAGCGTGCCGGGATTGCGGCGCAGCTGGGTCGAGTCGCCCGAGGGGAGCAGCGATACCGGCGCCACCGGATCGGGCCCGTGGATGCAGACATCGGCCGACCAGCTGCCTTCCCCCATCACCGCGGCGCGGGCGTCGGCATGCTCGCCGATCCGCGCGAAGCCACCGGGGAGCACCGTCCACTGCCCGGCGGCATCGCGCGCCGCGAAGACGCGCAGGGTGAAGGGCCGCGGCGCCAGCCGATCCTCGGCAACGAAGGGCATGGTCGAAAGGCAGACGACTTCCTGCCCGACATAGTCCTGTGGCCGCCGGGTGAGATCGTCGCGCAGCGCTGCCCGCGCGGCGTCATCCAGATGTGCGCCGAGCACCGCCTTGCCGTCGGGCAGGCCGAGCGGCGGGGTGCCGAAGGCAGGCGCGACGACCATCTGGTCGAGATGGGCTGCGACATGCGCGGCTTCGGCAGACTGGCCGCACCACCAGGTCGCGATATTGGGCAGGCGCAGCGGCTCGCCGAGCAGGATTTCGCTGAGGCGCGGCAGGAAGGCGGCGAAGGCCGGTGCCTCCAGCAGCCCGGCGCCCGGCGCATTGGCGATCACGACATTGCCGGCGACCGTCGCATCGATCAGCCCCGCAACGCCGATCCGGGAGTGCGAATCGAGCGCGAGCGGATCGAGATAGCGCGGGTCGAAACGGTGCCACAGCGCATCCACCCGCTTCAGTCCGGCGATGGTGCGGACGTAGACGCGGTCGTCGAGCACCGCGAGATCGGCGCCCTCGACGAGCAGGAAGCCGAGATAGCGGGCAAGATGGGCCTGCTCGGCATAGCTGGCGGTGAAGCGGCCGGGGGTGAGCAGCGCCATGCGCGGCTCGGCACGTCGGCACGCGGTGGCGATGCCGTCGCGGAAGGCGGCGAAGAAGGGGGCGTGGCGCTCGATATTCAGCCGGCCCTGCAGCCCGCCCAGGGTGCGCGCCATCGCCAGCCGGTTCTCCAGCGCATAGCCGGCGCCGGCCGGGGCCCGGAGATGGTCGGCGAGCACGCGCCAATGTCCGTCCGGGCTGCGACACAGGTCGAACGCGACGAAGTGCAGGTGATGCTCGCCCGGCGGGGTCAGGTGGGTCAGCGGGCGAAGGAAGAAAGGGCTGCCGGTGAGCAGCGCGGCGGGGAGATGGCCGTCGGCTACCAGTCGGGTCGGGCCATACAGGTCGCGGAGCAGCCGCTCCATCAGCTCGGCGCGCTGGGCGACGCCGGCCTCGATCGCGCGCCATTCCCGCTGGTCGATGAGCAGCGGCACCGGGGACAGCGGCCAAGGGCGTTCCTCGCCATCGTCGCCGATGCGGTAGCCGGTGCCGATATCCTCGGCATGGCGATGCGCACGCTCGCGGGCGATGGTCAGCCCGTCGCCGGAAAGCCCTGCCAGCTCCTCGAAGAGCGCGCTCCAGGGCGTGCCGGATTCCGCGCACAGCACGTCGCCTGCGGGTGCATGGCCGCAATAGTCAGCGATCCAACGATCGGCGATCGTGCCCGCATCGAACAATCCCGCCTCGGCAAGGCTGGCCACAGCTGCTTCCCTTTCTCGGCCGCGGTGATGGGCGAAACGATGGTGCCATGCAACACGGGAGATGTGCGGGACTGTCTCAGCCGAGCTTGGCGAGCGCCTCGTCCAGGGTACACAACCCGGCAACACCGCGTGCGTTGCACCCGGGGACGGGAAGAATCCGATCGTGCGGACCGTGGGCACCGAGCGGCGCTGCGGTGCGGAGCTGGTCCAGCGTCTGCGCGCGGTAGCGAAGGCGGACATAGCGCTTGCCCGCGCGATCGTGCAGCCGTTCCAGGATCAACGCGCCTCCGGGTACGGGATCGTCGGCGGCGAAGCCGGGGATCTGCCAGTGCACGTCGAACAGCCCGCCGAGATTGGCGATGTTGGTATCGTGGCCTGCAATCATCGTCACGCGCGGTCCGCTGTCGGCCAGCCCGGTGCGGACGATCTCGGCAAGGCCCGCGAAGTTCGCCACGGCGATGGGGCGGGGACGGGCGAGGATGCGGAATTCGAGCGCATGGAATTCGCCGAGCATGGTCACGTCCGCCAGCGTCGCGCGGCCCCAGCCGATGCGCGCGATCGGCATGCCCTCGGCCGCCTCCAGCAGCAGGATCTGCGCGGCGGTGGAGGCGCGGTCGATCGCGCCGGTCAGCTTGGGGCGCTTGTCGGCGCGCGCCGGCGCGATGCCGGTCGGGGTACCGGACACGCCGCAGCCGGGGCGCGGGGAGCCGCACAGGACGGTGTCGAGCCGGGTCAGCAGCGGCCGGTAACGCGCATCGAGCGCGGCGAACCCGCCGGGGCCGACTTCGGCCGCCACGGCAGCATCGGCCTTCGCGGGATCGAGCGGCGCCTCGCCCGATTCGATTGCGTTGAAGCGGGGATCGGGCACGTCCTGCGGGCGATGATCGATGGCAAGGGGGCAGCCTGGTGCCAGCGTCGCCGCCCAGGCCTTCGCGGTTTCGATCGTGCGCTGGTCGCTGTCGGCGACGATGCGGACCGCGCCCGGCACCGGGCAGCCCTTGGTCGGGAGCAGGCGGTGGAATCGCCAGGCGGTGGCATCGGCCGCGCCCAGCCGGGCCACTGCTGCGGCGCCGTGCGGGGTGAGCCAACCCGGCCGAACCGGCCAATCGGGCCAGCGCTCGGGCGTCACCTCGGGCGGCATGGGCGGGGCCTTGGTCGGCGGACGTACGCCGTGGCGCATCAGCATCACGACGCGGTCTACCGCCAGCGAACCGGGGGGTAGCGGCGCGGCGGGGCGGGCGCCGGCAGCCGCCGGGGAACCGAGGGCGAGGGCAAGGGCGAGCCCCAATCCGATCCGCACTTTCATCGTCCGGTTGTCCTTCAGAAATGGATCTGCACGCCGCCGCGCAGCTGGGTGCCGTAGCGCTCGCGCTCCACGAGCAGGTTCTTCGTGCCGATATAGCGCCGCCATGGCGCGTCGGTCAGGTTGATCGCGTCGCCGAAGAGGGTGAACTGCGGTGTCACCTGGTAGCTCAGATGCACGTCAAGCTGGCCGTTGCCGTCGGTATATTGGTCGGCGGCGGCGGTCGCCGCGATCGTGTCGAGATAGGAGGAGCGGTAGTTGAACGCCACGCGCGCGCTCAGCCCGTATTTCTCGAAAAAGATCTGCGCGTTGCCGACATTCTTCGATTGATAGGCGAGCGGCACGTCGCCCGCGCGGATCGCGCCGGCATTGGCGTGGCCCCAGACATGGGTGAAGTTCGCCGAAAGGCCGAAGCCGCTCAGCACCCCCGGCAGGAAGGTGAACTGCACCTGCACATTCCCCTCTACGCCGGTGACCGTTTCCGAATCGGCGTTGAGCAGGCTGGTGACGTTGGCTGCCGCATAGGTGACGTTGGCGGCGGTCACGTTGGTCTGGCGATTGGTGTTGCTGTAGATCGGGTTGTCGATCTGCTTGTGGAAGAATCCGGCCGACAGGATCGCGCCCGGCGCCGGATAATATTCCAATGCCGCGTCGTAGTTCACCGCACGATAGGGCTTGAGGCCGGGGTTGCCGAGCGAGATCGCCGCCACCGCCGGATCGCTGGTGTCGACCAGAACATAGGGCGCAAGGTTGGAATAATTGGGTCGGCCGATCGAGGTCGTCACCGCGCCGCGCAGCAGCAGGTTGCGGGCGAATGCGAATTTGGCGTTCACGCCCGGGAACACATCGGTGTAGCTGGTGTGGCCGAAGCTGTTATAGCCATCGCCGAGCGTCGAGGCGGCGTTGACCACCTTCGCCTTCACGTCATCCTCGGTATGCTCGACGCGCACGCCGGGCACCAGGGTGAGGCCGCCGAACGTCAGCGTCGCCATCACATAGCCGGCGGCGATCTTCTCCTTCACGCCGAAGTCGTTCGCCAGCGTGTCACTGATCGTGCCGCTCTTGTCGATCGCCACCGCGCTTGGATTGGCGTCGAAATAAGCCTTGGCCGCGTCGTAATTGATCCGCGTGCCGAAGCCGAACATGCCGTCGTAGAAATCGCTTTCGCCCGGATAGCCGACGGGGCTGGCCAGCGTCCATTTCGCGCTGCCGGTCTTGTAGTTGGTCTTGTTCTGGTCGTTCACCTTCTCGCGGCGGAGATATTTGCCGCCGAGCTGGATGGTGGAATCGTCGCCGATCGCCACGTCATGGGTATAGTCGAACCGGCCCTGCCACAGTTCCTCATAGGTGCTGCGCTGGTCGAAATTGACCTTGCTGTAGGTGAACAGCGTCGGCGTGGCGAAGGCCGGCGTGGTCGGCACCAGCGTGTAGGGGTAGGTCGACGGATCATAGTTGAGCGTCAGCGCACCCTTGGCGGTGGTGAAGGTGAACTCGCTGCGCAGCGGATCCTTCTTCTCGGCGCGGGTCCAGTTGCCCGAGACCTCCAGCTTGCCGCCGGCGACCGAGTCGAATTCGCCGCCCAGCGTCACCGACTTGGTGTTGTCATTCTCGTTGCGGCGGCGGACGAGGATCGTGCCGGTGCCCTTGAGCGCGGTGCCGAAGCCGGTGACCGCCAGGCGGTTCTGGTCGCGCGTCTCGTGATCCTGGAATTTGGAATAGCTGGAGCGCAGGTACAGCTTCACCGTGTCGCTTGCGCGCCAGTCGAAATTGCCGACCACGCCGAGCCGGGTTCGGGTGAGGTTATAGTCGCGCAGGCCGTTGCCGTCGGGTACGCCTGCGGCGTTGAAGTTGGTCGAGCCCTGATAGTTCTGGCTCTCGATCGGCCGCTGCGAATAGTTGACCGAGACGACCGCGCCGAACTGTTCCTGCGCGCCGAAGCGGCCGCCGACGGTGCCGTCGAGCTCGTAGGGTACCTTGTGGTTCAGCGAATACCAGCCCTGCGCCGCGCGCGCATCGAGGAAGAAGGGCTTTACGCTGTCGAACCCGGTACGGGTGCGGATCGCGACTTCGCCGGCGATGGCATTGGCGTCCTGGCTGGCAAGCAGCGACTTGGTGACCGCCACCGACTGGATCATCGCCGAGGGCAGGTCGTCCAGCTTCACCTGGCGGCCGGCGGGCTCGGGCGCGGGCAGCGTCTGGCCGTTCAGCGTGACGTTGAGCAGGCTCGGGTCGATGCCGCGGACGATCGCGTAGCGGCCCTCCCCCTGGTCGTTGGCGACCGACAGGCCGGGCAGGCGCTTGATCGCCTCGGCGACATTCTGGTCGGGCAGCTTGCCGACATCATTGGCGTGGAGGGTCTCGATGACATTGTCCGCTGCCCGCTTCTCCGCCACCGCTTCGCGCTGCGAGGCGCGGAAGCCGGTGACGACGATCTCGCCGGGAACCTCGACCGTCTCCGGCTCCGCCTGGCTGGTCTGCGCCGGGCGCTCCTCGGCGACGATCACATAGCGCCCGGGGCCGGTGCTGCGCACGGCGAGGCCGGTATGCGCGAGCATCCGCTGTAGCGCCTCGTCGACCGGCATCTTGCCCGACACCGCATTGATCCGCCGGCCCCCACCGACGCTGCCAGCAACGATGATCTGCACGCCGCCTTGGCGCGCGAACAGCCGCACCGCACTGGTGACGTCCTGCGCCGGAATGTTGAAGCTCTGCACCTGCGCCAGCGCCGGCTGGGCGAGCGTGCTCATCGCCACGACTGCCGTCGCGCCGAGCCAGCGATTCTTCGAGATCATGTCTTCCACCCCAAGGCGCCGGAATGGCGCGGTTCTCGATTGCCTGACGGTGGGCGCGGCGATTTCCTTACCCGCGCGCTACTTTTTTTCGGGGGTGCCGAGCACGATCGCGTCCGGGCCGACGCGCGCCCGGGTGCCGAGGCCGATCGCGGCGCTCTGCGCGAAGCCGGCGGAATCGTCGATGCGGAAGGCGCCGTACAGCTTCTCGCGGGCAAGTGCGGGGCTGGCGAGCGTGATCTGCAGCTGGTTGTGCCGATTGAGCTCGGCCACCGCCTCGCCCAGCGTCTCGCCGTCGAGATCGAGCCGGCCGCTGGTCCAGCCGAGCGCGCGTTCGATCCCGGGGGCGTCGACATGCTCGACCGTCGCCGCCGTGCCGCCGTCGATCGCGAAGCGCGCCCGCTGGCCCGCGGCGAGACGGAGCGTGTGCCCGGCGGCGGCGACCTCGACCAAGCCTTCGCTCACCAGCACGTCCACCGTGCCGCCGTCGCGATCGGCGTCGACCTGGAAGACGGTGCCGATATCGGTGATCGTCACGTCGCCGACGGTGACGCGGAACGGCGCGGCGGCATCGTGGCGGACGCGGAACAGCGCCTTGCCGTCGTTGAGCGCGACGGTGCGCGCGGTGCTGCCGATGCGGGTGACGAGATCGCTGCGCGCATCGACCGCGAGCGAGGAGCCGTCGTGCAGCGCCACCGATCGCACCTCGCCGATGCCGGTGCGGATCGCCTCGCCGCGGGCGGGCAGCAGCAGCGCAGCGGCAGCCAGCCCGGCGGCGAGCGTGGCACTCGCCCCGCCCAGCCACCAGAATCGGCGGGATGGGCCTGGATCCTCCGCGACCAGCGTCTCCGGCACCGCGCCCCCCAGCAGTACCAGCGTCGCCTGGGCGCGGAGCAGGGCGCCGGCATGCACGGGGTCCGCGGCCAGCCAGCGATCGAGGCCGGGCGGTGCGGTATCGGGCGATGCGTCGATGCGGGCCGCCCAGCGGGCAGCCTCGTCTTCAAGCCGGGATGCGGGTCTGCCGCGGTTCGCCAACGCCCAATGCTTCCTTCTCGAACCGCTCGGTCCGTACCGCGTGCTGGATGCGCCGCAGCGCCTTCTGCACGTCGTTCTCGACGATGCTTTCACTTACCCCGAGCCGTCGCGCAATCTCTCTTTGCGGCAGCCCTTCGATCCGCTTGAGCGTGAAGATGGTGCGGCATCGCTCGGGCAGGTCGGCGAGCAGCCGCTCTACCATCCGCACCTGCTCGCGCGCCGCCACTGCCGCTTCCACGCCCAGTTCCTCTGCCTCGACGAGCCACTGGGCGATTTCCGTAACTTCCTCGAATCGCACGACGCGCGCACGGCGCAGCTGGTCGCGCCAAAGGTTCTTCACCATCTGCATGAAATAGGCGCCGGGCCGATCGACATGGGCGATGCTGTCCATCGCGGCGAAGCGGCAATAGGCTTCCTGGATCAGGTCGTCGATGTCCGCCTCGGCAACGCCGGCACGGCGCAGCGCTCCGCGCACCTGCGGCTCTTGCGGCACCACGTGCAGCGCCACCCAGCGAATGATCTCGGACGAAGCTGTGCGCACGGACCTGCCTTCCCGTGCGGCGCGCTACGCTGCCCATGCGAAAGCCTCGTGACAGCGGTGTTACAGATCGGGGAGCGTCTGGTCGGCGGTACCCCAGCCGCGCAGCGCCCGGCCGGCGGCGCGTTCGAGCAGTGTTGCCGCATCCTTGATCGTGAAGGCATGGGCGCTGTCGATCCCGCGCAGCTCGGTCCAGGTGACCGGTGCCGCGACGGGCGCGTTGGCGCGTGCCCGCGCGACATAGGGGAGCACCGCGGTCGATCCGCGCTGGTTGCGCAGATAGTCGATGAAGATGCGCCCCGTCCGGCTCGCCTTTTTCAGGTTGGCGGTGAAGCGCTCGGGCTCGGCCTGGGCGAGCGCGCGGGCGAAGCGTTCGCAGAAGCTCTTCGCCGCCGGCCACTCGGCCTGCGGCACCAGCGGCACCACGACATGCACGCCCTTGCCGCCGGAGAGCATCGGCCAGCTGGTCAGCCCGATTTCGGCGAGCTGTTCCTTCAGATGCTCGGCCGCCTTCTTCACCACCTCGAAATCGAGCCCCTCGTCGGGATCGAGGTCGAACACCAGCCGGTCGGGCTTCTCGACATCGGCGACGCGCGATCCCCAACCGTGGAATTCGATCGTCCCCATCTGCACGCAGGCGAGCACGCCGTCGGCGTCCGAGACGTAGAGATAGGGCTCGGTCGATCCGTCCTTCTCGCGGATGTCGACATGGTGGACCTGTTCGCCGAAGCTGCCGGCATCGTGCTTCTGGAAGAAGCATTGCTTGGCGCGGCCCTGCGGGCAGCGGACCAGGCTGATCGGGCGCTCGGCCAGCCAGGGCAGCGCGATGGGGGCGACGGCGGCGTAATAGTCGGCGAGATCGCCCTTGGTCAGCTTCGACTCGGGGAAGATCACCCGGTCGCGGCTGCTGATCTTGATGGACGAGGGTGCCGCGTCGGGAAGCACCGCCGGCTCCTCGGCGACGACCGCGTCGGCGGGCTTGTCCTGGCGCAGGCCGAGGAAGCTGGCGTGGCGGACGACCTTCTCGGCGGTGAACTCGGCAAAGGCGATCTCGGCGACCAGCTCGGGCTTCACCCAATGCGCGCCGCGTGCATCGGGGCGGGGGACCTTGGCGGCGGGCGTGTCGGTGGCGAGGCTGTCGAGGCGTTCGCGCATCGAGAGCAGCGTTTCCGAATTGAATCCGGTGCCGACCTTGCCAGCATAGACGAGCCCGTCGGACCCGTTCAGCCCAAGCAGCAGCGACTTGAACCCGCGGCCCTTTGCGCTGGAGGCGATCCAGCCGAGGATCACGAGCTCCTGCCGATGCGTGCACTTGATCTTGAGCCACGCCTTGCTGCGCGTGCCGCGATAGGGCGCATCGGCGCGCTTCGAGACGACGCCTTCGAAGCCCTCGCGGCACATGCTCTCGAACAGCTTCTCGCCCTGCCCGATAATGTGTTCGGAGAAGCGGATGCGATCGTCCGTCCCCTCGATCAGCGCGCGCAGGCGTTCCTTGCGCTCGATCTGGGGGAGAGCGGTCAGGTCCTCGCCCGTTTCGGCAAGCAGGTCGAAGGCGAAGAACAGCAGTCCCTCGCCGCCGGCTGAGATCGCCTCCTGCAGCGTGGAGAAATCGGGCTTGTCGTCCTTCATCGCGACGATCTCGCCGTCGATCATCGCGCCGGGCGGGAGCGTGGCGGCAGCTTCGGCGATGCCGGGGAATTTGTCGGTCCAGTCGAGCCCGGAGCGGGTGTAGATCTTCGTCCCGCCGCTGCCGGTGGCGATCAGCGCGCGGTAGCCGTCATATTTGATCTCGTGGAGCCATTGGTTGCCTGTGGGTACCGCGTCGACCAGCGTGGCGAGCTGGGGGGATTGAAACGGTGGCGCCTTCGATCCTCCCCGGGACGGGGAGGGGGACCGCCGCGAAGCGGTGGTGGAGGGGGGCTTCGGCTGGGCAGCGCTCTTTCTGGAACGGCTCCCCTTGCCGCGCTCCCCCTTCACCAAGCCGCGCTCCCCCTTCACCAAGCCGCGTTGCGGCTTGGTCCCCCTCCCCGTCCCGGGGAGGATCTTGGGGCTCGCGCCCTCGGCGATTTCCTGCATCGTGCGGCCGGTGGTGACGCTGGTGAGGCCGGTTTCCACCAATTCGTCCGTGGCGCCTGCAAACCCTTCGTCGATTTTGCGCAGCAGCCAGTTCTCGGCCTTTTCCTTGCCGCGCGGCTTGAGGCGAATCAGCAGCCATTCGCCCTGCATCCGCTCCCCGTGGAGCACGAAATGGAGATGGCCCTTCGCCAGATTCTTGGCGCTCTTGCCCGGAATCGGTTCCCAGGTGCCGCTGTCCCACAGCATCACGGTGCCGCCGCCATATTCGCCCTTGGGGATCGTCCCCTCGAAATCGGCATAGGAGAGCGGGTGGTCCTCGGTGCGCACCGCCAGCCTTTTCTCGTCGGGATCGAGGCTGGGCCCGCGCGTCACCGCCCAGCTCTTGAGCACGCCGTCCACTTCCAGCCGGAAGTCCCAGTGCAGCCGGGTCGCATCGTGCTTCTGGACGAGGAAGCGGTTGCCGCTGCCCTTCGCGATCTTGCCCGCGGGCTCCGCGGTCTTCGCGAAGTCGCGCTTGGCGTTGTAGCGGGCGAGGCTGTCGGCGTCAGGCACGCTTCTTCGCCGCCGGCTTCTTGAGCGCTGCCTTCTTCGCCGGCGCCTTGGTCTTGGACGCAGGCTTGGCGTCGCCGGTGTTCAGCGACTTCTTCAGCGCCGCCATCAGATCGACGACGTTGGAGCCACGGCTTTCCGGCTTGTCCGGGTCTTCCAGGATCTTGGCGCCTTTGGCCTTTTTCTTCTTCTCGATCAGGTCGCGTAGCGCATCGACATAGCGGTCGTGGAAGCCTTTGGGATCGAAGCTGCCCGACTTCTTCTCGATCAGCGTTTGCGCCAGGTCGAGCAGCTCGGGGTCGGGCTCGCTGTCCGGGATCTCGCGGAAATAGCCCTGCGCCTTCTGCACCTCGTCGGCATAGCGCAGCGTCTCCAGGATCATGCCGCGCCCGCAGGGCTTGAGGCTAACCACATATTCGCGGCCGCGCATCGCCAACTGGCCCAGCCCAACCTTCCGCGCCCGCCGCAGCGCCTCACGCAGCACGATGAACGCTTCCTCGGCGAGATCGTCGGCGGGCACCACGAAATAGGGGCGTTCGTAATAGAGCACGTCGATCTCGTCGGCGTCGACGAACTGGGTGAGCTCCAGCGTCTTCTTGGATTCGAGCTTCACCGCATCGATCTCGTCCTGCTCGAGCAGCACGTACTCGCCCTTCTCGACCTCATAGCCTTTCACGATCTCGTCCGGCTCGACCGCGCCAACGCCCGGCGCGACCTTCTCGTACTTGATCCGCTGGCCGCTCGGCTCGTGGATCTGGTGGAACGCGATCTGCGCGCCGGACTTGGTGGCGGTGTATATTTCGACGGGAATCGAAACGAGGGCCAGCCGGATCTGTCCCTGCCAATAGGCACGTGCCGCCATGCGGAAGTCTCCTCGTTGCAGGCCCGATTCAATTCCCCAAAGGGCACCATGTTCCGCCCATCGCAACGGCGGCGTTTAGGCTGTAGAGGCACATCCCATGAGCACCGATCCTTTTGCGCTGTTCCACACCTGGTACACCGAGGCGCGCACCACCGAGGTCAACGATTCCAACGCGATGGCGCTGGCCACCGCGGACGCGCAGGGCCATCCCTCGGTGCGGATGGTGCTGCTCAAGGGCTATGACGAACGCGGCTTCGTCTTCTACACCAACCGCGAGAGCCGCAAGGCTGGCGACCTCGCCGCCAACCCGCATGTGGCTTTGCTCTTCCACTGGAAGTCGCTCCGCCGCCAGATCCGCATCGAAGGGCCCATCGCCTTCGCCAGCGACGCGGAGTCTGATGCCTATTTCGCCAGCCGCAGCCGCGATTCGCAGCTCGGCGCCTGGGCTTCGGACCAGTCGCGCCCGCTCGACAGCCGCGCCACGTTCGAAGCCCGCTTCGCCGAGGTGCAGGCGCGGTTCGAGGAGCAGCCGGTGCCACGCCCGCCGCACTGGGGCGGCTATCGCGTGACCCCTGAGCGGATCGAATTCTGGCTCGACCGCGAGCACCGCCTGCATGAGCGCCGTGTCTTTACCCGCATCGGCGAGGGCTGGAGTGAAGGCATGCTCTATCCATGAGTAATCTCGCCCGCCGCGCGGCGATCGCCAGCGTGTGCAGCGCGCTCTTCCTGGGCGCGCTCAAATCCTATGCGGCGGTGAAGACGGGTTCCGTCGCGGTGCTCGCCAGCCTTGCCGATTCGGGGCTCGACCTCGTCGCCTCGCTGGTGACGCTGGGCGGGGTCCACTGGGCCTCGCAGCCGGCGGACGACGAGCACCGCTTCGGCCATGGCAAGGCCGAGGCGCTGGCGGCTTTGTTCCAGGTGGTGATTATCGCCATCTCGGGCTTCGCGATCCTGCTGCGCGCGGTGCAGCGGCTGGTGCAGAGCGAGGTCAGCGCACACCCGGCTGACGGCATCGCGGTTTCGGTGGTCGCGATCCTCGTGACGCTCGCGCTCACCCGCTATCAGGCATCCGTGATCCGGCAGACTGGTTCGATCGCGATCACGACGGACAGCATCCATTACAGTTCGGACCTGTATCTTAACGCGGCGGTGATCGCGGCGTTGGTGAGCGAGAGCTATCTGGGGTTGCGCGGCGCGGATCCCGTGTTCGGCATTGCCATCGCCTTCTGGCTGCTCTGGGGCGCGTGGCGTGCCTCGGTCGCGGCGATCGACCAGCTGATGGACCGCGAATGGCCCGAGGAAAAGCGCCGCCGCTTTGTCGAGATCGCGGCCGAATATCCCGAGCTCAAAAGCCTGCATGATCTGCGCACCCGCACCAGCGGCAACCGCGATTTCGTTCAGTTCCACGTCGCAATGCGCGCCTGCATGACGATCGCCGAGGCACATGACGTGGTCGAGCGGCTGGAGGGCGCACTGAGCGAGGCGTTTCCCGACACCGAAATCCTGATTCATGTCGATCCGGACGGTCATGTCGACGAGCCCGACAACGCGATGGCCGAGACGAACCTGCTTGACGACGGCGGCCCACAAACCATCGGACAGTAACAACCATGTGATGCGTTCCCTATCTGGGCGGCCGAACGCCCGAGGAGTCGACGCTTTGCATGCATCCCAAACCACCGCGCCGCTAAGCCGAGGCCTGACCTTCGCGATGGCCGCTGCCGCCGGGCTCGCAGTCGCCAATATCTATTACAACCAGCCGCTGCTCGGCATCATCGAACGCGACCTGCCCGGCCAGCCCGCGGGGCTGGTGCCGACGGCGACCCAGCTCGGCTATGCTGCGGGCCTGTTCCTGCTCGTGCCGCTGGGCGACCTCCATGAGCGCAAGCGGCTGATCGTGCTCCAGTTCTTGGTACTGGCGGCGGCGCTGGTCGGGGCGGCGCTGGCGCCCAATGCCTGGATGCTGATCGGGGCCTCGCTGCTGGTCGGCGCGGCGGCGAGCGTCGCGCAGCAGATCGTGCCCTTCGCGGCGCACCTCGCAGATCCGGCGCGGCGCGGGCAGACGGTCGGTACGGTGATGGCGGGTCTGCTGTGCGGCATCCTGCTCAGCCGGACGTTGTCGGGTTTTGTCGGGACGCACTTCGGGTGGCGCGAGATGTTCTGGCTGGGGGTGCCGCTGGCGCTCGGTACCGCCGGCGTCATGGCGTGGCGCCTGCCGCGGAGCGAGCCCCAGGCGACGCTCGGCTATGGTGCACTGCTCGGCTCGCTCGCGCATCTCTGGCGAGAATTTCCGGCACTGCGGCTGGCGGCGATCACTCAGGCGTTGCTCTTTGCGGGGTTCACCGGCTTCTGGACGATCCTCGCGCTGTATCTGCAGACGCCGCGCTTCAACTTGGGCGCCGACGTCGCGGGGCTGTTCGGTGTGGTCGGTGCGGCGGGTATCCTCGGCGCACCGCTGGCGGGCCGGATCGCGGACAAGAGCGGGCCGCACCGGGTGGTGCTGCTTGGCGCGCTGCTCGCGGTGGCGAGCTGGCTGCTGTTCGGCCTGTGGGTGAGCATCGCCGCGCTGGTGATCGGCGTCGTCGTGCTCGATTTCGCTGTGCAGAGCGCGCTTGTCTCCAACCAGCACATCATCTTCGCGCTTCGCCCCGAGGCGCGGGCGCGGCTCAACACCGTCCTGATGGGGTCGATGTTCCTCGGTGCCTCCGCGGGCTCGGCGACTGCGACGATCGCCTGGGCAATGGGCGGATGGACCGGTGTCGCGCTGCTTGGCGGCGGGCTGTCGCTGATCGCCGCGCTGCTCCAGCTGGCGAATCGCGCGAAAGGCTGACCTCCGGCGCCGATTTCGGGAACGGGGGCGCCGCCGCGTCGTTGCCCCCCGCATCAGGAGGAGCGCCACCCCATGGATCACCCCAGACCGCGCAACGCCGCGGCAACCCGCACCGGGTGGGGTGCGTCCGCCATGCTCTTGTTCCTGCTGGGCGGCTGTAGCGGGGCGAGCATCCTGCGTTCAGGCGGGCCGATCGGCGCGAACAACCGCATCATCCTGCTCGATTCGCTGGCGATCATGTTGGCGATCATTGTCCCTACTATGATCGCCACGCTTGCCTTCGCCTGGTGGTTCCGTGCCGGCAATCGCAAGGCAAAGTACCGGCCGGCGTTCGTCTATTCGGGGCGGATCGAGCTGATCGTCTGGTCGATCCCGCTGCTGACCATCCTGTTCCTCAGCGGGCTGATCTGGATCGGTAGCCACGCGCTCGATCCCGCCAAGCCGCTCGCGGAGAAGACGCCGCCGCTCGAGGTGCAGGTGGTCTCGCTCGATTGGAAATGGCTGTTCGTCTATCCCGCGCAAGGGATCGCCACGCTCAACGGCGCGGTGGTGCCGGCGGGCGTGCCGATCCGCTTCCGCCTCACCTCGGCGAGCGTGATGAACAGCTTCTTCGTGCCGCGGCTTGGCAGCCAGATCTACACGATGAACGGCATGGCGACGACGCTGCACCTGCAGGCGGACAAGCCCGGCAGCTATTACGGCCAGAGCGCGCATTACAGCGGCGACGGCTTCTCGGACATGAACTTTCGGCTGCAGGCGGTACCCGTGGCGGAGTTCACCCGCTGGGTGGCGGCCGTGAAGGCGGCGGGTGGCCTGCTCGACGGCCGCGCCTATCGCGTACTCGCCCGCCAGAGCCAGCATGAGCCCGCCAAGCATTGGGGCGCGGTGCAGCCGGGGCTGTTCGACATGATCGTCGCGCAGCATTTGCCGCCCGCCCCCGGTCCGAACCAGGGCCGAGACGGCCAACCCCAGATTTCCCCCGGAACGGCGGAGTGACCATGCTCGGTAAGCTCACTTGGTCCGCGATTCCGTTCAGCCAGCCGATCCCGCTGATCGCGGCGGGCGGCGTCGCGCTGGCGCTGCTCGCCGTGCTAGGCTGGATCACGGTGAAGGGCCATTGGCCCTATCTGTGGAAGGAATGGATCACTTCGGTCGATCACAAGCGGATCGGGGTGATGTATGTACTGCTCGGCCTCGTTATGCTGCTGCGCGGTTTCGTCGATGCGATCATGATGCGCACCCAGCAGGCGAACGCGATCGGCCATGCCCAGGGCTATCTGCCGCCCGAGCATTACGACCAGATCTTCTCGGCGCACGGCACGATCATGATCTTCTTCGGCGCGATGCCGGTAATCATCGGGCTGATGAATTTCGTCGTGCCGCTCCAGCTCGGCGTGCGCGATGTCGCCTTCCCGACGCTCAACTCGACAAGCTTTTGGCTGACGGCTTCAGGCGCGCTGCTGGTCAACATGAGCCTGGTAATCGGCGAGTTCGCGCGCACCGGCTGGCTACCCTACGCCCCCTTGAGCGAGACGACCTACTCGCCCGGCGTCGGCGTCGATTATTATGTCTGGGCGATCCAGATCTCGGGGGTCGGCACGTTGATGTCGGGCATCAACCTGGTGACGACGATCCTCAAGCTGCGCGCGCCGGGCATGGGCTATCTCCGCATGCCAATGTTCTGCTGGACGGCGCTGGGCGCCAACATGCTGATCGTCGCGGCCTTTCCGATCCTCACCGCCACGCTCACCATGTTGGCGCTGGACCGGTATCTCGGCTTCCACTTCTTCACCAACGAAGCCGGCGGCAACATGATGATGTTCGTGAACCTCATCTGGGCCTGGGGGCACCCGGAGGTCTATATCCTCATCCTGCCGGCGTTCGGCATCTTCTCCGAGATCTTCTCCACCTTCTCGTCCAAGCCGCTGTTCGGCTACCGCTCGATGGTCGCGGCGACGCTGTTCATCGTCGTCGTGTCGTTCACGGTGTGGCTGCACCATTTCTTCACGATGGGGGCGGGGGCGGACGTCAACGCCGCCTTCGGCATCGCCACCAGCATCATCGCGGTCGGCACCGGTGTGAAGATCTACAACTGGCTGTTCACCATGTATGGCGGCCGTCTGCGCTTTCCCACGCCGATGCTCTGGTCGCTCGCCTTCATGATGACCTTCATCATCGGCGGGATGACCGGGGTGCTGCTCGCGGTGCCGCCGGCCGACTTCATGCTGCACAATTCGATGTTCCTGGTCGCGCACTTCCACAACGTCATCAACTCGGGCGTGATCTTCGGCGCGTTCGCCGGCATCACCTACTGGTTCCCCAAGGCGTTCGGCTTCCGGCTCGACGAATTCTGGGGGAAGATGGCCTTCTGGCTGACGCTCGCCGGCTTCCTGATCGTGTTCGGCGCGATGTACGTGCTGGGGCTGGAGGGGATGACCCGGCGGCTGCAGCATATCGACTTCACCGAATGGGCGCCGTGGCTCTACGTTTCGGTGGCGGGAATCGGGGTGATGATGCTGGGCGTCGCCTCGCAGATGATCCAGATCGTCGTCAGCATCCGCAACCGAGAGGCGCTGCGCGACGAGACCGGCGATCCCTGGGACGGCCGCTCGCTCGAATGGGCGACCTCGTCCCCGCCGCCAGCGTTCAACTTCGCGGTGCTGCCGCGCGTGCACGGCGAGGAGCCTTATTGGACGATCAAGCGCAAGGCGCTCGAGAGCCAGGCGCTGGGCGACGAGCCCGAATACGAGGCGATCGAGATGCCGCGCAACAGTGCGACCGGCGTCGTCACCGCCTTCTTCGCGACGCTGATCGGCTTCGCGATGATCTGGAGCATCTGGTGGCTGGCGGCGCTGGGCTTCATCGGCGCTTATGCCACTTTCGTGGTCTTCGCCTGGCGCGACGAGGAGGAGACCGCGATCCCCGCCGAAGAGGTCGCGCGGATCGACCGCGCCCGTCGCGCTTCGCGCCAGAAGTGGCTCGACGCGAACCAGGAGCATCCGGCATGACGGCACACGCACAGGATCCCTATCGCATGGGCCGCAGTGGTGCCGGGGACGACAACACCGGCCGCGGCGAGGGCGGTCCCGCCAGCAAGCGCACCACGGTGGGCTATGGCTTCTGGATCTACCTGCTGAGCGACATCATCCTCTTCTCGGGCTTCTTCGCCGCCTATGCAGTCCTCGCCAAGCAGACGGCCGGCGGGCCGTCCCCGCACGACCTGTTCGGGCAGGAGCGCGTCGCGCTGGAGACGGCGGCGCTGCTCCTCTCCAGCTTCACCTGCGGGCTTGCCGGTGTCGCGGCGGAGAAACGGAAGCTGGTGCCCGCGCAGCTCTGGCTGCTGGCGACCGGGCTGCTCGGCGCGGTGTTCCTCGCGCTGGAACTGACCGAGTTCGCCGAGATGATCGGCAATGGCGCCGGCCCGCAGCGCAGCGCCTTCCTCTCGGCCTTTTACGGGCTGGTGGGGCTGCACGGACTGCACATCGCCGTGGGGCTGCTCTGGCTCGGCACGATGATGGCGCAGCTCTGGGTGAATGGCTTCCGGCCGCAGGTGCTGCGCCGGCTGATGTGCTTCAACCTGTTCTGGCATGCCCTCGACATCGTTTGGGTCGGCATCTTCACCATGGTCTATCTGATGGGAGTGGCGCCATGAGTGAGCGCGAAACCGACAGCGGCGATACCGCCCCGGGCGACGAAGCCGCGGAGGGCGAGGAATTCGCCGGCGGCACCAGCGGCTATGTCGTGGGGCTGGGCCTGGCCGCGCTGCTGACCGCGGCGGCGTTCGCGATGGTCAACCTGCCTTTGGTCTGGCGGCCGGCGATCCCGATGGCGCTGGTGGTGCTCGCCATCGCGCAGATGGGCGTCCACCTCGTCTTCTTTTTGCATGTGACCACCGGGCCGGACAACACCAACAACGTGCTGGCGCTCGCCTTCGGCACGCTGGTCGTGCTGCTACTGATCGGTGGATCCGTGTGGATCCTCGGCCATCTCGATCACAACATGATGCCGATGGGGCGGCAAATGCACGGCTTCCCATAAGGGACTCTGCGGGTTGACGGTGGCGTGACATCGGGCGCAGCTTTACCGCACCAGGAGTCACCGATGCCCGCCCAGCCGCCGCGCCATGCCGATATCGTGCTTGATGCCGTCCGCTCGCCGAGCAGCGCGGCGGTATCGCCGCTTGCCGCCTCCTGGTGCCGGTCGGCGCTGCATCACAAGCTCGATCCAGAGGCGGGAGCCCGCGAACGCATCGGGGGCGCGGCGCTGGCTGAGCGGCGGACGTTGCACCAGCCGTTGCTGGCGGTGGCGGCGCCGGTACTCGACGAGACCTTCCGCGCCGTGGGGCGCAGCGGCTGCGGCGTGGTGTTGAGCGATGCCGAGGGGGTGATCTTGGAGACCCGGGCAGGGCCCGGCGATATCGACGCCTTCACCCGTGCCGGGCTGGTCGAGGGCGCGCGCTGGGGTGAAGCGGAGGAAGGCACCAACGGCATCGGCACCTGTCTGTTCGAGGATCAGCCGGTGATCATCCACCGGGACCAGCATTTCGCCAGCCGCAACATCGGTATCAGTTGCATGGATGCGCCGGTGCACGATCCTGCGGGTCGGCTGGTCGCCGCGCTGGACGTTTCCAGCTGCCGGGCCGATCATGGCCCGGCGATGGCGGAGCTGATCGCCTCGCTGGTACGCGATGCCGCGCGGCGAATCGAGCGCGACTATTTCTGTCGCCACTTTAGCAAGCACCGCATCCTGTTCCTCGCCGATGAGGCCGCCACGGGCACCGCATTGCTCGCTGTCGATCGCGACGATCTGGTAGTGGGCGCAAGCCGTGGTGCGCGCTTGCGGCTGGGGCTGGGCGTTCAGGCGTTGGACAAGCCACAGCCGCTCGAATCGCTGCTGGGGGAGGGGGCCGCGCCCTCTTTCGACGATGCGGACCGCGCCGTGCTGCGCCAGGCGCTGGCGCGGGCAGGTGGCAATGCCAGCGCAGCGGCGCGAATGCTCGGCATCGGCCGCGCGACCTTCTACCGGCGCCTCGGCAAGGCGGGCCTCCGCTATTGAGCGCCGCCTGTCTCGCAAGCGAGACAGGTTTGCTTATCGCCCGCCGCCTGGCTCTTCTCACGCAGGAGCGTCGCGCGCATCTTCGGTCCCGACGCCGAGAACGGCGCTGGCATCTAGGCAAGAGGATCCGGGCATATGGACATGCTGGTTGAGAATCGCGCGAGCGCGCTGCGGGCGCCGTTCGCCGCCCGCTACGACAATTTCATCGGCGGCCGCTTCGTCGCCCCCAAGGCGGGGCGTTATTTCCAGAACGTCTCGCCGGTGACCGGCCAGGCAGTGGGCGAGATCGCTCGCTCCGACGCTGCCGACATCGAACTCGCGCTCGACGCCGCCCATGCCGCCGCCGATGCCTGGGGCCGCACCCCGGTTGCCGAACGCGCGCTGATCCTCAACCGGATCGCCGACCGGATGGAGGCGAATCTGGAGACGCTCGCCACCGCCGAGACCTGGGACAATGGCAAGCCGATCCGCGAGACCATGGCCGCCGACGTGCCGCTCGCGATCGATCATTTCCGTTATTTCGCCGGCGTGGTGCGCGGCCAGGAGGGCTCGATCGGGGAGATCGACCACGACACCATCGCCTATCATTTCCATGAGCCATTGGGCGTGGTCGGCCAGATCATCCCGTGGAACTTCCCGCTGCTGATGGCGGCATGGAAACTCGCCCCCGCGCTCGCCGCTGGTAATTGCGTGGTGCTCAAGCCCGCCGAGCAGACCCCCGCTTCCATCCTGGTCTGGGCCGAACTGATCGGCGACCTGCTGCCGCCGGGCGTGCTCAACATCGTCAACGGCTATGGGCTGGAGGCCGGCAAGCCGCTCGCCTCGTCGCGCCGCATCGCAAAAATTGCCTTCACCGGCGAGACCAGCACCGGCCGGCTGATAATGCAATATGCCAGCGAGAACCTGATTCCGGTCACGCTGGAGCTGGGTGGCAAGTCGCCCAACATCTTCTTCGAGGATGTGACCCGTGAGGATGACGATTTCTTCGACAAGGCGGTTGAGGGCTTCGTAATGTTCGCGCTCAACCAGGGCGAAGTGTGCACCTGCCCCAGCCGTGCGTTGGTGCACGAGAAGATCTATGACCGCTTCATGGAGCGCGCGCTCGCCCGTGTGCAGGCGATCGTGCAGGGCAGCCCGCTCGATCCGGCGACGATGATCGGCGCGCAGGCCTCGTCCGAACAGCAGCAGAAGATTCTGTCCTATATCGACATCGGTCGGCAGGAAGGCGCTGAGCTGCTGATCGGGGGCGGCGCGGCGGATCTGGGCGGGGACCTCTCGGGCGGCTTCTACGTCCAGCCGACGGTGTTCCGCGGGCACAACAAGATGCGGATCTTCCAGGAAGAGATCTTCGGTCCGGTGCTATCGGTCACCACCTTCAAGGACGAAGCGGAAGCGCTGCACCTCGCCAACGACACGCTCTACGGTTTGGGCGCGGGCGTCTGGAGCCGGGATGCCAACACCTGCTATCGCTTCGGCCGCGCGATCAAGGCTGGCCGGGTGTGGACCAACTGCTATCACGCCTATCCGGCGCACGCGGCGTTCGGTGGCTACAAACAGTCCGGCATCGGTCGCGAGAACCACAAGATGATGCTCGATCACTACCAGCAGACCAAGAATATGCTGGTCAGCTACAGCCCGAAGAAACTGGGTTTCTTCTAAACCACCGATCCCCGCGCCGCATCCCCGGCGCGGGGATCAGCCCATGATCCCGAGCAGCGCGAGGATCAGCAGAAAGAGCGAGGCGATGATGGTGATGAACCACAGCAACACGCCGGTGCGCAGGATCGCGGACCACCAGCGCAGCTGATAAGCCTGCTTGAGTTGCCGGCACATGTGCACCGGCGGCACCACCATCGCCATCGTGCCCAGCACGTTGCCGGACACGTGCACCGCGCTTAGCAGCGTGACCACGATGAATAGCAGCGACATCGCCGCAATTGAATAGGTGACGAACACCGCGTGGTCGTACAGCTTGTACTGCCGCTTCCAGAAGAACAGCAGCCATACGAACGGCAGCGAGAGCGGGATCAAGAGCCACGAGAATTTGTAGATGCTCGATTGCAGCTTGTAGAGCATCAGCGACGGGTTGTTGCGCCATTTCTCGATGCCGTGGTCGAGCGTGTGCCAGCCGGTATGCACTTCCTTGATCTCGTCACCGTCGTCGCGCATCACCTTGGGTATCTGGGTAAGGGCGGACTTGTACCCGGCGATCTCGCGGTCGGCCTCGGCGACATCGGCCGTCAGGTCGGCGCGGTCCGGATCGCCGGCGTCCAGCTTGGCGAGCTTGGCTGCTTTCTTGGCGCGCGTGGCCTCCGCCTTGGTGATCGAATGCTGTAGCGCAGCTGTAGGCTTGATGCTGGTGCTGTCGAGATCGTTCGGAATCGAGATGCCAAGGATCTGGAAAATCGCGAACATCGTGAAGATCGAGAACAGGAACATCGCCATCGGCGAGACGAAGCGCGCGCGCTCGCCGGCGATGTAGCGGCGGGTCAGGTCACCCGGCCGCCAGGCGAGCAGCGGCAACGTCCGCCACATCTTGCCCTCAAAATGTGCGACGCCGTGCAGCAGCTCGTGCCCGATCGCGCCCAGCGAACGGTGGACGTGCCCCGATTGCCCGCATTCATGACAGTGCGGACCGATCAGCGCGGTGCCGCAGTTCAGGCAGATCGTGCCGTGGCCGTGGCCAGCGTGCCCGCGGACTTCCCCGGCATGCGGCTCCACCGCACGGCCGAGCATGCTCCCCATCACCAGTTCGCCGGCTGCGTCGAATTCCCCCATGACGCCCGAGGCTATCAGCTTCGCGCTGCCCATGCTAGCATCTGCAGCATGGCCGATATCGACACGCCCGACACCCAGTTGCTGATCGCCGACATGGGCCGCCGCGCCCGCGCCGCCGCCACGGTGCTGGCGGCGATGCCAAGTCCGGCCAAGGCCGCCGCGCTCCGCGCCGCCGCCGCCGCGATCCGCGCGGCAGAGGGCGCGATCCTTGCTGCCAATGCCGAGGATATGGCGGCGGGCAGGGCGAACGGCCTTACCGACGCGCTGCTCGATCGGCTGCTGCTCGATGCCAAGCGCATCGAAGGCATGGCCTCGGGCATTGAGGCGGTTGCGGGCCTCGAAGATCCCGTCGGCGCCGTGATCGACGAACGATCCCGTCCCAACGGCCTCGTTCTCAAGCGTGTGCGTGTGCCGATCGGCGTCATCGGTATCATCTATGAAAGCCGGCCCAACGTCACCGCCGATGCGGGCGCGCTCTGCCTGATGTCTGGCAACGCTGCGATCCTGCGCGGTGGGTCCGAGGCGATCCGCAGCAATCGCGAAATCCATGCGGCGCTAGTGCAAGGACTTGCCCAAGCAGACGTGCCCGCCGATGCAATCCAGCTGGTGCCGGTGACCGATCGTGCCGCGGTCGGTGCAATGCTCACCGCCGAGGGGCTGATCGACATGGTCGTCCCCCGCGGTGGCAAAAGCTTGGTCGCGCGGGTGCAGGCGGAGGCGCGGGTACCGGTGCTCGCGCATCTGGACGGGATCAATCACACATACATCGATCGCGCCGCCGCTCCCGCCATGGCGCTGGCGCTGGCGGTCAATGCCAAGATGCGCCGCACGGGCATCTGCGGCGCGACCGAGACGCTGCTGATCGACCGCGGCTTCGTTGACCCCAAACCGATTCTCGTCGCGCTGGCCGAAGCCGGTTGCGAACTGCGCGGCGATGCCGAGGTGCAGGCGCTCGATCCGCGCGTGCAACTGGCGAATGACGAAGACTGGGACACCGAATATCTGGAGGCGATTCTCTCGGTGAAGCTGGTCGACGGCGTGGAGGAAGCGATGGTGCACATCGCCGCGCACAGCTCGCACCACACCGATGCGATCGTCACCGAGGATGCAGAAACCGCAGTCCGTTTCCTCACCGGCGTCGACAGCGCAATCGTGATGTGGAACGCTTCCACGCAGTTCGCCGACGGCGGCGAGTTCGGGCTGGGTGCAGAGATCGGCATTTCCACCGGTCGCCTCCATGCGCGCGGCCCTGTGGCGTTGGAAGGCCTCACCACCTACAAATGGCTGGTGCTCGGCACTGGCCAGGCGCGGCCCTGACCGGCGCCGCACCGGGCTGGTCGGCTAGTTTGCGCTGATCTGCTGCTGCAGATCGTCGCGGAACGCCTTGGTGCTGGCGTCGCGGCCGAGAAAGTCCCGAATGAGCTGGGCCGCCGGCTTGGATGCGCCCGGCTCCAGTACGGCGCGGCGATAGGCCAGGGCAGTTGCCGGGTTGCGCATTCCTTCCGCCCGGAAGCGCGTGAACAGGTCCAGCGCGACGCTCTTCGACCAGAGATAGGTGTAATAGGTCGCCGAATAGCCGGTGAGGTGCCCGAAACTGGCATAAGGGTGGGTGCCCGGCGGCGCCTTGATCGAGGCATAGCGGTTATAGGCGTCGTCATAGGTCTTGGTGAGGTCTAAGCCGGCGGGCAATTGGTGGAAATAGAGCGACACGGCGGCGAAGCCCAGCTGCCGTTGCCAGGAGAGCGCATCGCCGAAGCGCCGGGCCGCGTTCATGCGGGCGACCAGCGCGGCCGGGATCGGCGCACCCTCGTCGTTGCGGGCAAAGCCTTTCAACGTGTCGTAGTTCCACGCCCATTCCTCGAGCAGCTGTGACGGCGCCTCGACGAAATCCCATTGCAGCTGGTCCATCGACTGGGTCGCGTAGCGCTGATGGCCCGAATAGAGGAAGTGCACCAAGTGCCCGAATTCGTGGAGGAAGGTGATTACGTCCCCATGTTCCATCGGCCCGGTCGCGGGGAAGTTGCAGATGAGTGCTCCCACCGGAATCCGCTTGCCAGCCACGCCGGTGCGCAGGCCGAATTGGGCGGCATGGCTGAACTTGCCGGCGCGGGGGCTGAGATCGAGATAGAAGCGGCCGACCAGCCGCTTCCCGTCGAACAGCTCCCAGGCGGTGACGCCCGGTGCCCAGCGCGGCGCACCCTGCCAAGGCCGAATGTCGCTGCCGAACAGGTCGTGAACCAGCTGGAAGATGCCGTCCCGCGTGCGGTCCAGCGTGAAATAGCGGCGGACTTCCGCCCCATCGACGTCGAACTGTTCCTTCTTCACGAGCGTGCGAAGATAGACGCTATCCCAGTCCTGCACCTCGCTGGCTTGGGGCTCGATTTGCCGATAGCGCGCGAGCAGCCGGTCGAGATCGTGCGCCGCCGCGACCTTGGCGGCGCCGTTCAGTTCGTCGAGCAGCGCCTGCACGCGCGCAGGCGAATCGACCATCTTGTCCTTGGTGACCAGCGTCGCGTAATCGGGCTCTCCCAGCGCTTGCGCGAGATCCTGTCGCTTGGCGAGCAGCCGCGACAGGACGGCATCGTTCACCGGATAGGCGCGGTTCCAGAGCGCGGCGTCGATCGTCTTGCGCGTCGTCTGGCGGCTGGCGAAGGTCAGCACGGGAAGGGCGTCGGGATAGGCGGTGGTGAGATGGATCTTGCCGTCTGCGCCGGGCTTGTGCGCGTCGAGAAAGTCCTGCGGCATGCCTTCCAGTGAGTCGGGCGGCAGCGTTACGGTGGTTTTATCCTCCGAGATGTTCCGGTCGAACGCCAGCCCCACGGCGATGATATCTTTGTTCAGCCGGGCGATTTTCGCGCGTTCGGCTGCCGGCCGGTTGACCCCGGCGAGGCGATAGGCAAGCAGCTGCCGGCCCAGCGCATAGCCGGTCGCTGGGTCGAGGCCCGTGGTCGGGATTGCCGCCAACCGGTCGTAGATCGGGCGGGAAAGATTGATGTCGGTCACGATCGCGCCGATCCGCTCCCCGCAGCTGCGCGCCGCGTCACGGACCGGCGCCATCACGGACGTTTCCCCAACGAGGTTCATCTCGTAGGAAAGGTCGTTCACCAGGTTCAGCAGGGCATCATAGCGTCGAAAGTCCTCGGCGATGCTGGCGGCACCGGTGCGAGTCGCAAGTGCCTGTAGCCGCCGCTTTGCCAGCGCGGCGCCTGTGTCGCAGCGCGCCCGGACCGCGGCCGGGTTGGGAGGGGTGAACTGCAACGCGTTGAGAAACAAATCCACCGCGTCCACCGTCGGCACCGGCGCCACGCCGGTGCAACCAAGCCACGCCAAAACCGCGATCGACAAACCCAACTTGCGCATGGTGCCCCCACCCCCGCTATATGCGCCGCGATCGTAGCAGCGCGGGAAGGGTCCAACAATCGACGCGAACAGGCCAGGGAAGCGGGGCGGGCGGCGGATCGGCCTGCTCGGCGGGTCGTTCAACCCGGCGCATCGCGGGCATCGGCGGCTGTCGCTGCACGCGCTGCGCGCGCTCGATCTCGATGAAGTATGGTGGATGGTTTCGCCCGGCAATCCGCTGAAGGACAGGGCTGGCATGGCGCCGTTCCAGGCCAGGCTCGCCTCGGCGCGGGCGATGGCGCGGCATGCGCCGATCCGCCCGACCGCGATCGAGAAGCGGATGAAGACCCGTTACACCGCCGACACGCTTACCAAGCTGCCGCGGCTCTATCCGAATCATCGCTTCATCTGGCTGATGGGTGCGGACAATCTCGCGCAGTTTCATCGCTGGGAGCGCTGGCGGCACATCGCCCGTCAGGTTCCGATTGCGGTTATCGCGCGTCCGGGTTATGATCGGGGTGCCCATGCAAGTCCTGCAATGGGTTGGCTGCGGCGCGCTGTGCGGCCCGCAGGCCAGGCGAAACATTGGACGCGATGGAGATTGCCGGCACTTGTGCTGTTGCGCTTCCGCCCCGATCCGACGTCGGCAACGCGCCTTCGGGCTGCCGATCCCGCCTGGCACCGGCGATTCCTCGGCACTTCTCCGAACATGGAAGAGGAAGGGCCGGCGCCGTCTCCACTCACATCGCACAGACAGTCGCTAGACTAGGAGCAACCTTGGCCACTTCCCCCAATATGCAGCGTTCGAACGACGCCGACAGCGTCGAAGCGCTGCATAGGCTCGTGCTCACTTCGCTGGAGGACGATCAGGCGGTGGAAACCGTCTCGATCCCGCTCGCCGGCAAGAGCAGCATTGCCGATTACATGGTGATCGCATCGGGTCGCTCGACCCGGCAGGTCGCCTCGATGGCGATGAAGCTGGCCGACAAGCTCAAGGCAGAGCAGGGCCGCACGCCCCGCGTCGAAGGCCTGCCGGCCGCCGACTGGGTACTGATCGATGCGGGCGACGTGATCGTCCACCTGTTCCGCCCGGAAGTGCGCAGCTTCTACAATCTCGAGCGGATGTGGTCGTTCGAGGGCCAGGCCTGATCTGATCCGGAAGGTCCGCGCGCCATGCTGCTGCACATCGTCGCGCGCGGCCGGATCGGGCGCAGCCCCGAGGCCGAACTGGTCGACCGCTATCTCAAGCGGGTGACCTGGGGAGCGCGCGTCACCGAACTGCCCGATACCGGCGGCAAGATGCCCGTGCTGGCCCCCGGCACGCGCGTGGTGATGCTTGACGAACTCGGCGAGAACCTGCCCTCGAAGACGCTCGCCGCCCGGCTTGGCGCATGGCGCGACGATGGCGTGCGCGAGACCCGCTTCCTGATCGGTGCCGCCGACGGCTTTGACGATACCGATCGGGCGGCGGCGGACATGCTGCTCAGCTTCGGAAAGGCGACCTGGCCGCACATGATGGCACGCGCGATGCTCGCCGAGCAGTTATGGCGCGCCGTCTCGATCCTCGCCAACCACCCCTATCACCGCGAGGGCTGATGGACGTGGCGCGCGGCCTCGGCATCGCGGCGGCGCTGGTCGCGATCGGCGTGACGGGGGTGCTCGCCCAGCCGCAGCCCGATGCGAGGCAAGTGACCGCGCAGGCCGTGACCGAAGCCTCCCAGGCGGCGAAAGCGGCCGAACAGCGGGCGGCCGAACTCGACCGCGCGGCGGCCGGCGCCCGCGACGACGAGGCGCGCGCGCGCGCGGAGCAGGCCGCGGCGGCGCAGCGCATTCAGGCGGCGGAAGCCGAGCAGGTCGCTGCCGAGGCGCGAATGGCGCTCCTCGACCGGCTGCTCTCGGCGCAGCGCGCCGCCTTTGCCGAACGCCAGCGGCCGGCACTCGAACTGGTTGCCGCCTTGCAGGCGATGGCGCGGCGGCCTGCAGTGCTGGCGCTGGCTCAGCCGGGCTCCGCACAGGATCTCGTCCATGTCCGGGCGACGCTCGCCAGTCTGCTGCCGGCGATGGAGGCTCGTAGTGCCGGGGTCCGTGCGGATCTCGAGCGCTCCCGCGCGTTGCGTGTTGCCGCCGGCCATGCGCTGGCCGGCCTCCGCGCCAACCGTGCTGCCCTCGAATCGCGGCGGCTGGCTGCGCTCCAGCTCGAATCCGAGCACCGGCTGCGCGCCATGACGCTCGGCCGCGATGCGCTAGTGGAATCGGACCGCGCGCTGGCGCTCGGCGAAAAGGCGCGCGACCTCGCTGCTGCCCAGGACCGCAGCCAGAGCGCAGCGCAGGTCCGCTCGGACCTGCTGGTCCTCAACGGCCCGCTCCCTCGGCCCGGCGCGTCGGCAGAACGCACAAATGGTCCCGCGCCCTATCGCCTGCCCGTCGCCGGCCATCTCGTCACCGGTTTCGGCGAGATCTCTTCCGCAGGCGTCCGTGCCCGCGGCCCAAGCTTCGCGGTCACGCCGGGCACCAAGGTGATCGCCCCCGCCGCCGGCACCATCGCCTATGCCGCGCCCTTCGCAGGCTATGGGCAGATCGTGGTCCTGGACCATGGCAAGGGCTGGACCACCCTAATTTCGGGGCTTTCCGCGCTTGTTGTACGTCCGGGCGCCAAGGTCGGGCAAGGCGCGACGCTGGGCGCGGCCGGGCCACGCATGACGGTTGAGCTCCGCCGGCGCGGGCAGCCGCTCGACCTGACCCAATTGCTCGACTGACACCGCGTGCAAATCCCGTTAGTCTCGCCTACATTGGCCAGATCGCCCTTCCGGAAAGTCTCTTGATGCTGCGTTCGTTTCTTCAGGTTTCCGCCGCCGTCGGCGCACTCGCGATCATTCCCATCACATCCGGCGCCATGGCGGGGGTCGATACCAGCAGCTACCGCGAGCTCGACACCTTCATGGAAGTCTACAACACCGTGAAGGCCAATTACGTCGAAAAGGTCGACGACAAGACGCTGGTGAAGGGCGCTATCGACGGCATGCTGGCCGCGCTCGATCCGCACAGCAGCTTCGCGGACGGGCTGGATTACGACAATCTCAAGATTCAGACCGAGGGCAATTATGGCGGACTCGGCTTGACCGTCACCCAGCAGGACGGTGCGGTGAAGGTGATCGCGCCGAACGACGACGGGCCTGCCGCGCGCGCTGGCATCAAGGCGGGCGACTATATCACGCATCTCGACGGCAAGTTCATCGTCGGCGGCAGCCTCGACGAGGCGATCACCCAGATGCGCGGCCAGCCCGGTACCAAGATATCGCTGACGGTGGTCCGCCCCGGCGCGGACAAGCCGCTGCAATTTACCCTGACCCGCGAGGTGATCACCCAGAAGTCGGTGAAGGCCGATGTGAAGGACGGCGTGGGCATTATCCGCATCAGCACCTTCACCGCGCACACCGGCGGCGACACCGCGCTTGCCATCCAGGAGATCGACAAGAAGCTGGGCCACAAGCCGCTCGGCTACATCATCGATCTGCGTAACAATGGCGGCGGCCTCCTCACCGAGGCGATCGGCGTGTCCGATGTGTTCCTCAACCATGGGGAGATCGTTTCCCAGCGCGGTCGCGAGAAGACCGATATCGAGCGCTATTATGCCGAGAGCGTATTTCCGGGCGACCTTGCCAAGGGCCTACCGGTGATCGTGCTCACCGATGCCGGCACCGCCTCCGCGTCGGAGATCGTCGCGGGCGCGCTGCAGGACCATCACCGCGCACTCGTGATGGGCGTGCGCAGCTTCGGCAAGGGATCGGTGCAGACGATCCTGCCGATGGGACCCCATGCCGCGCTGCGCCTCACCACGGCGCGCTACTACACCCCCTCCGGCCATTCGGTACAGGAAGGTGGCATCAAGCCCGATATCGCGGTGCCGCAGCTGAGCGATCCGGACTATAAGTCGCGCCCGGAGCTGCGCGAGGCGGATCTGCGCCGCCACCTGATCAACATGGAGAAGGTGGACGACAGCGTGCTGGAAACGGACAGCACGTCCGATCCGCGCTTCACCGCCACTGCCGACGAGCTGAAGAAGAAGGGCATCACCGACTTCCAGCTTACCTATGCGGTGCAGACGCTCGCCCGGCTGGGCAACAAGACCGCTCCGGCGAGTGCAGCGAAGTGAGCCGGATGCCGCGGAACGTGCCGGTGCTGGCGCGCTGGCTTGCCTTGCTGCTCCCGCTCGTGCTGCTGGGCGGGGCGATCGGATCGCAGTTCATCGGCGGCCTCGTACCCTGCGAGATGTGTGTGTGGCAGCGCTGGCCGCATCTGGCGGCGATCATCGTCGCGCTGCTCGCTTTCTTCGTGCGCGGGCGGCGGCAGGTGGCGGCGCTGGTCCTGCTCGCCGCGCTGCTGATCGCGGTGAGCGGGGCGATCGGCGTCTATCATGCGGGCACCGAATATCATTGGTGGCAGGGTATCACCGAATGCACCGCCGCCCCGCGGCAGGGCTCGCCCATGGAGATGCTGACCCAGGCGCTGCGCGCGCCGATCGTGCGCTGCGATGTGCCCCAATGGACGATGTTCGGCATCAGCCTGGCAGGCTATAACGCCATCTTGTCGCTGGGCGGCGCGGTGCTGATCGCGCTGCTGGCGACGCGGAGGTCGGTGCGATGAGCTGGAAACCGGGAGATCGGCGTGAAAGCCGCGAGACTATGGTCCGTGTCGACCAGGCCGGCGAATATGGCGCGACGCGTATCTATGCGGGGCAGCTCGCGGTGATGGGCGATCGCACGCCCACCGCGCGCACCATCGCCGGCATGGCCAACCAGGAAGAGCATCACCGCGCCTTTTTCGACGCGCTGATCGCAAGGCGCGGTGTTCGGCCGACGGTCCTCCAGCCCTTTTGGGACGTGGCGGGCTTCGGCCTTGGCGTGGTGACGGCGGCGATGGGGCCGCAGGCGGCAATGGCCTGCACCGCGGCCATCGAGACCGAGATCGATCTGCATTACCAGCAGCAGCTCCAGCAATTGGGCGATGAAGATCCGGAACTACGCGATGCCGTCGCGCGATTCCGCGATGAGGAGATCGAACATCGGGACACCGCGATCGCCTCGGGCGCGGAAAGCACGCCCGGCTATCCGGTGCTATCGGCACTGATCCGCGCAGGTTGCCGGTTCGCCATCGGCGTCTCGAAGCGAATCTGAAAGCGGCCATTCAGGCGCGCGCCCGCAGGGTGCGGCGCGAAGACAGGAGGAACAGGGTGCTCAAAAGGATCGCGATTATCACCGTGGCCGCAGCGGCGCCGCTGCTCGCAGCCGCGCCGGCGTACGCACAGAATGCCGTGCAGAACGGCGTGCTGATCATCTACGGCAACGACAAGTGCCCGACGAACAAGAACGGCGAGGAGATCGTCGTCTGCCAGCGTCTGGACGAAGGCGAGCGCTTCCGTATTCCGAAGAATATTCGGGACAATACGCCGACCGAGCCGCAAAAGGGCCAGTCATGGGCGGTGCGCTCGCAGGACGCGCTGACCACCGGCACGTTCGGAACCGGCAGCTGCTCGGCCGTGGGTGCTGGTGGCGGCACCGGTTGCTTCGTCAAGCAGGCGACGGCCGCACGCGCCGAGCGCCGTGCGCAGAAGAAGGCGGAAACCGACCTGCCGCTGCCCTGATGCTTCAGTCCTGCGCGCGTCCGATCCAGGCGGGCGCCGGCAGGCGCACGGCGTCGACGATCAGCCAGAGCATCGCGATGCCGCGTACGCTCGCGGCGAGCAGGATGTCATGGGTCGTGGCATAGGGCCAGGTGTTTGCCATGCCGGCAAACCACCAGAATTCCGTGAAATAGGCGGCGATATCACCAATGACGAAGAGCGCGACCGGCGTGCGGCGTGGGCTCGTCATTACCAGCAGCGGGTAGAGCCACAGGTCGAACTGGGGCGACCAGACCTTGTTGGTCAGCAGAAACCAGGCCAGGATCGGAGTGAACAGCACCCAGAGCTGTGCGCGATGCCGCCACCATCCAAAGGCGATGATTCCGGCTGCGCCGATCAGAAAGGCGAGCGAGGCATAGAGGTTGCGCTGGGGGATGCCGGTAACCCAGAATCCCTGATTGGAAAGAATCTCCCAGGTCGAGCCGGCAGTGCCGGCGCGTGCTTGCGAGAAACGGTAGAATTCGGACCAGTTCTCCGGCGCGGCGAGCGCCACCGGAAGGTTTACCGCTGCCCAGGCCGCGATTGCGACCAGCGTGCACATCCCGGCGGTACCGATCCGCGCGCGCCAGCTTCGATCCGGTGCGGCCAGCGCGGCAAGTCCGATCAGCGGCAGCAACAGCGCCGGAAATAGCTTCGCTGCCGCACCAAGCGCGGCCAGCATCGCGGCGAGCACGAGCTGCTCCCGACGTGCTGCCAGCATCGCGGCCACGCAGAAGGCCGTCGCGCCTAGGTCCCAATTATGGCCTAGATAGAGGATCAGTGGCGGCGCGCAGGCCCAAAGCCACAGCCGCGCCCGATCCATGCCCGCGCGCGCGAACATCCAGAGAATCAAGCCTGCCAGCAGGGCGTTGGCCAGCGTCACCGCGCTCAGGAAGGCGGCATCGTTCGCGGCCGAGCCGAACAGGCCGCGGACCACCGCCCCCTCTATCCAGATTTGCAGGCCGGTGAGCACCGGATATTCCATCGGTGTCTGGAAATAGGGGATCAGCCCTTGGTCGACATGGCGCTGACCCCAGAAGGGAACCGCATCGCTGTAGCAGCCGCTGGTGTATTGGATGGCGGCAACCCATCCCTCCGCCATGCAATGCGCCTTGAACGCCCAGCCGAGCAGGCAGGTGCCTGCCATACCAAGCGTCAGCGCGACCACGCGACCGTCGATCCGCCCCGTCATCCGAAAAATCCTCCGCCGGGCGCTGCTACAAGGCCGATGGCCGAGCGTCCATCTGGACAGCAGATGCTCGAGAACATAGAAAGAACGGATGGCGCAACTCGACACCCGTGCAAAGCTGGCGATCCTTGCCGATGCCGCGAAATATGATGCGTCGTGCGCCTCTTCGGGGACGACGAAGCGCACGTCGAAAGACGGCAAGGGGCTGGGCTCGACCACAGGGATGGGCATCTGCCATGCCTATGCGCCGGACGGCCGTTGCATCAGCCTGCTCAAGATTTTGCTGACCAACAGCTGTATCTTCGACTGCCATTACTGCATCAACCGCAAGAGTTCGAACGTTCGCCGGGCGCGCTTCACGCCGGCCGAAGTGGTCGAGCTCACGCTCAATTTCTACCGACGCAACTATATCGAGGGGTTGTTCCTCTCCTCGGGCATCATCCGCTCGTCCGACTATACGATGGAGCAGATGGTAGAGGTGGCGCGGAGCTTGCGCGAAGACCATCATTTCCGCGGCTATATCCACCTCAAGACAATCCCCGATGCCGATCCGGCGCTGATCCACCGGGCGGGGCTCCATGCCGATCGCCTGTCGATCAATGTCGAGCTGCCGACGGTTGCGGGGCTCAAGCGGCTCGCGCCGGAAAAGTCCGCGCCGCAGATCGAAGGCGCGATGTTGGGCATGCGCAGTGCGATCGAGGACGGGGTGGATGCGCGCAAGCGCTATCGCTCGGCGCCCAAGTTCGCGCCTGCGGGCCAGTCGACCCAGATGATCGTCGGCGCCGATGCCGCGACCGACGGCGACATCATCGACCGCGCCGCCGGGTTGTACGGTCGTTTCGGGCTGCGCCGCGTCTATTATTCGGCGTTCAGCCCGATTCCCGATGCCAGCACGGTGCTGCCGCTCCAGCGCCCGCCGCTGATGCGCGAGCACCGGCTCTATCAGTCGGACTGGCTGATGCGCTTCTACGAATATCGGCCCGACGAGGTCGCGCAGGCGGTGGACCCGGCAACGGGCATGCTGCCGCTCGACATCGATCCCAAGCTCGCCTGGGCGCTGCGCTTCCGCGACCGCTTTCCCGTCGACCTCAATCGCGCCCCGCGCGAGGCGCTGCTGCGCGTGCCGGGGCTGGGGACCAAGGCGGTCGCTTCGATCCTTGCCGCGCGCAAATGGCGGCGGCTGCGGCTGGAGGATGTCGCGCGACTTACCGTGTCGCTGGCCAAGATCCGCCCGTTCATCGTCACCGCCGACTGGCGCCCGGTGGCGCTGACCGACAAGGCCGATCTGCGCGGCTGGATCGCGCCGAAGAAGGTGCAACTGGAGCTGTTTGCCGCGTGATCTACGCTCTGCGAACGACTCGCGGGAGCAACCTAGGACAGTGCCACCGGTTGGGACTGGGAAACCAGGGAGACTCCCAAATGGCTAAGCAACCCCGCATCTTTGCCGACCTCATCGCCGATCACGACCGCCAGCGCGACCTGATCGCCAAGATTGACGTCACCTCCGGCGACAGCACCGAGCGCCGCGACCTGTTCGAGCAGCTCCGCCTCGAGCTCCAGTCGCACGCCGCGGCAGAAGAGGAATCGCTTTACGCCACGATGCTCGCCAACCCCGATCTGCGCGAGGATGCGCGGCATTCGGTATCCGAGCACAAGGAAGTCGACGACCTGCTCGGCGAGCTGATGGATATCGAGATGTCCTCCTCGGCCTGGTTGTCCAAATTTCGCGCAATGAAAGACCGCTACCTCCACCATATCGACGAGGAGGAGGAAGAGATGTTCCCGACCGCCGAAAAGGCGCTTTCGGCGGAAGAGGAAGAGCGCCTCGGCAAGATCTTCGAGAAGCGCAAGCCCAGGGAGCTGGAGCGCGCCGAAGCCCATCCGCCGGGCGACGAGCGCGAGTAAGCGTTGCGCGCCGTAACGCTTGCCGCCCAGGATGACTTTGAGGGCTGGCGCGATGCGGCACGAGCGCTGGCTCAGGCGCATGTCGCACCGTCTGAGGTGGTGTGGCGAGTAGGTGAGGGCGGCGGCGATCTGTTCGCCGCCGAGGCAGCCTCCCCGCCGCCGCACGCCAAGGGCACGCAGCTGCGCGTCCCCAAGGCATTCGTGGAGCTGGCGCAGGCCGTCATTCTTCACTCGGACCCGCAGCGCTTTTCGTTGCTCTACACCCTTCTCGCCACCGATCCGCACCGGATCGAGGACCGCGCCGATCCGCTGGTCCGCCGGATCGAGCTGATGGCCAAGGCGGTACGCCGCGACATTCACAAAATGCGCGCCTTCGTCCGCTTCCGCGAACTGGTGGACGAAGCCGGCCCGCGCTTCATCGCTTGGTTCGAGCCCGAGCACCACATCGTCCGCGCCAATGCCCGCTTCTTCGTCGAGCGATTCGCCAGCATGCGCTGGTCGATCCTCACACCGGAGGTTTCGCTGCACTGGGACGGCGGCACGCTCAGCGAAGGCCCCGCCGCCGCGCGGGGCGATGCGCCCGCCGACGATCCGGTCGAGGCGGTGTGGAAGACCTATTACACCTCCATCTTCAATCCCGCCCGCCTCAAGACCGGCGCGATGCTGAAGGAGATGCCGCGCAAATATTGGAAAAACATGCCCGAAACTGCATTGGTCAAGGAGCTCGTGGCCGGTGCCCGGGCGCGGGAGACGGCGATGGTGGAAACGGCGCGCACGTCGGTCGGGGGTAATGTCGAGGGCGCCTGGGAAGCGCTGCGCGACGAGGCGGCGGCGTGCACTCGATGCCCGCTCTACAAGCCCGCGACGCAGACCGTGTTCGGCGAAGGGCCGCTAGACGCCGACATGATGCTGGTCGGCGAGCAGCCAGGCGACCAGGAGGATCTCGCCGGCCGCGCCTTTGTCGGCCCCGCCGGGCAGATGCTTGATCGCGCGCTCGACGAGGCGGGGATCGATCGCGCGCGTGTCTACGTCACCAATGCAGTCAAGCACTTCAAGTTCGAGCCGCGCGGCAAGCGGCGCATCCACGCCAAGCCGGATGCCGGCGAGATCACCGCCTGCCGTTGGTGGTACGAGCAGGAACGTGCGCTGGTCCGTCCCAAGCTGATCGTGGCACTGGGCGCCACCGCCGCCCGACAGATCACCGGCAAGGCGGCGACCATCTCAAAGCTGCGTGGCCAGAAGCTTGCGCTGCCCGAGGGCGGCACCGGATGGGTCACCGTGCATCCAAGCTATCTGCTCCGCCTCCCCGACGCGGATGTGGCGGCGCAGGCCTATCGGGACTTCGTCGCCGATCTGCGCGGCGCCCGGGCGCTGCTCGACTGATCGCGCCCCTTGCGCGAAACGATCCGGACGCCGATGTTTGGGCTTTAACACCTGTCCTGTAAGGGGCGGGCGATTGGCATTGGACGCATTGGGGATTTTGGTGGCAGATCCATACGTAACGCTCGGGGTGGCGCGTAGCGCGAGCGAAGACGAGATCAAGAAGGCCTATCGCAAGCTCGCCAAGGAGCTGCACCCCGATCGCAACAAGGACAATCCCAAGGCTTCGGAAAAGTTCAGCCAGGTCACGCAGGCTTATGACCTGCTGACCGACAAGGACAAGCGCGCCCGCTTCGATCGGGGCGAGATCGACGGCGACGGTAACCCGATCGCGCCGTTCGGCTTCGGCGCGGGAGCCGGAGGCGGCGCCGGCGGCTTCCGCCCCGGCGGCGGCCAGTTCGATTTCGGCGGCGGCGAGGCGGATATCGGCGACATTTTCGAAGGGCTGTTCGGCGGTGGCAAACGCGGCGGGGGCGGGGGCTTCAGCGGTGGTTTCGGTGGCTTCGGAAGGCGTCCCCAGCCCAAGGGCGCCAACATCGCCTATCGGCTGGCGGTATCGTTCGAGGATGCGGCGACGCTCGCCCCGCAGCGGATCACGCTCAAGAACGGCAAGACGATCGACCTCAAGCTCCCCGCCGGCGTCGAGGAAGGCACCCAGATGCGCCTCGCCGGAAAGGGCGAGGAAGGCCCGGGCGGTGCGGGCGACGCAATCGTTACGATCGAGATCCAGCCGCACCGTTTCTATGTACGCGATGGCGATGACATCAAGCTCGACCTGCCGGTTACGCTGGCCGAGGCGGTGCTGGGCGCGCAGGTCCGTGTACCGACGCCCGACGGCCCGGTGATGCTCACCGTGCCCAAGGGTTCCAGCTCGGGCAAGGTACTGCGGCTCAAGGGCCGGGGCTTCCACAAGCGCGGCGGTGCGCGGGGCGACTTGTTTGTGACGCTGATGGTCGACCTGCCCGTCGACGATGATGCGCTCATCGAATTTGCGCAGGGATGGAAGAACAAGGGGAACCCGCGGGGACGCATGGGCGTCTGACCCCGCGTGGACGAACCGACGCGCGCCTCGATCTCGCCCCAGTCGCCCGAAGGGCGGCGGCTGGGTATTGGTGGAAAGGTGCCGCGCCGGCTGGCCGAACTCGGCGTGACCGAACGGATGTTCGAAATCACCAAGCGAGTCGCGATCGGCACGTTCAACGACGGCTTCACCTACGCGGGTAACCTCGCCTATCTGTCGCTCGTCACGCTGTTCCCTTTCTTCATCGTCGCAACGGCGCTGGCGAGCCTGGTCGGGCGCACCGGCACTGGCGTGCATGCGCTGGAGGCGTTCCTGCAGACCGTGCCGCCCGACGTCGCCAAGCTGCTGCGCGATCCGGTGATCGAGGTGCTGAACGCCCGCAGCACCGGGGGCCTTCTCTGGTTCGGCGCGCTCGTCGGGCTCTGGACCACCGCGGGCTTCATCGAGACGATCCGCGGCATCGTGCGGCAGGCGTACGGCGTCTCGTCGGACAAGCCGTTCTGGCGCTACCGGCTGGGCGCGATCGGGATGATCGTCGCCGCAGTGCTGATGGTGATGCTCGCTTTCGCTTTCCAGGTGATCCTGACCGGTATCGAGCAGTTTCTCTATCGCATCCTCCCCTGGGCGACCGAGGCGCAGCGCTTCGCCTCGGCGGGTAAGGCGGTGCCGGCCTTCGCCCTGTTCGGCGCGCTCTACGTGCTGTTCTTCGCGCTGACCCCGTCGCGCTACCGTTCGCGCGGCTGCCCCAAATGGCCGGGGGCCTTGTGCACCACCCTGTGGTGGCTCAGCGTCACCGGCGGGCTGCCTTGGGTGCTGTCGACGCTGGGCGGCTATGGTGCCACCTATGGCAGCCTGGCGGGCGTGATGGTCGCGCTGATCTTCTTTTTCCTGGTGGGACTCGGACTCGTCGTAGGGGCGGAGCTCAACGCCGCTCTGGCGGAAGTGCCCGAAGCCGGTCTAGAGGGGGAGCAAGCACAGGAGATTCAGAAGACGTGACCGGATTGATGCAAGGGAAGCGCGGGCTCATCATGGGCCTCGCCAACGACAAATCGCTGGCATGGGGTATCGCCAAGGCTCTGCATGCCCAGGGCGCGGAGCTGGCCTTTTCCTACCAGGGTGATGCGCTGCTCAAGCGGGTGAAGCCGCTGGCCGAGCAGGTCGGTTCCGATTTCCTCATCGATTGCGACGTGGCGGACATGGCCGCGCTCGACGCCACGTTCGAGACGCTCGCAGCGCGCTGGCCCACGATCGACTTCGTGGTCCACGCGATCGGTTTCTCCGACAAGAGCCAGCTGCGTGGCCATTATTACGACACCACGCTCGACAATTTCCTGATGACGATGAACATCTCGGTGTACAGCTTCACCGCAGTGGCGCAGCGCGCCCAGCGGATGATGCCGAACGGCGGCAGCCTGCTGACGCTCAGCTATTATGGCGCCGAGAAGGTGGTGCCGCACTATAACGTGATGGGTGTCGCCAAGTCGGCGTTGGAAACCTCGGTCAAGTATCTGGCGATGGACCTGGGGCCGGAAAATATCCGCGTGAATGCGATCTCGGCCGGTCCGATCCAGACGCTGGCGGCCCGCGGCATCGGCGACTTCAACTACATCCTCAAGTGGAACCAGCTGAACTCGCCGCTGCGTCGTAACGTCACGATCGAGGATGTCGGCGGCGCGGGCTTGTATCTGGTGTCGGACCTCGCCTCGGGCGTCACCGGCGAGATCCACCATGTCGATGCCGGCTACAATGTGATCGGCATGAAGGCTGAAGACGCGCCGGACATCGCGCTGGCCTGAAGCCTTTCGGGGCGGCCGCGCGCCGCCCCCGCTGACAGGGCGGCGTTCAATATTCGCTCAGCAGCCAGGCGCGGGCGGCCTCGACATCGTCGAAGAGCATCGCGCCCGGGCGCACCTCTACGATCCTGCGGATCTGCAGTCGCGTCAACATGGTGGAAGCGACGAAACCAAGGCGCCGTGCCCATTGCGTTCTCGCCGTATCCGCGAAATTCTTGAGCACGAAATCAGCCGTCGCCTGCGGCAGCACGTGCACGCCGCGGGCGTCATAGAGCGTTCGATGGCCCTCGGCATGCGGACCGAGGCTGAGGATCGCAGCGCGGACGTCTTCGGCGATCCAGCCAACGTCCTCCGGTGAAGGAACCCCGGCGAGGCGGATGGAGATCAGGCGGGATGCACGCTCGACCTCTATCTCGAAGTCTACCGCGTACGGCGATGTCGATTCCATCGCGCGAGGTCTCGAAGAATAGCCGCGCGGGGTCAACTGTCCCGCGGGGCAGGTGCCTGTTCATCCAGGGACGGGCAGGCACCTGCGACTTCAGGCTCGGACGACCCCCAGCTCGTGGAAGGGCTTGGGCTCTTCGGGTGGCCGGGTCGGCTCGTTCAGCTCGCACTGCCAGATGCCGACATCGATCCACTGGCCGTGCTTGTATCCCGCCTCGCGAAACACGCCGGTGCGGCGGAAGCCTACCGCTTCGTGCAGCGCGATCGAATTGTCGTTCGGCAGGGTGATCATGCCGAAGGCGTGGACGAAGCCCTGCGCGCGCAGCGTGTCGACGAGCGCCTCGTACAGTAGCCGACCGGCACCGCGGCGCTGCGCGGTATCGGCCATGTAGATCGAGCTTTCGACGACGTAGCGATAGGCCGGGCGATCGCGAAAGCGATTGGCGTAGGCATAGCCGATCACGCCGCCATCGACGCCGTCGCCATTGGTCGCGACGAGCCAGGGATAATAGCCTTCGCTAGCTGCCATCCGGGTCGCCATCGCGGCGGCGTCGGGCGGCTCGATCTCGAACGAGGCCGTCCCGGTAAGAACGTTCGGCGCATAGATGGCGGCGATCGCGGCTGCGTCGTCCGGCGTGGCGGCGCGAATGCCGATCATTTCATGGCTCCCATGGCAATTTGAAGAAGGGCAAGGTCGCTCGGCTGCGCGCTCGGTACGCCCAGCGCCATACATTCGAGGCAGCGCGCCTGCACCGAACCGCTGGCGTTGAGCCGCTTGGCGTCGCCCAGCGCCTGGGCGAGCAGCGCGCGGCGTTCCTCGCCGATACGGGCATAGGTGTCGGCGCCGGCGGCGGCGTCGGCCCAGTTGCCGTTGTCCTCGTCGTCATTGCTGAACGAGCCGAGCGCAGCCGCCAGCGCGGCGGCAGCGGCGCTGGGCTTCTTGGCGAGATAGACGGTCTGGACCTTGGCGGGATCGAGCCCGGCGCGCTTCGCGGCCTCGGCGACAGCATCGTTCAGTCCGCCGAAGCGATCGACCAGGCCGATCTGCCGCGCGATACCGCCGATCCACACGCGGCCCTGGCCGATCTCGTCAACCCGCTGCGGCGTCAATTTGCGCGACGCGGCGACCAGGCCGACGAAGCGGCCATAGCCGGCCTCGATCGCCGATTGCAGGATCGTGTCCACGGTGGCGTTGGTGCCACCATAGACGCTGGGCTGGCCGGTCAGCGGCGTGCTCTGCACCCCGTCGGTGGTCACGCCGATCTTGGCGAGGCTGTTTTCGAAGGTCGGGATGATCCCGAAAATGCCGATCGAGCCTGTGATCGTGTTCGGCTCGGCGAAGATCACGTCGCCGGCGGTGGATACCCAATAGCCGCCGCTCGCCGCAAGGCCGCCCATCGACACGACGATTGGCAGCTTCTGCGCCTTGGCCTGCAGGATCGCCTGCCGCATCTGCTCCGATGCCATGGCCGAGCCGCCCGGGGAATCGACCCGTACGACCAGCGCCTTGAGCTTGCCGTCCTTAAGCCCGTCGAGGACGAGCTTGCTGACGGTATCGCCGCCCGCGCTGCCCGCGCCGCCCTTGCCGTCGACGATCTCGCCAGCGATGGTGATCACGCCGATTGCATCGCCGCTCGTCGGAAGCGGATTGGCCTGCAGCCAGTCGGCGAGCTTGATTGCGTTGAAATTGCCCGCGCGTGCGCCGCTCGGTGCACCGACCAGCTGGGCGACGTGGCGACCAAAGGCGATCCGGTCGCCAAGCTGGTCGACCAGGCCATAGGCGCGGTTGGCGGCGGCGATATCGCCCTTGGCGGCGGTGATCGCAACGTCGGGCTTCATCAGGAAATCGGCAATGCGGGCCTTGGGCCGCGCCTTCTGGATGCCTTCGCGCCACTGGTCGAGCAGGCCGCCATAAAGCGCGGTGTTCGCCTCGCGCGCCTCGGGCGACATGTCCGCGCGAATATAGGGCTCCACGGCCGACTTGAACTTGCCGACCTTATATACATGGACGTTGATGCCCAGCTTCTCGGTCAGTCCCTTGTAATAAAGCTGGCGACCGCCGGGTCCCATGAACAGCGATCCGCCCATCGGATGGACCCAGATCTCGCTGGCATTGGCGGCGATCTGGTAGCTGCTGTCGGTATAGGCGGTGGCATAGGCGAGTACCGGCTTGCCTGTCGCACGGACGCGGCCGACCGCGGCAGCGACTTCGCTTACGGTAGCAGGATAGCCGCCCAGGAAGCTGTCGAGATCGAGCACGACCGCCTTTACGCGGGTGTCACCCTTGGCAGCGTCGAGCGCGCGGATCACCTCGCGCGCGCTCACCTGACGCGCCGCGCGGGTGCCGCTGACCGCGGCGAAAGGATCCGCCTCGCTTTCCTGCTCCACCAATGCGCCATTGAACGCCACCACCAATGCGCCATCGCGAATCGTTGCCGGAGTCGGCCGATGCGACAACGCCGCAAACAGCGCGGAAAAGAACAGGAGGAGCAGAACCAGGACGAGCAGGTCCTTGATTCCGACGAGTATCTTCCAGGCGGTACGGACCAGCTTCACCGGCGGCTCCTCAAAGGGTATTCAGCGATCCGTGCTACCGGATGCGCGGGAAGGAGGCAACGACCCGTCTTATCGGCCCAACACGCCGAAAAAAGTTCCGGCTGCACCCGTTGACGAAGCAAATTTCACTTCACATATCCCTGCTGTTAGCACTCCGGGGGACCGAGTGCTAAACACCGAAATCCACCTGAAAGAGGATCAGGCAATGAACTTCCGTCCGTTGCACGACCGCGTGCTCGTCCGCCGCGTCGAAGCCGAGGAAAAGACCGCCGGCGGGATCATCATCCCCGACACCGCCAAGGAAAAGCCGCAGGAAGGCGAAGTCGTCGCCGTCGGCACCGGCACCAAGGCCGAAGATGGCAAGGTGACTCCGCTCGACGTGAAGGCGGGCGACCGCATTCTGTTCGGCAAGTGGTCGGGCACCGAGGTCAAGGTCGACGGTGAAGACCTGCTGATCATGAAGGAAAGCGACATCCTCGGCATCGTCGGCTGAGCGACCTCGCGAACCTCAACTACCTGAAACTTAGCGAAATTTGAAAGGGCAGTCCCATGGCAGCCAAGGACGTAAAGTTTTCGCGCGACGCTCGTGAGCGCATCCTGCGCGGCGTCGACATTCTCGCCGACGCGGTGAAGGTCACGCTCGGGCCGAAGGGCCGCAACGTCGTGATCGAGAAGAGCTTCGGCGCGCCCCGCATCACCAAGGACGGTGTGTCGGTCGCGAAGGAAATCGAGCTCAAGGACAAGTTCGAGAACATGGGCGCGCAGATGGTGCGCGAAGTGGCCTCGAAGACCAACGACATCGCCGGCGACGGCACGACCACCGCGACCGTTCTGGCGCAGGCGATCGTCCGCGAAGGCATGAAGTCGGTTGCCGCCGGCATGAACCCGATGGACCTGAAGCGTGGTATCGACCTCGCCGTCACCAAGGTCGTCGAGGACGTCAAGGCGCGCTCGAAGCCGGTTTCGGGTTCGCAGGAAGTCGCCCAGGTCGGCATCATCTCGGCCAATGGCGACCGTGAAGTCGGCGAGAAGATCGCCGAGGCGATGGAGAAGGTCGGCAAGGAAGGCGTGATTACCGTCGAAGAGGCGAAGGGTCTCGAATTCGAGCTCGACGTCGTCGAAGGCATGCAGTTCGACCGCGGCTACCTCTCGCCCTACTTCATCACCAACCCGGAGAAGATGGCGGTCGAGCTCAGCGATCCGTACATCCTGATCCACGAGAAGAAGCTGTCGAACCTCCAGTCGATGCTGCCGATCCTCGAGGCGGTCGTGCAGTCGGGTCGTCCGCTGCTGATCATCGCCGAGGACATCGAAGGCGAAGCGCTGGCGACTCTGGTCGTCAACAAGCTGCGCGGCGGCCTGAAGGTTGCAGCGGTCAAGGCACCGGGCTTCGGCGATCGTCGCAAGGCGATGCTGGAAGACATCGCCGTCCTCACCAAGGGTGAAGTGATCAGCGAAGACCTCGGCATCAAGCTCGAGACCGTCACGCTCGGCATGCTCGGCACCGCCAAGCGCGTCACCATCGACAAGGACAACACCACCATCGTCGATGGCGCCGGTGAAGCCGAATCGATCAAGGCTCGCACCGAGCAGATCCGCCAGCAGATCGAAGTCACCACCAGCGATTACGACCGTGAGAAGCTCCAGGAGCGTCTCGCCAAGCTTGCCGGCGGCGTGGCCGTGATCAAGGTCGGCGGTGCGACCGAAGTCGAGGTGAAGGAGCGCAAGGACCGCGTCGACGACGCGCTGCACGCAACCCGCGCAGCCGTTGAAGAAGGCATCGTCCCCGGCGGCGGCACGGCCCTGCTGTACGCGACCAAGGCGCTCGAAGGCCTGGCCGGTGCCAACGAGGACCAGACGCGCGGCATCGACATCGTTCGCAAGTCGCTGACCGCGCTGGTGCGTCAGATCGCGCAGAATGCTGGCCAGGACGGCGCTGTCGTCTCGGGCAAGCTGCTCGACCAGAACGACACCTCGTTCGGCTTCAACGCCGCGACCGACACCTACGAGAACCTCGTGGCTGCCGGCGTGATCGACCCGACCAAGGTGGTGCGCACCGCACTGCAGAACGCGGCTTCGGTCGCCGGTCTGCTGATCACCACCGAAGCCACCATTGCCGAGCTGCCGGACGACAAGCCCGCAGCCCCGGCGATGCCGGGCGGCATGGGCGGCATGGACTTCTAAGTCCGCGCTCGACGCAAAAAGAGGGGCCGGCGGAGCGATCCGCCGGCCCTTTTTGCGTTTGTTGCGCCAGTTACACGAAGGGAGCTTAAAGCCCTCCGTCAATCCTTCTTCTTGTCGTCCTTGTCGTCTGCGGGCAGCGCCGGCACGGCGGCGCGGGCGGCGGCAGTCGGCGCCGCCGGCGGCTTGCAACCCTTGGAGACGCCGAGGCCCTTGAGATACGCGCGGCGGATGGTGCCGCCATAGAGCGCTGCGGTCACCCGCTTCTCCTGCTTGTCGGCGCCGGTGACCATGCGCACCAGTCCGAAGCCGGGAATCAGCGTCCCGACGATCGCGCGGCTTCCCGCCGCGGCGATCGCGCCGCCATTGCCGCCCTTGGCTTCGGGCGCGTCGGCGTCGGTGCCAAGCACGGCGTTGAGGTCGGCGATGCTTGCGCGGATCTGCGTGCAACTCTTGGTTCCCTGCGACGAATAGGGTGCGGAGGCGGCAAGCAGCAGCACGTCCGGAATCTTTTTTTCGTTGATCCGCAGGTCGCGCAGCGGCGCCTGGGCGCCGTCGCCTACGCTCTCCCTCTGCTGTTGGGCGACGGCGGGCGCCGTCAGGAGCATCGCGGCCAGCCCAGCCGCCAGTATCTTCTGCATTTCGTTTCTCCCGGATGTCCTGCAAAGCTGCGCAGCAAAGGCACCGACCGGCAACATTGTTCCATCGCAACGATGTGCTGAATTGACTTTTGTGCCGCCGCCGTTAGGGCCGTCGACGGGCCACGCGGTCCCAACGCCGCGCGTGCTCTCTGTGAGGAGAGTCTACATGACTGATTTGACTGCCGCCGACGCCACGCTTGCGCCTGCGAAGCCCGCCACCAAACCGGCGCGTCCCTATTTCTCTTCTGGTCCCTGCGCCAAGCCGCCGGGCTGGTCGCCCGAGAAGCTCGCCACCGAGTCGCTCGGCCGCTCGCACCGCTCGAAGCTGGGCAAGACCCGTCTTCAATACTCGATCGACCTGATGCGCGAGCTACTTCGGCTGCCGGACACGCATCGCATCGGCATCGTCCCCGGTTCGGATACCGGTGCGTTCGAAATGGCGATGTGGACGTTGCTGGGCGCCCGCCCGGTCACCACGCTCGCCTGGGAAAGCTTCGGTGAGGGTTGGGTCACCGATGCGGTCAAGCAGCTCAAGCTGGACCCGACTGTCCTGCGTGCCGATTATGGGCAGCTGCCCGACCTGAACGCGGTCGACTGGTCGAACGATGTGCTGTTCACCTGGAACGGCACCACGTCGGGTGTGCGCGTGCCGAATGGCGACTGGATTGCCGACGATCGCGAAGGCCTGAGCTTCGCCGACGCGACCTCGGCGGTTTATGCTTATGATTTGCCTTGGGACAAGATCGACGTCTGCACCTTCTCCTGGCAGAAGGTGCTGGGCGGCGAAGGCGCGCACGGCGTGCTGATCCTGGGTCCGCGCGCGGTCGAGCGTCTCGAAACCTATACCCCCGCCTGGCCGCTGCCCAAGGTTTTCCGCCTGGTCTCCAAGGGCAAGCTCGCCGAGGGCGTGTTCAAGGGCGAAACGATCAACACGCCGTCGATGCTGGCCGTCGAGGACGTGATCTTCGCACTTGAATGGGGCAAGGGCCTTGGTGGTGCGGATGGGCTGATCGCCCGTTCGGACGCCAATGCCGCCGCCCTCGACAAGATTGTCGCGGAGCGCGACTGGCTCGGCCACCTCGCCGAGGATTCGGCAATCCGCTCGCGCACCAGCGTGTGTCTCACCGTCGAGGGCGCCGATGCAGACTTCATCAAGAAGTTCGCCGGCCTGCTCGAAAAGGAAGGCGCGGCCTATGACGTGGCCGGGTATCGCGATGCCCCGGCGGGCCTGCGCATATGGTGCGGCGCGACCGTCGACACCGCCGATATCGAGGCGCTCGGCCCCTGGCTCGATTGGGCATACGCCACCGCCAAGGCGGGCTGATCCGGCCGTGCTCCTGCGAAAGCAGGAGCCCAGGCCCACACGCGATTTCCCAAGAAACTCTGGGCTCCTGCTTTCGCAGGAGCACCGACGTGCACAGGAGCATATTCATGCCCAAGGTACTGATTTCCGACAAGATGGACCCCAAGGCCGCGCAGATCTTCCGCGAGCGTGGCGTCGAGGTGGACGAGATCACCGGCAAGACGCCCGAAGAACTCAAGGCGATCATAGGCAACTATGACGGCCTCGCGATCCGCAGCTCGACCAAGGTCACCAAGGACATTCTCGAGCACGCGACCAATCTGAAGGTGATCGGTCGCGCCGGCATCGGCGTCGATAATGTCGATATTCCTGCCGCCTCGGCCAAGGGCGTGGTGGTGATGAACACGCCGTTCGGCAACTCGATCACGACGGCGGAGCATGCCATCGCGCTGATGTTCGCGCTCGCCCGCCAGCTGCCCGAGGCCGACGTCTCGACCCAGGCCGGCAAGTGGGAGAAGAACCGCTTCATGGGCGTCGAGCTGACCGGCAAGACGCTGGGCCTGATCGGCGCAGGCAACATCGGCTCGATCGTCGCCGACCGTGCCATTGGTCTCCGCATGCGCGTGATCGCCTATGATCCCTTCCTCACGCCCGAGCGCGCGCTGGAAATGGGCGTCGAGAAGATGACGCTCGACGACCTGCTGCTGCGGGCCGACTTCATCACGCTGCACACGCCGCTGACCGACCAGACCCGCAACATCCTGAGCCGCGAGAATCTCGCCAAGACCAAGAAGGGCGTGCGGATCATCAACTGCGCGCGCGGCGGCCTGATCGACGAGGCGGCGCTGAAGGATGGCCTCGATTCGGGTCATATCGGCGGCGCGGCGCTCGACGTGTTCGTGCAGGAGCCTGCCAAGGAACACCCGCTGTTCGGCACGCCCAACTTCGTCGCGACCCCGCACCTCGGCGCCTCGACCACCGAGGCGCAGGTCAACGTCGCGATCCAGGTCGCCGAGCAGCTCGCCGACTATCTGGTGACCGGCGGCGTCACCAACGCGCTCAACGTGCCGAGCCTCTCGGCCGAGGAAGCGCCGCGGCTCAAGCCCTATATGGCGCTGGCCGAGAAGCTGGGCGGCCTGGTCGGCCAGCTCGCGCATGGCGAGCTGACCAGCATCGCCATCGAAGTCGAGGGCGCGGCAGCCGAGCTCAACCAGAAGCCGATCACCAGCGCGGTGCTGGCGGGGCTGATGCGCGTCCATTCGGACACGGTGAACATGGTCAACGCGCCGTTCCTCGCCAAGGAGCGTGGGCTCGACGTGCGCGAAGTGCGCCATGACCGCGAGGGCGATTATCACACGCTGGTGCGCGTGACTGTCGGCACCCAGGCGGGCGATCGCTCGGTAGCCGGGACGCTGTTCGGCAACGCCGCGCCGCGGCTGGTCGAACTGTTCGGCATCAAGGTCGAGGCCGATCTCGCCGGGCACATGCTCTACATCGTCAACGAGGACGCGCCGGGCTTCATCGGCCGCCTCGGCACCACGCTGGGCGAGGCGGGCGTCAACATCGGCACCTTCCACCTCGGCCGTCGCTCGGCCGGCGGCGAGGCGATCCTGCTGCTCTCGGTCGACGAGGCGGTGGACGAGGCGCTGCTCGCCAAGGTCCGCGCGCTGCCGGGCGTGAAGACCGCCATGGCGCTCGGCTTCTGAAGCCATTAGGGGAGGCGCCCATGACTGGTCTCCTCCCCGAAGGGTTTCACGATCGATTGCCGCCTGCTGCGGATGCGGCGGCCCGCCTCGAGACGCGCGTGCTGGGGCTCGCGCGTCTGTATGGCTACGAACAGGTGGATCCCCCACTCGCCGAATTCGCTGACGAACTGGCGACGCGGCTCAAGACGGGCGCGGTGCATAACGCGGTGCGCTTCGTCGACCCGGTATCGCAGCGCAGCCTCGCCATCCGACCGGACCTGACCGCGCAGGTCGGCCGTATCGCCGCGACGCGTATGGGCCACCATCCGCGGCCTGTGCGGCTTTGCTATGCGGGACAGGTGCTCAAGCTCAAGGCACCCGCGCTCGATCCACGCCGGGCGATGCGCCAGATCGGCTGCGAGCTGATCGGGCGGGATAGCGTGGGCGCCGCGATGGAGGTCGTGCGGGTTGCCATTGAGGCCCTGCAATCGGCGGGTGTCGAGGGACTGGCGATCGACTTCACGCTGCCCGATCTGGTCGACACGCTGGCTGGCGGCACGCTGCCGCCGGAGACGCTGACCGCGCTGCGTGAGCGGCTCGATGCCAAGGACGCGGGCGGCGTGGCGGCCATCGATCCCCAGTATCTGCCGCTGATCGAGGCCGCCGGCCCGTTCGACGGCGCAATGGCCAAGCTGCGCGCGACCGATGCCGGTACCGCGCTGGCGAGCCGCATCGACGGGCTTGCGGCCATCGCTGCGAGCATCCCGGCGGGCGTTGCGCTGACGCTCGACCCCACCGAGCGCCACGGTTTCGAATACCAGACCTGGCTCGGCTTCTCGATCTTTGCGCGCGGGGTGCGCGGTGAGATCGGTCGTGGCGGCACCTATACGGTGGTGCACGACGGCGGCCGCGAGGAGCCCGCGGTCGGCTTTTCGCTCTATGCGGACCCGATCCTCGACGCAGGCATGGGCGGTGACGCGCGTCGCCGGCTGTTCCTGCCGTTCGGGACGGATTCCGCGACGGGGGCGGCCTTGCGTGCCCAGGGCTGGGTAACCGTCGCGGCGCTGGAGCCGGAAGATACGCCCCAGGCGCAGCTGTGCAGCCACGAACTCCGCGACGGTGTACCGGCCGCGCTTTGACGGCATGCGGTCGCCACGGTTTTCCCAGGCGACCGCCTCTATCCGCCTTACTCCATCTGGTCGATCAGCGCCTGGATCGGGGCGAACGCAAACGCCACTGAGCTGTCCGCGACTCCGTACGGGATGAACAGGCTGTCGCCGTGGCGGATGGCGCCGCAGGTGTAGACGACGTTGGGCACATAGCCCTCGCGGTCCTGATCGGCGGCGGCGAGGAGCGGTGCCCGCGATCGGGCCAGCACCTTCGAGGGATCGTCCTTGTCGAGCAGTGCTGCGCCGATCGAATATTTCCGCATCGCACCGACGCCGTGGGTGAGTACCAGCCAGCCCTGGTCGGTCTCGATCGGCGGGCCGCAATTGCCCATCTGCACCAGCTCCCAGGGGAATTGCGGCTTGATGATCAGGTCGCCGCCTTCCCAATGGGTGATGTCATCCGACGTGTGGAGGAAGATATTCTCGCCGTCCTGCCGGCCGAGCATCATGTATCTGCCGCCCACCTTGCGGGGGAACAGGGCCATGCCCTTGTTGCGCGCGGCACTGCCGGTCATCGGCACGAGGTCGATGCCGCGCCAGTCATGGGTGCGCATCAGCTCCGATTGAATGCCGGACCCGTTATAGGCGGTATAGGTGCCGATCCACTCGACGGTGCCGTCGTCATGGGTGAAGTGGCAGATCCGCAGATCCTCCAGCCCGTTCGACTGGGCGCGGGTGATCGGGAAGATCACCGTCCCGGATAGCGTCGAATCGCGGTGGCGGTAGATGCGGACCGGACCTTCCATCCGGCGCTCGTCGGGCTCGCGGGCGTCGGCGGCGGTGGCGAAGGGAGGCTCGGGCGCCAGCACCAGCTCGTTGCCATCGGTGATGATGCCCTCGCGAAAGGCAACCGACGAAATGTGACCTTCGCCCACCGCGCGCAGCGACATGAGAATGCGCATGCTGCCCGGGGGCATGCCGGTCTGATCGTAATGCGGCACCGCGCTGGGATTCATCAGCGCCGCGGCGGCATAGCTGTATTCGTGACAGAAATAGGCGCCGAGCAACTGGCGCTTCTCGTCGCCGATCGCCGCACCGTCCAGCCCGAGCATCGCCTCGATCTCATCATAGCGAGTCATGAACACGCGGCGGGTCTGCCAGTGTCGTGCCTCGAAATCCTTCAGGACGAGCTCAAGTTCGGCACGCGCCTGGCTGGGCGACAGTGCGAGTACCTCGCTGACGATCCGCTCGGTCCGGCTGGGCGCGCCACCATTGGTCGAGGCCCAGGCAATGTGGAAGGGTCGCACGACAACGCGCGACGGATCGGCACGAAGCCGCAAGGGATGGTGAAACAGTTCCGGCATTGGCAACCCCCGGGGAACGCGCTCGTTACGGCGCCGTCCCCCGGTATCGCTTCAGGCGACGGCGAGTTCCGGTCCTGCCACGCTTTTATTGCGCTTTGAAAGAGCCGAGATCGCGCAATTCGCCAGTTGGAGCGCGAGAATCGACTCGGCACCTTGATTGCGGTTAAGTCCGGTAGGCATCAGCCCGTCGAAGCAGCCGCCATCGGCGACGCTGGCGAGCGGCGTGTCGAGGTCGTTCGCACCGAGATACCAGCGATACGCACGCATGGCTTCGCCGGCCCAGCGCTGGTCGCCGGTAACGTCATGTGCGGCGATGCACGCATCGATCGTCGCCTGCGCTTCCAGCGGCTGCTGGTCGAACGGCAGCGGGTCCGCATAGGCGCGGCCGAAGCTTTCCGTCCCGACGGCGCGGAAACGGCCTTCCGGCGACGTCTGGCGCTCTACGATCCAGGCAAGGGTTTCCAGGCCGGTGTCGATGAAATCGCGGCGACAAAGCACCTTGCCGGCGCGGAGCAGCGCCTCGGGCAGGCGAGCATTATCATAGGCCAGCACGATTTCGAACCAGCTCCATTCGGGCCGGCGCGCGGTCTCCAGCAACGTGATCAGCTCATTGCCAAAACGGGTCAGGATCTCGCGCGATAGCGCATGGCCCGGATGCGCCTCGGTCATCGCGGCGGCGCCGAGCATCGCAAAGGCATGCGCGCGGGGGCTGCCTAGATCAAACGCGATCGACGCGGTTTCGTCGAACAGCACCGAGGCCCAGTCGCGATGCTTCTGCGCGCGCGCGTCGCGGGCGGTGACGCCCAGCGCCCAGATCGCTCGGCCGTTCGAATCTTCCGACCCTTCGTCTTCGCACCAGCTGCGGTCGAAGTTCATGAAGTTGCGGAACTTGCGCTTGTCCGCGTTCCAGGCATGCTGAACGAAGCCGCCATAGATTGCGGTCCAGCGATCGCGAACGGCCTCGTCGACATCGTCGATCTTGCTCATCAGGATCAGCGCGCGGGCGTTGTCGTCGATGCAATAGCCGTGGCGGCGATCCGGTACCGAATAGATCGAATGCTGGAGCATGCCCGTGGCGTCGCTCATCCGCTCGACGGCGGTGAGTACCGGGTTCAGCGGCGAAAGCTCGTTAGAAGGGCGGCTGAGCCGCTCCGGCTTCTCGTCCAGAATCATGTCGATCTCCCCGACTGCGCGCTCGGCCAGCCGCGCCCACAACATGGTACGACCGCGCGCATAGGCGCGATCGGCGAGCGTCTTGCGGACCCCCTTGTCGCCGAGCAGGCGATTGATCTCCCGCGCGAAGGCCGTGCTGTCACCGAAGTCGACGATAACACCGTGGTCGTCGGCCAGGATCTCGGTGGCGTGAATATAGGGCGTCGATACGACCGGCTTGCCCATGCTGACCGCGTAGGAAAGCGTGCCGGAGGTGATCTGCGCCGGATTGAGATACGGCGTCACGTAAAGGTCGGCGGCTTGTAGATAATCGAGCAGGTCGCTCTGCTCCACGAAGCGGTTCACGAACTGGACATTGCGGCCAAGTCCCGCCGCCTGCACCTGTGCCTGCAACCGCTCGCGATAAATTTCGCCTTCATGCGCCACGAGGTTGGGGTGCGTGGCACCGAGCAGCACGTAGAGCGCGTCGGGATGCTCGGCAACGACCGCGGACATTGCCTCGATCATCGTCTCGATACCCTTGTTGGGCGCGAGCAGGCCGAAGGTGAGGACGACGTCGCGGCCTTCCCAGCCGAACTTCGCCTTGAACGGCGCCGTATCGGAATAGGGCCGGTCCGGCACGCCGTGCGGAATGTTGACGATCTTGCTGTCCTCGACGCCATGGACCCGCTTCAGGATCTCACGACCCTTTTCGGCCATGACGATCAGCGTCGACGCGCGGCGGATCAACGCTTCCATCACGCGGCGTTCGTCGGCGCTCGGACGTTCCAGAACCGTGTGCAGCGTCACGATGACGGGGATCGAAATGCGATCGGTGAGCGCGAGGAGCATTTCGCCGGCGGCACCGCCGAAAATGCCATATTCGTGCTGGATCCACAGCGCTTCCGCGCCACTCGCCTCGATCTTGCGCGCCGCTTCGAGATAGGCGCCACGATCGTTTTCGGCGATCGCGGCCGTTACCTGCGGCGGATAGGCATAATGCCCGGGCAGGTCGTCCATGGCATAGACATCGACCTGAATCTCGGGATAGCGCTCCGTGAGCGCGGTGTAGGTGTCGGTAGTAAAAGTGGCGATGCCGCACTTGCGCGGCAGGAAGTTGCCGATCAGGGCAAGATGCCGGATCCTTGGACCCATAGGAGACCGTGCCATGGCGGACCTTTCGCTACTGCATGATGGACTCGGCCCAAATCTGGGCCTTATGTCCTGTTAAACTCCCGTTTTTCGAATAAGTTGCAGTTTCGCTGCAACGCACAACTCTACACCTGATGAACCGTGCTGTAAATCTGCCGTTCAGCCGCGGCCACGGTATCCGGGAACGCCCTGATCGGGGATCCAAACGTCCTCGGGCGGCTTTCCCGACTGCCAGAACACGTCGATCGGGATACCGCCACGCGGATACCAATAGCCACCGATTCGCAGCCAGAGGGGCTGCATCTCGCGGAACAGTCGCTCGCCGATGCCGACGGTGCAATCCTCATGGAAGGCGCCGTGGTTGCGGAAGCTGCCGAGAAAGAGCTTGAGGGACTTGGATTCGACGATCTTCTCACCCGGCACGTAATCGATCACGAGATGCGCGAAATCGGGCGCGCCGGTAATCGGGCAGAGCGAGGTGAATTCGGGCGCGGCGAAGCGCACCAGATAGCGCGTACCCGCACGCGGATTGGGTACATAGTCGAGTTCCGCTTCCTCCGGCGTGGCGGGCAGAGCGGATTGCTTTCCGAGATGCTTGGCGTCCATCGCCGCCATGTAGGCGTTTGCCGTGCGGTTTCCATAGGGCTAGGACCTACCCGCATGGACGGATTGATCACCACCGAAGCGCTGGCCGGCATGCTCGGCGCCCCCGACCTGCTGGTCCTCGACGCAACCTACACCTCCACCATTCCCGGCGCGGCCAAGCAGGACCCGCGCGCGGAATTCGAGGCGGGGCACATTCCGGGCGCGCGGTTGCTCGACCTCGACACCCTGGTCGATGCCGAGAACCCGCTACCTTCGATGCTGCCGAGGCGCAGCGTCTTCGAGGAACGTATGGCGCAGCTGGGGGTGATGGGAACCACCCGTATCGTCCTTTACGATAACAGTCCGCACCACACCGCGTGCCGCGCCTGGTGGGTGCTGCGGATGTTCGGCGTGCGTGCCGAGATTCTTGACGGGAACATGGGCCATTGGCGCGCCGAGGAGCGGTCGGTGCAGACGGGCGCGCACGTCGCTGCGGCAACGGTGTTCACCGCCGGGGAAGCCGCCGCAAAGGTGCGCACGCTGGATGACATGCGCACCACCACCGAACAGATCGTCGACGCACGCTCGTCGGCTCGGTTTACCGGTGAAGAGGCCGATCCGCGCCCCGAATGTGCGGCAGGGCACATGCCGGGCGCCAAGAACATTCCCTATGGCCGTTTCTTCGAAAGCGACGGGCATTGGAAGTCGCCGGAGGGCATCCAGGCGGTGTTCGATGCCGCCGGGCTCGACCTCGGCCAACCGCTGGTCGCCACCTGCGGCTCGGGCATCACCGCCTCGGTGATCGTCTTCGCCGCGCATCTGCTCGGCCAAGAGATCGCGCTGTACGACGGCAGCTGGACCGAATGGGGGGCGCAACCGGACACGGCAAAGGTAGTCGGCGCATGAGCGGGCAGGAAGACAAGGATGCGACCAAGGTCGTCCATGCCGGCCGCCGCCCCGAATGGGCGCAAGGCATCGTCAACCCGCCGGTGTGGCGCGCCTCCACGATCCTCTACGATAACATTGCTGAGATGCGCGAGCGCGGGAGCGCCGACACGCATCACAAGCTCTATTACGGCCGTCGCGGCACGCCGACCCAATGGTCGCTCGCCGATGCGCTGACCGAGCTGGAGCCGGGCGCGCAGGCAACCTTGCTCTATTCTTCGGGCGTAGCGGCGATCACCACGGTGCTGCTGGCGGTGCTGTCGCCCGGGGACGAGGTGTTGCTGCCCGACAGCAGCTACGAACCGACGCGGGCCTTCGGTAACGGCATGCTCAGGCGGCTGGGCATCACCGCGACTTATTATGATCCGCTGATCGGCGAGGGCATCGCCGGGCTGTGCACAGAGCGGACCAAGGCGATCCTGCTCGAAAGCCCCGGCAGCCTCACCTTCGAGGTGCAGGACGTGCCTGCGATCGTCGCGGTCGCCAAGGCGCGCGGGATCGTGACGCTGCTCGACAATACCTGGGCGGGGCCGCTGCTCTTCCCGGCGATGGAGAAGGGCATCGACTATACGATCCTGTCCTGCTCCAAATATGTCGTCGGCCATTCGGACGTGATGCTGGGGTCGGTCACCGCCGCACCCGGACACTATGAAGTGTTGCGGGCGACCACCTACCAGCTCGGCCTGTGCGCCAGCCCGGACGATGCCTATCTCGCCGCGCGCGGCCTGCGCACGATGGAGGTGCGGTTGCGCCAGTCGGGCATGAGTGGGCTCAAGGTCGCGCAGTGGCTGAAGACCCGGCCGGAAGTGGCGCGAGTACTGCACCCGGCGCTGCCAGACTGCCCGGGCCATGACATGTTCCAGCGCGATTTCCGCGGGTGCGCCGGGCTGTTCTCCTTCGTACTGAACGGTGGCGACGATGCCGCGCGCACCGCGCTGATCGACGGGCTTCGGCATTTCGGCATCGGCTTCAGCTGGGGCGGTTATGAAAGTCTCGCCATTCCCGCCGATCCACAGCGTATCCGCACCGCGTCGCGCTGGGAGGCCGAGGGCCCGATGATCCGGCTCTATGTCGGGCTGGAAGACACCGACGACCTGATTGCCGATCTCGACGCGGGACTCGCCCGCTTCGCCGCCGCGCGCGGATGATCCGTGAGCTGCTCGACCGCGTCGCCGGCATAGGGATGCGCATGCCCTCGCCGGCGGAGCTGGGCGAGCTGGCGGTGGCACTGGGCCTCGCCGCATTGGCAGCGGCGATCGGCGTGCTGGTCGGCCGGCGCCTCGGCGCGCAGATCGCCGGGCTATGGCACCGAATCGCCGGCGAGCATATCAACGGCATCCAGGCCCGGCTCTGCCGGATCACCCGCTATCTGACCGTCGCGCTGCTGCTCTCGCCGGTACCGGGCGGCTATGCTTGGCATCCGCCGGCGACGCTGCTGCTCGGCGTCGCACTCGGGCTGGCGATGGCGCTGGCGGTGGTGGAGGTGCTGCGCGGACTGGGCCTGCCGCGGCTCGCCACCTGGCCGATGGGCGCGATCGCATTCACCTCGCTGCTCAGCAAGACGATGGGCGGGCTCGGCGTGATCGAGGCGCTGCTGGCGCGGATCGGCTTTGACATCGGCACGCGGCGGCTGTCGCTCTTGTCGCTGCTCACCTTCCTCATCACCGTCACGATCATCTATGCGCTGGTGCGGGTGGCGAACCGGCTGCTCGCGCAGTGGATCGGGCGGGCCAAGGGGCTCGATCCCACGCAGCAGCTGCTCGGCCAGAAGCTGGCGAGCATCGCCATCGTCACGGCCGCCTTTTTCGTCGGCATCGACCTGTTGGGCATCGACCTGACGACCTTCGCGGTGTTCTCGGGCGCGTTCGGCCTGGCGATCGGCTTCGGCATGCAGAAGACGGTCGGCAATCTGATCGCCGGGATCATCCTGCTGATGGATCGCTCGATCAAGCCCGGCGACGTGATCGTGGTGGGGGACAGCTTCGGCTGGGTGAACAAGATCGGCGTGCGCGCCGTCTCGGTGATCACCCGCGACGGCAAGGAGCATTTGATTCCGAACGAGAATCTGATGACCCAGGAAGTCGAGAACTGGTCCTACACCGATCGCAACGTGCGGGTGCGGATCGCGGTCACCGTTGCCTATGGCTGCAATCTGGAGCTGGCGCAGGACCTGATGCTGCGCGCGGCGACCGAAAGCCCGCGCGTGCTCGACACGCCGCAGCCCAATGTGTGGCTCACCGCGCTGGGCGAGAACGGCGCGGCACACGAGATCCTGGTGTGGATCAGCGATCCGGAGAGCGGCGTCGGCAATGTGCGCAGCGACGTGCTCAACCGGCTGTGGAAGCTGTTCGGCGAGCACGGCATCACCGTGCCCGCTCCGCGTCGCGACGTGCGGTTCAGCGGCGGCCCGGAGGTGGGCCGCCGCTGACTCCTCAGCGCGTCGGACAGGTCGTCGTCACGCTGTTGCAGATCACCGTGCTCTTGCCGAGCGACACGGCCCAGTTCAGCCCGCGCGGATCCGGCGCGCCTTCATAAAAATCGGTGCTGATCAGCTGCGCGCCCGAGGCGATCGCGGCGTCTAGCCGACGACGGTCATGATTGCGCGCTTCCAGCGTCTCGGCATCGGCGCGGGTGCGGACCATGAAGCCGGCCTTGACCCGGCGAGTGATCGTGGCGGGGTCCGCGGTCGGGCTCTGGGTGTTGAAGAACGACGCTTCGGGCGCGTCCTCCGGATACCAGCCGAACATCATCCGGCCCTTCAGGCTTGCATGGCCGGTCCGGTACTGTTCCTCGTTGGCGTCTGAGGTATCGAGCACGAACAGGAATTTGCCGCGCGAGGCGCCGACGGTGGGCCAGCGATGCGCCGTCACCGCGTCACGCAACGTGGGGAGGGAGCCGCGGACATCGTCGGGTGCGATCACCCGCTCGCGGCCGATCGTCGCGGCGATGTCCGCGTCGAGCGCGTCGAGCGTGGCGGCATCAAAACCAATATCGGTCGTGCGCACGCCGGGGATCGGGCGTACGTCGCTGGCATTGACTAGGATCATCACCGGCAAATGGCCCGGATGCGCATCCGACCAGCGACGGAACAGCGCCATGCAGCCGCGGAAGGTGCGGCAATGCGTCTGCCAGTCGATGCCGGGAATGTGGATGGTCTTGGCGCCGGGGGCGGCCATCTCCGCCCTGATCTCCTCGGGGCCATCGGCATAGGGGGCGGCATAGGCGCCGCCCTGGGGATCGGGCGCGACATCGATTTCGAGCTGGCGCAGCCCGAGCGCAAGCTGGCTCTCCAGCGGCGGGTGGCCATAGGCAAGCCCCTCCCAGTTGCTCGGGAGCAGCTTGCGGATGCGCGCTTCCACCTCGGGCAGCGGATAGGGGCGGTAGCTGTTGTGCGAGCCGAGCACCCGCACCTGGTCGAGGCGCAGTGTGTCGAGGCTCTTGTCGGCGTCCGGCGTCGTCCCGCCCGGTGCCATTGCCATCAGCAGCGCCGCCGCGGCGACCATCATCCCTTTGCGCATTCCCGTCCTGTCCCTTTGCGAAGCGAACCCAAGCGGGTGCCTTTGGCGGGCTTTCGTTCCGGAACCATGACAGTCGCGCACACAAAAACGGCGGCGGTCCGGGTGGGACCGCCGCCGCTGAGGGAGCTATCTGTTCAGTTGCCGCCGGTCGGGGTGGCCGGGGTGCTCGCCTGGGCCGACTGGCCGCTGGTCTGCGCCTGGGCCGCTGCCGCCTGGATGCGCTGGTTGAGCGCGGTATCCGACGCCATCGCCTGGCTGATCTCGTTGAAGCGCTGCGGCTGGAGACCCGACGCCGTGATCGCCGCGACGAACTTGGTGTTCTTCTCCGCCGTCGGGATCGTGGTGTCGGCATTGATCTTGTTCACTGCCAGTGCCGCCATGGCATATTGCTTCACTTCGGTATCGGTGAAGCTCGACGCAGAGGTCGTTGCCGCCGCGGTGCCTGCGCCCGTGGTGCCCTGATCCGGCGTCGCCGGGGTCGTCTGGGCCGGAGCAGCGTCGGCCGGGGTGGTCTGGGCCGGGGTCGTGGTCTGGGCGAAGGCGGTCGACGCCATCAGCGTGCCGGCAATCGCCAGGCTCGAAAACATCATTTTCATCATCAACTCCTCGCAACAATGAAACTCTTTTGCACCCCTGTAACGTAACAGTGGGGTTTGGGTTTTCCGCTGCACACCCGATTCACGATAGGTTGTGGCCATGGCGGGACGGCATGACCCCCGCGGACCCGGTTGCCAGTGGAATCACACCGCTGGAAACGCCGGGCATTTTCGCCTATATGCGGTGGATGCAGACAGTGTCGGCCGCCCCCATGCCCATCCCCGGGCACATCGATCCCGTGCCCGTGCCGCGTGCGCTCGCCGCGCGCGAAGACGGTCGTACCGACCTGATCGGTCTCTCCCGCGACGGCATCCGCGAGGCGCTGGCGGCTGCCGGGCTCGAGCCCAAGCAGGCCAAGCTGCGGGCCAAGCAGCTCTGGCACTGGATCTATAATCGCGGCGCCACCGACTTCTCGGCGATGACCGACATCGCCAAGGCGCAGCACCCGTGGCTGGCCGAGCGCTTCGTGATCGGCCGCCCGGACGTGGTCGAGGCGCAGGTCTCGAACGACGGCACCCGCAAGTGGCTGCTCCGCTCGCCCGACGGGCAGGATTACGAGATGGTGTTCATCCCCGACGCTGATCGGGGCACACTCTGCGTTTCCAGCCAGGTGGGCTGCACGCTCAACTGCCGCTTCTGCCACACCGGCACGATGCGGCTGGTGCGCAACCTTACCGCCGGCGAGATCGTCGGCCAGGTGATGCTCGCGCGCGATTCGCTCGGCGAATGGCCGAGCCAGCCCGAAGGGCGCCTGCTCACCAACATCGTGATGATGGGCATGGGCGAGCCCCTCTATAACTTCGACGAGGTGAAGGCCGGCCTGCAGATCGTGATGGACGGCGACGGCCTCGCGCTCTCCAAGCGCCGCATCACGCTCTCCACTTCGGGCGTGGTGCCGATCATGGCGCGCGCCGGCGAGGAGATCGGCGTGAACCTGGCGGTGTCGCTCCACGCCGTCACCAAGGACGTGCGCGACGAGATCGTGCCGCTCAACAAGAAGTACGGGATCGAGGAGCTGCTCCAGGCCTGTGCCGACTATCCGGGCGCCAACAACGCGCGCCGCATCACGTTCGAATATGTGATGCTCAAGGACAAGAACGACAGCGATGCGGATGCGCACGAGCTCGTCCGCCTGCTGCGCAAGTACAAGCTGCCCGCCAAGGTGAACCTGATCCCGTTCAACCCCTGGCCGGGCGCGCCGTATGAATGCTCGACGCCGGAGCGGATCCGCTCCTTCTCGAACATCGTGTTCGAGGGCGGCATCTCGGCGCCGGTGCGCACGCCGCGCGGGCGCGACATCGATGCGGCGTGCGGCCAGCTCAAGACCGCGTCGGAGAAGAAGAGCCGGGCGCAGCTCGACCGCGAGGCCGAAGAGAAGTTCGCCGCGCTCGGTTGAGCGCGGGCCCCGTTCGCAGATAGGATGCAGCCATGACGCTGCTCCTGTTCGCCCTCGCGCTTGCCGCCCCCACCCCCCGCTGTGTCGAGATGAAGACCACGGTGGAGATGGAAACGTGCCTTGCGCGCGCCAGCAATGCCGCCGAGCTGGAGATGAACCGCTATCTCGTTGCCGCTCGCAAACGGGCGCTGGGCGACGGCGTCACGGTCGGCAAGGCGTTCGACGAGGCGCAGGGACGGTGGCTCGCCTGGCGCAAGGGCGAATGCGACGCGGTGTACGTGCATTGGCAGGGCGGCACGATCCGGGGAGCGATGGCGCTCAACTGCCGTATCGATCTTACCCAGGCCCGCACGCAGTGGCTGTGGAAGACGTGGCTCACCTATCCGGATTCCACCCCGCCGATACTGCCCGAGCCGGGCGTCAGCGCGGACGGAACATCCTGAACAGCGACTCCTCGCCGATCTCGAAATAATCGGCCGGGCCGCCGCCACGCAGGATCGGGCGGGCGCGGGCGGTCTGATAGACGCCGTCCTCCAGCATCGCGCGATCGATGTGGATGCCGGTGGCTTCCCCGAGCACCAGCCAGGTGTCGACCTGTCCGCCGTCCTTGTTTTCCAGCCGGATCAGCTGGGTCAGCCGGCATTCGAACTGGGCGGGGCTGGCGGCGACGCGATCGGGGCGGACGGTGCGCGAGGGGAGGGTATCGATGCCGGCATGGGTGAATTCGTCCACCTCCGCGTCGACCGGCGCCGACGTCGCGTTCATGATCTCCGCTAGCGGACGCGTCGCGAGGTTCCAGACGAACTCCCTGGTCTCGGCGATGTTGGCCACGCTGTCCTTCCACGCGGTGGAGGCGAAGCCGAGGATCGGCGGCCGGTAGTTGAACAGGTTGAAAAAGCTGTACGGTGCGAGGTTGCGTACGCCGCTAGCGGAAACCGTGCTGACCCACCCGATCGGACGCGGACCGACAATGGCATTCAGCGGGTCATGCGCCAAGCCATGCCCGGCCGCGGGCTCGTAGAAGTGGAAGTCGGGGGACATGGGGACTCCGGAATTTCGTGGCGGGCGTGAAACCGATTCCGCCTTTCATCCGAATCTCCTACACTCGGCCCGTACAGCGAAGGAAGCGCAGATGCCCGAAGGTCCACCGGACAGGCCCCGCCTGATCTACCGCCATCGGCTAATTACCCGGCTATGGCACTGGATCAACGCGATCGCGCTGCTGATCATGGTCGGCAGCGGGTTGATGATCTTCAACGCCCATCCCCGGCTCTATTGGGGGCAATATGGCGCGAATTTCGACCATGCCTGGCTGGAGCTGCCGCGCTTCCCCGGCTGGGTGACGATCCCGTCCTATTACAGCCTGGCGGGCGCGCGACACTGGCACTTCTTCTTCGCGCTGGTGCTGGCGTTCGGGCTGCTGGTCTACCTGCTGTGGAGCCTGGCGAACGGCCATATCCTGCGGGACCTGCGCATCCGCGCGCGCGAACTAGGGCCGGGGCATCTTTGGAAGGATTTTCGCGATCACCTCGCGCTGCGCTTCCATGATCCCAAGGATCCCCGCGCGTACAACATCTTCCAGAAGCTCGCCTATGTCGGTACGCTGTTCGTGCTGCTGCCGGCGGTGATCCTGTCCGGGCTCGCCTTGTCGCCGGGGATGGACGCGGCATGGCCATGGCTTACCGCGCTGTTCGGCGGGCGGCAGTCGGCACGTTCGGTCCATTTCATCGCCATGGGCGCGCTTCTTCTCTTCCTCCTGGTGCACCTGACGCTGGTGCTGCTGGCGGGCCCGATCAACGAACTGCGGTCGATGATCACGGGCTGGTGGCGCGTCCCCGCGGAGAAACAGCCATGATCCTCACGCGCCGCAATCTGCTGATCGGAGGGGCTGCCGGCCTGCTGACCGGCTGCGACCAGTTTACCGACAGCCCGGTGCTTGCCAGCGCGGAGGACGCGCATCGTTTCCTGCAGCGCTCGATCGGTCGCGGTTCGCTCGCCACCGAATTCCGGCCCGAGCAGCGCAGCCCGATCTTCCGGGTGAACGGCACGCATAACCCGAACACGCCGGAATATAACATCTGGGCCGGGACCCGCTTTGTCGACTGGCGGCTGAAGGTGGGCGGCATGGTCGCGCGACCGATGCAGCTTACGCTGGACCAGCTCCAGCACATGCCCCAGCGCGCGCAGATCACCCGGCATGATTGCGTCGAAGGCTGGAGCGCGATCGGCAAATGGCAGGGACCGCAGCTTTCCACGATCCTCAACGCGGCCGGGATCAGTTCGCGGGCGCGCTATATCGTCTTCCACTGCGCAGACCGCTATGGCGATGGCGGCTATTATGAATCGATCGACCTGATCGACGCCTTCCACCCCCAGACCATCCTCGCCTGGGCGCTCAACGACCATCTGCTCGATGTCGGCCACGGGGCGCCGCTGCGGCTGCGGGTGGAGCGGCAGCTCGGCTACAAGCAGGCCAAATATCTAGTCGGGATCGAGGCGGTCGCCTCACTGACCGGGATCGGCAAGGGGAAGGGCGGGACCTGGGAGGATATGAGCGGGTACCAATGGTATGCGGGGATCTGAGCCGATCCCGCAAACCTACGCCGAGATAGGTTGTTTTGCGGCCCGCTGAAACGCAGTACGGGTTTCCCCGAAACAATCGTCGCATACTGGATCGCCATGGCTCTTATTGATCGCTTCCTCGACCGCGCCGTCAAGCGCGGCGAGCTCACCCTGATCCGACCCGATGGCAGTTCCCGCAGCTTCGGCAGCCCCGATCCCACGCTCAAGCCGGTAACGATGCGGCTGGCGAAGGGGGCCGAGGGCCGCATCGTCCGCGACCCCGCGCTCGGCGCCGCCGAGACCTATATGGACGGCAGCCTGAACCTTGAGCATGGCGACATTCTCGACCTGCTCAACCTCGTCACCGCCAACAATGCCTGGGAAAAGGGCGACGCGGTGCTCAACCCCTCGGCGCTGAGCCTGGCGACCGGCAAGGTGGCGCACTGGCTCGGTCGTCGCAACATGGCGCGCAAGTCGAAGCAGAACGTCGCGCACCATTACGATCTTTCCGCGCGGCTCTACGATCTCTTCCTCGATGCCGATCGCCAGTATAGCTGCGCCTATTACACCGATCCCGCCAACAGCCTGGAACAGGCCCAGGCCGACAAGAAGGCGCATATCGTCGCCAAGCTGGCGATCCGGCCCGGCATGCGCGTGCTGGACATCGGCTGTGGCTGGGGCGGCATGGCGCTCTACATCCACGCCAAGACCGGCGCCGAGGTGCTGGGCATCACGCTTTCCGAAGAGCAGCTGAAGATCGCCCGCGAGCGCGCCGAGGCCGCGGGCGTGGCGGACAAGGTGAAGTTCGAGCTGATCGACTATCGTGCGCTTACCGGCCAGTTCGATCGCATCGTCTCGGTCGGCATGTTCGAGCATGTCGGCACGCCGCAATACCGCACCTTCTTCGCCAAGTGCCGCGAGCTGATGACGCCCGAAGGCGTGATGCTGCTCCACACGATCGGCCGCGCCGGCGGTCCAGGCTATACCGACGCCTTCACGCTCAAGTACATCTTCCCCGGCGGCTATATCCCGGCGCTGTCCGAGATCTGCGAGGGATTCGAGGGGCTGCGCTACTTCCTCACCGACGTGGAGGTGCTGCGCATGCATTACGGCCACACGCTGAAGGCCTGGTACGACCGCACCGTCGCCGCGCACGATGCGATCGTGGCGCTGTACGACGAGCGCTTCTACCGCATGTGGACTTATTATCTGGCGGGATCCTATGTGAGCTTCATGAATGGCGGCCTGGTCAATTATCAGCTGCAATTCTCGCGCTCGCGGACCGCGCTGCCGCTGACTCGCGATTATATGGCCGAGGCCGAGGCGACGCTGCGCCAGGACTGATCGGGGGCGTGCGACAAGGCGGATATTGCGTGGAGGGCGCGGGAACCCTAGAGGCCCCGCGTTTCCCTTTCCCTTTTTCCCCGGAGTCGCTGCCCCATGTCGGATAAGATCAATCGCGTCGTCCTCGCCTATTCGGGCGGCCTGGACACGAGCGTGATCCTGAAATGGCTGCAGCAGACCTATCACTGCGAGGTCGTGACCTTCACCGCCGATCTCGGCCAGGGCGAGGAGCTGGAGCCCGCGCGCAAGAAGGCCGAGATGGCCGGCGTGAAGCCCGAGCACATCTTCATCGAGGACGTGCGCGAGGAGTTCGTGAAGGACTATGTGTTTCCGATGATGCGCGCCAACGCGCTCTACGAGGGGCTGTACCTGCTCGGCACCTCGATCGCGCGGCCGCTGATCGCCAAGCGCCAGATCGAGATCGCCAAGCTGGTCGGCGCCGATGCGGTGAGCCACGGCGCCACCGGCAAGGGCAACGACCAGGTCCGCTTTGAGCTCGGCTATTATGCGCTGAACCCGGACATCAAGGTGATCGCGCCGTGGCGCGAATGGGACCTGACCAGCCGCACCAAGCTGATCGAGTTCGCCGAATCGCACCAGATCCCGGTGACCAAGGACAAGCGCGGCGAGTCGCCCTTCTCGACCGACGCGAACCTTCTCCACACCTCGTCCGAGGGCAAGGTGCTCGAGGATCCGTGGGAGGAAGTGCCCGACTATGTCTATTCGCGCACGGTGAACCCCGAGGACGCGCCCGACACGCCCGAGACGATCACGATCGACTTCGAGCGCGGCGACGGCGTGGCGCTCAACGGCCAGGCGATGTCGCCCGCCACCCTGCTGACCGCGCTCAACGAGCTCGGCCGCAAGCACGGCATCGGCCGGCTCGATCTGGTCGAGAACCGCTTCGTGGGCATGAAGTCGCGCGGCATGTACGAGACGCCGGGCGGCACCATCTATCACCTCGCCCATCGCGGCATCGAGCAGATCACGCTCGATCGCGGTGCCGCGCACCTCAAGGACGAACTGGCCCCGCGCTATGCCGAGCTGATCTACAACGGCTTCTGGTTCTCGCCCGAGCGCGAGATGCTGCAGGCCGCGGTCGATTACAGCCAGGAGAAGGTCACCGGCACCGTGCGGCTGAAGCTGTACAAGGGCAGCGTGATCGTCACCGGCCGCAAGTCGCCCTACACGCTCTACAGCGAGAAGGTGGTGACGTTCGAGGACGACCAGGGCGCGTACGACCAGCGCGACGCGGCGGGCTTCATCAAGCTCAACGCGCTGCGCCTGCGTCTGCTCGGCCGCCGCGAGGCTTGATACCAGCGTCTTCTCCCTCGGCGCAGCCGGGGGCGGGGGACCGCGCCACGCCAGCGGCGTGGTGGAGGGGGCGCCGCAAACTGCGGCGTCCTTTTTGTATGCGAGGGGTGTCCGCTCCACCCCCGCCTGCGGCGGCGGCTACCCCCCCCCGGCTGCGCCCGAGGGAGGATACGCTATGTGCGGGTTGTGGACCGGTATGCCCGCAGGCTGTCCCAGGCGTAGAGCGCGCAGCCCGACCAGATCAGCGCGAATGTCGCAAGGTGCACCGGCAGCACCGGCTCGCCGAAGATCAGCACAGCCTCCAGGAACTGCAGCGTCGGCGCTATATATTGGAGCAGCCCCATCGTCGCGTAGGGCAGCCTTTTGGCGGCGGCGGCAAACAGCAGCAGCGGCGTGGCCGTGACGACGCCCGCCGCGATCAGCAGCAGGTCGATCCGCGTCGAGGCACCGAACGCCGCAGTCCCGCTATGCTGCGCCCAAAGCAGCACCGCCAAGGCAGGTGGACCCAGCAGCAATGTCTCCACCGTCAGCCCGCCCAGCGCGTCGATCGCAGCTACCTTGCGGAGCAGGCCATAGCCGCCGAAGCTGAGCGCCAGCGCGAGCGGGATCCACAAGGCACCGCCACCGTGGAGCGTCAGCAACAGTACGCCGAGCGCCGCCAGCCCGATCGCGATGCCCTGCCAGCGCCGCAGCCGCTCGCCGAGCACCAGCATGCCCAGCGCGACATTGACCAGCGGGTTGATGAAATAGCCGAGGCTCGCGTCGAGGACATGGTTGTTCTGAACCGACCAGATATAGACCAGCCAGTTGATCGCGATCAGCGCCGCGCTGCCGACGAGGAAGAGCAAGGTCCGTCCCCGGGCTGCGGCGGCGATGCTCCGCACGCGGCGCAGCACCACGACGATCACGGCGAGCAGCAGCAGCGACCATAGCACGCGATGCGACAGCACCTGGAGTGCGGGCACCGCCTGTAGCAGGTGCAGATAGAGCGGCAGCACGCCCCACAGGCTGTAGGCGGCAATGCCGAGGGAAAGACCGGCGCGATCGGCGCCCTGAACGTTGGACATGTCGCCCTGTTGCGCCGTGTTGCGGTGCAACGCAACAAGCGGAGCAGTCAGGCAGGGCGGATCGGTATCGCCGCGTCCGCCCCCACCACGGTGGTCCAGGGCACCACCTCCCAGTGCGTGACGACGCCCTCCGTCACATAAGGATCCTGTTCTGCGAAGGCGCGCGCAGCCTCGGCATCGCCGAACAGCAGCAGCGCGCTTTCCGGAGGATCACCCACCGCGCCACCCAGCAGCAGCGTGCCCGCATCCGCTGCGGCCCAGGCGAACGCGAGATGCGCTTCCCGAAGCGTTCCCCGGCGCGCGAGATAGTCGGGCGCCAGGGTGTAGCGGAGCAGGACATGCGCCATGCTCAGTCGGCGAACAGCAGGACCGGCGTCTCCAGCAGCTTCTTCACCGCCTGGACGAAGCTCGCCGCATCCCAGCCGTCGACGACGCGGTGGTCGCAGCTGATCGAGAGGTTCATCAGCTTGGCGCGGACGATGTCGTCGCCCCCCATTCCATTCGACTTGAACACCGGGCGCTCGACGATCTTGTTCGGGCCGATGATCGCCACTTCCGGCCGGTTGATCACCGGCGTCGTCGCGATGCCGCCAAGGGGCCCAAGCGAAGTGACGGTGAGGGTGGAGCCGCTCAGCTCCTGCGACGTCGCCTTGCCGGTGCGCGCAGCCTCGGCGAGGCGGGTGATCTCGCTCGCCAGCTGCCAGACATTGCTGTCCTGCGCATCGCGGATCACCGGCACCATCAGGCCGGCATCGGTCTGCGTCGCCATGCCGAGATGGACGCGGCCATGGCGGGTAACCACGCCGGCCTCGTCGTCATAGCGGGCGTTGAGCATCGGGAAGTCGGGCAGCGTGCGGCACAAGGCGACGATCAGCAACGGCAGCAGGGTCAGTTTGGGGCGCTGGCCGCGATTGTCGTTGAGGTCGGCGCGCATCGCTTCCAGCGCTGTGACGTCGATCTCGTCGACATAGGTGAAGTGGGGGATGGCGCGCTTCGACGCGGCCATGTTCTCGGCGATGCGGCGGCGCATGCCGATCACCTTCACCGGCTGGTCCTCGCGGGCGCGGCTGGCGTGCGGCGCGTGATAGCCCTGCGCGCTGCCATAGCGGAGGAAGGCGTCGAGATCGGCGTGGCGGACGCGGTCGCTCTCGGCGGGCTTCACCTGCGCGAGGTCGATGCCGAGGTCGGCGGCGCGGGCGCGGACGGCGGGGGAGGCGAGGATCTGTACCTTCTCCCTCTCCCCTTCAGGGGAGAGGGGCGGGGTGTGGGGCATGGCTTCCACGGGCGACGGTGCTGGTGGAGAGTCCCCCACCCCAACCCCTCCCCTGAAGGGGAGGGGCTTTTCTTCCGTCACTTCCTCAACACCCGGAGTCTCAGCCTCGAGCTGCTCCTCGACCGGCGTCTCCGCCTCGGCCGCAGCCTCACCCTCGACCTCGATCACCATCAGCGCCGAACCGATCGGCACCTGATCGCCCACTTCGCCGGCGAGCTCGACCACCACGCCGGAGACGGGCGATTCCATCTCCACCGTGGCCTTGTCGGTCATCATGTCGGCGACCTGCTGGTCCTCCTCGACGCGGTCGCCGATCTTCACGTGCCAGGCGACGATCTCGGCCTCGGCAATGCCTTCGCCGATGTCCGGCAGACGAAAGGTAAAACGAGCCATGGGCGTCAGTCCTTGAGGAGGTTGTTGAGCGCCTCGCGGATCCGCACGGGACCCGGGAAATAGGCCCATTCGAGGCTGTGGGGGTAAGGTGTGTCGAAGCCGGTGACGCGAGCGATCGGCGCTTCGAGATGGTAGAAGCAGCGTTCCTGCACCAGCGCCGAAAGCTCGGCGCCGAAGCCGGAAGTGCGCGTCGCCTCGTGGACGATCATGCAGCGGCCGGTCTTCTTGACCGAGGCTTCGATCGCGTCGATGTCGAGCGGCACCAACGTCCGCAGGTCGAGGATCTCGGCGTCGACGCCCAGCTCCTCGATCGTCGCGGCGACCACGTGCACCATCGTGCCGTAACAGAGGATCGTCACCGCCTCGCCGGCGCGGACGGTCGCTGCCTTGCCGAGTTCGACGCGGTAATGCCCCTCGGGCACTTCGCTCGCCGGATGCGCGGTCCAGTTCTTGGCCGGGCGATCGTAGTGGCCGTCGAACGGGCCGTTATAGATGCGCTTGGGCTCGAGGAAGAGGACGGGATCGTTGTCCTCGATCGCGGCGATCAGCAGGCCCTTGGCGTCATAGGGCGTCGACGGGATCACCGTCTTGATGCCGGACACGTGGGTGAAGATGCCTTCGGGCGACTGGCTGTGCGTCTGCCCGCCGAAGATGCCGCCGCCATAGGGCGAGCGTACCGTGATCGGCGCGGTGAAATCGCCGTTCGAGCGATAGCGTAGCCGCGCTGCTTCGGACACGAGCTGGTCGAGCGCCGGGTAGATATAATCGGCGAACTGGATCTCGGGCACGGGGCGCAGGCCATAGGCGCCCATGCCGATCGCCACGCCGATGATGCCGATCTCGGTGATCGGCGTGTCGAAGGCGCGGGTCTTGCCATATTTGGCCTGGAGCCCGGCGGTCGCGCGGAACACGCCGCCGAAATAGCCGACATCCTCGCCCATCACGACGACCTGGTCGTCGCGCTCCATCATCACGTCCATGGCGGAGTTGATCGCCTGGATCATGTTCATCCGGGGGGCGCTCATATGCCCGCCGCCTTGCGCTCGGCGATCATCTGGTCGCTCTGTTCCTTCAAATGCCAGGGCATCTCCTCGAACACGCCCTCGAACATGGTTTCGAACGGCTGGTGCATGCCGTGGCCGAGGATGCCGTTCTTCTCGGCCTCCTTCTGCGCGCGCTTCACCGTCTCGGCGAGTTCGAGGTCCATCGCCGCGTGGCGCTCCTCGTCCCATTCGCCGAGGCCGATCAGGTGATCCTTCAGCCGCCGGATCGGATCTCCGAGCGGCCAGGCATTGGGTTCGCCGGCCGAGCGATAGGCGCTGGGATCGTCCGAGGTGGAGTGGCCCTCGGCGCGGTAGGTGAAATGCTCGATCAGCGTCGGGCCCTGGTTGGTCCGCGCGCGCTCGGCCGCCCATTCGGTAGCCGCATAGACCGCCAGCGCATCGTTGCCGTCGACGCGCAGCCCGGCGATGCCATAGCCGATCGCGCGCGCCGCGAAGGTGGTCGCCTCGGCGCCCGCAAAGCCGGAGAAGCTCGAGATCGCCCACTGGTTGTTGACGACGTTGAAGATCACCGGCGCGCGATAGACGGTGGCGAAGGTCAGCGCCGAGTGGAAGTCGCCCTCCGCGGTCGAGCCCTCGCCGCACCAGGTGGCGGCGATGCGGGTGTCGCCGCGCGCCGCGCTCGCCATCGCCCAGCCCACCGCCTGCGGATATTGCGTGGCGAGGTTGCCGGAGATCGAGAAGAAGCCGGTCTCCTTCGACGAATACATGATCGGCAGCTGCCGGCCCTGCAGCGGATCGCCGCGGTTCGAGTAGATCTGGTTCATCATCTCGACCAGCGGATAGCCGCGCGTGATCAGGATGCCCTGCTGGCGATAGCTGGGGAAGCACATGTCGTCGCCGGCCATCGCCAGCGCGGCGGAAACCGACACCGCCTCCTCGCCGGTCGACTTCATGTAGAAGCTGGTCTTGCCCTGGCGCTGGGCGCGGAACATGCGCTCGTCGAACGCGCGGGTGAGCGCCATGCTGCGCAGCATGCGGCGCTTGGCCTCGGCGTCGAGCCGCGGATCCCAGGGGCCGACGGCGTTGCCGGCATCGTCGAGGACGCGGACCAGGCCATAAGCGAGTTCGTGGAAGCGGTCGGCCGGCTCGGCGGTGTCCGGGCGGCGTGCGGCGCCGGCGGGGGGCACGACGAGATCGCTGAAATCGGCCTCGTCGCCGGGGCGAAAGCGCGGCTCGGGGACATGCAGCGATAGCGGCGGCAGGTTGGCGCGCGGGGCGTCCACCGTCATGGTCTCTCCATCAAATACGGCCGTGTCGCCACGGACAACGCACGAACTCGAATTGCGCAAGGCTGTTATAAAATTTCAACGCGTCTGTCGAGATGGGGCAGCAGGGCTGGCCTAAAAATTTGGGACACCGAGCCCGATTGACTCCTGTCTGGATTGGAACAAAATAGGAACGAACGAGTCGGACCTGTCATCAACCCCCGAGCGAGTCGCCGTGCCCGATCCTGCCACTCTCGACCAGTTGCGCGCAATGCTCAGCGCCATCGACGGCACCGGATTCCGCCGGCGCCCGGTGCTGCCGTTCGGGCTGGAGCGGCTCGATTCGCGGCTGGCGGACGGCGGGCTGCGGCTCGATGCGCTGCACGAGATTTCGGGCGCGACGCCCGACCTGACCGACGATTGCGCCGCCACCACCTTCCTCGGCGGAATCGCCGCGCGCTGCTGGGGGCCGGTGCTGTGGGTGGTGCGCCGGCGCGACCTGTTCGCCCCCGGCCTGGCGCAGGTGGGCCTCGATCCCAAGCGGGTGATCTATGCCGAGGCGCGCGACGACGACGAACTGCTCGCGATCATGGAGGAGGGGCTGCGCCATCGCGGCCTCGGCGCGGTGATCGGCGAGGTGAAGCGGCTCGCCATGCCGGCGACCCGGCGGCTGCAGCTGGTGGCCGAGGGGGGGCGCACGATCGCGCTGCTGCTCAAGCGCCATGCCCGTGAGGGGAGCGATCCGCTGGGGGCGCCGTCCGCGGCGGTGACGCGCTGGCGGATCGGCTGCGCGCCCTCGGCGCCGCTGCCGGTGGAGGGGGTCGGTCGGCCGCGCTGGGACGTGTCGCTGGCGCGGCAACGTGGGGGGGAATCATTCCAACTCTTGGTGGAGGCCTGCGATGCAACGGGTCGCTGCGCTCTTCCTGCCCCACTGGTCGCTCGATCGCGTGCGGCGGGCCGAGCGGCGCGCGCTGCCGCCGCCTGAGCGGGGCCGGGCGCTTTCTACGAACGATACCGCACCCGTTGCCCTGCCGCTTGCGAGAGGGGCCGGGGGAGGGGCTGATCTTAGCGTAGTCCACCCTCTCCACGTCAGTCCCTCCTCCAGGCGGGAGGGGAGCGAAGACTTGGAAGGGCTCGTCCAGGCACAAGCGCTCGCCGCTGCCGAGCAGGAAGCCGCGTGCTCCGTCCAGCGCGGTGGCGGCTGGCGGCCGGGGGCGCGCTGGGCGCGGGCCGCGCGCGATGCTGCCATCGCCGCGCTGCCGCCGCACCAGCGGCCGCCGATGCGCGAGCTCGGCCGGCGCAGCGAGGCGGCCGAGCCGGTGTTCAGGCGGATGCGGCCCGACGAGGGCGGGGCAATGGCGGGTGGGGTGGTGCGGTTGCCGCTGGCGGCGCGCGGGGCTGCGCCGTCCGTCGTGGCGTCGGCGCCTCCCCCACAATCGTCATCCCGGCGAAAGCCGGGATCCATTCGCCTGTCGGTTTCGGCTTCCTCCCCAGCGGAGAAGGTAATGGATCCCGGCCTTCGCCGGGATGACGAAAGGGGTGTGGAGTCTCCCCGCATCCTCTCCCGCCGCACCGGCAGCCGCAGCGAAGTCGCTGCGGCCTGCCCGGCTGCGCTTGCCGCGGGTATCCGCATCGGCATGGCGCTTACCCAGGCCCGTGCGCTGGTGCCCGAGCTCCGCGTCGACCCGGCCGATCCGGACGGCGATCGCGCCGATCTCGAACGGCTGGCGCACGGCCTCGCGCGGCGCTGGTCGCCGAGCGTGACCCTGGCCGGGGAGGACCTGCTGTTCCTCGACCTGACCGGCGTTGCCCATCTCCACGGCGGCGAGGCCAGGATGCTGCGCCGGCTGCATGCGCTGCTCGCCCGGCTGGGCTTCGCCGCTAGGATCGCCGTCGCCGATACCCTTGGCGCCGCCTGGGCCTTGGCGCGCTTCCGCCCCGAGACGCTGCTCCGCTGCCCGCCCGGCGAACATGGCGCGTGGCTCGCGCCGCTGCCGGTCGAGGCGTTGCGGCTGGAGGGGGATGCGCTCGACCTGCTGCACCGGCTCGGCGTCGACAGCATCGGCCAGCTCGCCGCGCTCCCCCGCGCGCCGTTGGTCCGCCGCTTCGGCACCGTCATCGCCGCACGGCTGGACCAGGCGCTGGGCCGCATCCCGGAGCCGGTCACCCCCGTCACACCGCCCGAGCCGATCGCGGTCACCCAGCGCTTTGCCGAGCCGATCGCCACGCCTGAGGCGATCGCCCACTGGCTGGGCGATCTCGTCCACCGTCTCGCCGAAGCATTGGCCGAAGCAGGGCAAGGGGCGCGCCGCATTGGGCTGGTCGCCGACCGCGTCGACGGCGTGCCGCAACGGATCGGCATCGGTCTCGCCCGCGCCAGCCGTGATCCCGCGCATCTGCTCCGCCTGCTCGCGCGCCGGATCGACCAGATCGAGCCGGGCTATGGCCTCGACGCGATGACGCTGCATTTGCTGCGCAGCGAACCCCTCGGCGCGCTGCCGGTGGAAGAGCGGCTCGATGCCGAGACGGTGCCCGATCTCGCGCCCTTGATAGACACGCTGGCGACGCGGATCGGCATGGCGCGGCTCTGGCGGATGCGGCCGGTGGAGAGCGACGTGCCGGAGCGCTCGGCGGCGGCCCTCCCGCCGCTCGATCCGCCCGAACGCGAGGCCCCGCCGATGAAGGCCGACGATGTCCGCCAGCTCGACCGCAATGCCCCGCTGCCGCCCTGGCACCCCGACTGGCCGCGCCCGATCCGCCTGCTACGCCGGCCCGAGCGGCTGGACTTCGTGGTCGCCGAGCTGCCTGACCAGCCGCCGCGTCGCTTCACCTGGCGGGGCGAGCGGCACGAGGTGGTCCATGCCGACGGGCCCGAGCGCATCCATGGCGAATGGTGGAAGCGCGCGGCGGAAACCCATGCCACGCGCGACTATTTCCGCGTCGAGGACGAGCGCGGCCGCCGTTACTGGTTGTTCCGCCAGGGCGATGGCGAACGTAGCGTTACCGGCGATCTCAGCTGGTATCTCCACGGCCTGTTCGGGTGACCGCCATGTATGCCGAACTCCAGGTAACCAGCCATTATTCCTTCCTGCGCGGTGCCTCCGCGCCGTCCGAGCTGTTCGAGGCGGCGGCGGCCTATGGCATGCCCGCGCTCGGCATTACCGATCACAACAGTGTCGGCGGGATCGTCCGCGCGCTGGTCGCGGCGGAGGCGACGGGCGTGCGGCTGGTCACCGGCTGCCGGCTGGACCTGACCGACGGCAGCGGCGTGCTGGTCTGGCCCGAGGATCTCGCCGCCTGGTCGCGGCTCACCCGGCTGCTCAGCATCGGCAAGGCGCGGGCGGATGCGCAGCATGGCGAGAAGGGGCAGTGCTTCCTCCATTGGGAGGATGTGGCGGGGCATGCCGACGGCCTTGTCGCCGCGCTGGCGCCGGGCATGGCGGATGGCGGCGACCCGGCGGCGCTGCGCTGGATGGCGGATGTGTTCGGGGAGCGCGGGCATGTCACGCTCACCCGCCATCGTCGCCCGCAGGAGGCGGTGCGGCTGCACAGGCTGGCAGAGGCCGCCGCGGCGCATGGCCTGACCCCGCTCGCCACCGGCGATGTGCTCTATCATCACCCCGATCGGCGGATGCTGCACGACGTGATGACCGCGATCCGCCACACCACCACCGTCGACGATCTCGGCTTCCGCCGCGCCCGCAGCGCTGACCGGCATCTCAAGCCCCCGCACGAAATGGCGCGCCGCTTCGCCGCCTGGCCCGAGGCGCTGCAGGCGGTGGAGGCAGTGGTCGAGCGCTGCAGCTTCAATCCCCGCGAACTCGGCACGCTCTATCGCTACCCCGACGAAGTGGTGATGTCCGGCCGCAGCCCGCAGGAAGCGCTGGCCAAGCTCGCCCGCGATGCGCTTGCCGTGAAGTTTCCGGAGGGACCGCCGCCGGCCTATGCCGAGCTGCTGGAGAAGGAGCTGACGCTGGTCGAGAAATTCGGCTACGCGCCCTATTTCCTCACCGTGCATTCGATCGTCCGCTACGCCCGCGCGCAGGAAATCCTGTGCCAGGGGCGGGGCAGTGCGGCCAATTCGCTGATCTGCTTCCTGCTCGGGGTCACCTCGATCGACCCGGTGGTGCACAAGCTGCTGTTCGAGCGGTTCCTCTCCGCCGACCGCAACGAGCCGCCCGATATCGACGTCGATTTCGAGCATGAGCGGCGCGAGGAAGTGATCCAGTGGATCTACGAGACCTATGGCGCGCGCCACGCCGCGCTCACCGCCGTGGTCAGCCGCTATCGTACGCGTGGGGCGGTGCGCGAGGTCGGCAAGGCGCTGGGGCTGCCCGAGGACGTCACCGCCGGGCTGGCGGGGCAGGTCTGGGGCTGGTCGAACGAAGGGGTGAGCGAGGCCGATGCCGCCGCGCTCAACCTCGATGCCAGCGAACCGCGGCTGGCGCTGACGCTCGATCTCGCCCGCCAGCTGATCGGCACCCCGCGCCATCGCTCGCAGCATCCCGGTGGCTTCGTGCTGGCCCAGGCGAATCTCGACGAGATCGTGCCGATCGAACCGGCGGCGATGGTGGCGCGGCGGGTGATCGAATGGGAGAAGGACGATATCGAGGAACTCGGCCTGATGAAGGTCGATATTCTCGGGCTCGGCATGCTCGGCTGCATGCGGCGCGCGTTCGATCTGCTCGAACAGCACAAGGGGGTGAAGCTCACGCTCGCCTCGGACGCGATGCAGGAGGACGATCCCGCCACCTTCGCGATGATCCGACAAGCCGATACCCTCGGCACCTTCCAGATCGAAAGCCGGGCGCAGATGTCGATGCTGCCGCGGTTGAAGCCGCACAAATTCTACGACCTCGTCATCCAGGTCGCGATCGTGCGGCCGGGGCCGATCCAGGGGGACATGGTGCACCCCTATCTGCGGCGGCGCGAGGGCAAGGAGGAGGTCGAGTATCCGAGCGCGGAACTGGAGGACGTCTTGTCGAAGACCTTCGGCGTGCCGCTGTTCCAGGAGCAGGCGATGAAGGTCGCCATCGTCGGCGCGGGGTTCGAACCGGCCGAGGCCGATGCGCTGCGCCGCGCGATGGCGACCTTCAAGTCGACCGGCGGCGTCACGCACTTCAGGGAGAAGATGATCAGCGGGATGCTCAAGAAGGGCTACACCCAGGATTTCGCCGAGCGGACCTTCAAGCAGATCGAGGGTTTCGGCAGCTATGGCTTTCCCGAGAGCCACGCGGCGAGCTTCGCCAAGATCGCCTATGCGTCGAGCTGGATGAAGTGCCACCATCCGGACATCTTCTGCGCGGCGCTGCTCAACGCCCAGCCGATGGGCTTTTACGCGCCGGCGCAGATCGTCCGCGATGCGCGCGAGCATGGCGTCGAGGTGCGCGCGGTGTGCGTCAACGACAGCGACTGGGATACGCGGGTCTTACGATCCTCCCCGGAACGGGAAGGGGGACCATGTGCGCCAGCACATGGTGGAGGGGCCGCCGCGGCACGCGGCGGTGATCCCGGACGACGTGGCACTACCGCGCCTTCGGCGCGGCCCTTCCACCCCGCGCCTGCGGCGAGCGGTCCCCCTCCCCGTTCCGGGGAGGAATTATTGCCCCTTCGCCTCGGCATGCGCGTCGTCCAAGGGCTCTCCGCGCGCGATGCCGAGGCGATCCTCGCCGCACGCGCCGAGCGGCCCTTTACCTCGATCGAGGACGTATGGCGCCGCGCCCGTGTCTCCCCCGCCGCGCTGACGAAGCTCGCCCAGGCCGATGCCTTCCGCGCCTTTGGGCAGGACCGGCGCCAGGCGCTCTGGGCGATCAAGGCGCTCGACCAGGCGCCCTTGCCGCTGTTCGCAGGCATCGAGGGGCCGATCCAGGCCGCCGAGCCTGCGGTGACGCTCACCCCGCTCACCGCCGGGCGCGAGGTGGTGGAGGATTATCGCGCCACCCAGCTGAGCCTTCGCGCGCATCCGCTCCACTTCCTGCGCGGCACGCTCGCGGCGCGGCGCATCCGCCCCTGCGGCGACCTCAAGACGCTCAAGGACGGCGCGCGGGTGGAGGTGGCGGGAATCGTGCTCGTCCGCCAGAAGCCGGGCAGCGCCAAGAGCATCTTCCTCACGCTGGAGGACGAGAGCGGGATCGCCAATGCGATCGTCTGGCCGGCGCGCTTCGCGCTCTACCGCCCGATCATCCTCGCCGCGCCGATGATCGCGGTGCGCGGGCGCCTCCAGCGCGAGGGCGAGGTGCTGCACCTGATCGCCGAGACGATCACCGACCTGACCGATCTGCTGCGCAGCGTCGGCGCGCTCGACCTGCCGCGAATGACGATGCCCGGCGACGGCGCGACGCATGGCGGCACGATCGATTCGCGCGATCGCAAGGTCACCCGGTCGAGCGATCCCGCGCAAGCCTATCCAAAGCAGCGAACGCCGGAGAGCTGGCCGTCGCGGCGCGAGGATATCATCCCGATCAAGTCGCACGATTTCCACTGATTCTGAATATCGCTACGCCGTTGCATCATCTTCCGGGGGGGAACCATGCTGAACCATCTTCTGATCGCCGGATCCGGTCTGCTGCTCGCATCCACCGCGCACGCGCAAAGCGTCGCGCCGCCGCCCGCGGCGCTGCAGGCGCTCGAAGGCTGCTGGCAGGGCAGCGGCAAGGTGATGGACAAGCCCGTCACCCTCACGCTCCGCGCCGCGCCGACGGCGATGGGGGCAATGATCGCGCTCGATACGACCAGCGTCGCCACCGCCGATGCCGCCGACCGCTACGCCGCGCACCTCGTCTTCGGCTGGTTGCCCGCCAAGGCCGGGCGCCCGGCAGGCGCGTTCACCGGCTATTGGGCGGACAGCTTCGGCGGCGCCTTCGCGGCGCCCGGCGAGGGCGAGGCGCAGGATCAGGGATTCGAGATGCGCTATCGCTTCGGCAGCGACACCTTCGTCAATCGCTGGCGGCGCACGGGGCAGATGCTCGACTGGACGATCGTCGCGCGCGATGCCGCGGCCAAGGAAAGCACCTTCGCTACGTACCGGCTGACCGTCACGCCGTGCGGACCGGCCAGGCCGGCGCCGCGCCGTTAGGACGCCGCGCCGGCCCGCGGATCAGCCTGCCACCACCGTCTGCTCGATCGTGCCGAAGATCGGGTGGTGCTTGTCGTCCTCCGCCCAGATGCGGATCGTGTCGCCGGCCTTGAGGAACGGTGTCTCGGCGCTCCCACGCAGGATCGTCTCGACGGTGCGCACCTCGGCGAGGCAGCAATAGCCCTTGCCGCCCTCGCCGATCGGCTTGCCCGGGCCACCACCCTCGTCGCGGTTGGAGACGGTGCCCGAGCCAATGATCGTGCCTGCACCCAGCGCGCGCGTCTTCGCCGCATGGGCGATCAGCGTGCCGAAATCGAAGGTCATGTCCTCGCCCGCGTCGACCCGGCCGAACGGCTGGCCGTTGAGATCGACCATCAGCGTGCGGTGGAACTTGCCCTCCTGCCACCAGTCGCCCAGCGCATCGGGCGTGACGAACACCGGCGAGAAGGCGCTGGCCGGCTTGGACTGGAAGAAGCCGAAGCCCTTGGCGAGTTCGCCCGGGATCAGGTTGCGCAAGCTCACGTCGTTGGTCAGGCCCACCAGCCGCACCGCCGCCAGCGCTTCCTCACGGCTGGCACCCAGCGGCACGTCGCCGGTGACGACCACCACTTCGGCCTCGAGGTCGCAGCCCCAGCTTTCGTCCTTGAGCGGGATCGAATCGCGCGGGCCCAGGAAGCCGTCGGATCCGCCCTGGTACATCAGGGGATCCTGCCAGAAGCTCTCCGGCAGCTCGGCGCCGCGCGCCTGCCGCACCAGCGCGACATGGTTCACATAGGCGGAGCCGTCCGCCCATTGATAGGCGCGGGGCAAGGGGGCTGCGGCCTGGCGCTCATGGAAGCGCATCATCGGGATGGTCTCATGCTCGAGATCGGTGGCGAGGTTGCGCAGATCGCCCTCCACCCGCGCCCAATCGTCCAGCGCCGCCTGCAGCGTGGGGGCGATATGGCTGGCATCGGCGCACCAGGCGAGATCGTTCGAGACGACGACGAGCTTGCCGTCGCGGCCCTGCTTGAGGCTGGCTAGTTTCATTTGACACCATCTCCTTCGGCGGTCGCATTAGAGCAACTTCGCGCTCGGCGGAACCGTAGCGCGTTGCTACGTATTTTGCCCAGTCGCATTGACTTCGGGGTGGGCCATGATCAACGAATTGCACATGGCTGCGCCGCTACGCTTTCTGGATCATGGCGGTGAGATGGCCGACCGTATCCGGACGTTCGACTGGACCGGCCATCCGTTCGGCACGCCCGCGACCTGGTGCGAACCGCTGCGCATCGCCGTCGATATGATGCTGGCCTCGCGCTTTCCGAAGGCGATTTACTGGGGGCCCGAGTTCCGCCTGCTCTACAACGACGCCTGGGCGCCGATCGCAGCCGACCGGCATCCTTGGGCGCTTGGACGGGCGGGCAGCGAGGTCTGGGCGGAAATCTGGGACGTGATCAGCCCGCAGATGGAGGAGGTGGTCGCAACCGGCCGTGGCTTCGCCGTCTATGACCAGCTGCTGCGCATGGCGCGCGACGGCGTGCCGCGCGACAGCTGGTGGAATTACAGTTTCACGCCGATTCGCGACGCCGAGGGCCGGGTGCTCGGCATCCTGAACCAGGGCAATGAGACGACGCGGGTAGTGCTCGCCGAGCGGGCACAGCAGGCCGAGCTGGAGCGGCTGCGAGAATATTTCCAGCAGGCCCCGGGGGCGGTGGCGCTGGTCGAGGGGGCGGAACACCGCTTCGTCCTTGCCAACCCGGCCTATCTCGAACTGGTCGGACGGGATGCGGTGGTGGGCCGGTCGGTCGCGGAGGTGCTGCCCGAGATCATCGAGCAGGGCTATGTGGAGGTACTCGACCAGGTCTACCGGAAGGGCGAACCCTATCGCGCGGTCAATCGCGACGTCCTGCTGCGCCGGGGCGAGGAAATCGACGCGAAGCGTCGCGTGCTGGACTTCGCCTTCCAGCCGATCAAGGACGGGAGAGGCGCCTGCACCGGCATCTTCATCGCCGCCGCGGACATCACCGAGCGCGCCGAGGCCGAGGAGGCCCTGCGCCGGAGCGAGGAGCGCCTGCAGCTCGCGCTGAACGCGTCGACCGGCGTCGGCACATGGGACTGGAAGGCGGAAACCGGCCGGATCACCGGTGACGAACGTTTCGCGGCGCTGTTCGGGATCGCTCCGGAGCGCGTTGCCGATGGCGGCGGTTTCGATCGGGTCCTCAACCTGATCCACCCGGACGACCGCGCGCGCATCGCCGCGGAAGTGCGCCAGTCGATCGCGGACCGCAGCGCGCTCAAGCTCGAATTTCGGGTGATGCGTGCGGACGGACAGGTGCGCTGGCTGCTGACCCAGGGGCGCTGCATCTTCGATGCTGCGGGGCAACCGGTCCGCTTTCCGGGTGTCAGCCTCGACATCACCGATCGCAAGCTGGCGGAGGAGGCCGCGCAGGAAGCAGCCGACGATCTGCGCGGCATCACCGAATCGCAATCCTTCCTGCACGGCCTCGCGGAGCGTCAGCGCGCGCTGGACACGCCCGATGCGATCATGGAGCTGACCGCCGCCGAACTGGGCAGGAAGCTAGGCCTGTCCCGTGTCGGCTTCTACCGGGTGGCGGGGGACGTCATCCATCTCGGTCCCTGCTGGACCGATGGCGGCCTGCCCAAATTCGCGGGCCAGTGGCGACTGGACGCCGTCGCCCCGCTGGTCGAGCGCTACCGCGAGGGGCGCACGATCACCTTCGACGACAGCAATGCCGAATATCCGCATACGGAGCTGAGCAGACTCTCTCCCTCGGCAATCGGCGTGCCGCTGCTGCGCGGGGGGCAATGGGTTGCTACCTTCTACGCCAACGGTTCCGGCCCGCGGCATTGGAAGCCGGAGGAAATCGCCTTCGTCGAGACCGTGGTGGAGACCACATGGGATTCGGTGGAACGTGCCGATGCGGTGCTGGCGCTGCGCAAAAGCGAGGCCCAGTTCCGCGCGATCACCAACTCGATCGACCATATGGTATGGTCTGCGGATGCCGAAGGGGCCGTCGATTACTATAACGACCGCTGGTACGAATATACCGGCGTCGAACATGGCAGCACCGATGGACATGCCTGGGGCAAGGTACTGCATCCCGACGATCAGCGACGCGCGGCGGCAGTGTGGGAGCATTGCGTTCAGACCGGCGATCTGTACCGCATCGAATATCGGATGCGGCATCACAGCGGCACCTATCGTTGGGCCTTGGGACGCGCGCAGGCGCTTCGGGACGATAGCGGACGAATCGTGCGCTGGTTCGGCACCAGTACCGACATCCAGGATATCGTGGACGCCCGCGAAGTGCTCGCCCGCTCGCGGGAGGAGCTGGAGGCGGCGGTCCGCGAACGAACCGAGCGGTTGATGGCTGCCGAGGCCCAGCTCCGCCAGGCGCAGAAAATGGAGGCGGTGGGCCAGTTGACTGGCGGCATCGCGCACGACTTCAACAATATGCTGGCGGTCGTGATCGGCGCGCTGGATCTGATGGAGCGGCGCGTCGCGCAAGGCCGCACCGATATCGATCGCTATCTGATCGCCGCGCGGGATGGAGCGAGCCGCGCCGCCGCGCTGACCCAGCGCCTGCTTGCCTTTTCGCGCCGACAGCCGCTGGCGCCGACCGCGCTCGATGTGAACGATATGCTGGGGGGCATGATCGAGCTGCTCGTCCGCACCCTGGGCGAGGGGGTGGTGATCGAGACCCAGTTCGCCCGTCGGCTCGACCCCGTCGTCGCGGATCGCAACCAGCTGGAGAATGTGGTCCTCAACCTCGCGGTGAACGGTCGCGACGCGATGCCGCAGGGCGGTACGCTGACGATCGAGACCGACCATGTCGCGATCGGGGCCGAGGTTGCGGCGCGGTACGAGATCGCGGCCGGCGATTATGTCGAGATCCGTATCCGCGACACCGGCGTCGGCATGCCGCCGGACGTGGCGGCGCGCGCGTTCGATCCTTTCTTCACCACCAAGGGCGTGGGCAAGGGAACCGGTCTGGGGCTCAGCCAGGTGTTCGGCTTCATCCGCCAGTCGGGCGGGCATGTCACGATCGAGAGCGAGCCGGAGCGCGGCACCAACGTTCGCGTGCTGTTACCCGCCAAGCCGGAGGCCGTCCCGGCACCTGCGGCAAATTGCATCGAAGGCGAGTTGCCGAGGGGCAAGGCGTCCGAAATCATCCTGGTCGTCGAGGACGAGGATCGGGTACGAACCTACTCGGTCGAGGCGCTGCGCGAGCTTGGCTATGGCGTGGTATTCGCCCGTGACGGGATCGAGGCGCTGCGGCTGCTCGAGCGCGGTCAGAAGGTCTCGCTGCTGTTCAGCGACGTCGTCATGCCCGAAATGAGCGGGCGCGAGCTGGCGGCAAAGGTGCGCGCGCGGATGCCGGCGCTGAAGGTACTGCTCACCAGCGGCTATGCTCCCGACGCACCGGCGCCCGATATGGACGAGGCCATCCTGCCCAAGCCTTTCGACATCGCGACGCTGGCCACCGCGATCCGTGCCGCATTGGACGGTTGACGGCAGGAAAGGCTTGACCTTCGGGCCCGTTCTCGCCATTCGCCCCGCGGCTTCGGGCGACGCGTCCGGTTGACCAGTCCCTGCCGCCGAGTCCTGTCGAAGGGCGGCCAGGGTCCGCCCGGCAGGCGGAGGACGTGTATCCATGGCAAATGTGGCAGTGATCGGCGCCCAATGGGGTGACGAAGGCAAGGGCAAGATCGTCGACTGGCTCGCCGAGCGTGCCGATGTTGTCGTCCGTTTCCAGGGCGGGCATAATGCCGGCCATACGCTGGTGATCGGCGAGAAGGTCTACAAGCTCTCGCTGTTGCCCTCGGGCATCGTGCGCGGCACGCCCAGCGTGATCGGCAACGGCGTGGTGCTCGACCCCTGGGCGCTCAAGGCCGAAGTGGAGAAGCTGCGCGAGCAGGGCGTCGACGTGACCCCGGACACGCTGAAGATCGCCGATACCTGCCCGCTGATCCTGCCTTTCCACCGCGATCTCGACGCGCTGCGCGAGGACGCCAGCGGCGCGGGCAAGATCGGCACCACCCGTCGCGGCATCGGCCCGGCCTATGAGGACAAGGTCGGCCGACGTGCGATCCGGGTGTGCGATCTCGCCAATCTTGATGCGATCGGGCCTCAGGTCGATCGTCTCGCTGCGCATCACGATGCATTGCGCGCCGGCTTCGGCCAGCCGCCGATCGACCGGGAGGGCTTGCTCGAGGAACTGCGCGGCATCGCCGGCTTCGTGCTGCCGTTCGTGCAGCCGGTGTGGAAGATGCTCAACGAGGTGCGGTCGCGCGGCCGCCGCATCCTGTTCGAGGGCGCCCAGGGCGTGCTGCTCGACATCGACCACGGCACCTATCCGTTCGTCACCTCGTCCAACACCGTCTCGGGCACTGCGGCGAGCGGCAGCGGCATGGGGCCGGGCGCGGTGGGCTTCGTTCTCGGTATCGCCAAGGCCTATACTACCCGCGTCGGATCGGGCCCGTTCCCGAGCGAGCTGGACAATGCGGTGGGCGAGCGGCTCGGCACGCGCGGCCACGAGTTCGGCACCGTCACCGGGCGCAAGCGTCGTTGCGGCTGGCTCGATGCGGTATTGCTGCGCCAGTCGGTCGCGGTCGCCGGCATCACCGGCATCGCGCTGACCAAGCTCGACGTGCTCGACGGGTTCGACGAGATCCAGGTCTGCACCGGCTATCGCCTGAACGGCGAGGTGCTCGACTATTATCCGGCCAGCGCGCCCGACCAGGCAGCGGTGGAGCCGATCTACGAGACGATGGAAGGCTGGTCCGAATCGACCTTCGGCGCGCGAAGCTGGGCCGAGCTGCCGGCGCAGGCGATCAAGTATATCCGTCGCGTGGAAGAGCTGATCCAGTGCCCGGTCGCGCTGGTATCGACCAGCCCCGAGCGCGAGGACACCATCCTCGTCCGCGATCCCTTCGCGGACTGACGCAAAAACGCCCGGCTCTCGAAGGAGGGCCGGGCGAGCTTGGTTCGAGGCGAGGAACCGAAAGGGGGGAAAGGTTCCTCTTTCCCGAGCAGCGCTTAGCGGGGACGCTTGCGCTTCGGCTTGTCGCCGGTGTTATCGCCCATGGTCGAGTCCGTCGTGCTGGCGCTCGGATCGGTGGGGGACGTGGTGGTTGTGGACGAATCCGGCGTGTTCATCGTGCCCGATCCGGTCGTGCCGCCGGGCGTCGTGGTGGTCGACGGATTCATCGAAGGATCGGTGGGCGACGTGGTCTGACCCGGGCTCGTCTGGCCCGGCATGGTGCTCTGATCCGTGGTGGTGCCGCCCGGGGTCGTCTGGCCCGGCGTGGTCTGCTGCGCGAACGCGGCCGGGGCAGCGATCAGCGTAGCGGCGGCGAGAATCGTCTTGATGTACATTACTCGGCATCCTTCTGTTGATCTGCCAACGGAAGAATAACCACCAAGCTCGCAAGAAGTCTCATCAACTGATTTCCATTAGCCGATAAAAGCGAACGGTTCAGGGGTGAGTCGAGCGCAAGATCAGCCGACTTGCGCCCGGTGCAGCAATTTCTGGTCTGCCAGTACGAGCGCCACCATTGCTTCGACGACCGGTACGCCGCGAATGCCGACGCACGGATCGTGGCGGCCCTTGGTGCGGATCTCGCTCGCCGCGCCGTCGCGGGTGACGGTTTCGACGGGGATGAGGATCGAGCTGGTCGGCTTGAATGCCACCCGCATCCGCACCGGCTGGCCCGTGGCGATGCCGCCCGCGATGCCGCCCGCATGGTTGGCCAGGAAGGCGACGCCGCCGTCATTGCCGGGACGCATGGCGTCGGCATTGTCCTCGCCGCGCAGGGCTGCCGCTGCGAAGCCGTCGCCGATCTCGAAACCCTTCACCGCGTTGATCGACATGCAGGCCGCCGCGAGTTCGCTGTCGAGCTTGGCGTAGAGCGGCGCGCCCCAGCCGGCTGGCACCCCGGTTGCCTCGCAGGCGACGACCGCGCCGAGCGAGGAGCCGTCCTTGCGCGCCGCGTCGACCAGCGCTTCCCAGCGGATGGCTGCCTCCGGATCGGGGCAGAAGAACGGGTTGTTGCCGATCTCGGCCGCGTCGAACCTGGCATAGTCGATCGCGTCGCCGCCGATCGCCTCGACCCAGGCGGTGATCGTCACCTCCGGGATCACCAGCCGCGCCACGGCGCCGGCGGCAACGCGCGCCGCGGTCTCGCGCGCCGAGGACCGGCCACCGCCGCGATAGTCGCGGAAGCCGTATTTCTGGTCATAGGCATAATCGGCATGGCCGGGGCGATAGGCCTTGGCGACCTCCGAATAATCCTTGGAGCGCTGGTCGACATTGTCGATGTGGAGCGCGATCGGCGTACCCGTGGTGCGCCCCTCGAACACGCCGGAGAGGATGCGGACCTGGTCCGGCTCCTGCCGCTGGGTGGTGAAACGCGACTGGCCGGGGCGGCGGCGATCGAGAAAGGGCTGGATGTCCGTTTCGGTCAGGTTCAGCCCCGGCGGGCAGCCATCGACCACTGCGCCCAGCGCAGGCCCATGGCTCTCGCCCCAGGTGGTGAAGCGGAATACGCGACCGAAGCTGTTGAACGACATCGGCGCACGCCCTCCGCCTGGTTGAAAACAGCCGGCCGTTTCGCAGGTGTCGCGCGCGGCTGCAACCCGTCCGTCCCGCACCGGGCGGGCAGCAGCCTGTCAGCACGATGATTCGAGTCTTGGGTACGTCTGGCGTCAGTCGCGGAACTCGGGTGCGCGTTTCTGCATATTGGCCATCACCGCCTCAATCTGATTGGGTGTGCGCAGCAGCGCTGCCTGCTCGACGCTCTCCGCCGATAGCACCGCGGCGGCATCGCCCTCATGATTGGCGAGCCGCTTGGCGGCGCGGATCGCGTCCGGGTTGCGACCGGCGATGGCGCCGGCGAGGGCCATGGCTTCCGCATGGGGGTCGTCTGCGAGGCGGGTGACGAAGCCAAAGCCTTGTGCCTCCGCCGCGTCGAACTCGCGGGCGGTGTAGGTCAGCTCGCGCAGCACGTCGTCGCGCACGGTGCCGCGCCAGAGCACGAAGCCGGCCATGTCGGGCACGATGCCCCATTTCAGCTCCATCACCGAGAGCCGCGTATCGGGTGTGGCGATCCGGACATCCGCGCCGCTCGCGATCTGGAGCCCGCCGCCGAAGGCGACGCCGTGCACCGCGGCGATCACCGGTACGGGCAGGGTCCGCCAGCCCCAGGCCACCTGCTGGAAGCTGTTGGCGAGGCCGTGGGTGCGCGCGGCGATGTCGACACTCCCACCGACATTGGCCATGCTCGCCATGTCGAGCCCGGCGCAGAAGGCGCGGCCCTCGCCGGAAAGCACGATCGCGCGCAGGCCCCTGGTTTGTCCGAGCGTATCGATCGCGGCCAGCAGCCCTTCGATCATCGCCGGGTCGAGCGCGTTCATCTTGTCGGGGCGCGCCAGCCGTACATCGGCCACGCCGCCTTCGATGGTCCAGGTCACGCGCTCGGTCATCTCGCATCCTCTCTCGCTTGCCGGCGACTGTGCGGCGAAGCATTTGCGCGGGCAAGATGGCGGCGCTAGAAAAGTGGGTATGTCCCAGCCCAGCGATCCCGCGGCGCCGCCCCGGTTCGATCCGCGCATGTTCTTTGCGCTCCGCTTTCCCAACCATGGCAGCCGCCTGGGGATTGCGCACCACGACCATGGCGAGGACTGGTCGGAGTTGGAGTTGCCCTGGCGCGCCGATCTGGTGGGGCAGGAAGAAACCGGCGTGCTCGCCTCGGGCCCGATCCTTGCGCTGATGGACATGGCGAGCAGCGTCGCGGTGTGGCTGAAAGCGGGCAGGTTCCTGCCGCATGCGACGCTCGACCTGCGGATCGACTATCTGCGTCCGGCGCGGACGGGGCAGACGATCATCGGGCGCGGCGAATGCTACCGGCTCACCCGCTCGATCGCCTTCGTGCGGGGGCAGGCGCATGACGGCGATCCGGCCGATCCGGTGGCGCATGTCGCGGGCACCTTCATGGCGGCGGAGGGCTATTGGTGAAGCTCCCGCCTTATGCCGAGCTGCTGGGGCTCACCGTCGAGCCGGGCGCGGATGCGCCGGTGCTGGTCCTGCCTTTTTCCGGCGACGTGGTCGGGCGACCGGGGTTTCTGCATGGCGGTGCCATCGGCGGGCTGCTGGAAATGGCAGCGGTCGGTGCGCTGCTCCAGGCGCTGGAGGGCGAGGGCGGGGCGAAGGTTAAGCCGGTCAGCGTCACCGTCGATTATATGCGCGGCGGCCGCGAGAAGGAAACGCGGGCCAAGGGCACGGTGACGCGGCTGGGCAATCGCGTGGCGAACGTCAGCGCGGTGGCGTGGCAGGACGAAGAGGACCGGCCGATCGCCGCGGCGCGGATGAATTTCCTGATTGTCCGGTAGGAACGCCCCTCCCGCTGGCGGGAGGGGAGCGCCGATGGCGGGGGCGCCGTCTTACTTCTTCGGGCTGACTCGCATCAGCCAGCCGCCGTCGCCCTTGGCGCCGTCCTGCAGCAGCCAGAGCGAGCCGTCCGGTCCCTGGGCCACGTCGCGGATTCGCATGCCCATGTCCCACTGGTCCGCCTTGCGGGCGTTCGTTCCGTCGAGCGCGATGCGGATCAGCGCCTGGCCGGACATCGCGCCCATCAGCAGCGAGCCCTTCCACTGCGGGAACTCGCTGCCGGTATAGTAGATCAGCCCGGACGGCGAGATCGACGGCACCCAATAGAGCTTGGGCATCTCATAGCCGTCGCCTGCCTTGGGCTTGGGGATCGGCTTGTTGTTGTAGTTCTCGCCGAACGAGACGTTGGGCCAGCCATAGTTGCGGCCCTTGACGATCAGGTTGAGTTCGTCGCCGCCCTGCGGGCCCATCTCGTGCTCCCACAGATTGCCGGATGCATCGAAGACGAGGCCGTACGGATTGCGATGGCCGCTGCTCCAGGTCGAGGCCGGTGCGGGGTTGGGACCGTCAAAGGCGAAAGGCCGGCCCTTGGCGGCCTTGGCGGCCTCGGTGTCTTCCGGCGGATCTATCACCTGCACGGTGGTGGCGCCGACTTTGTCGGCATCGGGATTGTCCGACGCGGGCTTGCCGTCCAGCGTAAGGTGGAGGATCTTGCCGATCGCCTGGTTCGGATCCTGCGCGGGGGTGAAGCGCTGGCGCTCGCCCGAGGAGAGGAACAGCGACTTGCCGTCGGGGGCGAAGGCGATCACCGCGCCGAACTGGCCGCCGTCACCATCCGCGCCCGCGCGGAACAGCACCTCCACATTATCGAGTCGCGGCGCCATCGCCTTGCCGCGGGTGAGCTTGGCGCGGGCGAGCGCCAGTGCGCTGCCGTTGGCGCGCGGCTCCGAATAGGTGAAGTAGATCGTGTTGCTGCTGGCGAAGTCCGGCGCGGCGGCGACATCGAGCAGGCCGCCCTGGCCGCCCGCGGCGACCTTGGGCACGCCGGTGACCGCCTGCGCCTTCTGGTTGACCTCCCAATATTGCAATTGCCCGGCCTTCTCGGTCACCAGCGCGGCGCCGTCGGGCAGAAAGGCGAGCGCGAAGGGCGAGTCGAAATCGGCGACGCGGATCGCCGTGAACGGTGCGCCGGCGGGGAGCGGGGCGGGGGTGCCGCTCGGCACGGGTAGCGGTGTCGGCGCGGCTGCCGCACCGGTCGGCTGTTGGGCGTTGGAGCCTGGCGACGAACAGGCAGCGGCGAACAAGATCGGTATCAGCAGCAGCGAGCGGGGCATGGGAAATCCTCTCCGGCGATGGTTCGGCCACGAACGCAGCCGGTTTTGCAACGTGTTGCAACGACTTTCGTCCGCGAAAAGATGCAAGTAGCGAGGCGCCCCCTTGCTCCCGTAACAAGGATTGCGTATATCGCCGGTGCTTTCTCGGACATCGTCAAACATGATCGAGGTCGGGGCCACCAGGCTCCGGCGCCGAAGCTGCTTGATTTCAACCGGAGATGTGTGTGGCGAATCTCGCCGAACTGGCCAAGATGATCGAAACCGAAGCGCAGGCACTGGGCTTTGCCCTGGTGCGCGTGAAACTGTTCGGCGGCCAGAGCGATCCCACGCTGCAGATCATGGCCGAGCGCCCGGACACGCGCCAGCTGACGATCGACGATTGCGCCGATCTGTCGCGCCGCATCTCGGACCTGCTGGACCGGCTCGAGGCAGAGGGGCGCGATCCGATCGACCATGCCTATCGGCTGGAGGTCAGCTCGCCGGGCATCGACCGGCCGCTCACCCGGTTGCAGGATTTCGCCGACTGGAAGGGCCATGAGGCCCGCATCACGCTCGCGGAGAAGCTCGACGGGCGCAAGCAGTTCAAGGGTGATCTCGCCGGCATCGATGCGGAAGCCGCGACCGTCACGATCGTGACGCAGGGCGAGACGCAGCATGTGTTGCCGTTCGCAGCGATCGAAGACGCCAAGCTGACAATGACCGATCGCCTGATCGCCGCCACCGCGCCGCTCTCCGCCGAGGGCGCCGACAAGATTATCGAAGTAGAAGGATAAGCCCGGATGGCCACCGCCATTTCTGCCAACAAGGCCGAGCTGCTCGCGATCGCCGATTCGGTCGCGAAGGAAAAGCTGATCGACAAGGCCATCGTCATCGAGGCGATGGAAGATGCGATCCAGCGCGCCGCGAAGAATCGCTACGGCGTCGAGAACGACATTCGCGCGAAGCTCGACCCGGTTTCGGGCGACCTCCGCCTGTGGCGCGTCGTCGAGGTGGTCGAGCAGGTCGACGACTATTTCAAGCAGGTCGACCTGAAGGGCGCCGAGAAGCTCCAGAAGGGCGCGAAGGTTGGTGACTTCATCGTCGATCCGCTGCCCCCGATCGAGTTCGGCCGCATCCAGGCGCAGGCCTCGAAGCAGATCATCTTCCAGAAGGTCCGCGACGCCGAGCGCGAGCGCCAGTATGACGAGTTCAAGGACCGGGTGAACGAGATCATCACCGGTGTGGTGAAGCGCGTCGAGTTCGGCCATGTCGTCGTCGACCTGGGCCGCGCCGAGGGCGTGATCCGCCGCGACCAGCAGATCCCGCGCGAAGTGGTTCGCGTCGGCGATCGCGTCCGCTCGGTGGTGCTCAACGTCCGCCGCGAGAACCGTGGTCCGCAGATATTCCTGAGCCGGGCGCACCCCGAGTTCATGAAGAAGCTGTTCGCGCAGGAAGTGCCCGAAATCTACGACGGCATCATCGAGATCAAGGCCGCCGCCCGCGACCCGGGCAGCCGCGCCAAGATCGGCGTGATCAGCCATGACGGCTCGATCGACCCGGTCGGCGCCTGCGTCGGCATGAAGGGCAGCCGCGTGCAGGCCGTCGTGCAGGAAATGCAGGGCGAGAAGATCGACATCATCCCCTGGTCGCCGGACACCGCCACCTTCGTCGTCAACGCGCTGCAGCCGGCGAATGTCAGCCGCGTCGTGATCGACGAGGAAGAGGACCGCATCGAAGTCGTCGTCCCCGACGATCAGCTGAGCCTGGCGATCGGCCGTCGCGGCCAGAATGTCCGTCTGGCGTCGCAGCTGACCGGCAAGGCGATCGACATCCTCACCGAGGCGGATGCGAGCGAGAAGCGCCAGAAGGAATTCGTCGAGCGTTCGGAGATGTTCCAGAACGAGCTCGACGTCGACGAGACGCTGGCCCAGCTGCTGGTCGCCGAAGGTTTCGGCGCGCTGGAAGAAGTCGCCTATGTCGAGGTCGAGGAACTGGCGGCGATCGAGGGCTTCGACGAAGATCTTGCGCAGGAACTCCAGAACCGCGCCCAGGAAGCGCTGGAGCGCCGCGAGGAAGCCAATCGCGAAGAGCGCCGTGCGCTCGGCGTCGAGGACGACCTGACCACCATGCCGTACCTGACCGAAGCGATGCTGGTCACGCTCGGCAAGGCCGGCATCAAGACGCTCGACGACCTCGCCGATCTGGCGACCGACGAACTGGTCGAGAAGAAGCGCGCCGAGCCGCGTCGCCGCGGCGACGACACCCCCCGCAAGGAGCCCAAGGGCGGCATCCTCGCGGAATATGGCCTGAGCGACGAACAGGGCAACGAGATCATCATGGCGGCCCGCGCCCATTGGTTCGCCGATGAAGAACCTGCGCAAGCAGGCGAGGAGGACGCAATTGCGGACTCCGAACAATGATACGCGCCGACTGACATTGGCACTGGTCCTCCCCCCTCTCGGCAACGGGAGGGGACGATGACCGACGCGGTTCGCACCTGCATCCTGTCGCGCGAGGAATCGCCGCGTGAAGGGCTGATCCGACTCGTGCTTTCGCCCGAAGGCGAAGTGCTGCCCGACATTCGTGCCAAGGCCCCCGGACGCGGTGCCTGGATCTCCGTCGACAAGGCGGGGCTGACGGCGTCGCGCGACAAGGGCAAACTGAAGGGCGCGCTGTCGCGCAGCTTTCGCACCGGCGAGATTCGCATCCCCGACGATCTGGAGGACCGGATCGCCGCCCAGCTGCAGCGCGCCGCGCTCGACCGGCTGGGGCTGGAGGCGAAGGCGGGCTATGTGGTGATCGGTGCCGAGCGGATCGAAAAGGCCGCGCGCAGCGGCCGACTCCATCTGCTGCTCCACGCATCCGACGCCCGCGACGACGGCAGCCGAAAGCTGGCCCAGGCGTGGCGAGTTGGCTCGGATCGGGAAGGTTCTGCCCTCAAGGGCTTAACATTGCCGGTCTCGCGCACCATATTGTCCTTGGCGTTAGGCCGCGAAAATGTGGTACACGCCGGACTTATCGACGCCCGGGCGGCGCAGCGGACGAGCGAAGCGCTCGATCGCTGGCTGCACTTTATCGGACCCGAACCTGATCCCGTGTCTTGCGATTCCGAATCGCAAGGCGCATCGGCTTTGCCGTCCGCCGTGCCATTGACGACGAACATTATCGAGGAACTTGAGTAGCCGCATGAGCGACACCGAAAACGACAAGCCGAAACTGGGCATGCGCGCACCGCTGGGACTGAAGCGCACGGTGGAAACCGGCAAGGTGAAGCAGAGCTTCAGCCATGGCCGTTCCAACACCGTGGTCGTGGAGGTCAAGCGTCGCCGTGTTCTCGGCCCGCAGGGTGCGCCGATCGACGAGTCGACGCCGGCCCCTGCCGCTGCGCCCGAGGCTCCGGCTGCTCAGGCTCCCCGTCCCGCTGCCCCGCAGCAGGCATCGCGCCCGGCTGCCCAGCCGCCGCGCAAGCCGATGGACAATCTCTCGCCGCAGGAGCGCCAGGCCAAGCTGCTTCGCGAGGCCGAGGAACAGCGCATGCAGGCGCTGGAAGAGAGCCGTCGTCGTGACGACCGACTCCGCGCCGAAGCGCAGGAAGAAGAGCGTCGCCGCGCCGAAGAGCGCGCACGTGCCCAGACCGAGGCGGCGGCCGCCCCGGCGCCTGCGCCCGAGCCGACGCCGGCCCCTGCGCCCGCACCGGAACCGAAGCCGGAAGTGGTAGCGGAGGCCCCGGCGCCGACGCCCACGCCGACGCCGGAGCCGACTCCCGCACCCGCACCCGCACCCGCTCCGGCGGCACCGCAGGCCGCTGCCCCGCAGCAGCCGGCAGCGCCCAAGCCTGCCCAGCCGCAGGCCGCAGCGCCCAAGCCGGCCACGCCCGCGCAGCCGCCGCGCCGTCCGGTGCCCCAGGGTCCGATCACGCTGCAGCTCGACGCGTCGCTGCCGGCGCCGCGCCGGTTCACGCCGGTCGTGCGCCCGGAAATCCCCAAGCCGCAGCCGAAGCCCGAGCCGCAGCAGGCAGCGCCGGCCGCGACCCAGCAGACGCAACAGCAGCCCGCGCAGAACCAGAACCAGCAGCGTCCCGCAGCTGGTGCCGGTGCGCCGCGTCCGGCGCCTTCGGGTCCCGGCGCCGCGCCGCGCCGCCCGGGTGCCGATCCGGCCAAGCCGTCGCGCGACCGCAAGGGCGACGATCGCCGCCAGTCGGGCAAGCTCACCGTCACGCGCGCCCTGGGCGGCGACGATGGTGCGCGTGCGCGCAGCCTCGCGGCGCTGAAGCGCGCCCGTGAGAAGGAGCATCGCCGCTCCTATGGCGGCCCGCGCGAGCCGCAGATCAAGCAGGTCCGCGACGTGGTGGTGCCCGACGCCATCACCGTGCAGGAACTCGCCAACCGCATGGCCGAAAAGGGCGCGGACCTGGTGAAGGCCCTGTTCAAGATGGGCATGATGGTCACGGTCAATCAGTCAATCGACCAGGATACCGCCGAACTGCTCGTTACCGATTTCGGTCACAATGTGCAGCGCGTCAGCGACAGCGACGTCGATCTTCAGATCGATACCGAGCAGGATCCCGAGGACAAGCTGCAGCCGCGTCCGCCGGTCGTCACGATCATGGGGCACGTCGATCACGGCAAGACCTCGCTGCTCGACGCGCTGCGCGGCACCGATGTGGTGCGCGGCGAAGCCGGCGGCATCACCCAGCATATCGGCGCCTATCAGGTCACCCTGAAGGACAAGTCGAAGATCACCTTCCTCGACACGCCGGGCCATGAAGCGTTCAGCGAAATGCGCGCGCGTGGTGCCAACGTCACCGACATCGTGGTGCTGGTGGTGGCCGCGAACGACGGGCTGATGCCGCAGACGATCGAGGCTATCAACCACACCAAGGCGGCCGGCGTGCCGATGATCGTGGCGATCAACAAGGTCGACCTCGACAGCGCCAACCCGCAAAAGGTGCGCGAACGTCTGCTCGAGCATGAGGTGATCGTCGAGGAGATGGGCGGCGACGTCCAGAACGTCGAAGTATCGGCGCTGAAGAAGATCGGCCTCGACGCACTGATCGAGAAGATCCAGCTCCAGGCCGAACTGCTCGAACTGCGCGCCAACCCGGATCGCGAGGCGGAAGGCACCGTGATCGAGGCGAAGCTCGACAAGGGCCGCGGCCCGGTCGCGACGATCCTCGTCAACCGCGGTACGCTGCGCGTGGGCGACGTGTTCGTCGTCGGCGCGGAGAGCGGCAAGGTCCGTGCAATGATCGACGACAAGGGTCGCCAGATCAAGGAAGCGGGCCCGGCGATGCCGGTCGAGGTGCTTGGCATCTCGGGCGTGCCGTCGGCCGGCGATCCGATGCAGGTAGTCGACAGCGAGGCGCGTGCCCGCGAGGTCGCCGAATATCGTCAGGGCGTGCTGCTCCAGAAGCGCACCACCCAGGCGCCGGCGAGCCTGGAGAGCATGTTCTCCGCGCTCAAGGACAAGCAGGCGATCGAATATCCGGTGGTGGTCAAGGCCGACACGCAGGGGTCGACCGAAGCGATCGTGGGTGCGCTCAGCAAGCTGGGCAACGACGACATCCGCGTGCGCATCCTGCACTCGGGCGTCGGCGGCATCACCGAGAGCGACGTGGCGCTGGCTTCGGCAAGCGGCGCGCCGATCATCGGCTTCAACGTCCGCGCCAATGCCAAGGCGCGCGAGATCGCCGAGCGGAACAAGGTGGCGCTCAAATATTACGACGTCATCTACGACCTGACCGACGAGATCCGCGCTGGCATGGCGGGCGAGCTGGGTCCGGAAGCCTTCGAAACGGTCGTCGGCCGCGCCGAGATCAAGGAAGTCTTCTCGGCGGGCAAGCACGGCAAGGCAGCCGGTCTGCTGGTCGTCGACGGCTTCATCCGCAAGGCGCTCAAGGCACGCATCACGCGCAACGACGTCATCATCTACACCGGCGAGATCGCCTCGCTGCGTAGGTTCAAGGACGATGTCGCCGAAGTGCGCGCAGGCCTCGAGTGCGGTGTGACGTTCACGCAGAACTTCGTGGACATCAAGGCGGGCGATTACCTCGAAACTTACGAGGTCGAGCTGCGCGAACGTACGCTGTGATGCGGCTGCCCTTGTAAAACGCACGTTTTACAAGGGCTGTTGATCGCTCAGGCGGATGCGAACGCGTACACCTCCTTTCATCGCTACGTCGATGGAAGGAGGTGCGTATGTCGATTGAAGTAGTTCCTGGTTTCGCGATGCTGGTCATCGCGCAGTTTGGGCTAGCGATTAAGCGCATCGAGCTGAGCGGCAGGTAAGCTCGTGCGGGCTCCAGGTGCTGCAACGCCGGGAGCCTAATATGATTTGAGCCCGGGCGCTGGAACACCCGGGCTCAGGAAGTGATCGATTGCACAGAATTGACTGCAGTCCGTAACAGATAGCAAGAACCGGTCAGAATCACACGATGCGCCAGAACGACACCGATGAAACCCGCTCCGTCCGCGTGCTGCGCGTGGGCGAACAGGTGCGCCATATCCTCAGCGAAATCCTCCAGCGCGGCGACGTGCATGACGAGGTGCTGGCGAAGCACATGGTTTCGATAACGGAAGTGCGCATGTCCCCCGATCTGCGCCATGCGACGGTGTTCGTGAAGCCGCTGCTCGGCAAGGACGAGGAAGCGGTGCTCAAGGCGCTGCGCACCAACACCGCCTTCCTCCAGCGCGAAGTCGCGCACCGGGTGAAGATGAAGTACGCGGCCAAGCTCAAATTCCTGTCGGACGAGAGCTTCGACGAAGGCAGCCATATCGACCAGTTGCTCCGCGATCCCAAGGTCGCGCAGGACTTGGGCGAAAGCTCCTAGGCCCTGCCGCGCTTCGCCGAGGCCAGCGCACTGGCCCACAAGGTCGCGGCGGCTAGGAGACCGGTGGCCAGTGGGGCGTTGTCGGGCGGTAGCAGCCAGCCCATGGCGCCCACCAGCACCAACGCCGCGCCCGACCAATAATAGATTCGCGCCGGTATCCCGCGCGCCAGCGGCAGGAAATGCAGCCCCACGATGATTGCCATCGTCGGCAGAAGCCGTTCGGCCATGTGCAGTTTGATCAGGATATTCGCCGCCAGGAAAATCACCACCCCCTCGGCGCTGCTCCAGATCGCTACCAGCCGGCCGACATGCGAGCGATCGGCGTCGTCGGTCTCATCCGACGCATGGCGCGTCCCCAGCAGGATCGCCGCGCTGATTACAACCGCCGGCACGCTCCACCACAGCGGCAGGCGCGAGAAATGTAGCGCCCCCACGCACCAGAAGACCGCCATGACATTCAGAATCCAAAGCCCCGTACGCATCGTCGCCCCCCGGCAGTTTCAACGATGCTAACCGATGGACCGGGGGCGTGATAGCCGACATAGGGTGGTCGGCATGGCCAAGCTCTATTTCTACTATGCCTCGATGAATGCGGGCAAATCGACCACGTTGCTGCAGGCCGATTTCAACTATCGCGAGCGCGGCATGCGGACCCTGCTGTTCACCGCCGGCGTGCACGATCGCGGCGGGCACGGGGTGATCGACTCGCGGCTCGGCATCCATGCCGAAGCCATTCCCTTCGACGGCACCACCGATCTGCGCACCGTCGTCCAGGACGCGCATTTCGCATCGCCGCTCGCCTGCGTGCTGGTCGACGAGGCGCAGTTCCTCTCTGCCGCGCAGGTGCGCCAGCTTGCCGCCGTGTGCGACGAGGACGAGATTCCCGTGCTCTGCTACGGGCTGCGCACCGATTTTCGCGGCGTGCTGTTCGAGGGCGCGGCGGCGCTGCTGGCGATCGCGGACTCGCTGGTCGAGATCAAATCGGTCTGCGAATGCGGGCGCAAGGCGACGATGAACCTGCGCGTCGACGCCGAGGGCAGGGCCGTGCGCGAGGGCGAGCAGCGCGAGATCGGCGGCAATGATCGCTATGTCGCGCTCTGCCGTCGCCATTTCGTCGAGCGGCGCGGCGCGATCGGCTGACGCGAAAAGGGCGCCGCAGGTTGCCCCGCGACGCCCTTGGAACCGAAGTGCGCGGCCGGGAGCCAACCCACCGCGCGTTCGATCAGAAGTGGAACCGGATCTCGCCGCCGATGATGCGCGGCTCGTTGATCATGCCGGTCAGGTTGTTGAAGTCGATCGCGCTCTGCGCGCGGATCTGGTTCAGGATATTGCGGGCGAACGCCGCCACCTCATACCCTTCCGGCGCACGATAGCCGATGCGCAGGCCGCCCTCGAGCAGCGCACGCCCGCGGAACTCCTTGGCCTCGTAGAGGAAGTAGTTGATCTCGCTGCGATAGGCCCAGTCGGTATAGACATAGACTTCGCCGCCGTTCGCCAGCGGCACGCCGTAGCGGGCGGTGGCGTTCAGCACGAAGCGCGGCGCCTGGGGCAGGCGGTTGCCGTCGATCAGGGCCACGCGCTGGCCGCCGATGGTCGTGGTCGGATCGGTGACGGTGCACAGCGCGCCGCACACGCCGACCGCAAGCTTCGGGTCGCGGATCTGGGTGAAGTTGTAGCTGCCGCTGGCGGTCAGCTCCAGGCCGCGCACCGGGCGATAGCCGAACTCGGCCTCGACGCCGTAGCCGTTGACGTGATCAGCCGAGAGCAGCCGGGTCGAGTTCGTCGCGCCGCCCACGGCGGTCAGCTGCAGGTCGTCGGTGCGGAACCAGTAGCCGGTCAGCGCATAGTTCAGCCCCTTGGCCGGGAACGCGCCCTTCACGCCGGCTTCGGCCGATTTGGTGAACTGCTTGCCCGCCGTGGTCGGCACCGAGCCGAAGGTCACGCGGTCCTGGATCGCCGGGCCGAGATAACCGGTGGCGAAGCGCGCATAGACGTTGACGTCGGGAGTCAGCGCATAGGTGGCGCTGGCATCCCAGGTCACCGCCTCGCCCTTCACCTTGGTCTGCACCGGCAGCGTCAGGCCGCCGGTCAACGGGCCGAAGCCGGTGATCACGTCGTTCTTGCGGTCATGCGAATAGCGCACGCCGGCGCGCAGGGTGAGCGCGTCGGTCGCCTTGTACTCGCCCGAGGCGAACACGCCGATATTCTCGTTGATGTTGACGTGGCCGATATTCTGGTTCTGCGCGCCGCCGCCCAGCGGATAGCCATATTCGCTGTAGTTGAGGTTCTGGTCGAAATAATAGAGACCGGCTTGGCCGCGGAAGGCGCCGAACTGGTCGGTCGCGAAACGCAGTTCCTGGCTGAACTCCTTGGGCTGGGTGATGCCGCCGGTGTTCGACGGGAAGGCCGCGTTGTTCAGCCCCAGCGCGACGGCGGGATAGGTATCGCCGCCGTCGACGTCGCCGGTGCTCTGCACCTTGGCGCGCTCATAGGCGGTCACCGAATAGAGCGTGCCGATCCCGTCGAAATGATAGTCGAGCTGGACGCTGCCGCCCCACTGCTCCAGCCACTGGCTGGTATAGCCGTCGAGACGGACATGCTTGGGGTCGAAACCGGCCGAGAAGTTGTTCGAGCCCCGCTGGAACAGGCCTGCACGGAACACGCGCGGCGTGCCTTCGAGGTCGCGGCCATGGACGTTGATCAGCGCGTTGAAGTCGCCATTGGTATAGGCGAGCTGCACGCGACCGGCACGATCGGTATAGCCTTCGAGCTTGCGGTTGGCGACGCTGAGCGTGCTGGTGGTGTCGTTCACCACCCAGTTGTCGCGATGCTGGACGAGGCCCGAGACGCGCAGGCTGAAGCCGCCGCCGAGCGGGGCGTTGAGCGCGAGGTCGGCGTTAACCGTGTTGTAGGTCGCCCAGCTGACGCTGCCCTGCGCTTCGTACTTGTCGGTCGGGCGCTGCGATTCGAGCTTCACCACACCGGCCGGCGTGTTGCGGCCGAACAGCGTGCCCTGCGGTCCGCGCAGCACCTCGACGCGGGCGAGGTCGAACACCGGGAATGCCTTCAGCATCGGGTTCTCGAGCGCGACATTGTCGTACACCACCGACACCGGCTGCGCGGCGTTGGGGTCGAAGTCGGTGTTGCCGAGGCCGCGAATGTAGAAGCGCGGGAAGGTGCGGCCGAACGAGCTTTCGATCTGCAGGCTGGGGGTGCGCGATGCGAGGAAGCGGATGTCGAGCCCCGAGGAGTTCAGCACGTCGAGCTTTTCTCCGCTTATCGCGGTGACGGCGACGGGCACATCCTTGGCGGCTTCGGTGCGGCGCTGGGCGGTAACGACGATCTCGCCGGTCTGCGGCACGGTCTCGTCGGGCTGGGCGCCCTGTACCGATGCGGGGGTTTCATTAGCGTTGGCAGCGAATGCGGACGGCGTCGTAAGAGCGGCGCTGCCGAGCAGCAGAACGCGAAGAAGCGTGGCGTTGGTCATGGCGGAATCGAGTCCCCGTAAAAAGATGGCTCGTCCTCTCCAGTGCGGAGTCGCGATCGTTTCTTTTCAATGTCGCTGATATTTCGCGCGCCTGTAGCGGAACCGTCATGTGCAGCAAGCGTTTCGGGCGCCGTCCGGCGAGTTTGCTTGGCGGTGTTGCAATAATGTCGTGATTTGCGCGGGCTGCGAAGGCCACCTATGGCGCGGCGATGCACGGCTGGATCATCCTCGACAAACCTTTGGGCCTCGGCTCGACGCAAGGCGTGAGCGCGGTCAAGCGCGCGCTGCGCGAGGGCGGCTATGCCAAGGTGAAGGTGGGCCATGGCGGCACGCTGGATCCGCTCGCCACCGGCGTGCTGCCGATCGCGCTGGGCGAGGCGACCAAGCTCGCGGGCCGCATGCTCGACAGCGACAAGGTGTATGATTTCACCATCCGGTTCGGCGTGGAGACGGATACGCTGGACGCCGAGGGGAAGGTGATTGCGACGTCCGAGGTTCGGCCGACGCTGGCGCAGCTCGAGGGGGTAGTGCCGCGCTTCACCGGGCCGATCGAGCAGGTGCCGCCGGCCTATTCGGCGCTGAAGGTGGATGGCGAGCGGGCGTACGACCTGGCGCGCGCCGGCGAGGCGGTGGTGCTGAAAAGCCGGGCGGTGACGATTTACGGCCTCACTTTATCCTCCCCCGTCAGGGGGAGGTGTCAGGCGCAGCCTGACGGAGGGGGAGGAAGCGATGGATCTTCAGCGGCAGGGAGTCCTCCCTCTCCGTCCGCCTCCGGCGGCCACCTCCCCCTGGCGGGGGAGGATCGGCTTTCGGACATCACCCTGCGCGCGCACGTCTCCAAGGGCACCTACATCCGCAGCCTTGCGCGCGACATCGCCCAGGCGCTTGGCACCGTCGGCCACGTCACCTATCTCCGTCGTATCAAGGCGGGCCCCTTCACCCTGGACCAGGCGATTTCGCTGGACTCTTTGGCGGATGCCGCTAAGGAGCGGCGCCTTGAAGACATTTGCCTGCCGCTGAGGGCGGGGCTGGACGACATCCCGGCTCTACCCCTCACCCCCGATCAGGCAGGGCTGCTCCGTCAGGGGCGGGTCTTGGTCGGGATTGCCGTTCATGATGGCCTCCATTTCGCGCTGCTCGGCGATACGCCGATAGCGCTGGTAGAGGCGGAAGCCGGAAGCATCCGGGTCGTGCGCGGCTTCAACCTGTAGCTTAGATGTCGAAGGAAACGCCATGTCGATCACGCAGGAGCGCAAGGAAGCGCTCGTCAAGGAACACGCCCGCAACGAGGGCGATACCGGCAGCCCCGAAGTGCAGGTCGCGATCCTCTCGGAGCGCATCGCCAACCTCACCGAGCACTTCAAGACCCACGCGAAGGACAATCACTCGCGCCGCGGTCTGCTGATGCTGGTCAACAAGCGCCGCAGCCTGCTGGACTATCTGAAGAAGAAGGACCAGGCGCGCTACGCAGATCTCATCGCGAAGCTCGGTCTTCGCAAGTAACACGGAAAGGCGACCTTCGGGTCGCCTTTTTGTCATTCCGGTGCGATAACGCATCGGCGGTCCCCGGCGAAAGGCGCCGGGATCGAAACGGGGGATCCGGCAATACGGTCGGTCCCACGAGCCACATACGGCTCACGCATAGGCCCCCCGCGTGATTGGCACCGGGGAGTGAAGGAAACGACATGTTCGACAAGAAGACTGTATCGATCGAGTGGGGCGGCAAGACGCTGACTCTCGAAACGGGCAAGGTTGCCCGCCAGGCCGACGGCGCGGTGATCGCGACCCTCGGCGAAACCGTGGTGCTGTGCGCGGTCACCGCCGCCAAGAGCGTGAAGGAAGGCCAGGACTTCTTCCCGCTGACCGTCCACTACCAGGAAAAATTCTCGGCCGCCGGTCGCATCCCGGGCGGCTTCTTCAAGCGCGAGCGCGGCGCCACCGAGAAGGAGACGCTCGTCTCCCGCCTCATCGACCGCCCGATCCGCCCGCTGTTCCCGGAAGGCTTCTACAACGAAGTCAACGCCATCGCCCAGGTGCTGAGCTATGACGGCGAGAACGAGCCCGACATCCTGTCGATGATCGCGGCCTCGGCAGCGCTCACGCTCTCGGGCGTGCCGTTCATGGGCCCGATCGGCGCCGCCCGCGTCGGTTACCTCAACGGCGAGTATATCCTGAACCCGACCGACGCGCAGGTTGCCGAGGGCGATCTCGATCTCGTCGTCGCCGCTACCTATGACGCGGTGATGATGGTCGAATCCGAAGCCAAGGAGCTTTCGGAAGAGGTCATGCTCGGCGCCGTGCTGTTCGCGCACGATGCCTGCCGCGAGATCGTCAAGGCGATCGTTAAGCTCGCCGAGCAGGCCGCCAAGGAGCCTTGGGAAATGGCGTCGTCGAACGACAACGCCAAGATCAAGGACAAGCTCAAGAAGCTGATCGGCAAGGACATCGCCGCCGCCTACAAGCTGACCGACAAGTCGGCCCGCTCGAACGCGCTGAACGAGGCGCGTGCCAAGGCGAAGGCGCAGTTCACCGAGGAAGGTCTGAGCCCGCAGGACGTCATGGCCGGCATCAAGCTGACCAAGAAGCTGGAAGCCGAGATCGTCCGCACCGCCATCCTCAAGGACGGCAAGCGCATCGACGGCCGCACCACCACGCAGATCCGCCCGATCGAGGCGGAGACGCACTTCCTCCCGCGCGCGCACGGCTCGGCGCTGTTCACCCGCGGCGAGACCCAGACCATCGCCACCTGCACCCTCGGCACCAAGGATGCCGAGCAGATGATCGATGGCCTGAACGGCCTCAGCTACCAGAACTTCATGCTGCACTATAACTTCCCGCCCTATTCGGTCGGCGAAGTGGGCCGCTTCGGCGCGCCGGGCCGTCGCGAAGTCGGCCATGGCAAGCTGGCATGGCGCGCGCTGCACCCGGTGCTGCCCGCCAAGGAAGACTTCCCCTACACGATCCGCCTGACCAGCGACATTACCGAGTCGAACGGCTCGTCGTCGATGGCGTCGGTGTGCGGCGGCAGCCTCGCGATGATGGACGCCGGCGTGCCGATCAAGCGTCCGGTCTCGGGCATCGCCATGGGCCTGATCCTCGAGGGCAAGGACTATGCGATCCTGTCCGACATCCTGGGGGACGAAGATCACCTGGGCGACATGGACTTCAAGGTCGCCGGCACGTCCGAGGGCATCACCACGATGCAGATGGACATCAAGATCGCCGGCATCACCAAGGAGATCTTCGAGGCGGCGCTCAACCAGGCCAAGGCCGGTCGCGCGCACATCCTGGGCGAGATGAACAAGGCGCTGGGCGAAGTCCGCTCGGAGCTGTCCGCGCACGCGCCGCGCATCGAGACCTTCACGATCGACAAGTCGAAGATCCGCGAAGTGATCGGCACCGGCGGCAAGGTGATCCGCGAGATCGTCGCCACCACCGGCGCCAAGGTCGACATCGACGACGAGGGCGTAATCAAGGTCAGCTCGTCGGATCCGGCGCAGATCGAAGCCGCGATCAAGTGGATCAAGGGCCTGGTCGAGGAAGCCGAAGTCGGCAAGATCTACAACGGCAAGGTCGTCAACCTCGTCGATTTCGGTGCGTTCGTGAACTTCATGGGCGGCAAGGACGGTCTCGTCCACGTCTCGGAGATCAAGAACGAGCGCGTCGAGAAGGTCTCGGACGTCCTGAGCGAAGGCCAGGAAGTCAAGGTCAAGGTCCTCGAGATCGATCCGCGCGGCAAGGTGCGCCTGTCGATGCGCGTCGTCGACCAGGAAACCGGTGCCGAGCTGGAAGACTCGCGCCCCGCACGTGAAGCCCGCGAACCGCGCGGCGACCGTGGGGATCGCGGCGACCGCGGCGATCGTGGCGGCGACCGCCGTCGCGAAGGCGGCCGTGGCGGCGAGCGCGGTGGTGAGCGCGGCGAGCGTGGCCCCCGTCGCGACCGTGGCGACAAGCCGCGCAGCGGTGGTCGCGAAGGCGGCAAGGATGAGGGCGGCGAAGACATCGGCCTGCCCGCGTTCCTGACCGGTGATCGCGACTGATCGCACGCGTTCCGCGCAAGAAAGGAAGGGGTTCGGCACTGCCGGGCCCCTTTTTTCTTGAAACTGATTCTCGGGTTCCACTTTCCCGCCAATCGCGCTAGAAACGAGACGGGGGATCAGGAAGCGGAGTTTCGCAACGGCGCGATGTGAGGGCGGATAATCATGGCTACGACGACGATCGCGGAACTGCGGCGCGATCACGAGATGATCGATATTCTCGCGCGACGCCTTTCCGGACTGCTTGAGAGCGACGCCTCTCCGGTCGACCTCTCCAATGCGCTCGATCATCTGCTCAACTGCGTGGCAGAGCATCTCGCACGCGAGGACACGGCCATCTACGCGCTGGCCCTATCCGCCAAGCCCGGCATTTCACGCGCCAAGGTCGATCAGGTCCGCGACGAGTTCGAGCGGCTGAAGGCCCATTGGCAGGACTATCTGCAGTTCTGGACGCCCGCACAGATCGCCGCCGATCGCGCCGGATTCGCGACCGCCAGCCGCGCGCTGCTGCCGCGTCTGCGTAACCGGGTGAAGCTGGAGGAAAGCCTGCTCGTGGCCTCGGCGCTGCAAAGCGAACCGAGTCTGCAGGTCCGCCACTAGGCTATTCGGCGGCGAGCAGGCTCGTCGCTCCGCCGAGATCGACCGAGACCAGCCGGCTTACGCCGCGCTCGACCATCGTCACGCCGAACAGCCGGTGCATCCGCGCCATGGTCGCGGCATTGTGGGTGACGATCAGATACCGGGTCGCGGTCTCCCGCGTCATCGCCTCCAGAAGATCGCAGAAGCGATCGACATTGGCGTCGTCGAGCGGCGCGTCGACTTCGTCGAGCACGCAGATCGGCGAGGGTTTGGTGAGGAATAGCGCGAAGATCAGCGCGACTGCGGTCAGCGCCTGCTCGCCGCCCGAGAGCAGGGTGAGCGATTGCAGCTTCTTGCCCGGGGGCTGGGCCATGATTTCCAGCCCGGCCTCCAGCGGATCGTCCGAATCGATGAGGGCCAGATGCGCCTGGCCGCCGTTGAACAGCGTGGTGAACAGCCGGCGGAAATGCTGGTCTACCGCCTCGAACGCGGCGAGCAGCCGCTGGCGCCCCTCGCGGTTGAGCGTGCCGATCGAGCCGCGCAGGCGGTGGACCGCCTGGATCAACTCGTCCCGCTCCTTGGCGTTGGTGCCGAACGACGCTTCCAGCTCGGCAAGTTCGGTCTCTGCCACCAGATTGACCGGCCCCAGCCGCTCGCGATCGGTGCTGAGCCTTTCCAGTGCGGCCGATTCGTCCTGCGGGGTCCGCACGCTCTCAGCCTCGAACTGGAGTCGTACCGGAAGCAGCGGCGGGGGACATTCGAAGCGCTCGCCCGAAACCCGGCCCATTTCCGTCCGGCGCAGGTCCTGGCTCTCCGCCCGGGCGGCGGCGCCCGCCCGGCGCTCGCGCGCCTCTGAAAGAGATTCGCTTGCCTTGCGCATCGCCGCCTCGGCCGAGCGCAGCACCGTGTCGGCCTCGCGCTCTGCAGTCTGGGCGGCGCTCGACTCGCGCTTCGTCGCTTCGTTGGCGGCTTCCGCGTCGGCAAGCTGCGCGGCAAGCTGGGCGGGGCGGCCGGCGATCGTCTCGCGCTCCTGCGCCAATGTCGCGGCGCGCGCATCCATCTCTGTCGTGCGACGGGCTGCGTCGGTGGCCCGGGCGGACCAGCTTTTCGCTTCCGCTGCCGCCGCCGCCAGCCGCTCCCGGGCCTGGGCGAGATCACGGTCGAACGTGGTGCGTTCCGCACGTGCGCTTGCCACGGCGGCGCGTGCGAGGTCCGCGGCACGGGACAATGCCGCCACCTTCGCGCGCGTTTCGGTGCCGTCCGGCAGCGCGGCCTTGGCAGCTTCGGCGCGTGCAAGCTCGGAAGCGGCTTCCGCCGCCTCGTCGGCGATGCGGGTACGCCGCGTCTCGAGGTCGGCACGCTGCGCTTCCAGCCGTTCCAGCTGGACGGCGGCACGGTCTTCGGCGCGGGCAGCCTCGCGCGCGGCAAGGTCCGCCTGGTCGAGCCGCTTGCGGTTCTCCGCGGCGCTGCGGCGTGCCTCGGCGATGGCCGCTTCCGTCCGGCGGAGATCGGCCGCCGCCGTCTCCAGCGCCGCCAGTGCCGCGGGGCGCGCGCGATCCAGCGCGGCGAGCCGATTCACTCGTTCCAGCCGCTCCGCCGCGGCCGCGCCGACCGAACGCGCGCGATACCCATCCCATCGCCGGAGCGTGCCCTGCAGCGTCACCAGTCGTTGTCCGGCGGCTAGCGGAGCGCCGTGGTCGACCTCGCACACCAGAACCTGGGCGAGGCGTCTCGCAAGTTCCGGCGGTGCGGTGACCTGCTCCGCGAGGGGCGCGGTACCCGACGGGGGCAGCGGGTCTTCCGGTGACGGTGCCGCGCCGCCCCAATGGCGTTCGGCGGTGGTGTCGAGGCCCGCGTCGAGATCGTCGCCCAGCGCAGCGGCCAGCGCGCGCTCATAGCCCGCTGCAACCGTCACCCGATCAAGCAGCCGGTCCTTGCCGGCAGGCTTGGTCGCCTTGGCGAGCGCGGTCGCTTCGCTGTCGATCTGGGCAAGCTCGGCATGGGCGGTGGCCCGGGATGCCTGCGCAGTGTTGCGCGCTTCGATTGCCGCGCGTTCGTCGGCGTCGGCGCGGGCAAGGGCGTCGCGGGCCGTGTCGGCCTGGCGCTGTGCGTCCGCGCGCGATTCGGCTGCGCGGAGGCGCGCCGCGAGCAGCGGTTCGGCCTCGCCCAGTGCCCGTGCTTCGGCATCGATGCGCGCCTGGTCGCGCTGGCTGCGTTCCACCCGTCCTTGCGCCGCGACGAGCGCGGCTTCGGCGACGCGCACCTCGGCTGCTTCGCTCGCCTGCTGCGCCACCGCCTGGGAGAGCGCGACTTCGGCGTCGCGGGCAGCGCGTTCCGTTTCCGCCAGCACCGATTCCAGGTGCGGTACGCGAGTCGCGGCCTCGGCGATGCGTGCTTCCAACATTGCCTGTTCCGCCGTCAGTCGTTCGACGGCCTCGGTCGCGTCGCGGGCAAGCGCGGCTTCGCGAAGGCGATCGGTCTCCAGTCTTCGGCTCGCCTCCGCCAGCTCGGCGATCCGTCGTTCCACGCCGTGCCGCGCATTGCGCAATGTCTGGAGACGGTGCTGGGCGTCGCTGGCCGCGTCGCGCAAGCGAAGCGCCTGGGCACGCAACTTGCCCACCATCTCGGCCGCCGCCAGCTGCGCGGCTTCCGCTTCGGCCTGCGCAGCACTGCGCGCCACAACCATGGATTCGGCTTCCGCTGCATCCTTGCGGGCCGCGTCGGCTGCGGCGGCGGCATCGCGCCAGCGGGCGAAGATCATGCGCGCCTCCGCCACCCGGATGCGGTCGGAAAGCGCGCGGTAGCGCTCCGCCTGCCGCGCCTGGCGTTTCAGTGCGGCGGCGCGCTGCTCCTGCTCGCCGATCAGTTCGTCGAGCCGGGTGAGATTGGTTTCGGTGGCGCGCAGCTTCTGCTCGGCATCGCGGCGGCGGACGTGAAGGCCCGCAATTCCTGCCGCTTCCTCCAGCATCGCGCGGCGCTCGCCCGGCTTGGCGGCGATGATCGCGCCGATTCGCCCCTGGCTGACCAGCGCCGGAGAATGCGCGCCGGTCGCGGCATCGGCAAAGGCCAGCGCCACGTCCTTGGCGCGCACGTCGCGGCCGTTGATGCGATAGGCGGATCCGGCGCCGCGCTCGATGCGGCGGATGATCTCCAGCTCGTCCTGCTGCTCGGGCAGATCCGCGACCACCGCCACTTCGGCGAAGTCGCGCTGCGGGCGGGTGGCGGTGCCGGCGAAGATCACGTCTTCCATGCCGCTGCCGCGCATCGATTTCGCGCTGGTCTCGCCCATCACCCAGCGCAGCGCTTCGAGCAGGTTGGACTTGCCGCAGCCATTGGGGCCGACGATGCCCGTCAGCCCCGGTTCGATCCGCAGATCGGCCGGGTCGACGAAGCTCTTGAAGCCCGTCAGCCGCAGCCGTTTTATCTGCACAGCTGGTCGATCAGCGTGCGCCGGCCTTCTGGAGCAGCGGCTCCAGATCGGTCCAGGTGTTCACGTCGGTCTTCTGGCCGTTGATGAAGAAGGTCGGCGTCGAGTTCACGCCATAGACATTGGCGCCGTCGGCATTGACCTTGGCGATCGTCTCGATCTGCTTCTGGTCGGCAAGGCACGCCTTGGCCTGCGCCTCGGGCAGGCCGCGCTGCTTCATGAAGTCGACCATGCCCAGCGCCTGGGCAAAGCCGGCTGCGGCCTGGGGCGGCGGCATCTGCTGGATCTGGTCGAGCACCTGCGGGTTGGTCTGCTGGAGCGCCATGATCTTCTTCTCGAACTCTTCCTGGCCGGCATAGATCTGGTCCAGCGTCGGGAAGAAGGCATCGGTCGGCACGCACTGGTTGAGCAATGCGAGCGCGAGGTCGGGGGCGCCGTGAATCAGGAAGTCGCGATATTCATAGCTGACCTTGCCGGTGGAAATATACTTCTCGCGCAGCGGGCCGACCCCGGTGGTGCCGAACTGGGCGCAGAACGGGCACATGCGCGAGCCATATTCCACCAGCTTGATCGGTGCGTTCGGGTTGCCCTGGCGGAAGCCGTTGTCCTTGGTCTTCTCGACGACATCTGTCCACTGCTTGCCGGCCGGGGCGGGCACGCCGGCAACCGGCGCCGAGGTCTGGACGGGCGCGCTGCTGTTGCCGCCGGTGCCGCCGGCCTTGTTGCCGCCGTTGCAGGCGGCGAGCGCCAGAATGGGAAGGAGCACGAGGGCGAAACGCATGAAAGTCTCCGATTACGAAAGGGTCAGGCGCCGGCGGCGCGCAGTTCGGGCTCGAGATAAGGCCAGGTAAAGGCGCGGACCTTGCGGCCGTTGACGAAGAAGCTCGGCGTGCCGTCGACCTTGTAGAGGTTCGCGCCGTCTGCCTGTGTTTTGGCGACACGGGCGATCGCCTTGGGATCGGCGAGGCACTGGCGGGCCTTGGCCTCGGGCAGGCCCTGCGTCTTGAGGAAGGCGATCATGCCCATGTTCTCGGCGAAGCGCGTGGCCATCTGCGGCGGGGGCAGCTTCTGCCAGGCCTCGATCGTCGCGGGCGCCTTCTCCAGCGCGATCAGCTTTTCTTCGAACTTGGACTGGTTGGCGTAGATCGCGTCGAGCACGGGGAAGAAGCGCTGCGTGCCCACGCACCGGTTGAGCAGGGCGAGCGCGAGATCGGGCGCGCCGTGCACCAGATAGTCGCGATATTCATAGCTCACCTTGCCCGTGGCGATATATTGATCGCGCAGCGGCTTCATGCCCTCGGTGGCGAAGCGACCACAGGTCGGGCAGGTGCGCGAACCATATTCGACCAGCTTTACGGTCGCGTTGGGATTGCCCTGCCGGTAGCCACCCTCTGGCGTCGCGACGACGGTGGTCAGCCAGTTGGCCTGCGGGGCGGGGACGGCACCGAGCGCGAAGAGCGGCACCAGCGCGAGAATCAGGGTGAGGAATCGCTGCATCATCTCAATCGATCCGGCCGAACACCGGCGTTTCGTCCTGCGCCGCGACGCCCGCGGCAAGCGATTCGAGCACCGCGCGCAGTTCCGGGTCGGCGATGCCCCGCAAGCTGTCGCCCATCGCTTCCGACAGCGGCTTGAGGCTGGGGGGGGGCGCCGGCTTGGCTTTCGGCGCGCGCAGGTCGCCGTGGCGGATCGCCAGCTTGGCGACGGCGGGATAGCCGAAAAAGCGGTTCACCCGCTCGATGATCTCGGGCGCGATATGCTGCATCATCGGCGCGAAGGCGCCCGAGACGGTGAGCGCCAGCACGCCTTCCTCGCGCTTGCCGCGCGGGAAGCGAATCGATTCGGGGGCGGAGACGCGGGCATAGCGCTCGCCGACGATCTCGCTCCAGCGGCTGACCACGGCGGACTGGACGAAGCCGAACTTGCGAAAGGCGGCGCCGCCCACGTCCGGCAGCAGCTCGGATACCGCGCGGACGCGGTTCGAGCGCTGCGGCTCGGGGCGCGGCTGGCGGGTGGTGGTACGCGGGGGCTTCGTCATTGCGGGTCCCCCATGCCATAGGCGGGGCGTGCCCGACAACGCTCCTGAATCGATCGCCCCCGCCCTGCTCGCCTGGTACGACGCAAACGCCCGCCGCCTGCCCTGGCGAGCGCCGCCCGGCGCCGATTCCGCGGAGCCGTACCGGGTGTGGCTGTCCGAGGTGATGCTGCAGCAGACGCAGGTGGCCACGGTCATTCCTTATTTCGAGAAATTCACCAGCCGCTGGCCGAGTTTCGCAGCGATGGCCGCGGCAGAGGATGCTGACGTGATGGCCGCCTGGGCGGGGCTCGGCTATTATGCCCGCGCTCGCAACATGCTCGCCTGCGCCCGCGACGTGGCGCGGCTGGGCGAACTGCCCGACACCGAGCCCGGGCTGCGCGCGCTCCCGGGCATCGGCGACTATACCGCCGCCGCGATCGCCGCGATCGCCTTCGGGCGGCGCGCGGTGGTGGTCGACGCCAATGTCGAGCGGGTAGTGACGCGGCTGTTCGCGCTCGCGGATCCGCTGCCGGGATCGCGTCCGGCGATTCGGCGGCATACCGACACGATCACCCCCGATGCCCGCGCGGGCGATTTCGCCCAGGCGATGATGGATCTCGGCAGCGGCATCTGCACCGTGCGTGCGCCGAAATGCCTGCTCTGCCCGATCGCCTTCGGTTGCACCGCGCGGGCGCAAGGCGATCCGGAGCGCTATCCGGTCAAGGCCAAGAAGGCGCCCAAGCCGCAGCGCCACGGCACGATGTTCTGGCTGGAGCGCGACGACGCGGTGCTGCTCGTCCGCCGGCCGGACAAGGGCCTGCTCGGCGGCATGCGGGCGCTGCCCACCGGGCCTTGGGGCGAGTCGTCCCCGGGCGTCGTCGACGCGCCCGTCGCCACCAACTGGCGGATGTTGAACGAAACCGTCCGTCACGGTTTCACCCATTTCGATCTCGAGGTGGCGCTTGCGACTGCAACAATCCCTCGCCATGCAAGCGCACCCCCCGGCGAATGGTGGCCGATCGCCGACATCGAGTCGGCGGGGCTTCCCACCGTCTTCGCCAAGGCGGCCAAAGCGATACGGAGACTGCGATGACGGCCAAGCGAATGTTCGGACTGATCGGGGCGATGGCGCTGCTGCAGGCGCCGCTGGTGCAGGCCCAGACGGCCCCCGTGCCGGCCCCCGGCAAGGTCCAGAGCTTCGCGCGCCAGACCGTCGCGTCGGGCAAGGTGCCCGGCATCGTCGTCGCTTATGCCAAGGGCCAGGCGCCCGCGACGATCGTCGCCGACGGCCGGATGTCCGACGAGCCGACCTCGCCCAAGGTCAATGGCGACACGCTGTGGCGGGTCTATTCGATGACCAAGCCGATCACCGGCATCGCCGCGATGATCCTGATCGAGCAAGGCAAGCTCAAGCTCGACCAGCCGATCAGCGACTTCATCCCAGCGTTCAAGGACATGAAGGTGCTGGTCGATCCGAACAAGGACCTGACCAGCCGCCCGGCGACCCGGCCGATCACCGTGCGCAACCTGCTGACGCACACCGCCGGGCTCGGCTACAACATCATCACCAAGGGGCCGCTGCTCAACGAGTATAACCGCCTCGGCATCAACCCGGCCCAGGTGAGCGACTCATTCGAGGCGACCGCGCGCCCGGTGCGTCCGGCGACGCTGGAAGAGTTCGCCAACCGCACCGCGACGCTCCCGCTGATCGCCGAGCCGGGTGCCAAGTTCAGCTATTCGATCGGGCTCGACGTGCTCGGCCGCGTGATCGAGGTGGCGAGCGGGATGCCGTTCGACAGCTTCGTCAACACCCGTATCCTCGCGCCGCTCAAGATGACCTCCAGCTATTGGACGGTACCTGCGGGCGAGGCCGGACGGCTTGCCACGGAATACACGATCGTTGGAGTCAACCGCCTGCCGATCGATCCTGGCGCCACCTCGGTCTATCTGAAGAAGCCGAGCTTCCCTTATGGCGGTGCAGGGCTGGCGATGTCGGCGCGCGACTATGACCGCTTCCTCCACATGCTGCAGAATGGCGGCACGCTGGACGGCGTGCGCATCCTCAAGCCGGAGACGGCGGCGCTCGCCATGTCCGACCTGCTGCCGGCAGGCGTCGACAAGACGATGCTTGCGGTGATGGCGCGCGATACCGGGGTGCCGATGGGCTTTGGCGCCGGCGGATCGGTGTTCCTCGCCGACCAGCCGGGCGGGGCGGGCAAGGGCACGTTCGGCTGGTCGGGCGCGGCGGGTACCTTCGCCTGGGTGGACCCCAAGAACCAGGTCCGCGCAACGATGATGGTCAACATCCTGCTTGCCGATCTCGGCCTCAAGGTGCCGGTGCGTGCGGCCGTCTACGCCGATCTGAACAAGTGATCGCGCCCGGCTTCACAGGCGGCACGCTGGACCGCGATGACCGCGTCCGCCATGAACCCGAGCTGCTGGCGGCGGCGCTCGCCGATCCGTGCGCGCGGCTGCTGGTGATGGACGGGCTGGTGCCGCAGCTGGACGGGGAGGGACGGCTGGTCTGGACCGGGCTCGATGCGGCAACGCAGCCGCTGTTGTTCCTCGGCTTCATCGCGGGCGAACCGCGTTTCGTGCAGACGCTGGTGGCGGGCACGCCGCTGCCGCCGGGGCGCCCGCCCGAGCTGTCGGCGATCCTCGACGCCTTCCGCCCCGAGGATGCGGCCAACTACGCGGCGGCGCGCAGCCTGATCGACTGGCATGCCCGCAACGGGTTCTGCTCGCGCTGCGGCACGCCGACCGAGATCTTCCGGGGCGGCTGGGGCCGGCTCTGCCCCAATTGCGGGACCGAGCATTACCCGCGCGTCGATCCCGTGGTAATCATGCTAGCCGAGCATGGCGACCGAGTGCTGCTCGGCCGCCAGCCTAGCTGGCCGCCCGGGCGCTATTCGGCGCTCGCCGGTTTCCTCGAGGTGGGCGAGAGCATCGAGGATGCGGTCCGGCGCGAGACGCTGGAGGAATCGGGCGTGCATGTCGGTGCGGTGCGCTATGTGGCAAGCCAGCCCTGGCCCTTCCCGTCGCAACTGATGATCGCATGCATCGGCGAGGCGCTCGACGAGGAAATCGCGATCGACGCGCACGAGCTGGAACATGCCGGCTGGTTCGATCGCGCGCAGGTGCGCCAGGCGCTGGCACGGGATCCGGAAGCGCCGTTCCTCGCGCCGCCGGGATACGCGATCGCCTATACGTTGCTGAAGGCCTGGGCCGAGGGGGAATAGGCGCGACCGTATCCTCCCCCGCCAGGGGGAGGTGGCGCGCGAAGCGCGACGGAGGGGGAGGATGCCAGAACCTCCCGGCCGTCGTGCTTCCTCCCCCTCCGAGCCGCTGCGCGGCCCACCTCCCCCCGCCAGGGGGAGGATACGCTTTCTACCTTACGGTCGTGGACGTGCCTGCGGATACGTCCCCAGCAGACGCACCCACTTCGAGTGGAAGCCCAGCTCCTCCAGCGCGCGGAGTACGCCCGTGTCGTCGGGGCTGCCGACGATGTCGGCGTAGAACTCGGTCGCCGAGAAGGTCGCTTCGCGTTGGTAGCTTTCCAGCTTGGTCATGTTGACGCCGTTGGTCGCGAAGCCGCCCAGCGCCTTGTAGAGCGCCGCGGGGATGTTCTTCACCTCGAAGATCAGCGAGGTCATGAACGGGCCTTCGCCGGTGATCCCCGGCGCCTCGCGCGAAAGCACCACGAATCGCGTCATGTTGTGCGCGGCGTCCGCGATGTCGCTGGCCAGCACGTTCAGGCCGTACAGTTCCGCGGCATGTGCGGGTGCCAGCGCAGCGACCTTGGGATCGGCCAGTTCCGCCACCATCGCTGCGGCGCCCGCCGTGTCGGGATAGGCGACCTGTGCGATGCCGTGCGCTTTCAACCAGTGGCGGCACTGGCCGAGGGCCTGGGGATGGCTCATCGCCTCGCGCACGCCGGCAATCGGGCCGGTGCCCATCAGCGTGTGGCGGATGGCGAGGAAATGCTCGCCGATGATCGACAAGCCGGATTCGGGCAGCAGGAAGTGGATGTCCGCCACGCGGCCGTGGAGCGAATTCTCGATCGGAATCATCGCCCGGTCGGCGCGGCCTTCCTTCACCGCATCGATCGCATCGTCGAACGAGAAGCAGGGCAGCGGCAGTGCATCGGGAAACGCCTCGCGCACCGCGACATGCGAATTGGCGCCCGGCGCGCCTTGAAATGCCACGGCGCGCGCCGGAGCAGCCTCGGCCTCGGCAAGCATGCGGGCGACGATCGGGCGGGCGGGGGCGGCGAAATTCTCCATGGCGGGCGGGGCTAGCCTCCGGGAAAGCCCGCCGCAAGTCCGCTTGCCTTTGTTGTCGGCCACGCTCTAAAGATGAACCAAAGCACAGGTGGGAGCGGATGGATGCAGGATCGCTTCAATACGATCGCAGGTTGGGCGCTGGCGGGTGGTATCGCCGCCCTTGGACTTTCGATCGCGAGCGCGAAATACTTCCATTCCGAAAAGCCTGAACGTCCCGGCTATGTCGTCGAGGCAGTCGAAGATGCGACCGGCGGCGCCGCCGCAGCCGAGCCGCTGCCGGTACGCCTCGCCAAGGGCGACGTCGCCAAGGGCGAGAGCGGCTTCAAGCAGTGTGCCTCGTGCCACACCATCGCGCAGGGCGGCGCCAACGGCATCGGCCCGAACCTCTACGCCACGCTGGGCGAGGGCATCGCACAGGGCAAGGGCGGCTTTGCCTTCTCCGACGCGCTGAAGGGCGTCGGCGGCAGCTGGGATCTCGACAAGATGGACGCCTGGCTGACCAACCCGCGCAAGTTCGCGCCCGGCACCAAGATGACCTTCGCCGGCATCTCGGATCCGCAGCTGCGCGCCGACGTGATCCTGTATCTCAACAAGCAGGGCTCGAACCTGCCGCTGCCGGCTGCTCCTGCCGCGGGCTCGCAGCCGGACAATGCCGGGGTCCAGAGCAACAGTGCGGCCGAAGGCGCGGACGTCTCGGTGAACGTCCAGCAGGCGACGCCGGGTGAGGGCACGCCCGCCAAGGATCCGCAGGCGGCGGTGCAGGCCGAGAAGAAAAACTAGGCTTCGCGTTTTGATTTCCTGCGCTTTGCTTCCCCCTTCCGGAGGCAGCTGGGGGGATCAGGTCTGCAGGTCGTACGCCTTCAGCAGATCATATAGCGTGGGCCGGCTGATCCCGAGCAGCCGCGCGGCCGCAGAGACATTGCCGTCGCTCCGCGCCAGCGCATGGCGGATGGCCCGGCGGTCGGCTGCCTCGCGCACCGCGCGGAGGTTGATCGCCGCCGCGTCGCCCGGTGCGAGGTCAAGGTCCTCGGCATGGACCGTCTTGCCCTCGGCCATGATCACCGCGCGCTTGATGCGGTTCTCCAACTCCCGGACATTGCCCGGCCAGCCCCAGGCGTCGATCGCCGCGAGCGCGTCGGGGGCGAAGCTCTTCTGCCCGGCCTTCATCTGATCGGCGTAGCGGGCGAGGAAGTGGCGGGCGAGCAGTCCGGCGTCACCCGGTCGTTCCGCCAGCGACGGAATCCGCACGACGATCTCGGCGAGCCGATAATAGAGATCCTCGCGGAACCGGCCTTCCGCCACCATCGCATCGAGGTCGCGATGGGTGGCGCAGACGATCCGCGTGTCGACCGGGATCGCCTTGCGCCCGCCGATCCGCTCGATCACCCGCTCCTGCAGGAAGCGCAGCAGCTTGACCTGCAGCGGCAGCGGAATGTCGCCCACTTCGTCGAGGAACAGCGTGCCGCCCTGCGCCAGCTCGATCTTGCCCTCGGTGGTCTTCACCGCGCCGGTGAACGCGCCCTTCTCATGGCCGAACAGCTCCGATTCGAGCAGCGTCTCGGGAATCGCCGCGCAGTTGATCGCGACGAAGCTGCCGGCGCTGCGGGGGCTCGCCTCGTGCAACCCGCGAGCGAGCAACTCCTTGCCGGTGCCGCTGGCACCCAACAGCATCACCGATACATCGGCACCCGCGACCCGCTCGATCGTGCGGGTGACCTTGAGCATCTCCGGCGCCGCGGTGATCATGCCCCCCAGCACGGCCTTTGCCTCGGCCCGTTCGGCGAGCCGGCGATTCTCCGCCTCCAGCGCATGGACGTGAAAGGCACGGGCGACAATCAACCCCAGCGCGTCGATGTCGATCGGCTTCTGGTAAAAGTCCCAGGCGCCCAGTTCGATCGCGCGGCGCATCGACTCGCGCTCGAAATGGCCCGAGGCGACGATCACCTTGGTGGCAGGGGCGAGCTTGAGGATCGCTTCCAGTGTCGCGAAGCCCTCGCTGGTGCCGTCCGGATCGGGGGGCAGGCCCAGGTCGAGCGTCACCACCGGCGGCTCCTCGGCGCGGAGCATGGTGATCGCCTCGTCGCGGGTCGTGGCGGCGAGAATCGTGTAGCCTTCATAGGCCCAGCGCAGCTGGCGCTGGAGTCCGGCATCGTCCTCGACGATCAGCAACTTTGGCAACAGCCTGATGGACGCCTCGCTCATGCCGCGACCTCCACCGCCGGGGCGGCGCGCAGGACGATGCGGAAGCGGGTGCCCTGGCCCTCGCGCGAATGCACCTCGATCCGGCCGCCCATACCCTGCACCAGCTGCTGCGCTTCGAACGTGCCGAGCCCAAAGCCGCCTGGCTTGGACGAGGTGAACGGCTTGAACAGGCGGTTGCGGACGAAGCTGGGCGACATGCCGCAGCCGCGATCAATCACGTCGATGATGGCGCTTTCCCGGTCGGTGGCGAGCCCGATGCGCACCGGCGCGTCGGCCGGGCTCGCTTCGATCGCGTTCTGGATGAGGTGGACAAGCAGTTGCTCCAGCGCCGCCGGCTCGGCCAAGGCGATGGCGGGCGCTGCGCCCGATAGCAGCGCAACCTGCGCAGGCTGGCGGGCGGCCAGCCGTTCAATCAGCGGCAGCAGCGGGGTGGGGCGCGGCGGCTCGCTGCGCCCGCGATGGTGTTGGCCGAGGCGAGCGAGCAGCGCGTTCAGTCGGTCCGACGAATCGCGTAGCGTCGCGATCATGTCGGCCCGGAATTCGGGATTGTCGGCGTGGCGCTCGGCGTTGCGGGCGGTAAGCGCCAATTGGCTCACCAGGTTTTTGATGTCGTGCAGCAGGAAAGCGAAGCGGCGGTTGAACTCGTCGAAGCGCTGCGCTTCGGCGAGTGCTTCCTGGGCGCGGGCTTCGGCGAGATAGCTCGCCACCTGGCGGCCGGCGGCCTTGAGCAGGTCGAAATCTTCCCAGTCGAGCCGTCGCGCCTCGGCCGGGCGTGCGAGCACGATCGCACCGACCAGCGTACCACGATGGAGCAACGGCACCACCACCCACGCGCTTTCCGTTTCGCGCAACCAGCCGGGGGTCGCATCGGTATCGGCCGCGTCCGCCTGACCCTGCCGAACGGCATCCACCTCGATGATGCGGCCGGTCGATTCGAGGTGCATCGCCAGTGCCGTGTCGGTCACGGGCGGCAGCGTGGCGCGGTCCCAGTGCCAGCCCGCGCCTGGTATCAGCCCGCCCTCTTCGGCAACGAGCAACAGGCCCGCGGGCGAGGCGGTCAGGTCAGCGAGGGCGCGAACGATGCGTTGATCGAGCGGTGCAACGCCCGGCGCCCCCAGCGTTTCGGTGAACCGCAGCCACTCGGCACGATAGTCGTAGCGGTGCCGGAACAGGTGCTTGGCGAGCTTCACCTTCACCCAGCCGCGCAGCCCGCTGTTCGAGACGAGCGCCAGGATCGCGGCCGTCGCCCCGAAGACGAACGCGGTCTGCAACAGCCGGGCATGGCTGCCGCCCAGCGTCGCGAACGCGCTGGTCGCCAGTGCCAGCAGCACGAAATAGGCGCCGACCGCGACGAGCGTCAGCGACTGATAGGCCACGGTCCGGGACATCCGCACGCGCCAGTCGCCGCGCCGCTGCAACCCGAGGCCCATGGCGGCGGCGACACACACCAGCGCCGTTCCGCGCGCGACGAGCAGCAGCCCGGCGAGCGGCACGCCCAGATAGGCGAGGGTAAGGACGGCAAATTCGGTGAGCCACAATCCGCCGACTGCCGCCACCGTCCAGCGCAGGCCCCCGCCCGCGCTATGGGCAAGCGCGGAATGCAGCGCCTGCACCATCACCATCGCGGCCACGGCGACCAGCAGGTGCAGCAGCAGCGCCACCGAGCCTGCTTCCTCGGTCATCGATCCCGGCACCGCGGCGACAAGATCGAGCGCGAACGCCGCCAGCGTCACCAGCGCCACCACGCCGTAGACCGTCTCGAGTGCGAGCGGCGGTCGCGGCTCCCCGGCGCGGCGGTGCAGCAGCAACAGGAAGCCCAGCCAGGCAAATGTGCGCAGCGTTTCGGCGATTCGGGTGGCGATTTCCTGCGCGCCAATGCCGGCGGTTGCCAGCGCCGCCAACGCAGTAAGCGCCAGCGCCGCTGCCAATGCGCGACGCGGCAGCGGGTCCCCGCCAGTGCGCAGCGCGGCGACGGGAAGCAGCGCGAAGAGCAGCGCTGCCAGCGCATGCAGCCAGAGGCTCAGCGCCGCCGTCAGCATCAGCGTGCGCCGCTCGGGAACAGGATGACGCGCGCCGTCTGCAGCAGGATCAGGAGATCGAGGAAGGGCGAATAGTTCTTTGCATAGAACAGGTCATATTCGAGTTTCTGGCGCGCATCGTCGATCGAGGCGCCATAGGGATAGTTGATCTGCGCCCAGCCGGTGATGCCCGGCTTCACCATGTGCCGCTCGGCATAATAGGGCAGGGCCTGTTCGAGATCGTCGACGAATTGGGGCCGCTCCGGGCGCGGGCCGACGAAGCTCATCTCGCCTTTCAGCACACTCCAGCACTGCGGCAGTTCGTCGATGCGGATCTTACGGATGATCCGGCCGACACGGGTGATGCGCGGATCGTCCTTCTCCGCCCATACCGCCTCACCCGGAGCCTCGGCATCCTGGCGCATCGAGCGCAGCTTGAGGACGTGGAAGGACTGGCCGTACAGGCCGACGCGCAGCTGGCGGTAGAGCGCGGGGCCGCGGCTTTCCAGCTTGATCAGCACCGCGGTGACGAGCACCAGCGGCAAGGTAAGCGCCAGCAGCAACAGGCTGGCGACGACGTCGAACAGCCGCTTGAACAGCCCCGACATCATTCGACCCGACGAGAAACCATCGGAGAAGATCAGCCAGCTGGGGTTTACGCTGTCCAGGTCTACCCGGCCCGTTACTCGCTCGAGAAAGGTCGAGAATTCGTTGACATGGACGCCGGTGGTCTTGATGCGCAGCAGGTCCTTCAGCGGCAGCGCATTGCGTCGCTCCTCCAGCGCGAGCACCACTTCGCTTGCGTTGAGCAGCACTACATGGTCGGCGAGATTGTAGATCGCGTCGCGCGCGATCGCTTCCGGGATCACGCGGTTGACGTCGCTCATCGCTACATAACCAACCACGGCGAAGCTGGCACCGGGTATCTTGGAGAGCTGCTTCAGCCGTTCGGCACGGGGGCCGGCGCCCAGCACGACGATTCGGCGCTTGAACGCCTGCCCGCCCAGCGTCTTGCCGAGCAGGATCCGCATCAGCAGCAATAGGGCCACCGCCGCAATGGCCGCGTAGAGCAGGTTCGAGCGCCAGAAGCCGATCGGCGGCAGCAGGAAATAGAGGACGCTAAGGCCCAGCACACCCAGGCCGATCGCCACGCCAAGTCGTGCCAGCGCATGCCGCAGCGATTGCAGCGCCTCTGCCGAATAGACGCCGAGTGCAACCATCGCGGTTTCGATGACCAGGGTGAAGCTCGCCAGCTGCGGCACGCGATCGCCGATCGGGCCCACATCCATCGGGATCTGGTGTGCCCGCAGCTGCCAGCCCAGCTCGCCCGCCGCGATCAACAGAATCACATCCAGCAGGCCGAGCAGGAGCACGGTGTTGGGGACATAGTGCTTGAACAGGCGGATCATGGCGCGCCCCTTGTAGCGCGGAAGGGTAAACGAAACGGATCAAGGGGAAATCATGGGCTTATCCCACCGCATGGCGCGCGGCACTGCGCGGGAAAGGCGCGGCGCCAAGTATCGCTGCGGCAGGCTGAAGTCGCAGGACTGCCCGATTCGGCTGGCGGAAAATTTCTCCTGTCGTAACAAAATCGCCGTGGGCTTGTTTCAGACGAGCTTTACTAGCACTTGCGTATATGTATCGAACACAGGAGCTTCATCGAATGCCGGAATCGAAGCGGATCACGCCTGTCATCCTGTCAGGTGGATCGGGGACCCGCCTTTGGCCCATGTCGCGGCCTGAGCGCCCGAAGCAGCTGCTTTCGCTGACGGCTGAGGAAACCATGCTGCAGCTCACCGTGCGCCGCGCGTCGGGCGAGCGGTTCACCGATCCCATCGTTGTCGCGAACGCGTTCCACGCCGATCTGGTGGAGGAACAGCTCGGCGGCGTCGGCACCGCCATCAAGGCGCTGATCCTCGAACCCATCGGCCGCAACACCGCACCGGCTATCGCCTTGGCCGCCCTTGCCGCGGGCGGCGGCAGCGAACCGATTCTGATCATGCCGTCCGACCATGTCATCGGCAATGTCGAGGCGTTCCACGCGGCGATCGAAGCTGCGCTGCCGCTGGTAAACGAGGGGTGGCTTGTCACGTTCGGTATCGCGCCCGACTCGCCGGAAACCGGCTATGGCTGGATCAAGATCGACGAGGAAGAACTTGCGCCCGGCGTCCACCGTGTCGGCCGCTTCGTCGAAAAGCCGCCCAAGGATCGCGCGGAAGCCATGATGGCCTCGGGGGACCACGCCTGGAACGGCGGCATCTTCCTGTTCCGCGCCGACATGTATCTCGGCGCGCTGAATGATTATGCGCCGGAGATGCTCGTCGCTGCCCAGCAGTCGATGGACAAGGCGCGGCGTGAAGGCACCCGGATATTCCCCGATGCGGAGAGCTTCGCGGCCTGCCCGTCCGACTCGATTGACTATGCGGTCATGGAAAAGGCGCCCCGTGTCGCCGTGGTGCCGGTGGCGATGGGCTGGAGCGACGTGGGCAGCTGGGATGCGCTGCATGCGATCAGCAATCCCGATGCCGGCGGTAACGTGGTGCGCGGCGACGTGGTGGCGATCGAAGCCACCAACTGCCTAGTGCAGAGCGAGCCCGGCAAGCGTGTCGCGCTCGTCGGCGTCGAGGATCTGATCGTCGTCGTCTCCGGCGCGGACGTACTGGTGCTGCCGCGCGGCCGCAGCCAGGAAGTGAAGAAGCTGATCGAGGCAATGAAGGACTGATGCGCGGGCGGGTGCGGCGCAAGGCCGCACTCGCGGCGCTCGATTGGTTGCCGGAGGGGCCGGTGCCGGCGACCTGTGCGCTGTGCAGCCGACCCCTGGGTGCACGAACCGAATGGCACCATCTCGTGCCGAAGAGCGAGGGCGGCCGCGAGACCGTGCCGCTGCATCCGATCTGTCATCGTGCCATCCACGCCAGCGCCAGCAACACCGCGCTCGCGCGGCTTTATCCCACGCTGGATCGGCTGCGCGAACGCGAGGACATCCGCCGTTTCCTCGCCTGGATCGCCGACAAGCCGGCGGATTTCCACGCGCCTACCCGGCGCCGACGCTGATCGCTCAGCGGCCGCCGCGATAGGCCGGCAGTCCCAGCTTCCACACGATCGCCGCGGCACGCAGCGCGAATCCCGCCGAGGCGGCGACCAGCCCGGCCGCGTAGGGCGGCAAGCCCAAAAGGCTCAGCGCGACATAGATGGAGGCGGTCAGCGCCGCTGCCGTTACGTAGAGCTCGGGCCGCATCAGGATCGATGGTTCGCCGGCGAGCACGTCGCGGATGATGCCGCCCACGCAGGCGGTTACCACGCCCATCACCGCAGCGGGCACCGGCGGGATGCCATAGCCGAGCGCCTTGGCCGCACCGAAGGCCGCATAAGCGGCCAGCCCCAGTGCATCGAGCCAGGCGAAGGTGCGGTCACTCCACCAATGTTGCGGCGTGATCCATACGATCGCCGACATGCCCAGGCATAGCGAAGCGACCGTCGCGTCGTGCACCCAGAAGACCGGCGCGCCAATCAGCAGGTCGCGCACCGTCCCACCACCCACGCCGGTGATCAGGGCGAAAAAGGTGGCGGTGACGATGGTCTGCTGGTGCCGGGTGGCGGCGAGCGCGCCGGTTGCGGCGAACACGGCGATCCCGAACAGGTCGAGCCACGGCAGGATGGGACCGATCTGGGCGGCGACCGAACTGTTCATCCGCTCCGTTTGCCGCGTGGCAGCGGCCGAAGTCAAACACGGCCCCTTGGCGAGTCGCGTCGGCTTGGGGCAGAGAGGGGACATGCAACGTACCGAGTCCCCGCTGATCGCACTGGCGATCCTCCTGGCGGCGCTCGCCGGCTTCGTGGATGCGCTCGCCTTCACCAGCCTGGGCGGTTTCTTCGCCTCGTTCATGAGCGGCAATTCTACGCGCCTGGGCGTCGGCCTCGGCAGCGGTTCTACCTATGACGCGGCGATCGCCGCGTCGTTGGTAATGAGTTTCGTCGCCGGGGTAATCCTGTCGAGCGTCATCTTCCGCGCCCGCCCGCAGCGGCACCAGCCGAGGATCATGGCGGTCGTCACGCTGCTGCTCGTGATCGCGGCGCTGGTTGGCAGGCTGATGCCCGGCCCGGTCGTGCTGCTCCTGCTGGCAGCGGCGATGGGCGCCGAGAACGGCGTGTTCCAGCGCGACGGCGAAGTAACGATCGGCCTCACCTACATGACGGGATCGTTGGTCAAGATGGGGCAGAAGCTGGCCGGCGCGCTGATGGGCGACGCCGATCGCTTCGGCTGGCTGCGCTATCTCGCGCTGTGGCTTGGCTTCGTCAGCGGCGTGGTGATCGGCGCCGAAAGTCAGTTCCGCTGGGGCTGGAACGCGCTTTGGCTGGCGCCGGTCTTTTCCGCGGTGCTGACGCTGGTGCTGGCGAGCATGACCCGCCCGCGCGGGCGGCCCGACCTAACCCTGGTACGCTGACCGGTCTCGCAAACACCAGCCCGCCGCGCAAGGATACGACGGCGGGATGTCGCGCGGGCAGATCAAGCGAAGCAGCGGTGGACCCAGGCGTGGCTGGCATGGCTGCGGGCCAAAGTCAGCGAAACGCCCAGCGCAACGTCTCCGCCACACGGCGCGTGGCCAGTCGCACTGCCGGCCCGGCAAGGGGCGGCGTCGAGAGATGGTGCATCTGCCGGGCCCAGCCGGGCAGCAAGTCGATGGCGGCGGCGAAGGTCATGGCCTGGAAGGGTTTGGCACCGAGATTGGGGGCAGGTTGTTCGAGCAACAGTTTCGCGACCGCACGCGTACGCGCGTCGTAGCGGAGGTCTGCACGCATTTCCGCGATCAACGCCAGCGCCTCAGAGCGATTGTGTGGCACCGGATCAGCGCCGAGCGCCTCGGCCACTACCGCGAATTCTGCGAAATAGCGATCCTGGTCCGCGTGCGACATGCCCGGCTCGGCATAGCGGATCCACCCGTCGAGGAAGCTCACCGCCTCGGTCACATGCACCCAGGCGAGGAGGCGGGGATTATCCGCGCCATACGGCGTGCAGTCCGGCAGCGTGCCGTGGATATGGTGATGGATCTCCCGCACCCGTGCGATCGCCGCCTCGGCTTCCCCGCGCGAAGCATAGCTGGTCAGTGCAATGAAGCGCGCGGTGCGGCGAAGCCGGCCGAGCATGTCGTGCCGGAACTTCGAATGGTCCCATACGCCCGCCAGCACCGCCGGATGCAGCATCTGGAGGAACAACGCGGCAACACCGCCGACCATCATCGTGGTCACGTCGCCATGTACCCGCCACACTACCGATTCGGGCCCGAAGAGCCCGTCCGCGCTCCGCTGCACGGGTGTTTCGCCGCGCGCGGCATCGTTGAACACCGCCCGCACCTGGCCGATCATCGCGCGTCGTACGCTGTGGGTTGCAAATGCAACGAAATCCATGCGCTTAAGCTAGGGATTCTGGTAGCGTGAACAAGTTGACCGCGTTCGCTTTGCAGTGCAGCAAATGCGGCCATGGCCAGTATCGCAATCACCAACAATCCCGACATCCGCTTTCTCGGGCGGCTGCTGGGGGATGTCATTCGCGCCTATGGTGGCGAGGAACTGTTCAAGCGCATCGAATATATTCGCGCGACCTCGGTGGATCGGCATCGCGGCGTCGCGGGGGCAGGCGCGATCGATTCGGGGCTCGACCGGCTGAGCCTGGACGAGACGCTGGATTTCGTGCGCGGCTTCATGCTGTTCTCGATGCTCGCCAATCTGGCGGAAGACCGCCAGGGCGTTGCTACCGAGAAGGACGCCGATGTCGCCGCTGCGCTGGAGCGGCTGGCCAAGTCCGGTATCGGCCGCGAGCCGGTCATGGCGTTGCTCGATCATGCGCTGGTCAGCCCGGTGCTCACCGCGCATCCGACCGAGGTGCGGCGCAAGTCCATGATCGACCACAAGAACCGCATCGCCGAGCTGATGGCGCTGCGCGACCAGGGCGTCGCCGAGACGCCCGACGGCGACCAGGTCGAAGAAGCCATTCTCCGCCAGATCGCGCTGCTCTGGCAGACCAGGGTGCTACGCCGCGAGAAGCTGGGCGTGCCTGATGAGGTAGAAACCGCACTTTCCTATTTCCGCGACGTGTTCCTGCCGGTGCTGCCCGCGCTCTACGCCCGTTGGGACCGCGCACTGGGCGACCGCGCGCCGAGCTTCCTGCGCCCCGGCAGCTGGATCGGTGGCGACAGGGACGGCAATCCTTTCGTCACCGCAGAATCGATGCGCTTCGCGCTTGCCCGCGCTGCCGAGACGGTGCTCGATCATTATCTCGAATCGGTCCACGCGCTCGGCGCCGAGCTGTCGATCTCGACCGAGCACACGGAGGTGCCCGAGGCGGTGCTCAAGCTCGCCGAAGCCAGCGGCGACACCGGCAAGAGCCGCAGCGACGAGCCCTATCGTCGCGCGCTGACCGGCATCTACGCCCGACTCTCCGCGACGCACGAGCAGCTGGTCGGCAAGAAGCCGGGCCGGCCGTCGCCCATCCCGGCCAAGCCCTATGGCCACCCGGCGGAATTCCGCGAGGACCTCGTTGCGATCGCACGCGGGCTTGCCGATGGCGGGCCGCTCGCCACCGGCGGCGCACTCGGCCGGCTGATCCGGGCGGTGGAAACGTTCGGCTTCCACCTCGCAACGCTCGACATGCGCCAGAACAGCGCGATCCACGAGCGGGTGGTTGCGGAGCTGCTCCAGTCGGCGGGCGTGTGTGACGACTACCCCGCCCTCGGTGAGCAGGCCCGCATCGACCTGCTGCGCGGCGAACTCGCCAATGCCCGGCCGCTGACCAGCCCCTATGCCGTCTATTCGGAGGAAACCGCCACCGAGCTCGCGATCGTGCGCGAGGCCGCGGCGGCACATGCCCGCTACGGCCGGGATTGTATCCGCCACTACATCGTTTCGATGGCGCAGTCGGTATCCGACCTGCTCGAGGTCCATATCCTGCTCAAGGAAGCCGGGCTCTACGTGCCGGGCGAGATGCCGCAGGCGCACATCATGGCGATTCCGTTGTTCGAAACGATCGCCGACCTCGAAGCCGCGCCGCCGATCATGGAAGCCTGGCTCGGCCTGCCCGAGGTCGCCGCAATCGCCGCGGCGCGCGGGCAACAGGAAGTGATGATCGGCTATTCCGATTCGAACAAGGATGGGGGGTACCTCACCTCCACCTGGCAGCTTAGTCGCGGGTCGACCGCGCTCAAGCCGGTGTTCGAGGAAGCGGGCGTCGCCATGCAGCTGTTCCATGGCCGCGGCGGCGCGGTGGGGCGCGGCGGCGGATCGAGCTTCTCGGCGATCCTCGCGCAGCCGCCGGGCACGGTGCAGGGCCGCATCCGCATCACCGAACAGGGCGAGGTGATCGCCGCCAAATATGGCAGCCCCGAAAGCGCGATGACCAATCTCGAGGCGATGACCTCGGCCACGCTGCTCGCCAGCCTGGAGCCCGAACGGCTGGCGCCCGCCGATGCCGAGCGCTTCGCCGCGGCGATGGACCAGCTCTCCGACAGCGCTTTCCGTGCCTATCGCGGGCTGGTCTACGAGACACCGGGCTTCACCACCTTCTTCCGCCAGATGACGCCGATCGCCGAGATTGCGGGCCTGAAGATCGGCTCGCGCCCCGCCAGCCGCAAGAAGAGCGACGCGATCGAGGATCTGCGCGCGATTCCCTGGGTGTTCAGCTGGGCGCAGGCCCGCGTGATGCTGCCTGGCTGGTACGGCGTCGGCGCGGCGCTGGAGGCGTTCGAGGACAAGGGGCTGCTGCGCGAAATGGCGAGCGCCTGGCCGCTGTTCCGCGCGACACTGGACAATATGGAACAGGTGCTCGCCAAGTCCGACATGGGCATTGCCAGCCATTATGCGGCGCTGGTCGAGGACGCAGCGCTGCGCAACGGCATCTTCGGGCGGATTCGCGACGGCTGGCAGCAGACCCATGACGGGCTTCTCCAGGTGACGCGTCAGACACGCCTGCTGGAGAAACACCCGCCGTTGGAAACCTCGATCCGGTTGCGGCTGCCCTATATCGAGCCACTCAACCTGCTTCAAATCGAGTTGATGAAGCGTCACCGCGCGGGCGAAGCCGATCCGCGGATCGGCGAGGGCATTCTTCTTTCGATCAACGCCATCGCCACGGCGCTTCGCAATAGCGGGTAGGTGCCCGGAGCGGCGGCCTAACCAACAGTTAACCATGGGGGATTAGCCCAGCTTCATGGGTTCGGGCCTTCCTCGCTGCGCCGTGCGCGATTCGATCCACGCGGTCGGCCTGGCGCTGCTGCTGGGGGCCGCATGGACGGCGCGGGATCATGCCGGGCTTGCGGCGCTGCGCTTGCCCGACGCCGATGACGGCTTGCGATTGCAACAGGTCCGGGACTGGCTGGGCGGGCAGGGCTTTGCCGATCTGACCCAGTATCGGCTTGGCCCCCCGCCGGGCCTGCCGATGCATTGGTCGCGCATCGCGGATCTGGCACCGGCGGCGATGATCCTCCTCGGGACGCCGATTCTCGGTTCCTATGCGGCGACGATCGTCGCGGTGACGGCGGTGCCCATCCTGTGGTTCGCCGTGGCGCTGATGCTGGTCGCGGGTATCGCGCGGCGGCTTGCTGTACCCCCCGGCGCGGCGTTGCTCGTTGCTGCGCTGGCCTATCCCGCGACGACGATCTTCGCGCCGGGGCGCATCGATCATCACGGCCTGCAACTGGTGCTCGTGCTGGCGCTGCTCCGCGCGGCGCTGGCGGCAGGGACGATGGGGGCAGGTGCAGCTGCGGGTGCGGCGAGCGCGATATCGCTGGGGATCGGGCTGGAAACCGCACCGATTCTGGCGGTCGGCGGACTCGGTATCGCGGTACGGTGGGTGCGCGAAGGCCGGGCGGGGCAGGCGCGCATGGCAGGCTATGCGATGGCGCTGTTGATCGGCTTGGGCGTCGAACGCGCGCTGTTCGCTACGCGCGGTTGGGACTATCCTGCCTGTGACGGATTCACCGCCACCCTCTGGCGTGCCGCGATGCTGGGCGCTCTCGCGCCCGCCATGATGGCGGGGGGCGGAGTCGTCCTTGAGGATCCGCGGGGGCGGCTGGTCGTGCTGCTGGCGAGCGGCGGTACGGCAGTCTGCGCGGCCCTGCTGGTATCGCCGGCCTGCTTGTCGCCCTATGGGGCCGTCGATCCGGTGCTCGCGCGCGTCTGGCTGGCGAAGGTGGCCGAGGCGCAGACGATCACGGCGGCATCTTGGGCGCAAGGCATCGCATTCGGCGGGGTGGCCTTTGCCGGACTCGCGGCTGCGGCATGGCAGGCCTGGCGCAGCCGGACGACAGCATGGACGATACTGCTGGCCTTCCAGCTCGTGGCGGTGCTGATCCTGCTGGTGCAGCTGCGCGGCGCCTATGTCGCGGCGATGCTGGGGGCGCCGGCGCTGGCCGCGATGGTCTCCGCAGCGCGGGGCCGTGGGCCGCTGTTGCTGGGCGCTACCTGGCTGGGGTCTGCCGGAATCGTCTACGGCATGGCGGGCGAGGCGCCGGCCGAGCGGGCAGTGCCTGCCGCCACCGATTGCACCGCGCCCGCCGCACTGGCGCGGGTTGCCGCCCTTCCGCCCGGCCTCGTTGTCGCGCCGATCGATTTCAGCGCGGATCTGCTGCCTGTCAGCCGCCACCGCGTTCTTGCCGGACCATATCACCGCAACACCCAAGGAAATCGCGCGATGCTCGACCTTTTCCAAAGTCCGCCCGTCCAGGCCGAAGCGGTCGCCCGCCGCTGGGGCGTCGACTATGTCGCGCTCTGCCCGGATGGGCTTGGCGAGCTCGGCGCGGCGGGGAGCGACCTGAATCGCCTGGCCGGGGCGCTGCGTGCCGGCCAAGTGCCCGGCTGGCTCGCCCCGGTTTCCAAGCCGGGCGAAGTGCCCAACGTCTATCGGCTTGTCGGACGCGGATCCGCGCATTGAGCGAGCGGCGTTGGTGGGAGACGCGGTGGTTCGCGCTGGCCGCCGTGCTGCTCGGCGCGCTGCCGTTGCTCTGGCCGGCCGTGCCGCCGCTGGTCGACCTGCCGGGCCATCTCGGCCGCTATCATGTCGCCGCAAGCCTCGCGACCTCGCCCGAGCTTCAGCGGCATTGGACCTATCAGTGGCGATGGATCGGCAATCTCGGCGTCGATCTGGCGGTGCTGCCGCTGGTGCCGTTGCTCGGTGTCGAGCTCGCGACCAAGCTGGTGGTGCTGGCGATCCCTGCGCTGACCATCGCCGGCCTTATCCTCGTATCGCGCGAAGGGGGCGGGGGGCGGCTCGCACCGGCGGCGCCCTTTGCCTTTCCCCTGGCCTATGGGTTTCCCTTCCAGTTCGGCTTCGTGAACTTCGCCCTGTCGGCCGCGCTGGCGCTGCTCGCGCTGGCACTGTGGATGCGATTGGCACGCGATGGCCGGCTGCGACTGCGCGCGCTGCTGTTCGTACCCATCGCGCTGTTGCTGTGGACTGCCCATTGCTTCGGCTGGGCGATGTTCGGCCTGTTCGCCTTCGGGAGCGAGCTGGCGACATTGCGTGCCGCCGGCGTGATCTGGACGCGCGCCATCCTCCGTGCAGGGCTGCGCTGCCTGCTCCTCACCGGCCCGGTGATCCCGATGCTGGCGGGCGGTGCTTCCGGGGACGGACATCTCAACGCCAGCTGGGAATGGCGCGCGAAGATCGGCTGGCTCGCCTCTCTCCTGCGCGAGCAATGGCCCACCTATGATTTCCTCGCCGTGCTGGTGCTGGCGCTGCTTTGCTGGGCGGGGTTGCGCAGCGCGTTGCTCCGGGTCGACCGGCCGCTGGCCTGGGCGGCGGCGGTCGGCGCGCTGGCCTGGCTGCTGCTCCCCTATCGGCTGCTGGGCGGGGCCTATGTCGACATGCGGATGGCCCCCTATGTCGTCGCGCTGCTGATCGTGGCGATCCGCCCGCGGGCGGCGCGGCACGGGGCAGCGCTCGCCACCGCGGCCACCGCCTTCTTCCTGCTGCGGGTCACGACCACCACCTGGGTGTTCGTTGGCGCCGCCGCCGCGCAGGAACAGGCTGCCGCGGTGGAGACGGCGCTGCCGCGCGGCGCCGCCGTGCTGGTTGCGGTGCGCACATCCTGTATCGAGTGGAGCGCGCAGCGGCTCGCCCATGTCGCCGGGTTCGCGCTTGCCCGCCGCGACGTCTTCGACAACAGCGAGTGGACGCTGGCCGGCCAGCAGCTCCTGCGGGATCGCCACCCGCACGCGGGCGTCTATCGGGCGGACCCGTCGCAATTGATCTATGATCCCAGCTGCGCCCTGTCCCCCGCCGGCCTGCCGAGGATGCTGCGCGATTTCGATCGTGGGACGTTCGACCATGTCTGGATCCTGGGCTTCCGCCCCACGCACCTGCCGGCCGATCTGATCGAAGTCGCCCGCTCCGGCCCGTCGATCCTGTACCGGGTGCGGCGACCCGCCGACAAGCGCTTGCCGTAGAGGCCGCCCGCGCACTAAAGCGGCGCGATGGATAATGGGGTTCGGCTGCACTGGTGGCAGACACGCTGGTTCGTGCTCTTCGCGACGCTGGTGGCGATGGTGCCGCTGCTATGGCCGGATATTCCGCCCTTGGTCGATCTGCCCGGCCATATGGGCCGCTATCGCGTGCAGTTCACCTACGACGCGGTGCCGTGGCTGCGCCAATGGTATGACTTTCGCTGGCAGCTGATGGGCAATCTGGGGGTCGATCTGGCGATCATCCCCATGTCGAAGCTCTTCGGCCTCGAACTGGGCGTGAAGCTGATCGTGATCAGCATCCCGGCGATGACCGTCGCTGGCTTCCTGATGATCGCGCGCGAGGTGCATGGTCGGATTCCTGCGACCGCGCTGTTCGCGCTGCCGCTCGCCTATGCCTTCCCCTTCCATTTCGGCTTCGTCAATTTCGCCTTCTCGATGGGACTGGCGATGCTGGCGTTCGGCTGGTGGTTGCGCCTCGGCCGGCTCGGCAGGTTCCGCTTCCGGTCGATCGTGTTCGTGCCGATCTCGGTGCTGATCTGGATCGCGCACACCTTTGGCTGGGGCGTGCTGGGCGTGCTCGCCTTCTCGGCTGAGCTGATCCGCCAGCACGACCAGCGCCGCAATCCCGATCTGCCCTGGTACAAGGATCTGATTGGCGGCTGGCTGGCACCCTGCTTCTTTGCGGGCATGCAGTGCCTGGTGCTGGCGCTGCCGGCGGTGCTGATGGTGATCTGGCGCGGCGGCGAGCATGTCTCCGGCCAGACCTTCGACTGGTTCAACTGGCGGGCCAAGACCTTGTGGGTGACGCAGGTGTTCCGCGATCGCTGGCAGCTGTTCGATCTCGCCAGCGTCGGCGTCATCTTCCTGCTGATGCTGAAGGCGGTGCGCGACCCGAACATCCAATATTCGCGCAATCTCGGCCTGTCGGCGCTGTTCCTGCTGCTGGTCTACATCTTCCTGCCACGCGTCGTGTTTGGCTCCGCCTATGCGGACATGCGGCTGGTGCCGTTCCTGATCGCCATCGCGATCCTGGCCATCCGGCCCAAGCCTGGCCTTTCGATGCGCGGCGCGAACACCGTGGCGGCCCTGGGCCTCGCCTTCTTCCTCGCCCGCATCGGCGCGACCACCGCCAGCTTCTACCTTTACGACCAGACCTATGATCGCGAGCTCAAGGCGCTCGATCACCTGCCGGTCGGCGCGCGACTCGTCAGCTTCGTGGGCGAGACCTGCTATAACGAATGGGCGATGACCCGGCTCCAGCACGTGCCCGGCCTCGCGCTTGAGCGGCGGCTGGCCTATACGAACGATCAATGGTCGATGGCCGGCGGGCAGCTGCTCACCGTCCGCTACCGTGCGGCCAAGCGCTTCGCCCATGATCCGTCCGAGCTGGTGACCAACGTCCAGTGCCCGCGCGAATGGTGGCGCCCGATCGCGCGCAGCCTGGCGCTGTTTCCGCGCGATGCGTTCGACTATGTCTGGCTGATCCGCCCGCCGAGGTTCGACCCGCGCTACGAGCAGGGGCTGATCCCGATCTGGCGCGACGGGCCGAGCGTCCTGTACCGCGTAGATCACAGCGTGCCGGGGCCGGGCCTCAATCCCGGCGACCTGCCGATCCCGCGTCCCGAGGCGGTATTGATCCGTGAGGCCGAGGCGGCGGGTGAGCTGCCCGGCAATGGCACCGCGCCGCCTTCCTGATACAGGGACGGCGGCCGGGGCTCAGGCCGCGGCCAGTTCCTCTGCGGCGGCATCGGCGAGGCTGGTGCCGTCCAGAATACGCGCCGTCTCGTCGCGCACCCGCGCCATTGCGCGGCGGATCGCGCAGGCCGCCTCGTCCTTGCAGTCGTTGCACGGCCGATAGGCAGTGCGGCTGACGCAGGGGACCAGCGCCAGCGGCCCTTCGATCACGCGGATGATTTCCCCGAGGGAGATCAGGTACGCCGGCCGCGCGAGGCGATAGCCACCCATCTTGCCGCGCGTCGACAGCAGGAACCCGGCTTCGCGCAGATCGGCGAGGATCAGTTCCAGGAATTTGCGGGGCACGTTCGCCTCCGCCGCGATCCGGTTCATCGGGACAGGGGCGCCAGCGATCGGCTGTTCGGCGAGGAAAAGCATTGCGCGGAGCGCGTAGCGGGAACGCTGCGTCAACATGATGCACTCTCCATGCCAACCGATTGGGGCAGTGTGAAGGCGCTTAATCCTTGCAACCTGACCTTTTCATTAAGCGCGAATGCCCTATATAGGGTTCTGCCGGGTTCGCCCGGCTATGGCGATAAACAATGGCGTATAATAGATGCAGCGGACCCGGGGGCAGTACCCGGCGGCTCCACCATAACCGGTGGTGTATCTGGACACCGTTTCTGACGGGGCCGAACCAGGATCGACGTGTATTGAAAAGCGCTGTCTTCGCTCGGAATGGGACCACCGCAACGGCCCATTACACAAGTGCCAACGATAACGAAGCACTCGCTATTGCGGCGTAACCTCACGGCTTAACGGCCTAAGGTTATTCTAAAATGCGCGGTTGGGCCACACCGGGCAACAGAAGTGGACTCCAGCGGCCGCCAGGGGGGCCGGGCAACAGAACCCCCTGGACCGTCTCCGGATCGGATACGGCGCCACGTCAGCCACATCAGATGCCGTGCTTCCGGTCAGAGGCTGGCGAGCCAGGGCGTGACGGCGGCGAAATGCGCCTCCCAGCTTGGCATCACAAAGCCCTGTACCCGGGCGAGCTGGTCTTTCCGGATCTCGCCTTCCTGTAGATGATGCGCGATGGCGGCGAGCCACGTCGCCCCGTCCAGCGGATCGCAATAGATCGGCATGTCGCCGGCCAGCTCCCGGAACACCGGCAAGTCGCTCGCGACGACCGGCGTGCCGACGCCGAGCGCCTCGACGACCGGCAGGCCATAGCCTTCGGCGAAACTCGGCATCAGCAGTGCCCGCGCGCCGCGCAGATAGCCGGCCAGCGCCGTGTCACCACAATCCTCGATCACGTCGACATGCCCCTGCAGCAGCGGCAGCCGATCGAGCATGGCCAGCGCCGTCTGCGCTTCCCAGCCCCGCTGCCCGATGATGACCAGCTTGGGGCAGGCCACGGGATTGTGGCTGATCAGTCTGCGCCAGAGCTGGAGCAGCAGGACATGGTTCTTGCGCCCCTCGATCGTGCCGAGCGTGACGAAATAGGGCCGGTCGAGCGCGATCGGCGGCGCATCCGCGGGCAGTGGGTGCCCGCCGAGCAACGCCGGCAGCATCGGCGGGCAGGGCTTGCCTTCGGCTTTCGCAAAGGCGGCGAATTCGTCGAGCGTCGCTTGCGAATTGCCGATGATGCCGGCGGCGCTGGCGAGCGCGTTGGCCATGCGGCGATGGTGGCGGATATCCTCGCCAACCCGGCAGAATTCGGGATGGGTGAGGGGGATCAGGTCGTGGATCAGATAGACGGGCCGCACCCGCGCCTTTTCGGTCCAGGCGACGAGGCCGGTGGCATCCAGCCCCGTATGGCCGACATTGAGATAGAGTCGGTCCTCTCCCAGTTGCCCCCCACGCTGTGCCACCAGCGCGCGCATCGCCAGCCGCGGCGCGCGCGTACGAAATTGCGGGCCGCCCTCGCGGATCAGCCGGAAGATGGCGTCGGACAGGGCCGGCGTCAGGATCTGGCGGAGGTTTCCACGCTGGATCACCGCCTGCGCGCGGCTTGCGAACCGATCGACATAGGCAAGGCAGACCCGGTCGATGCCGGTGGGAAGTCGTCCCGTCCAGGTGCGCCAGATCAGGCGGCTGATGTCGATGAGAAGGTCGCGCTGCATCGCTGTAGGATTCAGTTCGCCGAAGTCGATCGGAACGGGCAGGGCAGAGGATGGTGCACGATCCACGCCGCTTGCGCCCGCCCACCGCACAAATCAAGCCGTTGCTGCGCCAGCGTGCAGCGGTTAGGAGGCGGGCGGTGTACGCTGCCGCATGGGCGGTGCGATCTGGATCTTGCGATGGCGCGACGAATATTGATGCCGCTGTTCCTGCTTTCGCTGGCGGGCAATGTCTTGGCGGCGCTGCTCGATCTCAGCTGGTGGTCGCTGCCGGCGTTGCTGGCGGGCTGGTATGCCGCCGATCTCGCCTCCGGGTTGGTCCATATGTACATGGATTATCGCCCGACGCCGGCAGGCAAGGGCCTGGACCAGCTGTATTTTTATGCCGGTTCACGCGAATCGGACCATTACAAGGCACTGTGGCGCGAGCGCATGGCAAAGGTGGGTCCGCTCGACCGTCTGGTTTATGACTTCAAGAATCACCACCCGCGCCCGGACGCACTCGGCCGCCGCGATCTGTGGCGCCTGATCGGCAGCACGGTCATCCTTGCGGCGCTACCGATATCGGTGCTGCTCAACGTGCTGGCTTTTACCGGGCTGGTGCCGGGCTGGGTCGCAGCCGGGGGTATCGCGCTGATCGTCGGTGGGGCGTTCGCGCAATATTTCCACGGCTCGCTGCACCGAGCGCACAATCCGTGGATCGTGCGGGCGATGCGCCGCTGCGGCCTTCTGATGACCCCCGCCGCGCACCAGCTGCACCATGACACGCTGCAGCGGGATTTTTCGACCAATTGCGGCTGGTCCAACCCCTTGGTCAATCGGCTGTTCGTCGCCGGGCGGCGGCGGGGCTGGTTCGACGATGCCGGGCTGGAGCCTGCCGCCTGATCAGATGAACAGCGCGGTCTCGCTGCTGACCCGCGCCAGTTCTTCCGGCACGTCGCCCAGCAGTCGCTCGACGCTGTTGGCGACGAGCGTCTCGGTCGCCGACTCGCTGGCGAGCCCGCCACGGATCAGGCAGTGGTCGTGCAGCACGCGCCGGAAGGCATCGTACAGCTCCATGTCGGGCGCCTGCGGGGCTTCCCAGAAGCGGTCGAGATGGCCCTGATGGGTTACGCCGGGCACGTCATAGATGGCGTCGCCCAGCACGATCACCGGCTTGCCGGCCGACAGCGCGAGCGTGCCCGACGTGCTGTTGACACAGACCATGCCCTGCGCCTCGCGCGCCAGGCGGCTGAGGTCGCCGCCTTCGATATGGTGCACGCGATCCGCGATCCCCAGCGCCTTCGCCCGCTTATGCAGGAAGCTGCGCCAGTTGTGGAAGCCGCAGTCGAGCGGATGCTCCTTCACCAGAAGATGCGCATCGGCCGGCGCGCAATGGGCGAAGCTGTCCAGCACATAGTCGGCCGCCGTCATCATCGATCCGAACGGCGAATGCTCGCGGATCTGGTAGTCGCCGGTCAGCTGCAGCGGGAACAGGAAATAGGGGCGGTTCGCGACCGCGGTGAGCGTCGCCTGCGCCTGCGCGGCGCGACGGCGGCTGAGCGCGAACTTGCGGATCCAGCCCAGCCCCTCGACGATGATGATCCCCTTGCGATGCGAGCGATAGAAGGGAAAGCGGAAGCGGCCGGTGACGACACGATGATAATACCAGTATGAATCGCGTGCGCGGCGGCCGAAGCTGGCGGTGATCGGCGGCAGGTCTTGGAGTGGTGGCAGCGTGCGTGCGCGCGCGCGAATCGACGCCGGATCGCGATCAAGCGTCGAATGGCCGTTCACGCCGCCCGGCTCCAGTGTCATCCAGTCCGGGCGGATATAGCCTTCTTCATAGACGTGGATCGCCACGCCGCGCAGCTTGGCGAGCCGGTGTGCCGCGAGGTGCATCGGCCGGCAGTCGCCATAGAGCACCAGATCGGTAACGTCATGCTCGCGCACGAATCGATCGAAGAAGATCGGCCACGAATCGATCCGGCCACGATAGTCGACCGCGCCCTCTGGCCAGTCATAGCGGTCGCCGCCGTTCAGGTTGATGCGATGTACCGCGCAGCCGCGCTGCTCGAGCTGACGGCTCAACTGCCAGAAAAACGGGCCCGGGGGTCCCTGCAGGAAAAGAAAAGATCGCCGTAAAGGTCGCACATGTTTCATCGGCCGGTCCCCAAACGGGCGAGGCTGCGTCTAGCCTGACCTTGCAGAATACGCAATCGTTCCAGCAAAGATGGCGTGGTGGCCTGATCCGCGATCATGCGGTCGACCAGGACCTCGACCGGACAAGGCAGTCGGGTGACAGGATCAAGGTACCGTGGATACAGGATAAGTACTGCGGCGACGAGTTCGGCGAGCGTGCGGCGTGCGGTGCGCCGTGTCGGAACCGGGCCAAGATCCCGCGTCAGCCCCCAGCCAGCATAAAAAGGAACGCCGTGGGCGATGACTTGCTTGCCGCGCAGCAGCGCCTCGAATCCCGCGAGCGAGGTGAGCACGTGCAGCGCATCCACCATGTCGAGCAGTGCCGAGATAGGCGCATCACGCTCGATCCGATCGGCATGACGCAGCGCCACGACGTCCTCGATCGCGCCCTTGCGGTGTCCCGCCTCCACGTCCGGGTGCGGCTTGTAAAGGATATAGGCATCCGGCTCTGCGGCCCGTGCGGCGACCAGCAGGTCGAGGTTGGTGCGCCCGGCGCCGCCGCAGAGCACCGAGCGGTCGTCCTCTACCTGGCCGGTGACCAATACATGGCGACGTCCGCCCGCCGGGCGGGCCAGTGCGGCTGCACCGCGACCATATTTGCTGAGACCCGCCGCGACGATCCGCGCGACCAGTGTTTCGGCGCGCTGGATCAGAGCATCGGGAAACTGGCCCCGTTCCAGCATCGTTTCCAGGTCGCTCGGCCCGCTGGGATCGAAATGCACGCCGGTGCGGTCGACGGCGATCGAGAGCGGCGGCACGCAATTGGCGCCCAGCCCGGTGGAGCGAAGGAAGCCGTCCTCGATCTCGCCGATGGGCGCGCCGGATCCGTCGATCTCGCGCAGCATCGCCGGCGGCACGCGCGATCGCCACAACAGGGTCGTGCCGCCATACGCGTTCGATCCGCGATAGCGCGGGCCATTGCCACCACCCCAGAGCAGCGCCTCGACGGTCTCGCGTTTCCAGCCGGCGACGCCCAGGACGCGGGTCACGTCGCGATTCGCGTCGATCAGTGTGCGCCATTCGGCCAGTGTGGAAAGCAGGGCGTCGACGGTCGTCGCTTCGCCGGTGAACGGATCGCGATAGGCGCGGCCCGCCAGCAATTCGGTGTGGACGATCTTCACGAGCGCGGCCATATCGCTGCCGTCGCCCAGCCCGGCGAACCGGCCCTTCCCGAACAGATTCAGCCTGCGGCCCGATAGCGCCGCTATCAGCGCGAGTTCGTCGTCGGCATCGGCGAAGACCGTCGTGCTGCGGCCGATGAGCCACCATGGGTCTGCCGCCCCCGCCAAGGCGAGGCCGTGGCCGCCGCTGCCGGTCGCGATGCCCCGTTGCCGCGCGTAATCGGGTGCTGCCGCCAACATGTCGCGAAGCTGCGCGGCGGAACGCGCGGCGAAGAGCAGGTCGCGCACCCCGTCGAAGGTGGGTTGCGCCTGCCAGAATCCGCCGCCGACCCGCAGCGACCGCAGCCGCACGACCAGCGCCTCGGCATCGCCTGCCGCCGTCTCGCTTGCCGGTGCCGAAAGCGGCGCACGTCGCGCACGGGGGAAGGGCGGCATGCGGAGGAAGGCGGGGGCGGCGCCCGCCATCACGCGATCCCGCGGGCGGCCAGCGTCGCTTCGATGCTTTCGAGATCCGTCGGGTTGTTCAATTCGATCGGGTCCCAGCCCGGTGGATCGAGCGTGACCACGTCGATCGGAATGCCGTAATGCAGGAAACGCAGCTGCTCCAGACCCTCGACCTGCTCATAGGGCGAGGGGGGCAACGCGCGATAGCGTTGCAGCGCCGCCGGCCGATAGGCGTAGAGGCCAAGATGCAGCAGCACGTGTATGGCCCCATGCTGCGGCACCGTCGGCAGGAACGGCAGCACGCGCTTGGAGAAATAGAGGGCGCGGCTCGCGGCATCGGTGATCACCGTGGTGCCGCCGCTGCGGCCCGCGGCCTGGTCCTGCAGCAGATGCGCATAGACGGTCGGCGAGCAGTGCATCGCGACCGTCGCGACGTCGCAATCCGGATGCGTTTCCATCCAGTCGGCCAGCGCGGTCACGAAGGCGGGCGGCGTCAACAGCGCGTCGCCCTGGAAGTTGATCACATAGTCGGGCGCGATTCCCAGCGCCTCGATCGCGGCGGCGACGCGTTCCGTGCCGTTGACGCAGCTTTCCGGGGTCATCACCGGGGCCTCGCCCAGCGCCTGCACCGCGTCGGCGATACGGCGATCATCGGTGGCGACGTGCAGCGGCAGGTCGCGCCGTGCCGCCTGTGCCGCGGCGATAGTCCGTGCGATCAGCGGCTGCGCGACGCCGGTCGCGCCCACCACCGGCGCCAACGGCTTGCCGGGATAGCGCGACGACGCATAGCGCGCCGGAATCACGATCACGCCGCCGCGCATTGCGTTCTGCTCCATGGTGCCGCGCTCAGGCGCCGAGACGCAGATCGTGGATATGCAGCAGCCCCCAGGGGCGGCGCGATCCGGATCTTTCCATCACGAACAGCACGGTGATCTTGTTCTCCTGCATCCGCGCCACGGCCTCGTCGACGGTCGCGTCCTTGGTGATCGTCACCGGGTCGCGCGTCATCAGTTCGCCCGCGACGGCCAGCAGCATGTGATCGAACGCGCGGCGAAGGTCGCCGTCGGTGATCACGCCGATCAGGTCACCATGCATGTCGACCACGCCGGCGACGCCCTTGCCGCACGAGGTCATCTCCAGCACCACATCGCGCGCGCAGGTCTCGGCGCGGACCAGCGGCAGCGGCTCGGTGCGGCGGACCAGCGCCTCCAGCGTCTGCAGGCCCCAGCCGATCCGGCCGCCCGGGTGCCAATGGGCAAGATCGGTGCGCGACGTGCCGCGCTTGCGCATCGCCGCCACGGCCAGCGCGTCGCCAAGTGCCAGCATCATCGTGGTCGAGGTGGTGGGCGCCACGCCCTCGGGGCAGGCTTCGCCGCAATCCGGCAAAACAAGGGTGATCGAGGCGTTGCGCGCCAGCATCGACTTGGCACCGGCCGTCATCGCGATCACCGGGATGGCGAGCCGCTGTGCGTGCGTCAGCACCGCGACGACTTCGGGCGTCTCGCCCGAATTGGAAAGGATCAAAAGCACGTCGCCGCTGCGCATCATACCCAGATCGCCGTGCGACGCCTCCCCAGGGTGCAGATAATAGGCGGCACAGCCGGTGGCCGAGAGCGTCGCCGCGATCTTGCGCGCGATATGGCCGGACTTGCCCATGCCTGCCAGGATGATGCGCCCCCGCGCGCCGACCAGCAGGTCTACGGCTGCGGAGAAGTCCGTGTCCAGCACGCCGGCGAGCATCGTCAATGCCGCGGCCTCCGCGCGGATCACTTCCGCGCCATGGTCGATGGTGTTTCGTACGCTAACGACTGTCATATCTACCCCTGGATCCCCGATCGTCCCGAATGCGCACAACATCCCGGCCGCCGGTTCCAATCATGCCCCCAAATTTGTCTCGCACTGGTAAAGCGCCGATGCAAGACCAGTGCCGACGATCAATCGTCGAGAACCAGCTTGGTACCGCTGGGTTGCCACGGCTGTCCCGCCCATTTCTGGAAACGGTCGCGGATGCGCCACATCAGGTCTATCCGCCGTTCGGCGATGCCCGGCACGCTCAGCATATCCCCACCCGTCCAGGGAATGAACGGGTTCCGCCGGCTGAACGACCAGAGCTCCAGGCGGCGGCTCGGTCGGGTGGCACCGACGCGGGCATGGAAACCACAGGTGTCGGCGACGACCAGCGTGTTGGCCGGCACAGGAAAATGCTTGGCCTGGGGCAGTCCCAGGGCGTCGAGTTCCTGCGGCGCGATGCGGAGCGATCCGCGCGCGGAGAGAAAGTCGGTGCTGATGCCGGCGCCGAGGCTGCGGTCCCGCTCCCACGCCAGCCGCGCGGGCGTGAGCCGGTGCGAGCCGGGGACATAGGAAAAGGGACCGTCCTCCTCCTCGACGTCGTTGAGGAAGAACCAGGTCTTCAGCGTCGGGTGGAAGGTGTCCGCATGGAGTTCGGTCTGCGGATCGGGGTCAGGCACGCCGCTGTCGGTCAGGATCGTCTGGATATAGTGGAGCGGCTCGCTGCGGAAGCTGCCGACATAGCGGCACAGCGCGCGAAACCGCTGGTCCTGCAGCAAGGCGCGGGCTTCCGGTACCGCCTGAAGGAAATCCGGGCCGATCGCGACCCGGCGCGTGATGGTGTTGCCCTGACGCATCTCGCGGGTCGCGAACCGATGCGCGAGCACCGAATCCCGCAATGCTGCGAACACCGCAGGCGGCAGGAAGTCACGGACGATGACGAAGCCGTCGCGATCGAACGCCTCGCGGTCCGCAGCGGAAAGCCCGGCGGCCAGCCTTGCGCGCCGCGCCCAGGCGAGCCTGTGCGCCAGCTGGACGCGGCCGCGGTGAAGACCCAGTTCGTTGAGGCGTCGCGACCCTATCAGGGGATTGTCGCGGAACGACTTTGCGCCGGTAGCAAGTTGGGCAACCCACCAGGGGGCTGCCAGGATCGATGGCATGCGAGGTCTCACTCGGTACGCGATGGTCTGCGACCCATCCTGTTGCTGCAGCGCAATCTATCCGGCCCGTTCAGCCGAAAAGGTCAAACAGGTCAAGCTTAAGATCTGCGCGCGAGCGCAAATTCGCCACGAAAAAGCGCTTCGTCCGTAACTTAGGCCGCGAGCGCCGCGGCCCGTTCGGTTTCCGTGATCCAGCCGCCGCCCAGTACGCGCTCCCCCGCGTAGAGCACCGCCGCCTGACCCGGCGCCACACCATATTCGGGGGTCTCGAAGATGACGCGGTTGCCTTCCCGCCGTGCCGGCACCGGCTTGGCCAGGCTGCGCACCTTCGCAGTCATCGGTCCATCATAGTCGCCCGCGAGCCAGTTGATGCCTTCCAGTCGCGCTGCGCCGACCGCCAATGCACGCCGCGGGCCGACCACCACGCGCTTCGTCTCGGGCTCGAGTCGCAGGACGTAATAGGGTTCGGGCGCGCCGCCGATCTCCAGCCCCCGGCGCTGGCCGACGGTGAAATGGATAAGGCCGCGATGCTCGCCCAGTTTGGCGCCATGCTCGTCGACGATGTCGCCGCCCGTCTCGGCCTGCGGACGCAGCTTTTTCACCAGTGTCGCATAGTCGCCGTCGGGGACGAAGCAGATGTCCTGGCTGTCGGGCTTGCCGGCGACGCCCAGGCCCAACTCGGCGGCCAATGCCCGCACCTCGGGCTTGGGCAGCCCGCCCAGAGGAAAGCGCAGATAGTCGAGCTGCGCCGCGGTGGTCGCGAACAGGAAATAGCTTTGGTCGCGCGCCGGATCGGCGGCGCGGTGCAGTTCGGCACCATGTGCGCCCACCACCCGGCGGACATAATGGCCGGTGGCGAGGCAGTCGGCGCCCAGATCGCGGGCGAGCGCGAAGAGATCGGTGAATTTCGGCCCCATGTTGCACTTCACGCAGGGGATCGGCGTGCGGCCGGCCAGATATTCGTCGGCGAAGTCGTCGATCACCTGCGTCTGAAAGCTGCTGGCGTGGTCGAACACATAGTGGGCGATGCCCAGCCGATCGCATACCGCGCGCGCGTCGCGGATGTCGCGGCCGGCACAGCAGCTGCCCGCACGGCCCACCGCTTCACCATGGTCGTACAGCTGCAGGGTGATGCCGATTGTTTCCGCACCGCTACGGGCTGCGAGGGCTGCGACCACGGAAGAGTCGACGCCGCCGGACATGGCGACGACGATGCGCCGCCCCGAAAGCGGCTCGGAAAGCTGGAAATCGCCGGGAATCATGGCGTGCAGATAGGGCAGGCCCGCTCCGGATGCCACCCGGGAGCGCCGGAAACCTACCGGACATGGAAGTTAAGCCTCCGTTTTCGTCCCCTTTACGGCCCTTTCAGCACTGCGGGCCTATACTGTCCGCTCGAAGGACGACTGGAAACGCATTGGTGGACTTAAGTTTTGCCCGTTCGGACCGCGACTTGGCCGCCGCCATGCTCCCCACGGGGCTGGCAGTGCTGATGGCGATGGTGACGAGCCGGCAGGCGGCCAGCCCCACCGCGCGCATCCAGACCCGGCTTTCGATGCCACTCCCCGTGGCAGCGCTGCTCGCGCCGGCCGATGGCTGCTTCCATCGCGCCGCCGCAACCGCGCTTCACCGGTGGGGAGAGGCGTGAAGCGCGCGTTTACCTTGCCATTTTAGCCGATGTTCAAGGCAGGCGGGTAAAAGTCGTTTCACGGTTGCGTAACAGGGGCGACCAGGCCCCGAAGAGGTTGTAGATGATTGAGAACCAGAAGATCCGTCCTGCGAAGGTGATCGGTCCGCTCGGCGAGCCGCTGACCCTCGACACCCTGCCGCCGCCGAACACGACCCGATGGGTGGTCCGGCGAAAGGCCGAGGTTGTCGCGGCCGTCAACGGCGGGCTTCTGACCGTGGACGAGGTGTGCGATCGCTACGGCCTCACCATGGAGGAATTCGCCGGCTGGCAGCGCGCGATCGATCGCTCGGGCATGCCGGGACTGCGTGTTACGCGCATTCAGCATTATCGTTCGTTGTACGAGCGGCAGCAGAAGCTCTGATTCTTCGTTGCGGCCCTAATCGAAAGTTCCCTTGACAACGCAAAATATCGTGACGGAACCAAACTGAGTGCTTGCGGATTTTCCTTTGCGTGGCCCGGGTCGCCGGGCAAGTAAAGGAGGGACGAATGGTAGGCTTTATCGTTTGGCTCGTCATCGGCGGCGTCGTCGGTTGGCTCGCGAGCATCATCATGCGCACGGATGCCCAGCAGGGTATCTTTCTGAACATCGTCGTCGGCATCGTTGGCGCTTTCGTCGGAGGGCTGCTCTTCGGCGGCAACATCAATAGCGGCGTGATCACCCCGATGACCTTCCTGGTCTCGCTGGTGGGTGCGGTCATCCTGCTTGCGATCGTCAACCTGGTTCGTCGCGGCGCGGTGCGTTAAGCGCCCCGCACGACCGGAAATCAAAAAGGGCCGTCCTTCGGGACGGCCCTTTTTTCTTGGCGTCCTGCCATGCTCGGCAGGCCCGCGCGCCGTGCGCGGGCCTGTGTTGCTCATTTCAGCAGGAAGCGTACGGAAACGCTGGCGGTGATCTTCTGCTCGCCCGGAATGATTGCCGTATCCGCCTCGGCCATCATCGCCTTTCCGCGCATCAGCATCGGCATCGGCTGGACCATCTGCGGCGTGCCGGCTTCCGAGATCAGCAGGATCCGATCGACCTTGAGACCCGCCGCCTGCGCGTAGAGTGCGGCCCGCGCCTTGGCCTTGGCGATGGCGTCGCGCCGGGCCTCGTCCAGCGCGCCCGCTTCGTCGGCAAGCGTAAGGTTGGGGCCGGCGATATTGTTCGCGCCTTGTGCGACCAGCGCATCGAGGATCGTGCCGCTCTTGGCAACGTCCCGGAAGCGGACCGTCAGCTGGTTGGAGGCCTGATAGCCGGTGATGACCGGCGGCTTGTTCTCCTGATAGCGATATTGCGGCGACAGATTCACGGCGCTGGTCTGCAGGTCGCGCTCGGCGACGCCGGCCTTGCGCAGTGCCGCCAGCACCGCGCTCATGCGTGCGGCGTTCTGCTGCATCGCTTCGCCCGCGGTCGCGGCGTTGGTTACGACCCCTGCCTGGATCAGCGCGAGATCGGGAACGTGCGTGCTCGTGCCCTCGGCGACGATGTCGAGCACGGTGCCGTCGGCGGGGATCGGCTGGGCTACCGGCTGCACCTGGGCAAAGGCCTGGGGCGCAGCGGCGAGCATGAGCATCGCGGCAAGCGGCAGAGTGCGGATCATGGGACGTTCCTCCTGTGGTTTGTCGTCGGTATGCACCGGCTTGTCGACGCCTGCATACGAACGCAGGCTGAACGGCGCGGCTCCAACAAACGATTGGTGTTACTTGCAAGCACCCGCACAAGCCGGACTTTTTCTTTGCGGTCACTTGCGCAGATGCATGCAACCGGGCATTCCGCCGCGCGTTGCTACACCGGCCTTGTGGCGGGTGATATATTCCTATAATACAGTGCGACCCGGGACAGGCACGCGTCCCGAACGAGGTGGGCGCATGAATTACGAGGCAGGGATGTTGGATCGGCAGGAACGGCTCGGTTTCGAGGGGGAACCGGCGCGTCGCGGGCGCAAGTGGCTGTGGATCGGCCTCGGCGCCTTTCTGCTGGTCGTGATCGCCGGCTTTCTGATGATGGGCCGCCATTCGGGCGCGCCCGTCCCGGCAGCCAAGGGGGGCAAGGACCAGGCCCAGCTGCTCACCGTCACCGTCTCCGCCCCCGGTCAGCAGACGGTTTCGACGATCGTCACCGGCAATGGCAGCCTGGCAGCCAAGCGTGAGATGCCGGTGGGCGTCGCGGGCGAGGGCGGCATCGTTACCCGCGTGCTGGTCGATGCCGGCAGCTGGGTGCAGAAGGGCCAGGTGCTCGCCGTGGTCGACCGTTCGGTCCAGGCGCAGACCGCCGAGTCGCTCGCCGCGCAGATCCGCGTCGCCGAAGCCGATGCCAAGCTCGCCCAGTCGAATCTGGATCGCGCCGAGAAGCTGGTCGGAAACGGATTCATTTCCCGCGCGGATATCGATCAGAAGACCGCGGCACGGGATCAGGCGCTCGCCCGCGTCCGCGTCGCCAAGGCGCAGCTGGCGGAAACCCAGGCGCGCAACCGCCGGCTCGACATCCGCGCGCCGGAGGCCGGTCTCGTGCTCGCGCGCCAGATCGAGCCGGGGCAGATCGTCAGCTCGGGCTCGGGCACGCTGTTCCGCATGGCGATGGACGGCCAGCTCGAGCTGCGCACGCAGCTTTCCGAAGCCGACATCCAGAAGCTCCACGTCGGCGCGCCCGCCGAAGTGACGCCTGTCGGCACCCAGACCAGCTTCCAGGGCCAGGTCTGGCAGGTCTCGCCGGTGATCGACCCGACGAGCCGCCTCGGCATCGCACGCATCGCGCTGCCCTATAACCCTGCGCTGCGCCCCGGCGGCTTCGCCAGCGCGCGGATCGTCGCCGGTGCGGTCACCTCCGTGATCCTGCCGCAGTCGGCGGTGCAGAGCGACCAGCTGGGCACCTATGTCTACATCCTCAACGACAAGAACGAGGCGGTGCGCCGCGAAGTGAAGACCGGCGACGTATCGGACCAGGGCGTGCGCATCATCGGCGGCCTCACCGGCAACGAGCGCGTGGTGATGACGGCCGGCGCATTCCTGAATCCGGGCCAGAAGGTCATACCCCAGCTCCAGAAGAAGTAAGGGATCGGCGCGATGAGCTTTCGCAACATCTCGGCCTGGGCCATCCGCAACCCGGTCCCGCCGATCGTCCTCTTCCTGTTCCTCACCATCGCCGGGCTGGTCAGCTTCAGCCGGATGGACGTGAACAACAGCCCGGACATCGATTTCCCGATCGTCTGGATCTCGATCAGCCAGCCCGGCGCCGCGCCGAGCGAGCTGGAGACGCAGATCACCCAGAAGGTCGAGTCCGCGGTCCGCAGCCTGCAGGGCATCGACGAGATCAACTCTACGGTTTCCGAAGGCAACACCCAGACGGTGGTGCAGCTGGCGATCGGCACGCCGATCGACCGGGCGGTGGAGGACGTGCGCAGCGCGATCCAGCAGATCCGCGGCAACCTGCCCGATGGAATCCTGGAGCCGCAGGTCGGCCGGGTCGACAGCGCCAGCAACAACGATGTCGCCAGCTTCACCGCCACCGCGACCGACATGACCGTCGAGCAGCTGTCCTGGTACATCGACAACAGCGTCTCGAAGGAGCTGCTGTCGATCTCCGGCATGGCGGCGGTGCAGCGCAACGGCGGCGTCAACCGCGAAGTCAGCGTCGTGCTCGACCCGACCAAGCTCGCCAGCTTCGGCCTCACCGCGAGCCAGGTGAACCAGCAGCTGCGCCAGGTGAACCTGAACGCCGCGGGCGGCCGCGCGCAGATTTCCGGCTTCGAACAGTCGCTCCGCGTCGTCGGCAACGCCAAGGATGCCTATTCGCTGGGCCAGACCCAGATCGCGACCGGCACCGGCCGCACCGTGCGCCTTGCCGATATCGCGACGGTGAAGGACGGCTATGCCGAGCTCCGCAACTTCGCGCGCTATGACGGGCATCCGGTGATCTCGTTCGACATCCAGCGCGCCAAGGGCGCCTCGGACGTCACCATCTACGACGAAGCGCAGAAGAAGCTGCAGGCGCTCGAAAAGGCCAACCCCAAGGTCCATTTCGAGCTGCTCGACAACTACAGCAAATATGCCAAGGAGCAGTTCAACACCGCGATGGAGGCGATGATCGAAGGCGCGGTGCTCGCCGTCATCGTCGTGTTCCTCTTCCTGCGCGACTGGCGCGCGACGGTGATCTCGGCGCTGGCGATCCCGCTTTCGGCGATCCCCAGCTTCTGGTTCATGGACATGATGGGCTTCACGCTCAACCAGATGACGCTGCTCGCACTCAGCCTGGTGGCGGGCGTGCTGGTCGACGATGCGATCGTGGAGATCGAGAACATCGTCCGCCACATGCGGATGGGCAAGTCTGCCTATCAGGCCTCGATCGACGCGGCGGACGAAATCGGCATCGCCGTGCTCGCCACCACCATGTCGATCGTCGCGGTGTTCCTGCCAGTAGGCCTGATGCCGGGCATCTCCGGCCAGTTCTTCAAGAATTTCGGCCTCACCGTGGTCGCCGCGGTGCTGATGTCGCTAGCCGTCGCCCGCATGCTCACGCCGATGATCGCGGCCTATTTCCTCAAGGCGCACGGCCATGTCGAACATGGCGGCGGCCCGGTAATGCGCGGCTATGTCCGGCTGCTCGAATGGACGCTGATGCATCGGTGGGTGGCGATCCTCGCTTATGTGCTGTCGCTCGGCGCCACGATCGGTCTGCTCGTCGGCATGCCCCAGACCTTCCAGCCGGCGCAGGACGAGGATACGGTGACCGCGACGGTGGAGATGGTGCCGGGCACCACGCTGGAGCAGACCGATCGCGTCGTCCAGCAGGTGGCGGGCATCCTGCGCGCCGAGCCGGCGGTGCAGCATACCTATGCCCGCACCCAGGTGGGCAATGGCCGTGTGACCGCCACGCTCGCCGAGAAGCACTCGCCCGCCCGTACCGAGACCAGCACCGAATTCGAGAAGCGGGTGGCGCCCAAGCTGCTCGCCATCCCCGATGCGCGGGTGAACTTCCGCTCGCAGTTCGGCTGGGGCTCGTCGGGCCGTGACCTGACAATCACGCTGGGCGGCGAGGATCCCGAGCTGCTCAACAAGACCGCGCTCACCCTGATGAAGCAGATGGAGGGCCTCAAGTCCGTCGTTGCGCCGCGCATCTCGGGCGATCTGCAGCGGCCGGAGATCGTCATCTCGCCGCGGCTCGACCTGGCTGCCGATCTGGGCGTGACCACGGCGGCGCTGTCCAACGCGATCCGCGTCGCGACGCTGGGCGACATCGAGCAGAACAGCGCCAAATTCTCGCTGTCCGATCGCCAGATCCCGATCCGCGTCGCGCTGGATCAGGATTCGCGTACCAAGCTCGATACGCTGCGCAACATGCGCGTGCAGACCCAGACCGGCGGTTCGGTGCCGCTGTCGGCGGTGGCGGACATCCGCTTCGCCGCGGGGCCGACCAAGGTCGAGCGCCTCAACCTCCAGCGCCGCCTGGTAGTGGGTGCCGACCTCGCGATGAACCCGTCGACGGGCAAGCCCTATGTCTCGGGTGATGTGATGAAGGAGATTCACAATCTCCCCGTCATGAAGCAGCTGCCGGTGGGCGTGGCGGAGATGACGGTGGGCCAGGCCAAGTGGCAGGGCGAGATGATCCAGAACTTCATCGTCGCGCTGGCCTCGGGCATCTTCCTGGTCTTCGCGGTGATGGTGCTGCTGTACCGCCGTTTCGTGTCGCCGATCGTCAACATGGGCTCGCTGCTCAACGCGCCGCTGGGTGGACTGATCATGCTGGCGATCCTGGGCATGCCGGTAAGCTTGCCCGTCTATATCGGCATGCTGATGCTGTTCGGCATCGTCGCCAAGAACTCGATCCTGCTCGTCGATTTCGCGCTGGAGGAGATGGAGAAGGGCGTTTCCAAGATGGAGGCGATCGTCGATGCGGGCCGCAAGCGTGCCCAGCCGATCGTGATGACCACCATCGCGATGGTGGCGGGCATGGTGCCGACCGCGCTGTCGCTCAACGGCGACTCGTCCTTCCGCGCGCCGATGGGCGTGGTGGTGATCGGCGGCCTCATCGTCTCGACCTTGCTGACGCTGGTGATCGTGCCTGCGCTGTTCAGCCTGGCGGTGGGGCTCGAAGGCTGGCTCGGCCCGCGGCTTTCGCGGCGGCTGCTTACCTATCGTCCGGGCGACGACGGCAGCCGCGTGCTGGGGCCGGTCGGTGCGCCGGGCGCGATCGATCACAAGCCCGGCGACGACGGCGTCCAGCCGGCGGAGTGAGAGTCAACTGCTCCCCCAACCCCTCCCGCTTGCGGTGGGGGTTGGGGGAGGGCGCGAGAGGGTAGCGGGCGGCGCGGCGCAAAAGATGGTCCTCGGCCGCAGCTTCTTCTTCGACGCTCGCCCTTGCTGCCGGCCCGCACCCTTTTCCTGCCCACCCCAGAGGAGTTAACCCTCTGGCAACGCTGCCCCGGCGTCCCCACATCCTCTCCATGACTGCATATTCCCTGCTCGATCTGGTGCCCGTCGTCCAAGGCGGCACCGTGGGCCAGGCGCTCGCCAACGCCGCCGACCTTGCCGCCCATGCCGAGGCGCTCGGCTTCCAGCGCTACTGGATGGCCGAGCATCACGGCATGGAAGGCATCGCCAGCGCCGCCACCGCCGTGGTGATCGCGCATGTCGGCCAGGCGACCAGCAGGATCCGCATCGGTGCGGGCGGGATCATGCTGCCCAACCACTCGCCGCTGCAGGTGGCGGAGGCGTTCGGCACGCTCGACGCGCTGTTCCCGGGCCGCATCGACCTGGGCCTTGGCCGCGCGCCGGGATCCGACCAGCGCGTGTCCGCCGCGATCCGCCGCAACCTCACGAGCGACGGCAACGACTTCCCGCAGGACGTGATGGAACTGCAGAGCTATTTCGCCGATGACGGCCGCACCGGCATCCGCGCGACGCCGGGGGCGGGAGCGGACGTCAAGCTGTGGATCCTGGGGTCGAGCACCTTCGGCGCCCAGCTCGCCGCCGCGCTGGGACTGCCCTACGCCTTCGCCTCGCACTTCGCACCGGGGCTGCTCGACGAGGCGATCGCGGTTTATCGTCGCAACTTCCGCCCCTCCGCGGCACTGGACAAGCCGCACGTCATGCTCGGCTTCAACGTGTTCGGCGCGGACAGCGACGAGGAGGCGGAGTATCTCGCCAGCTCGCAGCAACAGGCGTTCGTCGCGATCCGCACCACCGGGCGCGGCATCCAGCTACCGCCGCCGGTGCGGGGCTATCGCGAGAGCCTGGGCACGCAGGGCAATGCGGTGCTCGACCATGTGCTCTCGGCCTCGGCAGTCGGCGGCCCGGAAAAGGTGCGCCGCGAGATCGAGGCGTTTATCGCGCGCACCCAGGCCGACGAGCTGATGCTGACCAGCGCGATGTTCGACCATCAAGCCCGCAAGCGCAGCCTGGAAATAGCGGCGGAGGCAATGCGCGCGGTCGAGCCGGCCTGACCCTCAGCCGGCGGCGGGCAGGCGGAGGCGGACGAGCAGGCCGCCCAGGTCTTCGCTTTCCTCCAGGCTGACGGTGCCGCCATAGATTTCGGCCACGTCGCGCACGATCGCGAGGCCGAGGCCGGTGCCGGGCTTGCCGGTATCGAGCCGCACGCCGCGGTCGAAGATGCGGATCCGGTCCGCCTCGGGGATGCCGACGCCGTCATCCTCGACCATGATCTCGACGAATCCCGAATCGAGGCGCGCGGTGACGAACACGCTGCCGCCGCCATATTTCGCGGCGTTCTCGACGAGATTGCCGAGGATCTCGTCGAGATCCTGCCGCTCGATATGCGCGACCGCGTCCTTCACCCCGTCCACGTCGATGCGGACATTGGGATAGAGCCGCGCCACCGCACGCTCCACCGCCTCGATCGACGGCCACACCTCGGCGCGGCTGTGTGCGCTGCCGCGCCGGCCGACGGCGCGGGCGCGGGCGAGATGGTGGTCGATCTGCCGCCGCATCGTCCGCGCCTCGCGGATCACCGTATCTGGCAGGTCTTCCTGGCCGGCGGCGGCGGCGTTCATGATCACGCTGAGCGGGGTCTTGAGCGCATGGGCGAGGTTGCCGGCATGGCGCCGTGCCTCCTCTGCCTGGCGATCGTTATGCTCGACCAGCGCGTTGAGCTCGTCGACCATCGGCCCGACCTCGGCCGGCATCGGCCCGCCGACGCGCTGGGTCCGACCCGCGCGCAGGCTGGCGATCTCGCGGCGCACCTTGCGCAGCGGTCGCAGACCATACCAGGTCTGCAGCGCCGCCATCGCCACCAGCCCCAGCCCGAGCAGCGCGAAGCTGCGCACCAGCGTGCGGCGGACGGTGGCGATCTGCGCGTCGAGCACGTCGCGGCTCTCCGCCACCTGGAAGCGCCAGCGCACCGGTGAGCCGGGGAGCTTGAGGTCGCGCTCGGCAATGCGCAATTTCTGGTCGGGGAACTGGTTGCTGTCGTAGAAATGCATCTCGCGATCATTGTGGATCTGGTCAACCTTGAGGCGCCGGTCCCAGAGCGAGCGCGAATAGAAGGGTTCGAAGCCCTGGCCGCTGATCTGCCAATAGGCGCCCGAATTGGGCTCGAGGAATCGCTGGTCGGCAAGTTCGCGGTTGAGCACCACCTCGCCGTTCGAGCCCAGTTCGGCCGAGACGATCATCGACGAGACAAGATAGTCGAGCTGGTCGTCGAAATTGCGGGTGATCGCGGAGGTCAGCACCCGGTCGAGCGCATAGCCGCCGCCGACGAGCAGCAGCAGGATCCACGCGGTGGCGACCAGCAGCATGCGCCGGCTGACCGAGCCGGTGACGCGCACCGGCCGGCGTTCGCGCGGATCGGCCTCGCTGGGCGCGGCGTCTTGTTCCTCGCCGGAGATCAGCGTCGCGTCCACCCGCCCGGCCTCAGGTGAAGCTGGCTTCGTCGAGGCTGTAGCCGAGACCGCGGATGGTGGTGATCACATCGGCACCCAGCTTCTTGCGGATGCGGGTCACGAACACTTCGATCGTGTTCGAATCGCGATCGAAATCCTGGTCGTAGATATGCTCGATCAGCTCGGTGCGGCTGACCACCTTGCCCTTATGGTGGAGCAGGTAGCTGAGCAGCTTATATTCCTGCGCGGTAAGCTTCACCGGCTCGCCCGCCTTGGTGACCTTGCCCGAGCGCGTGTCGAGCCGGATGTCGCCCGCGGTCAGCTCGGCCGAGGCGTTGCCCGAGGCGCGGCGGATCAGCGCACGCAGCCGGGCGATCAGCTCCTCGGTCTGGAACGGCTTGGCGACATAGTCGTCGGCGCCGGCATCGAGCCCGGCCACCTTGTCCGACCAGCTGTCGCGTGCGGTGAGCACCAGCACCGGCATGGTGCGGCCTTCCTTGCGCCAGCGATCGAGCACGGTCAGCCCGTCGATCTCGGGCAGGCCGAGGTCGAGGATGATCGCGTCATATTGCTCGGTCGAGCCGAGGAAATGGCCCTCCTCGCCATCGGTCGCGAGGTCGACGGCATAGCCTGCGCCCTCGAGCGCGGTGCGCAGCTGGATCCCGAGATTGGGTTCGTCCTCGACGATCAGAAGTCGCATTCGCTGTCCCGTCCTTTTCTATGTGCTCAGCTGCCCATGCGGCGGAGGATCTGGCCGGTATGGCCGTCCACCTCCACCCAGATCACCGATCCATTGCGCAGGAATTTGAGCGTGTAAACGTCATGCTCGGGATCATAGTCGAACCCGAGATATTGCGCGCCCGGCATCTTCGGGATCACCCGCCGCTCGATCTCGCGCGCAGGCAGATTCTGGCCGCGAAGCCGCCGCTCGCGCGCCGCACGCTGGCCGTCATCCTGTTCGGCGCCGATCGGGCGCGCGAGGACCGGGCTCGTGAGCGCAAGGCTCGCAAGACACGCGATCAGAACGGGTTTGACCAACATCGGCATCGGAATGGCATAGGGTCCGGGCATTGAATAGCCCCTGAACATGAACGACCGCGGCGGGTCGGCAATTGTGGCATTGGTGCATCGCTCGGCCCGGCACCTGGCCGCTTGCGGGCCGGCCCGCCGCCTCCTAGGTGCTGCACCATGGCTGCTCCGGTGCTTTCCTATGAAGGGCTGGGTCTCGTTCAGGGATCCGGCTGGCTCTTCCGCAATCTCGACCTGCATGTCGGCGAACGCGATCGGCTCGCGCTGATCGGTCGCAACGGCGCGGGCAAGACGACCTTGCTCAAGCTGATCGCGGGCGTGATCGACAGCGACGAGGGCCGCCGCACCATCGTGCCCGGCACCCGGGTGATCCTGCTGGAACAGGAGCCGCGGATGCTCGGCTGCACCACGCTGATGGACTATGTCCTCTCCGGCGACGACGCCCCCGCCCAGCACGAGGCCGAGGCGATCGCCGACCAGCTCGGCATCGACCTGTCGCGCGAGGCGGCCACGGCCTCGGGCGGCGAGCGGCGCCGTGCCGCGATCGCCCGCGCGCTGGCGCAGGATCCGGACGTGCTGCTGCTCGACGAGCCGACCAACCATCTCGATCTCGGCGCGATCGAATGGCTGGAAGACTGGCTGACGCGCTACAAGGGCGCCTTTGTCGTCATCAGCCACGATCGTACCTTCCTCACCCGCCTCACGCGCCAGACGCTGTGGCTCGATCGCGGTTCCATCCGCCGCGCCGAGATCGGCTTTGGCGGGTTCGAGGCGTGGACCGAGCAGGTCTATGCCGAGGAGGAGCGCAACGCCCAGCGGCTCGATGCCAAGCTCAAGATCGAGGAGCATTGGCTCCAGCGCGGCGTCACCGGCCGCCGCCGCCGCAACCAGGGCCGCCTCGCCAAGCTCAAGGAGATGCGGGCCGAGCGCGCGAACATGGTGGGCCCGCAGGGCACCGCCGCGCTCGCCACCGCCTCGGACGGCAACCAGACCAAGGTGGTGATCGACGCCAAGCACGTCACCAAGCGCTTCGGTGAGCGCACGATCATCAAGGACCTGACCTTCCGCGTCACCAAGGGCGACCGGATCGGCATCGTCGGATCGAACGGCGCGGGCAAGTCGACGCTGCTCAAGATGTTGACCGGCGAGCTCCAGCCCGACGAGGGCAGCGTGAAGCTCTCGCAGACGCTGGATGCGATCATCATCGACCAGCAGCGCAGCCTGATGGCGCCCGACAAGCGGGTGCGCGACGTGCTGGCCGACGGCGGCGACTGGATCGACGTGCAGGGCGCGCGCAAGCACGTCCATGGCTATCTCAAGGAATTCCTGTTCGATCCGAGCATCGCCGAGGCGCGGATCGGCACGCTGTCGGGCGGCGAACGCTCGCGCCTGCTGCTCGCGCGCGAATTCGCCCGGCCGTCCAACCTGCTGGTGCTCGACGAGCCGACCAACGATCTCGACCTCGAGACGCTCGACCTGCTCCAGGAAGTGATCGCCGACTACGCCGGCACCGTGCTGATCGTCAGCCACGACCGCGACTTTCTCGACCGCACCGTCACCGTGACGCTGGGGCTCGACGGCAGCGGCACGGTGGATGTGGTGGTGGGCGGCTATGCCGACTGGGAGGCCAAGCGCCGCCCCCGGATCGAGTCGAAGAAGACAGGCAAGCCCGCCGCCCCCGCGCCGGCGCCCGAGGCCCCCAGGGCGCGCACCAAGCTGAGCTACAAGGACCAGCGCGACTACGAACTGCTGCCCAAGCGGATCGAGGAGATCGATCAGATTATCGCCCGTGACGAAGCGGTGCTGGCGGATCCGGCGCTGTACACCAAGGATCCGGCGAAGTTTGCCAAGCTGAGCGAGGGCATCGCCAAGCTGCGCGAGGAAAAGGACGCCGCCGAGATGCGCTGGCTGGAACTGGCGGAGATGGTCGAAGGGCTCGGCTGAGGGGCCGGGCCCGACTACAGCCGCTTCCCCTGCCGTCCGGCCAGCTCCACGACATATTGCCACGCAACGCGGCCCGACCGGCTGCCGCGCCGGGTTGCCCATTGGATCGCATCCTGGGGGTCGAACACCAGGCCATGCGCCTCGGCATAGCCGTGCACGATCGCGACATAGGTGTCCTGGTCGACGACATGGAAGCCGAGCGACAGGCCGAACCGGTCCGCCAGGGCGAGATCGTCGTCGATCGAATCGCGCGGATTGATCGCGCTGGACTGGGCCTCGATGTCGCGCGGGAGGAGATGGCGGCGGTTGGAGGTTACCAGCAGGCGGCAGTTCGCCGGACGCGCCTCTGCCCCGCCTTCGAGCAGCGAGCGTAGCGCCCGCGCATCGGCAGCGGCGTCGAAGCCGAGATCGTCGAGGAAGATCGCGAAGGGGCGATCCGTCGTGGCGAGCAGGGCGAACAGATCGGGCAGGGTGTCGAGATGGGTGGTCGCGGCCTCCACCAGCGCCAGGCGGCCCCCTTGCGCCTGCACCTCGGCCACCGCGCCCTTGACCAGCGCCGACTTGCCGGTGCCGCGCGCGCCCCACAGCAGCGCGTCCTGCGCGGCATGGCCGGCGGCGAGGCGTTCCAGATTGGCGAGCAACGCCGCCCGCTGTTTCTCCACCCCCTGCAGCAGCGCCAGCGGCGTGGAGGCGAAGGCGCGAGCGGGCACGAGATCGCGGCCGCGCCACACATAGGCGGGGTGGGCTTCGAGGTCGGCGGGCGGGGCCGGGGGCGGCGCCAGCCGTTCGAGCGCCTCGGCGATGCGGATCATCGGATCGGTCATGCCCGCGCTATAGCGCGATGCGGCGCCAGCGCGAGCCTCCCGACGGCGATCAGCCCTGCGCCGTTTCCTTGTTCCGCCAGAAGTCCTGGACGATTTCCCAGCCTTCCTCGGCGGTTTCGCAGAAGCGGAACAGGTTCAGGTCGCGCGGCGAGATCACGCCTTCGTCGCACAGCGCCTCGAAATTGACGACGCGGTTCCAGAATTCCTTGCCGTAGAACAGCACCGGGATCGGATCGACCTTGCCGGTCTGGATCAGCGTCAGCAGCTCGAAGCTTTCGTCGAACGTGCCGAAGCCGCCCGGGAACACGGCAACGGCGCGCGCGTGCAGCAGGAAGTGCATCTTGCGCAACGCGAAATAGTGGAACTGCATGCTCAGCCCCGGCGTGACGTACGGGTTCGGCGCCTGCTCGTGCGGCAGCACGATGTTGAGGCCGATCGTCTCCGCACCCACGTCGCGCGCGCCGCGGTTCGCCGCTTCCATGATCGAGGGCCCCCCGCCCGACGTGACGACGAAGTGGCGCTTGCCGGCCGTGTCCACGGGAAAGTTGCTCGCCAGCCGGCCCAGCTCGCGGGCGACGTCATAATATTTGGACTTGGCGACCAGGCTCTCGGCAATCCGCTTCTGCTGCTCGGTCTCGGCCAGCGCCAGCACCGCTTCGGCCTTGGCAGGCTCCGGAATGCGCGCGGATCCGTAGATGACGAAGGTGGAGGCGATGTTCGCCTCGTCCAGCAGCAGCTGCGGCTTGAGCAGCTCCAGCTGGAAGCGCACCGGCCGCAGGTCCTCGCGCAGCAGGAAATCCATGTCCTGGAAGGCGAGCCGGTAGGCGGGGTGTTCGGTCTGCGGGGTGCCGGTGGCGGTATTGGCGGCTTCGGCTTCCTGCTGGGCAGGGCGGAAGACGCGCGACGGGACTCTCGTATCGCTCATTACCGGCGGATTAGGCGCATCCGTGCGGCTTGGAAAGCCTCAGGCGCAGAACGGGCCCCGCCCCATATCGAGATGGAAATGGTCGCGATGGACGTAATTATAGTTGGGGCTCAATACGGTAGCGAAACGTCTGCAGGCGGAACCATGGATCGTCTCGAGGAAGCGGCGGATCGCCGGATCGGGGTTCTGCCAGTCCTTGAGGATGGTGATCCGCCGGCCGTCCTTCAGCACGAAGCCCGATACGTCGACGGCATTGGCGCGGCCATGTTCGGAAAGCTTGGTGCCCGCCTGGGTGCCGCCGACGATCGCCCGGCACACATAGGTGCCGAACGTATCGACCCGGACTAGGTCGCTCCCCAGAATCTGCCGGGCGGCGGGCGCGACGGCATATTGCACCCAACCGGTAAAGGCGCGGGCGAGCGGGCAGCGCATCCCCTTGATGCCGCCCACCGGCACGCCGATGTCGATCAGCTGCACCGCGCCCTCGACGATGCAGCCGCCGCCATAGTCGCGATCCGGCATGGCGCTGAACCGCACCCCGGCGCGCGAGAGATCTTTAAAGCATTGCTGCGTATCGCGCGGGGTAGGGCGGTTGAGCGTGATCGGCGGACTGCCCCGCGGGCGCGTCGGCGCTGGGGCCGGTCGCTTCTCGCCGCCGCCGCCGCCGAAAATGCAGGCCGAAAGCAGCAGGGGTAGCAACAACGCCACCGGCGAAAACGCGCGAACCGAACTCATATCGCTACGATACGTCAGTTCCGGCGCACCGCGAACCACGGTTCGTCGCGTCAGCGACTCGCTTCGTCAGCGCCACCTTCCAGGAACCGCGCGCCGAGTGCGGCCGGCACCCGCAGCAATCGCCCGGAGGCGCGGTCGAGCAGCGCCCAGGTGGTCACCGCCTCCACCCGCACCCTGCCATCCCCGCCGAGGAAGCGGACGTGGCGGTTGAACCGCGCGCCCCGCGGCGGCTCGGGTACCCAGGTTTCTCCCGTCACCGTCTCGCCGGCGCGGACATTGCCGCGATAGTCGATCTCGTGCCGGGTCACGACCCAGACGAGGGACTCCTGCTCGTCCTTGGTGGCCAGCGCTTCCCAATGCGCCACGGCGATGTCCTGGATCCAGGACACCCAGACCGCATTGTTGACATGGCCCAGTATGTCGATGTCGTCCGGGGTTGCGGTGATCGAGCGGGAAAAACGGGGCATGTCGAATCCTTGGGCGGTAACCATGGAGCGTAGCGCGGCATTCATCCCGGGGGGAGCAGGGTCCGCGCCATGCTGCCGTCCCGCCCCGCCGCCCTTTTCCGCAGCCGCTGGGCGGCCCTGCTCTGGGCTGCGGGGGTGGTGTGGACCGCGATCAGCGTCGCCGGCATGGGCGATGCCGCCAAGTCGCCGGCCCCGGTGAAACATGCGACCGATGCGCTGGGGCAGCCGATCGACAATGCCGATCTGGACGCGCTTCGCAACGCCCTTAGCGGCTGATCACTGCCCCGGCTTGCCCGGATCGTTCCCGAACTTGATGGCACGGATGTGCCAGCTGCGCTGCTCGGGCGTGGCACCGTCGATGTCGCCGGCGCGGTGGAGCGTGACTTCGCCGAGCTGGTAGAACGGCTTGCCCGTCGCCTTGACGCGCGCATAGACCTGCACCGGCACGGTGACGTAGCGCTGCCCCGCCCCGGCTTCGATCTGGCCGGGTGCGCCGATATTGGCGTGATATTCGGAATAGGGTGCAAAACGGGCTGCGAAGGCCTGTGCGTCTCCGCCCGAGGCCTTGCCGCCATCGCTCCACAGCGCCCATGCCTGGTCGTAGCGGCCGCTTTCGATCAGCGCATAATAGGTTTGCACGACATTGGCCGCGCCCTGGGCGCTGTCAGGTGTGAACTTACCTTCGCTCACCGGGGTGCGGTCGTCCGGCAGGCCGCCGGGCTGGCCGGGCGCGGGCGGGTTCAGCGGCTCGAACTGCACGTTGGCGGCCGGTTCTTCGGTGGCGGCGGGCGCGGTCTGGTTGACCGCTGCCAGATCATTGCCCGGCGCAGTGCCGTTGTCGGCGGCCGGGGGCAGGCCCGAGGAACAGGCGGCGAGCGAGCAGGCGGTAAGCAGGACAGGTATCAGGCGCATCCGAGTCTCTTCCAGTTCAGGAATGTGCGAACGAAACACCGGATGCGCCGGTTCCTCAATCGGAAAGCGGCTGGTTACCGGCCAGGCGACAGGACGGATGCATATTGCCAGTTCCGGCGCTTGCCTTCGCGCAGCCATAGGATGGCCTGGCCAACGCGGCGTGCCCGCGTCTCCGGGCGTTTCGCCTCGCCGATCCATTCGCAATAGTCGCGGCGGCAGCTCGGTGGGAAACCCTCAAAAACAGCACGCGCAGCGCTGTCCTCGGCCAGCGCCGCAGCGAGTTCGGCGGGGACGGGCAAGGGAGCGCGGGGCTTGCCGGGCGGGCGCCTGGGCTGCTCGCCCGACACCAGTCGCAGGGCTGCTGCGCGCACCATCGCTTCGAACGTGGCGGTGTCCGGCAGGTCGGCGAAGCTGGTGATCCGGCGGAACTGTTCGACCGCACCGCCCTGGCCGTTCTGGTCCCATGCGCCGGCGCCATGCTCCCAGAAGCCGAAGCCGGCATGCGCCTTGAACGCCACCATCATCGCGAACGGGCGACCGCCGGACAGGAAGGCCGGCCGCGCCCATTTGATCGATTCCTCCACCGTCGGCATGGCGGCGTGCACCCGTTCCCGCATCCACAGCAGCAGCGGCCGCGCAAAATCGGCGCTCGCGTCGATATAGGCGTCGACTCGGGGATCGATGGGCATGGCGCGGCGAGCCTCCGCCCGCCGCGCCATGCCGTCAAGAGTCAGGGACGCAGCGCGACGTCGTCGGGATCGTCGAGTTCCTCGTCCAGATCGTCCTCGTCGACCTCTTCGTCGTCGAAATCATCCTGGATGTCGTCCTCGTCGAGGTCGTCCTCATCCTCGTCGGCGTCGTCGTCTTCCTCGCCATATTCGTCGTCGGTCATGGAGAGTTCGTCGAGATCGTCGTCGTCATCCTCGCTGCCGCCGAGATCCGGATTCAGATCGGTCAGCAGGGCGCCGTCGTCCGGGCCGTCGCCGGTCACTTCGAGGATTTCGGCGCGCTGGCTCTCGTCATAGCCTTCCGCGTCAAACACGTCGTCGCCGGGACCCTGGGTGCCGCTCATCGCCAAACCTCATTGCTTGCCCGGCGGGGATCGCCGGGATTCGTAGGTGCAACGGCGCGGCCCCCGGCTGCGTTCCGACTCAGCTGGGGCGGAACATCCGTCCGCGCTCCGTCACCGCTACTACCACGAGCGAGAGCCCACCCATCAGCAGAAAACCACTATACAGGGGGATGGTGGTGCCATCGAACGCCTGACCGATCGCCGCGCCGATCAGCGCGCCGGCCAACGTCGTCACGAAGCCTTGCAGGCTGGAGGCGGTGCCGGCGATCGCGCCCATCTTTTCCATCGCCATGGCCGAGAAGTTCGAGGTGGCGAGGCCGAAGCATGCCATCATCAGCGCCTGCAGCGCGGCGAAGCTCCACAGCGTCTCCCAACCCAGCAGCGTGACGGCAAGATGCACGGCGGCCACCAGCGTGAGCAGGCTCAGCGCGGTGTGCGAAATGACGCGTGTACCCAGCCGCATCACGATGCGCGAATTGAGGAACGAGCCCACCGCCATCGTGCTGGCGACCGCGGCGAACACCACCGTCAGCAGTTCCGGCCGGTGGAAGACGTCGGTCATCACCTGCTGCACCGATCCGATGAAGCCGAACAGCGCGCCCGAGAGCAACGCGATCGCAATGGTGTAGCCGACTGCCGCCCGATCGCGCAGCATCAGTCCGTAATCGGCCAGAACGCGCGCCGGATGCAGCGATTGTCGCGAATCGGTGCCGAGCGTTTCGGGCATGCGCAGCGCAAACCAGAGCAGGACGAGTCCGGCGATGCCGCCGATGCCCCAAAAGATCGTCCGCCACGATCCGCCCGCACTGAGGATTACCTGCCCGACCGCCGGTGCGAAGATCGGCGCCGCCATGAACACGATGAACACCAGGCTCATCACCCGCGCCATCGCGCGTCCGGCATAGCAATCGCGCACCAGCGCGACGGTGACGACTCGCGCGCCCGCCGCCGCGGTACCCATGGCGACGCGGGCCACCAGCAGCAGCACGAAGCTGCCCGAGATGGCCGCGATCGCGCAGGTCACCACATAGCAGCCGAGCGCGACCAGCAGCACCGGCCGCCGCCCGAAGCGATCGGAAAGCGGCCCATAGGCAAGCTGGGCCACGGCGAACCCGATCAGGAAGGCCGTGATCACGAACTGGCGATGGTTGGCGGAGTCGATGCCAAGGCTGGCGCCGATCGCCGGCAGGGCCGGCAGCATCGAATCGATACCGAGTGCGGTGAGCGCCATCAGCGCCGCGGCCAGCGGCACGAACTCGCCGAAGCGCAACGGAGCCTGACCCGCCGATGCGGTGCTAAGATGCGGCGTCTGCATGGCCCGCCAATGGCCCAAGCCTTTCGCTACGTCACCCTTTTTCAGGTTGACGTGGGTGCCCGCGCACCAACATTGCGGGGTGGAACCGCCGCAGGAGCCGCCCCGATGAATCGCCTTTTCCTACCGCTGTTGCTGCCGATTGCCCTTGCCGGGTGCCATGGCAGCGCGAACATCAACTTCGACGGCAACGATACCGACGGCAACAGCGTCATCTCCACCGACGCCAATGGCCGCATCCAGATCAAGGCGCCGGGCATCCAGGGGTCGATCACGCTGCCCAAGATGCCGCTCGACGCCAAGAATTTCGATATCGACGGCGTGACCCTCTATCCGGGATCGACGCTGAAGAACCTCAAGGTCAACGACAAGGGCGGAGACAAGAGCGGCGAGAAGGATGGCGAGGTGATCGTCGAGTTCGAGAGCCCGGCTGCGCCGACCGTCGTTCGCGACTGGTTCCGCGACAACATGACCAAGCAGGGCTTCAAGGTGACCACCAAGGACGATAACCTGATCGGCACCACCGATGACGGCCAGCCCTTCGCGCTGCAGCTGAGCGCAGCCGGGGACGGCAAGACCAAGGGGCTGATGCAGGTCGGCCGCTGATCCCGGTATCGGCACAGACGGCCGGGCCATTGGGAATCTTCCCAGGCTTGTGAAGTCGGCGGGGGCACGACTAACGGCCCGCTTTTGCGTTCGGAGACTATCATGTTGGACACTCTCACCGAAATCCCGGTGCTGTCGCTGAAGGCGCAGGCAGACGATCCCGAGGGCTTCGCCCAGGCGTTCGGCCAGTCGTTCCAGCGCTTCGGCTTTGCGGTGGTGCGCGATCACGGCGTGCCGCAGGAACTGATTGACCGCGCCTGGACGCTCACCAAGGCGTTCTTCGACCTGCCGGAAGCGGAAAAGCGCGGCTATTTCCTCGCCGGCGGCGGCGGTGCGCGTGGCTATACCCCGTTCAAGACCGAGATCGCCAAGGGCGCAACCCATGTCGACCTCAAGGAATTCTGGCACATCGGTCGCGAACTGGCTGCCGGGCACCGCTATGGCGACGTCATGGCGCCGAATATCTGGCCGACCCAGCCCGAGGGCTTTCGCGAGACATTCGTCGAGCTGTTCACCGCCTTCGACACCGCGGGGGACCAGCTGCTCTCGGCGGTCGCGCGCTATCTCGGCCTCGCACCCGACTGGTTCGACACGGCAGTGAAGGACGGCAACTCCGTGCTGCGCCTGCTCCATTATCCGCCGGTCGATGCCGATGCGCCCGAAGTGCGCGCGGGCGCGCATGAGGACATCAACCTCATCACCCTGTTGCTCGGCGCCGAGGAAGCGGGTCTGGAGCTGCTCGATCGCGACGGAAAGTGGCTGGCGGTAAAGCCGCCCGAAGGCGCGATGGTGATCAATGTCGGCGACATGCTGCAACGCCTGACCAACCACGTCCTGCCCTCGACCACGCACCGCGTCGTCAATCCGCCGGCGGAGCGCCGCGGCCATTCGCGCTACTCGATGCCGTTCTTCCTGCACCCGGCACCCGATTTCCTGATCGAGACGCTGCCCGGCTGCATCAGCGCCGAGAACCCGAACCGCTATCCCGAGCCGATCACCGCCCATGGCTACCTGCACGAGCGGTTGGTCGAAATCGGCCTGATCAAGAAATAATCAGCGCGTGGCGGCATGTCGCCGCGACAAAATCTGTCTTTCCTTCTGTGAAGGGAAGGCGCTAGGGACGGACAGGCGGCGGCAGGGCGAGAAGCGCTCGGCCGCCGCCTTGTCATATGAATTCAAGAGGAACGAGGAATGGCGGAAGCGTTGCGCGTGGCACTGGCGGGGCTCGGAACCGTGGGCGGCGGCGTGATTCGCCTGCTCGACGCCAATGCCGAGCTGATCAGCCGCCGCGCGGGCCGCCCGATCGAGGTCGTCGCCGTCTCCGCCCGGGATCGCAGCAAGGATCGCGGCATCGATCTTTCCCGCTTCGACTGGGTCGACGATCCCGTCGAGCTCGCCCGCCATGCCAATGCGGACGTGGTGGTGGAGCTGGTCGGCGGATCGGATGGTCCGGCGCTGGCGCTGGCGCGCGCGGCCCTCGGTGCCAAGAAGAGCTTCGTCACTGCCAACAAGGCGATGATCGCGCACCACGGCCTTGAACTTGCCGAAGCCGCGGAAGGCGCGAAGGTCGCGCTGAAGTTTGAAGCGGCGGTGGCCGGCGGCGTGCCGGTGATCAAGGGCCTTCGGGAAGGCGCGGCGGCCAACGCGATCGGTCGTGTCTATGGCATCCTCAACGGCACCTGCAATTTCATCCTGTCCAAGATGGAAGCCGAGGGTCGCGACTTCGCCGAGATCCTCGCCGAGGCGCAGGCGCTGGGCTATGCCGAGGCCGATCCCACCTTCGACATCGACGGCATCGACGCGGCGCACAAGCTGTCGATCCTTGCCAGCCTCGCCTTCGGCACCCAGCCGGCATTTGGCGATCTCAAGGCAAGCGGCATCCGCCACATCCTCGCGGCCGACATCGCGGAGGCGGCGACGCTCGGCTACCGCGTGCGTCTGCTCGGTATCGCCGATGCGGGGCCGCACGGGCTGTTCCAGCGCGTCCATGCGCATCTCGTGCCGCTCAGCCACCCGCTGGCGCACGTCACCGGGTCGACCAACGCGGTGGTGGCGGAAGGCAATTTCGTCGGCCGGCTGCTGTTCCAGGGGGCGGGCGCCGGCGATGGGCCTACCGCCAGCGCGGTGGTCGCGGACCTGATCGATATCGCGCGTGGCGAGTTCGGCCCGCCTTATGCCATGCCGGCGACCGCGCTCGTCGCGCAGACCGCAGCGGACAGCGGGGAGCGCCGTGGCCGCTCCTATGTGCGCTTCACCGTTGCCGATCGGGTCGGCGTGCTGGCCGAGATCGCGGCGGCGATGCGCGATGCCGGGGTCTCGATCGAAAGCCTGATCCAGCGCGGCGTGAGCCCGGACGGCAGCGCGCTGGTCGCCATCGTCACGCACGAGGCGCCGGAACGGAGTATCGCCCAGGCGCTGGAAAAGCTGCGGGGGTCGCAGAGCCTCACCAGCGAGCCGATGTGGATGCACATTCTCGACGCGTGAGCCGCGCGCGCGGCGGTCAGTAGGCCAACTTGAGCAGGCGTCGGCCGCTGCCCGGGCAGACCGGCATGCCGGTGCGGTTGCAGCTCGGGCCTTCGGCCGCCCGGATCATCTCCAGCCGGCGATCGATCACCGGCTCGCGTGCGTCGGTCAGGCGAAAGCGATTGCGGGCGGCGCGCGTGCCGCAGTCGCGCTCCACATCGCAGGTGCTGATCAGCGGGGACGCCTCGGGTCGCGGGCGCGCCGAGCGCTTGAGCGTCGCGCGGACGATCCGCGACCGCGTCGCTTCCGCAGCGCTGATGGCGCCGGCCATGGTAGCGCTCTGGAGCGCCAATGCGATCAACAACATATGCCCTCCTGTTGTGTCCCGGCCAAGCAACGCGCCGAAACGCAGCTGGTTGCGCAGGCGTGCAGGCATTTGGTGCAGGTCATGGCGCGAGCTCGCGCTGCTGCATCTTCACCTTGCCGTCGAAGCCGACGGTGGCGGTGACGCCGACCTTGCCGCACCGCACCGTAAACGCGCCTTCGCCGCAGGGGGTGAAACCCTGCTGCACGGGATCGCCGATCAGCCGGTTGAGGCGCGCGGCATCCGAGTCGCGGCTGAGATCCGGCGAGACAAAGGGGACGCGATACCGATCGGCCTCGCGCCGCGAGCAGACGACGATCTCGCCCTGATCGTTCGGCGCGCGGCACGGAATTTCCGCCTGGGTGCGCGAATGATAGTCGGCCAATATGGTCGACACGGCACTTTGTTGAGCAATCAGCATCAAAGGCAGCAACATCGTGTCGGCCCCCCACGATTTCACGCAACTCTAGCGCAAACTTCTCCGCAAATCACTAAAGTCCTTTTGCAAGATTTGCTGACAACGCTAGCACTGCTCGACAGGGGGAGATGGGCCCCCTATCGCAACGCACAAATCGAAAAGGGAATCCCCAAGCGATGCCGAACGCAAGCCATGTCCTCGACCGTGTCCTCGTGCTCGAAATGGTGCGCGTCACCGAAGCCGCGGCGATTGCAGCCTCCAGCCTGATCGGCCGGGGCGACGAGAAGGCCGCCGATGCCGCCGCCGTCGAGGCGATGCGCGAGGCGCTGAACCAGCTCTACATGGACGGCACCGTGGTCATCGGGGAGGGCGAGCGCGACGAGGCGCCGATGCTCTATATCGGCGAGAAGGTGGGATCCGCGATCGGCAAGGGCCCGAAGATCGACATCGCGCTCGATCCGCTCGAAGGCACCACGATCACGGCCAAGGCCGGCCCGAACGCGCTGGCGGTGCTGGCGGTGGCGGAAGAGGGCAACCTGCTCAACGCCCCCGACGTGTACATGGACAAGATCGCGGTCGGCCCCGGCTATCCGCAGGGCGTGATCGATCTCAACAAGACGCCGACCGAGAATGTGGAGGCGATCGCCGCCGCCAAGGGCGTGAAGCCCAGCGAGATCATCGCCTGCGTGCTCGATCGCCCGCGTCACGAAAAGCTGATCGCCGAACTGCGCGGCATCGGCTGCGGCATCATGCTGATTCCGGACGGCGACGTCGCCGGCGTGATCGCGACCAGCGATCCCGACACCACCATCGACGTCTATATGGGCCAGGGCGGCGCGCCCGAGGGCGTGCTCGCCTGTGCGGCGCTGCGCTGCGTCGGCGGGCAGTTCCAGGGCCGCCTCGTGTTCCGCAACGAGGACGAGCGTGCGCGTGCAGCCAAGTGGGGCATCGAGGATCTGGACAAGATCTACTCGCTGGACGAACTCGCCAAGGGCGACTGCATCTTCGCGGCAACCGGCGTGACCGACGGCTCGCTGCTCGCGGGCGTGAAGCGGGTGCGCGGCAAGATGACCACCGAGAGCGTGGTGATGCGCGCCAGCTCGGGCACGGTGCGCTGGGTGAAGGGCGAACACCGCGTCGACTGACGCAGGACCAAGACGCCGCCGCTTGATCCCGGCGGCGTCTTGTCGCACTAAGTCACCCTCGCTTTTCGGGGGGGATGGACGAACATGCGGCATTGGCTGGTTACCGTAGCACTCGCGGCGCTTGCCGCGCCTCTCGCGGCCGCCGCGCCGCCCCAGCAGTCTCCGGCCGTCGGCGAGGCGCCCTTCACCTTCGAGGAGGCGATGGTCCCGATGCGCGACGGGGTGAAGCTCCACACCGTCATCCTGCGGCCCAAGGGCGCCACGGGCCCGCTGCCGATCCTGTTCCAGCGCAGCCCCTATGGCTCGCCCGACGCCGCGCCGGGGCGCGTGCCGAACAGCTGGGCGCCGCTGGTGCGCGACGGCTATATCTTCGTATTTCAGGACATGCGCGGCCGCTTCAAGTCCGAAGGCGGACCGTTCACCCTCTCCACCGAGGTGAAGACCGGCAAGGGCGCGGTCGATGAGGCCACCGATGCCTATGATTCGATCGACTGGCTGGTGAAGAACGTGAAACCCAACAACGGCAAGGTCGGCATGTGGGGCGTCTCCTATCCCGGCTTCACCGCGGCGATCGCGCTCGCCAAGCCGCACCCGGCGCTGAAGGCGACCAGCCCGCAGGCCGCGTGGATCGATTACTGGAAGAACGACGATCTCCACCGCTGGGGCGCGATGCGGCTGACCTATGCCAGCGACTGGGTGAACGGGTTGCAGGCCGACAAGACGACGAACGAGGGCATCAGCCTCTACGATCGCTACGACACGTATGACTGGTTCCTGCACGCCGGCTCGCCCGACGAGATCGAGAAGAAATACTTCAAGGGCCGGGCGCCCCGCTACCGCGAGATGATCGAGCATCCCGACTATGACGATCATTGGAAGAAGCAGGTCTGGTCGAACGCGCTCGGCAAGACGACCGTGCCGACGCTCAACGTCGCGGGCTATTGGGACCAGGAGGATCCCTGGGGCAGCTGGAAGATCTGGGAAAAGCAGCGCGCCAACGATCCGAACACGCTTGCCCTGATGGTCGCCGGGCCCTGGGCGCACGGCACTTGGCATACCCCCGCGAACAGCCTGGGGCGGATTTCGTTCGGCGTCGACAGCGGCACCCAGTTCATCGAGCAGATCGAAGCGCCCTTCTTCGCCTATTGGCTGCACGGCACCGGCACCAAGCCCGACTTTGCGCTGAAGAGCTTCCAGTCGGGTTCCTGGCAGTGGAAGACCTACCAGAAATACCCGCTCGCCAACGCACAGGCGACCAACCTCTATCTGCATGCGGATGGCGCGCTCAGCTTCACCGCACCCGCGCAAGGGGAGGGCTGCCGCGACTATGTGAGCGACCCCGCCCGCCCGGTGCCGTTCCGCCCGCGACCGATGTCCGCCACCTATGCCACGCCCGACTGGCGCTGGTGGGAGGCGGAAGACCAGCGCTTCGTCGACGACCGGCCGGACGTGCTCAGCTACGTCTCCGCGCCGCTGGAGAACGACCTGACCGTCACTGGCCAGGTCACCGCCAAGCTGATGGCCTCGACCAGCGGCACCGACAGCGACTTCGTGGTCAAGCTGATCGACGTGTTCCCGGAGGACTATGAGAAGGCGCCGACGGCGCTGGGCGCGTACGCCAAGGGCCTCAACGGCTATGAGCTGCCGATTGCGATGGAGGTCCGTCGGGGCCGGTACCTGAAGAGCTTCGAGCAGGCGACGCCGCTGGTACCGGACCAGGTGACCGCCTGGGACTTCCCGCTGCGCGACCACGATCATGTGTTCAAGAAGGGCCACCGGATCATGGTGCAGGTCCAGTCGAGCTGGTTCCCGGTGATCGACCGCAACCCCCAGACCTTTGTGCCGAACATCTACAAGGCAAAACCCGAGGATTACCGCAAGGCGACGCAGCGGGTGTGCGGCGGCTCTGCGGTGACGTTGCCGGTGGTGCGCTGAGGTCGGGCCGCTAGCCCCGCGGGTGCGCGCAGCGCCGGCGGGGCCATGATGCTCAGGCGGCGAGCGCGACCGGGCGCGCGCGGTTGCCGCGCGTCGGGCGGAGCACCGGCGGCCGTGCCGCAACGTCCGGCTCGGCGACGGTGAACTTCGCGGCGTTTTCCGCCAGCATCGCCACTTCCGAACTCAGGTTGCGCGCCGCCGCCGAGGTCTGCTCGACCATCGCGGCGTTCTGCTGGGTGCTGCGATCCATCGACGCGACCGCGGCGCTGATCTCGGTGATCGCGGACGACTGCGCCTGGTTGTCGGTCGCCATGCGCTCGACCAGGGCATGCACCGTCTGGACGTTGCCCGCGATATCGGCGAGCGCCCCATCGACGCGGCGGACGACCTGGACGGCGGACACGATGCCGGTCTGGGTGACGGTGAGCTGCTCCTGAGCGCGCTTCGCCTCTTCCTCGGCGCGCATCGCCAGCGCCGAGACCAGATCGGCGACTACCGCGAAGCCGCGGCCCGCCTCGCCGGCGCGGCCTGCTTCGACCGCGGCGTTCATCGCTAGCACGCGCGTCTGGAACGCGATCTTGTCGAGGCCCTCGATCACGCTGTCGATTCCCGTCGCGCTTTCGCTCACCAGGGTCATCGCGGCAACGGCCTCTTCCGCCATGCCGCGCCCGGCCGCGACGGTGGCGATCGCCTGGCCGGCGCTCTGGACGGTCTGGAGCGACGCCGAGGCGCTGGCCCGCAGGCGCTCCGCCATCTCGCTGGTCGCGGCGGACGTCTCTTCCAGGCTCGCGGCGTTGCCTTCGGTGCGACGCGCCAGATCTTCGGACGCGGCCGCGATCTCGAACGAGCCGGTACGGATCGATTGGGTGCTGAGGGAGACGGCACCGATCACCGCGCCCAATGCGTCCAGCGTCTCGTTGTAGCTCAGTCGTAGCGCCTCATAGGCGGCGGGGAACGGATCGGTGATCGGGCGGGTCAGGTCGCCGGCCGCCAGCGCGCCGAGATGCTCGCCGACGATGCGGACGATCTCGGTCTGCTGCGCGGCCATCTGCTGCTGGGTCACGGCGGCATCGCGGAAGGTGAACATTGCCTTGGTTAGCCGGCCGACACAGTCCTTATAGTCGGTGAAGCGGATCTCGCTGTCGAGATCGCCGGCGGCCAGCGCCTCCATGCGGACGACGGTGGTCACATAGGGATCGCAGATCGCCTTGCGGAAGCGCATCCCCAGCAGCAGCGCGCCGCCGGCACCGAGAAAGGCTGTGGCGATGCCCCACCAGGCCGGCAACAGCGCGGCGGCGAGCGCCGTCGCCAGGACGATGGCGGCGACAGATCCGAAAGCGACCAGCGTCTTCTGCCGGATGGGGGCAACAGCTTCAAACCACAGCATCAGTTCATTCCCGAAAATTGGTGCGTCCAGGGCGACCCTGGCAAAGACGCATGCGCCCCTGGCTGTTCCAGGTGGTCATGCACGGCACAAAACTTCCGGTTTGTTTCCAGGTTCCGCGAATTTGTGTTGCTGGAAACAGAATTGCAGTTGAAAAATGAGGTTAAAATCTTAATCGCACTTGTTCATCGAAGTAATATGCAGAGGTTATTCTTGATTAGTTCTTTAGGCGATAGCCGGTGCGGAAGATCCACACGATCAACCCCAGGCACAGCAGCAGGAAGATGCCGGTAAAGCCGAGGCTCCAGGCGATGCCGACATCGCCATGCCCGAAGAAGCTCCAGCGGAAGCCGCTGACCAGATAGACCACCGGGTTGAACAGGCTCACCGTGTGCCAGGGCTCGGGCAGCATGTCGATCGAGTAGAAGGCACCTCCCAGAAAGGTCAGCGGCGTCACCAGCAGCGAGGGCACGATGTTGAGCTGCTCGAAGCTCTTCGCCCAGATGCCGATGATGAAGCCGAACATGCTGAACGTCACCGCGGTCAGCACCAGGAAGGCGAGCATCGCGCCGGGATGGTCGACCCGCAGCGGCACGAACAGCGCCGAGGTGGCGAGAATGATCAGCCCGATCACCACTGACTTGGTCGCCGCCGCGCCGACGAACCCCACCACCAGCTCGGTCGCCGAGATCGGCGCCGAGAGCAGCTCGAACACCGTGCCGGTGAATTTGGGGAAGTAGATGCCGATCGAGGCATTGGCGATGCTCTGCATCAGCAGCGACAGCATGATCAGGCCTGGCACCAGAAAGCTGCCGTAATTCACGCCGTGAATCGCATCGATCCGGCTGCCGATCGCCCCGCCGAACACGACGAAATAGAGCGAGGTGGTGATCACCGGCGTCGCGATCGACTGCCAGAGCGTGCGGATCGTGCGGGCCATCTCGAACTTGTAGATCGCCCAGATGCCGGGAAAGTTGATGCCGTTCATGCCTGTGCCCCCACCAGGTCGACGAAGATGTCCTCCAGGCTCGACTTGGACGTGTCGAGATCCTTGAAGGCGATGTTCAGGTCGTGCAGCTTGCGGAGCAGCGACGGGATGCCGGTGCGTTCGGCCTGCGCGTCGAAGGTGTAGCGCAGTTTGTGGCCTTCGTCGGCGAGGCTCAGCTGCCATTCGCCGAGCTCGGCGGGGATGGCGGCGAGCGGCTCGATCAGGCTGAGATCCAGCTCGCGCTTGCCCAGCTTCTTCATCAGCGCGGTCTTCTCCTCGACCAGCAGCAGCTTGCCCTTGTTGATCACGCCCACCCGGTCGGCCATTTCCTCGGCCTCCTCGATATAGTGGGTGGTCAGGATGATCGTGGTGCCGCGGTCGCGCAGGCGGCCGATCAGCTTCCACATGTCGCGGCGCAGCTCGACGTCGACGCCCGCGGTCGGCTCGTCGAGGAACAGGATGTCTGGCTCGTGGCTGAGCGCCTTGGCGATCATCACCCGGCGCTTCATCCCGCCCGAGAGCTCCATGATCTTGGCGTCGCGCTTGTCCCACAGCGACAGGTCCTTGAGGAGCTGGTCGCAATAGGCATGGTCGGGCGCCTTGCCGAACAGCCCGCGCGAATAGCGGGCGGCGGAGCCGACGCGCGAGAACATGTCGACTGCGATTTCCTGCGGTACCAGCCCGATCTTCGAACGCGCCGCGCGCGGCTGGCGGATCGCGTCGTGCCCGTCGACCAGGATCGTGCCGGTGCTGGGGGTGACGATGCCGCAGATGATCGAAATGAGCGTGGTCTTGCCCGCGCCGTTCGGCCCGAGCAGGGCGAAGATTTCGCCCCGGTGGATGTCGAGATCGACATGGTCGAGCGCGGTATGGCCCGACGCGTAGGTCTTGGAGACCTGGCGTAGCGACAGGATGGGTTGCATGGATGTGGCCCCGGCCGGAAGGAGCCCGTTAGCTAGGGTGGCGTTCATCCTGGGGCAAGGTGTGCGGCCAAGTCCTTCGACGATAGGCCATTTGCGTTGAAGCCCTATCCTCCCTCGCCAGGGGGAGGTGGCGCCGAAGGCGACGGAGGGGGAGGAAGCACGATGGCTGTCGTTCTGGCATCCTCCCCTTCCGACCCGCTGGCGCGGGCCACCTCCCCCTGGCGGGGGAGGATACGCTTTTGTCAGGGGTCGGACCCTTACTTCGTCTTGCGTGCGATCGCGACCGCGTCCACCAGCGCCTGATAGTCGCGCGCGCCGTACAGGATCTGCTTGCCGACCACCCAGGCGGGCGTGCCGTTCATCGCCAGCCTGGCGCCGAGCTGGTGGTTCGCGTCGATTTCCTTGGCTACGCTCTCGCTGTTCGCGAGCTTCTGCGTCGCGGCCGGGTCGAGCCCGGCCTTGGCGAGCGCGTCGCTGATCGTCGCGTTGCTGGGACCACCGCTGGCGAACAGCGCATCGTGGAAGGCGCGGAACTTGCCCTGCTGCGCGGCGGCCAGCGCAAAGCGTGCGGCGACGACGCTGGCTTCGCCGAGCACCGGATATTCGCGGTAGACGACGCGCACGTTCGGATCCTTGGCGATCAGCTCGGCGAGGCCCGGCAGGCTCGCGCGGCAATAGCCGCAGGCATAGTCCATGAACACGGTGACGGTGACGTCGCCGTTCGGATTGCCCGCCCAGGCGCTGGCGAAGGGCTTGGTCAGCGCCGGCAGCGCGGCGGGAACGGCGGCCTGCGCACTATCCTGCGCCTTTGCCGCCTCGGCATTTTCCTGCTGCTGGAGCTTCTCCATCATGTCGCGCAGAATCGCCGGATTTTCGAGCAGATAGGCGTGGACGATCCGCTCGACCTGCGCCCTGTTGCCGCCGATCCCCGGCAGCATCGCCTGCAGTCCCAGCACGACCAGGCCACCGAGTACCGCGGCGAGCAGCAGCGCGCTGCCGAAGAACAGCTTCGACTGATTCATTATTGCCCGCCGCGTCCCTTGTTGCGCTTGTCGTCTTTCATCGCCTGTTCGGAGACCATCGCGATGTCCTGCGCGCGGATCCATTCGGGCGAGCCTTGCGGCAAGCCGCCCATCGCCCGCCGCGCGCTGACCATCGCGGTGCGCGCATCGCCGATCAGATTGGCGCGCTCGGCGGTGGCGAGCGCGGTGCGCGGCTCGTCGCCCTCGCGATCATAGACCGTGCCAAGATTGACCCAGGCAAAGGGGTTGTCGCGGTCGCGGGTAAGCGAGTCGCGCAGCACCTGCTCGGCTTCCTTCAGGTTGGCCTTGTCTTCGGTCGCGACCAGCGCGTGGCCGAAGGTGCTCGCGATCAGCGGCGCGTTGTTGGACAGCTGGGTCGCCTTGCGCAGCGGATCGAGCGAGGCCTGGGGCTGGCCCGATTCGAGCAGGATCTGCCCCTGCAGCTCGAGGAAATAGGGGTCGTTGGGCGCCAGCTTCACGAGTGCCGCGGTTTCCTCGGCGGCCTGCTCGGGATAGCCCGACTGGTGATAGGCATAGGCGCGCGCATAATGCGCCGGGATCGAGTTGTCGGTCTTGGGATAGATCCGCAGCGTCTTCTTGGGATCGTTGGTATAGCCGCGCAGCTTGGCCTGGACGCGCTTGAAACGGCGTTCGAGATCGGGGTCTAGCGGCTTGTTCCAGTTGGGCGACGTTTCGAGATCGGCCTTGAGCGTCTGCACGCGATCCTGCGACATCGGGTGGGTCTGCGCGAAGGGGTCGACCTCGGGATCGGTGCTGTAATAGCCGTAGCGGTGCATCTCCTGGGTCAGCTTGTCGAAGAAGCCGAGCATGCCCTTGCCGGTGATTCCGGCGGTGTTGAGGAAACGCACGCCGGCCGCGTCGGCCGAGGATTCCTGCACCCGGCTATAGGCCAGATATTTGCCGATCGCGGCGCGCTGGCCGGCCATCAGGATGCCGGTGCCGGCCTCGGCCGAACCCGCCGCCATCGCCGCGGCGCCGAGCAGCAGGCTGAGAATGGAGATATTGCCATAGCCGCCGTCACGCTGGAACACCGCGTGCCCGCCGACGATATGGCCGATTTCGTGGGCGACGACGCCCTGGACCTGGTTGGCGGAATCCGCCGCGTCGATCAGGCCCGCATTGACATAGACGATCTGCCCGCCCGCGACGAAGGCGTTGATCGAGGGATCGGCGATCAGCACCACCCTGCCGTTGGCGGGGTTGAGCCCGGCGGCGGTGAACAGCGGCTTGGCCATGTCGGCCAGCAGCGCCTCGGTTTCGGCATCGCGGAGCACCGATTGCGCCATCGCCGGGCGCGACGCGAACGACGCGAGGCACAGCATCGCGAGCAGCGTGGCCAATCGGTGGATGCGCGCCATGATCGATACTCCCGGGACTCGTTTAAAGGGCGCCCTGGCAATAAGGCCCTGAACCTACACTGAAAGCCCCGGCGCGGCAGGCGTGCCGCGCCGGGGATCTCGCTCAGGCGCCGAAGGTCCGCTGCCACCAGCCGCGGCGCGGCTGGCCTTCCTCGGTCGATGCTTCCTCGGCGGCCGGTTCTTCGGCTGCCGGGGTCACGTCCTGCGCGACCGGCGCTTCGACGGCGGGCGCCTCGGGGGCCGCTTCTGCAACGGTGTCCGCCTTCTTGCGACGCGTCCGCTTGGGCTTGGCCGGGGCCTCCTCGGCGGGCGCCTCGACGGCTGCCGGAGCGGCTTCCGCCTCGACATCCGCCTTCTTGCGACGGGTGCGCTTCGGCTTGGCGGGTGCCTCCTCGGCGGGCGTCTCGACGGCGGCCGGGGCGGCTTCCGCCTCGACGTCCGCCTTCTTGCGACGCGTGCGCTTGGGCTTGGCCGGAGCTTCCGCCTCGGCCTCTACCGCCGCGGGCGCGGGTGCTGCTTCGGCGACGGGCTCGGGAGCGGCGACCGGTGCATCCGCCTCGGCTTCCGTCTGCTCGCCGGCGTCGTCGGCTGCCTGCTCGGCACCCTCTTCACCCGCACCGCGACGGCCACCGCGACGACCGCGGCGACGGCGCTTGCGGTTGCGCTCGCCTTCCTCGCGCTGGGCTGCGGTTTCCTCGGTCTCGGCAATGGCCTCGACGTCGGCCGGCTCGGCCTCCTCGGCGTCGACATCCGAATCGCCCTCGGCGCCCTCGGTCTCGGCCTGCTCGTCCTGGCTGCCTTCGCCTTCCTCGCGACCACGGCGGCCCCGACCGCGACGACGACGACGGCGCTTGCCGCGGCCTTCGCCGTCCCGCTCGCCGCGCTCCGGCCGCTCGCCACGCTCGCGCGGCTCCGCGGCTTCGGCTTCCGCCTCGGCCTTGAGCTCTTCTTCCTCTTCCTCGATCTCCTCGACGAAGTCCTCTTCCGGCTCCTCGATCAGCGGCTCGATCTTGGGCGCATAGGCCGGCGGCGGGCCCGAGGCCTCCACCGTCATGCGTGCGCCTTCCAGCTCGCCGTCCGCCTCGACCTCGACCAGCACGCCGTAGCGATCCTCGATCTCGGCCAGCTCGCCGCGCTTCTTGTTGAGCACGTAGAAGGCCGCTTCCTGGCTGGCGCGCAGCAGGATCTGCGAGCCGCGGCCGCGGGCGGCCTCGTCCTCGATCATGCGCAGCGCCGACAGGCCCGCCGACGACGCGGTACGGACCAGACCGGTGCCCTCGCAATGCGGGCAGGTGCGGGTGGAGGCTTCGAGCACGCCGGTGCGCAGGCGCTGGCGGCTCATCTCCATCAGGCCGAAAGGCGAGATGCGGCCGACCTGGATGCGGGCGCGATCGTTCTTCAGCGCCTCCTTCATCGCCTTCTCGACCTTACGGACGTTGGACGAATGATCCATGTCGATGAAGTCGATGACGACCAGGCCCGCCATGTCGCGCAGGCGGAGCTGGCGGGCGATTTCCTGGGCGGCCTCGAGGTTGGTCGCGGTCGCGGTCTGTTCGATATTGTGCTCGCGCGTCGAACGGCCCGAGTTGATGTCGATCGAGACCAAAGCTTCGGTCGGATTGATTACCAGATAGCCGCCGGACTTCAGCTGCACCACCGGGTGGTACATCGCCGACAGCTGCTCCTCGACGCCGGCGCGCTGGAACAGCGGCACCGCATCGGCATATTGCTTCACCTTGCGGGCATGGCTCGGCATCAGGAGCTTCATGAAGTCCTTGGCCTGGCGATAGCCTTCCTCGCCCTCGACGATCACCTCGTCGATGTCACGATTATAGATGTCGCGGATCGCGCGCTTCATCAGGTCGCTGTCGCCATAGACGAGCGCGGGGGCCGACGAGGTCAGCGTGCGTTCGCGAATCTCATCCCACAGGCGCGCCAGATAGTCGAAGTCGCGCTTGATCTCGGTCTTGGTGCGCTGGAGGCCGGCGGTGCGGACGATGCAGCCCATCGAGGCGGGCAGCTTGAGGTCCGCCATGATGCCCTTGAGGCGCTTGCGATCGGCGGCCGAGTTGATCTTGCGCGAGATGCCGCCGCCATGCGCGGTGTTGGGCATCAGCACGCAGTAACGGCCGGCGAGGCTGAGATAGGTGGTCAGCGCCGCACCCTTGTTGCCGCGCTCTTCCTTGACGACCTGGACCAGCAGCACCTGACGGCGGCGGATCACGTCCTGGATCTTGTAGCGGCGGCGCAGATTCATGCGGCGCTGGCGCAGCGCCTCCGCCTCGTCGCCATTGCCGCCACGACCGCGACGGCGGCGGCCGCCCTGCGGCGCGTCTTCGCCTTCCGGGCTTTCCTCGTCGTCATGCGCACGCTCGACCATCTCGACGCCATCTTCATGGTCGTCGTGATCGTGATCGTGGTGATCGTCGTCGTCATCCCCATCGGCTTCGCGCAGCGCGGCTTCCTGCGCGGCGTGCTCGGCCTCTTCGCGCAACAGGGCTTCGCGGTCTTCCTTGGGGATCTGGTAATAGTCGGGGTGGATTTCCGAGAAGGCGAGGAAGCCGTGACGGTTGCCGCCGTAATCCACGAAGGCCGCCTGCAGCGACGGCTCGACGCGCGTCACCTTCGCCAGATAGATATTGCCCTTGAGCTGCTTGCGCTCAGCGGACTCGAAGTCAAATTCCTCGATTCGATTCCCTTTGACGACGGCCACGCGGGTTTCCTCCCGGTGGCGTGCGTCGATCAGCATACGCATGGTCATTTATGATTCTCCGGGCGCGCCGGCACAGTTCCTCGAAGGAATGGGGCGCGAGCGCGCGATACAAGAAGCGCACCCGGCGGCCGGCTAGGCCGAATCGGGTGGCGCGGGTTTCAAAAACTGCTGTTGCTGCACGGGCACGAGCGGACCAGCGGTCCCCTTGCTCCACCATCGCCACGCTGCCGGCCGCGAAGGCCTGGCGATGCGGACGGTGGGGAAATTGCCTCATGCGAACGTCAACCTGAACTGTCGCGACAAAGAAGCGTCGCGTGCCTGATCCGGCGCAGTGCCGGAAGCATATCCTGCCTAGCACCGCTATGTCGTTGCGGCAACTGGGACGACTTTGGAAGATTTCGATCCTCGGGCGCCACAAAGCTTTTGCGGGGATTTGGATCCTTGCTCGTACCAAATGGGGGTTAGGATCGGGTTAACCAAGCATTTCGGGGCGATTTCGAGGCTGGACCGGCCGCAGGGCGACGCGGCATAGCGGCCCCGTGTCGTGGATCCTCTTTCTGCTCGCCGGCTGGCTGACCGGTCTGCCCGGCTGGACCGGTGGGGTGGAGAGCATCCGCGTCGAGGCGGATGCCGTGTCCGTTCCGCTCGCAGGCGATGACAGGATCCGCTTTTCCTGGCGGATGCCGGATTACAGCGTCAGCCTCGCGATGCCCGCGCCGGTTGCCGCGGGCGGCGGTCCGCTGCCGCCGGTGCAGGGCGCGGCAGGGTTGCCGCTGGTCGTGCTCGATCCCGGTCATGGCGGGCGCGATCCGGGGGCGATCGGCGTGAACGGCCTGGCGGAGAAGACGCTCACGCTTGAAGCGGCACGCGCGATCCGCAGCGCGCTGCTTGCCTCCGGGCGGGTGCGGGTGGCCATGACGCGGGATGGGGATTCCTATGTTCCCCTCCAGCAGCGGACCGACATGGCGCGGCGCCTGGGCGCGACGCTGTTCCTGTCGCTGCATTGCGACAGCGCGGCGGACCCGCTTGCCTCGGGCGGCACGCTCTACACGCTGTCGGAGGTCGCTTCGGACAAGGAAGCGGCGCGCATGGCGGCACGGGAGAATCGCTTGGACCTGCTTTCGGGCGTCGATCTGGGCAGCGAGCGCGCCGATGTCGCTTCCTTGCTGATCGATCTCGCCCAGCGCCGTACCATGGCGGTCTCCGCCCGCTATGCCGATCTGCTCGCACGGGAGGTCGCGCCGGCGATGCACTTGCATGCGCGGCCGCGGCGGATGGCGGCGCTGATGGTGCTGAAGGCCCCCGACATGCCGTCGGTGCTGTTCGAGCTTGGCTATGTCTCGAACGACGCCGATGCGCAGTCGCTGGAATCGGCGGAGGGGCGCGAACGGCTCGCCGCTGCGGTGCGCCGGGCGACCGAAATCTACCTCGCCACCCGCTGAGGTGGGACAAGCGCCGGGCGCGGCTCCCTTTCTTCCGCCCGAAAAGGTGCTACACCGCGCGCCGCATGGCCGACGGCGACACTCCCCAAACCATCCGTATCGAACGCGCGCCCGGGCGCTGGGCGCGGCTGCGGCGGCGCTGGTGGTTCCGCGCGCTCGCGATCCTGGCGCTGCTCGCCGGGCTGCTGGTGTTCGCGGTCTGGCTGCTCGTCGCGCGCGACCTGCCGTCGGTGAACAAGCTGCGCAGCTATGAGCCCCAGCTGCCGAGCTATGTCCGCTCCGCCGATGGCACGCCGATCCATGCCTATGCCCAGATGCGGCGCGTGCAGCTCAGCTATACCGAATTTCCGCCGTTGCTGGTCCGCGCCTTCATGGCCGCCGAGGACCGCACCTTCTTCTCGCACCACGGGCTCGATTTCCCCGGCCTGGTGCGCGCGGCGGGCGAGGGAATTATTCGTGGCAAGACGCCGCGCGGCACCTCCACCATCACCCAGCAGGTCGCCAAGAATCTCGCGGTGGGCAACGAGGCGAGCTATACCCGCAAGCTGAAGGAAGCGATCCTCGCCTGGCGGATCGAGGACACGCTCAGCAAGCCGCAGATCATGGAATTGTACCTCAATGCCATCGAGCTGGGGCGCAATTCGGGCGGCGTGGCGGCGGCGAGCGACGCCTATTTCGGCAAGCCGCTCGACAAGCTGAGTCTGGCCCAGATGGCCTATCTGGCGATCCTGCCCAAGGGCCCGGCCAATTACGACCCCGACCGCAACACCCAGCGCGCGCTCGATCGCCGCAACTGGGTACTCGGCGAGATGCTGCGCAACGGCTTCATCAACCAGGCGCAGCACGACCAGGCGGTCGCCTCGCCGCTCGGCACCGTGCCGCGCCAGACCCCGCGCTTCGAGCGGGTGGGGGGCTATTTCGTCGAGGAAGTCCGCCGCCAGCTCGCCCGCCAGTTCGGCGAGAAGCGCGAGGACGGGCCATACAGCGTTTATGACGGCGGCCTGTGGGTGCGCAGTTCGCTCGATCCGAAGCTCCAGGCCTATGCCCAGCGCGCGCTGCGCGATGGCCTGCTGCGCTTCGATCGCGGGCGCGGATGGTCGGGGCCGATCGGCAAGGTGCCGTTCGAGGGCGATGGCTGGTATTCGGCCTTCGCCTCCAAGAATATCGGTGTCGATTACGACAATTGGCGCGCGGCGGTGGTGATCGCCCGCGATTCGCGCAGCGCCCGGCTCGGCTTCGACGATGGCGACACCGGCACGCTGCCGGAGAGCGCCGCGCAGATGCCGATCCGCGGCAAGGGCGGCCACGCCTTCGACGCGATCAAGGTCGGCGACATCCTCGCCGTCGCGCCCGAGGGCGGCCAATGGGCCCTGCGCAGCGTGCCCAAGGTCTCCGGCGGCATGGTCGTCGAGGATCCCTCGACCGGCCGCATCCTCGCCATGCAGGGCGGCTTCGATTCGCGCCTCCAGGCGTTCAACCGCGCGACCCAGGCGACGCGCCAGCCGGGATCGACGATCAAGCCGATCGTCTATGCCGCAGCACTCGAGAACGGGATGACGCCCGCCTCGATCGTGGTCGACGGCCCGTTCTGCGTCTGGCAGGGCGCGGGGCTCGGCCAGAAGTGCTTCCGCAACTTCGGCAATGCCCGCGGCGCCGGCCCGCACACGCTGCGCTGGGGCATCGAGCAATCGCGCAACCTGATGACCGTGCAGATCGCCAACGCCACCGGCATGGACAAGGTGGTCGACACGATCCAGCGCCTCGGCGTCTCGAAGAACCGGCTGCCGCCGTACCTCTCCTATGCGCTGGGCGCGGGCGAGACGACGGTGCTGCGCATGGTCAACGCCTATTCGATCCTGGTGAACCAGGGCCGCGCGCTCAACCCGACGCTGATCGACTTCGTCCAGGATCGTCGCGGCAAGGTGATCTTCCCCGCCGGCTGGCGTGCGTGCCCGGGCTGCAACGCGCGCGACTGGGACGGCAAGGCCATGCCGCGCCCGATCGTCCGCGCCCGGCAGGTGATCGACCCGATGGTCGCGTACCAGATGGTCCACATCACCGAAGGCGTGATCCAGCGCGGCACCGCGACCGTGCTGCGCGACCTCAACCGCCCAATGATGGGCAAGACCGGTACGACGACGGGCCCGACCGACGTGTGGTTCGTCGGCGGCACCCCGCAAATGATCGGCGGGCTCTATCTCGGCTATGACACGCCCTCGAACCTCGGCGGCTATGCGCAGGGCGGTTCGATCGCCGCGCCGATCTTCAAGGAATTCGCGGTGCCCGCCTATGACGGCATGGAGGCGTTGCCGTTCACCGCGCCCCCGGGCATCCGCATGGTCCGCATCGATCGCGGCAGCGGGCGGCCGGTGCAATTTGGCTGGCCGACCGACGATCCGCTCTCCTCGATCATCTGGGAAGCCTTCCGTCCGGACAGCGATCCGCGCCGCACCCGCCGCACCGCCAATACCGAAGCGGCACCCGTCGCGGCGGCCCCGGTGCAGCGCAAGGCCGATCGCCAGGGCGATAGCGACTTCTTGCAACAACAGGGCGGAATCTACTAGCGAGGCCGCCGCACCCTATATGGCATGACATCGCCGCATCGTCTGGGATGCGGCCGGCGGATACTTCGGAAGGTTTGGAACATGCGCGCTGAAGCGCAGGCATATGTCGACAAGATCAACGCGGCCCTCGCGCTGCTGCGCCGCTCGCTCGACTGGGACCGCGCGCTGCGCCGCCTCGACGAGCTGAACGCGCGCGTCGAGGATCCGACGCTGTGGAACGACGCCAAGAAGGCGCAGGACGTGATGCGCGAGCGTCGCCGCCTCGACGAATCGATCAGCGCCACCCGCGCGATCGAGAGCGAGCTGAGCGACACGGTCGAGCTGATCGAGATGGCCGAGGCCGAGGGCGACGAGGAAATGGCGGTCGACGGCACCGAGAGCCTGCGTGCACTCGCCGAGCGTTCCGATGCCGACAAGGTCAAGGCGCTGCTGTCGGGCGAGGCCGATCCCAACGACACCTATGTCGAGATCAACGCAGGCGCCGGCGGCACCGAATCGAACGACTGGGCCGAAATGCTCCAGCGCATGTACACGCGCTGGGCCGAGCGCCACGGCTACAAGGTCGAGCTGGTCGACTATCACGCCGGCGAACAGGCGGGCATCAAGTCCGCGACCCTGCTGTTCAAGGGCGAGAACGCGTACGGCTATGCCAAGACCGAGAGCGGCGTGCACCGCCTCGTCCGCATCAGCCCGTTCGATTCGAACGCGCGCCGACAGACCAGCTTCGCCTCGGTCTGGGTCTATCCGGTGATCGACGACAATATCGAGATCGAGATCAACGAAAGCGAGCTGCGCATCGACACCTATCGCGCCTCGGGCGCGGGCGGGCAGCACATCAACACCACCGATTCGGCGGTGCGCATCACCCACTTGCCGACCGGCATCGTCGTGCAGTGCCAGAACCAGCGTTCGCAGCACAAGAACCGCGCCGAGGCCTTCAACCAGCTCCGCGCCCGCCTCTACGAGCGCGAGCTGGCCGAGCGCGAAGCGGTGGCCGACGCGCAGAACGCGACCAAGACCGATATCGGCTGGGGCCACCAGATCCGCTCCTATGTCCTCCAGCCGTACCAGCTGGTGAAGGACCTGCGTACCGGCGTCACCTCCACCGCGCCGAGCGACGTGCTCGACGGCGACCTCGACAGCTTCATGGCCGCCGCGCTAGCACAGCGCGTGACGGGCGAGGCCGTCGCGGTGGAGGATGTCGATTGAGCTTGCGCGCGCGGCCCCTGCTGCTCGGCGTGACGCTGCTGCTGGCGGCGTGCGACGGCAGTCCGCGGGCGGTGCGCAACGAGCGCCATGATCCGGCCAATTCTGGCTTCCCGGCGGCGGACCGGCCGGTGGCGACGATCGTCTCGTCGCGCTGGTCGAGCGAGGAAGAGCGCGATCGGCTGAACGAGGCCGGCAAGGTGATGGACCTGGCGGGCATCAAGCCTGGCATGACCGTCGCCGATATCGGCGCGGGCGAGGGCTATTACACGATCCGCCTCGGCCAGCGCGTCGGCGCCAAGGGGCGGGTGGTCGCCGAGGACATCGTCCCCGATTATATCAGCGCGCTCGCCACCCGCGTGGTGCGCGAGAAGCTCGACAATGTCAGCGTGCGCCTCGGCCTGCCCGCCGATCCGCGGCTGCCGGAGAACAGCTTCGATCGCGTGCTGATGGTGCACATGTACCACGAGATCGAATCGCCCTACGAATTCCTGTGGCGGCTGCGGCCGTCGCTGGCGCCGGGCGGGCAGGTGGTGGTGGTCGACGCCGATCGCGCCACCGAGAATCACGGCACCCCGCCCGCGCTGCTCAAATGCGAGTTCGCGGCGGTGGGCTATGCCCAGGTCTCGATGCTGCCGATGCCCTCGGCGGGCGGATACATGGCGGTGTTCGAGGCGCGCGGCGAGCGGCCCGAGCCGGAGACGATCCGCGCCTGCAAGTCCGGCGCGCACGCCAGGGCGGTGACACCCAAGCCGAACGGGGCGCACGAATAGCGCACTCTTAAGCCCCTCCCCTTCAGGGGAGGGGTTGGGGTGGGGCAGTGTCTCACCGAGACCAACCGATGTTCTGGAATCCCTCCACCCCCAACCCCTCCTCCCAGGAGGAGGGGCTTAAGTGCACAAGCAGGTGATGACTTCCCCGCGCACACCGGCTAATCCCGCGCGACCCATGACTGACGCAACCGACACCCAGCGCGACTGGCGCGACACCGTCTTCCTGCCGAAGACCGATTTTCCGATGAAGGCCGGCCTTGCTGCCAAGGAGCCCGCCATTCTCGAGCGCTGGGCGAAGATCAGGCTCTATCAGAAGCTTCGCGAGGCCCGCGCCGGCCGCGAGCGCTTCCTGCTGCACGACGGCCCGCCCTACGCCAATGGCGACATCCATATGGGCCATGCGCTCAACAAGATCCTGAAGGACATCGTCGTCCGCTCGCAGAGCCTGATGGGCAAGGACGCGCCCTACGTCCCCGGCTGGGACTGCCACGGCCTGCCGATCGAGTGGAAGGTCGAGGAAGCGTACCGCGCCAAGAAGCTCAACAAGGACGAAGTCGACCCCGTCGCCTTCCGCGCCGAATGCCGCGCCTATGCGGAAAAGTGGGTGGCGGTGCAGCGCGGCCAGTTCGAGCGGCTCGGCATCCTGGGCGACTGGGACGATCCCTATCTCACCATGAAGTTCGACGCCGAGGCGCGGATCGCCGGCGAGCTCTTGAAGTTCGCCGAGAGCGGCCAGCTCTATCGCGGCGCCAAGCCGGTGATGTGGTCCCCGGTCGAAAAGACCGCGCTGGCCGAGGCCGAGGTCGAATATGAGGACATCGTGTCGACGCAGATCGACGTGGCGTTCGAGATTGTCGAGGCGCCCAACGCCCCCGAGCTGGTCGGCGCGCATGCGGTGATCTGGACGACGACGCCGTGGACGATCCCGGTGAACCAAGCTTTGGCGTATGGGCCGGAGATCGCTTATCGGGCTTACAAGATCACTGCCTCGGTCGATGCAAACCCTGGCGTAGACGTTTTCGCGCATCCGAGTGTGGCCGCATTCAACAATCGCGACTTTGTCGTGGTAATAGCGGATGATCCCGTCTTGAAGGCGGAATTTAATCGGCGGTTGAACGCCTATTGGCCTGGCGCTCAAGCGGTCGATGTCGGACTTTGGAGTGGCAAGGGCTCCGACCTCGCCGGTGCCGTCGCGCGTCACCCGATGCATGCGCTCGGCGGGTTCTTCGCCAAGCCGCGGCCGTTCCTGCCCGGCGACTTCGTCACCACCGATGCGGGTACCGGCCTCGTCCATATGGCACCCGACCACGGCGAGGACGACTTCCTGCTGTGCAAGGCACACGGCATCGATCCGGTGTTCGCGGTCGACGGCGCGGGCATGTACCGCGCCGACTGGCTGTGGCTGGGCGGCCAGGGATCGGTGATCAACAAGAAGTTCGTGAGCGCCGAAGGGCCGATCTGTTCGGACCTGCGCGCCGCAGGGGCCCTGCTCGCCGCTTCGGACGACTTCCAGCACAGCTATCCGCACAGCTGGCGGAGCAAGGCGAAGATCATCTTCCGGGCGACCCCGCAGTGGTTCATCCCGATGGATAAGCCTGCACTAAGCCCCTCCCCTTCAGGGGAGGGGTTTGGGGTGGGGCAGAGTCTCACCGAGACCAACGAACGTTCTGGCATCCCCCACCCCAACCCCTCCCCTGAAGGGGAGGGGCTTAAGAGTGGTGGCAACGCCCCAACCCTCCGCGCCATCGCGCTCGATTCCATCGAACGCACCCGCTGGGTGCCCGAGCGCTCGATCAACCGCATCCGCGCGATGGTGGAGGGGCGCCCGGACTGGGTGATCAGCCGCCAGCGCGCTTGGGGCGTGCCGATCGCGCTCTACGTCAACCGCGCGACCGGCGACTATCTCCGCGACGGGCAAGTCAACGCCCGCATCCTCGACGCCTTCCGCGCCGGCGGGGCCGATGCCTGGTACCAGGCCGACCACCAGGCGCTGCTCGGCCCCGACTATCGGGCCGAGGACTATGAGGTCGTCACCGACATTCTCGACGTGTGGTTCGACAGCGGCTCGACCCACAGCTTCGTGATCGAGGCGCGCTATGGCGAGGGCGTGCGCGCCAACCTCTATCTCGAAGGCTCGGACCAGCATCGCGGCTGGTTCCAGTCGTCGCTGCTGGAGTCCGCCGGCACGCGCGGCCGGGCGCCCTATGACGCGGTGCTCACCCATGGCTTCGCGCTCGACGGGCAGGGCAAGAAGATGTCCAAGTCGCTCGGCAACGTCGTCGATCCGCTGAAGATCATCGGCGAGAGCGGCGCGGACATCCTGCGCCTCTGGGTCGCGCAGACCGACTATTTCGACGACGTCCGCATCGGCAAGGAAGTGCTGGCCGGCACCGGCGACGCCTATCGCAAGATCCGCAACACCTTCCGCTATCTGCTCGGCGCGCTCGACGGGTTCGGCGAGGCCGAGAAGGTCGCGGTCGCCGACATGCCCGAGCTGGAGCGCTATGTGCTCCACAAGCTGGCGGCGCTCGACGCGGAGCTGCGCTCGGCGGCGGAGGCGTTCGAGTTCAACCGCTATGCGCGCGCGCTCGGCGATTTCATGAACGAGGACCTCTCGGCCTTCTTCTTCGATATCCGTAAGGACTGCCTCTATTGCGACGCGGAGCGCGATCCCAAGCGCCGCGCCTATCGCACCGTGCTGGACCTGCTGTTCCACGCGCTGGTCCGCTATGCCGCGCCGATCCTTGCCTTCACCGCCGAGGAGGTGTGGCAGAGCCGCTATCCGAGCGAGGACGGATCGGTCCACGAGCTCGAATGGCCGGTGCTGCCGGAAGGCGCCACGGTCGAGCATGACTGGACCGCGATTCGCGCACTGCGCCAGACGGTGACCGAGGCGATCGAGCCCTATCGCCGCGAGAAGAAGGTCCGCTCCAGCCTCGAGGCCGAAGTGACGGTGCCGAGCCTGCCGATGCCAGCCGAGGAGCTGACCGAGCTGTTCATCGTCGCGAAGGTCGAATCCGGTGCCGATGTCACGGTCACGCCCACCGATCGCCACAAATGCGGCCGGTGCTGGCGCCATCTTCCCGAAGTGACGCAGGATGGGGCATTGTGCGATCGTTGCGCGGGGGTGGTGTCGTGATGAAGCAGGTTCGCCTCTATGGCTTCGCCGCGGCGCTCGCCGTGTTCGTGCTCGACCAGCTGACCAAGTATATCGTCACCGGCCCGCTCGGGCTGGTGGTGCAGAATGATTCGATGACGCTCGCGCCGTTCTTCGACCTGCGCTTCGTCAAGAATATCGGCGTGTCGCTGGGCTTGCTCTCGGCCAACAGCCCGACGATGCGCTGGCTGCTGGTGCTGATGACCGCGTGCATCGCGATCGGCGTGCTGGTGTGGATGCTGCGCGAGAAGAAGACCGGCGACGTCGTCGCGCTCGGCCTGGTGCTGGGCGGGGCGTGCGGCAACATCCTCGATCGTTCGCGCCTCGGCTATGTCGTCGATTTCGCCGATCTGCATTTCGGCGAGTGGCGCCCCTTTTTGGTCTTCAACGTGGCCGATGCGGCGATTACCATCGGCGTGGTGATCCTGCTGCTCCGTGCCCTGCTCGTTCGCGACAAGAACCCCAAGTCGCCTGCCCCTGTGGAGAAGAAATTCAATGCGTAAGCTTATTCTCGTCGCGACCGGCCTGGCCTGTGTGGCCTCGCTCTCGGCGTGCGGCAAGCGGGGCTATGACCGCGCGCGTCCCGACGAGTTCGCCGTGGCCCGCCAGGCGCCGCTGGTGATCCCGCCCGACTTCTCGCTGCGCCCGCCCCAGCCGGGTGCGGCCCGCCCGCAGGATACCAATCCGTCCGATCAGGCACTTGAGGCGCTGTTCGGCGGCACCGCGGCGCGCAGCCCGGCGGAAACCGCGACGCTCGACCAGGCAGGCGCCGCCAGCGCCGATGCCGGCGTCCGCAGCAATGCCGGCAGCCCGTCGACCACCGTGGTCGACAAGGGCACTACCACCCAGGACATCCTCAAGTCGCCCCAGGGCGATAACAAGGACGCCAGCGTGAAGACGCCGCAATAATCCTGCCGGCCGCAAGGCAACGAAAAAGCGCCGGTCCGCATCACGCGGGCCGGCGCTTTTTCGTTGGCAGCAGGTTTCCGGACCGCCCGGCGCGGCTAGCGGGAGCGGCTCCCAAGCCGCTCCCGCGCCCCCGCCCGAGGGCGTTCGATCAGAAGCTGACGCCGATGGATCCCAGCACGCTGCCCTTGGCGGCATCCTTGCCGGTCGGCGTGATGAACTTCACGTCGGTGCCGACATAGGAAACGCCGAGCGTCAGGTTCTTCCAGGTAACGGCGCCGCCCACTGCCCAGTCGGTATATTCCTTGCGCTGGGCCGGAACGAGCCAGCTCGGCCCGAAGCTGTGGCCGAGGTGGCCGGTCAGGCTGAACGGGGTCTTGGGAATCGCGGCGGACACGTCGCCGGCGAGATAGACATTGTCCTCGTTTTTGAGCGAGCCGCTCTGACCCTGGTCGAGCGACAGCGCCTTCTGCTTCGGCGCATAGTTCACCGTCGCTTTCGCCGTCACCGGTCCGATCGCGTAGGAAACCGAGGCATAGGGCTCGATGAAGTCCGAGGAGCTCTTGTCGACGCTGGGCGTAGTGAAGCCGGGGCGGGTGCCCGGGTAGACATAATAGAGCGCGCCGACATCAAGCGTCACGCCGTTCTTGAAGCTGTGCTTGAAGCCCGCGATCAGATCGAGCTCCTGGTGCGCGGTGCCGTGCGTCGTGACATAATCGTCGATCGAGGAGCCCCAGGCCGAGACGTAGAAGCCCGATGCATGGCTGATCGTCAGACCGCCCTGCACCGCGAAATTGCCGTCGGTCTGGGAGATGCCGCGGAACTTGTAGTCGCTGATCACCGTGGCGGTGCCGTTCAGCGTGATTGCCGGTGCCGGAGCCGTCTCTTGCGCCAACGCGGGAGCGGTCGTGGCGAGCAGGAGCGCGCCGAGGGTGATCGAGGAGAAGCGCATGGAATCCCTTTCTTTAGAAACTAAAGGGTCCCTCATCTGCTGCGATCGGCATCACCTACCTAGGAGCTCTGCGGCCCGGCGACTTCCAATCTGCAACAAAAGATTGCCCGAACCGGGCGCTAGCGCACAATAGTTTATGCTTTGTCTCTGTATGGTTTGTTTCGGAGTGTTGCTGGGCAGCCACAGGCATGCCGCTTCATCGGCCGTTCTTCGACCGAGGAAGCGGCGGAAAAATCAGGCGAGTTCGACGATCGCGTCGACTTCGACGGCGGCACCCAGCGGCAGGGCGGCGACGCCCACCGCGCTGCGGGCATGGCGGCCGGCCTCGCCGAACAGCGCCTGCATCAGCTCCGAGGCGCCATTGGCGACCTTGGGCTGATCGATGAAGTCCGCGGTGGAGTTCACGAACACGCCCAGCTTCACGACGCGCTTCACGCGCGACAGGTCGCCGTCCAGCGCCTTCTTGATCTGCGCGACCAGCATCAGGCCGCAACGCTGCGCTGCCTCGGTGCCGAACGCGATGTCGCGATCCTCGCCGAGGCGCCCGGTCATCAGCGCGCCGTCCTTGAACGGCAGCTGGCCGGAGACATGGAGCAGCCCGCCGGCTTCGACAACCGGAACATAGGCGGCGACGGGAGCGGCGGCCTCGGGCAGGGCGAGGCCAAGCTCGGCGAGCTTGCGATCGATGGCAGTGGTCATGTCCCGACCCAACCACCGGGCACGGGACGGGTCAAGGCCCCGTCAGCCCTGCGCGAAGCGTTCCAGGATCCACGCCTCGGCGTCGCGCCAGTCGTCGATGCGGGCATGGGCGTGCGGGGCGGGGGGCACCTTCGGCGCCAGACTGGGCTCCGCGACCATGTGCAGCCGGAACACGTCCGGCGCGTGCTTGGCGACCGATTCATGATGCACCGCCAGATCGTCGACGAACACGGTGACCGGCGCGCCATGTTCCGCGACCAGCTTCGCCACCGGCGCGCCCTTGCCGCCCTGGTTGCATTCGACGCGATGGACGATGCCGTGGTTGGCCAGCTGGGTGATGCGGTGGTCGCGGCAATGATCCTGCAGGTTGGTGAGGACGACGATATCCGCCACTTCGGCGATGCTTCCCAGCACCTCGCGCGCATGCGGCACCAGCGTCTGGCGTTCCATTTCGGCGGGGAAGAAGCCGTCGAGCAGGGCCCACATCTCCTCGCCTTCCAGCGTGCTGCCGTCGCCGCGGCGGCGCATCGATCCTTCGAAGGCGCTGCCGTTCAGCGCGAAGTCGATGTCCTGGGTTTCGCCCAGCCATTCGCCGAAATGCCGGACCATGTGGAGCAGGACTTCATCGCAATCGGTGATGAGCAGGGGTTTCATGGGCGTTCCAGCTGTCGGCGCGCATCGACCAGCGCGGCGGGGGAAAGATCGAGCGCATCGGCGCAGGCGATCAGGTCGGGCTCGTAGGATTCGAGAAAGCCGATCGCGGCGGCGAGCAGCGCGGGTTCGCCGGCGCGGGCCCGCAGCGTGGCGGGGTCCAGCCCGGTCAGGTCCAGCAGCCGCGCGGCGCGGCCGGGCTCGCCGAGTATCCAGACCAACGCCTGCAAGGCCACCGTTTCGGCATTTGTCACCGCGCCCGCCATCGCCTAACACCACCCCCGCAGAGTAGGGGTAGCGCGTGCCAAAAAGAGTGCTCGTTGTCGAGGACAACGAATTGAACCTGAAGCTGTTCTGCGACCTGTTGCGCGCACACGGCTATGAAGCGGAGCCGGTGCGAGACGGGCGCGAGGCCGTGCCTGCCGCGCGTCGCTTTCGGCCGCATCTGGTGATCATGGACGTGCAGTTGCCGCACGTCACGGGCTTCGAGCTGATCGGCCAGATGCAGACGGACCCGGTGCTGGGCCGCATCCCGATCATGGCGGTCACCGCCTATTCCAGCCACGAGGATGAGGAGCGGATTCGCGCCGCCGGCGCGCGCTCCTATGTCGCCAAGCCGATCTCGCTGGCGCGATTCGTCGACCAGGTCGAAAAGCTGATGGCCGCGATCGAGGATCCGGCGGCGGATGCAGCGAAAACGCCGGACCCCAGCAAGGATCCGGCGCGGTAAGATCGAACGGTGCGGGCGCGGCGTGGCGCGCCCGGCGACGTTACTTGATCTTCGCTTCCTTGAAGTCGACATGCTTGCGCACGACCGGATCATACTTGCGGAAGCTCAGCTTCTCGGTCTGGGTGCGCGGATTCTTCTTGGTGACATAGAAGAAGCCCGTATCCGCCGTGCTGACGAGCTTGATCTTTACGGTGGTCGGCTTTGCCATGACCCGGAACCCTTGATTCGTGCGAAAAGAAAAGAGCGGCGCGCCATGGGCACACCGCTGACAGGGGGGAGCGGATGCGCGAATCGTCGGTGAAAGTCAAGTGTGTTGGCGCCTGAAGGTCGTGCCGAAGCGCACCGGCTATCGATCAGCCTGATCGGGATAATCCATGGGTATGGCTGTTTCCAAGGCGGAACCGGACCCTATATCCCGATCGTTAGGGCAACGAATCGACCGCCTCAGGAGGAAAACCCATGGCCGAAAATCCCGCACTCGCGACGCCGACCGATCTCAACCGCAACGACACGAAGAGCGTTGCCGATGCCCTGAACAGTGCGCTGGCGGACTGCTTCACGCTGTACCTCAAGACCAAGAATTTCCACTGGCACGTCTCGGGCCCGCATTTCCGCGATTACCACCTGCTGCTCGACGATCAGGCGGCGCAGATCCTGGGCGTGACCGATGCGATCGCCGAGCGCGTCCGCAAGACCGGCAACACCACGTTGCGGTCGATCGGCGACGTCGCCCGCCGCCAGACGATTTCGGACAATGACGCGGAGTTCGTGGCGCCCGGCGACATGCTTGCCGAGCTGCGCGACGACAATCTGAAGCTGGTGGAGAGCTTCCGCGCCGTCAAGGAAGCCGCCGAAGAGGCGAAGGACAATGCCACCAGCGGCATCGTCGACGAATGGACCGACCAGGCGGAAGAGCGCGCGTGGTTCCTGTTCGAGGCCAGCCGCAAGGGCTGAGCGGTTTCGGCCGGCGCGCGCGCCTCGCGCACGCCGGCCTTTCGCCGCTTACTTGAGGGCGGCGAGGTCGGTTTCGACCTTTTTCAGCACCTCGTCCGTCAGCGCGCCCTGCGAGAAGGGTTGCACGGCCTTGAGGCTCATCGCCTTGAACTGGTCGAGCGCCGGATGCGACGACAGCCCAGGAATATCGGTATCGAGCACCGCCTTGGCCTTTTCGTCGGCCAACAGCGTCTCGATCGGCGTATCGAGGCTGAACTTGGTGGCGGCCGGCGCGGCGGCGGGCGCGGCGGGGGGCGCCGGGGTCTGCTGCGCCATCGCAGCGGGGCTCAGCACGGCGGCGGCGATCACGCCGGCGACAAGAAGCTTCATCGGAAAGGCTCTCCCTGAACGAGCGCGGCACGCGCCCGAAGGTGGAGGCTAGGTGCGAAATGCGGCAGCTTTGCGAATCCTCAGCGTCGCGCGCGATCGAAGGTGAGAAGCCAGAAATCGGGCACGGCGCCGATTCGCAGGGGCACGCCGCTGGTGCCGATTCCCCCGGTCACGATCACGTCGCGGCCGGGTTCCCGAATCAGTCCGCAGACGAATCGCAGGCCATAGCGGGACGATGCCGTGATCGGGCCGATCCAGGGCGGTGCGATCTGGCCGCAATGGGTGTGGCCGGCCAGGACCAGCGGATAGCGTTTCGGGAGCAGGGGGGCGATGTCGGGCGTGTGGCTCAGGACCACCGTCGGACCGGGGAGCGCGCGCGCCGCCCGATTCAGGCGATCGCCCTGGAATTTGCCGTGATACAGGTCGTCCGCGCCGGCGATGGTCAGCGGACCGCGCCGCACCGCGCTGTTGCGCAGGACGGTGATTCCCATTTTTGCCAGCCAGGGCGGGAGATCGGTCTTGCCGGCATCGGTATAGTCGTGATTGCCCAGCACGGCGAGGACGCCATAGCGCGCACGCAGGCCGGCAAGCGGGGCGGTCGCCTCGGCGGCGTCGTAGATGCGGGTGGTTACCGTCCGCTCCTGCTCGACATCGCCGGCGATCAGCACCAGGTCGGGCTTCAGCGCGTTCACCTGCCCGACGATGCGGGCGAGTCGCGATGGCGGTGTTTCGGGCCCGGCGACATGCAGATCGCTGATCAGCACCACCCGCATCGGCGCGGCGTTGGCGGGCCAGTCGCGCATGTGCACGGTCATGCGATGGACGACCGGATCGCGCATCGCCGTGAACAGGCCGAAGGCGACCACGCCCCCGAGCAGGAGGAGCAGTGTGAGCAGCAGGACGAGAAATCGCTTCATGCGGCGATTCCTAGGGCAAGGTCGGGCTTTGTCGAACCCCTGTCGTGTCGCAGGGCAGCATGGAAGTCTGCCGCGCGACGTGCCACCCTCCTGCCATGCGGATGATCGGTTTGATTGGCGGGATGAGCTGGGAAAGCTCGGCGGAATATTATCGTATCCTCAACCAGGGGGTGCGCGACGCGCTTGGGCCGACGGCCTCGGCGCGATGCCTGCTCTGGTCCTTCGATTTTGCCGAGATCGAGGCGCTGCAGCATCGCGGCGATTGGGAAGGTCTGTCCGAACGGCTGGTGCATGCCGCCCGGCAGCTGGAGACCGCGGGTGCCGAGGGGGTGCTGATCTGCACCAACACGATGCATCGCCTCGCCGCCGCGGTGGAGGCCGGGGTGTCGATCCCGCTGCTCCACATCGCCGATCCCACCGCCGAGCGAATCAAGGCCGACGGGATTCGGACGGTGGGCCTGCTCGGTACCGCCTTCACGATGGAGCAATCCTTCTACCGGGATCGGCTGGCACGGCAGCATGGATTGCAGGTGATCGTGCCGGAAGAGGCCGATCGCCGCACCGTGCACCGCGTCATCTATGAGGAACTGGTGGCAGGGCAGGTGCTGCCGGCCTCGCGCGCGGCGTATCGGGCGATCCTCGCGCGGCTCGCGGAAGCAGGCGCCGAGGCGGTGATCCTCGGATGCACCGAAATCATGCTGCTGATCGGTCCCGAGGACAGTCCGGTGCCGGTGTACGATACCACCGCCATCCACGCCGCCGCCGCCGTCGCGTGGGTGCTGACGAAGGCACCGGGCGGAGGCACCGTCGCCGGGGCCTAGCGTATCGCGCCGGGATGCCCCATCTATTTGACCATGCGCGCTTTTGCCGACCTTCTCGACCGGCTGATCTACACCCGTTCGCGCAACGCCAAGCTTCGCCTGATCGGGGAGTATCTGCGTGTCACGCCCGATCCCGACCGGGGCTGGGCAATGGCGGCGCTCACCGGTGGGCTCGATCTCCCGGCCGTGAAGCCCGCGCTGCTCCGCGCGATGATCGAAGCGCGGGTCGATCCCGTCCTGTACGGGATGAGTCGCGATTTTGTCGGCGACTCGGCGGAGACCATCGCCTTGCTCTGGCCCGAGCCCGCGGTGCCCCCGCCGGAAAGCGGGCCGCTGACGCTGTCGCAGGTCGTCTCGACTCTCTCCGCGCTCTCGCGGTCGGATGCGCCGGCGGTGCTGGCCGGGATGCTGGACCGGCTGGAGGCGGACGAGCGCTACGCGCTGCTCAAGCTCGCGACCGGCGCGCTGCGCGTCGGTATTTCCGCACGGTTGGCGAAAACGGCGTTGGCGCAGGCCTTTGGGCTGGATGTCGATGCGGTGGAGGAGGTGTGGCACGGGCTGCGCCCGCCCTATGCTCGCCTGTTCGACTGGGCGGAGGGGCGTGCCGGGCAGCCGCGCGTCGAGGATGTGCCGGTGTTCCGTCCGTTCATGCTCGCGCACCCGCTGGAGTCTACACGGGTCGATCTGGCGGATTATGCGGCGGAGTGGAAATGGGACGGCATCCGCGTGCAGCTTGTCCACGCCGGGGGTGAGACTCGGCTTTACAGTCGCGCCGGCGACGACATCACCCCCAGCTTCCCGGAAGTTGCCGCGGCCTTCGATGCGCCCGGCGTGCTTGATGGCGAATTGCTGGTGCGAGGTGAAGTCCAGGGTGGCGAGGCCGGTAGTTTCAATGCGTTGCAGCAGCGGTTGGGTCGGAAGCTGGTTTCCGCGAAGACGCTTGCCGAGTTCCCCGCCTTCGTACGCCTGTATGATATCCTCTTTGACGGCGATGAGGATCTGCGGGCGCTGGCCTGGCATGCGCGTCGGGGTCGGCTGGAGGCGTTCGTCCCGCGGCTCGATCCCAAACACTTCGATCTCTCGACGGTGATCGAAGCAGCGGATTTCGCTGCACTGCAGGAGATACGCGCCGGAGCGCGTGATGCGGCGATCGAAGGGGTGATGCTCAAGCACCGCGATTCACCCTATGTCGCCGGGCGCAGGGTAGGCCTGTGGTACAAGTGGAAGCGCGATCCGCTTATCGCCGATTGCGTGCTGATGTATGCGCAGCGCGGGTCGGGTAAACGCAGCAGCTTCTATTCGGACTTCACCTTCGGCGCTTGGACCGAGACCGGCGAATTGCTGCCAGTGGGCAAGGCCTATTTCGGTTTTACCGATGAGGAGCTGAAATGGCTCGATCGATACGTTCGCACCCACACCCTCAACCGTTTCGGCCCCGTGCGGGAGACGGACAAGTCGTTGGTGCTGGAAGTCGCGTTCGATTCCATCCACGAATCGAAGCGGCATAAATCGGGCCTGGCGATGCGCTTCCCTCGTATCTCCCGGATTCGTACCGACAAGCCGGCGGCAGAGGCGGATACGATTGCGGGATTGCGGCGGATGATGTCCTGACGTGCTTGTTCCTCCGGCGGCGGTGCATGAGGATAGTTGGACGAGCAGCGGGAAATAATCGAAGGTGTTGAAGTGGTCTGCTGATCGCAGCGCGCCGGATGCTCCGCCTTGGCCATCCGGCCATCTGACCCGCGGATTATATGCCTATTCATTCTGGCTTCGCCCCCGCCCTGTCTGAAGGTCTCAGCGGTGGGGATGCCCTGCTATAGCTGACTGCTGGGAGCGATACGCCAGGGGACTGGCTCCGCAATGGCGCCGATCATACGGCGAGACAAAGCGACATCTTCCTGGAGCTGATCAACAAGTGCCCGTTCGGCATCTATGTGGTCGACGATCGGCTGATGATCATGGCGATGAACGAACGCAGCCAGGAGGGCGCGTCCCGCAACGTCCGCCCGGTTATTAGTCGCTCCTTCGAAGCCGCGATGCGGATCCTCTGGCCAGAGACTGTGGCGAAGAGATTGCCGAGACCTTTCGCGAAACCTTGGAGAGCGGCGATCCCTATCGGTCGTGCGATTTCGTCCGTCTCCGCAACGACATCGAGCAGGTCGAGGGTTATGAATGGGATCTGCGCCGCACGCGGCTGCCGGAAGGCCGGCTGGGCGTGATCTGCTACTATTTCGACTCGGCGGAGTTACGGGACGTGCAACGTGCGCTGGTTGAGGCGACGCGGTGTCAGAGGGTGCTGATCGACAAGCTCAACCCTCGCGTGAAGAACAGGCTTTCCATGGTCCAATCGCTCGCGCACCAGACGATCGGCCGCAACCCGGACCCGGTGACGGCGCAGTTGGCGTTTGAAGGCCGATTGGGGGCGCTGGCTCGCGCACATAACACGCGTACATGGGGAAAAGGCCGAGCTCGCCGAGGTGGTCGAAGGTTCGCTGGATGCGTGCGGTGTCGCCGAGCAGGTGCAGGTGAGCGGGCCAACGATCTGGCTCGATTCGCGCAGGGCTGTAACGATAGTGATAGCGGTGCATGAACTTTGCACGAACGCGATCAAATATGGCGCTTTCCAAGACGGTCGGTCATGTCACGTTCGAATGGCAGCGCGTGGAGTTGCCGTCTCGGCTGCTCATTTCGCAGCGGCGCGAACGCCGCGGTCCGGTGGTGTGCCCGCCCACCCGTTGCGGCTTCTGCCCGCGCACGCTGGAGCGTGGCCTGACAGGCGATCTCGAGGCGCAGGTGCCCTCGAAGGCACCTGACGAAAAAGGCCGGACGTCGCCGCCCGGCCTTCTTATTTCGTGCAAGCCCGGACGGGATTACTGCTGCGGCGTGAGATTCACCGCTGCGTACTTGCCGCGACGATCGACCTCGAGCTCGAACTCAAGCCGGTCGCCTTCGTTGAGCGTCGGCATGCCGGCGCGCTCTACGGCCGAGATGTGGACGAAAGCATCAGGCTGTCCGTCATCGCGCTGGATGAAGCCAAAGCCCTTCATCGCGTTGAAGAACTTAACCGTGCCTGTCGCCTTCTCGCCCGTCAGCTGGCGCTGCGGCCCGCCACGCGGCGCACCGCGATCGCCGCCGCCGAAACCGCCGGCCGCCTGCTCGCGGGGCGCGCGCTCGACGACTTCCATCGGCTCGCCATCGATCTTCAGCGTGGTCGCCGAGATGCGGCCGCCGCGATCGACGAGGGTGAAGCCGAGCGGCTGACCCTCTGCCAGCGCCGTCAGACCAGCCTGCTCGACTGCGGAAATGTGCACGAACACATCCTCGCCGCCGTCATCGCGAACGATGAAGCCAAAGCCCTTTTGCGCGTTGAAGAACTTAACGACACCGGTGCCTTCGCCGATGACCTGGGGGGGCATGCCGCCGCCGCCGCCGCCACGGAAACCACCGCCACCGCCGCCGCCGCCGAAGCCGCCACCGCCGCCGCTGCGGAAACCACCGCCGCCGCCGCCGCCGAAGCCGCCACCGCCGCCGAAGCCGCCGCGACCGCCACCACCAAAGCCGCCGCGATCTTCGAAGCCGCCGCCGAAGCCGCCGCCGCCGAAGTTATCGTCGCCGAAACCATCGCGCTTGTCCCTGCCGCGCCCACCGCGCTCGCCGCGACGTCCTCTATCGAAACTCATGCCCTGTTCGTCTTCCCGGTTCGCCCTCAAACTACCAATCAAAACCGAGCGCCGGACGAAAAACGCAGGTCTTACGGCGCTAACGTAGCGCCACACCCGATGTCATACTCCAAAAAAATCGGGCGCGCGAACGAAAATCGCGCGAATGGCTACTTTACGGCAGGAAAGTGTCCGCAGCGCCACGGTGGGAGGAGCGGGGCAGAGCTGTAAGGCGTCGGTCGCAGCTTGGTTGGATCCAAACGTGCGTCGGCGTCCGCCTCTAACCTGTCGACTCGGTAATTGCAAAGGCGTGCAGGCACGGCTAGGCATTGAGGTGTGTCGCCAACCTCGCTACGCGAACGCGATGACCGTCCATTTCCACGAAGAAGATCTGCCCGAGGGCGTGTTCGCCCCCGGAGCTTCCATCGCCGTCGACACTGAAACGATGGGTCTGATCACCCCGCGCGATCGGCTCTGCCTCGTCCAGCTGTCGGATGGCTCGGGCGACGAGCATCTCGTACGCTTTGGGCCGCAGTCCAACTATGCCGCGCCCAACTTGCGCGCCGTGCTGTCGGATCCGGAGCGGCTCAAGCTCTATCACTTCGCCAGGTTCGATCTGGCGGCGATTCGCTTCTATCTCGGCGTTACCGCCGGGCCGGTCTACTGCACGAAGATCGCCTCGCGGCTGGTGCGCACCTATACCGATCGCCACGGCCTGAAGGACCTCGCCCGTGAGTTGGTCGGTGCCGAGATTTCCAAGCAACAACAGTCGTCCGACTGGGGTGGTCCGGACCTGTCCGATGCACAGCGCGACTACGCCGCCTCGGACGTACGCTTCCTCCATGCGATGAAGGTCGAGCTCGACAAGCGACTCGAGCGCGAAGGCCGTGTGGAAATGGCGCAGGCCTGTTTCGATTTCCTGCCCTGGCGCGCTGAGCTCGACATTGCCGGCTGGCCTGAAGTGGATATCTTCGCCCATGCGTGAGTGCGCGGCCAATCCTGATTGCGCGGATCGACTGGTTGCTTCGGCCGTTTCGGCTCCCCACAAGGGAGCCTATGTCTGAGATCGCCGCCCGATTGACCACGCAGAACCGAGCCTGGGCCCATCCCGGGAGCAACCACGATCGTGTCGTGCGAATCGCGCTGGTGCTGCTGCCGATCCTGATCGGCGCGCTGGCGGCCTTTCTGGTCAGCGCGCCGCTGTTCATGGGCGGCGACGTCAGCTTCGTGCTCGACAAGAACAAGGTTGCGATGTCGCCCGAGCGGCTGAAGATCGTCGCCGCGGACTATCGCGGCGAGGATTCGAAGGGCCGTCAGTTCGAGCTGCATGCGGGATCTGCCGTGCAGAAGAGCTCAGCCGAACCGATCGTACAGTTGAACCAGCTCAATGCGCGGCTCAGCTTGACCGACGGGCCGGCCACGCTGGTCGCCAATCACGGGCGCTACAATCTCAATACCGATCAGATGATGATCGACGGGCCGATTCATTTCCAGACGACCGACGGCTATGTTCTCAACACCAACGACGCGACGATCGATCTGAAGACCAGGCTACTCGAAAGTGGCGGGGCGGTGACCGGCAACACGCCCACCGGCACCTTCCGTGCCAATCGCCTGCGCGCCGATCTGGACAAGAGACTGATCTCGCTGGAAGGCAATGCGCACTTGCGGATGACGCCGAAGCCGGCAAGGAGGCCCTGATGACCCGCGCTCTCGCTCCGCTCGCCCTCGGGCTGCCGCTGCTGCTCGCTGCCGTTCCCGCGGCTGCACAGGCCCGGCACGACTCGAACGCCCCGATCGATTTCGATGCGAAGAACATCCAGCTCGACGACAAGGCGAGCCGTGCGATCCTGAGCGGCAACGTCGTTATCAAGCAGGCCGACATGACGCTACGCGCCGCGCGCGTGACGGTGGCCTATAGCGGCAGTGCGCTCAACGGCTCGCCCCAGGCCTCGCGCCTTGATGCGACCGGCGGCGTGACGGTGACCCGTCCTAATCAGACCGCGCGTTCCAGCTATGCCGTGTATGATGTCGATCGTCGGATCATCACGATGATCGGCAACGTCACGCTGCAGCAGGCTGGTTCGAACGTCGCCAATGCTGCCGGTCCGCGGCTGACGATCAATCTCGACACCAGCCGCGCTACGTTCGGCGGGTCGGCGGCGGGGCCGGCGACGCAGAATTCCGGCGGGCGCGTGACCGGTCGTTTCTCGGTCCCCAATCGCGACGCGTCGAAGCAATAAGCCGGGGCAATGCCACGGCGCGCCGTGGAGTGTCTTTCCTTCCCGCGCGTTATCATGCAGGAACCCTGCCAAGCGACCACGCATCTGGCGGGGATCAAACCAGCGTTTTCATTGCAGGAGCCGTCATGACCGACGTCGCCATCGCCGCCCCCGAAAGCTCCGCGCCGGATCCCGTGCCGTTGCCCGATCGCGGGCTTGCCGTCGTCTCGATCGCGAAGTCGTACGACAAGCGTACAGTGTTGACCGACGTTTCGGTTTCGGTCGGCCGGGGCGAGGTCGTCGGCCTGCTTGGACCCAACGGCGCGGGGAAGACGACCTGCTTTTATTCGGTGATGGGCCTGGTGAAGCCCGACAGCGGCCGAATCATGCTGGACGGTGAGGACATCACCCGTCTGCCCATGTACCGCCGCGCGATCCTGGGCTTGGGCTATCTGCCGCAGGAAACTTCAATCTTCCGCGGGCTGAGCGTTGAGAAGAACATCGCCGCGGTGCTCGAGCTGGCCGAGCCGGATCGCGACGCTCGTCAGGCGCGGCTCGACGAACTGCTGGATGAATTCGGCCTGACCCGTCTGCGGACCTCGCCGGCGATGGCGCTGTCGGGCGGCGAGCGGCGGCGGGCCGAGATCGCCCGTGCGCTGGCCGCCAACCCGACGATCATCCTGCTCGACGAGCCTTTCGCGGGCATCGACCCGATTTCGATCAGCGATATTCGCGATCTGGTGAAGCAGCTCAAGCAACGCGGGATCGGCGTGCTGATCACCGATCATAACGTCCGCGAAACGCTGGAAATCGTCGACCGCGGCTACATCATCTATGACGGCCGCGTGTTGTTCGCCGGTTCGCCCGACGATCTGGTGCGCGACGAAAATGTCCGCCGCCTGTATCTCGGCGAAAGCTTCTCGCTCTAAATGCCATGAGTCTCGCGCCTCGCCTCGATCTGCGCCAGTCGCAATCGCTGGTGATGACGCCGCAGCTTCAGCAGGCGATCAAGCTGCTGGCGCTGTCGAACCTCGAAATCGAAACCTTCATCGCGGAAGAGGTTGAGCGCAATCCGCTGCTCGATGCGCAGGGCAGTGACGATGGTCCGACAGAGGCTGCCGAAAGCAGCGATGACTTCGAGCCGCGCGACGGTCCCGCCGATGCCAGCGAATTAATCCTGGGCGGCGGCGACGCGGCGGGCGAGGCCGCGCTCGACGTCGACTTTGCCACAGATGCGTTCCATCATGATTCCGCCAGCGACCTGATCGGCGGCCTGGACGGCGGGCTTGGTCTGAACGGCACCGGGGGTGGCGGCGCGGAGGACGGGCCCGATCTCGACAATCTGGGAACCGGCGATCTCAGTCTTGCCGATCATCTGCTCGCCCAGGCGGGCGCGACGGTGGCGGGCCCTGATCTGTTCATCGCCCAGCACCTGATCGACCAGATAGACGAGTGCGGCTATCTCACCGTGCCGCTACGCGAGATCGCCGAGCGGCTGGGCGTGTCGCTCGTCCGGGTCGAGGCGGTGCTGGCAGTGATCCAGACCTTTGATCCCACTGGAGTCGGCGCGCGCGACCTTGCCGAATGTCTGGCCCTCCAGGCCAAGGAAGCCGATCGCTATGATCCGTGCATGGCTCGGCTGATCGACAATCTGGAGCTGGTCGCGCGGGGCGACCTCGGCCGGTTGCGCCGGATCTGCAATGTCGACGACGAGGATCTTGCAGACATGGTCCGCGAGCTGCGCGGCTATGATCCAAAGCCCGGCTGTCGCTATGGCGGCGATCCGGTGCCGGCGGTGACGCCCGACGTCTTCGTGGCGCGACGGGGGGCTGGTTGGGCAGTGGAGATCAACGCGGCGACCTTGCCGCGGTTGCTGGTCAACCGCGCCTATTATGCCGAGGTGTCGGGGGGCAAGCAGGACAAGGCGAGCAAGGCCTGGCTGACCGACATGCTCGCCAGCGCCAACTGGCTGGTCAAGGCGCTCGACCAGCGCCAGCGCACCATCATCAAGGTCGCCAGCGAGATTGTGAAGCAGCAGGAAGGCTTCTTCCTCAAGGGCGTAGCACACCTCCGCCCGCTGACCCTGCGCCAGGTAGCGGACGCGATCGAGATGCACGAATCGACCGTCAGCCGAGTCACCAGCAACAAATATCTCAGCTGCGCGCGCGGCCTCTTCGAACTGAAATATTTCTTCACTAGCGCGATCCAGTCGGCGGATGGCGGCGAGGCAGTGTCGGCCGAGGCGGTGAAGAGCGCGATCAAAACGCTGATCGCCGCCGAGGACCCGAAGAAGATTCTTTCGGACGACACGCTCGTGGAAATGCTCAATGCGAAGGGCTTCGATATCGCCCGTCGCACGGTCGCGAAATATCGCGAGGCGATGGGCATTGGCAGCTCGGTGCAACGCCGGCGCCAGAAGGCACTCGAAGGAGCGGGTTGATGCAGCGTGTTTGGGGTTGGGTGGCGGCGCTTGCCGCGATTCTGGCGTGCGTGCCGGCGCTGGCGCAGGGCGCGCCCGAACTGACGGTGATGAGCCTCAACATCCGCATGCCGAGTTCGGACGACGGCGCCAACCTGTGGGAGAAGCGCCGCGACCTCACCTTCGCGACGATCCGCGCGGCGGACCCCGACCTGATCGGCACCCAGGAGCTGTTCCAGCGACAGGGCGACGATGTGGTGAAGGCGCTGCCGCAGTATAGCTGGTTCGGCACCGACCGCTATGGCGGCCATGCCAACGAGCATATGGGGATCTTCTACCGGCGCGACCGGCTCAAGATCGTCGAGCAGGGCCAGTTCTGGCTTTCCGATACGCCCGACAAGCCGGGCAGCATGAGCTGGGGGACCGACCTGCCGCGCATGGTCAACTGGGCGACCTTCCAGACCAAGGACGGCCGCAAGTTCCGCTTCTACGACACCCATTTCCCGCACCGCGACCAGGATGAAGGCGCGCGGGAGCAGGCGGCCAAGCTGCTGGCGGCGCGGATCGCCGAGGGGCCCAAGGACCTGCCGGTGATCCTGACCGGCGACTTCAACACGGTGGACAGCTCGGGCGCGCACCGGGCGCTGATCGCGACGCTCGCGGATGCCTGGCTCGCGCGTCCGGACCATCAGGGCCCGGGCTTCACCTTCCACGGCTTCACCGGCAAGGGCGAGAACCGCATCGACTGGATCCTGACGCGCGGCTTCACGGTCGAGCGGATCGCGACGATCGATACGCACCGCGGCGAGGTCTACCCGAGCGACCATTATCCGGTCGTCGCCCGGGTCCGCTTCGAGCGCTGAGCGCGCTCAGCCGCCGGGGCGCAGGCCGCCTTCCATCAGCATCATCGTGATGCTGCCCATGTCGGTATATTGGAGCACGCCCGCCAGCGTGCCGACCACATTGGGGTCCTGCGCGAGATCCATCAGCGCGACGCGGCCGAGCGCGGTGAAGCTGTTCTGCAGCGCGCCGGGATCGCTTTTCATCCGATCCATCGCCTGGGCGCGGCAGTCGCGGGTGACGAGGCGGGTGATCAGCTGGCCCGCCTGCTGGCTGGCCTGGACGCGGCGGCCCTCGTCGACCTTCACCATGTCGCGCACCGCGGCGCTCTGCGCGACGGCGGCGAACACCCAGCGGATCAGCACGTCGCGATCGGCGCGGCTGGTGCGGGCGCGGAGGCACTCGCCGAACGCGTCGCGCGCCTGGGCTTGTGCGGCGGCGGGGGCGAGGAACGAAGCAAAGGCTGCGGCGGCGGCAAGGAGCGGGCGAATCGTCATGGGGCTCCAGTAGGAAAGCGCCGCGGCAAGATCACGGCAGAAGTGGAAGGCTATCGCGACCCACCCGCCGTCATCCCGGCGAAAGCCGGGATCCATTGGGGCCTCCGGATCGGCTCCTGCTGTGAGCGAGAGGCGACTGGATCCCGGCTTTCGCCGGGATGACGGAGGAGGCAGCGGGCGGCTTCCCGCCACCCCCAGGTTACAGCGCAATCAGCACCTCGTTGCGCCGCAAGGGGCCGGGGATGAACGGCGAGTTATAGAACGCATATTCCACCGCGCCGCCGTTGATGCCCTTGGCCGCGAGCCAGCTCCGCAGCTCGGCCTCCCGCTTGGCCAGCACCGCATCGTCGGGCGAGCCCGAGAAGCGCAGCACCGCGACGCGCCGCGCCGGGCGGGTCGCCAGGTCGACATTGTCGGACGGCTTGGGCAGCGTCGCGAGCGTGAACTTGGAGGGCATGACGAACTGCGTCCGCCAGCTCGCATCCTGCTTGGCGCTGAGAACCGGGGCGGTCATCGCAATCTTCTCGCCGCCGCTGCCGCCATTGTCGCCGCGGCGCTTGGCGAAGATATAGTCCGCCAGGCGAGAGAATCCGGCGCTCAGCGCCGCCTCGCGGGTGCCGATCGCGCGGGTTTCCGCCACCACCAGCTCGGGATAGTCGCGGATCTCGAAGGCGCCGTCCTTCTCCACCAGCGTGAAGGGCGGCTGCTCGCTTGCCTTCTCGAACGCATAGTACGCTGCCGCGCCGGCGACCACCGCGCCGCCCAGCAGGCCACCCACCCAGGCCCAGGTCTTGCCCTTCGCCATCGTCAAAACTCCCTCAATCGTCTTCGTCCTCGAACCCCGAGAGATCGAGCGCGCGGGCGCGTATCTGCCGGAGCCTGCACCAATGTACCAGCGCATCCTCGCGGCCATGTGTCACCCACACTTCGCGCGGGGCCAGTTCCTCGATGGTGCGGGTCAGTTCGTCCCAATCGGCATGGTCGGAGAGGATCAGCGGTAGCTCGACATTGCGCTGCCGCGCGCGCTGGCGCACCCGCATCCAGCCGCTCGCCATCGCGGTGATCGGATCGGGCAGCCGCCGCGACCAGCGATCGTTGAGCGCCCCCGGCGGGCAGAGGATGATCCGCCCCTCCAGTTCCTTCTTGGGCAGACCCGTGGCTGGGCGGAGTTCACCCAGCGCCACGCCGTGTTCGGCATAGAGGTCGCACAGCGCCTGCAGGGCGCCGTGAATATAGATCGGATCGTCGAAGCCCATGCCGCGCAGCTCGGCGATCACCCGCTGCGCCTTGCCCAGCGCATAGGCGCCGACCAGCACGCAGCGCTCGGGCTCGGTGCGCAGCGCGGACAGCAGCTTGTCGATCTCGTCGGTGGTCTCGGGGTGGCGGAACACCGGCAGGCCGAACGTCGCCTCGGTGATGAACACGTCGCACTGCACCGGCTGGAACGGTGTGCAGGTCGGATCCGGCCGGCGCTTGTAGTCGCCCGAGACGACGATCCGCTCGCCGGCATGATCGAGCACCACCTGCGCCGAGCCCAGCACATGGCCGGCGGGGACGAAGCCCACCTCGATCGGGCCGAGCGTGACGCTCTCGCCATAGTCGACCGGCCGCCCGTTCTGTGGACCGTAGCGCGCCGCCATGATCGCCAGCGTGCCCGGCGTCGCCCACACCTCGCCATGCCCGCCGCGGGCATGATCGGCATGGCCATGGGTGATGATCGCGCGTGCGACCGGCTTGGACGGGTCGATCCACGCATCCGCCTGCGGAAGGTAGATCCCGCTAGGATCGGGGGTGAGCCAGCTGCCGAGCGCCATGCCCGCCGATATGGGATCGCCGCCCCCGATTGCGAGGCGGGAGGCCCGCCCATTTTGCTTTCGTTTGCCCCCTCGAATCCCTATATCCTCGGCATGGCAGACACTCCCAAGACGAACGATCCCAACGCGAACGAATATGGCGCCGACTCGATCAAGGTCCTCAAGGGCCTGGATGCGGTCCGCAAGCGCCCCGGCATGTATATCGGCGACACCGACGACGGCTCGGGTCTGCATCACATGGTGTTCGAGGTTTCCGACAATGCGATCGACGAGGCGCTGGCCGGGCATTGCGACCTGATCCTGATCACGCTCAACGCCGATGGATCGGTTTCGGTCGAGGATAACGGCCGCGGCATCCCGACCGGCATCCATTCGGAAGAAGGCGTGTCCGCCGCCGAAGTGATCATGACCCAGCTCCATGCGGGCGGCAAGTTCGAGAACACCTCGGATTCGAACGCCTACAAGGTCTCGGGCGGCCTGCACGGGGTGGGCGTGTCGGTGGTCAACGCGCTCAGCGAGTGGCTCGACCTCAACATCTGGCGCGACGGCGAGGAGCATTACATGCGCTTCCGCCACGGCGATGCCGAGGCGCCGCTCAAGGTGATCGGGCCCGCGAACGGCAAGAAGGGCACGCGCGTGACCTTCCTCGCCAGCCCGGAGACGTTCAAGATCACCGAGTACGACTTCGAGAAGCTCGAGCATCGCTACCGCGAGCTCGCCTTCCTCAATTCCGGCGTGCGGCTGTTCCTGCGCGACGCGCGGCACGAGGAAGTGAAGGAGATCGAGCTGTTCTACGAAGGCGGCATCGCCGCGTTCGTGAAGTATCTCGATCGCAACAAGGTCGCGCTGATGCCCGATCCGGTGGCGATCAGCGGAACCCGCGACGACGTGACGATCGACGTCGCGCTGGAGTGGAACGACAGCTATTACGAAAACGTCCTCTGCTTCACCAACAATATCCCGCAGCGCGACGGCGGCACCCACCTCGCGGCGTTCCGCGCGGCGCTGACCCGCACGCTGAACAACTATGCCGACAAGTCGGGCATGCTGAAGAAGGAGAAGGTTTCCCTCACCGGCGACGACATGCGTGAGGGCCTGACCGCGATCGTCTCGGTCAAGCTGCCGGACCCCAAGTTCAGCAGCCAGACCAAGGACAAGCTGGTCTCCTCCGAAGTCCGCCAGCCGCTCGAAAGCCTGATGGCCGACAAGCTGGCCGAGTGGCTGGAAGAGAATCCCGCCGTCGCGAAGCAGATCATCCAGAAGGTGATCGACGCCGCCGCCGCGCGCGAGGCCGCCAAGCGCGCGCGCGAGCTTACCCGGCGCAAGGGCGTGATGGACATCGCCAGCCTGCCCGGCAAGCTCGCCGACTGCCAGGAGCGCGATCCCGCCAAGTCCGAACTCTTCTTCGTCGAGGGTGACTCGGCCGGCGGCTCGGCCAAGCAGGGCCGCGACCGGCACTTCCAGGCGATCCTGCCCCTGCGCGGCAAGATCCTGAACGTCGAGCGCGCGCGCTTCGACCGGATGCTCGCCAGCCGCGAAATCGGCACGATCATCACCGCGCTCGGCACCGGCATCCGCGACGATTTCAACATCGAGAAGCTGCGCTACCACAAGATCGTCATCATGACCGACGCCGACGTGGACGGCGCGCATATCCGCACGCTGCTGCTGACCTTCTTCTACCGCCAGATGCCCGAGATCATCACCAACGGGCACCTCTATATCGCCCAGCCGCCGCTCTATAAGGCGACCAAGGGCCGCTCCGAGGTGTATCTGAAGGACGATGCCGCGCTCGACCAGTATCTGGTCGATGCCGGCGTGGGCGGCACGGTGCTCGACACCAATGGCAGCCAGCGTTCGGGCGAGGACCTGCGTACGCTGGTCGAGCATGCCCGCCGCATGCGCACGCTGATGCGCTACGTGCCGCGCCGCTACGATCCGATGATCATCGAATCGCTGGCGCTGGGCGGCGCGCTCGATCCCTCGGTCAGCCGCGAGCGCCATGCCGAGGAGCTGAAGACCGTCGTCCACCGGCTCGACGCCGCCGACACCGAGGCCCGGTGGAGCGCGCGCATCACCGAGGATGGCGGCTATCATTTCGAGCGGCTGTGGCGCGGTGTGACCGATCACCACATCGTCGAGGCGAACTTCCTCGTCTCGGCCGAGGCGCGCAAGCTGCACACCCTGGCGAGCGAGCAGGCGCCGGCTTATCTCACGCCCTCTAAGCTCGTCTCGAACAAGGGCCTGGCGACCGAGGTGGATGCGCCGGTGCCCGAGGACGAGGCGCCCGTCGCGGTGGGCAAGGGCGAGAGCCTGGTGTCGCGCCCGTCGCAGCTGCTCGACGCGATCCTCGCCTTCGGGCGCAAGGGCCTCGCGATCCAGCGCTACAAGGGTCTGGGCGAGATGAATGCGGAGCAGCTGTGGGAGACCACGCTCGATCCGCAGAACCGCTCGATGCTGCAGGTGGCGATCGACCAGGCCGACGTGGCCGACGCGATCTTCACCCAGCTGATGGGCGACGTGGTCGAACCGCGCCGCGACTTCATCCAGGAGAATGCGCTCAGCGTCGCCAATCTCGACGTCTGATCGGGAGCGCGGAGGGCTAGCACCTTATCCTCCCCCGCCAGGGGGAGGTGGCCGCCGGAGGCGGGCGGAGGGGGAGGAACCCCTGCCGCGGAAGCTTTATCGCTTCCTCCCCCTCCGTCAGGCTGCGCCTGACACCTCCCCCTGGCGGGGGGAGGGTCGGTATTCTTCGAAAGCGGAAAAGCGCGCAGTGGACTCGTTTCGCGCGTTATTTCTTAGGCGGCTTGAACCCGTCTGTTTTTCGCGACCAAGATCGTAGATTGGCAAGCGAGCAGCCGCTTCCGACCCAACCTCACCCCGGCCCTCTCCCGCAAGCGGGATAGGGAGATGGAGAGGGAGACGGAGGCAGCTCTAGTCGGCGAGCCGCTCCGCGAGCGCGGCGATGCCTTCGCCTTCGAAGCGATTCACTGCCGCGCCGTCGATGTGCACCGGATGGTCGAGGAGCAGCACGGCATGCGCGCGGTGGACGGGATCCAGGTCTCGCCATGCCCGCACCGCATCGCCCAAATTGGTGACCTCAGCGATGTCGCCGCCGCCGCGCACGACATTCTCCAGCGCCGCACTCATCGTCCAGTCGATCGGCGGGTTTTTGGCGTCGTCGCCCCAGCGTGCCTCGGTCATGCCCGTGCCTCCTGGTCGAGGTCGCTTTCGCTGATCACGATGATCGGCCGGTCCGGACCCTTGGCAAGCGCGGTGAGGGCGGCGTGCTCGATCGGATCGCGATAGCGGCGGAAGCTGGCCTCGGCGTCGCCGTCGGGCTGGCTGCCGCTCAGCGCCTCGATCACGCTGTACTGCACCGCGAACTGATAGTCCTCGCCGTCGACCCGCCCGTCGAATTCGACCTGGCGATCGTCGAGATTGTCGAAGAGGGTGGTGTCGTCGATTTCCAGCTGCGGTGCGGCCATTGCATCTACTCCATCGCCGGCGGTGGCAGGCTCGGGAATGGAAACAGCACGCGCTTGGGCGGAGTTCCGCGCGGCGGGTCGTTCCGCCTCGGCTTTCCGGTGCCAGCCCGCAAAAAGCTGATCCAAACCGCGTCGGCGTGCGTATAGGAGGGGAAACCCGTTACGCTCAGGAGTTGCCATGCCTACCGTACTCATCACCGGCGCCACCGCCGGGATCGGCGAAGCTTCGGTCCGCGCCTTCGCGGACGCCGGATGGCATGTCGTGGCGACCGGCCGCCGCGCCGATCGGCTGGAGAAGCTCGCCGGCGAGCGCGTCCAAACCCTCACCTTCGACATCCGCGACGAAGCCGCCCGCGACGCGGCGCTGGACAGCCTGCCCGCGCCCTTTTCCGAGATCGACCTGCTGATCAACAATGCCGGCCTCGCCCTCGGCCTGGAGCCGGCGCAGAAGGCCTCGCTCGATAACTGGCGCACGATGATCGACACCAATGTCACCGCGCTCGTCTCGATCACCCACAAGCTGCTGCCGGGGCTGGTCGCGCGCAAGGGCGGGATCATCAACCTGTCGTCGGTGGCGGCGACCTATCCCTATCCGGGCGGCAATGTGTACGGCGCGACCAAGGCGTTCGTCCGCCAGTTCACGCTCAACCTGCGCGCCGACCTGATCGGCACCGGCGTGCGCGTCACCTCGATCGAGCCGGGCATGGTCGAGACCGAGTTCACCCTGGTCCGCACCGGCAGCCAGGACGCCTCGGACAAGGTCTATGCCGGCGTCAATCCGATGACCGCCGAGGACATTGCCGAGACGATGCTGTGGGTTGCGACGTTGCCGCCGCACTTCGCGGTCAACACGCTTGAGCTGATGCCGGTCAACCAGGCGAACGGCTCGTTCGCGGTCCAGCGCGAAGGCTGAGCGGAGCGCGCGGGGCCCCAGCAGCGTTGCACCGGTCATGAGCCTTACGCCACGCCTCCACCAAGACCCTCCGCCCGCCGGCCTGCGCCGGATGCGGATGGTCGCGACCGGGCTGCTGCTGGCGATGGCGGCGCTGTTCCTCGCCGCCCGCCATTTCCAGGGGCTGCACCCCGCACTGCCCTTCGTCCGCGCCTTTGCCGAGGCGGCGATGGTCGGCGGGCTGGCCGACTGGTTCGCGGTCACGGCGCTGTTCCGCCACCCGCTCCACCTGCCGATCCCGCACACCGCGATCATTCCGCGCAACAAGGATCGTATCGCCGAGACGCTCGGCCAGTTCCTCCGCGCCAACTTCCTGATCCCCCGCGTGGTGGCGCGTCGGATGCAGCGGCTCGACGTGGCGGGGGCGGCGGGGCGCTGGCTCGCGGCGCCGTCGCACGGCACCGGGCGGATCGGCGCGGGTGCGTCGCGGCTGGCGGCGAACATCCTCGAATCGCTCGACCAGGAGCGGCTGGGCGGCATGGTGAAGGGCGCGATCGCCTCGCGGCTGCGGGCGATCGACATCGCGCCGCTGTTCGGCCAGGCGCTGGCGGCGGCGATCGCCAATGAACGCCACCTGCCGCTACTGGATTCGGTGATCCGGGGCGCCGCGCGCATCCTGGAGGCCAACGAGCATCTGATCCGCGAGATGGTCCATGCGCGCGCGGGATCGGTGATGCGCTGGACCGGGCTGGACGAGACGCTGGCGACCAAGATCATCGAGGGGCTGAAGAAGCTGATCGACGAGATGGCGGAGAACCCGGACCATGCCGTGCGCGCCAAGATCGAGGAGGGGCTGGAAAGCCTCGCCGAGCGCCTCCAGCACGACCCCGAACTCCAGGCGCGGGTGGAGAGCTTCAAGCTGGAGATGCTGGAGAACCAGGGCTTCCAGCGCTGGATCGACGGACTTTGGGAACAGAGCCGCGCCGCGATGCTGCGGCTGGCGCGGGATCCCGAGCGCGCGCTGGGCGGCCGGATGGGCGAGGCACTGCGCCAATTCGGCGGCACGCTGCAGACCGATGAGAAGCTGGCGCGGACGATCAATCGTTTCGTGCGGCGTTCGGCGGTGGGCGCGGCATCGGATTATGGCGACGGCATCGTTCGGCTGGTCTCAGACACGATTCGCGGATGGGATGCCCAGACGGTGACTTCCCGGCTGGAGAACGCCGTCGGGCGCGACCTGCAATATATCCGGATCAACGGCACGGTGGTCGGCGGGCTGGTCGGCGTGGTGATCCACGCGGTGGATGTGCTGCTCTGACGTCGATCCAATCCCCTCCCTTCCAGGGGAGGGGACTAAGGTTCTTCATGATGGATGGGCCTCAGCTTCCGCATCGTCCCCCGTTTCGATGGGCAGGTGCTCGGCCTCCACATACGGATCTTCTTCCCCGGTCATCGGGATGCCGTCCGGGTCCTTGCCGGCCAGCGCATCCACCCGTCCGTCCCGCGGCGGTGCGCCCTGTGCGTCGACTTGATGGGCATGGCGTTCGGTCTCTGTGCGGTCGCGCATCGGATTGGTCGTCATTGTCGTTCCTCTCCACTCAGCGTCGAGGCGACGAACATAGCCTAGGTTGGTTCCGTCCGCGATGCGCCACGTCGCAGCAGTGCCGCACCGCCCGGCACCAGTCGCCAGCTCCGTTCGGCGAACAACTTGGTCGTGGCGTGGCCAATGCCGCTGGAGGCACCGATGATGACGGCGGTTCGGGGAGGGTGCTGCGTGGCCATGGGGGGTGTCTCCGGTCCGGCGCGGGAGGCGCTTCGTCGACCGACCGGAAGGCGGCATAAGATTGCCATCCCTTCGAAACAGGCCCTGCTGCGCAAGCTGCTACGCTTTCCGAAGGGCCCTGCGTTCGGTTATGCTTAAGCATGCGGATCGATGCCCATCACCACCTCTGGCACTATACACCCGAAGCGTTCGGCTGGATTGAACCCGCCAGCGCCATCGCATGCGACTTCAACACGGACGATCTCGCGGACGAGATGGCGGTGGCCGGAATCGACTGCGCGATCGCGGTCCAGGCGCGGCAAAGCGAGGCTGAAACCGCCTTCCTTCTCGATTGTGCTGCGCGCCAGCCGCGGATCGCCGGCGTGGTCGGCTGGATCGACCTTCGCGCGCCCGATATCGCGGATCGGATCGCTGCGCGCCCCACAGGCCCGCTTCTGGGCTATCGCCACGTGGTGCAGGACGAGCCCGATGCGGACTTTCTGCTGGCAAGTGCGTTCGTGGGGGGCGTGGGGGCGGTGCTGGGGGCGGGGCTTGCCTATGACGTACTGGTTAATGCCACCCAGCTTGCCACGCTGCCGGCGTTCCTCGATCGGTGCGGGGACGGCCGGCTGATCCTCGACCACGCCGCCAAGCCGAACATCGCCGCCGGGGCTTGGCAGCCCTGGGCCGAGCAGATCGCCGCCGCCGCGCGCCACCCCAACCTCTTCTGCAAGGTCTCCGGCCTGGTGACCGAAGCCGCACGCGACTGGCAGGCCGCGGATTTCGATCGCTATCTCGACCACGTTTTCACCTGCTTCGGCCCCGACCGCGTGCTGTGGGGATCGGACTGGCCCGTCTGCCTGTTGGCCGGTACCTACACCGATACCCGAGATATCGTCGCACGTTTCGTCGCGCGGCATTGCCCGGAGGCGGAAGCCGCCGTGTTCGGCGGCAATGCCCTCCGCGCATATGCGATGGATATTCGCACGCTGTAAAAGCAGGTTGCACCGATGAGAGCGGGCGTGGCACAGCCGCGTCAGGAGAGTCAGCCCATGCGCACGATCGTCTGCAACGCCCCGTTCGAGCTTACCCAGGTACAGCGCGAGGCACCGACGCCCGGCCCCGGCGAGGTGCTGATCCGCATCCGCCGCGTGGGCCTGTGCGGCACCGACTATCATATCTTCGCCGGCCGCCACCCGTTCCTGCAATATCCGCGGGTGATGGGGCACGAGCTGGGCGGCGAGGTGGTAGAGCTTGGCGAGGGCACTAGCCTCGCCTTGGGGCAGATCGTGGCGATCAATCCCTATCTTGCCTGCGGGCACTGCATTGCATGCCGCAAGGGCAAACCCAATGCGTGCGTCAACATCCGCGTGCTGGGCGTGCACAGCGACGGCGGCATGGCGGAACTGCTGGTGGTGCCCGAAGCGGCCGTGCTCGACGCCTCCGGCCTCACGGTGGATCAGGCGGCGATGATCGAGTTCCTCGCGATCGGCGCCCATGCCGTGTCGCGCGTGCCCAAGGACGGGGAGGGGCGCATGCTGGTGGTCGGCGCCGGTCCGATCGGCGTTGCGAGCGCGCTGTTCGCAAGGCTGGACGGGTTCGAGGTGACGCTGGTGGACCAGCGCGCCCAGCGGTTGGCGTTTGCGCGGGACCAGCTCGGCTTCGACGGCCTGGTAGCCGACGAGAACCTTGGCGAGCAGTTGATTGCCCGCACTCAGGGCGACATGTTCGACGTGGTGATCGACGCGACCGGTGCGCTTCCGGCGATGCGCCGCAGTCTCGATTTCGTCGGCCATGGCGGCGCGCTGCTACTGGTCGGCGTCGCGCCGGGCGATCTAAGCTTCGCGGATCCCGAATTTCACAAGCGTGAGGCGGTGCTGATCGCCAGCCGCAATGCGCTCAGCACCGATTTCCAGCGGGTGATCGCCGCGATCCGCTCCGGTGCGATTCCGACGGACCGGCTGCACACCCACAGCCTGGCGGCCGAGGATCTGCCGGAGCGGCTGCCCGCGCTGATCGAGGAAGCGGACCATGTGCTGAAGGCGATCGTCGCCTTCTGACCGGCTGCCCGCCGGTCAGGGTTGATCGGCGAGCGCGAAGATCCGTTCGCTGGCCACCCATTTCACTTCGGGTGCGGCGAAGGCTAGGCGGCGCTGAAAACCGTCCATCAGCGTTTCCCATGCCTGTACCTCGGGATCGGCGGCGTCACGGGCGCGCTTGGTTTCAGAATCGAAGTCCGGGCCCGTCTCCATCACCATCACCAGCCGGTCGCCGGCCTGCCAGATCTCCATCGCGTCGATGCCCGCCTCCCGGATCGACTGGATGACCGCCGCCGGCGGCCCTCCCGGCCGGTGCCAGTGGCGATAGGCGGCAATCGCCGCGGGATCGTCGTTCAGGTCGAGCAGCAGCACGTGGCGCATCGGGAACCTCTCTCCTCGGGCGGGCCTGCATAGCCGCGCGCGGCGACCAGACAAGCCGATGCCGCATCGCGGCTTTTCGGATGCGCCCGCATCGCGTACGTCCTGCCGCATTCTGGGGGCAGGGAGAAGACGGCGTGGCGAAGGCGGGCAAGCCCGTGCAGGGAGCGACGATCATCGATGTGGCGGCGAAGGCGGGTGTTTCCGCCATGACCGTCTCGCGCGTGATCAACGGCCGCACCGGCGTGAGCGCCGCGACGCGCGAGGCCGTGGAGCGCGCCATCGCCGAACTAAGCTATGTGCCCAATGTCGCCGCGCGCAGCCTCGTCACATCGGCCGAACTGCGCATCGGGGTGGTCTATTCCAACCCGAGCGCCGCGTTCATGAGCGAGTTGTTGACCGGCGTGTTCGAGGAAGCGTCGATCTGGGGCGCGCGGCTGGTGCTGCTGAAGGGGGAGGACGGACGGCCGCCGGCGGAGGAAGAGCTGCTGCGCTTCGCCTCCTCCGGCCTGTCGGGCATCCTGCTCGCGCCGCCGCTGGCCGAGGCACCGGTGGTGATGCGGGCGCTCCGCAGTGTGGGCGTGCCGATTGCGGCGATCGGTGCCTATCATGTTCCCGGCGCGACCTGCGTGCGGATCGACGATCGCCGAGCGGCCTATGAAATGACGCGGCACCTGCTCGATCTCGGCCATCGCCGCCTGGGCTTCGTGGTCGGCAATCCCGATCAGGCGGCCAGTGCCGAGCGTCGGGCCGGCGTGGAGGATGCGATGCGCGATGTGCCCGATGCCGGCGTGCAGCTGGTGCAGGGCGATTTCAGCTATGCCTCCGGGTTGGCTGCGGGCGAGGAACTGCTCGACGGGCCCGAGCCGCCCACCGCCGTGTTCGCCAGCAACGACGACATGGCTGCGGCGATCGTCTCCGTCGCGCACCGCCGACAGCTCGACGTGCCGCGCCAGCTCACCGTGGTGGGGTTCGACGATACGACCGCTGCGGTGACCCTTTGGCCCCCGCTCACCACCATCCACCAGCCGGTGCGCCGCCTTGCCGCGGAGGCGCTGGCACTGGTGGCGGACGAAGCACGGGGGGCCGCGCCCAAGACGCGTGCGCGTCGCGACCGGGTGCTGGAGCATGCGATCGTCAAGCGTAGCTCGACGGCGGCACCCCCGGTCGATTCAGGGCGCTGACGCTCAGCCCGGCAGCGGCCGGTTGCCGGGGCATTTCAGGGTGGCGCGCAGGCCGCCGAGCGGGCTGTCGCCAAGATCCAGCCGGCCGCCGTACAGTTCGAGCAGATCGCGGACGATGGGCAGGCCGAAGCCGTCGCCCGCCGGGCCTTCGTCGAGCCGCACGCCGGGTTGCAGCACCTGCGCGCGCCGTTCCGGCGGGATGCCCGGGCCGTCATCATCGATCCGGATCTCGATTTCCCCCGGCGTGGCCATGGCCGTCGAGAACGCGACGCGCGTACGGGCGTGGCGCGCGGCATTGTCGAGCAGATTGCCGAGCATCTCGGACAGATCATGGGCGTCGATCGCCACCCGGGTTCCGGGCTCCACATCGAGCTGGATGGCGACGTTCGGTCGCAGCATGCGGAGCACGCCGGCGACGTCGTCAGCGATCGCGGCGACCTCAGTGCTGGCGCGCTGGTTCACCGCTACGGCGCGTGCCCGTGCCAGGGTGTGCCGGATCACGCCTTCGATCCGGCGCACCTGGGCGGCGGCGGGACTATCGGGAGCGACCGTCAAAGACAGGGTGGCAACGGGCGTTTTCAGCGCATGGGCAAGGTTCGCGGCGGATTGTCGGGCGGCAGCGAGCGTTGCGGCATTGCTGGCGGCGAGCGCGTTGAGTTCCTCAGCGAGCGGCTCGAGCTCCGTGGGCTGATCCTCGTCCACCCGCTCGCGCTCACCCCGGCGGATCGCGCCGATCTGCGTGACCAGCGCGGCCAGCGGGCGCAGCGCGAATCGCAGCTGCACCCAGGCCGCCAGCGCGAAGATCACCGCGAGCGCGACGATGACGCTGGCGAGCGGCACCAGCGCATCGCGGATCGGGCGGCCGATCACGCGCCCCGGCGCCGACGCGATGAGGGTGACCGGGCCCGCGTCGCTGGTCACCACCAGCTGGCGGGCATGCACACGGCCCTTGGCGTCCTCGCCCTCGAGCGGGGTGGGGGGGAGCGGCAGGGTGCCAGCGTCAGGAGGGCCGGGAAGGGGCGCGCGCAAGGTCGGGAAGTCGGCGCTGCCGAGGGTTTCGCCGGGCGCTTCGATCCGCCACCGCCAGCCCGGCCCAGCCGCGAGGCTGCCCTGGCGCGCCGCCAGTCGCGTCCGGTCGATACTGCCATCGGCGCGCACCGCGCTTGCCAGTAGCGCCAGTTGTGCGTCGAGCCGCTGGTCGACGCCGCCGGTCACGACCCGATCGAGCACGCCGGCCATGGTCCAGCCCGCCAGCGCCAGCGCCAGCAGCGTGACCACCCCCGACAGCAGCAACATCCGCGTGCGCAGCGAGCGACGCTTCATGCCGGCTGCTCGCCGCAGGTCAGCCGATAGCCGCGACCGCGCACTGTCTCGATCCGCTCGGCGCCGATCTTGCGGCGGAGCCGGCCGATGATGACTTCGAGGCTGTTCGAATCGACATCGGCATCGCCTTCATAGACGCGCTCCAGCAACTCCAGCCGCTCGATCACCACCTCGCGCCGCAGGATCAGCTGCGAGAGCACGCGCCATTCGAACGCGGTCAGCTTCAGCGGCAGGCCGTCCATTTCGAACTGTCCCGTCTGGCTCTCGAAGGCGAGCGGACCGCAGGCGATCCGCGTCTGGGCATGGCCGGCAGCGCGCCGCACAAGCGCGCGCAGCCGCATCATCAGCTCCTCGACGCGGAAGGGCTTGGTCAGATAGTCGTCGGCGCCTGCCTTGAACGCGGTCACCTTGTCCGCCCATGCCTCGCGGGCGGTAAGCACCAGCACGGGCAGCGCGCGTCCGCCGGCGCGCCAGGCGGCCAGGATCTCGGCACCGGTCTTTCCCGGAAGGCCGAGATCGAGCACCGCCGCGTCATAGGCTTCGGTTTCGCCAAGATGCTGCGCATCGATGCCGTCTGCCGCAAGGTCGACCGCGCAATGCTCTGCCCGCAGCGCCCGCGCAATGGCGGGGCCGAGATCGGGATCGTCTTCTACCAACAGGATCCGCATCGTTCCTCGCCTAGCTCCCCCGCTTAAACCGAAACTGAACCGCCGGGTTCAGCGCGGGTCGGGCGCGACTCGCTAGATCGGTTGCATCGAACACCCAAGAGGAGTTGATGGAATGACCGAATGGAAGAACAAGCTCTGGTCGCCGCGCACCCGGCTGGCAGGCGCGGCGGCGGCGCTGCTGGCGCTGGGCGCGGCAGGCGGCGCGGGCGCGGTGCAGCTGACCCGCCCCACGGTGGAAATGGCGCCGACCGTGCCCACCGCCGTGGCGCGGCTGGCCCAGACCAGCGGCATCGTGACGGTGAAGGGCCGTGTCGCGGAGACCTATGGCGACCGGTTCGTGTTGCAGGACGGCTCGGGCCGTACGCTGGTCGATGTCGGACGCGCCGCGTCGGGCGTGCAGACAGGCACGGCGCTGATGGTGCAGGGCCGCTATCGCGATGGACAGTTGCACGCCTCCTACCTTGTCGACGGCAATGGCAGCATCCAGGCGGTCGGTGCGCCGCCGCCCCCGCCGCCGGGTGGTCCGCATGGTCCGCCGCCGCCGCCGCCGGGTGGCCCGGGCGCCCCGCCGCCGCCCCCACCGCCCGGCGCAGCCGGCGCCGTGCCGCCGCCGCCGCCAACGGGCACCGTTCCGCCCGCGGCAGGCATCGGGGCGCCTCCCCCGGCACCGGGCGCGGTACCGCCGCCAGCGCCGGCACCTAGCCCGACACCGACGCGGTAAATCCCGTTGCTTGCGAACCGGCCCGCTGCGCACGCCCGCAGCGGGTCGGCCTTGCGTGGTGGCGCCTGCGTCGACGATCGGCGAGCCTCTCGGGTTCGATGTGGCAGCGCAGCGACACAGTTTTGCGACAAAGCCCGCATAGGAGGACGCGGAGGACGTGGGCGGCGGACGCGCCGGTCCCCGGATGAGGACGAAAGCGAGATGGATCGATACGACCCGAACCCAGGCGCGCAGGGTGACGCCGGCGCAAGGGCGGCGCGGCGCCCCCTGTCCCGCCGAGCACGCACGATCAGCTGGATCGTCGGGATCGGTGCCATCGTCGCGCTGGTCGCGCTGGCGGTCTTCCTGTCGCAAGGCACCGGCTCGTCCGGCAAGCAGGGTGGCGGGCGGTCCGGTGGCGGTGGGCGGCGCGGGGGCATGTCGGCGCCGACGACGGTGGGGACGGCCAAGGCCGCGGTCGCCGATCTTCCGGTGCAGGTCGAGGCGCTCGGTACAGTAACACCGGCGGCGACCGTCACGGTACGGCCGCAGGTTTCGGGGACCATCGTTCAGCTGCTCTATCGCGAAGGCCAGCTGGTGCAGAAGGGCCAGCCGCTCGCGGTCATCGACCCGCGCCCCTATCAGGCGGCGTTGCTGCAGGCGCGCGGCGCGCTTACCCGCGACCAGGCGCAGCTCGAGAATGCGCGACTACAGCTCGCCCGCTACAACACGCTGCTCACCCAGGACTCGATCGCCCGGCAGGACCGGGACACCCAGGCGGCTTTGGTCCATCAGCTGGAGGGTACCGTGCTCGCCGATCGCGGATCGGTGCAGCAGGCGCAGATCAACCTCGGCTATACCCGCATCGTCTCGCCGGTCAGCGGCCGCGCGGGCCTCAAGGTGGTCGACATCGGCAATTATATCGGCGCCGGCGATGCCAACGGTATCGTCGTGGTGACGACGCTGCAGCCCATCGACGTGGAATTCGCCATCCCGCAGCAACAGGCCCCGGAGATCCAGAAGCGCATCGCGCAGGGCGCGCAGATTCCCGCGATCGCGCTGGACAGCACCCGCACCAAGACGCTCGACACCGGCAATTTCTCGACGCTCGACAACCGGGTGGACACCAGTACCGGCACGATCAAGGGCAAGGCGCGCTTCGCCAATGCCGGCTTCCAGCTCTACCCCAGCCAGTTCGTCAACGTCCGCCTGACCATCGAGACGGTGGCGAAGGCGGTGACGGTGCCCCCCGCCGCCATCCAGTCCGGCCCGAACGGTCCCTTCGTCTGGCTGCTCAAGCCGGATCGCACCGTTACCGAACGCAAGGTGAAGCTGGGCGTCGCGGTGGCCGACAAGACGCAGATCACCGACGGCCTCGCCCTCGGCGACACGGTGGTAACCGACGGTGCCGATCGGCTGAACGAAGGCGCCAAGGTGGCGCTGCCCGGCGACGCGCCGCCGGCGCGGGACGGCCAGGGCAGCGGCCAGCGGCGGCACCGCAGCGGCGGCCAGGGCGGCTGATCGGTGGGGCCGTCGCGCATCTTCATCCTCCGCCCGGTCGCGACCGCGCTGTTCATGGTCGCGATCGTGCTCGCGGGGCTGGTCGGCTTCAACGGCCTGTCGCTCTCGGCGCTGCCCGAGGTCGACTATCCGACGATCCAGGTCAGCACCCTCTATCCGGGCGGCAGCCCGGAAGTGATGACCCAGACGGTCACCGCCCCGCTGGAACGCCAGTTCGGCCAGATGCCGGGGCTCACCCGGATGGAATCGACCAGTTCCTCGGGCGCCTCGGTCATCACGCTGCAGTTCAACCTCTCGACCGGGCTCGACGTGGCCGAGCAGGAAGTACAGGCGGCGATCAACGCCGCGCAGGCGCTGCTGCCGGCCGACCTGCCCGCGCCGCCGGTCTATGCCAAGGTGAACCCCGCCGACGCGCCGATCCTGACGCTGGCGATCACCTCGGACACGATGCCGCTCACCCAGGTCCAGTCGCTGGTCGATACCCGGCTGGCACAGAAGATCAGCCAGATCACCGGTGTCGGCCTGGTCGGGCTGGCGGGCGGGCAGAAGCCGGCGATGCGGATCCGCGCCGATACCCAGAAGCTTTCCAGCTACGGCCTCAGTCTCGCCCAGATCCGTACCGCGATCGGCAACGCCAACGCCAATTCGGCCAAGGGCAGTTTCGACGGGCCCAGCCGCTCCTACCAGATCAACGCCAACGACCAGCTCGAAACGGTCGACGACTATAAGAACCTGATCGTCAGCTACCAGAACAACGCGCCGGTACGCCTGTCCGACGTCGCCGAGGTGGTGGAAGGCGCGGAGAACAGCCGGCTCGGCGCGCTCGCCAATGCGACCCCCGCGATCATCCTCAACGTCCAGCGCCAGCCGGGCGCAAACGTCATCGCCACCACCGATGCGATCAAGCGCCAGCTGCCCGAGCTGCTGAAGAGCCTGCCCGCCGGCCTCCATGCCGAGGTGCTGGCCGATCGCACCACCGGCATCCGCGCTTCGGTCCACGATGTCGAGTTCGAGCTGGTGCTCGCCGTCGCCCTCGTCGTGCTGGTGATCTTCTTCTTCCTGCACTCCGGCCGCGCGACGCTGGTCGCCGGGCTTGCCGTGCCGATCAGCCTGATCGGCACCTTCGGGGTGATGTACCTCCTCAACTTCAGCCTCGACAATCTCTCGCTGATGGCGCTGACCATCGCCACGGGTTTCGTCGTCGACGACGCGATCGTGATGATCGAGAACATCCAGCGCCATATCGAGGACGGCATGGCGCCGTTCGAGGCGGCGCTGAAGGGTGCGGGCGAGATCGGCTTCACCATCATCTCGCTGACCGTCAGCCTGATCGCGGTGCTGATCCCGCTACTGTTCATGGGCGACATCGTCGGCCGGTTGTTCCGCGAGTTCGCGGTGACGCTGGCGGTGACGATCCTGATTTCGGCGGTGGTGTCGCTCACCCTGACGCCGATGCTGTCCGCGCGCTGGCTCAAGCGCCCCAGCGAAGAGAAGCCGAGCCGCGTCGCCGAACGCTCCGCCGCGCTGTTCGGCTGGGTCGAGCGCCATTACGCGACCGGCCTGGATGTCGTGCTTCGTCGCCGCTTCGCAACGTTGTTGGTGGCGATCGCGACGCTGGGCCTGACGGTGCTGCTCTACCTCGTCATCCCCAAGGGGCTGTTTCCCACCCAGGATACCGGCCAGCTCCAGGCGCGTATCGTCGCCACCAACGGCGTCTCGTACAGCCATATGGCGACGCTGCAGGCGCAGGCGGCGCGCGCGATCCTCGCCGATCCGGCGGTGGAGACGCTTTCCTCCTATGTCGGTGTCGACGGATCGAACAACGCCTCGCTCAACGTCGGCACCATGCTGATCAACCTGAAGCGCTCGCATGGCAACCAGGCGGCGGTGATGCGGCGGCTGGAGGACGCGGTGGACCGGATCGCCGGCATCACCCTCTATGTCCAGTCGACGCAGGACCTGACCATCGACGCCGAGAGCGGCCCCACCCAATATCGCTTCTCGGTCGAGGGATCGAACACCGCGGACGTCAATGCCGAAGCGCAGCGGATCGTCGCGGCGCTGCGCCATGTGACCAAGGTGGCCAATGTGTCGACCGATGCCGGCGCCACCGGGGCCGCCGCCTATGTCGACATCGACCGCGACAGCGCGGCGCGGCTGAACATCACGGCCTCCAGCGTCGACGACACGCTCTATTCGGCATTCGGCCAGCGCATCGTCTCGACCATCTTTACGGAGACGACCCAGTATCGCGTCATCCTGGAAGCGGTGCCGGGCCTTGCCACCGATCCGCAGTCGCTGGGGCTGTTCAACCTCCAGTCGCAGGGGGGCGCGACGCCGCTCAATGCGGTGGCGACGATCCGCGAGGGGCGGTCGCCGCTCGCGGTCACCCATGTCGGGCAGTTTCCGGCCGCCACCGTCAATTTCGATACCGGATCCGGCGTCTCGCTCGGCACGGCCACCGCGGCGATCCGCGACACCATCGCGCAGCTGAAGCTGAAGCCCGGCATTTCGGTGACCTTCCTTGGCGCGGCAGGGGCCTTCTCCGCCTCGCTCGGCAACCAGCTGGTGCTGATCCTGGCGGCGATCCTCTGCGTCTATATCGTGCTGGGCGTGCTCTATGAGAGCTTCATCCACCCGGTGACGATCCTCTCCACGCTACCCTCGGCGGCGGTGGGTGCGCTGTTCGCGCTGTGGGTGACGGGGCACAATCTCGACGTGATCGGCATCATCGGCATCGTGCTGCTGATCGGCATCGTGAAGAAGAACGCGATCATGATGATCGACTTCGCGATCGCCGCCGAGCGCGACGAGGGACTGGCACCCGCCGCCGCGATCCGCCAGGCGGCGATCCTGCGCTTCCGCCCGATCCTGATGACGACGCTGGCCGCGCTGTTCGCCGCGATCCCGCTGATGCTGGGCATGGGCGAGGGCGCCGAGCTGCGCCGGCCGCTGGGCATTGCGATCTTCGGCGGGCTGATGGTCAGCCAGCTGCTGACCATGTTCACCACCCCGATCGTCTATCTCTATTTCGATCGCGCGCAGCAGAAGCTGGCCCGGCATGGCTGGGGCAGCCGCACCAGCCCGAACGTGACGCCGGAGGCGGGCGCTTGAACCTCTCCGCGCCCTTCATCCGGCGCCCGATCGGCACGATCCTGCTGACGATCGGGCTGGCGCTGGCGGGCATCGCGGCGTTCTTTTCGCTGGCGGTCGCCCCGCTGCCGCAGATCGACCTGCCGACGATCAGCGTCTCGGCGAGCCTGTCGGGGGCCAGCCCCGAGGTGATGGCGCAGAGCATCGCGACGCCGCTGGAACGCCGCCTGTCGACCATCGCCGGCGTCACCGAGATGACCTCGTCGAGCTCGCTGGGGTCGACGCGGATCACGCTGCAATTCGATCTGTCGGTGAACATCGATGCCGCCGCGCGCGAGGTGCAGGCAGCGATCAACGCCGCGCGGGCCGACCTGCCGGCGACGCTCAAGCAGAACCCGACCTATCGCAAGGTCAACCCGGCGAGCCAGCCGGTGATCACCCTGGCGCTCTGGTCCGATACCAAGACCGCCGGGCAGATCTATGACGCCGTATCCAATTCGGTGCAGCAGCGGATGCTGCAGATTCCCGGCGTCGGCGATGTCGAACTGGGCGGCGGCTCGCTGCCGGCGGTGCGGGTGGACGTGAACCCCTATCGGCTGAACAGCTACGGCATCTCGATGGAGGATGTCCGCGCCGCGATCGAGGCTGCGGACGCCAATCGCCCCAAGGGCCTGCTCCAGAGCAGCGTGACCGGCCGCGCCTGGCAGATCTACACCAATGCCGCGGGCCGCGTGGCGGCGGACTATCGCCCACTGGTCATCGCCTGGCGGGACGGCGCGCCGGTGCGGCTGGGCGACATCGCCAATGTGAGCGACAGCGTCGCCGACCTGCGGACGCTCGGCCTCTACAACGGCAAGCGCGCCATCATCGTCAACATCACCCAGCAGCCGGACGCGAACCTGATCAAGATGGTCGACGCGATCCGTGCCGAGCTGCCGACGCTGCGCGCGCAGATCCCCGCCGACATCCATCTCGACGTGGCGATGGACCGGACGAGTTCGATCCGCGCGTCGATCCACGAGATCGAGATTACGGTGCTGATCGCGCTGGTGTTGGTGGTGGTCGTCGTCTTCGCGTTCCTGCGCGACGTGCGTTCGACCTTCATCCCGGCGGTGGCGACGATCGTCTCGCTGCTCGGCACCTTCGGCGTGATGTATCTGATCGGGTTCAGCCTCAACAACATCTCGCTGATGGCGATCACCGTCGCAACCGGCTTCGTCGTGGACGATGCGATCGTCGTGCTGGAGAACACCACCCGCCATCTGGAACAGGGGAGGGGCCGGTTCGATGCGGCGCTGATCGGCGCGCGCGAGGTCGGCTTCACTGTATTGTCCATGTCGATCGGCCTGATCGCGGTGTTCATCCCGCTGCTGTTCATGGGCGGCATCGTCGGCCGGCTGTTCCGCGAATTCGCCGTCACCCTCTCGGTGGCGGTGATGATCAGCCTGGTGCTGTCGCTGACGACCACGCCGATGCTGTGCGCGTGGTTCCTGCGCAAGCCCCAGCACGACGCCGCGCCCAAGCGGCCCGGCCGCTTCGCGCGTATTCTCGAAGGCGGGTATGTGCGGCTCGAACGCGGCTATGCCCGGGTGCTCGATTGGGCGCTGGCGATGAAGCCGCTGGTCGTGCTGCTGCTCATCGCGGTGATGGGGCTGACCGTCTATCTCTATATCGTGGTGCCGAAGGGGTTCTTCCCCCAGCAAGAGTCGCCGCTCATCTTTGCCGGCGTGCGGGCCGACCAGAGCGTGTCGTTCCTGTCGATGCAGAACAAGCTCACCCAGGTCGTGACCATCATCAAGAAGGACCGCGCGGTGCAGAGCGTGGTCGGCTTTACCGGCGGCAGCCGTGCAGGCGGCGCGTTCATGCTGATCGCGCTCAAGCCGGTCGAGAAGCGGCCGGGCCAGCCCAGCACGGTGGTGATCCAGCGGCTGCAGCGCGCGCTCCAGCCGGTGGAGGGCATCCGCCTGTTCCTCTCGCCGGTACAGGACCTGCGCGCCGGCGGTCGGTCGGGCAACGCCACCTACCAATACACGCTGATGGCGGACAGTACCGCGAACCTGAAGATCTGGGCGCAGAAGCTCAACGACGCGATGGCCAAGAGCCCGGTCTTCACCAATGTCGACAGCGACCTGGCCGAGAACGGCGTGGAGAGCTTCCTCACCATCGATCGTGACGCGGCCGCGCGCGTCGGGATCTCGCCGCGCGATGTCGACAATGCGCTCTATGACGCGTTCGGTCAGCGCAACGTCGCCACGATCTATGAGGACATCAACCAGTATAGTGTGATCCTCGGCTGGGATCCGGCGGCAACGACAGGGCCGCACGCCCTGCCGGACATCCGCATCCCCGCCCAGTCGGTCGCCACCGACAATCTGGCGACGGTCAGCGCCTCCGGGAGTACCGTGAACGCGCCCGTCAATCCGGTCGCGACGACGGCCATGGCTGCCGGGACGACCGGCGCGACGACAACGACGGGGAGCAGCGGCAGCGGGGCGAGGAGCACCACCGCGGCGGCCGTTCCCTCCAATCCGGCGTTGCGCAACCCCTCGACCGGTTCCGCGCTTAGCAACGCCGCGCATGCGATGGTGCCGCTCCCCGCCATCGCCAGCGTGCGGCAGGCCCCCACCGCCGCGAGCGTCAACCACCAGGGCACCGAGGTCGCCGCGACCATTTCGTTCGATCTCAAGCCCGGCAAGGCACTGTCCGATGCGCGCGCGGCGATCGATGCGGCGGAAGCGCAGATCGCCATGCCCAGCACCGTGCACGGTGCCTTTGCCGGCACCGCGCTTACCTATCAGCAGCAACAGGGCTCGCAACCGCTGCTGATCCTGGCGGCGCTGGTGGCGATCTACATCGTGCTCGGCATCCTGTACGAGAACCTGATCCACCCGATCACCGTACTCTCCACGCTGCCCGCGGCAGGCACCGGCGCGGTGCTGGCGCTGATCGTCTGCGGCATGGAGTTCGACATCATCGCGTTGATCGGGCTGTTCCTGCTGCTCGGCATCGTCAAGAAGAACGCCATCCTGATCATCGACTTCGCGCTCGCCGCCCAGCGCGAGCGCGGCCTGTCCGCCGAGGATGCCGCGCGCGAGGCGAGCCTGCTCCGCTTCCGCCCGATCCTGATGACCACCATCGCCGCCGCACTCGGCGCGCTGCCGCTGGCGATCGGCTTCGGCGAAGGCGCGGAACTGCGCCGGCCGCTGGGCGTCGCCATCGTCGGCGGGCTGATCGCCAGCCAGGTGCTGACCTTGATCACCACGCCGGTCATCTATGTCCTGCTCGATCGCCTGTCGCGGCGCCGCCGCCGATCCTCCCCCCAGCCAGTTCGCGAGCTTCCCGCATGACCAGCCTTCGCTTCCGCCCCATCGCATCGCTGCTGGCGCTGAGCGCGCTTGCCGGCTGCTCGCTCGCGCCGCCCTATCAGCGCCCGGAGACGACGGGTGCGATGCCAGCCACCTGGAAGACGGTGGACGGATGGCGTGCCGCCAACCCGGATGACGGTGCGCCGCGGCCGGACTGGTGGACGACCTTCGGCGACGCGACGCTCAACGGCCTGGTCGCCCGTGCCAACGCGCAAAATCAAACGCTTGCCCAGGCTGCCGCCGCCTGGCGCCAGGCCACCGCCGCGACGCGCGAGGCGCGCGCCAGCCTGTTCCCGACCGTGAGCGCCAACGGATCGGTCACGCACACGCATAGCGGCGCTACGGTCCGCAATGCGACCGATGGCGGCACCGGCGCGGCCGTGATCAACGGGCAGAGTACCGACAGCTACCGGGTGAACGTGCAGGCGAGCTGGCAGCCGGACCTGTTCGGCAGCGTCACCAATACCGTACGCAACGCCCGCTACACCGAACAGGCGCGGCTGGCGGACATCGCCAATGCGCGGTTGGCGATCCAGGGCGAGCTGGTCACCGATTATCTCAGCCTGCGCGCCACCGACGCGACCATTGCCAGCCTTACCGCGACGGTGGACGCCTATCGGCGCTCGCTCGACATCGCGTCGAACCAGTACAAGGCGGGCATCGTCGCGAAGACCGATGTGTTCCAGGCGGAGTCGCAGCTCGCTTCTGCCCAGTCCGACCTGGAGGGGCAGGCGCGGACGCGGGCGCAATATGAGGACGCGATCGCCGTGCTGATCGGCGAGAACCCGGCAGGCTTCCGCATCGCGTCGACCGGCGCCGTCTGGACGCCGCAGGTGCCGGAGGCGCCGGTTTCGCTGCCGTCCGCGCTGGTCGAGCGGCGGCCGGACATCGCTGCCGCCGAGCGCGCGGTCGCCGCTGCCAATGCGACGATCGGCATCAACCGCGCCGCCTTTTTCCCGACGGTGAGCCTTACCGGCAGCGGCGGTTTTTCGAACGACTCGCTGTCCGGCCTGTTCAGCGCGGGGGCGTCGCTCTGGTCGCTCGGCGCGTCGGTGGCGCAGACATTGCTCGACTTCGGCGCGCGCGGTGCGCGTGTGGCGCAATCGCGGGCGGCCTATGATGCGGCGGTCGCCAACTATCGGCAGGTGACGCTCACCGCCTTTCAGGACGTGCAGGACAATCTCATCGCGCAGCAGGTGCTGGCGCGGCAGGAGAGCTATCTCCGCACCGCCTCGATGGCCGCCGACCAGTCCGAGACGACGCTGCGCAACCAGTATCGAGCCGGCATCGTGGTCTACACCAACGTCGTCACCGCGCAGGCGACCGCCCTCAATGCGCGCCGTGCGCTGATTCAGGCGCAGCTCGATCGGCAGACGGCCCATGTCGCGCTGGTACAGGCGCTTGGCGGCGGCTGGTCCAGCGATGTGCTGACACGCGGTGCGGAAGCGTCCGGTGCGCGAAGCATGCCCGCGGCACGCATGCAAGCGAGCCGCCCTTCCGGCGAATAACAATAGCGGCAAGAGAACGGCCATCGATCGCAAATGGCGCGCCCGAGGTGAAGGCGCTGGGCACTCAGATCATTGGGAAATTCGGTTTCCAACACACCCGCATAGACGTGGCGTGCGTCATGTGTAGTCATCTGAAGCCGGGGTCAGCGGCCGGTGAGGCTAGACCAATCTAGCGCGAAGCGGGCTAGATATTTCCGCAGTCGGTCCGCATCGTTGGCGGATGTTCTGCGGGTGCGGGATGCCGCGAACAAGGTTCGACCGGCCTCGGAGAGCGAACGGCTTCGGCGGCAGGTTTGGACGACCGCGGCGAGTTGCACGCGGTCGAAGGGGTCGATTTCCGCCAGCGCCGCCGACGTCAGTACTTCTGCCAGAATATCGCTTTCATCCTGTTTCTGCCCGGACCACAGGCGTGCCAGCCTGTGGATTTCCGCCTCGGCGGCGTCGGTGTCGATCCGCCCCTTGGCACTGAGCGTGGCCATGCGGGTGACGCTTGCCGACAGGTCGCGGAAATTGCCCGGCCAGCGCGCATCCGGGCTTGTGGCGAAGGCGAGATAGCGCTGGCGGGCCTCCTTGTTGAAGCCCACCCGGACGCCTTCGCGCTCGGCGAAGCGATCGAGTTCATAGTCCAGATTAGGCTCGATATCCTCTCGGCGCTCGGCGAGGCCAGGAAGCTGAAAAGTCCATAAGTTGAGCCGCGCGTAAAGATCGTCGCGGAAGCCGCCCGCCGCCACCGCCGCACCGAGGTCGCGGTTGGTGCCGGCGATCAGCTGGAAGTCCGAGGCGACTTCCTTGTCCGATCCGACAGGGAGGAAGCGCTTGTCCTCGATCGCGCGCAGAATCATCGCCTGCTCGTCCGAGCCGAGCTCGCCGATTTCATCGAGGAATAGCAACCCCTTGTCGGCAGTTCGCAGCAGCCCGGTGCGATCGGCGACCGCGCCGGTGAACGCGCCCTTTCTGTGCCCAAACAGCGCGGACATCGCGCCGTCGCCCTTCAATGTCGCGCAATTCACTTCGACGAACGGCCCGGCGATCTGATGCTTCAGCCGCTTCAGTTCGTAGATGCGCCGCGCGAGCTGGCTCTTGCCCGCGCCGGTGGGCCCGGTGAGCAGGATCGGCGCCTTGGAGCGCAACGCCACCTGCTCGATCTCGTCGATCATCCGGTTGAAGGCGGAGTTGCGGGTCTCGATCCCTGATTTGAGGAACGAGGTGCTCTCCTGCGCCGCGACCGCGAAGCGCGTGGCGATGCTGTCGTAGCGGGAGAGATCGAGGTCGATCGTGTTCCACGTTCCTGCCGGGTTGAGCGATCCGCGCTCCGGCTGGGTCTGGAGCAGACGGCCCGGCAGATAGCGCGCCTCGGTCAATAGGAAGAGGCAGATCTGAGCGACGTGCGTGCCGGTGGTGATATGGACGAGATAGTCCTCGATCTCGGGGTCGAACGGCTCGGCGCGCGCGAAATCGAGCAGCTTGCCGTAGACTTCCTCGAAATCCCACGGATCGACGAAATCGAGCAGGCGCAGATCCACCCGCGTCTCGGGAGAAACCGAGACCACATCCTCCGCGACGAAATCCGCGAGCCGGCGATGCTGCGCGCCGTGGATCAGGATCAGCCGATCGACGCGCAGATCCTCGTGCATCGCCAGGCCGACCGTCGGGCGCCACTTGTTCCAGCGCGAAGGACCGAACTTGGCCGCATCGAGCGTAGAGCCGAGAAAGCCGATTACCGTGGTGGGTCGCATGCTTATCCTATAGGATAAATTACGATCCATTGCGATCGAAATTTCAGCCACGGGTGGCGACGCGACACGCCGGTGGGAAGCGGCTGAAAGAAAAAAGATAGCGTAATATCAGATAGATAAAACGGATCTCGTCGAGGGGGTGGTACGACTTGGCACGGCCTCTGCAGAGTTCCTGGCATCGGATCGGGCGCTTCCTGGATCCGATGGCGCGGAAGAACGGGGCGGCCGGAATGGGCCGGCCGCCCCCGGAACTGCAGGAAGGATTGAAGGCAATGGCAAACAAGGGACTTTTCGCCTCGGCGATCGCGAAGCTGCTTCCGGCAGCCGATACGCGCAACCATGAAGGCGCCCCGGCCTATGCCTATGGCCCGCAGGCGAAGCTCGCCCAACTGGCCGTCACCGGCACGCTCAGCGAGACCTTTTACGCGACGGCCGAAGCGCAGCTTTCGGACGTGATCGCTGCCGCCCAGGCATGCGATCCGGGCTTTGTCGCCAAGGCGGCGGTCTATGCCCGCGCCAGCGGCGCGATGAAGGACATGCCGGCGCTGCTCGCGGCCTATCTGACCGTGGCCGATCCGGACCTGGCCGTGCGCGTCTTCGGCCGCGTCATCGACAATGGCCGGATGCTGCGCAGCTATGTGCAGATCCTGCGCTCGGGCCAGGTCGGGCGAACGTCGCTCGGCACGCGGCCCAAGCGGCTGGTGCAGGGCTGGCTGGAACGCGCCTCGATCCGCGACCTGATGGCCGCGGCGACGGGCCGCGACCCCAGCCTGGCGGACATCGTCAGGATGGTGCACCCCAAGCCGGCCGATGCCGAGCGGCGCGCCTTTTATGGCTGGCTGATCGGCAAGCCCTATGATGTCGGCGCGCTGCCGGCGGAGATCGCCGCGTTCGAGGCGTGGAAGGCGGATCCTTCGCGGCCGCTGCCGCCGGTGCCGTTCGAATGGCTGACCGCCTTCGAGCTGTCGGCCGAGCAGTGGGGCGAACTTGCCGGCTCAATGGGCTGGCAGGCGCTGCGGATGAACCTCAACACGCTGGCGCGCAACGGCGCGTTCGACGTGGAAGGGGTGACGGGGCGCGTGGTCGAGCGGCTGGGCGATCCCGCCGCGATCGCCCGGGTGAAGCCGATGCCGTACCAGCTCCAGATGGCGCTGGCGGCAGCGGACGAGGCCGTACCGCTGACCGTGCAGGCGGCGCTGGAGGATGCGCTCGAGCAATCGCTGGCCCGCGTGCCGGCGGTGGCGGGTCGGGTGGTCGTCTGCCCCGACGTCTCGGGGTCAATGGCCTCGCCGGCGACGGGGGTCCGCAAGGGCGCTTTGTCCAAGGTACGCTGCATCGATGTCGCGGCGCTGGTCGCGGCGGCGATGCTGCGGACCAACCGCGATGCCCGGGTGCTGCCGTTCGAACAGGGTGTGGTGAAGCTCAAGCTCGATCCCAAGGCGCGCGTCGCGGTGAATGCCGCGAAGCTTGCCGCGGTGGGTGGGGGCGGGACCAATGTCTCGGCACCGCTCGCCCTGCTCAACAAGACGGGGGAGAAGGTCGATCTGGTTGTCATCGTCTCGGACAATGAGTCCTGGGTCGATGCGACGCGCGGCGGTGCCACGGCGACGCTGCGCGAATGGGATCTGCTGAAGCGGCGTTGCCCGGCGGCCAAGCTCGTCTGCGTCGACATCGCGCCGTACGGCACGACCCAGGCGCAGAGCCGGTCGGACATTCTCAACATCGGGGGCTTCTCCGATGCGGTGTTCGACGGGATCGCACGCTTCGCCGCCGGCGAGACGCGCGACTGGGTGAGCATCGTCGAGGCAGTCGAGGTCTAGGGCAACAAGGCCGTGGCGAATGCCGGGCGGGACTACATTTCCAAGGGTCCGATCCGTCGGGGATGCCCGGAGCAATCCGGTGCGAGGGTTCGATACCCTCCGGTGGCCGAAAGGCCGGTCTCGCCCAATTTCGTCGCCGCGGCTCGACACGAATAATCTGGCGAATGCCGGGAAGGACTACAGGTTAATGCGAATGTCGCGGGTTCGACTCCCGCTCGTGCCCCAAGGCGCGGTAGCTCAGCGGTAGAGCATCGTCCCTTCGGGGAGTCTTTTCCAATCCTCGTCGCCAGGACGAACAACAGGCTGGCAAATGCCGGCGGGACTACATCGGTGGTATCGGAGGTTCGAATCCTCCCCGGAGAAATCCGGATGTCTCGCCAATCCTCGTTGCCAGCACCCGCAGAACACAAGGAGGTCAACATGACCACGACCTATGACTATCAACACGTCGAAGGCGGTGTGCCGATCAAGATGTGGACGCGCGGCGTGCCGGTGGAAGACGGCGCGCGCGCCCAGCTCACCCGCGCGGCGCAGATGCCGTTCGTGTTCAAACACGTGGCGGTGATGCCCGACGTGCATGTCGGCATCGGCGCGACCGTCGGCTCGGTGATCCCGACCAAGGGCGCGGTGATCCCGGCGGCGGTGGGCGTCGATATCGGCTGCGGCATGATGGCCGCGCGCACCTCGCTGATGGCGAGCGACCTGCCCGACAACCTCGAGGGCATCCGCTCGGCGATCGAGCAGGCGGTGCCGCACGGCCGATCGGTCGGGCGGGGACAGCGCGACCATGGCTCTTGGGGGGCGCCGCCCCCGGCGATCGTCGAGGCCTGGGCGACGCTCGCCGCCCGCTTCCAGCGCATCACCGACAAATATCCGCGGCTGAAGAACACCAACAACCTCACCCATCTGGGGACGCTCGGCACGGGCAACCACTTCATCGAGCTGTGCCTGGACCAGGACCAGCGCGTGTGGGTGATGCTCCATTCGGGCTCGCGCGGTGTGGGCAACGCGATCGGCACCTTCTTCATCGAACTGGCGAAGCAGGACATGCGCAAATGGCACATCAACCTGCCCGATCAGGACCTCGCCTATTTTCCGGAGGGGACCGACCATTTCGACGATTATGTCGAAGCGGTCGGCTGGGCGCAGGACTATGCCGCGCTCAACCGGCGGATGATGATGACCAACGTCATCGCCGCCCTGCGCGGGCAGATCGCCAAGCCGTTCGACGCGGAGCTGGAGGCGGTGAACTGCCACCACAACTATGTGACGCGCGAGAACCATTTCGGCGAGAATGTGCTGGTCACCCGCAAGGGGGCGGTGCGCGCGGCCAAGGGCGTGCTGGGGATCATCCCGGGTTCGATGGGCGCCAAGTCGTTCATCGTGCGCGGGCTCGGCAACCCGGACTCGTTCGACAGCTGCAGCCACGGCGCGGGGCGCGTGATGTCGCGCACCGCGGCCAAGAAGCTGGTGACGCTCGACGAGCATATCGCCGACACGGCGGGGGTCGCCTGCCGCAAGGACGAAGGCGTGATCGACGAGACGCCCAAGGCCTATAAGCCGATTGAAGCCGTGATGGCCGCCCAGGCCGATCTGGTGGAGATCGTCCACACCTTGAAGCAGGTGGTGTGCGTGAAGGGGTGACCCTTCGCGCACATCCCGCGCCTGAAAATTGGGATACGGATCATGACCTTCCAAGGGGCGATCGCCCCCGACATCCGCCGCGAGATCGACGCGCGCCTTGCTGACATCGAGGCGCGCAACGGCGTGCGCTTGCTGCTTGCGATCGAGTCCGGCTCGCGCGCCTGGGGATTTCCGTCCCCCGACAGCGACTATGACGTGCGCTTCCTCTATCAACGGCCGCGCGACTGGTATCTCTCGCTGGCGCCGGGGCGTGACGTGATCGAGCAGCCGATCGTCGACGAGATCGATCTCAATGGCTGGGACGTCCGCAAGGCGCTGGGGCTGCTGCTCAAGTCGAATGCTACCGTGAGCGAGTGGATGCAGTCGCCGATCCACTATCGACCCGCCGATCCATTCATGGCGCGGCTGGCGGCGCTGGCGGACGATCTGCTGAACCCGCGGGCGCTCGCGCACCACTATGCAAGCGCCGGGCGCCAGGCGGCCGAGCGCTGGCTGGACGGCGACGATGCGGTGCCGGTGACGAAATATTTCTACGCGCTGCGCCCGGCGCTCACCATCCGCGCGCTTCGGGTGAATCCGAAGGCGCGGCCGCCGATGAACCTGCAGGCGCTGGTCGCGGTCAGCGATCTGCCGGCGGCGCTGGCGGTGCAGATTGCTGAGCTCGTCGAAGCGAAGGCGCGCACCAACGAGCGGGCGAACGGCACCCGTCTGCCCGATCTGGATGCACTGATCCGCAGCGAATTGGAGCGGGCAGGCGACTTGCCGGTCCGCGCCCTGCGCGACGACTTCGTCGGCCGCGCGAATGCACTTTTTCTTGAAATGGCAAACACATGATCATCATCGACGGATCGGAAGGCGAGGGCGGGGGGCAGGTGGTGCGCAATGCGTGCGCGCTGTCGCTGGTCACCGGCCAGCCCTTCCGCATCACCAATGCGCGCGGCAAGCGCTCGAAGCCGGGGCTGATGCGCCAGCACGTCACCGCGATCGAGGCCGCGTGCGCTATCGGTGGGGCGACCTGCGAGGGCGTGGCGGTGGGCGCGGCCGATTTCAGTTTCATACCCGGCAAGGTCGTGCCGGGCGAATACAAGTTCGCGGTCGGCACTGCCGGCAGCACCGGGCTGGTGCTCCAGACGCTGCTGATGCCGCTGCTGCTGGCAGACGGACCGTCGCGGCTCGTGCTCGAAGGCGGCACGCACAACATGCTGGCGCCGCCCTTCGAGTTCGTCGCCAAGGCGTTCGCGCCGGTGCTCCGCCGGATGGGCGCGCAGATCGAACTCCGGCTCGTGCGTCATGGCTTCTACCCGCGCGGCGGCGGGCGGATCGAGGCGGATATCGTGCCGGGGAAGCTGACGCCGATCGATTGCATCGATCGCGGTGCGCTCCGCTCGGTATCGGCGACCGCGCTGTTCGCGGCGCTGCCGTTCAACATCGCCGAACGCGAACTCGCGACGGCGCGCCGGCTGTTGCCGGAATGGCCAGAGGAGGCATTCGCTGTCCGCCAGCTTCCCGACGAGCAGGGCCCGGGCAACACGCTGTTGCTGGAGGCGGAATTCGAACATGCGACCGAGATCGTCAGCGGGTTCGGCCGGCTCGGCGTGTCGGCGGAATCGCTCGCGAAGACGGCCGCGCATCGCATGGCGGGGTTCCTGTCTTCGGAGGCGTTCGCGGGACCCTATCTGGCGGACCAACTGCTGCTTCCGTTCGCGCTGGCGGGTGGGGGCCGCTTCACGACGGTAAAGCCGAGCCAGCACGCCCTGACGGCGTGCGACATCATCGCGCGCTTTACCGGACGTCGGTGGGCCTTCGAACATCAGCCGAACGGGTTTCATCTGGCGCAAGAGCGGACGAGGTAATCGAACGCTGGGCCCAGTGAGGCATTGCCCATTGCTTTCCGGCTGGGTGGCACAGGAACTGGCAGAAAACGGCCCATGATCAGGAATGGCGCACCCGAGGTGCAAGCGCTGGGCACTCGGGTCGCTGGGAAATCTGGATGCCGAGGCCGGTGTGACGTTCGTTTCGCGGCGGCCCGTGCGGCCTTACTTATCCGATCGAACCAGCTTGATGTCGCGATCGGCGGCCCAGCCATGTACGTCCTCGCGGCGAAGCGCGGTGGCCATCAGGTCGGGAAAGTGGTCGGGGGTGCAGGCGAACACGGGGATACCCAGTGCCGCCACCCGCCCCGCAAGATGCGGATCATAGGAGGGGCGCCCCGTATCGGTGAGCGCGAGCAGCACGATCACGTTGACGCCCGAAACCGCCAGTCGTGCAAGCCGGTCGACCAACGCCTCGGCATCGCCGCCTTCGTAAAGATCGGTGATAAGTATCAGATGCGCCTTGCCAGGCCGTTCGATCCGATCCTCGCAATAGGCGACGGCCTGGTCGATATCGGTGCCACCGCCCAGCTGGATGCCGAACAGCACCTCGACCGGATCAGCCAGTTCCTCGGTTAAGTCGACGATCGCCGTGTCGAAGCAGACGAGCTTCGTGGCGACCACCGGCAGCGATGCCATGACGGCCGCGAAGATCGAGGCATAGACCACCGAACTGGCCATTGATCCCGACTGGTCGACGCACAGGATTACCTCGTCAAGATCGACGATGCGCCGCTGCTGGCGCATGAAGCCGATCAGGCGCTCGGGAATCATCGTGCGATGGTCGGGTTGATAATGGCGGAGATTGGCGCGGATGGTGCGCGGCCAGTCGATATCGGCGAACCGCGGGCGCTTGGTCCGGCGGGAGCGATCGAGCGCACCACGGATCGCGTCGGCCGTGCGTGCTTCAAGCCGGGCGAGCAGTTCCGCAACCACCTTCGCGATCACGACACGCGCCGTCTCCCTGGTCTTCTCCGGCATCACCCCGCGCAAGGCGACGAGGTCGGCGATCAGGTTTACATCCGCTTCGACCGTCGCCAGAAACTCCGGCTCCAGCAGCATCTGGCGCAATCCCTTGCGATCGAACGCGTCCTTCTGAATGACTTGAACGACCTGTGCGGGGAAGAAGTCGCGAATATCGCCCAGCCATTTTGCGACGCGCGGTGCCGATCCGCCAAGGCCGCCGCGCCCCTTCTTCTCCTCTTCGCCGCTGCCGTAGAGCGCCGACAGCGCCCTCGACATGCGGCGATCGCTGTCGGACAGCGGAGCGCCCGCTTCGCCTGCATCATCGAGGCCCAGGGCGAGCGTCCAGCGGCGGCGGCGTTCGTCCTCGTTCATTGCCGCGTTCCCGTCATCAGCGCGATCACGCGGGCTTCGTGCGCGGGCCAGATCGCAGCGGCTCCCGGCAACAGCCGATAGTCACGCGCACCGTTGCCGGATCGTCCCAGCGCGGCGTCCATCAACCGCCGACGCTCGTTGCGGTCGAGCGCGGAGAAGACCCGCCGGAACAACGGCAGGTTGGCGACGAACGCTTCCTCTTCCAGTGTCGAGAGCCAGGCATCGACTGCCTCGCGCAAGGCCGCGTCATGGATCAGCCGTTGCCCCGCACCCTCCAGAAAGCCTTCGAAATAGCCTGCGGCCTCGGTGACGGGCGCTCCGGGTGATAGCATACGGGCGAGCAGCAAGGCGGCCTCGTCTGCGGACAGTTCCTCCGCCTCGTAGAGCAGGCGCGCGGCGGACCCGGCGATCAGGCGGGTCGTCTGATCGTCGTCGAACAGTTTGCGCAACGCCGCATGCCAGGTCGCGACCACGTCCGGCGCTAGCTCTGCCAGTTGGATTGCCCCTTCCGCCGCCAGGATTGCGCCGCGCAGGGACCCGGCCGCTTCGGCGTCCAGGTTCCGCGCGGCGTAGGGGAAGGCCAGCGACGCCTGCACCACGATGCGCGGCATCAGTCCGGCAAGATGCGCGACCGTCCCGCTTCGTGCCTCGCCATAGCGCAGGATGTCGGCCATGGGCGGCATGGCGTCGAGCAGCGCCTGACAGTCGCTGGTTAGCGCGGCCCTGTCTTCGAGCAGCGCGATACCGGTCTGGGTCGCGTGCGGCAGGGCGGCCATCATCGCACCGCGCACCAACTCCGCCAGCGGGCCGAGGTCAATCTCCGCTCGCATCGCCTCTGTCAGCTTTGCGTTGGCGGCCTCTGCGATGGTCGAGCCATGGACGAGGTTCTCGACCAAGCAAACGGCAAATTCGGGCTGCCAAGCCAAGATCCAATTTTCGCGAAACGTGCCGCGGCTGCGCCCGGCGTCGGCTAAACGGCCCCAGGGCACGTCCAGGACATCCAGCCGGTGCAGCAGCGTCGAGCGCGCCAGCCCGCTGTCGCTGCGCAGGTCGAGCGTCAGTACACGTTCCAGCGCTTCGGGCTTCAGCCGCGTCGCCTTTTGCTGGCGTTGCAGATCCTCCAGCAGCGGGGCTAGCGGCGTGTCGGCGGGGATCACCCCGACCGCCGACCCGATCATGAGTTCGGCCGCGATGTCGTCCCATATATCACGGTTGCCCTGGCAGAGGCAGGCGATCGCCGCCTCGCGCAGTTCCTCGAAGCCGGGATGGGGACGCGTGCGCAGGGCGGCCAGCGCATGGCCCAGCCGCTGCGCTTCGATCACCGATGCGGTGGAAACGAAGTGACCATGTTCGCGCATCACCCGCGCGATACGGGCGAGCCAGATCGCGTCGCGATCATCGGCGTGGCGCGTGTCCCAGAGATGCGCGCACCATCCCGGGGCAACCACTCCGGCGCCATAGCCGCATTCACGGGCAAGGCGCGGCGCGGTCCACGGTGCCCAGGTCGCCTTGGTCTTTACCTTGGGGCGCCCTTTGAGCAAGGCACGGTCGGCGGAGAGGCTGACCTTGGCGGCAAGCGCGGGAACGTGCCATGCGCCGCACACCACGGCGACAGGGCCATCGCTGACTTTGGTAGCGCGCGCGATTTCGATGCGCATATGCGCTTCCCGCGCCGCGTCTCGCCCCGACGGGGGGGCGGCTTCGCTGCGCAGCGCGGTCATGGCGTCGGCCACCGCCGCGAATACCGATGCCGAGGCGGGGTTCTCTTCGATGACGTCGGTCCACCAGGATTCGCCATCGTCATACCCCGCCGCCATGGCCAGCACGCCGATCGGATCGCGGGCGATCGGATCGGCGTCGGCCACGGCCTCCTGCTCCTTGCCGATCTCGATGCTTTCGTCGCCCTGATGGTCGCCCAGCCGCTCCCCAAGTCGGTCGGAAGCGGGAAGGTCGATAAAGCGCACCTCTGCGCCATGCGTCACCGCCCAGCGCGCCGCTTGATATTCGGGCGAATAGTCCGCAAGCGGGAAGAAGCAGGCGTTCGCGGGATCATCCTCGGCATAGGTCAGCAGCGCCACCGGCGTCGTCATCGCCGGATCGGCCAGCATCGGCAGCAGGTGCGAGGCATCTACCGGTCCCTCGATCAGCACCGTCACCGGCCGGAGCGTGTCTAGCGCTTCCACCAGGCGCCGCGCCGAACCAGGGCCGTGGTGGCGAATGCCGAACAGTGATACCTCGGCCGCCATCGCGTCAGATCAGTTCGCTCAGCGAGGCGTAGTAGCCCTCGAACCCGCGGCGCTTCTTCAACACGGTTTCCAGATACTCGCCCAGCACAGCCTTGTCCTGCACCGGGTCCTTCACCACCGCGCCCATCATGTTGGCGGCCAGCATGTCGGGGGTAAGGCGACCGTCGTTGAAGAAGGTAGCCTGGCTGATGCCGCCGACCATCACGCCAATCGCCTCGGCGGTGGAAAGTCCGCCCGAAGGGGATTTCAGCGCGACCTTGCCATCCTCGGTCGAGCCCGATCGCAGTTCGCGGAAGATCGCGACGACGCGCGCGACTTCCTCGGCGACGTTCTTCGGTGCAGGCAGGTCCAGGCTGTGTGCCATCTCAGCCACGCGCTTGACGATGATCGCCACCTCTGCATCCGCGCTGTCGGGCAGCGGCAGGACGACGACGTTGAAACGCCGCTTGAGTGCCGAACTCAGTTCGTTGACGCCCTTGTCGCGGTTGTTGGCGGTGGCGATGATATTGAAGCCGCGATGGGCATAGACCGCACCGTTCAGTTCGGGGATCGGCATCATTTTCTCGGACAGAACGGTGATAAGCGTGTCCTGCACATCCGATCCCATCCGGGTCAGCTCCTCCATGCGGCACAGCTTGCCCGTCTCCATCGCGCGCATCAACGGAGTCGGGACCAGTGCCTCCCGGCTGGGACCATGGGCGAGCAGTTGCGCATAGTTCCAGCCATAGCGGACTTGGTTCTCGTCGGTCCCGGCGGTGCACTGGATCACCATCGTCGAATCGCCGGTGATGGCGGCCGACAGATGTTCGGACACCCAGGACTTGGCGGTTCCCGGCACGCCGAGAAGCAGCAGCGCGCGATCGGTCGCCAGCGTCGCCACCGCCGTCTCGATCAGCCGCCGGTCGCCGATATATTTCGGCATGATCGTGGTGCCGTCTGGGGCCGTGCCGCCCATCAGATAGGTGACGACGCGCTTCGGTGACACTGCCCAGCCGGGCGGACGCCGGTCGGCATCCTCCACTGCGAGGGCGGCAAGCTCGCCAGCATAAACCTTCTCGGCGGGCAGGCGCAGCGTCTCGCTCATTCGGTCGGTCTCCTGTTCTCGAGCGCGGCGTTCAGCCGCAGCATGTCAAGGCGCGGATCGGAGGCGATCAGCCCCACCACCACCAGTTGGTCCAGGGCTTGCCCCGCCGCCTTGCGGGAGGCGATCAGGCCGAGCGCCAGCAATTCGTCGGCCTGATCGCCTCCCGCCTCCAGCGCGCCCAGCAGCGCCATCCCTGCAGGCATATGGATCGCATCGTCGATGCAGCCGTCGCCGCCCGCGATGGCGCGCACCATATCGAACGTCGCGCCGTTCGCGCGGACCAGCCGTTCGGCGGCGACGTGGCGTTGCCCTGCGGTCAGGCGCGGCAGGAGCATCTCCAGCGCGTCACTGTCGATCGTCTTCGCCAGGGTCAGCGCGTCGGCCGTCGCGGCGACGACCGGATCGGCAGCGGAGCGTGCCACCATCTGCGCGAAGCCCTGGTCGAGCAGCGCATCGCCGCCCCATGGCCAGATCGCGACCAGTTCGGTGCCCTCCAGCCCGAGCGTCCGGGCGAAACCGTCGAACGATACCGTGTCGAACAGGTCGGTGCGGCGGTTGCGATAGACGATGTTCTTGGGCGGCAGCGGTTCGATCACGCGGGTCCGCCGCAGCAGCCCCCTTGTCTGGACCGCGAAGAACGCCGCCAGCTTCGCCGCATCCTCTTCGTCCTGATGGGATGTCCTGCCGTTCAGCCCTTCGATGAACGCCGTGGCCAGCGCCCGGACGCGCGGCGCCCGGTCGCCGGAAGCCAATAGTTCGAGCAGCGGCCGATCATTCTCGGACAGGCCCAGCACCAGCGTCTGAAGCAGGCGGACGCGATGGTCGGCGGGTTCGCCCGCGATCTTCAGGAGCAGCAGTGCGGTGGCCGCGGCGGCATCATGCCCCCGCAAGTCCATGAGCGCGGCCAGCCGTGCGGCGGGGCCGAATTCGCCCCATGTGTCGGCGGTCAATTCCTCCGCCCCGGCCGAAGCGGCAGTCGCCGCCCAGTCCTGCCAAGGCGCATAGACCGGGGGCACGTCGTCACCGGGGCGCGGCATCCAGTCGCCGGGATGCAGCGTCCAGCCGCGCCGGTCGAGGAAGTTGAGCAGATCGCGCCGAGCCCCCGGCTCACGGAGTGCATGGAGCAAGCGGCGCGCGCCGGGGCGGAATATCTCGGGCAGCGGCGGACAGGCCAGCACCGGGATATCACCCCGAGGTTGCAGATCGCCCGCAGGCGGGCTGACCGTCAACGTGCCCAGATACTGGCCGGAAAGCGCGAGCAATCGCAACTCGGCCTCTTTGGGGTCGCTCTCCAACGCCTCGCGCCAGACGGGCGGGGCGTGACGCACCGCGCTGCCGCCCATGGTCCAGCGGGTGAGCACCGGTCCGAGGGCATCCAGGATCGCGTCAGCCATGGCCGATTCGCCCCCATGGGCTCTGCGCCGCCAGTATCTCCAGACGGTGCCCCGACCAGAGCGCGGCGCAGCATGTCAGGTCGGTACCGGAGAGAAGCCCCCCGGCTTCCTCCGCCAGCGGCAACGCCGTATTGCCCTCATGCGGTTGCCACCAGGGGGCGCCCGCCCGGTCGAAGCCGATACGGCCCGGCGGCAGCAAGACCGGCCGCTCGGCGGCCCATGGTTCTGCGAGGAGCGGAGCAGTCAATGTCTCCTCCAGCGGCGCGTCCGGCTGCGGCCAGTCGAGCGGCGGTCCGTTGATCACGCCCGTCTCGCGCTTGATCAGCACGGCACGCAACGGCGTGCGGGCAGGGTAGAAGAGGATTTCGCCGATGAACTGCTCGCCCGGCACGAAGACCGATCCGCGCCGCCCCGCGCTAGCGGGAAAGTAATCGAGCAGCATCGCAAAGCGCGGGCCGCCCTTCAGGTTGAGCAGCCAGGTGGTCTGAGAGATCAGCCCATCGCGGCGCGTCTGTACCTGTTCGGCCAACACCTCCCAGGCAGTCGTTACCCGCAGCGCCGCCGGATCGTCGAGCAGCGCCTCACGCTTTTCGGCTGAAGCGACTGCGCGAAGCAACTCGGGATCGCGCGGGTCGGCGCGAAAGGCGCGGGCCAGCATCACCAGCCGCGCCAACTCCACCGTTGCGCCGCGCACTCGTTCCCTTGGGGGCAGTGCCAGCAGGCGGGCGGGCAATTCGTCGACATGACCCGCCAGCGCCGCCGCCTTGCCGTCGACCAGCCGCGCCCCGATGCGGCGGCACCGCGCGGTCGCATCCTCGAGGAACCCGCCGAGCCCCAGCCGGAGCTGATCGCCGACCCATTGCTCCAGCGCTTCCAGCGCGCCGAGGATCACGCGCTCGGTCTCTTCGGCGCGTTTCGCGTTGGCCGCGTCGCGCCGCGCGGCTGCCTTGGGATCGGGAGCGGGTTGCGGTTCGACGCTCCTGGCCGCGTTCAGGGCATTGGCCGAGGTCTTGGGTACGCCGCTGACCGCGGCAATCGGCTTCGGCGCGCTACCGGTCGATCGCCTGCGCCCGAGCCATTCGATCACCCACTCGGGCGTCTCCCCGGCGGGGAAGGGCAGGATCGCCTCCGCGTGCACCCACAGCAGGGCCAGGGCATGCTTGCATGGGAATTTGCGCGAAGGGCAGGTGCATTTGCTCCCCATGTCGCGCAGGTCGGCGGCGACCCGATAGGGATTGGCTCCGGATCCAGCACACTCGCCCCAGACCAACGCTCCGTCCCGGCTGGCCCCAATGCCCGACCATCTTCCGGCCTTCGCCAGCCCCGCCGCAGCCTTGAGCGACGATTGATCGGTGGCGAGCTGTTCCACCGCCATCAAGTCGATCGTCACACCGCGCCCGGACCCGTTCATTGTCTAAATGATACGAGACAATGGCAAAAGCGCAACTCGCTTCGCCTGAACTGGTGAAGCTCGGCAAGGATGGACGCGGCGAAGACCGGTTCACCAACCGCGACATGATCGAGACCGAAGCACGGCTGGAGATGGGCCAATGAAGGCCAGCGGGGATTGCCCAGCTTTGACGATCTAAGCGGTACCGCGGTCACCGACTTGACTGCAGCTTTTCTGGCTCGGGCACCAGAAACCGCCCATCCTAAAAGGGCCCATGAGCAGACAGGCTGCTATGCGGTGGTATGCGGTCAAGCAGCGATTGGCCGCGTCGTCGCCCGTCTCCGGGTGGGGCGCTCGGACCGCATCGACGGAGAGCCGGTTATATATGGTCACCCGGGAGGTCCAAGCCGCGCGGAGAACGCCACTTGACCGGCCTGAATCTGCTCGACCTCGGCGAATTGCTGGTCGAGTGCCTTGAACTGCGCGCCGACAATCCCGCCGAAGTCGACTGGCTCACAACAGGATGCTGATCGACGCAGCCCAACGCGCGGGGCCAGCGATCCGCTCTGTGTACGTACGCTAACGTCCCACAGCGAAGGCGAATCAGGAGCTTACTTGCCCGTGAAGGGGGCATTTATGGTTTCATGAGGAACGAATTCGTTCGATGATGTTTTCCGTACGTTTCCGTACGTCCATCGCGGAGCCCAGCTAAGCCATTGAAAATTGGCGCACCCGACAGGATTCGAACCTGTGGCCTCTGCCTTCGGAGGGCAGCGCTCTATCCAGCTGAGCTACGGGTGCCTGGAAGGGGGCGACTAGCAAAGCCTTGGGCGGAACGCCAGCCCGTTTCGGCGGATCGCGGTCAAAAGCTCAGGCGGGGTCTGCCGCTTTCTTCGCCTTGGGCGCGGGGGGCTTCGGTTTGTACGCACACAGATCCGCCACCGGGCAGCGCCAGCATTCGGGCGTGCGCGCCTTGCAGATGTAGCGGCCGTGCAGGATCAGCCAGTGGTGCGCGTGCAGGCGGAACGGCTGCGGCACTCGCTTTTCGAGCTTCCGTTCCACCGCCAGCGGCGTCTTGCCGGGCGCGAGGCCGGTGCGATTGCAGACGCGGAAAAGGTGCGTGTCGACCGCGAAGGTCTCCTGCCCGAACGCGACGTTCATCACGACGTTCGCGGTCTTGCGGCCCACACCGGGAAGCTGCTCCAGCGCGTCGCGATCGGCGGGAACCTCGCCGCCATGGTCGCGGATCAGGGCTTCGGAAAGGGCGATGACGTTCTTGGCCTTGGTGTTGAACAGGCCGATCGTCTTGATGTGCGCCTTCAGTCCGGCCTCGCCCAGCGCCACCATCTTTTCCGGCGTGTCCACCTCGGCGAACAACGCCCGCGTCGCCTTGTTAACGCCGGCGTCGGTCGCCTGGGCGGAGAGCGCCACCGCGACGAGCAGGGTGTAGGTGTTGACCGATTCGAGTTCGGTCTCCGGATGCGGATTGTCCGCCGCCAGCCTTGCGAAGAATTCGACGACCTGCGCCTTCTTCACACGCCGAGCACCTCGCGCATGGTGTACCGGCCCGGATCGCGGCCCGGCAGCCACAGGGCGGCGCGGATCGCGCCCTTCGCGAAGATGGCGCGATCGTCGGCGCGGTGCGTGAGCTCGATCCGTTCGCCGTCGCTGGCGAAGACCACCGTATGATCGCCGATCACCGACCCGCCGCGCAGGCTCGCCATGCCGATCGTGCCGCCGGCACGCGGGCCCGTCAGCCCCGCACGGTCGCTCACACCCGCCTCGGCGAGCGTGGTGCCCATTGCCTCGGCAGCAGCGGCGCCGAGCATCAGCGCGGTGCCGGAGGGCGCATCAGCCTTGTTGCGGTGGTGCATTTCGACAATCTCGATGTCCCAGTCCTGCCCCAGCCGCGATGCCGCTTCATGGATCAGCTGCGCGAGCAGGCCGACACCGAGCGAGGTGTTGCCGGTCTGCAGCACGGCGACCTCTGCTGCTGCCGCGTCGATCATGCGATGGTGGCGCTCCGCGAGTCCGGTGGTGCCGATCACGATCGGGGTGCGGGCGGCACGCGCAGCGGCGAGGTTCGCCTCCAGCGCCGCGGGCGCCGAGAAATCGACCAGCACATCGGCCTTGCGGGCAAGCTCGGCGGGATCGTCACCCACGTCCGCGCCGCCTGCCAGGCGGGCGCCGAAATCGGGAAGGGCGGCGGCGATCGCCTGGCCCATCCGCCCCATGCTGCCATAGATGCCGATGCTCGTCATGCTGCGCGCTGTTGCACGATCCCGCCGCCAAGGGACAGATGCTATTTTTGCGGGTCGTCCGGCTTTTTCTTCTTGCCGCCGATCGGGATCCGCAGCGTGACGAAGGCAGCGGGAACGGAGGCGATGCCGGCGCTGTGCTGCTGCGCTTCGGCGCGCACCTCCCCGCCGCCGGGCAAGCGAAAGCTGGGATCCAGCGCGCGGCGCTCCTTTTGCTTCGGCGCCAGCGTAGGGCCGATCCGGTACCGGTCCGGTTCGTCGCGCTTGCACACGACGATCTCGTCGGCGCTGGTCGGCGTGGGGCAATGCTGCTGCGTGAGGGAGCGGGCGGCGATGCCCTTGCCGTCGTCGTCGCCGAGCGGCCCGCGGACCTGTTGCTGGAGCAGGATGGAGACGAGCACGGAGGCGAGCAGGGCCATGGTCTTGTCTCCGATCCTTGAGATCTGGAGAGAAACCAAGCTTTGCGGCAGCGCTGTGGCAGGCTTAGGGTCGCGCCATGGCCAGGCTACGCAATCTCGTGATTCTCACCGGTGCCGGCGTCTCCGCGGAGAGCGGTATCGCCACCTTCCGCGGGCCCGGCGGGCTGTGGGAGGGACACCGCGTGGAGGATGTTTGCACGCCGGAGGCGCTGGCGCGAGATCCTTTGCTCGTCCATCGCTTCTACGATCTGCGCCGCGCGGCGCTGGACACGGTGGCGCCCAATGCTGCGCATCATGCGCTGGCGCGGCTGGATGCCGCATGGCCGGGCGATCTGCTGATCGTGACCCAGAATGTCGACGATCTGCACGAGCGTGCCGGGGCTCGCCGCTTGCTCCACATGCATGGCGCGCTACGTTCGGCCCTATGCGCCGCCTGTGGCATCCGCGAACCGTGGACCGACGCACTGCCGCCGGAGACCGAATGCCCGAATTGCGGCATGCTGGCGCTTCGGCCGGACATCGTCTTTTTCGGCGAGATGCCATACGAGATGGAGCGGATCGAGGCCGCGCTGGCCGATGCCGATCTGTTCGTTTCGATCGGCACGTCGGGCGCGGTGTATCCCGCTGCGGGCTTCGTGCAGACGGCGCGGCACCACGGGGCGGCGACGCTGGAGATGAACCTGGATCCCTCGGGCGGCAGCCACTGGTTCGAGGAAAGCCGCATGGGGCCGGCCGGCACGCTGGTCCCTGCCTGGGTGGACGACGTGCTCGCCGCTGCCTGATCCCGCAACATCGCGCTGGCGCTCTGCAGCAATGTGCGGAAAGATGGGATCAAGGCGCCATCATAGGCGCCAGTGAACAGGGGAGAGGCGGGATGACCCAGCAGGCGATCTTCGTTACCGGCGGCGCGTCGGGCATCGGGCGTGCGGTGGCGCTGTTGTTCGCACAGCGCGGGTGGCGCGTGGGACTGGCGGACGTCAACGCGGCCGGCCTGGCCGAAACCCACGCGCTGCTGCCTGCGGGCATGGCGACGACTCACCTGCTCGACGTGCGTGATCGCGACCAGTGGGTGGCGGCGCTGGCAGCCTTTGCCGAAGCGAGCGGCGGTCGCATGGACGTGTTGTTCAACAATGCCGGGATCGGCACCAGCGGACCGTTCGCGACAACCACGCCGGCAGCGCTGGAGCGCTGCAACGCCATCAACTTCATGGGCGTGGTGCATGGCGCGCATGCCGGTTTTGCGCTGCTCTCGGCGACACCGGGATCGGTGATGCTGATCACCAGCTCGGCTGCGGGGATCTACGGCACCGCGGGGGCGGCGATCTATTCGGCGACCAAGTTTGCGGTACGAGGCCTCGCCGAGGCGCTGGACGGCGAATGGGCGGCGGCCGGGGTGAAGGTGCGGACGCTGATGCCTTCCTTCATCGACACGCCGCTCCTCGACCAGCCGACCGGCGGCTCCAACCAGCTGATTCGCGAGAATGTGCGCCGGGCTGGGCTGGAAATCTCGCCGGTGGGCGATGTCGCCGAGGCGGCGTGGGCGGCGGTCCATGGCCGGGATCTGCACACGCGTGTCGGCAAGACGGCGCGCAAGCTCTGGTTCGCAGCGCGCTGGATGCCGGGCGCGGTGCGCAAGCAGGCGCAGCGGAGCCGATTGGGGCGCCGCTAGGCTTGGCAGCCGCACCAGCGCCGCGATACGAGGCGTGCGACGGTAACGGCACGAAGGGGAACTACATGAAGACGTTGGTGCTGATGGCGCTCGGGCTGCTGGCGACGGTGCCGGCGCAGGCCCAGGTGCGCTCGACCGATCCGCAATCGGTCGCCAAGGCGCTGCAGGATGCGGGCTACAAGGCAGAGCTGACCAAGGACAGCGACGGCGATCCCATGATCCGCAGCGGTGCCCAGGGCTATAAATACACCATCTTCTTCATGAGCTGCGAAAAGGGCCGGAACTGCGGCGATATCCAGTTCTACGCCGGCTGGACCAACAAGCTGTCGGCGGAGCGCGCCAATGCGTGGACGCGCAAGCACCGCTTCGCGCGCGTCTATGCCGACGACAAGGGCGAAGCGGCGATCGAGTATGACCTGAACTTCGAGGATCAGCCGATGACCGTCGAGCTGTTCCGCAAGAACCTGGAGCTTTGGGACTCCCTGGTCGGCAGCTTCGTCGATTACATCAACGAGGACGATGCGAAGCAGTAGCGGTCTGGCGTCGGCGCGGGAAGACCGCGCGCCGACGCCATGCTTCAGCCGCGGGTGCGGGCCAGTTCGCGCCAGCCGATGTCGCGGCGGCAAAAGCCGGTGGGGAAGGCGATCGCGTCCACGCCGCGATACGCCGCCGCCTGGGCGCTGGCGATGTCCGGGCCGATCGCCGTCACGTTGAGCACGCGGCCGCCGCTCGCTACCAACGTGTCGCCCTGGCGCCTGGTGCCTGCATGGAACACCTGCGCGCCGCCCGCTTCCGCCGCGTCGATGCCTTCGATCGTCCCGCCCGTTTCCGGGGTACCGGGATAGCCGCGCGCCGCCATCACTACGGTCAGTGCCGTGTCGGGGCGGAAGCGCGGGGCGGGCCGGCCGGCAAGTTCGCCACGCGCCGTCGCCAGCAACAGGTCCAGCAGGTCGTCCTCCAGCCGCAGCATCAGCACCTGGCATTCGGGGTCACCGAACCGGGCATTATACTCGATCAGCTTCGGGCCGGCCCGGGTCAGCATCAGCCCGGCATAGAGCACGCCGGAATAGGGAGTGCCCTCGGCCGCCAGCGCGGCAATGGTCGGTTCCACGATCCGTTCCATCGCTTCGCGTTCCAGCGCGGCCGTGAGCACCGGGGCAGGGCTATAGGCGCCCATGCCGCCGGTGTTGGGGCCGACATCGCCTTCGCCGACGCGCTTATGGTCCTGCGCCGATCCGAACAGCACCGCGCTGGTGCCGTCCGTGATCACGAACAGGCTGGCTTCCTCACCGTCGAGGAATTCCTCGATCACCGCGCTGGCGCCCGTATCGGCAAAGATCGCGGTGAGGGCGCCGATCGCCTCGTCGCGGGTCATCGCCACGGTCACGCCCTTGCCGGCAGCGAGGCCGTCGGCCTTCACGACCACGGGCAGGCCGAACGGCTCGAGGGCCGCCAACGCCTCGTCCAGCCGATGCACGCGTACATAGCCGGCAGTGGGGATGTTCGCGCGGGCGCACAGATCCTTGGTGAAGCCCTTCGATCCTTCCAGCTGCGCTGGCAGGCGATTCGGCCCGAAGACCGGGATGCCGGCTTCGCGCAGCACGTCGCCGACGCCCGCGACCAGCGGCGCCTCGGGGCCGACCACGACCAGGCCGATTGCCTGCGCCTGCGCAAAGGCGAGCACCGCCGCCGGGTCGGTCGCAGCAAGGTCGACGCAGGTCGCATGCGCCGCTATGCCCGGATTGCCCGGCGCGGCGAAAAGCTGCGTCAGCAGCGGCGATTGCGCGAGTTTCCAGGCGAGCGCATGTTCGCGACCCCCCGACCCCAGTAGCAGGACGTTCATGGCCGACCCCCTTTTCGAGACTTCATCGGCGCGGCTCGTAGCCGAGGCGGTGCCCGGGGACAACGCGGCACCGATGAGCGTGAGCGAACTCTCCGGCCGGTTGAAGCGAATGGTGGAGGGCGAGTTCGGCCATGTCCGCCTGCGCGGCGAGATTTCGGGCTGGAAGCGCGCGGCTTCGGGCCATGCCTATCTCGCGCTCAAGGACGTGGACGCGGTGATCGACGGGGTGATCTGGCGCGGCGCGGCGTCCGCGCTGCCGTTCCAGCCGCAGGACGGGCTGGAAGTGATCGCGACCGGCAAGCTCACCATCTATCCCGGCCGGTCCAAGTACCAGATCGTCATCGAGCGGATGGAGCTGGCCGGCGAGGGGGCGCTGATGGCGCTGCTGGAGAAGCTCAAGGCCAGGCTGGCGGGCGAGGGGCTGTTCGACGCGCGCGCCAAGAAGCCGCTGCCCTACATGCCCAAGGTGATCGGCGTGGTGACCTCGCCCACCGGTGCCGTGATCCGCGACATTCTCCACCGGCTCGAGGATCGTTTCCCCAGCCATGTCCTCGTCTGGCCGGTCAAGGTGCAGGGCGACGGCGCGGCGCAGGAAGTAGCGCGCGCGGTGCGCGGGTTCGACGCGATCCAGCCCGGCGGCCCGGTGCCGCGCCCGGACCTGGTGATCGTCGCGCGGGGCGGCGGCTCGGTCGAGGATCTCTGGTCGTTCAACGAGGAGGTCGTGGTGCGGGCGGTGGCCGAGTGCTCCATCCCGATCATCTCGGCGGTTGGCCACGAGACCGATACCACATTGTGCGACTTCGCCGCCGATCTGCGCGCGCCGACCCCGACCGCGGCGGCCGAGATCGCGGTGCCCGTGCTTGCCGACGTACGCCACGGCATCGCCACGCTGGCGCACCGTACCGAACGCTGCGTGCGCCGCTACCATGAACGCGCCGGTGAGCAACTGGCGGGGCTGGTCCGCGTGCTGCCGCGGCGCGACGCGCTCCTCGGGCCCCAACGGCAGCGGCTCGACGACGTCGCGGCCCGGCTGGGGCTGGGACTCGAGCGCCGGGTGACGGTGGCACGCGGCCAGTTGGATCGGGCGGGCGCCGCGCTGCGGCCCGCCGCGCTCGAACAGCGGCTGGCGACCGCCCGGCAGCGGCTGGGCGGTGTCGCGCTCGATCGCGCGGCCGACCGAGAACTCACCGCGCTGCGCCAGCGTTTCGTCCGTTCCGCCGAGGCGCTGAAGCTCGCCAGCCTCGAACGCCGCTTCGCCACCGCCGCCGAGCGGCTGGCGGCGATGGGACGGCATCTCGAACTGCTCGATCCCGGCCTGCCGCTCAAAAAGGGCTATGCCTGGGTGGAGGGGCGCGGCACCGGCAGGGTAGTCGCCTCGGCCGAGGATGCCCGCGCAGCCCAAGCCGTGACGCTGCATTTCGCCGACGGACCGGTGGATGCCCGGGTTGAGCGCGGGCAGGCCAAGGCCTATGTTCCGCCCAAGCCCGAGCAGCCGACGCTGCTCTAGGGCGCACCCGAACCACCACCGAACTGCAGGAATGGCGCCGCCCATGCTGATGTCCAACACCGCCCGCGTCGCCAAGCTGCACTATATGGCCAACGGCTTCCGCGTCCTCGCGCCCGGCGACCATGTGCTGTGCGCCGTCACCGGCGAGCGGATCCCGGTCGACATGCTCCGCTACTGGAGCGTGGCGCGCCAGGAAGCCTATGCGACGCCCGAGGCGGCAACCAAGGCCCTGCTCGCCGAATGATCGGCCGGCGGCGCTTCGCCGCAGGGCTGCTGGCGACGACGCTCGTGCCGGGCCGCGCTTCGGCGGGGGGCGATCCGTTCGGCCTGAGCGGCAGTTTCGATCAGGGCGGCGTTGCGCTCGGTACGGTGCCTGCGGACATTGGCGCGTTGCGCTTCAACGGTCAGCCGATCGCCTTTGCCGCCGATGGCCGTTTCCTCATCGCCTTTGATCGCGATGCGCCGCCCACCGCGCTGGTGGAAGCGGTGGCGGACGGAGGGCGGTTGGTGCGAGACCAGCTTTCGATCGCGCCGCGCGCCTGGAACATCTCGCGGCTGGACCGTCTCCCCAAATATCCCGTGCCGAGCGCCGAGTTCGAGGCTCGTCGCCCTTCCGAGCTCGCCCAGATCGCTGCCGCGCGGGCGAAGCAGACGGCTGCCGAGGGCTGGCGCCAGCATTTCGCCTGGCCCGCGCGTGGGCGTATTTCGACGCTGTTCGGATCGCAGCGTATCTATGCGGGGGAACCCGGCGCCTATCATTCGGGCATCGATCTCGCGCTGCCGACCGGTACGCCCGTCCACGCGCCCGCGGACGGCGTGGTGATCCTGGCCGCCGATGCGCCGTTCACGCTGGAAGGCAATCTGCTGATGCTCGACCACGGGATGGGCCTGTCGAGCGCCTTCCTGCACTTGTCGCGTATCGATGTCCGGCAGGGCGAACGTGTGCGGCAGGGGCAGCTGATTGGCGCAGTGGGCGCAACCGGACGCGCGACCGGCCCGCACCTGCACTGGGGACTGATGTGGCGCGGTGCGCGGATCGATCCGCTGCTGGTCGTGGGCGTTGCTGCCTGATTTCTGGGCAGGCTTGCACCGAGGTTGGAAACTTCGTAACAATTTGTAACGAGTTTTTCGACATTTCCTATGCAATACTGTGGCTTTTGAGCGACAGTTCCACGAAACCGGCCGCCTCGGTCCTAGCTGCGCTTTACAACCTCCAAGCTTAGCTGCTTCGTTCTGCATCAAGCGCTACCGGCCGGATTAATCCGAACGGGAGGGCTAGGGAGACATGCCGGGATCCGCAGCGCTACGCCACGGGCCCGGAGAAAGAGGTAGTTGCATGAAAAATACGCAAATGAAGCTGCGGGGAGGCTCTGCCCTTTCCGCAGTCGTTCTTGCTGGCGCGCTGTTCGCGACGCCGGCCATGGCGCAGGATACGTCGGTTCCGGCAGGCGCCGATACTGCAGCCATCGGTTCGCAGGATATCGTCGTCACTGGTTCGCGCATTCCGCAGCCGAACCTGGAGTCGGTGAGCCCGGTCACCGTCGTCAACAGCGCAGATCTCAAGTTGCAGGGCACGACCCGCGTTGAGGACATGCTGAACTCGCTGCCGCAGGTGTTCGCCGGCCAGTCGAGCACGGTCTCGAACGGCGCGAGCGGTGCTGCCACGGTCGATCTTCGCGGCCTGGGCCCGCAGCGCACGCTGGTGTTGATCAACGGTCGCCGCCTGATGCCGGGCGATCCGACGACCTCGGCCGCTGACCTCAACTCGATTCCCGACGCGCTGGTGAAGCGCGTTGAAGTGCTGACCGGCGGCGCATCGTCGACCTACGGCGCGGACGCCGTGGCCGGCGTCGTCAACTTCGTGATGGACACTGATTTCACCGGTATCCGTCTCGACGGCCAATACAGCCTGTATCAGCACAACAACAGCAACGACATTACGCCGCCGCTGCTCGACGCGCGCACCAAGGCCGGCTTCTCCGGCTTCGGCTATCCCACCGGCAGCGTCACCGACGGCGGCACGGTCAACGCCACGCTGTCGGTCGGCGCCAAGTTCGACGACAATCGCGGCCATGCCGTTGCCTATTTCGGCTATCGCAAGGTCGATGCCGTCGTGCAGTCGAACCGCGACTACAGCGCCTGCACCATCCAGAATGCGAGCGCCACCGCGCTGCAGTGCGGCGGTTCGTCGACCTCGGCGCCCGGCAACATCGTGTTGTACAACGGCGGCACTTCGACCTTCTACCAGATCGGCAGCGGCCGTACGCTGCAGCCTGGCCGTACGCGCTACAATTTCGCGCCGACCAATTATTTCCAGCGTCCGGACGAGCGTTACACTGGCGGCGCCTTCGTGAACTACGAGGTCAGCGATGCGCTGCATCCCTATCTCGAGTTCAACTTCATGGACGACCGCTCGGTCGCCCAGATCGCGCCCTCGGGCGACTTCGGCAACACGCTGACGATCAACTGCGACAACCCGCTGATGTCGGCCCAGCAGAAGCAGATCGTCTGCGCGAACGAGAACCTGGTCAACGGCTTCCTCGGCAACTACCCGCTGACGGCGGTCTCCAACCCCGGCCCCGCTGCGCTCACCTATATCGATCCGACGACCGGCCAGCCCTACAACAAAGCCTTTTTCCAGCTGCTGCGTCGTAACGTCGAGGGCGGCCCACGATCGGCTGACTTCGGTCACACCCAGTATCGCGGCGTGATCGGCGCCAAGGGTGCCTTGGGCGAGACCTGGAACTACGACGCCTATTATCAGTATGGCCGCACGACCTACTCGCAGATCTACACCAACGAGTTCTCGGTCCGGAAGCTGAACAACGCGCTGGACGTCGTGAACGTGAATGGCACGCCGACCTGCCGCTCGGTCACCACAGGTGCCGATCCGAACTGCGTCCCCTACGACATCTTCGGCGGCCTCACCACGGTGACGCCGGCGGCCGTCAACTATCTGTCGGCGACCGGCTTCCAGCACGGCGTCGTGTCCGAGCAGGTGGCGAGCGCTTCGATCACCGGCGATCTCAGCAACTACGGCATCCAGACGCCGTGGGCGGAGAAGGGCGCCGTCGTCAATCTTGGTGTCGAGTATCGCCGCGAGGCGCTGGATCTGAAAGTCGACGAAGCGTTCTCCAGGGGCGACCTGACCGGCCAGGGCGGCGCAACGCTGCCGATTTCCGGCAACTATCACGTCACCGAGTTCTTCGGCGAAACCCAAATCCCGCTGGTCAATAAGGGCTTCGTATACGATCTGTCGTTCGTTGGCGGCTATCGCTACTCGCACTATGAGATCAGCAACGGTCGTTCGTTCAACACCGATACTTACAAGCTGGGTCTTGAATTCGCGCCGATCCGCTCGGTCCGTTTCCGCGGCAGCTACAACCGTGCCGTTCGTGCGCCCAACCTGCAGGAACTGTTCTCGGTACAGCATGTCGCGCTCGATGGATCGACGGATCCCTGCGCAAACAAGGTCCTCACCGCTGCGGATAAGGGCTGTCTGGCGCAGGGCCTCTCCGTTGGTCAGCGCGTGGCCGGCAATCCGTCGGGCCAGTACAACGGCCTGATCGGCGGCAACGATCAGCTGCTTCCGGAAATTGCCACTACCAAGTCGTTCGGCGTGGTGTTCCAGCCCGACTTCATCCCTGGCCTCAACCTGAGCGTCGACTATTTCGACATCAAGGTGCGGGACGCCATTCAGGGCTTTGGTGCCGATGCGATCCTCGCAAGCTGCACCAATTCGCTGAACCCGACGGCTTGTGCGTTGATCAAGCGTAACCCGGTGAGCGGCTCGCTGTGGCTGACTAATGACGGCTATGTGCAGGACATCTCGCGCAACGTTGGTCGCGTGCAGACGAAGGGCATTGACGTCAACTTCGGCTACAACCGCAAGGTCACCGGCGTGGGCGACTTCAGCTTCACGATGATCGGTACCTATCTGGACAGCTTCCGGATCAACAACGGCCTCACGGAACCCTATGATTGCGCGGGCTATTATGGTGTGACCTGCAGCAACCTGAGCGGTACCCCCTCGGCACCGAACCCGAAGTGGCGCCACAAGGCTCGCCTGAGCTACACGTCGCAGACGGGTATCGGTGCCTCGCTGCAGTGGCGCTACATCGATCCGGTCAAGGTCGACCTGTCGAGCAATGACAAGACGCTGGCTGGCACCTACTACAATTTCGGTTCGCGCCTGGGCGCCCAGAGCTATTTCGATCTGGCGCTCACCTTCGCCCCGACCAAGCGCTACACGCTGCGTCTGGGCGTGAACAACCTGCTCGATCGCGAGCCGCCGCTCGTCAGCTCGGGCGCCGGCGACGGCAGCGGTTCGGCGTGCCCGACCGGTCCGTGCAACGGCAACACCTATCCGGCCGTCTACGACTCGCTCGGTCGGTACGTTTTCGCGGGTGCGACCATCAACTTCTAAAGCACCTTCGCTTCTACTCTTGAAAGGGGCGGCGCGCCGTTGGAGCGCCGCCCTCTTTTTTTGCCCGATATGGATTTCGGGCCTAGGATTTGCCCATGACGTCGCATGCTGCCCCGCTAACCGCCGACCAGGCCACCGAATTACGTTCCATCCTGTCGCTTGCGTCGCGCGGCGATGTTCAGGTCGCGCGCGATCGGGCAGAACGATTGTATCACGCTGCGGGTGCTCCCGCGGTCGTGGCGGGCTTGCTCGGCGCTTTGTGCTGTCAGACGGGCGACTTGCAAGCAGGTATCCGCTTCCTGCGTACGGCACGCCGCGACGCGCCAGCGGACGTCGGCGTTGCCGTGAATCTGTTACGCGCGCTTGCGGATGCGGGCGCCTTCGACGAGGCACATGCGCTGGCTAAGGAGCTCGATCCCCGCGCCGATTCTTCCGGACGCCTATGGCGCGTGCGCGGATATCTTGCCCAGCGGCGCGAAGACTATGCCGAGGCAGAAGCATGCTACGAGGCCGTTGTTGCCGCCTTCCCCGACGACGCGGAGAGTTGGAATAATCTGGGCAATGCACGTGCCGATCGGGGCGACGCCGCGAGCGCAGTCCAGGCACTCACCCGCGCAGCCGAACTCTCAACTGCCGCGCCGATCCGCCTCAATCTAGCCGCTGCGCTGGTCCAGGCTGGCCGCGCGGACGATGCTGCCGCCGTGTTGTTGCGATGCGCACGTGACTTCCCTCACGATGCCAAGCCGTGGGCGGAGCTGGCGGCACTGGCGAGGCAGCAAGGCCGCACGACTGACGCGATCGCCGCGCTGGAACAGGCCGTGGGGCTCGACCCCGAGAACCTTGAGTTGCACCTCGCCCTCGCTAGTGAGCGCTTTGAGCTTTGGGATGCCGATGGCGCCGAGGCTGCGATTGCCGACATTCTTCGCTTGCGGCCGGATCATGCTGAGGCGCTGATTATGAAGGGGTTGCTGCTCGAGCATCGCAATCGCGAAGACGAGCTGCCGGCGCTTCTCGAAAGTGCTCGCGCGAACCAAACCGATCCCGGCGCGGAGGCCTTTTTGAAGGCACTTTCATGTCGTCGCGAAAAGCGTTTTGCGGAAGGGTTGGAAGCGCTCTCGCGAGTGCCTGCGTCTGTCGAACCCATTCGCACCGCGCAATTTGCAGGTCAGTTTTATGAAGGACTGGGTGCGTTCGACAAGGCGTTTGAAAGCTTCCAGCGTATGAATGACTTGCTCGCGGCGGACCCCTCGGAGCCCCTGCTGCGCGCGGCGGCAACACGCGCGGCGCTGGCCGCGGATGACCAATTGCTGACTACTTCCTGGGTCAACACATGGGATCCGCTCCCCCGCGTTAAGACGCGGCGCGTGGCGTTTCTCGTTGGGTTCCCGCGCTCGGGCACGACGCTGCTCGACACTATGTTGATGGGGCACCCGGACGTGCAGGTTCTTGAGGAACAACCGCCGCTTCGCCTCGCCGAAGAAGCGGCTGGGGGGCTGGCTGGCCTAGCGACGATGACCGACGCGGATGCAGACCGGCTCCGCGACCGCTATTATGAGAATGTCGATCAGCTGGCGACATGCCGGCCGGGCGCGTTGCTGGTGGACAAGTCTCCGCTCCATATGCTGCGATTGCCGTTGATCCGTCGTCTCTTCCCTGACGCACCGGTGATCCTCGCACTGCGCCATCCGTGCGATGTGGTGTTGAGCTGCTTTATCACCAATTTTCGTTTGAATAACGCTATGGCTAATTTCCTGACACTGGAAACAGCCGCAGCTTTTTACGCGAGCGCCTTTGGGTATTGGTCGAAGGCTGCATCGCTGCTGCCGGGACCGGTGTACTCGATCGCATACGAAACGATGGTCGAGGCGCCGGAGGAAACGCTGCGCCCGCTGTTCCAGGCGCTGGAGTTGCCTTGGGACGCATCCGTTCTGGCGCATCGCGATACCGCTCGGAAGCGGGGAGTTATTTCCACGGCGAGCTACGCGCAAGTGACCGAGCCGTTATACCGGCGGGCAGTGGGAAGATGGCAGCGGTATCGTCGACATCTAGAGCCCGTCCTTCCGACGCTGCGCCCCTGGATACAGCAATTAGGCTACGCGAGGGACGATGACTCGGCGCCAGAAGTGGAAGGGCAGAATTGATGCTTCAGCAGGTTCCCAAGCACTTCTCATAAACACTATTAAATGCAGAAGATTGTCGCTTCAGCGACGTAAGTGCGCGATTTTTAGGCAGCCTGATACATTGGGTGAAGGAATGTTGCGAGCGGCGGCGTGCGGGTGACACGTGATTGCTCAGGTGTTGCAAATTGGAGACGTTTCTGACCCGAAGCTTCCGCGACATGAATGTGCGCTTTACGAGCGTTGCAATCCTTGCTTCCTTGTTAGCATCTCCACCAGCCGTGCATGGGGTGCGGTCGGTGGAAGGGGAGACAGTCTCGGCGAGGGGAAATCAGCCGAGATAAAGCGAGGGAAATTCATGAAGAAGATGCAAAAGGGTCTCCGGACCGGAACGGCGCTATCAGCGCTGGTCCTGGCGAGTGCCGGCGCGTTTGCCGGCTTGCCGGCATATGCGCAGGACACGGCGGGTAACGGTGCGAAGCAAGAAGAGCCTGCAGCGCAGGACATCATCGTCACCGGTTCGCGCATTGCGCGACCCAATCTCGAAGGCGCCACCCCGGTTACCGTGGTCACTGCGGAGCAGCTGCAGCAGACCGCGCGCATCTCGATCGGCGACGTTATCAACGATCTGCCGCAGGTCCGCAGCACCTTCAGTCAGCAGAACTCGTCGCGCTTCCTCGGCACCGGCGGTCTCAGCTTGGTCGACCTCTACGGTCTCGGGACGCAGCGGACGCTGGTGCTGGTCAATGGCCGCCGCCACGTGGGCTCCGACATTCTGAACAACGCGGTTTCCCCGGACCTCAACACCTTCCCGACCGACCTGATCGAGGACGTTGAGATCCTCACCGGCGGCAGCTCGGCCATTTACGGCTCGGACGCGATCGCGGGCGTTGTGAACTTCAAGCTGAAGCAGGACTTCGAAGGCCTGCAGATGCGTGGCCAGGGCGCGATCACCGACAAGAAGGACGCCGGCAGCTATTCGGCGAGCCTGGTCGCCGGCAAGAACTTCGCCGGTGGCCGCGGCAACCTCGCCGTCGATCTCGAATATGCGCACCAGAACGATCTGTTTGCGTCCGACCGCAGCTATTATGCGCGCAACGATACGCTGGTGACCGTCGATAACGATCCGGCGGGTCTCCCCAACGGCTCCGATGGCGTTCCCGACAACGTCTTCTTCCGCGATGTGCGCAGCGCCAGCATCTACAGCGGCGGCCTGATCTCCTTCTCGCCCTCGACCTCCCTCGGTACTGCACCGTGCGGCCGCGACAGCCAGACTAGCGCGGCCTTCCCGAACGGCCGTCCGTTCACCTGTAACTACATCTTTGCGCCGAATGGCGACCTGATCCAGCAGACGGGATCGCGTGTCGGCGTGCAGAACGCCACGACGGCATCCACTTCGGCCTCGGGCGTCACCGGTGTCGCGCCGGGCGGCTCGTTCATCGGCGGCAATGGCAATACCCGCCGCGAAGACAAGCTGGTACAGCTCCTCCCTCGTCTCGACCGCTACGCCATCAACGTAATCGGCCACTTCGACATTTCGAGCGCGTTCGTTCCGTTCGTCGAAGCCAAATATGTGCGCACCGAATCGTTCAGCGCAGGCGGCTCCGGCCCTGCGTTCTTCACGGGCAGCACGATCGACGCGCTGTATGAGCGTCCGCGCCTGGACAACCCGTATCTGTCGTCGCAGGCGCGCACGACGATCACCAACGCGCTGATCGCGAGCGGCGTGCCGGCCGCGAATATCGGGAACGGCACCCGGTTCATCATGCGCAAGAACCTGACCGACCTCGGCATGCGTTCGGAAGAGGCGCGGCGCGAAACCTTCCGTATCGTAGGCGGCGTTCGCGGCGAGCTGGGCTCGAACTTCCGCTACGAAGTCGCGGGCAACTATGGCCAGTTCACCGAGCACACCAAGGTGCTGGGCAACGTGAACACCCAGCGCCTTGCGCTGGCCCTGGATTCGGCTCGCAATGGCAGCGGCCAGATCGTCTGCGCGTCGCAGATCGATCCCGACCGTGCCGAGGACTTGGTCGGCAACGACGCCATCCTCCAGAGGGACATTGCCGCCTGTAAGCCGTTGAATCCCTTCGGCGTCGGCAACATCTCGCAGGACGCGAAGAACTACGTTCTGCAGAATACCGTCTCGCGCGGCAAGATCACCCAGCTGGACCTCACCGGCTTCGTCTCGGGCGATACCGGTACCTTCTTTAACCTGCCGGGCGGTCCGGTTGGCGTGGCGGTCGGTGGCGAATATCGCCGTGAGACGGCGTTCTTCAAGGCCGATCCGCTCGTCGAAGCGGGCTACACCTTCTACAACGCACTGGCCGAATTCAATCCGCCGTCGTTCCAGGTGAAGGAAGCGTTCGGCGAAATCAGCCTGCCGCTGCTCAAGGACATCTTCCTCGTCAAGCAGCTCACCGTGAATGCAGCTGCACGGGTGTCCGACTACAAGGGCGGTGCCGGCACGGTTTGGGCGTACAATGTCGACAGCACGTACAGCCCGGTGAAGGGTATTATGTTCCGTGCGGCCTATTCGCGTTCGGTACGCGCGCCGAACCTGAGCGAGCTGTACGCATCCCCGGGCCAGAACTTCGCGCCGGGCTTCAGCGACCCCTGCTCCCAGGCGAACCTGGCCAATGGCACGCAATATCGTCCGGCCAATTGCGCCGCGGCGGTGGGCAGCGGGTTCAACTACAACTACGCTCAGTCGCTGGAGACATCGGCGTCGGGCAACCCGAACCTGCAGGCGGAAAAGTCGGACTCCTACACTTATGGTGTCGTGGTCCAGCCGGCGATGATCCCCGGTCTGTCGCTGACGGTCGATTACTACAACATCGCCGTCAACAACGTGATCACGTCGCCGACGCCGCAGCAGGTCGCAAACGCCTGCTACGACTCTCCGACGACCAACAATCAGTTCTGCAGCATCTTCAAGCGTGACGATGCCGCGGGCTCAGTGACCGGAACGCCGTTCCGCATCATCGAGGGCAGCTTGCTCGAGCGGCCGCTGAACTACGCACAGCTGAAGGTGCGCGGCATCAACGCCGAGATTTCGTACCTGTACAAGTTTTCGCCGGAAAACAGCTTGAGTGCGCGCGTCGTCTACACGCATCAGCTGACCAATGAGGCGTTCCTCGACCCGACCCAGCCGGGCTTTGCGGACAATTATCGCGGTGAAGTCGGCGATCCGCGCGATGCCTTCAACCTCAACGTCGACGGCAAGTTCGGGAAATTCTTCTTTGGCTACCAGATGCGGTACCTGAGCAAGATGGCGGCGACGTCGATCGAGGCACTCGAATCCTTCCAGGGCCGTCCGGCGACCAATCTCGATTATGCCGACATCCCTTGGTACCGCGCGATTACCTATCACGATCTGCGCATCGGCGTTTCGATTCGTCCGAAGCAACAGTTCTTCCTGGGTATCGACAACCTCACCGATGAGCACCCGCCGCTTGGCTCCACCGGCATCGGTGGCGGTTCGGGTATCTATGACAACATCGGTCGACGTATGTACGCGGGCTTCAACGTGAAGTTCTAAACGTGCGGCCGCGCTGCTAATGCGAGGGGAGCGGGCTTGCCCGCTCCCCTTTTTTTGAGGGAGTATGATGGCATCCGGGTATTCCAACGCCGTCGTCGATCATCTGCTGGAACAGGGGGACGTGCGCGGTGCCGTCGCCTTGGTGGAACACTACAGCGCTTCGGGGAATCGTGACGCGTGCTTCCAGCTGGCGATGTGGCTGCTGGTAGGATCGCCGATCGCGCGCGATCTGTCACGCGCGATGCTTGCCCTGAATGCTGCGGCAGCCGCCGGCCATGGCGACGCCGCCCTCATGGAAGTTGCGCTGGTCGCAAACGGCGCAGGCGGCAGCCCCGACTGGCCGCGCGCGCTGGGGCTGCTGCGCCGCGCGGGCGAACAGGGTAACGCAATCGCCCGTGAGCATCTAGCGCTGATCGAGGCAATGGCGCTCGATGCTGCCGGCGATCCGAGGCACCTGCCGCCGGCGGAAATCTTGAACGATTCCCCCCGCATTTTCCGGCTTTCGAAGCTGCTGACCCCGGCCGAATGCGAGCATCTCGCACTGTCGGCAGCCAATCTGCTCCAGCCGGCGCTCGTCTTCGATCCCCAGACCAACCGCATGGTGCATCATCCGGTGCGGACATCGGATAATGCTGTTGTCGGGCCCACTCGGGAAAGCCTGGTCGTCCAGGCGATTCTCCGACGCGTGGCTGCGGCGACGGGCACCGACATAGGCCAGGGCGAGCAAGTGTCCCTGCTGCGCTATTCGCCGGGCCAGCAATATCGGCCGCACCTCGATGCGATCACCGGATCGACCAACCAGCGCATCAAAACGGTGTTATTGTATCTCAACGAAGGCTTTGGTGGTGGCGAAACGCGGTTCGACGAGCTCGGCATTGAAGTCGTGCCGCGGGGCGGCGACGCGCTGATCTTCGACAACGTGTTGGCAGATGGCCGGCCCGATCCGCGCGCGCGTCACGCCGGCCTTCCGGTGCGCGCAGGCGTGAAGTGGGTTGCGACGCGGTGGATCCGCGCGGCGCCCTATTCTCCGTGGAACCCGAACTAAGTGGTCGCAAGAGGGACCGCCGCCACGCGGCGGTCCCTCCAACCCTCACTCCACTCGCAGCACCAGCGCGCCATCACCCTCGTCGACGTGCACCGTCGACCCATCCTTCACCGCGCCGCGCAGGATCAGGTCGGCCAGCGGATCCTGCAGGTATTTCTGCACCGCCCGCTTCAGCGGACGCGCGCCGTACACCGGATCATAGCCTACCCGTCCCAGCCACTCGCGCGCCGCGGGCGACAGGTCGATGCCCACCTTGCGGTCCTTGAGCAGCTTCGCCACCCGGCCGACCTGGATATCGACGATCGGCGCCATGTGGTCCGCGCCCAGCCGGTGGAACAGGATGATCTCGTCCAGCCGGTTGAGGAATTCCGGGCGGAAATGCGCCCGCACCACCTCCATCACCTGCGGCTCGACCTCTTCCACCCCGTGCCCGTCCGCCAGATTGGTGAGATACTGGCTGCCCAGGTTCGAGGTCAGGATCACGATCGTGTTCGAGAAATCCACCGTGCGGCCCTGGCCGTCGGTCAGGCGACCATCGTCCAGCACCTGAAGGAGGATGTTGAACACATCGCCATGTGCCTTCTCGACCTCGTCAAACAGCACCACCTGATAGGGGCGACGCCGAACGGCTTCGGTGAGAACGCCGCCTTCCTCATAGCCGACATAGCCCGGAGGGGCGCCGATCAGCCGCGCGACCGCGTGCTTTTCCATGAACTCGCTCATGTCGATGCGCACCATCGCATTGGGATCGTCGAACAGGAACTCGGCGAGCGCCTTGGTCAGCTCGGTCTTGCCCACACCCGTCGGCCCGAGGAACAGGAACGAGCCCAGCGGCCGGTTCGGATCCTGCAGGCCCGCACGGCTGCGGCGGACGGCGGTGGAGACCGCCTTCACCGCATCGGCCTGGCCGATCACCCGCTTGCCGAGCTGCTCCTCCATGTGGAGCAGCTTCTCGCGCTCGCCTTCGAGCATCCGCTCCATCGGGATGCCGGTCCAGCGCGCGACGACGCCGGCGATGTCGTCTGCCGTCACTTCCTCGCGCAGCATCGCGCCCTTGGCGGCGCTCTGCGCCTCGTCGAGCTGGCGGGTGAGCTGCGGGATCACACCGTAGGACAGCTCGCCGGCACGCGCGAGATCGCCCGCACGCTGCGCCTGGTCGAGTTCGATCCGCGCCTGGTCAAGCTGTGCCTTGAGCACCGCCTCGGCATTGATCTTGTCCTTCTCCGCCTGCCAGCGGGTAGTCAGCTCGGCCGATTGCTGCTCGAGATTGGCGAGATCCTCTTCGAGCGTGGCCAGCCGGTCGCGCGAGGCTTCGTCGGTCTCGCGCTTCAGCGCCTCGCGCTCGATCTTGAGCTGGATGATCCGCCGGTCGAGGCTCTCGATCTCCTCGGGCTTGCTCTCCACCTCCATGCGAATGCGGCTGGCGGCCTCGTCCATCAGGTCGATCGCTTTGTCGGGCAGGAAGCGGTCGGCGATGTAGCGGTTGGAAAGCGTCGCCGCGGCGACGATCGCCGCATCGGTGATCCGCACGCCGTGGTGCAGCTCGTACTTCTCCTTGAGCCCGCGCAGAATCGAGATCGTGTCCTCCACCGTCGGCTCGCCGACGAACACCGGCTGGAACCGCCGCTGGAGCGCGGGGTCCTTCTCGACATGCTTCTGATACTCATCGAGCGTGGTCGCGCCGATGCAGTGCAGTTCGCCACGGGCGAGCGCGGGCTTGAGCAGGTTGCCCGCGTCCATCGCGCCCTCGGCCTTGCCGGCGCCGATCAGCGTGTGCATCTCGTCGATGAACAGCACGATCTGGCCCTCGGCGCCCTTCACCTCGTCGAGCACGCCCTTGAGGCGCTCCTCGAACTCGCCGCGATATTTGGCACCCGCGATCAGGCTGCCCATGTCGAGCGCCATCAGCGTGCGGTCCTTGAGCGTATCGGGCACGTCGCCATTGGCGATGCGCAGCGCGAGGCCTTCGGCGATCGCGGTCTTGCCGACGCCGGGCTCGCCGATAAGCACCGGATTGTTCTTGGTGCGGCGGGCGAGGATCTGGATCGTGCGGCGGATTTCCTCGTCGCGGCCGATCACCGGATCGAGCTTGCCGGCACGCGCCGCCTCGGTCAGGTCGCGAGCGAATTTCTTGAGCGCGTCGTAGCGATCCTCGGCCGACGCCGTGTCCGCGGTGCGGCCGCCGCGCATGCTGTTGATCGCGGTGTTGAGCGCCTCGGGCTTCGCATTCGCTGCCTGCAGCGCCTTGCCGGCGGCGGTGTTGAGGCTCAGCGCCAGCGCAACCAGCAGCCGCTCCACGGTGACGAAGCTGTCGCCGGACTTCTGCGCGATCGTCTCGGCCTGGTCGAGCACGCGAACGAGATCATTGTCGAGGCCGGGTGTCGACTGCGCGCCCGAACCGCTGACGGCCGGGATCTTGGAGAGCGCGAGATCGGTCTCGCTCAGCGCGCGCTTGGCGTCGCCGCCCGCCGCCTGGATCAGGCCGCTGGCCATGCCCTGCTCGTCTTCGAGCAGCGCCTTCAAAAGATGTTCGGGGCTGATCCGCTGATGGTTCATGCGGATCGCCACGGTCTGCGCCGATTGCAGGAAGCCCTTGGCGCGGTCGGTGAATTTGTCGAGGTTCATGCCTGATCCCTGTTCGCGTGTGACCAGCAGATAGTGTTGCAATTGAGCAACACAAGAGCGGTAAGTTGCGTCGCGGTCACTCTACTCGCCCCGCGGCCCACGGCAAGAAATCAGGAGATTTCCGAGGTGTTAAGCCGCTCGTCACGCGATCGTCACGGAAGAGTCCCTGGAATGCAGCGCGAACGATCGAATGTTGCAACGCAGCGCGCGTAGCGGCCGCCCAGCACGGGCGAGGGGTCCGGTGCTTTCCCAAGGGGTTCATGCGCATGCGCATCCGTATGCTTGCTGCCGGCCTGCTCGCCGGCACGTCGCTGTTCACTGCCGGCGCTGCCTTCGCGCAGACCGTGCCCAACGCCACCCTGGTCGACGACAGCCAGCCGCAGAGCGGCGCCGACGAGATCGTGGTGATCGGCAAGGGCGAAACCCGCCAGATCCAGACGCTGACCCAGGCCGACATCGCGCTGCTCGCGCCGGGCACCAGCCCGCTCAAGGCGATCGAGAAGCTGCCGGGTGTCAACTTCCAGGGTGCGGACCCGTTCGGCGCCTATGAATGGGCCGGTCGCATCTCGATCCGCAGCTTCAATCAGAACCAGCTGGGTTTCACGCTCGACGGTATCCCGCTCGGCGACGCCAGCTATGGCAACGTCAACGGCCTGCACATCAGCCGCGCGATCATCAGCGAGAACATCGCCGAGACCCGCGTCTCGCAGGGCTCGGGCTCGATCGACACCCAGGCGACGAACAATCTGGGCGGCACGCTCGAATTCCTGTCGAGCGATCCGAAGGACAAGCTGGGCATCGAGGTGAACGGCACCGGCGGCAGCGACAATTTCTGGCGCGTGTTCGGTCGCCTCGACTTCGGCGAGCTGACCCCGGGCGGCACCCGCGCCTATCTCTCCTACCTCCACTCGGACACCGACAAGTGGAAGGGCTGGGGCTCGCAGCGCATCAACCAGGTCAACGGCAAGATCGTCACGCCGCTGAGCCCGGACCTGCGCGCGGTGGGCACGTTCGACTTCTCCGATCGTCGCGAGAACGACTATCAGGACATGTCGCTCGATATGATCAAGCGCCTGGGCTATAACTGGGACAACATCTCGAACGATTATGCCAAGGCGATCCTGGTCTCGGATGTAGGCGCGAACAACGGCTATACCGGCGTCACGCCGACCAACCCGGGTGCGGGCAAGGTCTATCCGGCGCCATTCCTCAATCCGGACGATGCCTATTACAACGCCGCCGGCCTGCGTCGTGACTATCTGACCTCGGCGGGCATCGAGACGACCAGCGGGTCGGCGATCCATGGCGCGCTGAAGGGCTATTACCACAGCAACCATGGCCAGGGCCTGTGGTACACCCCCTATGTCGCGTCGCCGAACGGCGTGCCGATGTCGCTGCGCACGACCGAGTATGACATCCGCCGCGGCGGCGTGTTCGGCAATGTCGGCACCAAGATCGGCATGAACGACATCACCGTTGGTGGCTGGTACGAGCGCAACAACTTCCGTCAGGCCCGCCGCTTCTACGCGCTGGACAGCCGCACCGATCCGGGCCGCGACAGCCTGTCGTTCCAGAGCAATCCGTTTGCGACCCAATGGTACTGGAAGTACCAGACCGACACCGTCCAGTATTTTGTGCAGGACAAGATCGAGCTGGGCCAGCTGACCGCCAACCTGGGCTGGAAGGGCTTTGCCGTCACCAATCGCGCGACCCCGATCGTCGCGGGCGGCCTGGCCGGCGGCAAGATCAAGGTGACCGACTGGTTCCAGCCGCATGCCGGCCTGAACTACCGCGTCACGCGCGACGCCGAACTGTTCGCCGGCTTCACCCAGGTGACGCGCGCCTTCGTGTCCTCGGCCACCAGCGGTCCCTTCGCGACCACCCAGGCGGGCTTCAACGCGCTCAACACCGGCGCGACCAAGCTGAAGCCGGAAGAGTCGGACACCTATGAAGTGGGCGGCCGCTACCGGTCGGGCATCTTCACCGGCTCGCTGGCGGGCTATTACGTCAACTTCCGCAACCGCCTGCTGGCCGTGACCACCAGCGCCGGCATCGTCGGCAACCCGGCGATCCTGCAGAATGTCGGCGATGCGCGCTCGATCGGCGTCGAGGCGACCGGCGATATCCGCCTGCCGATGGGCTTCGGGCTGTTCGGCTCGTACAGCTACAATGACTCGACCTATCGCGACAACGTCGTCACCGCGAGCGGCGTGATCCCGACCAAGGGCAAGACGGTGGTCGACTCGCCCAAGCACATGTTGAAGGGCGAAGTCACCTGGTCGGGTCAGGGCTTCAACGCCCGCGTCGGCGCGAACTATATGAGCAAGCGCTATTTCACCTACACCAACGACCAGTTCGTGGACGGCCGCGTGGTGGTGGATGCGACGCTCGGCTACAAGTTCGACCTGGGTGGCCGGAAGCTCGAGCTGCAGGGCAACGTGACCAACCTGTTCGACAAGAAGTACATCTCGACGATCGGCACCAACGGCTTCGGCAACAGCGGCGACAATCAGACGCTGATGGTCGGCGCGCCGCAGCAGTTCTTCCTGACGCTGAAGGTCGGCCTGTAGGGGCTGGCGGACGCCGGAAACGGGGGCGGGGCACTGCGGTGCTCCGCCCTTTTTCGTTCAGCCGGTCACGATCGGATAGGTGATCCGCAGCTCGTCGAGCAGCTTTTCCACCGCCGCGACGTCGCCGGCCGCGCCGCTGGGCGCCAGCGACCAGTTGCAGTGCGGGTGCGTCTCGGCGTTGTAGACGCGCACCTTGCCCAGCACCGTCTTCCAGCGCCGGACGGTGCCGCCGTGACGCCGGACGAGTTGGGCCACGATACGGTCGATCAGGTCGGCCGCGGTCATCAGGCCCCGGCGGCGGTCAGGCGGTCGCGCTGGTCGTGGCTGAGTTCCACGTCCCAGGCGCCGATCAGTTCGTCGAGCTGTTCGATGCTCGTCGCGCTGGCGATCGGGGCGGTGACGCCGTCCTGCGCCGCCAGCCAGGCGAGCGCGATCTGGGCGAGGCTGGCCCCGGTCTCGGCCGCCACCTCGTCCATCACCGCCAGTACCGCGCCGCCCTTGCCGGCGAGCAGCTTCGCCATGCCGCCGCCGCGCACGCTCTTCGAGAGATCGGCTTCGCTGCGATATTTGCCGGTGAGGAAGCCAGAGGCGAGCCCATAATAGGGGATGACGCCGAGATTATGGGTGACGCAGAGATCCTGCAACTCGCCCTCGAACTTGCGGCGGCTGACCAGATTGTATTCGGGCTCCAGCACCCGGAAGTGCGGCAGCCCTTCCTTCGTCGCGAGGTCGAGCGCCGACTTGAGCCGCATCGCGTGGAAGTTCGACGCGCCCAGCGCACGGACCTTGCCCGCATCGATCAGCGCGCCGAACGCCGCGAGATAGTCTTCCTGCGGCACGTCCTCATCATCCTGGTGGGCGAAATACAGGTCGATCGTCTCGATGCCGAGCCGCTGGAGCGATGCGTCTGCCGCGGCGGCGATGCGCGCCGGCGCCAGCTTCTCGCCGCCTTCGCCCGGCAGCATGCCGACCTTGGTGGCGATCAGCACCTGGTCGCGCTTGCCGGAGGTGCGCAGCCATTCGCCGATCACCGTCTCGGATTCGCCGCCTTTGTGGCCGGAGACCCAGGCCGAATAGACATCGGCGGTATCGATCATCACCCCGCCGCGCTCGGCGAAGCGGTCGAGGATGCGGAAGCTGGTGGCCTTGTCGGCAGTCCAGCCGAACACATTGCCGCCCAGCACGAGCGGCGAGATTTCCAGGCCCGAGGCGCCGAGATGGCGAAGATGCGGCATGCGGGGTCTCCGATGGAAAGGGGAGGGCGTGGAACGCGTCAGTCGGTGATCTCGTTGCCGGCAGGGCCAGACGTGTTCGAATAGGCGCTCTCGGCATTGGCGAAGGCGGCGTCCTCGGCGGCGTTCACGTCGGCGACCGCCTCGCCCATCGTGTTGCTGTCGCCGGCCATCGCCTCATTGGCTTCGGCGGCTTCGTTCTTCGCCTTGTTGCCGCAGGCGGACAGGCCGGCAAACGCCAGCGCGGCGACGGGGAGGAGGAGAAGCTTGCGCATGGGACTGGGTTCCTTCACGGGGTTTGGGCCGGGCTAGCCAGAGCCGCAAACGCACGCAACCGCGCAGCGATGCGTTGACCTGATATAAAGATATCTTTATATCTCTAACCCGCCCATGACAGAACCCCTCGCCATCTTCCGCGCGCTCGCGGATTCGACCCGGTTGCGCATCGTCGCGCTGCTGCGGGCGATGGAGCTGAGCGTCGGCGAGCTGGCGCAGGTGCTGGGGCAAAGCCAGCCGCGGGTTTCCCGCCATGTGAAGATCCTGTGCGACGCCGGGCTCGCCGAGCGGCGCAAGGAAGGCAGCTGGGTATTCGTGGCGCTCGGTCAGCAGGCGGTGACCGCGCCGGTGCTCGCCGCGCTCGACGCGTGGGAACTGGCGGGCGACCCCTGGGTGGTGGCCGATCAGGCGCGGCTCTCGGCGGTCCGGGCCGACCGGGCGAGTGCGGCGGAAAGCTGGTTCGAGGCCAATGCCGGCCAGTGGGACGCGATCCGCTCGCTCCATGTCGCCGAAAGCGAAGTCGAGGCCGCGATGGGCGCCGCGCTGGGCGACGGCTCGCTCGGCACGCTGGTCGATATCGGCACCGGCACCGGCCGCATGCTCGAGCTGTTCGGGCCGCGCGCCGCGCAGGCGGTGGGGATCGATCGCTCGTCGGAGATGCTGCGGCTGGCGCGGGCGAAGCTCGCCGATCTCGGCCATGCCGAGCTGCGCCAGGCCGATCTCTATGCGCTGCCGCTGCAGGACGGGGCTGCGGATACTGCTATATTGCATCATGTGCTCCATTTCGCGCAGCAGCCGGCGGCGGCGATCGGCGAGGCGGCACGGGTGCTCGGCCCCGGCGGGCGGCTGCTGATCGTCGATTTCGCGCCGCACGAGCGCGAGGAGCTGCGCACCCGCGATGCGCATGCGCGACTGGGTTTCTCGGACGAGCAGATGCTCGGCTGGTTCGATCGCGCCGGGCTCGCCCCGGTGCAGGTGCAGACGCTCGAAGGCGGTGCGCTGACGGTGAAATTATGGCTCGGTCGCAAGACCGGGGAGAGCGTGGAAAAGGTGAAGGCGGCATGAGTATCGTAGACCCCATGGCACCGCCCCTGTTCGCCGATGTGGCGGGCGATGTGGCGGTGAGCTTCGAATTCTTCCCGCCCAAGACCGAGAAGATGGAAGAGACGCTCTGGGCCTCGATCGAAACGCTGTCGCCGCTCGGGCCTCGGTTCGTGAGCGTCACCTATGGCGCCGGCGGCACCACGCGCGAGCGCACCCATGCCACGGTGTCGAAGATCGCGCGCGAGACCCCGCTGGCGGCGGCCGCGCACCTCACCTGCGTCGAGGCGACGCGCGAGGAGATCGACCAGATCGCCGAGGAATATTGGGCTGCGGGCGTGCGGCATATCGTGGCGCTGCGCGGCGATCCGCCCCGCGCCGGCGAGAAGTATCGCACCCATCCCGGCGGCTATGAGAATGCGGCGGACCTGGTCGCGGGGCTGCGCCGTCTCCACCCGTTCGAGATTTCGGTGAGCGCCTATCCCGAATGCCATCCGGATTCGCCGAGCCCCGAGGCCGATCTCGACAATCTCAAGCGCAAGATCGATGCTGGCGCCAACCGCGCGATCACCCAGTTCTTCTTCGAGGCCGAGACCTTCCTGCGCTTCCGCGACCGTGCGGCGGCGGCGGGGATCGACGCCGAGATCGTGCCGGGCATCATGCCGGTGATGAACTATGCCAGCGTGGTGAAAATGTCGGCGATGTGCGGGACGGACGTGCCGGCCTGGATGGAGAAGCTGTTCGAGGGGCTCGACGAGCATCCCTCGGCGCGCCAGCTCGTCACGGCGACGCTCACGGCGGAACTCTGCCGCAAGCTCTATGCCGGCGGCGTGCGCCAGTTCCACTTCTACACGCTCAACCGCGCCGAGCTGAGCTACGCGATCTGCCATCTGCTAGGCCTGCGCCCGCGGCAGCAGGCGGCGGTGGCGGCGGCGTAACCCAACCTAAGCCCCTCCTCCTGGGAGGNNNNGGAGGAGGGGTTGGGGGTGGAGGGATGCCAGACCGCTGGTCTCGGTGAGACCCTGCCCCACCCCAAACCCCTCCCCTGAAGGGGAGGGGCTTTAGAGGACACAACCATGACTGCACGCGAGAAACTGCTGGCCGAAGCCGCCAAGCGCATCCTGATCACCGACGGCGCGTTCGGCACCGAGATCCAGAACTGGAAGCTCGACGAGGCCGCCTATGCCGGCACCCTCGGCCTCAGCCACGACCAGAAGGGCAACAACGACATCCTCGCGCTGACCAAGCCCGAGGTGCCCGGCTCGATCCACCGCGCCTATTTCGAGGCAGGTGCCGACATTGCCGAGACCAACACCTTCTCCGCCAACCGGATCAGCCAGGCCGATTACGGGGCCGAGCATCTGGTCCGCGAGATCAACATCGAGAGCGCCAAGCTCGCGCGCAGCATCGCCGACGAGTTCGAGGCCAAGGACGGCCGCCCGCGCTTCGTCGCCGGCGCGCTTGGGCCCACCAACAAGACGCTGTCGCTGAGCCCGGACGTCAACGATCCCGGCTACCGCGAGATCGACTTTGACTATCTCAAGGACGTGTATCGTGAGCAGATCGATGCACTGGTTGAAGGCGGCATCGATTTTGTGCTGATCGAGACGGTGTTCGATACGCTCAACGCCAAGGCCGGCATCATGGCGGCGATCGAGGCGGGCGAGGCGCTGGGCCGCGACCTGCCGATCATGCTGTCCATGACGCTGACCGACCTGTCGGGCCGCAATCTCTCCGGCCACACGGTCGAGGCATTCTGGGCGGCGGTGCGCCATGCGCGGCCGGTGACGATCGGGCTCAACTGCTCGTTCGGCGCCGAGCAGCTGCGCCCGCATGTGAAGACGCTGTCGGCGCTCTGCGACACGCTGATCATGGTCTACCCGAATGCGGGCCTGCCCAACGAACTCGGCGCCTATGACGAGATGCCGGCGACGACCGCGGGCCTCGTCAAGGAATGGGCCGATGCGGGGCAGGTGAACATCCTCGGCGGCTGCTGCGGCTCGACGCCCGCGCATATCGGCGCGATCGCCAAGGCGGTGCAGGGGCTTACCCCGCGTGCCATTCCGACGCCGGAAGTGCGGACGCGGCTCGCCGGCCTTGAACCGTTCACCATGGCGGCGTGAGCGACGAATAGCCCTCTCCCCTCCGGGGAGAGGGTTGGGAGAGGGGCAGGACGCTGCTGCTCTTCGACACGCGATCAACGACACACTGCCCCTCTCCCCGGCCCTCTCCCCGATGCGGAGAGGGAGAGAAAAAGAACCCAGATCATGACCACGCCTTCCTCCACCAACTTCGTCAATATCGGCGAGCGCACCAACGTCACCGGATCGGCCCGCTTCAAGAAGCTGGTGATGGCCGGCGATTATCCCGCCGCGGTCGAGGTCGCGCGCCAGCAGGTCGAGAACGGCGCGCAGGTGATCGACGTCAACATGGACGAGGGCCTGCTCGACGCCGTCGAGGCGATGACCACCTTCCTCAAGCTGATCGCCGCCGAGCCGGACATCGCCCGCGTGCCGGTGATGATCGACAGCTCGAAATGGGACGTGATCGAGGCGGGCCTGAAGTGCGTTTCGGGCAAGCCGATCGTCAACTCGATCAGCATGAAGGAAGGCGAGGAAGCCTTCCTCACCCACGCCCGCAAGTGCATGGCGTACGGTGCCGCCGTCGTCGTCATGGCGTTCGACGAGGTCGGCCAGGCCGACACGCAAGCGCGCAAGGTCGAGATCTGCGAGCGCGCCTACAAGCTGCTTACCGGCATCGGCTTCCCGCCCGAGGACATCATCTTCGATCCCAACGTGTTCGCGGTGGCGACGGGCATCGAGGAGCACAACAATTACGGCGTCGACTTCATCGAGGCGTGCCGCGAGATCAAGAAGCGCTGCCCGCACGTCCATATCTCGGGCGGCCTGTCGAACCTGTCGTTCAGCTTCCGCGGCAACGAGCCGGTGCGCCGGGCGATGCACTCGGTATTCCTCTATTACGCGATCCCCGCGGGCATGGACATGGCGATCGTCAACGCCGGCCAGCTCGACGTGTACGACGCGATCGATCCCGAGCTGCGCCAGGCGTGCGAGGACGTGGTGCTCAACCGCGATCCCGAGGCGGGTGACCGGCTGGTCGCGCTCGCCGAAAAGTATCGCGGCACAGATGCGGTGGCGGAGAAGCAGGCGGCCGAATGGCGCAGCTGGCCGGTCGCCAAGCGGCTCGAGCATGCGCTGGTCAAGGGCATCGACGCGCATGTCGTCGAGGATACCGAGGAATGCCGCCTGATTTTCGCCCGCCCGATCGAAGTGATCGAGGGCCCGCTGATGGACGGCATGAACGTCGTCGGCGACCTGTTCGGTTCGGGCAAGATGTTCCTGCCGCAGGTGGTGAAATCCGCCCGCGTGATGAAGAAGGCCGTCGCCCACCTGCTTCCCTATATCGAGGCGGAGAAGGAAGAAGGGGCCAAGGGCAAGGGCAAGATCGTGCTCGCCACGGTGAAGGGCGACGTGCACGACATCGGCAAGAACATCGTCGGCGTCGTGCTCCAGTGCAACGGCTTCGACGTGGTCGATCTGGGCGTGATGGTGCCCTGGTCGACCATCCTCCAGGCGGCGATCGACAATGATGCCGACATGATCGGCCTGTCCGGCCTGATCACGCCGAGCCTCGACGAGATGGTGACCGTCGCCGAGGAAATGCAGCGCGCGCAGATGACGATGCCGCTGCTGATCGGCGGTGCGACCACCAGCCGCGTCCACACCGCGCTGCGCATCGACCCGGCCTATACCGGCCCGGTGGTGCATGTGCTCGACGCCAGCCGCGCGGTGGGCGTGGCGACCGCGCTGGTCTCCGATACCCAGCGCGATCCGTACGTGACCAAGGTGGCGGACGAGTATGAGCATGTCCGCGTCACCCGCGCCGGCAAGGGTCAGAGCGCGCTGTTGCCGCTGGAGGACGCCCGCGCCAACGCCTTCGAGGCGGACATGACGCTGAAGCCGGGCAAGCCGCGCATGCCGGGCGTCCACACGTTCGACGACTGGGACCTCAAGGACCTGCGCGACTATATCGACTGGACGCCCTTCTTCCGCGCCTGGGAACTGGCCGGCAACTATCCGGCGATCCTCACCGACGAGGTGGTCGGCGAAAGCGCGACCTCGCTGTTCGCCGATGCCCAGAAGATGCTCGACAAGCTGATCGCCGAGCGCTGGCTCACCGCGCGCGGCGTCGCCGGGCTGTGGCCGTGCCGCCGCGAGGGGGACGACGTGATCGTGCATCTCGAGAACGAGAGCCACGTCCGCCTGCCGTTCCTGCGCCAGCAGATCGCCAAGCGCGAGGGCCGCGCCAATATGTGCCTGGCCGACTTCATCGATCATGACGGCGACTGGATCGGCGGCTTCGCGGTCTCGATCCACGGCATCGAGCCGCACCTCGCCCGCTTCAAGGCGGCGATCGACGATTATTCGGACATCCTCCTGAAGGCGCTGGCAGACCGTCTCGCCGAGGCGTTCGCCGAGCGGCTGCACAAGTTCGTCCGCACCGCGCTGTGGGGCTATGCCGAGGGCGAGCAGCTCGACAACGACGCGCTGGTCCGCGAGCAGTATCGCGGCATCCGCCCGGCGCCGGGCTATCCGGCTTGCCCCGAGCACAGCCTCAAGCCGATCCTGTTCGACCTGCTCGACGCGCACAAGCGCACCGGCATCAGCCTCACCGAAAGCTTCGCGATGCTGCCCACCGCGGCGGTGTCGGGCTTCTATTTCGGCCACCCGCAGGCCGAATATTTCGGCGTGGCGCGGGTCGGGCCGGACCAGCTCAAGGATTACGCGATCCGCCGCGGGATCAGCGAGGAGCTGGCGACGCGCTATCTGCGGCCGAATCTGGACTAAGGCGGGGTCGCGGCCTCCCGGCGACAGTCGGGAGGCGCGGCGCGACGGTCAGAACGCGCGGCGGATCTGCACGTACAGATATTGGCCGCGCCGCTGCACGGTGCGCTCGCGGTACAGCAGCGGCGAGGCGTTGCGCTCGGCGGTGTAAAGCCGGCGATCGATGATCTTGGCGGCGTTGTTCAAATTGCCCGCGTCCATCCGGATCGCCAGCCGCTTGCTCGGTTTCCAGATGCCGTAGATCTCGACGCTCGGCTCCAGCACGGTCGCGCGATATTCGGCGATGCGATACAGGTCGGTCGCTGGCTGGCCGCAGCTGCCATAGACGCCATAGGTAAAGCGGCCGCCGAACAGATCCTGGCTGAAGCTGCCCGAACAGGTGAACGGGATTTCGTTGGTGTAGCGCCGACGTTCGCCGGTCAGCGGATCGGTGACGTGGCTGCGCACCACGGCGGCATTGCCGCGCAGGCGTGCGTCCTTGATGCCGAGCTTGTCGAACGGCAGGGTGAGCGTGCTCGACAGCGTATCGCGCGTGCCGCTGCCGATATTGCCGATCGCATCAAAACCGCCCTCCAGCGGAATATAGTCGATCACATGCCGGGTCGCCTCGTGCCTGGCGCTAAGCTCCAGCGCGCCCTTGCCCCAGAAACGGTGCTCGAACACAGCCTCCAAGGTCAGCGTCTGTTCGGGCACCAGATCGCCATTGCCGGCGCGCACCGTACCCAGGTTGATCTCGGTGGCGGCGACGAAATCGGTAAAGTCCAGTTGGCTTACGCTCTGTTCCACGCGCAGCCGCACCTGATCGCGCTTGTTCGGGCGCAGGGTGAGCTGGACGCGCGGCTTGGGGTAGAAGAAGGCGCGGGCGCGGCTGCTGTCCGCGCGCGCGGCGATACGCGAGACCTCGGCGCGCATGCCGGACTCCAGCGTCACCTTGCTCGACGGCTCCCAGCGCGCCAGCCCGAACAGCTCGCCGCGCACTTCGCTGACGAACACGGACTGGTCCGGCAGCGGCACCGGCGCACCCTGTTCGGTGTAGGCTGTGCGATTGTCGAGGAAGTTATAGGCAATCTCGCCGCCGCCCTCGAGGGAAAGGCGCTTGCTCGTCTTGTAGCGCAGGATCGGCCGGAAGACGGATTCGCCGTTGCGCGATTGTTGGCCGAAGGTGGAAACGAAGCTGTCGGACGTGACCGCCGAGTCGTACCCGGTGTGGCCCAGGCGCTGCAGCGCGACCAGTTCGATCTCGCCATCCTCGCCCAGGTTCTTCGCCCAGTTCGCGCCGAGCTCCCCTTTCCACTGGTGCGTAATGTCGGTCGCCACGCCGCTGCTGCCGCTGCCTTCGAGCAGGGTCACGCCGAAGCTGGTCGGATAATCGAGATAGTCGAAGCGCCCGTTCACGTTCAGCAGTCCGCCGCCGATCGCGCGCTGGACGGAGGCGCGCACCGTGGCCGAGCGATCGCGGTCCCACAGGTCCAGGCGATGGCGTTGGAGCAGATTGCCGGCCGCGTCGGTACGCGTGCGCATGCCCTTCGCGGTGCTGCTGGTGCGATCGCTGATCCCCTCGATGGAGAGTTCGTCGCGGCGATCGCCGTCGCTGCGGGTATATTGCAGCGTCAGGTCCGGGCCCACATAGCCGTCGCGGTAGATATAGCTCTGGAAATTGACGAGCTTTTCGGTGGAGGCGGTGCGCTTCAGCACGACGTTGGCGACCACCGCGCGGCCCTGCATGTCGATGCCCGGGGCACCGCCGCGGATCAGTTCGATCCGCGCCACGCTGGCGGCGCTGATGCGGCGCAGGATCTCGCCAAGCCCGTCCGTCTTGGATGCCGGGGGCTTGCCGTTGATCAGCACATTGCCGGTGTTGCCGGCGATACCGCGGGCGTCGCTTTTGCCGACGTCCAGCGTGAAGCCGGGCAGGCGCTGCACCATGTCCAGCGCGGTCGGCAGCGCCGTGTTCGCGAAAAACTCAGGGCCATATACCAGCACCCCGGAAGCAGGCTGTGGGTCCGCCTGGCCCGATGCCGGGTCAGGCTGCTGCTGTGCGAATGCGGTAACAGGGCAGGCCAATGCCGCGGCCGCCAAAACGCACCTGACTTTCATTCCGACTCGAAACGTCCCCCCAGGAACAGCAAGATAGTTGCTCCCTCGCTCAAGTCTTAACGAACATGCGCAAGCTTTGCAAATCGATTCCGCAAGTTAAGTAACTTTGCGTAGAACGACGTGATGTTTGCGCAACAGGCGTGCCGCGCGGTTACAGCGCCTGCGCCGCCGCCCAGCCGCTCGCCCATGCCCATTGGAAGTTGTAACCGCCCAGCCAGCCGGTGACGTCCACCGCTTCGCCGATCGCGTACAGGCCGGGCACGCGGCGCGCCTCCATGGTCTGCGAGGAGAGATCGGCGGTGCTGATCCCGCCCACGGTCACTTCGGCCTTGGCAAAGCCCTCGGTGCCATTTGGGGTAAAGCGCCAGCCGGCCAGTTGCGCCTCGGCCTGCGCCAGCACGGCGTCGCGGCAATTGCCGAGTTCGCTGGGCAGGGCGATGCGTTCGGCCAGCGTCGTGGCCAGCCGATCGGGCAACTGCCGGTTGAGCAGGCTGCGCAACCCGATGCGGGGCTCGGTGCGCTTGGCCTCGCGCAGCCAGCCCTTCGCGTGGTCGGGCAGGAAGTCGATCGCGATCTGCTCGCCATGCTTCCAATAGGAGGAGACCTGGAGAATTGCCGGGCCGGAGAGGCCGCGATGGGTGAAGAGCGCCGCTTCGCGAAAACTCGCCTTGCCGGCGCTGGCAGCCACCGGGGTGGAGACGCCGGAAAGATCGCGGAACAGCGCCTGATCGGGGCCGAGGGTGAGGGGCACGAGCGCAGGCCGCGGCTCGACCACCTTGAGCCCGAAGCGGCGGGCGAGATCATAGGCAAAGCCGGTCGCGCCGAGCTTGGGGATGGCCGGACCGCCGGTGGCGATGACGAGGGCAGGGGCTTCGGCGATGCCCTTGCTGGTGGTAACGCGGAAGCGGCCGTCGGCATGGTCGACGTCGGTGATGCTGGCGCCGAGCTGGATGGTCACGCCGCCCATCGCGCATTCGCCGAGCAGCATGTCGACGATCTGCCGCGCCGAGCCGTCGCAGAACAGCTGGCCCAGCGTCTTTTCGTGCCAGGCGATGCCGTGGCGCTCGACCAGTGCGAGGAAATCCTGCGCGGTGTAACGGCCCAGCGCGGACTTGGCGAAATGCGGGTTGGCGGAAAGGTAGCGATCGGGCGCGGTGCCGAGATTGGTGAAGTTGCACCGCCCGCCGCCCGAGATCAGGATCTTCTTCCCCGGCGCCTCGGCATGGTCGAGCAGCAATATCTTGCGCCCGCGCTGGCCGGCCATGGCGGCGCAGAACATCCCCGCCGCCCCGGCGCCGAGAAGGATTGCGTCATGGGTGCCGAGAGAGGTGGTCATCCGCGGTCGTTAGCGCGCTTCTCCGGCCCCGAACAGCAAAACGCCGCCGGGGATACCGGCGGCGCTTGCGTTGGTACGGGTGGGCCGGATCAGATGTGGATCGGCTTGCCGAGCACGCCCATCGCCGCTTCCTTGATCGCCTCGGAATGCGTCGGGTGGGCATGGCAGGTGTAAGCGATGTCCTCGGACGTCGCGCCGAACTCCATCGCCTGGGCCACCTGGGCGATCATCGTGCCGGCCGGCGCGGTGATGATCCAGGCGCCGAGCACGCGATCGGTCTTGGCGTCGGCGATCACCTTCACCCAGCCGGTGGTGTCGTCGATCGCCTTGGCGCGGCTGTTGCCCGCCATCGGGAACTTGCCGACCTTCACTTCGCCCTTTTCGCGCGCCTGCTCCTCGGTGAGGCCGACGCCGGCGATTTCGGGGTGGGTGTAGACGACGCTCGGGATCACCGCATGGTTCACGATGCCGGTCAGGCCGGCGATGTTCTCGGCGACGGCAATGCCTTCGTCCTCGGCCTTGTGCGCGAGCATCGGGCCCGGGATCACGTCGCCGATCGCCCACACGCCGTCGACCGCGGTGCGGAAGCTGTGATCGGTCTCGATCTGGCCGCGCTGGTTGGTGGCGAGGCCGATCTTGTCGAGGCCCAGGCCCTCGGTGTTCGGACGGCGGCCGATCGCGACCAGCACGACATCGGCTTCCAGCGTCTCGGCGGCACCGCCGGCGGCGGGCTCGATCGTGACGCTGGCCTTGTCGCCGTTGACGACGACGCCGGTCACCTTGGTGGAGAGCTTGATCTCCATGCCCTGCTTCTTGAAGATCTTGGCGGCCTCCTTGCGGACCTCGCCGTCCATGCCGGGGAGCAGCTGGTCGAGATATTCGACCACGGTCACCTTGGCGCCGAGGCGCTGCCAGACCGAGCCGAGCTCGAGCCCGATCACGCCGCCGCCGATCACGACCATGTTCGCCGGCACCTTCTCCAGCGCGATCGCGCCGGTCGAGTCGACGACGACCTTCTGGTCGACCGTCACGCCCGGCAGCGGGGTGACCGACGAACCGGTGGCGATGACGATGTTCTTGGCGGTGACGGTGCGCTCGCCCACCTGCACGGTGTGCGCGTCGATGAAGGTGCCGAGGCCCTTCACCCACTCGACCTTGTTCTTCTTGAACAGGAATTCGATGCCGCCGGTCAGGCCCTTCACGGCCTTGTCCTTGTCGGCCATCATCGTCGGCAGGTCGAGTTCGACCGAGCCGAGCTTGACGCCGTGCTTGGCGAGCGCGCCCGAGGCGGCCTCGTAGAACAGCTCGGAGGCGTTGAGCAGCGTCTTGGAGGGGATGCAGCCGACGTTGAGGCAGGTGCCGCCCAGCGTCTCGCGGCTCTCGACGCAGCCGGTCTTGAGGCCCAGCTGCGCCGCGCGGATCGCCGCGACATAGCCGCCGGGGCCGGAACCGATGATCAGGACGTCGAAATCATATTCAGCCATTTTCCGCTCCATGCGTGCGCGTGCGGGCGCTTAAACTATCGGCCGTGTCGCCCGGGGCTCTGGGCCCCTGCTTTCGCAGGGGAACGGGCGGGTCCAGCCATAACAGTGCTCCTGCGAACGCAGGAGCCCAGGGTTGCTAGGGACGTTCTTCGATCCGGCGCCATCGCGCTGCTCAGCCGAAGAGCGTCCCGTACAAATCCTTCCATTGCGGGTTGTCGCGTTCGATCAGCTCGATCTTCCACGCCCGCTTCCATTTCTTCATCTGGCGTTCGCGAAGCCGCGCCCCGTCCAGATCCTCATGCGCCTCGTACCAGACGAGGTGCTTGCAGCCCTTGTCCTTGGTGAAGCCCTCGATCATGCCGGTGCGATGCTGGTACGCTCGGGCGGGCAGGTCGCTGGTCGATCCGACATAGATCGTGCCGTTGCGCTGGTTCGCCATGATGTACACGCAGCCGGATTTCGTCGGGCTTCTCCTTGGTTCCGTGCTCCTGCGGAAGCAGGAGCCCAGGGCCACAAGCGATGTATTTCCCAACCCTGTGCCCCTGCTTTCGCAGGGGCACAAAGTGTATCAGAGGTCGATCAGCAGGCGGGTCGGATCCTCGATCGCGTTCTTGATCGCGACGAGGAAGGTCACCGCCTCGCGGCCGTCGACCAGGCGGTGGTCGTAGCTGAGCGCGAGGTACATCATCGGGCGGACGACGACCTGGCCGTTACGGACGACCGGACGGTCCTCGATGCGGTGCAGGCCGAGCACGGCCGACTGCGGCGGGTTGATGATCGGGGTCGACATCAGCGAGCCGAACACACCGCCGTTGGAGATGGTGAAGGTACCGCCCTTCATCTCGTCCATCTTGAGCGTGCCGTCCTTGGCGCGCTTGCCGAAGTCGCCAATCGTGCGCTCGATGCCCGCGACCGACAGGTCCTGCGCATCGCGGATCACCGGCACGACCAGACCCTGCGGGGCCGAGACCGCGACCGAGACGTCGCAATAATCGTGATAGACGATCTCGTCGCCCTCGATCGAGCCGTTGACGCCGGGGATGTCCTTCAGCGCCATGCACGCGGCCTTCACGAAGAAGCCCATGAAGCCGAGGCGGACGCCGTGCTTCTTCTCGAACAGGTCCTTGTACTTGGCGCGCGCCTCGATCACCGCGGTCATGTCCACGTCGTTGAACGTGGTGAGCATGGCGGCGGTGTTCTGCGCTTCCTTGAGGCGCTTGGCGACGGTCTGGCGCAGGCGGGTCATCCGCACGCGCTCTTCCTTGCGACCGCCGGTCGCTGCCGGGGCAGCGGCCGGGGCGGGCGCAGCGGCCGGCGCGGCAGCGGCAGGCTTGCTGCTGGCGGCGGCGATCACGTCGTCCTTGGTCAGGCGGCCGTCCTTGCCGGTGCCCTGCACGGTCGAGGGATCGACGCCGGTCTCGAGCACCGCACGGCGCACCGACGGCGACAGCGCGGCGGCATCGGCCGACGGGGCCGGGGCAGCGGCGGGCGCCGGGGTAGCAGCCGGCGCCGCAGCGGCGGGGGCTGCAGCCGGAGCGGCCGCGGCACCTTCACCCGCGATGATCGCGATCACCGCGCCCACTTCGACGGTATCGCCGACCTTGACGATCTGCTCGCCCATCACGCCGGCGACCGGCGACGGGACTTCGACCGAGACCTTGTCGGTCTCGAGGCTGGCGATCGGCTCGTCGACGCGGACGGGATCGCCCGGATTCTTCAGCCATTCACCGACGGTGGCTTCGGTGATCGATTCGCCCAGTACGGGGACTTTGACTTCGGTGGCCATTCTCAACCTTTCCGGGTGCGGCGGATTTCTTCGCGGACATTATGGCCGAGCGCGTCGGCAACGAGCGCGCCCTGCTCTGCGGTGTGGCGCTTCATCAGGCCGGTGGCGGGCGAGGCCGCCGCGGCGCGACCGGCATAGCGCGGACGCTGGATCTTGCCGCCGGCGTCGATCAGGCACTGCTCGATCAGCGGCTCGACGAAGAACCAGTAGCCGTTGTTCTTCGGCTCTTCCTGGGCCCACACCACCTCTTCGAGGTTGGTCATGCGCTTCAGCCGCTCGGTCAGCGGCTCGCCCGGGAACGGGTAGAGCTGCTCGATCCGGACGATCGCGGTGTTCTGGTCGCCCGCTGCATCGCGCGCTTCCATCAGGTCGTAGGCGACCTTGCCGGTGCAGAGCACCAGGCGCTTCACCTCGGTATCCGCCGGTGCCTTCGGGTCCGACAGGATGCGCTTGAAGTGGCTGTCGCCCAGGAACTCCTCGGCGCTCGACACCGCCATCTTGTGGCGGAGCAGCGACTTCGGCGTCATCTGGATCAGCGGCTTGCGGAAGTTGCGGTGCATCTGCCGGCGCAGCAGGTGGAAATAGTTCGCCGGCGTGGTGATGTTCACCACCTGCATGTTGTCCTGCGCGCAGAGCTGGAGGAAGCGCTCCGGGCGCGCCGAGCTGTGCTCGGGGCCCTGGCCTTCATAGCCGTGCGGCAGCAGCATCACCAGGCCGTTGGCGCGGAGCCACTTGGACTCGCCCGACGCGATGAACTGGTCGATCATGATCTGCGCGCCGTTCACGAAATCGCCGAACTGCGCTTCCCACAGCACCAGCGCCTTCGGATCCGCCAGCGCATAGCCATATTCGAAGCCGAGCACGCCATATTCGCTGAGCGGCGAGTCCAGCACCTCGAAGCTGCCGTGCGGCACCGTCGTCAGGGGCACGTACTTGGCCTCGGTCTTCTGGTCGACCCAGACGGCGTGGCGCTGCGAGAAGGTGCCGCGGCCCGAATCCTGGCCGGACAGACGCACCGCATAACCTTCCGAGAGCAGCGAGCCGAAGGCCAGTGCCTCGCCGGTCGCCCAGTCGAAATTGGTGCCCGACTTGAACATCTCGCGCTTGGCGTCGAGCACGCGGCCGAGGGTCTTGTGGATCTCGAGATCCTCGGGGACCGTGGTCAGCGTGCGGCCGAGGCTGTCGAACAGCTTCTTCTCGATGCCGGTCTCGACATTGCGCCGCGAGCCTTCGCCGTCCGACGGCGCGCCCAGGCCCGACCAGCGGCCGGCGAACCAGTCCGCCTTGTTCGGCAGATAGGTCTTGCCCGCCTCGAACTCGCCTTCGAGCAGCGTGGTGAACTCTTTGGTCTTCTCGTCGATGAAGCCCTGGTCGACCACGCCCTCGGCGATCAGCTTCTGGCCATAGATGCTGCTCACACCGGGGTGCTGGCGGATCTTCTGGTACATCAGCGGCTGGGTGAAGCCGGGCTCGTCGCCCTCATTGTGGCCGAAGCGGCGATAGCACCACATGTCGATCACGATGTCGCGGTGGAATTCCTGGCGGAACTCGATCGCCACCTTGCAGGCGAAGGTCACGGCTTCGGGATCGTCGCCGTTGACGTGCAGGATCGGCGCCTGGACGCCCTTGGCGACGTCCGACGGATAGGGCGAGGAGCGCGCGAACTGCGGGCTCGTCGTGAAGCCGACCTGGTTGTTGATGACGAAGTGGATGCAGCCGCCGGTGTTGTAGCCGCGGATGCCGGAGAAGCCGAGCGTCTCCCACACGATGCCCTGGCCGGCGAAGGCCGCGTCGCCATGGATCAGCACCGGCAGTACCTGCTCGTGCTTTTCCAGATCGCCGCGGATCGTCTGCAGCGCGCGCGCCTTGCCGAGCACGACCGGATCGGCCGCCTCGAGGTGCGACGGGTTGGCGACCAGCGACATATGGACGCTGATGCCGTCGAACTGGCGATCGGTGGAGGTGCCGAGATGGTACTTCACGTCGCCCGAACCGGCGACGTCGTCCGGATTGGCCGAACCGCCGCCGAACTCATGGAAGATCACCCGGAACGGCTTTTCCATGACGTTGGCGAGCATGTTCAGGCGGCCGCGATGGGCCATGCCGTACACGATCTCGCGGACGCCCTGCTGGCCGCCATACTTGATGATCGCTTCCATCGCCGGGATCATCGATTCGCCGCCGTCGAGGCCGAACCGCTTGGTGCCGACATATTTCTTGCCGAGGAATTTTTCCCACTGCTCGGCTTCGATCACCTTGGACAGGATCGCCTTCTTGCCGTCCGGCGTGAAGTTGATCTCCTTGTCCTTGCCTTCCATCCGGTCCTGGAGGAAGCGGCGCTCCTCCACGTCCGCGATGTGCATGTACTCAAGGCCGACATTACCGCAGTAATTGGCCTGGAGGATCGCGACGATCTCGCGCACCGTGCCGTGCTGCAGGCCGAGCGCGCCGCCGAGATAGATCGGACGATCGAGATCGGCGCCCGAGAAGCCGTGATATTCCGGCGTCAGGTCGGCGGGCAGGTTCTGGCGGGCGAGGCCCAGCGGATCGAGATTGGCGGCGAGATGGCCGCGCACCCGGTAGGTGCGGATCAGCATCATCGCGCGGATCGAATCTTCCGCGGCCTTGGTCACGTCCGCCGTCGAGGCGGCGGGGGCGGCCGGCTTGGCCGGGGCGCCGCCCTTGGCGGGCTTCGGCGCGGGCTCCATCTGGGTGGGGTCGAGCCCGGCCGTGAGCGCGTCGGTTTCGGTCAGCGGCCAATTGGCGCGCTGCCAGCTGGGGCCGGAGGCCGTGGATTCGAGACCCTCGAACCAGGCACGCCAGCTCGGTTCGACAGAGGCCGGATCGCTCTTGTAGCGCCGGTACAGGGTCTCGACGAAGCCGGGGCTCACGCCGCCGGCGATGTCGTCGAAGTCGAGGCCTTCATAGCCCATGATCATGCTTCCGTTCGTGTTAGCGCTCCCATCCCCACCTAATATAGGAGCGCTACCGTTGCAGTTCAGCCCTTCAGCGCTTCCAGCAGCGTCTCGCCGAGCAGCGAGGGGCTGGGGGAGACGCGGATGCCAGCGGCTTCCATCGCCGCGATCTTGTCTTCGGCGCCGCCCTGGCCGCCCGAGACGATCGCGCCGGCATGGCCCATGCGGCGGCCCGGCGGCGCGGTGCGACCCGCGATGAAGCCGGCCATCGGCTTCTTGCGGCCACGCTTGGCCTCGTCGATCAGGAACTGGGCCGCTTCTTCTTCGGCCGAGCCGCCGATCTCGCCGATCATGATGATCGACTGGGTGGCCTCGTCGGCCAGGAACAGCTCGAGCACGTCGATGAAGTTGGTGCCGTTGACCGGATCGCCGCCGATGCCGACGGCCGTAGTCTGGCCCAGGCCCGCATTGGTGGTCTGGAACACCGCCTCATAGGTGAGGGTGCCCGAGCGCGACACGACGCCCACCGAGCCCTTGGAGAAGATCGAGCCCGGCATGATGCCGATCTTGCACTCGCCCGGCGTCAGCACGCCCGGGCAGTTCGGGCCGATCAGGCGCGACTTGGAGCCGGAGAGCGCGCGCTTCACCTTGACCATGTCGAGCACCGGAATGCCTTCGGTGATCGCGACGATCAGCGGGATCTCGGCGTCGATCGCCTCGAGGATCGAGTCCGCCGCGAAGGGGGGCGGCACGTAGATCACGCTGGCGTCGGCGCCGGTCTTGTCCTTGGCTTCGGCGACCGTGTCGTACACGGGCAGGCCGATATGCGTGCTGCCGCCCTTGCCGGGGGTGACGCCGCCGACCATCTGCGTGCCATAGGCAAGCGCCTGCTCGGTGTGGAACGTGCCGGTGGCACCGGTCATCCCCTGGACGATGACCTTGGTGTTCTTGTCGACGAGGATGCTCATTCAGTTCGCCTTTTCCGGGTCGCTGGGAGGAGGGGTGTAGGAGCGCAGCGCAATCCAGCCGCCGAACGTGGCGAGCGCGTATTGCGTCGTGCCGAACGAAGCGGCCGTTATGGTCGCGCGGTCGGGCTTGGATTCGGGACGCGCATAGAGCGGCACCTTTTCCTCGCTCGGCAGCACGATCTTGCGGGCCGCGAGATAATCGTCACCGCTGCCGATCCACAGGACCATGCAGGATTCGGCGATCTTGCCGGACGCGGTGCCGGCCTTGGGTACGAACAGATAGGTATTGCCGCCGGCGATGCGGTAGACGCTGTTCGGCACCGCCGCCGCGTCCGGCGCGGGTGTCTTCAACGCATCGGGTGCGGTCGCATCCGGCGCGGCGCTGATGCCGATGGCGCGCTGCGCGGGCAGCGGCAGCATCGCATAGGTCGCCGGTTCGGCCGTGCCGCGCGTGAGCCGGGCGCTGCCGCCCATGCACACGGCACGGAACAGCGCCACCGGCTCGGCCGGTGCCGTGGCGATCGCTTCCTGTGCGGAAGCGACGCCCGGCACCGCCATGAGCGCGGGCAGGATCAGGCGAGCGAGGATTCGATCGACTTGCATGCCGCGACCAGTTCCTTGACCGCGTCGACCGAGACGTCGAAATTCTGCTTCGCCGTGGGGTTCAGCTCGATCTCGACGATGCGCTCGACGCCGTCCTTGCCGATCACGATCGGCACGCCGACATACATGTTATCGACGCCGTACTGGCCGGTGAGGTGCGCGGCGCAGGGAAGCAGGCGCTTCTTGTCCTTCAGATAGCTCTCGGCCATCGCGATCGCGCTGGTCGCCGGAGCGTAGAAGGCCGAGCCGGTCTTGAGCAGCGCGACGATCTCGCCGCCGCCCGAACGGGTGCGGGCGACGATCGCGTCGATGCGCTCCTGGGTGGACCAGCCCATCTTGATCAGGTCGGGCACCGGGATGCCGGCGACGGTCGAATATTCGATCACCGGCACCATGGTATCGCCGTGGCCGCCCAGCACGAAGGCGGTGACGTCCTCGACCGAGACGTTGAACTCTTCGGCGAGGAAGTGGCGGAAGCGTGCCGAATCGAGCACGCCGGCCATGCCGACGACCTTCTGGTGCGGGAGCCCTGAGAACTCACGGAGTGCCCACACCATCGCGTCGAGCGGGTTGGTGATGCAGATCACGAATGCGTCGGGGGCATGCGCGGCGATGCCTTCGCCCACGGCCTTCATCACGCCGAGATTGGTCTTGAGCAGGTCGTCGCGGCTCATGCCCGGCTTGCGCGGGATGCCGGCGGTGACGATGCAGACGTCGGCGCCCGCGATGTCCTCGTAGCTGTTGGCACCCTTGAGGTTGGCGTCGAAGCCTTCGACCGGACCGGACTGCGCGATGTCGAGCGCCTTGCCCTGCGGCGTACCCTCAGCGATGTCGAAAAGGACGATGTCGCCCAGTTCCTTGATGGCGGCGAGGTGCGCGAGCGTACCGCCAATCATGCCGGAGCCGATCAGCGCGATCTTCTTGCGGGCCATGGAATCTCCTTGGTTGGTTCCAAGCAAAGCGGTCGCGTTTACGTGCGCCGCGAAAGCGAGGGCGGGATAGGCCCATAATAGCGAGGCTGCAACCCGGGATTCGGTATAGGCGCAGGAATATCTTTGCAATTCGTTCGCAGGAGCAATAGGGCGCATTTTGCCCGGATTGCTGCGGGGTTTCGGTTTTGCGGGACAGGCGGGGGCAGCTGCGATAAAATGGTCGGACCTGCGGAGCATGGGGTGCTTCGCGGTGTCTGGGGGCAGGATGCGCAACTCACCCGATTTCACTCGACTGCGGATTACGGTGGCAACGTCCATGGCATTGCTCGCGACGGGATGTGGCGGCAGCAAGGTCGCCAACCAGCCTGTCCGCTATTGCACCGATGGCGCGGGGCGCCGCATCGCGGATGCGAATTGTGGCGGCGGCGGTGGCCATGGCGGCGGGCATTTCTACTATGCCGGGAAGGGCGCAAGCGTGCCGGCGATCGGTGAAGCGGCGCGGGGCGGATCGTTCCAGCCGGCAGCCGGGGTGCGCTATGGCACGGCGGCGGGCGTGACGCGCGGCGGGTTCGGCAAGATCGGCGGTGTCTTCGGCAGCAAGGGCGGCTGATGCGGCGCACCACCGTGGCACCGCGCGCCGGCTGGCAGGCGCAGGTCGAGTCCTTGGGGCTGGTATGGCACAGCCTGGACGGCAGGCCCTATTGGGATGAAAGCGCCTGCTACGTCTTCACCGCCGCCGACGTCGCGGAGATCGAGGCAGCGAGCGCCGAGCTCTACCGGCTGTATCTGGAGGCGGGCGAACATATCCTTGCCGCAGGTCGTCTGGGCGAGCTCGGCGTCCCGCGCGCCGCCTGGGATGCGGTGGCGGCGGCCTGGGAGGCCGAACCGCCCGCGCTCAATTTCGGGCGGTTCGATCTCGGCTATAGCGGCGACGGGCCGCCCAAGCTGTTCGAGTTCAACTGCGACACCCCTACCAGCCTGCTCGAGGCAGCGGTGATCCAGTGGGATTGGAAGCAGGCGGTGTTCCCGGCGCTCGACCAGTATAACGGGCTCCACGACGCGCTGGTGGCCCAATGGCGGGCGATCGCGCCGCTGCTGGGCGGTTCGCTGGTCCATTTCGCGCACATGGCCGATGCGGCGGGCGAGGACAGCGTGACCGTCGCCTATCTGCGCGACACCGCCGAGGCGGCCGGTCTGGTGACGCTACCGGTGGAGATGGCGGCGATCGGCTGGGATCATGGTGCGCATCGCTTCGTCGACGGCACCGATCGCGTGATCGAGACAATCTTCCATCTCTACCCCTGGGAATGGCTGCTCGCGGAGGATTTCGCCCCCATGCTGGTCGAGAGCCTGGGCACGACGCGCTGGATCGAACCGATCTGGAAGACGCTGTGGAGCAACAAGGCGATCCTGCCGATCCTGTGGGAGCTGTTTCCCGGCCATCCCAATCTGCTGGAGGCCGGCGCGCGGCCGATCGGCGGCGACCAGGTCGCCAAACCGCTGTTCGGGCGGGAGGGCGCGAACGTGTCGATCCGCTGGGGCGAGCAGGTCGTCGCCGAGACCGATGGCGAATATTACGAACAGGGGTGGATCTACCAGCGCTTCCATCCCCTGCGGGACTTCGGCGCCGGGTACCCGGTGATCGGGGCATGGGTGGTGGATGGCGTGCCGGTCGGCATGGGGATCCGCGAGGACGGGCTGATTACCGGCAACGCCGCGCGGTTCGTGCCGCATGTGATCGAGGGATAGGGGCGGCTCCGCCAGCGGCGCCCGCCTCCCGCAAGCGGGAAGGGGGCGGCGCGGCCTATTGCTTCGCCGTGTCGGCCGCCTCGCGCCGGGTATAGTCGCCGGCGAGGACGTCGAAGGCGAGCTTGTGCTGGCCGGTTTCGGAGATCAGGCCCTTGCGGTTCCAGCCCTGCTGATAGATCGGGTGCTGGCGCCGCGGCGAGCGGAAGTCCTTCAGGATCCAGGGGCTCATCCCCCGCAGGAACGGCACCTTGGCGGCCATGGCGAGCGTCGCGCGGTAATAGTCCGCCTGATATTCCTCGCTGAACTTGTGCGGGCTCGCCACCGGATCGTGATAGCCGGCGCGCGCGTCCGCGCCGAATTCGGAGAAGATGAGCGGCTTGTTCGCTGGCCCGCGCCATTCCTGGCTGGCGAGATCCTCCAGCGCATCGTCGGTGTACCAGCCGTTATAGGTGTTGATCGCCATGACATCGAGATCGGCGGCAAGCGGATCGTCGATCTTCATGATCTTGTTGCCCTCGCGGCCGCTCAGCAGCGCCGCGGTCACGAGGCGGCTGGAATCCAGGCTGCGAACGTCCCCGATCATCGTGCGCAGGAAGGCGTTGCGCGCATCGTTGGTCGGCGTTTCGTTGGCGACGCTCCACAGCACAATGGCGGCGCGGTTGCGGTCGCGGTGGATGTTCTCGGACAGGATTCGCCGCGCATCGGCCAGCGTGTCCGGGTTGTTCCAGTTGACCAGCCAGTAGAGGGGCACCTCGCTCCACACGAGCAGGCCCATCTCGTCGGCGAGGCGGGTGGTCCGTTCGCTGTGCGGATAGTGGGCCAGTCGCACGAAATTGCCGTGCAGGCCGTATTTGATCTCGCCGAGCAGCGCGCGGGCGGCGGCAGGCGTCATCGCGCGCACCGGGTTCGTCCCCAGCTCTTCCTCGTGCATCGAGATGCCCCGCAGGAAGATCGGCTTGCCGTTGAGCAGGATGTCGGTGCCCTTCACCGCGATGGTGCGGAAGCCCATGCGGTCGGCAAAATGATCCGCGCCGGCGTCGATGGCGATATCGTACAGCTTCGGGTTCTCGGGCGACCAGCGGACCAGCGTGCGCGGCACCGGCAGCGTCGCGTCCCATTTGCCCGCGTCGTCGGTCTTGCCGTCCAGCGTTGCGCCGAGCGCGGGAATGCGGAACTTCACCGCGCTGTTCGCCGCCTTCGGCCCTTCGAGCTGCACCGATATGGCGATGCGGGCGCCGTCCGGCGTCAGCCGAACGAAGGCGTCGTCGACATAGGTGTCGGGCACCGTGACGAGCGTGATGCTGCGCGTGATGCCGCCATAGGTTTCCCAATCCGTCACGGGCGGCGGCACGTCGTTGGCCGTGCGTACCGAATCGACGCCGATGGTGATCTGGTTGCGGCCCGGCCGCAGCAGCTTGGTCACCTCGAAGGCGAAGGGCGTATAGCCGCCGCGATGTTCGCCCAGCGGCTTGCCGTTGAGATAGACATAGGAGCGGTATTCCGCCGCGCCGATGCGCAGGAACACGCGGTTGCCCGGCTTGGGTGCGGTAGCGGGGAACGCGCGCTGGTACCAGACAAGGCCCTGGTACAGCCGCATCTCGGGCGAATGGCCGATCCAGGAGCCCGGCAGGCTGACCACCGGGGAGAGCTGCATGTCTTGTTCGAAGAAGGTGCGCGGCTTGGCCTGCATCACCTCGGCGGCGATCACGTCGGCGGCGCGATTGGTCCGGGCATTGGGCGGCTCGCCATGGAAACCGGCCAGGCCATCGCGATAGGGATCGATCGACCAGTGCCAGGGGCCGTCCAGGCTCTGCTGCTGGCGCAGGTCCGCGGCGACGAGCACCGGCTGCGCCCAGGCCGAAGATAGTCCAAGACACGCAAGACCCATGGCCGCGAGGAGGCGTAACCGCCGCATCATCTTCTCCCTGTTCCTCCGGTAAATCCCGGAGCCCATTGTCATTTTAGAAACGGGAGAATGGACTTACAACGTGGTCTGATCAATCCGCTCCATGACCCTTGGCGAGATAATCGTCCGACTGCATCTCGAGCAGGCGTGAGACGGTACGCTCGAACTCGAACCGGCCGTCGCCGCTTTCGTAGAGATGCTCGGGCGCGGCATCGGCCGCGGCGAGCAGCTTTACCTTATGCTCGTACAGCGCATCGACCAGCGTCACGAAACGCGCGGCCTCGTTGCGATTTTCCGGCCCCAGCTTGGGGATGCCGACGAGGATCACGGTGTGGAAGCGCCGCGCGATGGCCAGATAGTCGGGCGCCCCGCGCGCTTCGCCGCACAGCCGCTTGAACGAGAAGACGGCGACGCCCTTGACGCATTTGGGCACCAGAATCTCGCGCCCGCCGGGAATCGGCACCTGGCAGGTGGGCACGCGCGCGCGGTCTTCCACGGGATAGTCGGTCAGCCGGAAGAATGCCGCGGAGAGCGTCGCGGTCGATTCGGGACCATTGGGCACCAGCCAGGTATCGACGCTGCCCAGCCGGTCGCGGCGGTAATCGACCGGGCCGTTGAGTGCGAGCACGTCCATGCGCTCGCCGATCAGGTCGATGAACGGCAGGAACAGCTGGCGGTTGAGCCCGTCCTTGTAGAGGTCCTTGGGCGGCCGGTTCGACGTCGCAACCACGGTGAGTCCATGCGCCATCATCGCGATGAACAGGCGCGACAGGATCATCGCGTCGGGCGGGTTGTTCACCACCAGCTCGTCGAACGCGAGCAGCCGCGTGTCGCTGGCCAGCGCATCGGCGACGGCGACCACCGGATCGGCGGTATCCTTCTGCCGCTCGACGTTCAGCCGCTCGTGCACTTCGATCATGAATTCGTGGAAATGGACGCGCCGCTTCCGGCGGATGTCGAGGCTGTCGAAGAACAGGTCCATCAGCATCGACTTGCCGCGGCCGACATCGCCCCACAGGTACAGTCCGCGCGGCACCGCCGGCTTGCGGCCAGTGAGCTTCCACAGCACGCTGCCCTTGCGCGGCGCGGCCTGGAGCTCCTGCGCCAGCGCATCAAGGCGGGAAGCGGCGGCCTCCTGCTCGCGATCGGGGCGAAGCTCGCCGGCGGAGACGAGGGCGCGGTAACGATCGAGAACGCGGGTCATGGAAACAGGTCACCAAAAGGAACGAGCCGCCCGGCCGGTGGGCCAGGCGGCTCGTGATCATCGTGTCAGAGCGAAGGGTGGTGCCGGGCGATCAAAGCACGCGCTCGGCCGCCAGCTTCTTCACTTCGGCGATCGCCTTGGCGGGGCTGAGGCCCTTCGGGCAGGCGTTCGCGCAGTTCATGATCGTGTGGCAGCGATACAGGCGGAACGGATCCTCGAGCTGGTCGAGCCGCTCGCCGGTCATCTCGTCGCGCGAATCGGCAAGCCAGCGATAGGCCTGGAGCAGGATCGCCGGGCCGAGGAACTTGTCGCTGTTCCACCAGTAGCTCGGGCACGAGGTCGAGCAGCAGGCGCACAGGATGCACTCGTAGAGGCCGTCCAGCTTCTCGCGATCCTTGGGGCTCTGCAGGCGCTCCTTGCCCGAAGGCGTGGTGGTCACGGTCTGCAGCCACGGCTTGATCGAGGCGTACTGCGCATAGAAGTGCGTGAAATCGGGGACCAGGTCCTTGATCACGTCCATGTGCGGCAGCGGGGTGATCTGCACCTCGCCCTTCACGTCCTCGATCGCGGTGGTGCAGGCGAGGCCGTTCTTGCCGCCGATGTTCATCGAGCAGGAACCGCAAATGCCTTCGCGGCAGGAGCGACGGAACGTAAGCGACGAGTCCTGCTCGCCCTTGATCTTGATCAGCGCGTCGAGAACCATCGGGCCGCAATCGTCGAGGTCCACCTCGAACGTGTCGTAGCGCGGGTTCTCGCCCGAATCCGGATCGTAGCGGTAGATCTTGAACTTCTTGACCCGCGTGGCTTCGGGGCTCGCCTTGTGCTCCTGGCCCTTGGTAATGCGGCTGTTCTTGGGCAGGCGGAATTCGGCCATTCCTGAAACTTCCTCTTTCGCTTCGGCGCGACGCGTCGGTTTTGCGGCGCGGGCTATGCCTTTCGCGGGCGCAGCGCAAGTGTCCTTTGGACTGGGGCGCTCAGATCACGTCCAGCACGAGCCCCAGATCGCGGGCCTCCTCGGCCTCGATATACCAGTTATAGGGCGCGCGGCGGCGCAGTTCCTCGAAATCGACTCGCGATCCGGCGACAAGGGCGCGAAACCCTTCTTCCTCGATTGCGATCGAGTGCTCGATTTCGTTGAGCTTGGCCTTGAGGATCGCGGGCAGGGCGCGCAGCGGGCCGGAAAGGTCTATGCTCGAATGCATCTGCCGCTCGTGCAGCATCAGCCGGGTTCCGCGGGTAAGGAAGCGCTTGTCGGCCGGAAAGCCCGACATGAAGGTCGCGCCGGCCGAATAGACGGCGACCTTGCCGAGGAACAGCAGCTCGCGGCCCGTCGCCTCGCGCAGCAGGCGCAGTTCGTCGGCCATCAGCCGGGCGACCTCCGGGTCGCCGCCGAGCGTGGAGAGCGACACCACCAACGGGCCGTCGCCGGCTGCACCGAGCAGCTGCTCGCGGAATTTCTGGTACATCGCGTCGTCGACATTGCCCTGCAACCGGACATGCGGCGTGGCGAGCAGCGGATAGCGCTGGAGCGGGCTCTGGGATTCGGACATGCGCCGCCAACCGGCGAGGGCGGGGGGAGTTCCGCTCTTCCTGCATCCCCCTGCCGCTTGCGGGAGGGAGGATCAGGCTCAGGGCTGCAGCGCGTCCGTCGCCGGCGCGCCCACCGGTGCCGTCGCTTGCTTCGGCATTCGTGCCTCCAGCGGCGCGAGCCAGCTTCCCACGGCGTCCCCGATCGTCACCTGCGGCATCGACGGGTCGAGCCGCCCCTCGCGTTCCCAGCCGATGATCGTCTTGCGCGCCTCGGCGGCGGCGTCGGCCAGCGGCTGGGGCTTGCGCAGCGCGTGGTTGACCAGCGCATCGCCGAAGAAGGTCCAGTCATTTTCCGCGCGGCAGCCGAACGAACTGCGGGTCGCCGACGCGGCGGTGAGAATCGCGGTGGTGTCGCTCATCAGCCGTTTCACGAACGCGCCGGAGTAGCAGGCGGAAATCAGCAGCAGCCGGTTGCGGATGCCGAGTCCGTCGAGCAGCTCGGCGAGCCGCTTCGGCGGCAGCACGCCGAAGCCCTGGTCGCCATCGTGATAGGCGATACCTGCATCGGGGGCGCCGTGCGCGGTGACGTACAGGACCAGCACGTCCTGGCGATGGTCCATCAACTCGGCGACACGGGCCAGCGCGAGCGTCAGCGACGTCAGGCTGCCGGCGGGGAGGGGCGCGCCGCCGCGGCCGTCGGGCCCGGCGAGCACCAGCGTCCGACCGTCAGCATCAAAACGGCGGGTGAGCACCCGGCCGCTCTCGCGCGCCTCGCGGGAGAACACCGGATCGCTGTCGAGCGCGACGCTCAGGACATAGGCGTCGACCACGCCCTTGCGTTCGGGCTGAAGGCCGGCAAGCGCCGCGCTCAGCCGTCGCTGGTCGGCGAGCATGGCACCGGGTTCACGGCCGCGCTGCAGCTCCGGTCCGCTCTCCATCCCGTCGATGCCGTCGTCGCCGGAGACAAGGCCGGGCCATTCGCTGCGATGCTCGGGCGGCTGCTGCTGCGCGAAGGCGGAAGCGCTGCCCGACAAGGCCAGCATCACGGCAGACGCGCGCAACCAGAACCGCATTCGGGCCGATCCCCCGGAACAGGTGAACCGACACTCTTGCTCAGTGCAAAGCGAAGTCAAGCGCGGCCCGCAGAATCGCATTGGATTCATGCGCGCTGCCCCCTATCGCTGGCGGCATGCTCAAGCGCCTTCTGATCGCCCTCGCCCTTCTGATCGTCGCCGGCGGTGCCGCCTGGTACTGGCTCAGCCGCCCGGACGTCGCCACGCTGCCCGAGATCGCCGTCACCGGCCGCGAACCCGAGATCACCGATCCGCGCTATCAGAACATCCCTACGGTCGGGGTCGCCAAGGCGGTCGGCTGGCCGGCGGGCGCGATGCCGAAGCCGGCGGCGGGCCTGAAGGTGCAAAAGTTCGCCGACAAGCTGGACCACCCACGCTGGCTGTACCAGCTGTCCAATGGCGACATCCTCGTCGCGGAAAGCAATTCGCCGCCGCGCGACAAGGGCGGGATCACCGGCTGGGTAATGGGCATCCTGATGAACAAGGCGGGTGCCGGCGGCGCCTCGGCCAATCGCATCACGCTGCTGCGCGACAGCGATGGCGACGGCGTGGCCGATATGCGCACCGTATTCCTCACCGGGCTCAACTCGCCCAGCGGCATGGTGGTGGCGAACGGCGCGCTCTACGTGGCGAACACCGATTCGCTGGTCCGCTATCCGTATCTGGAAGGCCAGACCAGGATCACCGCCAAGTCGGAGAAGATCCTGGCGCTGCCGGGCGGCGGCAACCACTGGGCGCGCAACGTGGTGGCCTCGCTCGACGGCAAGCACCTCTATGTCAGCATCGGTTCGTCCTCGAACGTCGCGGAGGACGGGCTGGACAAGGAAGGCCCGATCTACAGCGCCGAAAGCCCCGGCCAGATGGCCGCCGCGGCGGCGCAGCCGACCAACCGCGCGGTGATCCTCGAGTTGGATCCCGCGACCAAGACCAGCCGCATCTTCGCCTGGGGCATCCGCAACGCCAACGGCATGGCCTTCGAGCCCAGGACCCAGGCGCTCTGGGCGGTGGTGAACGAGCGCGACATGCTCGGCTCGGACATGCCGCCGGACTATCTGAGCCGGGTCGATCTCGGCGCCTTTTTCGGCTGGCCCTGGCAATATTGGGGTGGGTACGAAGACAAGCGGGTCGAGCCGGGGCGGCCGGACCTGCGCGAATATGTCCGCCGCCCGGACTTCGGGCTGGGTGCCCACACCGCGCCTTTGGGCCTCACCTTCGCCGATGGTGCGCGGCTGGGCGGCGCCTATGCGAACGGCGCCTTCATCGGCCTGCACGGCTCGTGGAATCGCCAGCCGCCCTCGGGCTACAAGGTCGTGTTCGTGCCGTTCGGCGACAATGGCTTCCCGGCCAAGGGCGCCAAGCTGCAGGACGTGCTCACCGGCTTCCTCAACGCCAAGGGCGAAGCGCAGGGCCGCCCGGTCGCGGTGATCACCGGGGCGGGCGGCGCGCTGCTCGTGGCGGACGATGTCGGCAATACCGTGTGGCGGGTGAGCGCGGCGCGCTGACCCGCCGCGGGCCCCTCAGGCGAGCAGCCGGGGCCCTTCCTTCGCGAGCATCTCGCGCACCTTGCCCGCGAACAATGCGAGCATGCCGGGCAGGGCGATTTCGGCGTGGACCTGGGTATCCTGCACGTCCAGCCGGCTCACCACCTGCTGGCCCATCGCCGCGACGGTGAAGTGCAGGCTGTCGCCGTCCCAGCGGTGCTCGACGGTGGCGCCGCCGGGGATCTTTTCCGCCAGCCGGCCGATCTTCGAATCGATCCGTGCCCGCGCCGCGTCGCGGCCCAGCTGGTGGGGAATGTCGACGCTGATCGTCTGCGGGATCATGTTGCGAACACCATGGCGTCATCGGCGAACGCCTTGAATTCCAGCGCGTTCCCGCTGGGGTCGCGGAAGAACATCGTCGCCTGCTCGCCCACCTGCCCCTGGAAGCGGATGTGCGGCGCGATGCCGAAGGCAACCCCTGCCGCCTCCAGCCTGGCTGCGAGCGCGTGCCAGTCCTCCATCGTCAGCACCACCCCGAAATGCGGCACCGGCACGTCATGGCCGTCGACCGGGCTGGTCGTCGCGACCGGCTTCGCGGCAGGATCGAGATGGGCGACGATCTGGTGGCCGAACAGATCGAAGTCGATCCACTGGTCCGACGCGCGGCCCTCCGGGCAGCCGAGCAGCCCGCCGTAGAAGGCGCGGGCGGCGGCGAGGTCATGCACCGGAAAGGCAAGATGGAAGGGGCGTGGCATGGTCCTGGCTTAGCGCCGCCGGTCCGCGCCGACAATGTGGCGATCGTCAGGCGTCGGCCGTGATTTCGCCGCGATGCCAGCGCCGCAGATTCGCCCGCGCTTCCTGCACGAAGGCGGAGCGGCGCAGCACGCCGAGCAGCGTGTCGGCGATCCAGCGGCCCGGATTGCGCAAGGGGCGGCGAAACTGGATCAGCAGGACGATGCGGGTATGCGCGCTGTCGTTCCACACTTCATGGTCATAGGTGTCGTCGAACACCAGGGTCTCGCCCTCGGCCCAGCGGACCACGCGGCTGCCGATGCGCATCCGCACGTCGCCGTCGCGCGGTACCACCAGCCCCATATGGCAGGTGATCAGCCCCTTGGTGACGCCGCGATGCGCCGGAATATGCGTGCCGGGCGCGAGGATCGAGAAGATCGCGCTGTTCAGGCCGGGAATCTGCTCCATCAGCCGCGACGTGTGCGGGCAGCGCGCGAGATTCTCGTCGACGCGGTAGCCATAGCCCCACAGGAACAGGCTGCGCCATTTGCCGATCGGCGCGATGGCGCGGTGGTCGGGCGAGATGGCGGCAAGCGAGGGCGCGCCGGGCTGCGCCGCGATCGCTGCCAGCGCCTCGTCGCGGATCGCTGCCCAATCGGCGCGCAGCGCGGCCGTCCAGGGAAAGGCCCGCATGTCGAGCACCGGCGTATTGGGTACCAGCGAGGACGCCGCGATCAGCCGGTCGAGCGTGCCGCGCAGGTGCTTGCCCCAGCGCAGCAGCAGGGGGCGCGGGCGGCAGGGCGAGTCGGGAAGCACGGCCGTGTCGGCCGGCAACCCGATCCGTGCCTCGCTGGTGGCAACATCCACGCGCAACTTCCCCGAACCTTCCGCGTTGGCCCCGAACTTCGGTGCTGCAACGCAACAATCCATGCCCTGGATCTAGGCCGTCACTTGGGTCCAAAACATGGCGTCGGGATGGATTCTTGTGGCGTACATCCGGCAGAAAGGTTGCCGGTGGCAAGGCGACCAACTCGCCTCTAGAAAGGGCTTCATGTTCTCACGTCCGCGCATGCCGCGCTTCGCCCTGCTTCTCCTTGCACTCGCTGCTCCTTCGCTGCCCACGCCGGTGCTGGCGCAAGGCCGGCCCGAGGGCGTCCAGACCGCCGAGGATCCCTGGCTCTACAAGGGCAGCGACCTCGTCCATGACGATAAATGGAAGTTCGGGCGGCTTTCCAACGGCGTGCGCTATGCGGTGCGCAAGAACGGCGTGCCGCCGGGGCAGATCTCGATCCGCGTCCGCATCGATGCGGGCTCGCTGATGGAGCGCGACTCGGAGCGCGGTTTCGCGCACCTGCTCGAACATCTCAGCTTCCGCGGCTCGACCTATGTGCCGGACGGCGATTCGAAGCGGATCTGGCAGCGCCTGGGCGTCACCTTCGGCTCGGACAGCAACGCTGCGACCACCTTCATCAGCACCACCTACAAGCTCGATCTGCCCAACGCGACGCCGGAAGGGCTGGACGAGAGCTTCAAGATCCTCTCCGGCATGATGGCCGCGCCGGCGATCACCCAGGCGTCGCTCACCGCCGAGCGCCCGGTGGTGCTCGCCGAGGGGCGCGAGCAGCCCGCGCCGCAGAAGCGGATGCAGGACGCGCTGTACCAGCTGATCTTCGCCGGCCAGCTGCTCGCCGATCGCGAGCCGATCGGCACCGTCGAGGCGCTCAATGCCGCCACGCCGGCCAGCGTCCAGGCGTTCCACGATCGCTGGTACCGCCCGGAGCGCGCCACGGTGATCGCGATCGGCGATGTCGATCCCGCGATCCTCGAGGCGATGATCAACAAATATTTCTCGAGCTGGCAGGGCAAGGGCGAGGCGCCCAAGACCCCCGATTTCGGCAAGCCCGAGGCCGATCATCCGATCGCCGCGAGCATCGTCGAGCCGGCGCTGCAGCCGGTGGCGCTGATGGCGATCGTGCGGCCGTGGACGGTCTATGCCGACACGGTGATCTTCAACCAGAAGCGCATGATCGACATGGTGGCGATCCGCATTCTCAACCGTCGCCTCGAATCGCGCGCGCGCGGCGGCGCCTCGTTCATCGGGGCGGGCGCGGATCTCGACGATATCGCCCGCTCGGCGAACGTCACGACGCTGACCGTGCTGCCCACCGGCGACGACTGGGAAAGCGCGCTGCGCGATGTCCGCGCCACCGCTGCCGAGCTGATGGCCGCCCCGCCCAGCCAGGCGGAGATCGACCGCGAGCTCGGCGAGATCGATGCGGTGATGCGCAACCGCATCTCCACCGCGCCGGTCGAATCGGCCGTGTCGCTGGCGGACGATCTCGTCCAGGCCGTCGACATCAACGAGACGGTGACGACGCCCGAAGCCTCCTATGCGATCTTCAAGGGCGCGATCGCCGCGCGCATGTTCACGCCGGCGGCGGTGCAGGCCTCGGCCAAGAAGGTGTTCGAGGGCACTGCGACGCGCGCGCTCGTCAACACCCATGCGCCCGATCCCGATGTCGTCCGCAAGGTGACGACCGCGCTCCAGGCGGACGTGAAGGCGGCGGCGATGAAGCGCCGTACGCTGAACGTGAAGTTCGACCAGCTGCCGCGCCTCGGCGCGCCGGGCAAGGTGGTCGAGCGCACGCGCGTTGATCCGGATATCGCCATCGATCAGGTCACCTTCGCCAACGGCGTCAAGCTGCTGATGCGCGAGGACCAGTCCGAAACCGGCAAGGTCTGGGTCAACATCCGCTTCGGCCGGGGCCTGCGGGCGCTGCCGGGTGACAAGCGCGTGCCGGCCTGGGCCGGCAAGACCGCGCTGATGGCCAGCGGCATCGGCAAGTTCGGCCAGGAGGAGCTCGACGCGCTGACCGGCAACCGCCAGATCGGCCTTGGCTTCGACATCGAGGAGGACGCCTTCGTCTTCCAGGCGCAGACCAACAAGCAGGACCTTGCCGACCAGCTCCGCCTGTTCGCGACCAAGCTGGCCGCGCCGGGCTGGGACCCCAACCCGATCACCCGCGCCAAGGCGGCGACGCTGGCCTCCTATGCCGGCCTCTCGGCCTCGCCGGACGCGGTCCTCGGCCGCGACCTCGACGTGCTGCTGCACGACGGCGATCCCCGCTGGGGCGTGCCGAGCCGCGAGGAAGTGACCGCGCTCACCCCGCAGGCGTTCCGCGCCTTCTGGGAGCCGATCCTCCAGACCGGCCCGATCGAGGTCGATATCTTCGGCGACATGAATGCCGATGCGACGGTGCAGGCGGTGGCGGCGAGCTTCGGCGCGCTGAAGTCGCGCGGCCCGGGTGCGGAAAGCGGCGCGCCGGTGCGCTTCCCCGCGCATGTCGCGACGCCGGTGGTGCGCACCCATACCGGCGCGGTGGACCAGGCCGCGGCGGTGATCGCCTGGCCGACGGGCGGCGGCAGTGCCGGCCTCGCCGAGAGCCGCAAGCTCGAGATCCTTACCGCTGTGTTCCGCGACCGGCTGATCGAGCAGCTGCGCATCCAGGCGGGCGTGAGCTATTCGCCCAATGTGATGAGCGACTGGCCGCTGGGCTTGGCCGCCGGCGGCAAGATCGCCGCGCTGGGCATGGTGCCGCCGGACAAGACCGACTTCTTCTTCAAGCTCGCCCGCGACATCGCGGCGGACCTGGTGGCGAAGCCGATCGACGCCGACGAGCTCAACCGCGCGCTGACGCCGCTCAAGCAGCAGCTTCTCCGCATGTCGAGCGGCAACATGTTCTGGATGAACCTGGTGGAGGGCGGCACGCAGGATCCGGCACGGATCACCGGCATGCGCAGCCTGGCGAAGGATTATGCCGCGACCACCCCGGCCGAACTCCAGGCGCTCGCCGCCAAATATTTGCGGCCGGACAAGGACTGGACGATGGTGGTGCTGCCGGAGAAGGCGGCGAAGTAACCCCGGTAGGGACAGTATGGATACAAAAAGGCCGGGCGCGACGGGATCGCGTCCGGCCTTTTTGTATCGGTGGCGCTAAGGTCTCTGCGGCCATGCCCCGTCGCTTCGAGGCGGTCGGAGCGCATCCGCTGCCATGCGCCGGCTCCATCGCTGGCAAGGGCCGTACCGGGCGCTGTCAGGTCCGAGCGGCATGCCGGCGGGCAGGGCGCCGCGCAGGCAGGGCGCACAGGGAGCGCCAGAACGCACCGATGGCCTGGGCCCGGCGCGCCTTGGCTGCGCCGCTGGGGGGGGGCTGGCGTCGCTGGAAGGGAAGGCCGGGGGCGAGAATGGCCGTGCCACCTCCGGCCCCGCCAGCCGCGCGCACGCACAAAAAAGGGGGCCCTGGGGCCCCCTCGAACTGTTGTTCGGTGCGTGCGCTTATTCGGCGCGTTCGGCCAGCACGGTGAGACCGCGCTCGTTGACCTCGGCGAAACCCCCTTCGACGCGGATCAGCTCGGGCGTGGTCGAACCCGCCTTATAGAGTTCGATATTGCCGTCGCGGATCGTCGACATGATCGGCGCATGGCCTTCCAGCACGCCGAAATCGCCCTCGCTGCCGGGGACGACGACCATATGGACCTCTTCCGAGCGGACGAGACGTTCCGGGGTGACGAGTTCGAAGTGCAGCATGTTCTCTATCCTAAGCCCCTCCCCTTCAGGGGAGGGGGAAGGGGTGGGGATGCGGCGGCGGGGGCTCGATGCCCCCGGCGTCGCCATTTGGGGCTAGTACGGGACGCTCGCTTGCGCTCGCGCCCCACCCCAACCCCTCCCCTGAAGGGGAGGGGCTAGTAGTGGCTTACGCCTCGTCGGCGAGCTTCTTGGCCTTGGCGATCGCGTCGTCGATGCCGCCGACCATGTAGAAGGCCGCTTCCGGGAGATGGTCATACTCGCCGTCGACCACCGCCTTGAACGAGCGCACCGTGTCTTCCAGCTGCACGAAGGCGCCCGGGATGCCGGTGAACACTTCGGCGACGTGGAACGGCTGGCTGAGGAAGCGCTGGATCTTGCGGGCGCGGGCGACGGTCAGCTTATCCTCTTCGGAAAGCTCGTCCATGCCCAGGATCGCGATGATGTCCTGCAGCGACTTGTACTTCTGCAGGATGGCCTGCACCGCACGCGCCGTCTCGTAATGCTCCTGGCCGACGACGCGCGGTTCCAGCACGCGGCTGGTCGAGTCGAGCGGATCCACCGCCGGGTAGATGCCCAGCTCGGAGATGGCGCGGTTGAGCACGGTCGTCGCGTCCAAGTGGGCGAACGAGGTTGCCGGCGCCGGGTCGGTAAGATCGTCGGCGGGCACGTACACGGCCTGCACCGAGGTGATCGACCCCTTGGTGGTCGAGGTGATGCGCTCCTGCAGCGCGCCCATGTCGGTCGACAGGGTCGGCTGATAGCCCACCGCCGACGGAATACGGCCGAGCAGTGCCGACACTTCCGCGCCCGCCTGGGTGAAGCGGAAGATGTTGTCGACGAAGAACAGCACGTCCTGGCCTTCGACGTCGCGGAAATATTCGGCGATCGTCAGGCCCGACAGCGCGACGCGGGCACGGGCGCCCGGCGGCTCGTTCATCTGGCCATATACGAGGGCGACCTTCGAGCCTTCGCTGATGGCGTTGCCGTCGGCGTCCTTGGCGATGACGCCGGCGTCGAGGAACTCGTGATAGAGATCGTTGCCCTCACGGGTACGCTCGCCCACGCCTGCGAACACCGAGGTGCCGCCATGGCCCTTCGCGATGTTGTTGATCAGCTCCTGGATGAGCACGGTCTTGCCCACGCCGGCGCCGCCGAACAGGCCGATCTTGCCGCCCTTCGCATAGGGCGCGAGCAGGTCGATCACCTTGATGCCGGTGACGAGAATCGCGCTGTCGGTCGACTGCTCGATGAACTCGGGGGCCTTGGCGTGGATCGGCGCGCGCAGCTCGGTGCCGACAGGACCACGCTCGTCGATCGGTTCGCCGACGACGTTGAGGATGCGGCCGAGCGTCGCGGGGCCGACCGGCACCTGGATTTGGTTGCCAGTGTCGGTGACAGTCTGGCCACGCGTCAACCCCTCGGTCGCGTCCATCGCGATCGTGCGGACGGTGTTCTCGCCCAGATGCTGCGCGACTTCGAGAACCAGGCGGTTGCCGTTGTTCTGCGTCTCGAGCGCCGAAAGGATCGCCGGCAGGTTGTTCTCGAACGTCACGTCGACGACCGCGCCGATCACCTGGCTGATGCGGCCGACATTGTTGGTGCCCGTGGTCGGGGTGGTGTCTACAGCGGCGGTTGCCATTGTTGCTTTCCTTGCTTCGTGCAGCTTTTAGAGCGCTTCGGCGCCCGAAATGATTTCCACCAGTTCGGTCGTGATCGCGGCCTGGCGGGAACGGTTATACTGGATCGTCAGACGGTTGATCAGGTCACCGGCGTTGCGCGTCGCGTTGTCCATCGCGGTCATCGACGCGCCCTGCTCGCTGGCCTGGTTTTCCAGCAGCGCCTTGAAGATCTGCACCGTCAGGTTGCGTGGCAGCAGATCGGCGAGGATCGTCTCTTCGTCCGGCTCATACTCGACCGAAGCACCCGCACTCGCCACCGTCATCTCCGGCACCGAAACCGGGATCAGCTGCTGCTCGGTCGGCACCTGGGCCAGTGCCGAGCGGAAGTGCGAGTAGAACAGCGTCGCCACGTCGAACTCGCCCGCGAAGAAGCGGTCGGTCACGTCCTTGGCGATGGCGCGCGCTTCGTCATACCCCGGCGTCCGCACGGCAGTGGTGTCGAACTGGCCGACGATCATGCCGGGGAAGGTACGGGCGATCACCGCGCGGCCCTTGCGGCCGACGAGGTAGAACTTCACCGTCTTGCCCTCGGCGATCAGCGTGCGGGCCTTGAGGATCGCCGCCTTGACGATGTTGGCGTTGAACGCACCCGACAGGCCCTTGTCGCCATTGGCGACGATGAGGAGCTGCGTGTCCGCCTTGCCGGTGCTGGCGAGGAGACGCGGCGCATTGTCGCTGGCCCCGACCTTGCTGGCGAGGCTGGCGACCACGCCCTCAAGGCGCTGGGCATAGGGGCGCGCGGCTTCTGCGGCGGCTTGCGCCTTCCGCAGCTTCGCCGCCGCGACCATCTGCTTGGCCTTGGTGATCTTCTGGGTCGACTTGACCGAGGCGATCCGGCCCTTGAGTTCCTTGAGGTTGGCCATCCGGCGGCAGTCCCTTAGGCGAAGGTCTTGGTGAAGGCGTCGAGCACGCCCTTCACCTTGTCTCGCGTACCGTTCTCGAAGGCCTTGGTGTCGCGGATCTCGGCGAGCACCTCGGCATGCTGCGAACGGAAGTGCGCGAGCATCGCGGCTTCGAAGCGGACCACGTCCTTGACCGCGACATTGTCGAGGTAGCCGTTGGTGCCGGCGAAGATCGAGATGGTCTGCTCTTCGAACGACAGCGGGCTGAACTGCGGCTGCTTGAGCAGCTCGGTCAGGCGCGCGCCGCGGTTGAGCAGCTTCTGGGTCGAGGCGTCGAGGTCCGAACCGAACTGCGCGAACGCGGCCATTTCGCGATACTGGGCGAGCTCGAGCTTGATCGAGCCCGAGACCTTCTTCATCGCCTTGGTCTGCGCCGACGAACCCACGCGCGACACCGACAGGCCGACGTTGATGGCCGGACGGATGCCCTGGTAGAACAGGTTGGTCTCGAGGAAGATCTGGCCATCGGTGATCGAGATCACGTTAGTCGGGATATAGGCCGACACGTCGCCCGCCTGCGTCTCGATGATCGGCAGCGCGGTCAGCGAGCCCGAGCCGTTGGCGTCATTCATCTTCGCGGCGCGCTCGAGCAGGCGGCTGTGGAGATAGAACACGTCGCCCGGATAGGCTTCGCGGCCCGGCGGGCGGCGGAGCAGCAGCGACATCTGACGATAGGCGACGGCCTGCTTCGACAGATCGTCATACACGATCACGGCATGCATGCCGTTGTCGCGGAAGAACTCGCCCATCGCGCAGCCGGTATAGGGCGCGAGGAACTGCAGCGGGGCCGGCTCCGAGGCGGTGGCGGCGACGACGATCGAATATTCCATCGCGCCATTCTCTTCGAGCTGGCGGACGATCTGCGCCACGGTCGAGCGCTTCTGGCCGATTGCGACGTAGATGCAGTAGAGCTTCTTGCCTTCGTCGCCCGAGCTGTTCGGGCCCTTCTGGTTGATGAAGGTGTCGATCGCGACGGCGGTCTTGCCGGTCTGGCGATCGCCGATGATCAGCTCGCGCTGGCCACGGCCGATCGGCACCAGCGCGTCGATGGCCTTGAGGCCGGTCTGCACCGGCTCGTGCACCGACTTGCGCGGGATGATGCCCGGTGCCTTCACTTCGACGCGGCGGCGCTCGGTATACTCGATCGGGCCCTTGCCATCGATCGGGTTGCCCAGGCCGTCGACGACGCGGCCGAGCAGGCCCTTGCCGACGGGGACGTCCACGATCGTGCCGGTGCGCTTGACCGTGTCGCCTTCCTTGATCTCGGCGTCCGAGCCGAAGATCACGACGCCGACGTTATCGGCCTCGAGGTTGAGCGCCATGCCCTGCACGCCATTGGCGAATTCGACCATCTCACCGGCCTGGACATTGTCCAGCCCGTGGATGCGCGCGATGCCGTCGCCGACGGACAGCACCTGGCCGATTTCCGAAACCTGCGCTTCGGTGCCGAAATTGGCGATCTGGTCCTTGATGACCTTCGAGATTTCTGCGGCGCGGATATCCATCTTCTTGCCTTCAGCCTTTCATCGCGTGCGCGAGGGAGTTCAGTCGGGTCTTGATCGACGAATCGATCATCTGGCTGCCGATCTTCACGACCAGGCCGCCGAGGAGCGAGGGGTCCACCGACAGGTCGACCGAGACCTCGCGGCCGATTCGGGTACGCAGCTGCTGCTTGAGCGCGTCGACCTGTTCGGCATTGAGCGGGTGTGCCGAGGCCACCTCCGCGGTCGTCTCGCCGCGATGGCTGGTCGCCAGCGCGCGGAAGGTGCGGATGATCGCCGGCAGCTGTGCCAGACGGCGGTTCTCGGCGAGCACGCCGAGGAACTTGGTCGTCGTCGCATCCAGGCCCATCGCGCCCGCCGCAGCGGCCACCGCCTTGCCGGCGTCCTTCCGGCCGATCAGCGGGCTGGTGGTCAGCGCCTTGAACTCGGGCGACTCGTCGAGCGCCGCCCGCACGGTCGCAAGGCTCGCTTCGACGGCCTCGATGGCCTTGGCGTCACGTGCCAGCTCGAACAGCGCGGTTGCGTAGCGTCCGCTTAGGCTGGCCTGAATACCGCCGGAATTCTCCACGCGATTCGTTTCCTCTCGGAGGGTCGGAAGTGACCCCATGCACAAAAGGGGGGCGACGCATACTGCGCCCCCGATGGGTTGCCGGGCTGCTAGCATCGCGGTTCAAGGGATGCAACCCGAGTCGCTGAAACGTCACACGGGCATTTCATGCCTGCATTTGCGTGTGTCGCCAAACGGCAAAGAAAAAGGGCAGGCGAACCATGCGCCTGCCCCGAATTCAGCGTGATAGCCGCGCTCAGGCGACTCGGTAGGCCATGCTGCGGCGGCGACGCAGCATGCCGCCGACGAAGGCGAAGCCGCCGATCATCATCGCCCAGCTGGCCGGTTCCGGCACGGCGGTGAGGAACACCTGGCTCTGCTGGGTGGGCGAGTAGAGCACCTGCAGCTGTTGGCCGGCAATGGGGGCCCAGCCGCCACTGGTGACCTGGGTAAGATAGCTGTTGGCCAGGCTGCGCGCATCATTGCTGTTGCCGCCATAGGTGTAGAAGTCGCCGGCGGTCGTATCATACTTGCCGCTTTCGGTGAGGATTTCCCACACGGCGAGCTGGGTCGCGGCGGAGATTGTCTGCTTGCCCGATAGATCCGTCTCGGCGGCAAGCAGCAGATCGGAATGGGTGAGCAGCGTCAGCATCTGCTGCTGGCGGGTGGGATCGCCCAGGACCGAGCCGATGCCTGCGCGTTCATACGCGCCTTCGCCTACCGGCTTGAAGGGATCGATGCAGTAGCTGAGGAACGAGACGGCCTTGCCGCCTTCGGTGCCGCTCAGCAGGAAGCGGCCCATGCCCGGCCAGGCGCCCAGAAAGTTGCCGGGCGTGTAGACCATCATGTCCGCCATCAGGATGCCGGGATTGCTGTCGACGCCGGTGATCACCACCGCCGCGTCCGCGGCTGCCGGCGCCATCGCGCCGAATGCAAGAGCTGCCGCCATCAGGGCCGTGCGCATTGTCTTTCTGTCCCACCCGTTGAGTTGCACGGGCGGTATCGTGATCGCAGGGGGCGGCGCTAGATTATTGAAATTGGTAAATGGCCGGCTTTGATACAGCCGTGCCGCGATGGGACGGCACGGCGATCCTCCCGGCCGCAAAACGCGAAGGGCCACACCTCGCGGCGCGGCCCCTCCACCATGCTCGCATGGATCGCCTCCCCATGTCGGGGAAGCGCGCGGACGTCAGCGCCCGCGACCCTGACCGCCGCCCTGGCCCTGGCCGCGATTGCTGCCGGGGCGACCCTGGCCGCTGCCGGCCGGACGCGCGTTGAACTTGCGCTTGGGCGCGCCCGGGCCGCGACCCGCGCCTGCCCCTGCACCGGCATGGCCGGCACCTTCGGCGCGACGCGGTTGGTCGCTGCGCGCGCCGCCCTCGGCCCGACGCGGCTCGCCGCTACGCGGCGCATCGCTGCGCGGACCGCCGCGACCGCGGCCGCCCGGCTGGCCGTCGCCACGCCGACCCGAGGCATGCTGCATCGCGCGGCCGTTGCGGCCGTTCTGCTCGTCGCGGCTCGCCGGCATCGGCGAGCGGGTCGACTTGATCTTGTCGGCCTCGGCCATGAAGTTCTCCGGCAGCGGCTGCACGGTGAGCTTCTGGCGGGTCAGCCGCTCGATGTCCTTCAGGTACGGACGCTCGTCATCGGCGCAGTAGCTGATCGCGATGCCGTCGGCGCCGGCGCGCGCGGTGCGGCCGATGCGGTGGACATATTGCTCCGGCACGTTGGGCAGCTCGAAGTTGAACACATGGCTCACCCCCGATACGTCGATGCCGCGCGCGGCGATGTCGGTCGCCACCATCAGCTTGACCTTGCCCGAGCGGAATTCGCCCAGCGCGCGCTCGCGCTGCGGCTGGCTCTTGTTGCCGTGGATCGCGTTTGCGGCGATGCCGTTGCCGGCGAGCAGCCGCACGACGCGGTCGGCACCATGCTTGGTGCGGGTGAAGATCAGCGCGCGGTCGATCTCCGGGTTGCGCAACTGCATCGTCAGCAGCGCCTGCTTCTCGGCCTGCGTCACATAGGTGACGAACTGCTCGACGCGCTCGGCGGTGGTGGCGACCGGGGTCACCTTCACTTCGACCGGATTGTGGATGAACTGGCTGGCCAGCTCGCGGATCGTCTTCGGCATGGTCGCCGAGAAGAACAGCGACTGGCGCTTGGTCGGCAGCTCCTTCACGATGCGGCGCAGCGCATGGATGAAGCCCAGGTCGAGCATCTGGTCGGCTTCGTCAAGCACCAGGATCTCGATGCCTAGCAGGATCAGGAAATGCTGGTCGAGCAGGTCGACGAGGCGGCCCGGCGTGGCGACGAGGATGTCGACGCCGCGCGCCAGATCGGTCTTGTTCTTGTGGACCGAGGTGCCGCCGAACACGGTGGCGATGCGCAGGCCGGTGCCGCTGGCATAATGCTTGGCGTTGTCGGCGATCTGCGCTGCCAGCTCACGCGTCGGCGCGAGGACGAGCATGCGGCAGCCGCGCGGCTGCGGACGCTTGGCGCTGGCGATCAGGCGATCGATCGAGGGCAGCATGAACGCCGCGGTCTTGCCGGTGCCGGTCTGCGCGATGCCGAGCAGGTCGCGGCCTTCGAGCAGCGCGGGGATCGACTGCGCCTGGATCGGCGTCGCGTCGGTATAGCCCTTGGCGGCGAGCGCAGCCAGGACGGTCTCGGAAAGGCCGAGTTCTTTGAATTGCATGGTAAAACCTTATAGATGCGGCCGGCGCGCACGCATCTTCAAAGGGCGCACGCGAAGGCGGGGTCAACAAGTGACGCCCCGCGTGATTTGGGAAGCCGATAAGCGACGAAGCAGAGCCTAGCGGAGCAGGTCCCCAACAGGGGCGCGCCGCCGATCACGCTGCATATAAATGCCTCGTCGTGGTTTCGCATATGGCAGCGATGTTGCGCCGCGTCAAGAAGCGGCGGCGCGTTGGTCAGGCGTTAACCCCGTTTGTCGTAGAGCCGGTGTGCTGGGGCAAGGGAACAGGCACGAGTGCTCGTCGCGCGACTGGAAGTTTGGGGAAGCATGGACGCGCGCGGCGCGGTGCGCTTCCTGGTGAATCGGGAAACCACCGTGCGCGGCATGGACGGCCGCCCGTTCGACGCGGTGGTCGAGAATTTCTCGCGCACCGGCTTCCTGTTCAACGCCGATGTCGAACTGCCCGAGGGCACGCTGATCTGGATCGGCATGTCCGGCGCCGGCGCGCGCGAGGCGCGGGTGGTGTGGCGCGAGGACACCCGCCACGGCTGCGAGTTCCTGATGCCCCTCAGCCAGCGCGACCTGCAGCATGCGTTCCGGAGCAGGGAAAGCATGGTGGAGGATCTGGAGGCGCGGCTGCGGCGGGCGAGCATGTTGCGCGAGGGGGAGTAGGCCCTCCAAATCCTCCCCTGCCAAAGCAGGGGAGGGGGACCATGGGCGTCAGCCCATGGTGGAGGGGCCGCCGCGCCAGCGGCGGAAGTCCGACCTCCCGGCCTTTACCGCGCCTCGCGGCGCGGCCCCTCCACCACCGCCTTCGGCGGCGGTCCCCCTCCCCCGTTGGGGGAGGATCTGAAGGCGCGGCCGCGGCGGGCAGGCATGTTGCGCGAGGGGGTGTAGGGCGATTTATCGGCACCGTCCGATAGGGAGTGCCGTACGGCAGCTCTCGCCCCAGTTGCGGATATTGACACTTGTGAGACAATATCGTCTCTGGTGGCCCAAAGGATTGTTTCGATGCTCCGCTATGGAATCGGCCTAGTTATCCTGATTGCTGCTCTGACTTCTCTTGAAATGCTCGGGATGTCGATAAGCCCGGCGGCGGTTGGCGGAGCAGCCGGCTTTGCTACCATCCTCTGGCTTTACCGTAAAAGGCTGACCGTCGGCTAGCGCCACACTTTTAGACGTAGCAAATCCGCGTATAATCATTCGATGCAGCCGAGAAAACACTCCCGCGTGAGGTTCAATAACCCCGGCGATTGGTTCGTAGAAGGGCGAGGAAAGCCGTTTTTTCCAGCTACGTGGGAGGGCTGGGTTATATTCCTCACCCTCTTGCTCGGCCCGTTCATCGCTGCGGCATTCGGTCTGGGAGGCTAACGGCCGCTTCCCACAAGATTCGGGCATGCGCGACGCGCCTACGGGTTTAGCCCACCGTCGGATCCACCACGAACGCCCGCTCGCGATACGCGAACCAGTCGAAATCCGCCGGCATCCCCGTGCCGCCCATGTCCTGGCAGGCCATGCCGATGAACGCGCCGGTGAAGTTGGGCAGGCCGGGGGCGCTCGCCTCGTCGGAGAGGATCGAGGCGTCGAACAGTTCGGGGAGCCAGTGCCAGGCCTCCGCGCCTGCCATGCGCCAGCCGAAGCGCAGCCGCTCGTAATCCACCTCGCAGCGTAACTCCACTGGCCCCGCCGGCAGCGGGATCGGCGCGGTGAAGGCATCGCCCTGCGGCGCGTCGGGCAGCGCTGTCATCACGCGGAGATGGCGGCCCATGTCCTCGTCATGGCTGACATGCAGGTAGTGGAACTTGGTGCTGTTGTAATAGACCACCAGCCCCGCCGCCTGCTGGAAGTCCTGCGGCTCGAAGTCGAGCACGCAGCTGGTCGAGGTGCAGAAGGCCTGCAGCCGGCGCGCGACCAGCGCCTGGGTGAACACGCTGCCGATCGTTTCGCGCCCGAACAGGCGGAGATGGCCGGGCCGCGCGGTGAGGCTGAAGATGCGGTCGGGCTCGGGGGTGCGCAGCCATTGCAGGTCGATCGGCAGGGTGGCCGAATCGAAGTCGTGGTGCTCCTCGGTCTGCCGCCCCGGCGAGGGGGTGTTGCTCAGCGCCGGCACTTCCAGCTCGGGCAGGCCGCGGCCGTCTCGGGTGTAGAGCCAGCCATCCTCGGCCCAGCGCATCGGCTGGATCGCGGTCTCGCGGCCGAGCACGCAGCGGCCGCGATTCGGCAGCGGGCGCCCACACAGATAGGCGAGCCAGGGTTCGCCGTCCGCGGTGTGGACCAGATCGGCATGGCCCGCGCGCGCCAGCACCGCGTCGGGGCGGGTGCGGCTGGAGAGAATGTACGTGTCCGGGTGCAGCTCGTATGGCCCGGTGATGTCGCGCGACCGCGCCATGGTGACGGCATGGTTCCAGCCGGTGCCGCCCTCGGCGGTGAGGAGGTAGTAGAAGTCGCCGCGGCGATAGAGGTGCGGCGCCTCGGTCAGCCCCAGCGCGGTGCCGGGGAAGATGTTGGTGCGCGCGCCCACCAGCTTGCCCGCCGCCGGATCATATTCCTGCAGCACGATGCCCGCGAAGCGGTTGCGGCCGGGGCGATGGTCCCAGAGCTGGTTGACCACCCATTTGCGGCCGTCCTCGTCATGGAACAGCGAGGGGTCGAACCCGCTCGAATTGAGGTGGATCGGATCGGACCAGTCGCCGTCGATCGTGTCGCAGGTGACGAGATAGTTGTGGAAGTCGCGCAGCGATGCGCCCGAGGCGCCCCCCATCGTCGTGCGGCCATAGCGCTTCACATCGGTGTAGAGCAGGTGGAAGCGGGTGCCGTCATGGGTGAGGCACGGCGCCCACACCCCGCAGCTGTCCGGATCGCCGCGCATGTCGAGCTGCGAGGCGCGCACCAGCGGCCGGGCGACCAGCGTCCAGTTGGCGAGGTCGCGGCTGTGGTGGATCTGCACGCCGGGGAACCACTCGAAGGTCGAGGTCGCGATATAATAATCGTCGCCGACGCGGCAGATCGACGGATCGGGGTTGAAGCCGGGCAGGATCGGATTGCGGATCATCGGGGCGCCTTGACGAGGGTCCAGAGAAGAAGGGCGGCGACGAGGTCGAGCAGCCCGAGGGCGATGAAGAAGGGGCCATAGCCGAGCGAGGCGACCAGCCCGCCGATCAGCAGCGAGAAGATCAGGATGCTGCTGTTGGCGAAGGTGCCGGCAAGCCCCGCGACGGTGCCGAGCTCGTTGCGCGGGAACAGGTCGCTGGCCATGGTGATGACGGTGACCGACAGCGTTTGGTGCGCGAACCCGCCCAGGCAGAGCAGCGCCACCGCCAGCCAGGCGCTCTCGACGCTGGCGACGAACACCATGCCGGTCATCAGCAGCGCGCCGAAGGTGAAGGTCCAGCGCCGCGCGTTGATCAGGCTGATGCCGCGCCGCTGCAGGAACAGCGCCAGGGCGGGTCCGAACATGCAGCCCAGGTCGGCGGCGATGAACGGCAGGAAGGCGGAAACCGCGATCTCGCCCAGGTTGAATCCGCGCACCTTCACCAGATAGAGCGGCATCCAGAAGGTGAGCGTCCCCCAGGTCGGGTCGGCGAGGAAGCGCGGCAGGGCGATGCCCCAGAAGTTGCGCTGGGTGAGCAGGCGGACGATCGAGGGGCGCTCGGCGCGTTCCTGGATATGCGCCTCCTGTCCGCTGAGGATCAGGTCACGCTCCTGGTCCGAGAGGCTCGGATGCGTCTGCGGCGTGCGATAGTTGGCAAGCCAGAGCAGCGCCCAGAGCAGCGCCAGCACGCCGGTGACGACGAAGGCCGCGCGCCAGTTCCACAAGGCGATCGATCCCGCCACCAGCGGTGCCGCAAGTGCCGCACCTGCCGAGGCGCCGAGGTTGTAGATCCCGCCCGCAAAGCCGCGCTCGCGCGCCGGGAACCACTCCGAGACGACCTTGAGGCCGCCGGTGTGCGACGTCCCCTCGGCAAAGCCCAGCATGCCGCGCAGCGCGAACAGCCATTGCCAGCTGAACGCGAGGCCGTGCGCCATGCTCAGCAGGCCCCAGCCGGCGGCGAACAGCACCATGCCGGATCGCAGGCCCACCACGTCGAGGATATAGCCCACCACCGGCTGCAGCATGATGCCGCCCTGAAAGGCCGCGGTGATGTAGGAATATTGCTGCTCGTTGATGTGGAGATCGACCATGAAGCTCGGCGCCGCGACCGCCAGCGTGCTTCGCGTCAGATAGTTGAGCATCGTGCCCAGCATGACGATGCCGATGATCCACCAGCGCAGCGCGCTCGTGCGGTGCCAGAAGGACATGCACTCTCCCCAAACCGCGCCAGCACGCGTGTTAACGTTAACGTTGCCAGCAAAGCGCGCCGACTGCAAGAGCCGGAGCGGCTTTGCGCGCAAGCGACGGGATGCCGCAACTACGCCAATGGGCGTATAGCGATGGCATGACCGATGCTGCAGCCCTCGACGATGCCCGCTGGAACGCCTTCGCCGCGCGCGACCGGGCGCAGGATGGCCGCTTCGTCGTCGCGGTGACGACGACCGGGATCTACTGCAAGCCCAGCTGCCCGGCGCGGCGACCCCGACCGGAGAATGTCCGCTTCTTCGATGCGGGGTGGGAGGCCGCCGCCGCTGGCTTCCGCGCGTGCCTGCGCTGCAAGCCCGACGAAGCCGCACGCGACGCCACTGCCGTCGCCCGTGCCACGGCGCTGCTCGATGCGGCCGAGGAACCGATCGGCCTCGAGGCGCTGTCGGCGGCGGTCGGCTATGCCCCGCATCATTTCAACCGGCTGTTCAAGCGTGCGACCGGCGTGACCCCCGCCGCCTATGCCCGGGGCCTGCGCGCACGGCGGGCCGCCGCGGCACTCGACGAGGAGGCAAGCGTGACCCAGGCGATCTATGCCGCCGGCTATTCGGCCCCCAGCCGCTTCTATGCCGAGGCAGGCGCGCGGCTCGGGATGGTGCCGAGCGCGTGGCGTAGCGGCGGGGCGGGGGTGACGATCCGCTGGACGATCGCGGATACCAGCCTCGGCCCGCTGCTCATCGCGGCGACGGACAAGGGCCTTTGCCGCATCGCCTTCGACGAGGATGCGGACATGCTCGCCCGCCGCTTCCCTGCCGCGACGGTGGTGGCTGGCGACGCGGACTTCGCCGCGCTCGCGGCCGAGGTGGTGGCGATGGTCGAGGATCCCAATCGTCAGCGCGACCTGCCGCTCGACGTGCAGGGCACCGCCTTCCAGGAGGCGGTGTGGCAGGCGCTGCGGACGATCCCGGCCGGCGAGACGCGCAGCTATGCCGAACTTGCGGCGATGGCGGGAAAGCCCGCGGCCGTGCGCGCGGCGGGCACCGCATGCGGCGCCAATCCGGTCGCGCTCGCCATTCCCTGCCACCGCGCCCAGCGCGGTGACGGGAGCATGGGCGGCTATGCCTATGGTCTGGAGCGCAAGCGCACGCTGCGCAGCCGCGAAGGCGTGCGCGAGCGGAAATAGGCGTCGTATCCTCCTCCCACGACGGGAGAGGGTTCAGGCGTTACTGCGCTGCGCCGGGCGCGCAGTGATAGACGAGCTTTTCGTTATAGGCCGAGGGCAGTGCCGCGCGCATCGACTGCTGCAGGCTGGCCAGGCTTGCGCGCTTGGCCTGGTCGGCGGTGCACTGGCTCACCGGTACGGCGGGCTTCACCTCGCGGACCTTCTCCATGTCGGCGGCGGAGAGAAAATAGCGGGTGTCGGTCAGCGTCTCGCTGTCCGGATCGAACTCGCGCACCGTTACCGTCTGCTCGTCGGCGGGGACGAGCACGCGCTGCCAGCGGCGGCCGGACTCGGCATATTGGGTGCCGCCGTCGAAACAGCCGTCCGGGCCTGCGTTCAGCCGCACTGCTTCGCCTGCCGACACCGTGATGCGGCTGCGATCGGGCTGGAGGGTGCAGACCAGCGGCCCCTGCGCGGTGTCCGCCGGCAGCTTGGCCTCGGCCGTTTCGTTGCCCTCGCTCGGCGCGGCGATGCTCGCCTCGTCGAAGCTCGGGCGCAGTACGAACAGCGCCACCGCACCGAGCAGCAGCGCTCCGCCGCCGACGGCGGTCCAAACGCCCGCCCGCTGCTGGTCGCGCGAGAGCAGCAGTCCTGCCGCGCCGAGTGCCAGCGCGCCGAACACCAGCAGCACCGCCGCGCCGGCCATATAGGTTTCTCGGGTGGACTCATTCGCCGCGCGCGCCTTGTCGATCGCGGCTTCGCGGGCGCGGGCGGCGGCGGATTCTGCCTGCGCATTCCGGTTGGCGGCGTCGGCGCGATCCTTTTCCTCGGCCGCCTTGTCGAGCGCGCTGCGCTGGTCGACGCTGATGCACGGCGCCGCCACCGATACGAAGGGCTGCTTGGCCTGGGTAAGGAATCCGTTCAGCTCGGCATCCGAGATGGCGAAGGCGAAGGTCGAATCGCCCTCCTCGCTGTTGGTGATCGCCGAGTTCACGCCCAGCACGCGGCCGCAGGCATCGAGCAGCGGGCCGCCCGAATTGCCGCGCGCGATATTGGCGGTGTGGAGCAGCACCGAAATGCCCTCCAGCGTTCGAGTGCCGGCAAAGCCGCCCTGCGAGCGCACCGGCGATTGCGGGGTGATGAAGTCGGCGGCCGACCGCGCCGTGGCGACGTCGACATTGCCGGGATAGCCGAGCGCGATCAGCGTTTCGCCGTCGGTGACGGCGGCGCTGGACAGCGCCAGCGTCGGCAGCTTGGCGCCGCTGAACTCGATCAGTGCCAGGTCGCGCTTGGTGTCGATCGCGATCAGCTTGCCCTGGAAGGACTTGCTCCCCTCGGACGGCACCACTCCGATCACGACATTGCCGGGATAGCGCGAGGCGAGCTCGACGACATGCGCGTTGGTGACGACGCGGTTCGGCGCGACCGCAAACCCGCTGCCATGGCCGAAGCCGACCACCTCGTCGTCCGCGACCGCGATGGTGACGATCCGCACGACACCGCGCCCGGCCGCCGATATATCGTCGGCATGGGCCGGCGCGGCCCAGGCAAGCAGCGTCACCATCAGCACGAAGATGAGCCGCATGCGCGAAAACAACCCGGTCAAAGTCATGCCGCGCGCTTTCGGCGAAAAGCGGCGGCGGTTCAAGCGGCGACGCTCACACGAAGCTATAGGGATCCACGTCCACTGCCACGCGTACCCGGGCGCTCCAGCTGAGGGCGCCCAGCCAGTTGCGCACCACGTCCTGCACGTCGAAGCTGCGCCTGGCGTGCACGAGCAGGCGGAATCGATGCCGCCCGCGCAGCATTGCCAGGGGCGCGGGGGCTGGGCCGTAGACGTGCATCTCGGCGAGCTCCGGCGCCGAACGGCCGATCATCCGCGCGGTTTCCTCCGCCGCCGCCTTGTCCTCGGAGGAGACGATGATCGCAGCATAGCGGCCGAAGGGCGGCGCTTCGGCGTGGCGACGCGCCTCGGTCTCGGCCGCATAGAAGGCTTCGGCATCGCCGGAGACGAGCGCCTGCATCACCTGCGCCTCGGGCGCATGGGTCTGGATGAACACCGTGCCCGGCTTCTCGCCGCGACCGGCGCGCCCCGATACCTGCATGATCTGCTGGAAGGTGCGTTCGGAGGCGCGCAGGTCGCCGCCGTCGAGCCCGAGATCGGCGTCGACCACACCGACCAGCGTCAGGTTGGGGAAGTGATAGCCCTTGGTGACCAGCTGGGTACCGACGACGATGTCGATCGCGCCATGCTCCATCCGTGACACGAATTCGGCGGCCTTGGCCGGGGACCAGAGCGTGTCCGAGGTGACGATGGTGGTGCGCGCCTCGGGCCACAGCGCCGCCACCTCGTCGGCGATGCGCTCCACGCCCGGGCCGCAGGCGACCAGCGTGTCGTCGGACTTGCATTCGGGGCACATGCTTGGCGTCGGCATGGTGTGGCCGCAATGGTGGCAGGACAAGCGATGGAGCAGCCGGTGCTCGACCATCCACGCCGTGCAGTTCGGGCACTGGAAACGGTGGCCGCAGTGGCGGCACAATGTCAGCGGCGCGTAGCCGCGGCGGTTGAGGAACAGGAGCGACTGTTCGCCGCGCTTGAGCGTCTCCTCGATCGCGGCGACCAGCCGGGGGGCCAGCCAGCGGCCGCGCTCCGGCGGCTCGCGGATCAGGTCGATCGCCTCGATCTTCGGTAGTTCGGCGGCGCCGTAGCGGCCGGGCAGCTTGAGCTCGGCATAGCGGCCGACTTCGACCTGGTGCCGCGTCTCGATCGCCGGCGTGGCGGAGGCGAGGACCACGGGGCACCGTTCGAACATGCCGCGCATCACCGCCACGTCGCGGGCGTGATAATGCACGCCATCTTCCTGCTTGAAGCTGGTTTCGTGCGCCTCGTCGACGACGATCAGGCCGAGCTTGGGATAGGGCAGGAACAGCGCCGAGCGCGCGCCTACCGTCACCATCGCCTCGCCGCTGGCGATCGCGCGCCAGGCGCGGCGGCGCTCGGAGCTGCGCAGACCCGAATGCCACGCCACCGGCTCGCAGCCGAAGCGGCGGGCGAAGCGGGTGAGGAAGGGCTCGGTCAGCGCGATCTCGGGGAACAGCACGAGTGTCTGCTTTCCGGCCTCGATCGCGGCGGCGACCGCCTCGAAATAGACTTCGGTCTTGCCCGATCCGGTGACGCCGTCGAGCAGGAAGGGCTGGAAGGCGGCGGTCTCCACCGCGGTGCGCAAGCCGCCCGCCACCGCTCCCTGGGCGGGGTTGAGTTCGGGGGGCGCGAAGGCGGGATCGGGGAGCGGATAGGGGGCCTGGGTGTCGACGGTTACGGCCTCGATCGCGCCGGTCTTTACCAGGCCGCGGATCACGGCGTCGGAGACCTCGGCGATCGCGGCGAGCTCGCGCACCAGCCCTTGGCGCTGGCCGATCCGCTCCAGCGCCTGGGCGCGCTGCGGGGTCAGGCGGTCGGGGACCGCGCCGGTCGCGCGATATTCGGTGATCGTCGGCGCTGCCTCGAACGCCGCCGAGGTTCGCAGCGTCATCGCCAGCACCGAGGAGGGCGGGGCGAGATAATAGTCCGCGGTCCACTCGATCAGGCGGCGCACGGGCGCGGGGATCGGCGGCGCGTCGGCGACGGCGAGGATCGCGCGCAGGCGATTGTCGCCGATCTCCTCGGTCGGCAGCCGCTCGGGCTCCCACACCACGCCGGCGAACTGGCGCGGGCCGATCGGCACGATGACGATGCTGCCGGGCTCGACCGCCATGCCATGCGGCACGCGATAGTCGAGCGGCCCCAGAGCCGGATGGAGGACGAGAATGCGCGCGCGGGACATGATCGGCCCTCATATGGGCATTTTCGACGGAACGGGAATCCCGTATCGCCGGTTCGTCGTCCAAGGAGACCCGCCGATGCTGTTGCTCGCCCTGCTGCTCGCCCAGACCGCGCCCGCCCAGGCGACCACCGCGTGCAAGGCGCCCGACGCCAGCCTGCCGGTCGCGCTCGCCGGCTGGAGCACCCCCGGCGACGAGCTGGTGGCGGACAAGGCAGTATCGCTGGCGACGGTCGACGCCTCGACGCTCAAGGGCCTGCCCAAGGGCGCCAAGCCGGGGCGGGCGGCGACGATCGAATTCCGCATCGCCAAGGCCGGCACCTATGGCATCGCGCTCGACCAGCCGGGCTGGATCGACGTGGTGCCGGGGGCGGCTGGGGGCGCGGCGCTGAAGTCGGTGGCGCATGGGCATGGGCCGGATTGCTCGACGATCCGCAAGATCGTGCGCTTCGAGCTGGCGCCGGGCACCTACCGGGCCTTCGCCAGCGGCCTGGCGCAGACCAAGGCGAAGATGATGCTGGTGCCGAACTGAATCGGCTTGTTCTCGGGGTGGAACGAATATAGAACAGCGACTCGCTGAACAGGGGAGTCGGCGATGCTGATATTCGTAGCTGGAATGATGTTGACGGTGCCGCAATGCACCGAGCTTCCGCGATCCTTGTCGGGCTGGGAACGCAGCGCCGACGGGCTTGATACCCGCCATGCGACGACGATTGCCGCGAAGAACGGCGCGGCGGAAACCCAGGTGACCATCCGCAAGGCCGGCACCTTCGGCATCGCGGCGGACCAGCCCGGCTGGATCGACGTGGCCAAGGGCAGCGGCCGTCCCTTGCGCATGGCCTCCCGCGCGCCGGGTGTCACCTGCGCGAAGATCGATAAGATCGTCTATTACCGCCTCGAACCCGGCACCTACCGCGTCACCATCGGCAAGCTGCAGAAGCCGCAGGTGAAGCTGATGCTGGTCTATGGCAACCCTTCGCAGGGGTTTGCCCGGCGCGGCCGGGTCGGCTAGGCGGGCGGCAACACTCCACTGGAAGGTTCTGCCATGAAGTTCTTCGCCGACACCGCCATCATCGACGACATCCGCGACCTGGCCGATGCCGGGCTGCTCGACGGCGTCACCACCAACCCGTCGCTGATCGCCAAGTCGGGCCGCAACTTCCTCGAAGTGGTGGCGGAGATCTGCGAGATCGTCGAAGGCCCGGTCTCGGCCGAGGTCGTCGCGCTCGATTTCGAGGGCATGATGCGCGAGGCGGAAATCGTCCGGAAGATCGCCGACAATGTCGCGGTCAAGCTGCCGCTGACGATCGACGGCCTCAAGGCGTGCAAGGCGCTCACCGACGACGGCACGATGGTCAACGTCACCCTCTGCTTCTCGGCCAACCAGGCGCTGCTCGCTGCCAAGGCGGGCGCGACCTTCATCTCGCCCTTCGTCGGCCGCCACGACGATATCGGCTTCGACGGCATGGACCTGATCGAAGACATCCGCCTGATCTACGACAATTATGATTTCGCCACCGAGATCCTGGTCGCCAGCGTCCGCCACCCGATCCATGTGCTGCAGGCCGCCAAGATCGGTGCCGATGTGATGACCGCCCCGCCGGCGGTGATCAAGCAGCTCGTCAAGCATCCGCTGACCGACAAGGGCATCGAGTCGTTCATGGCCGATTGGGCCAAGACCGGCCAGACGATCGGTTGAGTCTGGGTTGAAGCGTAACTTCCCCTCCCGCTTGCGGGAGGGGTTAGGGGAGGGACTGGCGTGGAAGGTTCGGACTCCGCTGCGGCCTTCCCGTCGCCCGGTCGTGCGATGCACCCGCGTCCGGTCAGGTCCCTTGTCATTCCCGCGAAGGCGGGAATCCATTGGCGCTGATGCGGCGGTTCGTTCCTCCGGCGTACAGGCGAATGGATTCCCGCCTCCGCGGGAAGGACGACGGTCTCTTTGGGGGGCTCAAGTCCAAGGCAGGGGCGCCGCACCCATGACCGACCTCCCCCTCCCGCGCCGCTTCGCCGAGCATCTCGGTCGCGACCGGCGGCGCTCTGTGCACACGATCCGTGCCTATGAGGCGACCGCCATCCGGTTGCTGCGCTTTCTCCAAGAGCATTGGGGCGGCCCCATCGCGCAGGACACGCTCGCCAAGGTCGGCGCCGCCGATCTACGAGCCTATCTCGCCCATCGCCGCGGCGAGGGGCTGTCCAATGCCTCCGCCGCGCGCGAGCTTTCCGCCGTTCGCGCCTTCCTGAAATTCGCCGGCGGCGACGATGCCCAGCTGCCGCGCTTGCGTGGCCCCAAAGTGAAGAAGGGCCTGCCCCGCCCGATCGCGCCGCACGAGGCCGTGGCGCTTGCCGAATGGGCGTCGGACGAGGCGCGCGAGCCCTGGATCGCGGCGCGCGATTGGGCGGTGCTGCTGCTGCTCTACGGTGCCGGCCTGCGCATCGGCGAGGCGGTCGCGCTGAGCGGTGCCGCACTCCCGCTGGGCGCGACGCTGCGCGTCACCGGCAAGCGCGACAAGACACGCGACGTGCCGTTGTTGCCGGAGGTGCGTGCGGCGATCGAAGCCTATGTCGCCGCCTGCCCCTGGGGCACCGCGCGCGACCTGCCGTTGTTCCGCGGCGCCAAGGGCGGCCCGTTGCCGCCGGGCGCGATTCGCAAGGCGGTGCGGTCGGCACGTACCAGCCTGGGCCTGTCGGACCGCACCACGCCGCACGCGTTGCGGCACAGCTTCGCAACGCATCTGCTCGGTCGCGGCGCGGACCTTCGCGCGTTGCAGGAATTGCTCGGGCATGCGAGCCTAAGTTCGACGCAAGTCTACACCGCGGTCGATGCCGCGCATCTCCTGGATGTGTATCGAAACGCCCATCCGCGGGCCTAGGCTATGCTTGGCGCGGCTTCCAGGTCAGCACGCGCCATACATAGAAGACCAGCATCGCCGCCACGCCGACGATGATCGCGGGCGTCACGAAGCGGTCGATCTCCGCCACCGCTCTGCCCAGCCCATAGCCGACCCCCACCAGTGCCGCGTTCCAGATCGCGCTGCCCGCCGCCGTATAGGCACAGAACCGCCAGAAGGGCATGTGCATCAGGCCGGCCGGCAGCGAGATGATGGTGCGGCCGAACGGCATGAAGCGAAACACGAAGATGGTGGGCCCGCCCCAGCGATCGAAATAGCCCTTGAAACGCTCGACATCGTGCCATTCGACCGTCAACCAGCGACCCCAGCGCGCCACGAAAGGCTGTAGCCGCTCATAGCCTAGCCGCCGCCCGATCTCCCACCAGAACAGATTGCCGAGCACGGTGCCGAGCGTGCCGACCACGACGAGCAGCACCGGGTCGAAATGTCCCTTTGCCGCGCCGATGCCGGCCATGCCCATGATCGCCTCGGAGGGCACCGGGGGCACGACATTTTCCAGCACCATCAGCAGGAAGATGCCCCAATAGCCCCAGCCGAGGATCATCGCCATCGCGTCAGGATCCGATCAGCCGCGCGCGGCGACCCGGGCCTCGATCGCGTCCCAGATCATGCCTGCCGTATCGGAGCCGTTGAACCGGTCGATCGCGACGATGCCCGTGGGCGAAGTGACGTTGATTTCGGTCAGCCATTGTCCGCCGATAACGTCGATACCGACGAAAAGGAGCCCGCGCCTCTTCAGTTCCGGGCCCAATACCGCGCAGATTTCCTTCTCGCGGGTCGTCAGTTCGGTCTTCGCCGCCGATCCGCCGACCGCCAGATTCGAACGGATCTCGCCCTCGCCGGGTAGCCGGTTGATCGCGCCGGCGACTTCGCCGTCGACCAGCACGATTCGCTTGTCGCCCTTCACGATGTCCGGAAGGAAAGCCTGCACCATATGCGGCTCGCGATAGGCGGTGTTGAACACCTCGATCAGCGAGGAGAGGTTGGCGCCGTCGCGGCCGATCTTGAAGATGGCCTTGCCGCCATTGCCGTGCAGCGGCTTGACGACGATCTCGCCATGCTCGGCGAGGAACGCCTTGGCCTCGTCCACCGAACGGGTGACGAGCGTCGGCGGCATGAATTGCGCGAAATCGAGCACCCACACCTTTTCCGGCGCGTTGCGCACATGGGCGGGGTCGTTCACCACCAGCGTGCGATCGGCTATGCGTTCGAGCAGGTGGGTCGCGGTGATATAGCCCAGGTCGAAGGGGGGATCCTGGCGCATCAGCACGACATCGGCCTTTTCGCCGAGATCGAGCTTCACCGGATCGCCAAAGTGGAAATGGTCGCCCGCGACGCGTTGCACCGTCACCGGGTGCGCGCGGGTCCACACCCGGCCGGCGCTGTAGTTCAGGTCCTCGGGCGCATAGTGGAACAGCCGGTGGCCGCGCGTTTGCGCCGAGAGCATCAGCGCGAAGCTCGAATCGCCCGCAATGTTGATCGAATCGAGCGGGTCCATCTGCACGGCGACGGTGAGCGACATTGGGCCTCCGAGGGTGTTTTGTCGGGCTACATCACCCGATCCAGGCGTTCTCGATATGGCGAGGCAGCGTGCGCGGGGCAATGAGGATCACGTCCACGCGGATATCATCGCCGGGCCCGGCATAGCGCGGCATCAACAGTTCGGCGGCGGCTGCGACGCGGGCGAGGCGGCGCTCGTCGATCGCATAATCGAGTTCGGCCGCGGATTTGCGCGTCTTCACTTCCACGAACGTCACCAGGTTGCCGCGCCGCGCGACGATGTCGACTTCTCCCGCCGGCGTGCGGATGCGCTGGCCGAGGATGCGCCAGCCGCGGAGCCACAGCCACCAGGCGGCGCGGCGCTCGCCGTCGCGACCACGGGCCTCGGCAGCACGGCGGTCCCTCATCCCTTCAGCTCCATTGCGCGGGCGTATAGCGCCTTGCGGTCAAGCCCCAGCTTCTTGGCAACCTCCCCCGCCGCCTTGGACGCCGGCAGGCGGGTCAGCGCCTCGGCAAGCGCGGTGTCGGCATCCTCTTCGGTCGCGGGCGGCGCTTCGCCGGGCGGGCCGACGATGATGACGATTTCGCCCTTGGGCGGCGCCTCGGCGTAGCGCGCGGCGAGGGTGGCGAGCGTGCCGGTCACGCATTCCTCGAACTTCTTGGTGATTTCCCGCGCGACCCCGGCCTCGCGATCCCCCAAGCCCTCCGCGAGCGCGGCGAGGCACGCGGCGAGGCGCGGTCCCGATTCGTAGAGGATCAGCGTCGCCTTGATCGCGGCGACTTCCGCGATGGCTTCCGCCCGCGCATGCGCCTTGCTCGGCAGGAAGCCGAGGAAGAAGAAGCGGTCGGTGGGCAGGCCGGCCAGCGTGAGCGCGGCGATGGCGGCGCAGGGGCCGGGGATCGTCACCACGGTGTGGCCCGCCGCGCGGGCGTCGCGGACCAGCTTGTAGCCGGGGTCGGAGATCAGCGGCGTGCCCGCGTCCGAGACCAGCGCCACCGCTTCGCTCCCCATCCGCGCGATCAGGCCGGGGCGCACCGCATCTGCATTATGGTCGTGATAGGGCTGCATCGGCCGCTTCACCCCGATATGGCGGAGCAGGCCGGCGGTTACGCGGCTGTCTTCCACTGCAACCACATCGGCTTGAGAGAGTATCATGCTGGCGCGCGGCGACAGGTCACCGAGATTGCCGATCGGGGTGGCGACGATATAGAGGCCGGGCGCAAGCGTGTTTTCCATCGGGGAGTGTCATGGCAGAGGGCAGCGGCAGATCGCAACCGGGACGCATCGCGTCCCTTCGTTTGGCCGTAACCGGTCTCGCGCTTTTGGCCAGCGCCTGCGTCGCGCCGCGCGGCGGTCCGCCGACCGCGCCGCTCGCCCCGGCCGAGCGCCCGGCCGAGCGGCCGAACACGCCGATCCAGCAGGGGCTGCCGCAGGACGTCGCGCGCCACCGCGTGGCGCTGCTCGTGCCGCTTACCGGCACCAATGCCGGGCTCGGCCGCTCGCTGCAGAATGCGACGCAGCTTGCGATCCTCGACACCAACACCGATGCGATCCGCATCACCAGCTATGACACCGCCGGCCCCGGCGGGGCGGTCGCCGCTGCCGAGCGCGCGGTGGCCGAGGGCAACAAGCTGATCCTCGGGCCGCTGCTGGGCGAGGATGCCCGCGCGGTCGCGCCGATCGCGCGCAAGGCGCGGGTGCCGGTGCTCAGCTTCTCCAACGACGCCAGCGCCGCCGGGAACGGCGTGTACCTGCTCGGCTATTCGCCCACCCAGTCGATCGAACGCGTCGTCGATTATGCCAAGGGGAACGGCATTACCCAGTTCGCCGGGTTGATCCCCTCCGGCGTCTATGGCCAGCGCAGTTCGACGGCATTTCTCCGCGCGGTGGAGAGCGCCGGCGGCAAAGTGCTTGCCATGCAGAATTACGATGCACGGCCGGGTTCGATGAACGCGGCGATCGCGAAACTTTCGGGCGTTTCCTATCAGGCCATCCTGATTGCGGGCAGCGCAGGATCGGCCACGCTCGCGGTGCCGGCCATTCGCCGCACCCCCGCCGGCAAGGCTGCGCGCGTGCTGGGCACCGAATTGTGGAACACCGATTCGGCGATCGCCAGCCGCCCGGTACTCAACGGATCCTGGTTCGCCAGCGTGCCGGACGGCGTCTACCGTCAATATGCGGTGAAGTATCGCACCCGCTTCGGCGCGGCCCCGTACCGGCTGTCGGCGCTGGGCTATGACGCGGTACTGCTGACGGTGCGGATCGCGCGCGACTGGAAGAACAACACCGACTTCCCGGCATCGATGTTGGTCGACCACGACTTCGGCGGCGTCGATGGCGCCTTCCGTTTCGGCCGCGACGGCATCGCCGCACGCGCGTTGGAGGTGCAGGAAGTGCGCGACGGCTCGATCGTGACGGTGTCGGCCGCGCCGGCCAGCGCGAACTGACCGCGGGCGCTCGGCACAAACCTATAGTTTGTCATCCCGGCGAAAGCCGGCATCGAGCGGGGTGGTGCTCAAGGGTCTTGCCGTCACCCGGAGGCGAATGCACCCCGGCTTTCGCCGGGATGCCAACTCCAGGTTCAAGCGACGATCTCGCGCAGAATGGCTTCGAGCACGGGCATGCCCGCGTCGGTGATTCGCAGCCGGCTTCCCTCGCGTGCCGCAAGGCCATGCCCGACCAGCCGTTCGAGCGCGACGGCATCGATCGGCGAAGCACCATCTGCCAGTGCAGTGATGCGCTCGAGATTCACGCCTTCGCCGATCCGTAGCCCCATGAGCAATGCCTCGACCGCACGGTCGACCGGCGCAAGCCGATCCTCGCGCTCCATGCCATGGCCGTTGCGGTCGATCGCGGCGAGCCAGTTCTCCGGCTTCTTGTGGCGCAGCGTTGCGATTCCACCACGGCGACCATGCGCGCCGGGGCCGATGCCGGCATAGTCGCGGTAGCGCCAATAGGTGAGGTTATGTCGGCTCTCCGCACCTGGCCGGGCATGGTTGGAAATCTCATAGGCGGGCAGCCCTGCCGCCGCGGTGATCGCCCGTGTCGTCTCGAACAGATCGGCGCCGGTGTCGGCATCGGGGATCGTCAGCTGGCCCTTGGCGGCGAGCGTTGCGAAACGCGTGCCGGGCTCGATCGTCAACTGGTATAGCGAGAGATGCTCGGTTCCGAAGCCGATGGCGCGACGTAGCTCCGCTTCCCAGGCTTGCAGCGACTGGCCGGGCCGGGCGTAGATCAGGTCGAAGCTCACGCGCGCAAAGGTCGCTTGTGCGGTCGCCAATGCGGCCAGCCCCTCGTCGACGCCATGTGCGCGGCCCAGGAACCGGAGCGCATCGTCGTCAAGCGCCTGCAACCCCAGCGATACGCGGTTCACGCCCGCCGTGGCGATATCCGCGAAGCGCGCAGCTTCGACCGAGGAGGGATTAGCCTCCAGCGTGATTTCTATCCCGTCGGCGAAGGTCCAGGCCTTGGCGGCGGCATCGAGAATCGCCGCCACCGTTTCGGGCGGCATCAGCGAGGGTGTCCCGCCGCCGAAGAAGATCGAGCCCAACTGCCGGCCCGGCAGCGCCGCGGCCTCGTACGCGAGATCCGTTAACAGCGCATCGCGCCATCGCGCCTGATCTACGCTTTCGCGGACATGGCTGTTGAAGTCGCAATAGGGGCATTTTGACACGCAGAACGGCCAATGCACATACAGCGCGAGAGGGGCGGAATCATATGTCATGGGGCAAGGACTGGAGCGGGTAGCGGGAATCGAACCCGCGTATTCAGCTTGGAAGGCTGCTGCACTACCATTGTGCTATACCCGCCCGCTGCCGATGCGCCTGCCACAAGCAGGGGCGTTCGGTCAACCGCCTGGATTCGCCGTCGTTCCGCCGCCATTTGCCGGCTGCGGGCCTTGCTGCGTCACATCCAGCTGCGAATCGCCACCCAACGCGCGGTAAAGGTTTACCCGGTTCGTCGCCGCAGTCAGCTGCACCGTCACCAGCTGCTGCTGCGCCGAATATAGCGAGCGCTGCGAAACCAGGCTCTGCAGGAACGTGTCGATTCCGCCACGATACCGTGCCTCGCTCAGCCGATATGTGTCTGCGGCCGCATCGGCCTGGAGCTGGGTTGCACGCAGCTGGGCGTCGATCGTCCCGCGGGTCGCCAGTGCGTTGGCCACGTCCCGGAAGGCTGTCTGGATCGCGCGTTCGTAGCTGGCGACGGCAGCCTGTTGCTGGGCCTCGCTCAGCTGCACGCTGGCGCGCGCGGCGCCGCCACGGAAGATCGCATAGCTCGCGTTGCCGCCTGCCTGCCAATTGAACGCGTCGCCGTTGAACAGGCTGGACAGCGCCGTACTGGCGAAACCCAGGACGCTCGTCAGGCTGATCCGCGGGAACAGCGCTGCGCGTGCCGCACCGATCTGCGCGTTGGCGGCGCGCAGTTGATATTCGGCCTGCACAACGTCCGGGCGACGCAGCAGGATACCCGAATCCAGCCCCGCCGGTACTGCTGCGATGGTCGCGGCCGCCTGCTCGATCGAGACGGGAAGCAGCGCCGGGTCGATCTCTGATCCGGCGAGCAACCGCAGCGCGTTCACGTCCTGCGCCAGCGCCGTGGTCTGGCGCGCGACGTCGTTCTGGGCGGTGGCAAGCGTCTGCTCGGCCTGACGGAGGTCGGTGCGGGGGGCTATGCCGCCTTCCAGTCGGGCACGGGTGAGGCGTACGCTGTCTTCCGCGCTCTTCGCCGTCTGCTGGGCCACGGCGAGGAGGCTCGCGTCGGAGGCGTAGTTGAGCCATGCGGTCGCGATGTCGCCGACCAGCGTCAGCCGCGTCGCGCGGGCGCCGGCCTCCGTCGCGAAATAGGTATTCTGCTGAACCCGCGTGAGGGACGCGAGGCGACCGAACAGGTCGAGTTCGAAACCGGTGATACCGATCTGAGTCGAATAGTTGGTGCGCAGGCCGTTGCCGCCGCCGCCCGCGCCCGCGCCGCCTACATTGCCGCCTGTACCGGTGCCGCCGGTGTTGCCTCCGTTCGCGCCGTTGCCGATGGTGGTCACATTGCCTCGCCGCTCGGTGACGCCCGCGCTGGCATCCACTTCGGGAAACTGCGCGCCGCGCTGGATGCGATACTGCGCGCGCGCCGCCGCGATGTTGGCCGCTGCCACGCGCAGGTCGCGGTTGTTGACGAGCGCCTGCTCGATCAGCGCCTGCAGCCGCGCGTCACGGAACACCTCGCGCCAGGGGAGCGCGGGCAGGGTCGCCTCGCTCGTCCGCAGATAGGAATCGCCGACCGGCCAGCTCGGCGGCACGGGCGCGGCGGGGCGCACGTCCTTGGGCGCCATCGAGCAACCCGCGAGCGCGGCGGTGGTGAGGAGCGTCAGCGCGCGCTTCATGCCTGGGCCTCCGGGGTGTTGCGATGGCGGCGGTTGCGCAGCGCGGCCAGGCCGTCGCGCACGCCGCGGCGGACGAGCACGAAGAACAGCGGGATGTAGAAGATCGCGAGGATCGTCGCGGTCAGCATGCCGCCGATCACCGAGGTGCCGATCGCGACCCGGCTGTTGGCGCCGGCGCCGGTGGAGATGGCAAGTGGCAGCACGCCGAAGATGAAGGCGAGGCTGGTCATCAGGATCGGGCGGAGGCGGATCCGTGCGGCGTCCAGCGCTGCCTCGATCACCCGCTTGCCCTGCTTCTCCGCTTGTTCGGCAAACTCGATCATGAGGATCGCGTTCTTCGCAGCCAGACCCATGGTGGTGAGCAGGCCGATCTGCAGATAGACGTCGTTCTGCAAGCCCCGCAGCGTCACCGCGAAGATCGCGCCGACCAGGCCCAGCGGAATGATCAGCAGTACCGCGATCGGGATCGACCAGCTTTCGTAGAGCGCGGCGAGGCAGAGGAACACGACCAGCAGCGACACGCCGTACAGGAGCGGCGCCTGGCCCGAGGAGAGCCGTTCCTGGTAGGACAGGCCCGCCCAGGCGACGCTGGTGCCGGGGATCTGCGCGGCGAGTTCGGCGATGCGCTTCATCGCCTCGCCCGAGCTCTTGCCGGGCGCCGCCTGGCCGCTGAACTCGAACGACTGGACGCCGTTGAACCGCGCCATCGAGGTCGGCGCGGTCGCCCAGCTGGTCGAGGCGAAGGAGGTGAACGGCGCCATCTGGCCGTTGCTGCTGCGCACGAACCATTGCGCGAGGTCGCTCGGCTCCGAGCGATAGGGGGCATCGCCCTGCACATAAACGCGCTTCACGCGGCCGCGGTCGATGAAGTCGTTGACGTAGCGGCCGCCCCAGGCGGTCGACAGCGTCGAGTTCACATCGGCCTGGGACAGGCCCAGCGTGGCGAGCTTCTGCTGGTCCAGGTTGACCTTGAGCGTGGCCACGTCGGGCAGGTCGGTCAGGCGGACGGCGGCGAGTTCCGGATCGGCCATTGCGGCCGCGAGCAGCTTGTCGCGTGCCGCCAGGAATTGCTCGCGCGGCATGCCGCTGGAATTGAGCAGCTCCATGGTGAAGCCGGTCGACTGGCCGAGGCCGCGGATCGCCGGCGGCACCAGCGCGAAGACTTGCGCGTCGCGGAAGTTGCGGAAGGCGGCGGATGCGCGGTTGACGATGCCGTCCGCGCTGTTTTCCTGGCCCTTGCGATCGGACCAGTCGGCGAAGTTGAGGAAGCCCTGGCCGGTATTCTGGCCGGCGGGGCCGCCGCCGCCACCGCCGCCCGCGACCGAGAACATCACCGAGACGTTCTTGGCTTCCTTGGTGAGAAAATACTTCTCCACCGCCAGCTGCACCTCGCGGGTGCGCGACATGGTGGCGCCGGCGGGCAGGCGGATCTGGAGCGAGGCCGCGCCCTGGTCCTCGGTCGGAAGGAAGCCGGTGGGCAGGCGGACGAACATCAGCACCAGCACGGCGCACACCGCGACGTAGAGCAGCAGGAAGATCCACTTGCGGTGGATCACCGCCTGCACCCAGGCTGTGTAGCGCTCGACGCCGCGGTCGAATCCGTTGTTGAACGTGGTCTTGGCCGTGGTCAGGCCGCGCCCGACCCAGGGGAATTTACGGGCGAACCAGGTGTCCTCGATGTCCTTTTCCTGGCTCTTCTGCTTGAGCAGCGTCGCCGTGAGCGCGGGGCTCAGCACCAGCGCGACGAGCACCGACAGGACCATGGCGGAGACGATCGTCACCGAGAACTGGCGATAGATCACGCCGGTCGAGCCGCCGAAGAACGCCATCGGCAGGAACACCGCCGACAGCACCAGCGCGATCGCGACCAGCGCCACCTGGATCTCGTCCATCGAGCGGATCGTCGCCTCGCGCGGCGTCATGTCCGGATTCTCTTCCATCAGGCGCTCGACATTCTCGACGACGACGATCGCGTCGTCGACGAGCAGGCCGATGGCGAGGACGAGGCCGAAGAGCGTGAGCGTGTTGATCGAGAAGCCGAGCGCGTAGAACACGCCGAAGGTGCCGAGCAGCACCACCGGCACCGCGATCGCCGGCACCAGTGTCGCGCGCCAGCTCTGCAGGAAGACGAACATCACGATGACGACGAGCACGATCGCCTCGAGCAGCGTCTTCACCACTTCCTCGATCGAGAGCTTGATGAAGCCGGTGGTGTCGTTGGCGTAGGCGTATTTGAAGCCCGGCGGGAAGCCCTTCGAGGCCGCCTCGACCTGCTGCTTGACGAGGTCGGCGGTCTTGAGTGCGTCGGCACCCGGGGACAGCGAGATGGCGAGGCCGGCACCCGGATGGCCGTTGATGCGGCTGGAGGAGTTGTAATTGTCCGAGCCAAGCTCGACCCGGGCGACGTCGCGCAGCTTCACCGCGGCACCGGTCGGATCGGTCTTCACGATGATGTTGGCGAACTGTTCGGGGGTCTGCAGCCGTGACTGCGAGGTCACCGTGGCGTTGAGCATCTGCTCTTGCGGCATGGGCTGGCCGCCCAGTTCGCCCGCGGCGATTTCGGTGTTCTGGTTCTGGATCGCGGTGATGATGTCGTTCGGGATCAGCCCGTAGCTCGAAAGCCGCGCGGGGTTGAGCCAGATGCGCATCGCATAAGGGGCGCCGAACACGTTGGTGTCACCCACACCCTCGATCCGCGACAGCGGATCCTGCAGGTTGGAGGCGAGCCAGTCCGAGACGTCAAGATTGGTTTTCTGATCGGTCGAGTCATAGACGCCGACGATCATCAGGAAGTCGGGGTTCGACTTGGTGACGGTCAGGCCCTGCTGCTGCACCTGCTGGGGCAGGCGGGACAGCGCCTGCTGCACCTTGTTCTGCACCTGCACCTGGGCGATGTCCGGGTTGGTCCCCTTCTCGAAGGTCGCCGAGATCGTCACCTGGCCGCGCGAGGTGGACGAGCTGCTGAAATAGAGCAGCCCGTCGATGCCGCTCAGCTGCTGCTCGATCACCTGGGTGACGCTGTTCTGCACCGTCTCCGCCGAGGCGCCGGGATAGGTGGCGCGGATGTTGACCTGCGGGGGCGCGATGTCCGGATATTGCGCGATGGGCAGCGAGAAGATCGCGCCCAGGCCCATCAGCATCACGATGATGGCGAGTACCCAGGCAAAGATCGGCCGATCGATGAAGATGCGGGACATGGGGGCTCAGCCCGCCTTGGCCTGGCTGCCGCCCTTCGTCTGGGCGCCGCCTTGCCCCTGGCCCTTCTTGGGCGGCTCGATCTTTTGCGGCGTGTTGGCAGGCACCGGCTTGATGTCCATGTCCGGCTTGAGGTTCGCCGTGCCCTGCACGATCACCTTGTCGCCCGGCGCCAGCCCCTGGGTGATCACCCAGTTCTGCCCGACCGTGCGATCGGCGACGACGGTGCGCGCTACAGCCTTGTTGCCGGGCCCGACGACATAGACGGTCGCATTGCCCTTCGGATCACGCGACACGCCTGCCTGCGGCACGAGATACGCCTGGGTATCGATCGCCTGCGCGAACAGTGCGCGGACGAACATGCCTGGCAGCAGGATGTTCTGGGGGTTGGCGAAGCGGGCGCGCAGCGTGACGGTGCCGGTGCTTTCGTTCACCATCACCTCGGAGAATTCGACCGTACCGGCCATCTCGTAATCGCTACCGTCTTCCAGCTTCAGCCGAACGGCCGCGCTGGCAGGGGTGATGCCGTCCTTCGCCAGCGCCTTGCGCAGCGCCAGCATGTCGGCGCTCGACTGCTGGATGTCGACATAGATGGGATCCAGCCGCTGGATCGTCGTCATCGGATCGGTCTGGTTGGTGGTGACCAGCGCGCCTTCGGTGACGAGGCTGCGGCCGATCCGGCCGGTGATCGGAGCGGGGACCTTGGTGAAGCGCAGGTTGATCCGTGCGGTCTGCAGCGCGGCGCGCTGCTGCGCCACCTGTGCGGCCGCCTGGCGCGACGCGGCGACGGCGTCCGTATAGTCCTGCTGGCTCACCGCCTGCATCGCCGCGAGCGGCTTGTAGCGATCGGCCTTGATCCGCGCGGCCTCCAGATTGGCCTGCGCGTTCTGCAGATTGGCCTGGGCCTGCGCGGTGCTCGCCTGATACAGGCTGGGATCGATCTGATAGAGCGTCTGCCCCTGATGGACGATCGTGCCTTCCTGGAAGAAACGGCGTTGCACGATGCCCGCCACCTGCGGCCGTACCTCGGAGGACTGGAATGCGGTGACGCGACCGGCCAGTTCCGTGGTAACCGGAACGCTGCTCGGCTGCACCACCACATAGCCGACCTGCGCCGGGCCCGACGGGCCCTTGCGGCCGCCCTGCTTGCCCGCACTATCGCCCCCGCTGCACGAGGCGAGGAGCAGGGCCGATGCAAAGACGATCAGGCCCGAACGGCCATAGCTGGTCGGAGCGTTCAAATTTCAGAACCCGCTTAGGGGTGGCCCGAGGAATACCGAACCACCGGTCACTGCCAAACTCGGCATTAGATGCCACGTTTCCGCAGTGCCATAAAAGAGTTGTCGCAAAATATGTCGAAAGACGTAGCGACTGCGACATGTCGTCCAGGGCTTGCCTGCATCCGCTGCGTCCGCAGGCAGATGCAGGCGGACGCGCTCAGAATTCGAACGTCTCGCCGATCGCCCGCGCGCCTACCAGGAAGGCATCCGCGACCAGCTGGAGCGGACGCACGTCGACATCGCTTTTCCCCGCGGCCACCAGCTCCGCGAAGCGTGCGTAGAGCCGCGCATATTCGCGGTCCGGCGCCTTCTGCTCGTCCTCTCCGGGCAATTGGAGGATGCTGCCCCCCATGGCAAGGCGCAGCATGCCCGCGTCGGTATCGATCTCGATGTCCCAGGTCTGGGGCCCCGTCTGAAGGAAATCGAACTCGGCGGTCACCGGTGCACCCGCGCTGCGCATGTGCAGCTTTGCGCGAAGCGGCGAGGCGCGTCCTTCGGGGACTTCCATCCAGGCCGAATCGAGCAGCAGCGCGCCCGGCAGGATCTTGGTCGCGATGGACAGGGCGTTGATTCCGGGGTCGAACACGCCGAAGCCGCCCGCCGCAAGGATCCATTCCTGGCCCGGATGCCAGCGACGGATGTCCTCGCGCCAGGCGATCCGCACTGCCTCGATCCGCTTGTCGGCCAGCCAGTCCTTGGCGGGCTGCACGCCCGCCGCCTCCCGCGAATGCCAGGTGGTGAACAACGTGACGCCGTTCGCCTGCGCCCGCTCGGCCAGATCGGCGATTTCGGTCAGCGTCGCGGCGGGCGGCTTTTCGAGCATGACGTTCAGCCCGGCCTCGATCGCTATCCGTGCCTGGTCATAGCGGCCTTCGGGAGGGGTGCAGAGCGAGACCGCGGTCAGACCGTGCCCGGCGGCGATCAGCGACTCGATGTCCTTGTGGGCCGCGACTCCCTCGACGGATGCGTGGCGGCTCGCGGTCGCGACCAGGTCGAACCGGTCGCTTTCAGCCAGCGCGGGCAAATGCTGGTCACGTGCAATCTTGCCGATGCCGACGAGGCCCAGGCGAATCCGCTCCGACATATCCATCATCCTTTTTGTACGATTTATTCACGTCCTATGGCCGCGCACGCTCGGCATCAAGTCGCATCACGGAGGATTTCACGCCGATCCCGCACGAAGCTCTCCGTGCACTACGCCGACAAGAAACGGATCATGCACGGCGTGCGCTGGGCCTGCTCCCGAGCTGGTCGAGTGCATCGGCATTGTCACGCCCCCAGGCATAGAGCAGCTCGACCGGTTCCACGAAGCGACGGCCAAGGGATGTGAGCCGATATTCCACGGCGGGCGGTACGGCGTTCTGCACGATCCGGTCGATCAAGCCCGCTTCCTCCATGTCCCGCAGGGTCTGGGTAAGCATCTTTTTCGAGATGCCGGGCAGGCTGCGCAGCAGTACGCCGCTGCGGGCCGCACCTTCATGCCGGGCGTGCAGGGTGTGGAGCACCATGCTGGTCCATTTGGTGGCGAACAGCGCCAGCACGCGACGCGGCCCGCAATCCTCCCGCCATTCCGATTCAACCGATCCTGGACGCATGACTGGGTACCTTTGGGTGCCTAGGTTCCGATTTGGTGCCGTCTAGAAGCGGCGCGGGTGCCTGCCTAGTTCCCGATCCAGCACAAGATGGAGACAGAAATGGCCAGGACGGCATTGGTGGTAGGCGCCAGCGGCATCGTCGGGAGCGCAACCGCGGATCTTCTCGTCGCGCAGGGCTGGTCGGTGCACGGCCTGGCGCGCAGGCCTGTGGCGCAAGCGGGCGTGGCGCCGATCGCCGCGGATCTGACGAACGCCGCCGCGACGGCACGGGCACTTGCCGATGTGTCGCCGGATGCGGTGTTCCTCACCACCTGGCTGCGGCAGGACAGCGAGGCCGAAAATATTCGCGTCAACGCGGCGATGGTGCGCAACTTGCTGGACGGGCTGCAACCGCCAAGCGGTCCCCGCCACGTCGCCTTGGTGACCGGCCTCAAGCACTATCTCGGACCGTTTGAGGCCTATGGAAAGGGCGTGCTGCCGCAAACGCCGTTCCGCGAGGAGCAGGGACGGCTCGATGTCGACAACTTCTACTATGCGCAGGAAGACGAAGTGTTCGCCGCTGCCGCGCGCGACGGCTTCACCTGGAGCGTGCATCGCCCGCACACCGTCATCGGCAAGGCCGTGGGCAACGCCATGAACATGGGCACGACGCTTGCCGTGTATGCCACGCTCTGCCGCGAGACCGGCCGTCCGTTCCGGTTCCCCGGATCCGCCGCCCAATGGTCGGGCCTGACCGACATGACCGATGCCGGCCAGCTCGCGCGCCATCTGCTCTGGGCAGCGGAAACCCCCGCCGCGCGGGATCAGGCGTTCAACGTCGTGAATGGCGACGTTTTCCGCTGGCAATGGATGTGGGGGCGTATCGCCGGCTGGTTCGGTCTGGATCCGGCACCGTTTGACGGCACCGTTCATCCGCTCGAGGCACAGATGGCGGGCGACGCCGGCCTTTGGCGGCAGATCGCCGAACGAGAGGGGCTGGCGGAGCCGGTGCTCGGACGGCTTGCTTCGCCCTGGCATACCGATGCCGATCTGGGGCGGCCGATCGAAGTGGTTACCGACATGTCGAAGAGCCGAAGGCTCGGCTTCACGGCCTATCAGCCTACCGACGACGCCTTTTTCGCGCTGTTCGCGCGGCTGCGCGCGGATCGCCTGATCCCCTAGGCGGCCGTTTCGTTGCCTTCGGCGGCGTCGATCAGTTCGACGACATCGCCGATCAGCGCCTGCATCGCCCTGCGGGCGCGGGCGGGGTCGCCGGCGGCGATCGCATCGTGAACGGCGGCATGATCCGCGACGCTCGCGCTGCGACCTTTGATTCGATTGGTGAAACGGATCGAGGTGCGCAGTGCGGTCGCCACCATGTCGCGGAACTGGGCGTAGAAGGGATTGCCCGAGGCGCGCAGTACCGCGACGTGGAAGGCGATGTCGGCGTCCAGCGTGTCGTCCAGCCCGCGCTCGGCGGCCTCCATCCGGGCGAGGCCCGCGGCGATCTGGCGCCGGTCCTCCTCCGTGCCGAACCGCGCAGCCAGCGCGGCGGCCTCCGGTTCGATGGCGATGCGCAGCTGGCTGAACTGGCGCAGCAGGTCGACCGAAAATTGCCGTTCGAGCAGCCAGCGCAGCACATCGGTATCGAACAGATTCCAGGAGGAGGCGGGCTGGACCACCGTGCCTTGCCGCGGCCGCGCGCTAAGCAGCCCCTTGGCGGTCAGCATCTTCACCGCCTCACGCGTTACCGATCGGCTCACCCCATGCTGCTTGGCGAGCTCGGCCTCGGTGGGGAATGGGTGTTGCTCATAGCGACCGGTGACGATCGCGCGCCCCAGCGCGTCGAGCAGGCCGTACGTCAGGTTGCGTCCAAGTCCCGTGCGTACGTCGCTGGACGGAGTCGATAGAGACGTGGACATTCTCGGTGGCGTTTCCTGTTCCTGCCGCGGCGGTGCATGTGCTTGGCGCGGGGACAAACTAGCGCAACCACGCCGCTGGACAACCCTGATATATCCTATAAATGAACCGCGCCGCCTGCTGGACCCTCTTTCTGCCGTTGCGGCGTTGCGGGATGGCATCGCTGAGAGGAATGCCGCCATGGTGAAGCGCTTTTCGGGTTCCTTCCTCGCGGTGGACTGGGGGACGACCAACCGTCGCGTCTTTCTGATCGAACATGGTGCGGTCATCCATAGCGAGCGCGATGACAAGGGCGTCACCGCCGTCACGGATTTCGTCGCCGAGGCAGCGGGCATCCGCGCCCGGCATGGCGACCTGCCGCTGCTGATGGCAGGCATGGTCGGTGCCAATATCGGCTGGGCCCCGGCGCCCTATGTGGCGGCGCCCGCCGGCATCGCCGAGCTGGCGGCCGGGCTTCTCTGGGTCGAGGAACGCAGCGCGATCGTGCCGGGCGTCTCGACCATGGTCACCGGGCGTCCGGACGTGATGCGCGGCGAGGAAGTGCAACTGCTCGGCGCGGTGCATGCCGGCCTGGCGCCCGCCGATGCGCTGCTCGTCCAGCCCGGCACGCATTGCAAATGGGTCGAGATGGCCGATGGCCGCATCGCCGACTTCACCACCGCGATGACCGGCGAGCTGTTCGCCACGTTGCGCAAGCACGGCCTGCTGGCGGCGCAGCTTGGCGGCGAGGTGCATGTCGGCCCCGCCTTCCATGCGGGCGTGGAGGAGGGGCGCAAGCGCGATCTCGCCGCGTCGCTGTTCGGCATTCGTGCCGCCAAGATGCTGGGGGTGCGCGACGATGCGGACGCGGCGGCCTTCGCCAGCGGGCTGCTGATCGGCAGTGACGTCGCCGCGCGGCTGGCGCATGCCGGGCACGACACCGTCCATATCCTGGCCGACCCGATGCTGGGCGGCCTCTATGCCGCCGCGATCGGCGCGCATGGGCGCGAGGCGGTCATCGCCAGCAGCCAGGATGCCTTCCTTGCGGGAATTCTCGCACTTTCGGAGCAGATTGCATGAGCCACCTTGCCGCATTCGACGCCGCCTTCGCCCGTTGCCCGCTGATCGCGATCCTGCGCGGCGTGCGACCTGACGAGGTGGAGGCGATCGGTGACGAGCTGGTCGCTGCCGGCTTCACGCTGATCGAAGTGCCGTTGAACTCGCCGGACCCGCTGGAAAGCGTGTCCCGCCTCGCCAGGCGCTTCGCCGGCCGTGCGATCATCGGCGCGGGCACGGTGCTGCGGGTGGAGCAGGTACAGGCCGTGGCGGACGCCGGCGGCACGATGATCATCTCGCCCAACGCGAACCTCGACGTGATCCGTGCGAGCGCGGCGGCGGGGCTCGTCTCGCTGCCCGGCATCCTGACCCCGAGCGAGGCCTTCGCCGCGCTCGACGCCGGCGCGACGGCGCTCAAGCTGTTCCCGGCCGAGGCGGCGAGCCCGACGGTGCTCAAGGCGATGCGCGCGGTGCTGACCGAGGCGCGGATCCTGCCGGTGGGCGGCGTGTCGCCGGATACGATGGCGCCCTGGATCGCCGCGGGCGCACCCGGCTTCGGCCTGGGCTCGGCGCTCTACAAGGTGGGGATGCGCGCCGAGCAGGTCGGCGCCAACGCGCGGGCGTTCGTCGCCGCGCTGGGATAAAGCGGGTTTCGCAATCGCCCTTCCCGCACGCGAGAAGGGCGATTGAAAAGCTTACTCCGCCGCGATCCCCGCCTTGGCGAACATGTCGCCTTCGATCGCGTCTTCGTTGGCGATCGTGCTGGTCTTAGCCTGGCGGCGCTTGTCGAAGCTGTCCCACACCTCGTTCCACTGGCCGCGCGTAGCCGCCTTCGAATATTCGGTGGCGCGCGTCTCGAAGAAGTTGGCGTGCTCGACGCCGTTGAGCAGCGGTGCGAGCCAGGGCAGGGGATGCTCGTCGATCATGTAGATCGGCTTGAGGCCCAGCTGGCCCAGCCGCCAGTCGGCGATGAAGCGGACGTACTTCTTGATGTCCTTGGGCGTCATGCCGTTCACCGGGCCCATCTCGAACACCAGGTCGATGAACGCGTCCTCGATGCGTACGGTCTTCTGGCACATGTCCAGAATGTCGTCGCGCACGCTCGGCGTCATGCAGTTCCGTTCCTTGCAGAAGGTGTGGAACAGCTTGATGATGCCCTCGCAGTGCAGGCTCTCGTCGCGGATCGACCAGGTGACGATCTGGCCCATGCCCTTCATCTTGTTGAAGCGCGGGAAGTTCATCAGCATCGCGAAGCTGGCGAACAGCTGCAGACCCTCGGTGAAGCCGCCGAACATCGCCAGCGTCTTGGCGATATCCTCGTCGGTATCGACGCCGAAGGTGCTCAGATAGTCGTGCTTGTCCTTCATCTCCTTGTACTGGAGGAAGGCGCTGTATTCGGTCTCGGGCATGCCGATCGTGTCGAGCAGGTGGCTATACGCCGCGATGTGCACCGTCTCCATGTTGGAGAAGGCGGTGAGCATCATCTTGATCTCGGTCGGCTTGAACACGCGGCCGTATTTCTCGTGGTAGCAGTCCTGCACTTCCACGTCGGCCTGGGTGAAGAAGCGGAAGATCTGGGTCAGCAGGTTGCGCTCGTGATCGGTCAGCTTCTGCGCCCAGTCGCGGCAATCCTCGCCCAGCGGCACTTCTTCCGGCAGCCAGTGGACCTGCTGCTGGCGCTTCCAATATTCATAGGCCCAGGGATATTCGAAGGGCTTGTAGGTCTTGCGGGCTTCGAGAAGCGACATGGGGGTACTCCGGCAGGTAATCGTTAGATTTGAAAAAGGTGAATAGCGGCGGGCCGGGTCATGCGACCCCTCCCGCACTTGCAAAGGCCAGCGCGAAGCCGGTGAGGAACAGGCCGAGCGCGACCAGCATCATGCCGCCGATGCGCAGCGCATAGGTCGCCGGCTCGCTGGCTTCGACGCGCAGCAGCCCCCGCGCCGCCGAAGGGCGGAGGAGGACGATCAGTCCTGCCGTGCCAGCAGCGATGCCGAGGCCGGCCTGAAGGGTGAGCATGCGCGTCATTGGTCGATCACCCGTCCGCGGACGGTCTTCATCCCATCGCGCACGACGATCCGCTCGCGATAGACGACCTTGCGGCCACCCTGCGCGCCGACGCCCAGGAACACGACGCCGATGAAGAAGCCGAAATCATACCAGCCGCCATTGTTCGGCACCGCATAGACAGCGACCTCCGGGAAGATCAGCGACAGCCCCCAGGCCACGGGGAAGATGAAGCCGTGCCACAGCCCGAGCAGGAAGCCCGGCGCCTGGGGGGCCACGGCGCCCGGTACCTGGTGCGCGCAGGCGGCGAGCAGGGCGAGGGCGGTGAAGGCGAAGAGGGCGCGGATCTTCATGCAGCTATCCCTGCGTATGGCTGACGTCCCTTGGGGCAGCGTGCATCGTTTCGCGAGCGCGTGCGTTCGGTGCGCGAACCCCTAGCAGGAGAATACCCATGGCAGATCTGAGCGCGATCAAGGAGCATATGGAAGTCATCGGCGCCGACGGCGTCCATGTCGGCACCGTCGACCATGTCGAGGGCGATCGCATCAAGTTGACCAAGAAGGATTCGGCCGCGCAGGTCGAAGGCGCGCATGGCAGCCACGAAGGGCACCATCACTATGTCTCCGGCGGCCTTGTCGCCGAAGTCGAGGGTGACAAGGTCCGCCTGTCGGCCAATGCCGATGTTGCGGTCGAAATCTTCGAAGAAGAAGCCTGAACGCGCTGCGCGGGGGAGGCTTCGGCCTCTCCCGCCCCGTCGCCGCGCCGCACGCACGGTGCCGCATACACCGTCTTCGCCCCTTGCCGGAACGGCAGCTGCGCCAGAAGCGCGGGAGGCGGCAAGACATGCGTGCATAAGAAGCTTTCGGCGATCCTTGGTCTGTCAATATGCCGCGTGCGGCACTGCCCCTTTCGCGGCTTTGCACCTTACCGGAAGCGCCCGGCGGGCGCTACCAAAATAGCGCTGCCGATGGCCGCTTTGATTGTGGATAATTCGATATGTAGAGGCCGGGCGGCGTGGCTTGCCCCCAGATATGGTATTCGCTGCGGAGTTTCCGTTTTGACCCGGTCGCACGTCGTTGGCCAGCCGCGCAGGCTGCGCGCGCTACTTCACGCGCGGAAGCGGACGTGCGCTGTTGAGGGCGCGCGGCGGAAGACCGCGCTGGCCACCGAGTGCCACCGCCATCCCCGCGCGTCGGCGCCCCGTATCCGCTCCATCTTGAACTAAACGTTGATCTGCAGCTCGTTGTCGGACGTAATTACTAGATCAGGGCGCTGCGTCGGTTGGAAGGTCCAGGTCAATTCCATCCGAAATGACTTGGCTTGCTATGATCTTTGGACCGTGAAGCGTTCGCTGGAGTCTTGCGGGTATTGATGCTGCAAGCTGCTGCTGTCGGACATAAACCGTTGCTGTTTCGTAACTTTGCGGGACTGCCAAATCGTGGAAATTAGCTGGTAACGTTTCCTTGTAGATCATGCTAAAAGCGAGTCGGGGAGATCGGCTATGCATTATCGCTTTTATGCATTGGACGGAAACCGGGGCATTCGCGCCGGTCACGATCTCGATGCCTCGCAAGACGCAGAAGCCCTTCTTCTGGCAGCGCAATTTGGCGAGGCGTCCTGGGAACTGTGGTGCGGTACGCGAAAGATCGCCCATGTCTGCGGTGATGAAGGCGTGCCGCCCGAATGCGCGGCGTCGGCTGCCCTCGGCAGGGGCGCCAGCAGGATTTCCGCCTAGTTCCTCTCCGCGTCGGCTCCCATTCTGCGGTGAGGAACCGTATCGGGGGGCGCGCCGCGTCCCCCGATACGACACGACGCGCGGAGGGATTTGCGATCTCGGCGAGGCGCTCCTCCAGATAGGAAGCGGTTGTGTGGCGAACGCAAAAACGCCCTCCCGATCGGTGGACCGGAAGGGCGTGGAAGCTTCAGGCAGCCGCGCCGTGGCGCTGCCCGCGGCGGCTTACTGGCAGGCCAGGCATTCGTCGTAATCGGTCGATTCACCCAGATCGAACTTGGGCTTCTCGATCGTGTTGTCGGCCTCGACCCCGCCTGCGAAGCCGGCGCGCTGCACCGACTTGGAGCGCAGATAATAGAGCGACTTGATGCCCAGTTCCCAGGCACGGAAGTGGAGCATCAGCAGGTCCCACTTTTCCACGTCCGCCGGGATGAACAGGTTGAGCGACTGCGCCTGGTCGATGAACGGCGCGCGATCGCCCGCCAGTTCGAGGATCCAGCGCTGGTCGATCTCGAAGCTGGTCTTGTACGTGTCCTTCTCTTCCGGCGTCAGGAAGTCGAGGTGCTGGACCGAGCCGCCCTGTTCGAGGATCGAATTCCACACCGCGTCGGAATTCTTCGACTTCTCCTTGAGCAGCTTCTCCAGATACGGATTGCGCACCGAGAAGGAGCCGCTGAGCGTCTTGTGGGTGTAGATATTGGCCGGGATCGGCTCGATGCAGGCGCTGGTGCCGCCGCAGATGATCGAGATCGACGCCGTCGGCGCGATCGCCATCTTGCAGCTGAAGCGCTCCATCACGCCCATGTCGGCCGCGTCGGGGCAGGGCCCGCGCTCGACCGCCAGCGCCATCGAGGCTTCGTTCACCTGCGCGCTGACATGCTTGAAGATGCGCAGGTTCCAGCTCTTCGCCATCGCGCCTTCGAACGGGATGCCGCGCGCCTGGAGGAAGCTGTGGAAGCCCATCACGCCGAGGCCGACCGAGCGCTCGCGCGCCGCCGAATAGCGGGCACGGGCCATCTCGTCGGGCGCGCGCTCGATATAGTCGGTCAGCACATTGTCGAGGAAGCGCATCACGTCCTCGATGAAGCGCTTGTCCTTGTTCCACTCGTCCCAGGTTTCCAGGTTGAGCGAGGAGAGGCAGCACACCGCGGTGCGATCATTGCCGAGATGGTCGCGACCCGTCGGCAGCGTGATTTCCGAGCAGAGGTTCGAGGTCGAGACCTTGAGACCCAGATCGCGGTGATGCTTCGGCATGGTCGAGTTCACGTGGTCCGAGAACACGATGTACGGCTCGCCGGTGGCGAGGCGGGTCTCGACCAGCTTCTGGAACAGCGCGCGCGCATCGACGGTCGAGCGGACCGAGCCGTCCTTCGGGCTCTTCAGCTGCCATTCGGCGCCTTCGCGCACCGCTTCCATGAAAGCGTCGGGGATCAGCACGCCGTGGTGCAGGTTGAGCGCCTTGCGGTTGAAATCGCCCGACGGCTTGCGGATCTCGAGGAACTCCTCGATCTCGGGGTGCGAGATGTCGAGATAGCAGGCGGCCGAACCGCGGCGCAGCGAGCCCTGCGAGATCGCGAGGGTGAGCGAATCCATCACGCGGACGAAGGGGATGATGCCGCTGGTCTTGCCGTTGAGGCCCACCGGCTCGCCGATGCCGCGCACGCTGCCCCAATAGGTGCCGATGCCGCCGCCGCGCGACGCGAGCCAGACATTCTCGTTCCAGGTCTGGACGATGCCGTCCAGGCTGTCCGGCACCGAGTTCAGATAGCAGCTGATCGGCAGGCCGCGGCCCGTGCCGCCGTTCGACAGCACCGGGGTGGCCGGCATGAACCACAGCTTGGAGATATAGTCGTACAGGCGCTGGGCGTGCGCCTGGTCGTCGGCATAGGCCGAGGCGACGCGGACGAACAGGTCCTGGTAGCTTTCGCCGGGGAGCAGATAGCGGTCCTTCAGCGTCTCCTTGCCGAAATCGGTGAGCAGCGCGTCGCGCGCATGATCGACCTCGACCGGATAGGGCGGCGGCACGATCGCCTTGCTGTCGAGCGCCTTGCTGGCGGGGGCGGCTTCGATGGTGGCGGTCTCGTTCACGCTGGTCTCACTATCTCTGAATTCCATCACTCGGACCCCTGTCTTCTGCATTACGCAACAACCGACTCGGGGCACGGTAGCGATCGTAGCACCAGCCGGGTTTGCGCGAGAACAAAAAGTGTCCATCGGCCCGGCGCCCGGCACGAGTCTACCCAAGCCGCATTTGGGGATGCGAACGTTGGGTTACCAGTGCTTGGGCTTGCCCCTTGGTGCGACCACTACAGATTGTGCCAATCCGAGTCCGGGCACAAGAGCCCAAATGAAGCTGGAATGCAACGGCTCATCGCTGAATTGACTCGACTCGTGGCGCATCCCGAGCGGGGAAAAAGCCGCGACGCGCGGTCGTCCCTTGCCTTCCAAAAAGGCAAGGGAACGAACGCGGAACTGCAAATAAATTTTGGGGGATGAATCACCGCTGCCACCACCGCTGGTGGGCGCGGCGGCGCGCGCTGCACCATGGGCGCTATTTCAGCGGCAGGTAGAGCTCGGTGACCGACTCATGCTCGGGCACGTCGGGAAAGAAGGCGACGCGCCGGGCGAAGAGCGGGAAGTCGCCGGGCTCCTCGCCGCTTTCCGGCAGCCATGCGCGGTAGAGGAACAGGGCGGCGGGTTCGAGATCGTCGGCATGACCCACCACCCGCAGCATCGCGCAGCGGCCGGCGGGGATCAGGCCGGGTTCGATGCCATGCACAGGGTCCGCCATCGGGTGCGCCGCGCCGGCGCACAGGTCGAGGCGATAGTCCTCGGGCGGCGTGGTGCGCGGATCGGTGTGGAAGATGGTGTAGGTGGCGCTCGCCGGCGGACGGTGGCCGGTCGTCTTGCGCCAGGCGATGAAGCGGCGGATCGTGTCGCCGAGATGGGCGGGGTCGCCCCGGTGCGTGAGGAAGGCCACCGGGGTAGCGGGGAAGTCGAGCGTCGTCACGTCGTCGAGGGCAAAGCGGGTCTGCATCGTCTGGCTCCTTGCTTGGGTGAGCGGCGCGAGGGCCGCGTGCCAGGGGTGCCAGTCCGGCGCCGCGCGAAACTGCGAGGGCGCCTGTCCGAAGCGCTGTCGAAAGGCCCGGGCGAACGCCTCGGGCGCTTCGTAGCCGGCGTCGAGCGCGATATCGGTCACGGCCTCGCCTGGCCGATAGGCGAGGCGATAGGACGCCCGCTTCATCCGCACGAGCTGGACGTAGCGATGCACCGACACGCCGAACAGCGCGCTGAACTGGCGGTGGAAATGATGCTTCGAAAACGCCGCGACACCCGCCAGCGTCGCCAGGTCGAGATCCTCCTCGGCATGCGTGTCGACATGGTCGAGCACGCGCTGCATCCGGGCGTGATAGCGGGCGAGCGGCGTCTGCATCTTTTCCTCCGTGGCGCCGCCTTCCTACGCGGCGGGGATTCGGGCCGCCCGACCGATCTTGCCCATTGTCCGTTGGGGCAGGATTGCGCTCGGTCCGGCACAGGCTAGGCTGCCCGCGAACCAGACAAAAGGGGGATGCGATGCGGGCTTCGGGTGTGGCGATGGTGGCGCTGGCCGCGGCGAGCCCGGCGGTGGCGCAGGTTCGGGTGGAGGAAGTGCCGGCGACGAAGATCGCCGCCGACCTCGCGTCGGGCAAGACCAGCAGCGCGGCGGTGACCGCCGCCTATCTCGCGCGCATCGCGGCGATGGACCGGAAAGGCCCGACGCTGCGCGCCGTGATCGCTGTGAGCCCCGATGCGCTCGCCCAGGCGCGTGCCAGCGATGCGCGGCGCAAGGCGGGCAAGGCGCTGGGGCCGCTCGACGGCGTGCCGGTGCTGATCAAGGACAATATCGAGACGAAGGAACTGCCGACCACCGCCGGCAGCCTCGCGCTCAAGGAGAACCGCACCGGCCGTGACGCCCCGCTGGTGGCACGGCTCCGCGCGGCGGGCGCGGTGATCGTCGGCAAGACCAACCTCAGCGAATGGGCGAACATCCGTTCCGATCATTCGATGAGCGGCTGGAGCGCGGTCGGCGGGCTGGTGCGCAATCCCTATGCGCTGGATCGCACGGCGTGCGGCTCGTCTAGCGGCTCGGGCGCGGCGGCGGCGGCGAGTCTGGCGGCGGTGGCAGTGGGGACCGAGACTGACGGCTCGGTGGTATGTCCCTCGGCGATGAACGGACTGGTCGGCCTCAAGCCGACCTTGGGGCTGGTCAGCCGTAGCCGTGTCGTGCCGATCAGCCACAGCCAGGATACGCCGGGGCCGATGGGGCGCAGCGTGGCCGATGTCGCGCTGCTCTTTTCGGCGATGGTCGGCGAGGATCCCGCCGATCCGGCGACCAAGGGCGCCAATGCGTATCGCAAGGAGTACGCAGCAGGCCTCGCTGCCGATGCGCTGAAGGGCATGCGGATCGGCTATTGGCGGCCGGAGATGGCCGACGATCTCGCCGCCCGCTTCGACAAGGCGCTGGACGAGCTGCGCGCGGCGGGCGCGACGCTGGTCGAGGTAACGATGCCCAAGCTGGATGGGCTGGGCGAGGCCGAGGGGCTGGTACTCTACACCGAGCTCAAGGCCGATCTCGCTGCCTATCTGGCCACCACGCCGGCGGCAGTGAAGGTCCGCACGCTGGCCGATGTGATTGCCTTCAACAAGGCGCATGCGGGCGAGGAGATGGTGTTCTTCGGCCAGGAGACCTTCCTGAAGGCCGAGGCGACCAAGGGGCTCGACGATCCCGACTACAAGGCGGCGCGCGCCAAGTCGCAGCGTCTGGCGGGGCCGGAGGGGATCGATGCGATGCTCAAGGCGGCGGGCGCGGAGATACTGGTGACGCCCACCTATGGCACACCCTGGCTGAGCGATCCGGCGCATGGCGACCAGTTCGTGGGGCCCTCGGCGAGCGAGCTGCCGGCGGTGTCGGGCTATCCGCACCTCACCGTGCCGATGGGGCTGGTGAACGGGCTGCCGGCGGGGCTGTCGTTCCTCGGCACGGCCCATGCGGACGGGCTGCTGCTGCGTGCGGGCTATGCGTACGAGCAGGCGAGCAAGGCGCGGGTGGTGCCGCAGTACCGCGCGACGATCCCGGCGGACCTGGGGCCGCGGTGATACCCAAACTAAGCCCCTACTCCTGGGAGGAGGGGTTGGGGTGGAGGGATTCCAGAACGTGCGTTGGTCTCGGTGAGACACTGCCCCACCCCAACCCCTCCCCTGAAGGGGAGGGGCTATTTCGCCACTCTTACCGCTCGCTCAGATAATAGCGCTCGATTTCCTTCAGGTCCCCATCCAGCTGATACACGATCGGCTGGCCGGTCGGGATTTCCAGGCTGACGATCTCGTCGTCCGGGATGCCCGACAAATGCTTGACCAGCGCGCGCAGCGAGTTGCCGTGGGCGGCGATCAGCACGCGCTTGCCCGCCTTGAGCTCGGGGGCGATCCGCTGCTCCCAATAGGGCAGTACGCGGGCGATCGTGTCCTTCAGGCTCTCGGTCTGCGGGATCGGGATGCCGGCATAGCGTGGGTCCTTGGTCAGGTCCCAGGGCGAGCCTGCCTCGGGGAGCGGCGGCGGCACGTCGAAGCTGCGGCGCCAGATCTTGACCTGGGCGTCGCCGTGCTTGGCCGCGGTCTCCGCCTTGTCGAGCCCGGTCAGGCCGCCATAATGGCGCTCGTTGAGGCGCCAGTCCTTCTCTTCCGGCAGCCACAGCCGGTCCATCGCCTCCAGCGCCAGGTGCAGCGTCTTGATCGCGCGGCTCTGGAAGCTGGTGAAGCACTGGTCGAAGTCGAGGCCCTTCTCCTTCATCAGCGTGCCGGCGGCGGTCGCCTCGCGCGCGCCCTGCTCGGTCAGGTCGACGTCCCACCAGCCGGTGAAGCGGTTCTCCAGGTTCCAGGCCGACTGGCCGTGGCGGATCAGGACGAGGGTGGGCATGGGCGTTCTCCTTGTAACTGCGCGTCGCCGTCCTTAGCGAAAGGGCCGACAGGGACAAGCGCAGGAGACGATACGCATGGCATTGGTTCGGCAGACGCTGGTCTATGACGGCCCCGGCGGTCCGTTCGAGGGCGTGGCGGCATGGGACGATGCGGTTTCGGGCAAGCGCCCGGCGGTGCTGGTGCTGCCCAACATCCTCGGCCAGAAGGAAGAGGACAATGTGAAGGCCGATGCGCTGGCGGCGCTCGGCTATGTCGCGCTGGTCGCGGACGTGTACGGGCAGGGCAAGCGCACGACGCTCGGCGATCCGGAGATGGGCCGCTACATGGCCGAGCTGAACGCCGATCGCGGACTGCTCCGCGCCCGGCTGGAAGCATCGCTGGAAGCGCTCGCCAGCCTAGCACAGGCGGACGGCGCCCGCATGGCGGCGATCGGCTTCTGCTTCGGCGGCAAGTGCGTGCTGGACATGGCGCGCGCCGGGCTGCCGATCCTCGGCGGCGTCTCGTTCCACGGCGTCTATGATCGGCCCGACTATGCCAATGTGTCCCCGATCACCGCGAAGCTGCTGGTCTGCCATGGCTGGGAAGACCCGATCGCCCCGCCCGAGGCGACGGTCGCGCTGGCGCAGGAGCTGACCGACGCCGGTGCCGATTGGCAGCTCCACGCCTATGGCCATGCCGGCCATGCCTTCACCGATGTCAGCCGCAAGGGCGGCGACAACCCCAAGGTCGCCTTCGAGCCCAGGGCGGACCGTCGCAGCTGGCAGGCGATGACCACTTTCCTCACCGAGCTGTTCGGGTGAGATGAATCATCTCGCGGCCAGCTGGAACGCCCTGATCGCGCGGATCAGCCCGCGCGCCGTCGATGTCGGCGAGTGCGTGGTCTCCGTGCTGCTGGCGATCCTGGTGGCGCATGCGATCGGCGGCGACAACGTCGCCTGGGCGGCGTTCGCCGGCTATATGGTCATGCGCGGCCATGCCAGCGAAACGGTGCTCCGCGGCCTGCTGCGGATCGTCGGCACCGTCGCGGGCGGGCTGCTCGCGCTGGGACTGGCGCCGCTCGTCACGACCAGCTGGATGGGCAGCGCCATCGCGATGATGGCGGTGGGCACGCTGAGCCTCTATCGCGCGCTCACGGCACGCCGCGCCTATGCCTGGCTGTTCTTCGGCCTCACCTTCGCGATGGTACTGCTGGACAAGATCGAGGCCCCGACGATCGCGCTGGATCAGTTCGTCCTTACCCGAATCCTGGAGACCGTGGCAGGCACGCTCGCCTGCGCAACCGTCAGCATCGTCTCGACGCTGACCTTGCGACGGCGCTGGCCGGCGCCGCCCACACCGCCGCCCGTGATCGCCTTCTGGCACCCTGCCGCGTTTCGGCACGCCTTGCAGGCGGGGATCGCGCTGGCGCTGCTGATCGGTGTTGCGCATGCGTTCGCGCTTCCGGCGCTGGCGCAAAGCGCTGTGGGCGTGATGGCGGTGATGCTGGTGCCTGTCCATGGCCTCGGCGCGAGCGGTCTGGTGCCGGTCAGCGTGCGGCTGGCGCAGCGGTTCGTCGGCTGTCTGGCCGGCGCGGCGATGTCGGCGGTGTGCCTGCTGCTCGCGCAGGGACATGCGCCGGTGCTGATCGCGGGCACCGCGATAGGCGTGGCGATCGGGCGCACGATCGAGAACGGGCCCCACAGCTATCGCTATGTCGGTACCCAGTTCACGCTTGCCGTGCTCGTGATGCTGGTACCGGACAGCTATGCCGATGGCGATGTGCTGCCGGGCGTCGAGCGGCTGATCGCGGTACTGATCGGCATGGCCGTGCTGGAGCCGGTGCTGCTGGCCGGCCATTGGCTCGGCCCCCGCCATGCCCCGGTCGCGCGGAGCCGGCAGGGGCTGGACGAGCCCGGCGGCGTCTGAACGGCTGCGCCTAACCCGTCGAAGCAAAAAGGCAACGTCACGCCAGTTTTATCGAAACGCCTCCGAACTGAAACATCGCGTCCCTAGCGGCCCCTCATCTCCTTACCGCACCATCAGACCTGGGGGGTCGCAGAATGAAGTTCCACCATGCTCTCCGCGCGACGGTTTCCGTCGCCGCCTTCCTCACGGTCGCCGCCGCGATGCCCGTACAGGCACAGGAAAGCAGCACCATCGCCGCTGCCGACGACAATGCCGGCGGCAGCGACACGGATACCGCCGGCAACATCGTCGTCACCGCCAAGACGACGCGTTCGGCCACGGCGCTGTCCTCCGAGGAAATCCAGAAGATCCTGCCGGGCGTCTCGCCGCTCAAGGCGATCCAGACGCTGCCCGGCGTGCTCTACATCACGGCCGATCCGTGGGGGAACAATGAGCAGAACGCTCAGATCTTCATCCACGGCTTCAATTTCCAGCAGCTCGGCTACACGATGGACGGGGTGCCCCTGGGCGACCAGAGCTACGGCAACTATAACGGCCTGTCGCCGCAGCGCGCGGTGATCTCGGAGAATGTCGGCCGCGTGGTGGTGACCACCGGCGCGGGCGATCTCGGCACCGCCTCCACCAGCAACCTCGGCGGTACGGTCGAGACCTTCTCGGCCGATCCGGCCAAGGCGCTGGGCGGCACGATCAACCAGACGGTGGGCAGCTACGGCACCTCGCGCACCTATCTGCGGCTCGACAGCGGCGCGTTCGGCCCGGGCGGCGAGAACAGCGCCTATGTGTCCGGCGTCCGCCAGCGCGCCCGCGCCTGGGACTTCAACGGCATCCAGGGCGGCTGGCAGGCCAACGCCAAGTTCGTCCATGACAATGCCGCGGGCAAGCTGACCGTCTTCTTCGACTATTCGGACAAGACCGAGCCGAACGAGGACGCGACCAGCTTCTTCAAGCCCTCCCCGGGCAAGACCGCGAGTCCCGCGCAGCTCTACACGCCGGGCACGCGTCCCTTCTATTATCCCGATCTCGCCGGCATGCGTGCCTATATGGACGCCTTCGGCAACACGCCGTCGACGCAGGGCGGCAACTATCGCAACTATTATTCGGATGCCCAGCGCACCGACTATCTGACCTATGCGCGCTACGACGCCAAGCTGGGCGACCGGATCACCTGGTCCAACACCGGCTATTACCACCATAACGACGGCGTCGGCGTCGTCGCCGGGCCGCTCGGCCAGTCGATCACGGTGATCCAGGCCTATCTCGATCCCAACTACGCCACCGGCCCCAAATACGGGACGAACGCCAATGCCTCGGCGGCGCTGGTCGCGGCGACCGGCGGCTCGGGTCTGGTGACCCGCACGACGGAATATCGCATCGATCGCGAAGGCGGCATCTCCAACCTCGACCTCGATCTCGGCGCGCACCAGATCCAGCTCGGCGCCTGGTTCGAGCACAACAGCGCCACCCAGTGGCGCCGCTGGTACGGCTTCGACGTCAACAACCCGAACGCCAGCACGCCCTATATCCGCCCGTCCAACCCGCTGTTCACCCAGTATCAGGGCGAGGCGCGCGTCAACGTGCTGCAGCTCCATGTGCAGGACGCGTGGAAGGTCAACGAGAAGCTGCGCGTCGAGGCCGGCGTCAAGACCAGCGCCCAATGGGCGAACGGCTGGTTCCCGGTGCAGCCCAAGGCGGGCTCGCTCTCGGGCCTGACCGGCAATCTGCCGAGCGGCCGGATCAACACCAAGAACTGGTTCCTGCCCTCGGTCGGCGCGACCTATGACCTCAACGGCCATGAGCAGCTCTACTTCAACGTCCAGAAGAACCTGCACCAGTATATGGCCTATCTGGGCGGCGGTTCGCTGTCGCCCTGGTTCACCGGCAGCCAGTCGGCGTTCAACAGCTTCGCCCAGCAGGGCAAGCCGGAGACCAGCTGGACCTACGAAGCCGGCGCGCGCACGCATCGCAGCTTCGACGGGATCCTGAGCGGGCTCGACGCGCAGGTGAACTATTATCACGTCACCTTCAGCAACCGATTGCTGGCGATCAGCACCAATCCGGGCGGCATTGCCGGCGGCGCGATCGCGGGCGGCACCTCGATCCTGGTAAACGTTGGCAGCGTGCACACCGACGGTGTCGACGCCGCCTTCACCCTGCACTTCGGCCGCATGCTGTCGCTCTACAATGCGACGTCGTACAACAGCTCGACCTACCAGAGCGACTACAGCTCCACCGCGACCGGCATCGGCGCGGCGGTGCCGGGGTGCGTCGGCGGCGGCGTGGTGGCCGGCGGCGTCGTGCCGACCTGCGGCAAGCAGGTGCCGGGCTCGCCGAAATGGATGAACAAGTCGGTCGCGACGCTGTCGCTCGGCGCGTTCGAGGCGCAGGTGACCGGCGACTATGTCGGCCGCCGCTATGCGACCTATGCCAACGACACCAGCGTGAAGTCCTACTTCCTCACCTCGCTGCGCGTCGCCGCCAAGCTGCCGTCGGAACTGGTGCGGCTGAAGAAGGCGGAGCTCAGCCTCAACGTCACCAACCTGGCGGACGTGGGCGGCTGGTCGACCATCTCGGTGGGCTCGGCGACCAACAGCTATTCGGTCTATCCGATCGCACCGCGCCAATTTTTCGTGACGCTCTCGGCCGGGTTCTGACCGCCTTCCGCGCAACCCCGCTTGCCGATGGCGGCGGGGGGGCTGCGGGCATGAAAAAGGCCTCGTCCGATCGGGCGAGGCCTTTTTCGTCGGTTCCGGCGAGCCGTCCTCAGTGGACGAAGCGCGCCACCACGTCGCGATAGGAGCGCGAGACCTTCACCTGCGCGCCCGAATCGAGCACCAGGAAGCACTCGCCATTGGTGTGCGGCTTCACCTGGCGCACGAGATCCAGATTGACGATCGTCGAGCGGTGCACGCGCTGGAAGCGGCGCGGATCGAGCCGCTTCTCCAGATCCTTCATCGTCTCGCGCAGGATCAGCGTGTTGTCGCCGGTATAGATGCACATATAGTCGCCGGCCGCGTCGATCCGCTCGATCGTGTCGACGTCGACGCGGAAGATCTGGCCGCGATCCTTGATGTTGATCAGCTTCTCGAAGCGGTTGGAGGCCGGCTCGGTGCCGTCGCCGGTGGCGATGTCGTCCACCGCATCCGGCGCCACTTCGGCGAGCACTTCCTTCAGCTTCTCCACTTCCTCCACGCCGCGCTTTTCGGCGAGGCGCTGGCGGACGCGGTCGAGCGTGTCGGCCAGCCGCGAAGGCTCCACCGGCTTCATCAGATAGTCCACCGCCTGTGCCTCGAAGGCACGGATGGCGTGGTCGGAATAGGCGGTGACGAAGACGAACAGCGGCGGTTCGACTTCCATCAGGCCCTGGATCACCGAGAACCCGTCGAACCCAGGCATCTGGATGTCGAGGAAGACGAGGTCCGGCTTGTGCGTCTTGATCGATCGGATGGCTTCGCGGCCATTGGAGCATTTGTCGATGATTTCGACATCCTCATGCTCCTGGAGCCGGAGCTCGAGTCCCTGAATCGCCAGGGATTCGTCGTCTACGAGGATGGTACGGATGGTCATGCGGCCTCTCGGTTCGGTTCCTCAAGCTGGAACGGTATTTCGATCTCAACGCTGAAACCTTCCCCGGGTTTCGTTCGCGTCTCGAAACGATGGTCAGGCCCGAAGGCCTGTGCCAACCGCTCCCGGATATTGGCGAGCCCCACGCCAGTCGAAAGCGTCGGCCTGGGACGCGCTTCGATCAATCCCGGACCCGTATCGGACACGGCGATCTGCACCCTATCGCCGGTGAGCCGAGCCGAAACGATGATGTCGGCGCCATCCTCCTGCGTGCTGACGGCATATTTGATCGCGTTTTCGACCAGGGGCTGGAGCAGCAGCGACGGCAGCCGGCCCTTGGCGACGCGCGGATCGAGATCGAAATGCATCCGCAGCCGCTCGTCGAAACGCATCTTCTCGATCTCGAGATAGAGCTTCAGCGTCTCGATCTCCTGCGCCAGCGTGACGTGCGCGGTCGGCTCGTTGGCCAGCGTGTAGCGCAGGAAGGAGGAGAGGCGGGACAGCATGATGTTGGCCCGTTCGGTCTGCTTCAGCAGTACCAGCGTCGAGATCGAGTTGAGCGTGTTGAACAGGAAATGCGGGTTCAGCTGGTAGCGCAGCATCGCCAGCTGGGCGCTGGACGCCTGGTTCTCCAGGATCTGCATCTGGTCGATCTGCTGCTCGACGATCAGGTAGAAATTGATCCCGAAATAGAGCGCCGACCAGCCCGCCAGCACCGTGAAGGTAAGGAAGCTGTAGCCGATCACCCGGGCGAAGGTGATGCCCGGCTCGGCCGCGGTGAAGGAGTAGGTGAAGGCTTCCAGCACCGCATAGACCAGCGTCGCCGCACCCAGCGTCGCCAGGGTCAGCAGCACCGCCGGGATGCGCGGCAGGCGGCGATAGAAGCCGTAGAGCGCCGAGAGCAGCAGCGTCAGGCAATAGCCGACGATCGCCTCGATGATCGCCTTGATCAGTCCTTCGACCGAAAAACCGTTCGAGATCGACGATACGGAGCGCAGCAGCAGATAGCCGCTCCAGCCGGTCGCCTGGAGAATCCAGAAGGCCCGCCCCTTGTCTTCGAAAAAGGGACGCGAAAACAGATCCGGCTTGGACAGGCCGAAGGTCCTGGCGCGCGTCTGCGGAAGGGAAGTCTTTGCCACGCTGCGCCTGTACCATCGTGATGGCGAGGGGGCAAAAAAAATGCCGGGTGCGTGTGGCGCACCCGGCATTCCGAAAGGTTGATCGTGCCGCTTAGAAGCTGAAGCGGGCGCCGACGCGGATCGCGTAGAGCGACGAACCGTTCGCGGTGATCAGGTCGTCGGCAAGGTTCTGCGACGACGTCGGCTGCGAGTAGAGATACTGGCCGCACGGATTGGTGCCGTTCGCCACGCAGGCCACCCGCACTACCGACTTGTAGTAGGGGAAGGCGGTACGGAGCTGCTGGCCCCAGCGCGGGTTGATCAGGTTCGTGAAGTTCTCGATGTCGGCGAACACCGAAACGCGCGAACCGAGGAACGCCGGGACTTCCTGCTCGATGTGCAGGTCGACCTTGGTGAACCACTTCGAACGAAAGCCGTTACGCGGCGCGATCTGGCCGCGATAGTTCTTCAGCCCGCTCGAGGCGATCAGCGATTCCACTGCCGTCTGCGTCGCCTGGTCGGCATAGATGACGCGGGTGTCGTTCACCTGCGGCACGTAGAACAGGTAGCGGTTGTTGTTGCCGACGGTGCCGAACACGTTGCCCGGCTGGCCGCGGCCATTGGCTTCCTGGAAGGTGTAGCTGAACGGCGAGCCGCTGCGGGTTTCGCCGAACAGGTCGATCCGGGTCTTGTAGTCGCCGAAGAACGCGTGGTCGAACGACACGTTGTACTTGAACGCGCTGCGGACCTCATCGTTCGAGTGGCCATAGCCGCCGAAGTTCGGATCGAAATAGGCGCCGTTGTTGTAGATCGACGAGGCGATCGACGAGGTCAGGCCGCCGGCATCCTTCACCCACTGGTAGGTGTAGCTGCCGCCCACGGTCAGGCCGAAGTCGAAGTTCTTCTGGAAGTGCACCACGCCGATCAGGCTGCGGCCCTTGTCGGTGTTGGTGAGCAGATAGTCGCCGTTGGTGTCGGTCGGATTCGCGGTGATGATGCTCGCATAGCGCGGGCGGCCATCCGGGGTGGTCGTGCCGTTCTGGCGCGAACGGATGTCGGTCACGATCACCTGGTTGCGAACCTTCGAGTACAGGCCGTCGACGCCGAAGTTCCAGCCTTCGCCCAGTGCACCCAGCGGGCCGTCATAGTTGACGGAAAGCGTGGCGCGCAGCTGCGACGGGAGCTTGAAGTTCGGATCCAGCGCGTTGAGCGTGGTCAGCGTGTTGGGGTTCGAGGTCAGGCCGGCCGCCGCGGTCTGCAGCGCGGTGTTCGCCGCCGCCGGGATGGCGTTGATGTTGACGTTCTGCAGGATCGACTGCGCGGCCGGATTGGTGATGTTGTTCAGCTGGTAGATGCCGCCATCGGTCTGACGCGCCGAAATCGAGGTGTTGAGCACGCCCGTGTTCGAGAACGAGTTGCCGATATAGACGTCCGGCGAACCACCGCCGAAGATCGCCACGCCGCCGCGGACGGAGACGTGGTTGATCGGCGTGTAGTCGAAGCCGAAGCGCGGCTGCAGCAGGCCGCGGCCGCTGACGAAGCTGCTGTTCGAGAAGCCGTAGCGGTTCGAGAAGACCGGGTTGGCCGCCGGGCGCGTATGCCCGCCGAACAGATCGTAACGCACGCCCAGCGTCAGGTTCAGGTCGGGCGTCGCTGCCCAGTTGTCCTGCACGCCGAAGGTGTAGGTGTCGTACGAGAACTTGGCCGCCGCATCGTTCGGGTTCAGGCTGCCGGCGTTGTTGTAGCTGAACGACTGGGCGTTGCGGTTCGCGAAGTCGAGCAGCGAGTCGAAATAATAGGTGCCCGCCGACGGGTTCACGAAGAGGTTGTAGTTCTTCGTGTGCTGATATTCGGCCAGCATGCGGAAGGTGTGCGAACCGGCACGCAGGCGGCCGAGGAACGAACCGCCCCAGGTTTCGACCTTCAGGATGTTCGACTGGCTGGGACCGCCGGGGCCGATGATGACCTGCGGGGTGTTGGCCGGGCAAACCGTGCTGGCGTTGGTGGTGACGCTGGTGCCGTTGTTGCTGCGATCCGAAACCGGCGCGGTGCAGATGCTGAACTGCGCGGCGCGGCCCATCAGCGGGAACTGGCCGCTGTTGTACTTCTTGTAGAGCGCGCGGATTTCGGTGGAGAACTGGCTGCTCCACTCCGAGTTCAGCTGCGCGACACCGGCATAGGTCTCGTTCGGCTTGGTGTAGGCGTTCGACTCCAGGCCCAGCGAGGTGGTGCTGGTGGTCGTCGGGACGATCAGCTCGTCCTTGGTGTAGATGCCGGTCAGCGCCAGGCGCTGGGTGTCCGAGATGTTGGCGTCGATCTTGGCGACGACGCGGTCGTCCTTGTCGCCATTGTTCCGGAGGATGCCGCCGGCGTTGTAGCCGTAGAGCCTCTGTGCGCCGTCCTGGATGAGCTTGACGACGCTCGAGGTCAGGCCGGGGACCGGGCTGCCGGCGTTGTCGTCGGCGGGGCCGTAGGTGACCGGGAGGCCGGCACGGACGCGCTCGGCGGCGACCATGAAGAACAGCTTGTCCTTGATGATCGGGCCCGACAGCTCGGCGCCGAAGTCCTTCGAGGTGAAGTTCGGCTGCACGATGCGGCCGCTGGTGTTCTTGATGTACGGCTTGGTGCGGTGGCCGGTCAGGTCATCGCTGTTGTAGCTGTAGAAGCCGGTGCCGTGGAACTCGTTGGTGCCCGACTTCAGGATCGCGTTGACCACGCCGCCCTGGAAGAAGCCTTCGCGGATGTCGTACGGGGCGACCTTGACTTCGAACTGGCCGATGGCGTCGAGCGGCACGGGGCCGCGGCGCGACGGCAGCGCGTCCGGGTTGAGGCCGAAGCTGTCCGTGATCGGCACGCCGTCGATGGTGAAGCGATTGAAGCGCGGGTTCTGGCCGGCGAACGACACCTGGCGGCCGTTCGACGAGCTGGTGTCGAGCGTGGCGAAGGGGTCGCGGCGCATCAGGTCGCGGATGTCGCGGTTGACCGAGGCGACCTTCGAGATGTCTTCGGCGGTCAGGGTGGTCGTCGGGCCGGTGGCACGCGAACCTGCGCCGCTCACCGAGCGGGCGGTCACGACGAGCTCAGCACCGCCGCTGGCGTCGGCAACTTCGACCGGCAGCTCGAACGGCTGACCGGCGAGGGTGAATATGTCGGTGACAGTCTTGCTACCCGAACCACTCGTCACTTCAACGGTGTAGGGGCCGCCGGTGCGCAGACCCGAGAAGGTGAAGTTGCCCTGCGAGTCGGCCTTGCTCTGCGAACGCGTACCCGACGGGACGTGCGTGGCGACCAGCGTCGCATCGGCGACGGGGGCGCCGTTGGCGGTCACGGTGCCGCGGATGGTCGAGGTGGTTTCCTGTGCGTGTGCGGCAACCGGAAGAACCAGCGCGGCCGCAGCCACGCCTGCAAGAAAGTGCATTCGCATCGAGAGTTCCCTTTTTTAGCCTGTGGCTACCAGTCGTGGCACTTTTCGCGCCATCTGTCTGGCTGCCCCCTGCTTGGCTTTGATTGCGGAATTGTGACAGTCAATCCTTGCGTAACGTTCCACTATGGTGCGTTGCAAAAAGGCATCACTCGGAAGCGCTTACAATTGCCAGCCAATCGCTCTCGGTGATGACCCGGATTTCCAGATCCGCTGCTTTTTTTAACTTTGAGCCCGCCCCCGGGCCGGCAATGACCAAGTCCGTCTTCGCCGATACCGAGCCGGCGACGCGCGCGCCAAGGCGCTCTGCCTGGGCCTTGGCCTCGTCACGGCTGAGCGCCTCCAGTGTGCCGGTGAACACCAGCGTCTTGCCCGTGACCTCCGAGGCGCGTGATTCCACGACGAAAGGCGGCGGCGATACTTCTCGCAGAAGGTCCTGCCAGACGGCGCGGTTATGCGGTTCGTGGAAGAAGTCTGCCAATGCATGGCCAACAGCGGCACCGACATTCTCTACGCCGATACGTTCCGCGATCGCCTTGTCGAGCCTTGTGCTATGCTTGGCTTCGGTTTCGCCGAGCTGGGGCAGGGTGGCATCGCGCAGGGCGATCAGCTCGTCGGCGAGTGCTTCCAGCGCAGGCAGGGTGACATAGCGCTTGAGCAGATCGCGCGCGGTGATCGCCCCGATATGGCGGATGCCGAGGCCAAACAGGAGCCTTGCCGCGTCGGGCGCGCGTTTCGCCTCAATCGCGGCAAGCAGCCCGTCGACCGACTTTTCCTGCCAGCCTTCGCGGCCGAGCAGGTCGTCCCGGTAACGGGTGAGGCGGAAGATATCGGCAGGTTCGGCGATCCAGCCCAGGTCGAGCAGCTCGATCAGCGTCTTCTCGCCCAGCCCGTCGATATCGAGCCCACCCCGGCTGACGAAATGCTTCAGCCGCTCGAGTCGCTGCGCCGGGCAGATCAGCCCACCGGTGCAGCGGACGTCGACTTCGCCTTCCTCGGCAACGGCCTCGGACTGGCAGATCGGGCAATGGGTGGGGAAATGCCAGTCGGCGCGCGGTTCGTCGCGCGTCAGGTTCTCGACGATCTGCGGGATCACGTCGCCGGCGCGCTGGAGCACCACGCGGTCGCCGGGGCGGACGCCGAGGCGGGCGATCTCGTCGGCATTGTGGAGCGTCGCGTTGCTGACGACGACGCCGCCCACCGTCACCGGCTCGAGCCGGGCGACCGGCGTCAGCTTGCCAGTACGGCCAACCTGAATGTCGATTGCCTGGAGCGTGGTCTGCGCGCGCTCGGCCGGAAACTTATGTGCAAGGCCCCAGCGCGGGGCGCGGCCGACATATCCCAGCCGCTCCTGCCAATCGAGCCGGTCGACCTTGTAGACCACGCCGTCGATATCGAACGGCAGGTCGGCGCGGCGTGTCTCGATCGCGCGATACTGGGCGAGCGCGTCCTCGAGCGTGGGCGCGCGGACGAACAGGTCGGAGACCGGGAACCCCCAGGCGCGGATACGGTCGATCGCTTCATATTGCTTGTCGGCGAGCGGTTCGCTCAGCTCGCCCCAGCCCCAGGCGAGGAAGCGCAGCGGCCGCGTCGCGGTGACGGCGGCATCTTTCTGGCGCAGCGAGCCGGCAGCGGCGTTGCGCGGATTGGCGAACTGGCGCGCTTCCTTGCCGGTCTCCTCGGCTTCGAGCAGCAGCCGCGCGTTGAGCGCCGCAAAGTCAGCCTTGGCCATATAGACTTCGCCGCGCACCTCGCAGACCGGCGGCGCGCCTTCGATGCGATGAGGGATGTCGGCAATGGTGCGGACATTGGGGGTCACGTCCTCGCCGATCCGGCCGTCGCCGCGGGTGAGGGCCTGCACCAGCACGCCGTCCTCGTAGCGCAGCGAGCAGGAGAGGCCGTCGATCTTGGGCTCGGCGGTGAGTTCGACGGGCGCATCGTCGGCCAGCTTGAGGAAGCGGCGCACGCGGCCGAGGAAATCGGCGACGTCCTCGTCGGCAAAGCCGTTGTCGAGGCTGAACATCTGCCGCGCATGCGCTACCTTGGCGAGCGGGCCCGACGGCGTGGCCCCCACCTGGCGGGACGGCGAATCGGCGCGGACGAGGTCGGGGAAGGCGGCTTCGAGTTCGGCGTTGCGGCGGACGAGTGCGTCGAAGTCCGCGTCGCTGATCTCCGGCGCGTCTGCATCGTGATAGCGGCGGTTGTGGTGCGCGATCTCCGTGGCGAGGCGTTTGAGCTCGGCGGCGGCGTCTTCGGGCGTAAGGGGCAGCGTCATGCCCGCAGCTAGGGGAAGGGGGCCTGCGCGATCAAGCCTCCTCCTCGGCCGCGTCGAGCGGGCGCGTCGCCCAGCTGGCGTAGAGCGTGGGGACGGCGCCATAGAGGGGCATCAGGAAGAAGGTGCAGCCCATCGCCCGGAAGCTCATGTCCGACGCCGACCAGTTGCTTAGCGCGGCGGCTGCGGTGATGCCGCAGAACAGCGCCAGTCCTGCGAAGCCCATGGCGGCGAAGCCGACGAGGAAAGCGCGACGGCGCAGATCGCGGTCCCACTCGTCGACATTTTCCGTGGTGCCCCAGGGCTTCAGCGGGCCGAATAGCGGGCAAAAGGTGGCGATCACGAAGCTGCATGTCAGCAGGGCGTGCCCGAGATACGCCGGCCGCGCCGTCGAAAGGAACTCGATCCCAAGCTCGGGTATCGCCAGCGCCAGCGCTACCACTGGCGTCCAGCGCAGCAGGCGGCGGCGCGGTGCGCCTTCGGCAAGCGCGGGGATGCCGGTGCGGCGGGAAAGGTCGTCCAGCGTTGCAATAAAGCGATTGGTCATGCCTCTCTCTCCTGAGCGTGGATTCCGGCGCGCTGCAGCGCGTCAGCCACGGGTTCGAAGGGTTCGAAGGAAAAAATCAGCTCCACCGGCACGCCGAAAACCCGAGCGATGCGCATCGCAAGTTCGAGGCTGGGCTTGTAGTCGCCACGTTCGAGGTAGCCGATCGTCTGCGGGTTGACCTCCACTGCCTCGGCAAGCGCGCGGCGGCTCAGGCCGCCTTCGGCACGAAACAGTGCAATACGATTGTGAATGACCATGGAACTATCGGCCCTACAGTTCGATTCGTTGTGTATATACAACAAGTCTTCGGGTCAATGCACCGGTAGACAGTCTTGATCTGCGGCAACGCGATTGCGAGAGGGACGGTATGGCAAAGGCAAGGACGTTCGCGCGCTGGTTGATCGCCGCATTGCTCTGGATCGTGGTAGCGCTCTGCTTGTTCCTCACGCTCGTTCCGCCCTTCCTCGACCGCATCTATTATCGCGGCGTCGAGACCGGGCATTTCGACGGGCAGCGCTTCGCGAATCCCGATGGCGAGACGGCGCCCGCCCCGGCGCTCGCTTTCGTGTTCCTCGCGCACCGGGTCGCCAGCGCCACACAGCAGCCGCTATGGCCGACCAGCATTGCCGTGGCCCGGGGCCGCCCCCCGGCGCGCGTGGGCGGGCAAACGATGAAGGTCACCTGGATCGGCCATGCCAGCGTGCTGATCCAGACTCAGGGGCTCAACATTCTCACCGATCCGGTATGGAGCGACGTGGCGGGGCCGTTCGGCATCGGGCCGAAGCGGGTAGCTGCGCCTGGTGTGCGGCTGGTCGACCTGCCCAAGATCGACCTGATCGTCGTCAGTCACAACCATTATGACCATCTCGACCTCGCGACGTTGAAGAGAATTTGGCAGCGCGACCGGCCGGTGATCGTCACCGGCCTGGGCAACGACAGCGTGATCGGCCAGGCGGGCGTGCCGGCGCGGGGACTCGACTGGGGGCAGCGGCTGGTGTTGCGGCCCGGCATCAGTGTCGTCGTGACCCGCAACCATCACTGGAGCAGCCGCTGGTTCGCCGATCGCAATCGCGCCTTGTGGTCCAGCTTCGTGGTGACGCTGCCCGGGGGCAATCTGTTCTTCGCGGGCGACACCGGCTGGGGTGACGGGAAGTGGCCCGCCGAAGCCGCCGCGCTGGGGCCAGTGCGGTTCGCCGCGATCCCGATCGGCGCCTTCCGCTTCAAGCCCGGCCAGATGGCGGCGGATGCGCATATCGGCCCGCGCGACGCGATTCGGGTCTGGGAGGGGCTGGGTCGGCCCTGGGCACTGCCGATCCATTGGGGCACCTTCCGGCTTTCCTGGGAATCCTATCGCACCCCGCCCGACATGCTGGCGGCGATGCTGCGCTGTGGCGGGACCGACTCCGGCCGCTTCACGGATCACGCCATCGGGCAGAGCTTCGACATACCGGCGATCGGTACACCGCCCGTATCGCCGAGCGACGCCGGAATCGCGCGCTGCCGCGCGGAGGGGCGGTTCGACCAGTTCCGCTAAGCTTGAGACGCTTCGCAACCGTTCCTAAGAGAAGGGCGGGGACGGGGACGCATGTACGACAAGAACGGCGCAGGGCGCCACTACGCAACGAGCGCGGCGGGCATCGGCAAGGCGCTGGTCGCCGGAAGCGGGCTTAGCGGCCTGCTGATCCTCCTGCTGCTGATCGCGGCGGGGCAGCGTGCACCGATGGCACTGCTGGCCGGCTGGGCCATCGGGACGCTGCTCGCCGGCATCGCGCTCGCGGCAGTAGGCGGCCCGATCTGGTTGCTGCTGCACGCGATCGAGTTGCGCCGCGGCCGCTACGCCGCGGCAGTGACGGGGCTGCTTGGGCTCGGCCTGTTCGTCGGCGCGCAAAACGGCGGCGGCATGTTCAGCCTGGCACCGATCGATACGCGCAGCTGGCTGCTGGGGCTGGCGTTCAAGCTCGCCCAGGCCGCGGCGGTGACGCTGCTCGCGGGCGGGATCGGCCTGGCGATGTGGCGCATCGCCTACCGCCCAACACCCTGATCGCCCAAGTTCCTGATCGAAAGGCCGCTTTTCAGACGGCGCCCCGCACCCCATATTCCGGCCATGGCGATCCAGATCCGGACCAACCTTGCCGAGCCCGAGACGGGCCAGGCCTTCATCCCCCACCGTCCGCAGCGCCCCGAAAAGGCGGAGGGCGGCAAGGCGTTCAAGCTCGTCTCCGAATACCAGCCCTCGGGGGACCAGCGCTTCGCGATTCCGGAACTGGTCGAGCAGGCGCGGGCCGGCGAGCGCGACCAGGTGCTGCTCGGCGTCACCGGATCGGGCAAGACCTACACCATGGCCAAGGTGATCGAGGAGCTGCAGCGCCCCGCGCTGATCCTGGCGCCGAACAAGATCCTCGCCGCGCAGCTCTATGGCGAGTTCAAGAACTTCTTTCCCGAGAATGCGGTCGAATATTTCGTCAGCTATTACGATTACTATCAGCCCGAGGCCTATGTGCCGCGCTCGGACACCTATATCGAGAAGGAAAGCTCGATCAACGAGGCGATCGACCGGATGCGCCACGCCGCGACCCGATCGCTGCTGGAGCGCGACGACGTGATCATCGTCGCCTCGGTGTCGTGCCTCTACGGTATCGGCTCGGTCGAGACTTACTCCGCGATGATCTTCGACCTGAAGAAGGGCCAGGTGGTCGACCAGCGCGAGATCATCCGCAAGCTGGTGGCGCTCCAGTACAAGCGCAACGACGCCGCCTTCGGGCGCGGCGCCTTCCGCGTGCGCGGCGACAATCTGGAGCTGTTTCCGTCGCACTATGAGGATACCGCCTGGCGGATCAGCTTCTTCGGCGACGAGATCGAGGAGATCGTCGAGTTCGATCCGCTCACCGGCAAGAAGGTGGCGAGCCTCGACTATGTCCGCGTCTATGCCAACAGCCACTATGTGACGCCGGGGCCGACGCTGAAGCAGGCGATGGAGGCGATCCGCCACGAACTCACCGAGCGGCTCAAGGAACTGGAGATCGAGGGCAAGCTGCTGGAACTGCAGCGGCTGGAGCAGCGGACGAACTTCGACCTGGAGATGATCGCGGCGACCGGCTCCTGCGCGGGCATCGAGAATTACAGCCGCTTCCTCACCGGCCGCCTGCCGGGCGAACCGCCGCCCACTTTGTTCGAATATCTGCCCGAGAACGCGCTGCTGTTCGTCGACGAAAGCCACCAGACGATCGGCCAGATCAACGGCATGTCGCGCGGCGACCACAAGCGCAAGCTCACCCTTGCCGAATACGGCTTCCGCCTGCCGAGCGCGATCGACAACAGGCCCTTACGCTTCAACGAATGGGACGCGATGCGGCCGCAGACCACCTATGTCTCGGCAACGCCCGGCGACTGGGAAATGGAGCGCACCGGCGGCGTGTTCGTCGAGCAGGTGATCCGCCCCACCGGGCTGATCGACCCGCCGGTGGAGATCCGGCCGGTCGAGGAGCAGGTGCAGGACCTGATCCAGGAGTGCAAGGCGACGGCCGCCAAGGGCTATCGCACGCTGGTGACCACGCTCACCAAGCGCATGGCCGAGGACCTGACCGAGTATATGCACGAGGCGGGCGTCAAGGTCCGCTACATGCACTCGGATACCGAGACGCTGGAGCGCATCGAGCTGATCCGCGACCTGCGCATGGGCGTGTACGACGTGCTGATCGGCATCAACCTGCTGCGCGAGGGGCTCGACATTCCCGAATGCGGACTGGTCGCGATCCTCGACGCCGACAAGGAAGGCTTTCTGCGCTCCGAGACCTCGCTGATCCAGACGATCGGCCGTGCCGCGCGAAACGTCGAGGGGCGGGTGATCCTCTATGCCGATCGCATGACCGGCAGCATGGAGCGCGCGCTCGCCGAGACCGGCCGTCGTCGCGAGAAGCAGATGGCGTACAACCTTGAACACGGGATTACGCCGGAGACGGTCAAGAAGAATATCGGCGACATCATCGCGCATGTGTCGAGCAAGGACCAGGTGACGGTGGAGATCGACGCCGATCGCCCGCACATGGTCGGCCACAATCTGCGCGGCTATATCGAGGAGCTCGAGAAGAAGATGCGCGACGCCGCCGCCAACCTCGAGTTCGAGGAAGCCGGCCGCCTGCGCGACGAGATCCGCGCACTCGAGGCGGAGGAACTCGGGCTTCCGGAGAGCGAGCGCAAGGCGCCGGTGATGGGGCGGTCGAACGAAGGCAAGCCCGGCACGCGGAAGACGCGGTATGGCAAGCAGACCAAGACGAAGTTCGGCGGGCCACGGCGGGGATAGGTAGCGCTCCCCTCGCCAAGGGCAGAGGTGATCGCGGGTGTTGCCGCTGTTCCCCTCCCGCGAGCGAGAGGGGAACAAGATGTCGACTGAATTCGGCTTGGCTGATCTAGCGCACCCTCCCCCGCCAGGGGGAGGTGTCAGGCGCAGCCTGACGGAGGGGGAGGAAGCACCACGGCGAGTGGGTCGCCGACCTCCCCCTCCGTCGCCTTCGGCGCCACCTCCCCCTGGCGGGGGAGGAAACAGTCTCGTTCTTCTGGTTCCTATTTGGCCGCCATCACGGTCCGGTCGCGGCGCATGATCGCGCTATGGCCTGCGCTGACCGTGAGGCTGTGCTCGGCGACCGTCTTCATGAACACCTGGTGCGGCCAACTTGCATCAAACTCTCCAGTTTCTTGATATGGTCGCCGAGTTCGGGCTGAGTATGGAAGAATGAGCGAGCCGCATTACCACATCAATCTGCTCTGGTCGGACGAGGATGGGTGCTGGATCGCCGACGTCCCTGACTTGCGGTATTGCACCACGCACGGGGATACCCCCGAGACAGCGCTCGCCAATGTCCGTGAAGCCATGGAAGGGTGGATCGAGGCCGCGCGCGCAAACGGCCTGCCCATACCGGAGCCGCGCTACCGTCCGGCAATCTATGCGGCCCGCTTCGCCGCCTGACGCCCCGCGTGTCGCCGCCAGCTTGCGTTCCGTCGTGATCGCTGCAGCCGCCGGTTGAGCCGCCCCTCGCACGCGTCCATAAGCCCGGCCATGCGTTTGCTTTCCCTGTTCGCCGGCGTCGGCCTCGTCGCGCTCGCCGGCTGCGTGCCTGCTCCTTCCACGCCGCCGCCCGCACCTGCGCCCCGCCCCGTGCCGGTGCCTGCGGCCCCGCCGCCGCCCAGGCCCGCCCCGACGATCGGCGCGGACTGGCGCGACTGGCCGCTGACGCCCGGCGATTGGCACTATCGGAACGGCACCGCGACCTATGGTGTCGCCGGCGGCGCGCCGCTTGCGATCCTGCGCTGCGACCTGGCTGCGCGACGCGTGACGCTAGCCCGTACCGGTTCCGCCCCGGCGACCCTGACCTTGCGGACCACCAGCGCCGTCCGCGCCGTGCCTGCTACGCCCGACCCGCGCGCACCCGGCATGCTCGCCATGGCCTTTGCCGCGAACGACAGCTTCCTGGACGCGCTCGGCTTCAGCCGCGGGCGGTTCGTGATCGAGGGCGGGGGCTTGCCGGTGCTGGTCATTCCGGCCTGGCCGGAAATCCTGCGGGTGGCGGAGGATTGCCGCAAATGAGGCGACGCGGCGCACCGCTTCGGCCCAGACGTCCAGAATCGCACCGATAAAAATCTTTTACAAGACTTGTTCTGCGACTCAGGGGCGTCCTACATGTCAAGTGTGTCGAGAGGCACAGGCTCTTCAACAAGCGAAAGGAGGTGATCCGATGTCTCATGGTTCAGCAGTGAGGTCGGTTCAGTTCGTTCGGGAGACGCGCCGCTGATCCTGCCTTGCGAACGGAAGCCCTCCGTTCGTACCGCCGCCGGGAGGTATTTTCCTCCAATCAACGGTGGCAGCTGCAGGTAACGCGGTCCGCATGGTCTCCCGGGCTGGAGCTCTCCGGCCGCTGACCATGTCGGGGGTCGCCGGGTACCCAGGATTGGGGCCCGGCGGCCTCTTTCATTTTGGGCCTGTGAAACGCGCAGTTTCCGCCGCGATCGCTGGTTAGCGAAAAGTTGCGCTTCCGATATGGACATACCCCAACTAGGCGGGGTCCGAGTCGGCAGGGCAGAAATGCACGCTCCAGGGATTTTTGCAGCGGAGCGCCCGATGCGGCAGGCAGACGAGGGAGATGCGGACGCAGGGTGCGATACCTGCCTGCGCATGATGCTGGAAGCGCTGCCCTCGCCGGTACTGGTCATCGACCGCGGCGACCGCATCGTGGAGGTTAACACCGCCTTCTGCGCGCTCGCCGGCAAGGACCGGGCGTATTGGCTCACCACGCCGATCGAGGAATATCTCTCCCCCGAACAGCTGCTGCGCTTTACCGCCGAGCACGCCCAGGTATTCGCCACCGGCGAGGATCTTGAGACGGAGGAGGTGGTCGACGGATTTGACGGATCGATCCGTCACGTCGTGACTCGCCGTCGCCGCATCCTGCACGAGGGCGAGCCGCTGGTGCTCACCATCCTTACCGACATCACCGCGCTGCGCGCGGCGGAAGCGCGGATCCGCCATCTTGCCTATCACGATGCGCTCACCGGCCTGCCCAACCGCGCCGCGCTGAACGAGCAGCTGGCGGCGTCGCTCGGCGCTTCGGGGCGGTCCGGGCTTGTGATGATCGATCTCTATCAGTTCAAGGACATCAACGACGCGTTCGGGGATTGTGTCGGCGATGCCCTGCTCCGGGCTTTCGCCTACCGGCTCGCGGGCGCTGCCCGCGGGTCGGACCGGGTAGCGCGCACGGGCGGGGACAGCTTCGCCATGCTGGTGGAGGACTGCCCCGATGCCGCGGCAGCCGAAGCAGCCTGCCGTCGCCTGCTTGCGCTGGTGGATGCGCCGCTGTCCGGGCCGGCGGGCGAGGTGGCGCTGGGCATTTCGATCGGCTGCGCCTGGGCGGAACCCGGCCTTTGTCACGACGAACTGCACCGCCGCGCCGAATTTGCCCTGTATGAGGCCAAGCGGCAGCCGGCCAACGAGTTCCGCCTGTTTGATGCCGCGCTGGCCGCCGAGGTGCAGGCGCGGCGCACGCTGGAGAAGGACCTGCGCAAGGCATTGGCGGCCGGCGACCAGCTCGACGTGCATTATCAGCCGGTGATCGATGCCGGGGGCCACCGTGTGGTGGGCGTCGAGGCGCTGGTGCGCTGGCATCACCCGCAACAGGGCACGATCCCGCCGGCCGCCTTCATTCCGATCGCCGAGGCGAGCGGCCTGATCGTGCCGCTGGGCGAATGGGTGCTGGACCGCGCCGTCGCCATGATGGTGCGTTTTCCGCATATCTCGCTGGCGGTGAACCTCTCGCCAATTCAGCTCCGCAGCCCGGAGATCGACACGCGCATTCTGGCGATCCTGGCGCGACACGGCATGGATCCGCGGCAGTTGCAGCTGGAAGTCACCGAAAGCGCAATGCTGGCGATGGACGCGGGAGTCGAGGCGGGGCTCGCGCGCCTGCGCGAGGCGGGCGCGCAGCTGGTGCTTGACGATTTCGGCACCGGCTATTCCAGCCTTTCCCACCTCCACAAGCTGGCGATCGATCGCGTGAAGATCGACCAGAGCTTCGTGCGCGATCTCGGCCGGTCGCAGGATGCGCGGGCGATCATCCAGGCGGTGCTGGGCATCGGCCAGTCGCTCGGCATCGGGGTGACGGCGGAAGGCGTTGAAGACGAGATACAGCAGCTGTTCCTGCGCTCCTTCGGCTGCCACGAATTCCAGGGCTATCTTTTCTCTCGGCCGCTGACCGCAGGCGACGCCGCCATCTTCCTCGAAGCGCATGCGGAGCGGGAAGCCGCCTAACGGCGCCCAGCGACCGCTACGCTTCTCCGGCGAGCCCCTTCAGCTTGTAGAGTATGTCCAGCGCCTCGCGCGGACTTAAGGCGTCGACATCCAACGTCTCCAGTTCGTGGCGCAAGGCGTCGACCTTCTCCTCCTCGGCATGCGCCGCGGCTGCGAACAGCGGAAGTTCGTCCAGCCCTGCCGCAAGGCCGCCGGTCTTCGCCCGGCCGGCCTCCAGCTTGTCCAGCACCGCCTTGGCGCGCTTGACGGTGGCAGGGGGCATACCGGCAAGCCGAGCCACGGCGAGACCGTAGCTGCGATCCGCGGGGCCCTCCGCCAGTTCGTGCAGCAGCACCAGCTCGCCCTTCCACTCCCGGGCGCGGACATGGTGGAGGGAGAGCGCGTCGCAACGCTCGGCGAGCCGGGTCAGCTCGTGATAATGGGTGGCGAAGAGGCAGCGGCAGCGATTGTCCTCATGGATCGCTTCCACCACGGCCCAGGCAATGGCCAGTCCATCATAGGTCGAGGTACCGCGCCCGACCTCGTCGAGGATCACGAAGCTGCGCGGGGTCGCCTGCGCGAGGATCGCGGCGGTCTCGACCATCTCCACCATGAAGGTCGAGCGGCCGCGTGCGAGATTGTCCGAGGCGCCGACGCGACTGAACAGCCGGTCGACCAGCCCCAGCGACGCGCGGGCGGCGGGGACATAGCTGCCGGCCTGGGCGAGCACCGCGATCAGGGCGTTCTGGCGCAGGAAGGTCGACTTGCCGCCCATGTTGGGGCCGGTGACCAGCCACAACCGCGAATCTTCGGAAAGCTTGCAGTCGTTGGCGACGAAGCGGCCTCCCGCGCGTGCGACGGCGGCTTCCACCACCGGGTGTCGCCCGCCTTCGATCTCGAAACAGCTATGTTCGACGAGGTCGGGCCGTGTCCAGCCGCCTTCCGCTGCCCGCTCGGCGAGACCCGCAGCAACGTCGATGCGGGCAAGCGCATCGGCGGTGGCCGCGATCGGCTCCCGGCAGGCTAGGGCTTGGCCGGTCAGGTCTTCCAGATGCGCCGCCTCGGCGGAAAGGGCGTGGGCGCCGGCTTGCGTCACCTTCACCGCAACATCGTGCAGCTCCGGCGCATTGAAGCGGACCACGCCGGCGAGCGTCTGGCGATGGGTGAAGCCGCTATCCGGCTTCATCAGCGCATCGGCCGAGCGGGCGGGGACTTCGATATGATAGCCGAGCACGCCGTTGTGGCGAATCTTCAGGGCGGAGATGCCGGTGCGGGCGCGATATTCGCCTTCCAGTGCGGCGATGGCGCGTCGGCCGCCGGCGCCGGCGTCGCGAAGGTCGTCGAGCGCGGCGTCATAGCCTTCGGCGATATAGCCGCCATGCGCGGCGTCGACCGGGGGCTCGGGCACCAGCGCGCGGGTCAGCAGGTCGATCAGCGCGCCGTGGCCGCGCAACTGGGGTGCGAGCTCGCGGAGCATGGCGGGGGCGTCGGCCAGCCGGTCTAGCTTCTCGCCCAGCCGCCAGGCGCCGTCGAGCCCATCGCGAAGTTGGCCGAGGTCGCGGGGGGAACCGCGTCCGGCGGCGAGGCGGCCCAATGCCCGGCCGATATCGGGCAGGGCACGCAGCGTCGCCCGGATGCCGTCGCGCAGGCCGGCATCGTCGTGGAACAGGGTGACGAGATCCAGTCGCGCGTCGATCGCAGCGCGGTCCATCAACGGCGCGGCGATGTCGGCGCCGAGCAGCCGCGCGCCGGCGCCGGTAACGGTGCGGTCGACGGCGTCGAGCAGGCTGCCCTTGCGGGCGCCCGCACTGCTTACCGTCAGTTCCAGGCTCTCGCGCGTCGCTGCATCGATCGCCATTGCCGCTTCGGCGCGGCTGACGCGCGGCGGGCGGAGAAAGGGCAGCGATCCCTTGGCGGTATGCTCCAGATAGGCGACCAGTCCGCCCGCCGCCGCCAGCCCGGCGCGCGAGAACTGGCCGAAGCCGTCGAGCGTCGCCACGCCGAACAGCCGCTTCAGCCGCGCCTCGCCGCCCGCGCTGTCGAAGTCGATTTTTGGGCGCAGCGCCGTCATCAGCTCGGCGAAGTCGGTGGCGTCGCAGGCGATCGTCTCGGCGGGGTTGAGGCGGGCGAGTTCTGCACCCAGCCGGGCCGCATCGGTCTCGATCAGCTCGAACCGGCCTGTGGAGATGTCGGCGCAAGCGATCGCGACGCCGCCGCTCGCTTCGCCCACGGCCGCGCACCAATTGGCGGTGCGGCTGTCGAGGAGCGCTTCCTCGGTCAGCGTGCCTGCGGTGACGACACGAATGATCGCCCGCGCCACCAGTGCCTTCGAGCCGGCGCGCTTCTTCGCTTCCTCGGGCGTCTCGGTCTGGTTGGCGATGGCGACGCGGTGGCCGGCCTTGATCAGTCGGGCGAGATACCCCTCCATCGCGTGCACGGGCACGCCGCACATCGGGATCTTGTCCCCTTCATGCTCGCCGCGGGAGGTCAGCGCGATGTCGAGCACCGAACTCGCGATCTTCGCGTCGTCAAAGAACAGCTCGAAGAAATCGCCCATGCGATAGAATAGCAGGCAATCGCCAGCCTCTTCCTTGAGCGCAAGATACTGGGCCATCATCGGGGTAGGGGCGGCGGAGGACATGCTTCCCGCTACCGGATCGGCGGGGGGCGGCACAACCGCCGCCATGGGGTGACGGCTGGGGAAACTGGGGATAAGGCCCCGGGCATGACGTTCTTTTCCGCGCAGGCGCGTGTGGCCGCGGTACTTCGCTGGCGCTGGATCGCCATGCTCGCGCTGCTTTCGACGCTGCCCTTCTGGTTCGTGCGGGTGCCACCGCTGGTGGACGTGCCCGGCCACATCGGTCGCTTTGCGGTGCAGCTGGCGCCGGTGGACAGCGTGCTGCACCGCTATTTTACCTTTACCTGGCGGCCGACGCTCAATCTCGGCGCGGACCTGATCGTTCAGGCGCTGCATCCCTTGCTCGGGCCGGTGGCGGCGATGTGGCTGGTCTGCGCGGCGGTGCCGGCGTTGACCGTGCTGGGCCTGCTGGCGGTCACGCGGCGGCTGAATCCCAAAGGCGCGGCCGCGCTGCCTTGGGCACTGCTGTTCGTCTACAACGACTCGTTCCTATGGGGCTTCGTCAACTATGCGCTCAGCGCCGCCCTGTCCCTTTGCGGCTGGGCGCTGTGGATGGCGCTGGAGCGGCGTCGCGCGCTGCGGGCGGCGGTCTTCGCCTTGTTCGCGCCCGCGCTGTTCGTCGGCCATGGCGAGGGGGGCGCGCTGCTGCTCCTCTGGGTCGCCGGCTATGAAGCGGACCGGGCGGGGCGCTGGTGGCAGCCGGGGGCGCTCGGCAGAGTCGGGGCACGGCTGTGGCCATTCGTCTTCGTTGCGGTGCCGGTATGGCTGTCGGCCGGGGGCGAGAAGGGCGGCAAAACCGTCTGGGACTTTCCCGGCAAATTCGACGCGCTGTTCAACATGCTCCGCGACCAGAACATGGCGTTCGACCTGGTAAGCCTGATCGCCGCCTTCGCCGTGCTGGTCTGGGGTTGGTTGCGCGGCGCAAGGCTGGCCAAGCCGGGACGGTTGGCGGTCTGGACGACCTTCGGGATGTTTCTCGTCGCGCCCTATCAGCTGGCCGGCACGGCCAATGTCGACGCGCGCCTGATCGCCCATGCCATGCTGCTCGCTCTCGCCCTGCAAGATTGGAGCTGCGTACAGCGTCGATCCCGCGCGTGGGTTGCCGCCACAGGCGCGTTGCTGCTGCTGCTGCGCTTCGGCGTGACCACGGCGAGCTTTGTCGACTATGGCCAGCGATACCATCGCGAGTTGCAGGCACTGGACCATGTCGCGCGGGGCAGCAGGGTGTTGAACCTCACCCTTACGGATTGCGGCCTGCGAGGATGGCGGAGCCCGCGCATGACGCATCTCGCCAACCTTGTTACGCTCGAGCGGGATGCCTGGGTGAACGCGCATTGGGCGGTCAAGTCGGTGCACCTGCTGGAATCGCGCTATGGGCCGGAGGGCTTCGCCACCGATCCCTCGCAGCTCGTCTCGCCGCCCGATTGCGTGGGCGATACGGGAGCGGGCCGCCATCGACACAGCATCGCCCAGCTGGCGCCGATCCTGCCCCTGGACCAGGTCGACTATCTATGGCTGATCGACGTGGCGCTCCCGCCAGGCTTTCACGATGCCCGCCTGGTGCCGGTATGGCGTTCCGGTAGCAGCGCGCTGTACGCCGTCCACCCTGCCCCCCGGACGTAGGGGAAAGCACGGAATCCACCTTCTCTGGTTTGCAATCGCCGCCCCGGGCTGCTTAAGGGGCGCAAACATTCATTAGTAGGAGCCGAGCGGATGGCCGAAGAGAGCAACGTCCAGTTTTCCGATAGGGAGGCGCTGCGCTATCACGCCGAGGGCCGCCCCGGTAAGATCGAGATCGTCGCCTCCAAGCCAATGGCGACCCAGCGCGACCTTGCGCTTGCCTATTCGCCCGGCGTCGCGGTGCCGGTGCTGGCGATCTCCGAGAACCCGGCGACCGCCTATGACTATACGGCGAAGGGCAATCTCGTTGCCGTGATCTCCAATGGTACCGCTATTCTGGGCCTCGGCAATCTCGGTGCCTTGGCCTCCAAGCCGGTGATGGAGGGCAAGGCGGTGCTGTTCAAGCGCTTCGCCGATGTCGACTCGATCGATCTCGAGCTGAAGACCGAGGACGTCGATCGCTTCATCGACGCGGTCGAACTGATGGAGCCGAGCTTCGGCGGCATCAACCTGGAGGACATCAAGTCTCCCGAATGCTTCGTGATCGAGCAGACCCTGCGCGAGCGCATGAACATTCCGGTGTTCCATGACGACCAGCACGGCACCGCGATCATCGCCGCCGCCGGCATCATCAACGCGCTGTACCTTACCGGCCGCGACCTGAAGACGACCAAGATCGTCGTCAACGGCGCCGGCGCGGCCGCGATCGCCTGCACCGAGCTGATCAAGGCGATGGGCCTGCCGCAGGACAACCTGCTGATGTGCGACCGAACGGGCGTGATCTATCAGGGCCGCGAAGGCGTGAACCAGTGGCAGTCCGCCCACGCCGCCAAGACCGATCGCCGCACGCTGGCCGAGGCGCTGGACGGCGCGGACGTGTTTCTCGGCCTCTCCGCCGCGAATGCGTTGCCCGCCGAATTGCTCGAGAAGATGGCACCGAAGCCGATCATCTTCGCGATGGCCAATCCCGATCCGGAGATCACCCCGCCCGAGGCGAAGCGGGTGCGTCCGGACGTGATCATCGCCACCGGCCGTTCGGACTATCCGAACCAGGTCAACAACGTGCTCTGCTTCCCGTTCATCTTCCGCGGTGCGCTCGACGTGCGGGCGACCGGCATCAACGATGCGATGAAGGTGGCTGCGGCGCGCGCGCTTGCCGAACTCGCCCGCCAGCAGGTACCGGAGGAAGTGGCGACCGCCTATGGCACGTCGCACAGCTTCGGCCCCGACTATATCATCCCGACCCCGTTCGATCCGCGTCTCATCGAGATCATTCCCTCGGCCGTGGCGCAGGCGGCGATGGACTCGGGCGTCGCAACGCGACCGATCATCGACATGACGGCCTATCGCCAGCAGCTGCGGGCGCGCATGAACCCCACCACGTCGGTGCTCAGCATGGCCTATGAGGGTGCCCGCGCCCGGCCGAAGCGCGTCATCTTTGCCGAGGGCGAGGAAGAAGTGGTGCTGCGCGCCGCCATCGCCTTCCAGGAAGGCGGCTATGGCACGCCGGTGCTGGTCGGCCGCGAATCGGTACACGAGCAGCTGCGCGCGCTCGGCGCCAATCCCGATCATTTCGAGCTGCACAACAGCGTTAACTCGCCGCTCGTGAGCGAGATGGTCGAGACGCTCTATACGCGCCTCCAGCGTCGCGGTTATCTCCACCGCGATTGCGAGCGGATGGTCAACCGCGACCGCAACATCTTCGGCTCGCTGCTTCTCCGCCTGGGCCATGCCGACGCGATGATCACCGGCGTTACCCGCACCTATGCCGAGACGATGCGGCAGGTGCGCCGCGTGATTGACCCGGTGGACGGCCGCACCCCGTTCGGCATCCATGTGCTGGTCGGCCAGTCGCACACGGTGTTCATCGCCGACACCACGGTAAGCGAGCGTCCGAGCGCCGAGGAACTGGCCGACATCGCCGAGCGCACCGTGCAGGTCGCTCGCCGCATGGGGCATGAGCCGCGCGTCGCGCTGTTGAGCTACTCGACCTTCGGCAACCCCGAGGGCAAGTGGATCGACAATATCCGCGACGCGGTGAAGGTGCTCGACGCACGCGGGGTGAGCTTCGAATATGAAGGCGACATGGCGCCGGATGTGGCGCTCAACCCGAAGCTGCTCGCCAACTATCCCTTCGCGCGCCTCTCGGGCCCGGCCAACATCCTGATCATGCCGGGCCTGCAGTCGGCCAACATCTCGGCCAAGCTGCTGCGCGAGCTGGGCGGCGACTCCACCATCGGCCCGATGCTGATCGGCATGGAAAAGTCGGTGCAGATCGCGCCGATGACCTCCACGGCGAGCGAGCTGGTGACGCTGGCGGTGCTGGCCGCCGGCGACATCGCACGCTGATGTCCGTCGACTTGCTCGGGCCGCTGGTCTCGCGCGATACGCTCGTGCTGGCACCGGTGCTCGGCATCTATCTGCTGGCATCTGCGGTGGGTTTCCTTCGGATTCCCACCGCGGTTGCCGATTTCTCCCGCAACCTGTGCCAGCATCCGGCGGCGATGCATGCCGTCGGGGCGGTCGCATGGTTCGTCGGCGCGAGTATCGTCTCGTTCCATCGCCATTGGGGCAATCTCGCTGAGATTTCGGTGACCGGAACGGGAGTTTGGTGGGCTTTCGAAGGTGCAGGCATGTTGGCGTCGCCTGCCGCAGTGGCCCGCGCGCTGCAGCATCCCCGCTACATTTCCACCATGCGCGCGATGCAGTGGGTTGCACTGCTGGCGGGGGGCTATCTCTTATCGGTGGGCTTACTCGGCCGCGCAGCCTAGCCGTCGATGCTCGCGCCCAGCGACGCGTTGACCAGGCCGCCATCGACGGTGACGGTTTCCCCCACCAGATAATCCCCCGCGCGGCTGGCGAGGTAGATCGCCGCGCCGGCCATGTCCTCGGCGACGCCGATGCGCCTGGCGGGGATCGCCTGCGCCACGGTGCCGCCATGGTCGCGCGCGGCCTTGTTCATGTCGCTGGGGAAGGCGCCGGGGGCGATCGAGGTGACGTGGATCTGGTCGCGCACCAGCCGTGCCGCCATGCGCCGGGTCAGGTGGATCAACGCCGCCTTGGACGCCTGATAGCTGTAGGTTTCCCACGCATTCAGTCGCTGGCCGTCGATCGAGGTGATGTTGATCACCTTGGCCGGGCGTTCCGCGCTGCCCGCCGCCTGAAGCAAACCATGCAGCGCTTGGGTGAGGAAGAAGGGCGACTTGACGTTGAGGTCCATCACCTTGTCCCAGCCCTTTTCGGGAAAATTCTCGAACGGTTCGCCCCAGGCGGCGCCCGCATTGTTGACGAGAATGTCGAGCCGGGGTTCCCGTGCGGCCAGGTCCGCCGCTAGGGCCCGGCAGCCGTCGACGGTCGACACGTCATGCGGTAGCGGGATCGCGTTCTGCCCCAGGGCGGCAGCGGTGGCTTCGCAGGCGTCGGCTCGCCGCGACGAAACATAGACCTTCGCGCCCGAGGTGACGAAACCCTCGGCGATCATGCGCCCGATTCCGCGCGAGCCGCCGGTGACCAGCGCCACCCGTCCATCGAGGCGAAACAGCGAAGCTACGTCCATGCCAAACTCCCTCTCCCCATCCGGGAGGGGGCGGGGGAGAGGGGCAGTCTCTCGATCCCGGCCCATCGGTTCGTGTGTTCGACTGCCCCTCTCCCAACCCTCTACCCCCAAGGGGAGAGGCTTTCTTACCCACCGCGCTTCAGCGTCTCGCGCGCGATGATCAGCTGCTGGATCTGGCTGGTGCCCTCGTAGATCCGGAACAGCCGTACGTCGCGGTACAGCCGCTCGATCCCGTAATCGGCGATATAGCCGGCGCCGCCGAAGATCTGGACCGCGCGATCGGCGACGCGGCCGACCATCTCGCTGGCGAAGTATTTCGCCGCGGCGGCTTCCATCGTCGTGTTGCCGCCCGCATCTTTTGCAGCGGCGGTCTCCAGCACCAGCGCCCGCGCGGCGAGTGCCTCGGTCTTCGAATCCGCCAGCATTGCCTGGATCAGCTGGTGTTCGGCGATCGGCTTGCCGAACTGCTTGCGCTCGCTGGCATAGGCGACGCAGTCGGCGATCAGCCGCTCGGCCACACCGACGCACACCGCGGCGATGTGCAGCCGACCGCGGTCGAGCACCTGCATCGCGATTCGGAACCCCTCACCCTCCGCCCCCAGCCGGTTCTTGACCGGCACCGGCACGTCCTCAAAGATCACGTCGGCGACCCGCGCGCCCTTCTGCCCCATCTTGTTTTCGGGTTCGCCGATCGAGACGCCGGGGAGGTCGCGCGGCACGAGGAAGGCGGAGACGCCGCGACCGCCCGCTTCCTCGCCGGTGCGCGCCATCACGGTGAACAGCTGCGCCTTGTCGGCATTGGTGATGTAGCGCTTGGTGCCATTCAGCCGGTACACGTCGCCGTCGCGCACCGCGCGGGTCTTCACCGATCCGGAGTCCGAGCCGACATCGGGCTCGGTCAGCGCGAAACTGGTGATGATCGCGCCACGGGCGATCTTCGGCAGCCAGTGCGCCTTCTGCTCAGGCGTGCCGGCGATCACCAGCCCCTGGCTGCCGATGCCGACATTGGTCCCGAATGCCGAGCGGAAGGCGGGCGTGGTGCGCCCCAGCTCGATCGCCACCCGGGCTTCCTCGGCCATGGTAAGGCCGAGCCCGCCATGTTCCTCGGCGATCGATAGCCCGAACAGGCCGAGCGCCTTCATCTCCTCGACGATATGCTCGGGGATCGCATCTGCCGCCTCCACCTCCGCCTCCAGCGGGCGGAGCCGCTCGGCGACGAAGCGGCGGACCGTGTCGAGCAGCGCGTCGAACAGCTCGGGTTCGAGGGCCATGGCCATCCTCTCGGTTCTAATTGGCGGCAGGTATAGCGGCTGCCTGGCGTGCTGCAAGCCGTACCCGATCTTCCAAAGTGTTTCGTTTGCCGGGGCGGTCCTGCCCCTGTATCGGGAAGAGCGGGGGACGTAGTGGAGAAGCAGTTGATGGCCGGTCGCACCGCCGACACCCCACCCGTGCCGCCAAGCCGGCGCGTGGCGACGCCGACGATGCTCGCCTATGGCTTCGGTGCCGCGGCGTACGGCGTGAAGGATTTCTGCTTCGTCACCTTCCTGCTGCTATTCTACAATCAGGTGGTGGGGCTGCCCGCCGCGCAGGTCGGCTTCGTAATCATGTGCGCGTTGCTGTTCGACGCGTTCGTCGACCCGGCCATCGGCATGCTCTCGGACCGCACGCGGAGCCGCTGGGGCCGCCGCCATCCCTGGATGTATGCGGCGTGGCTGCCGATCGCGGTCGGCTGGCTGTTCCTGTGGAACCCGCCTGCCTGGGGCCAGAGCGCGCTGCTCGGCTGGCTGTTCATCACCGCCGTGGTGGTGCGCACCGCCGTCTCCGCCTTTGAAGTCCCATCCCAGGCGCTCAGCCCCGAACTCTCGTCCGACTATGAGGAGCGCACCCGGATCATGGCCTATCGCTTCCTGTTCGGCTGGGGCGGGGGCATGGCGATGTTGATGCTCTCCTATGGCTGGTTCCTCGCCGAACGGGCCGGCCAGCCGCACGGCCAGTTCGACCGGGCGGGCTATCCCGGTTTCGCGATCGGCGGGGCAGCGCTGATGGTGGTGGCGATCCTCGGCTCGGCGCTGGGGACCCACCGCGAGATCAAGAACCTGCCGCCGGTGGAAGTCGAGCCCCAGCCGCTCCGCCAGAGCATCGCCGAGCTGTTCGCCACGCTGCGCAACCCGGCCTTCCTGGTGCTGATGACGGCGGCACTCAGCTATTTCGTCGCGCAGGGCATCAGCTTCTCGATGTCCAACTATCTCTACGCCCATGTGTGGCGCTTCGGGAACCTCGCCTTCCAGTTGCTCGGCGCGACGCTGTTCCTGGGCGTCGTCTTCGCCTTCTTCCTCGCCCCGAGACTAGCGCACCGGATGGGGAAGCCGCAGGCGGCGACGATGGCGATGGTGTTCGCCGTGCTGCTGCTCGCCGCGCCCTATCTGCTCCGCCTCGCCGGGCTGTTCCCGGCACCGGGGAGTCCGCTGCTGCTGCCGGTGCTGTTCTCGATCTTCACCGTCAACGCCACCTTCGCCGTGTCCTCCACCATGCTCGGCGCCTCGATGCTGGCGGACGTGGTCGAACACAGCGAGGTCGAGACCGGGCGGCGTTCCGAGGGCGTGTTCTTCGCCGGCTTCTTCTTCGTCCAGAAATGCTCGAGCGGGCTCGGCATCTTCGCCACCGGCCTGATCCTAAGCCTCTCCGGCTTCCCCGACGGCGCCAAGCCGGGAACGGTTCCCGAGGGGGTGATCGACCGCTTCACGCTGATCTTCTGCGCCGTCTACCTTTTGCTCGGCGCCATCGCGGCGTTCTTCTACCGGCGCTTTCCCTTCGGCAAGGCGGAGCATGCCGCCCGGCTGGCGCAGCTTGGCGCGCGGGCCGACTGACACTGGAAATGCCCGCCAGGTCCTTGACCCGGCGGGCATCCTTTCCTCCCCGGGAAAGGCGTCAGGCCACGCGGCCCAAGCGATGGTAGAGGTTGGAGAACTTCACCGATTCCGGCTTGTCCTTCACCGCCTGCAGATGGGCCCCGACGGCCTCGCGGAGCAGGCGGAAATCTTCGGTGGAAAAGACGGCGCGGCTGCGCTGCGGTTCGTTCGACATGGCAATGCTCTCCTGATTACGCGGCTTCACTGGTGAACTGGGCGGCTTCGGTGCTCTCGGCGAGCGCGGTGGTGGAGCTGGCGCCCCCCGCCACGGTCTGGGCAATGGCGTCGAAATAGCCGGTGCCGACCTCGCGCTGGTGGCGCGTTGCGGTATAGCCGTCGGCCTCCGCCGCGAACTCGGCCTGCTGCAGTTCCGAATAGGCCGCCATGCCGCGATCCCGATAGCCGCGCGCCAGCTCGTACATGCCGTAGTTGAGGCTGTGGAAGCCGGCGAGGGTGACGAACTGGAACTTGTATCCCATCGCCCCGATCTCGCGCTGGAAGCGGGCGATGTCGTCCTTGTCCAGGTTCTTCTCCCAGTTGAAGCTGGGCGAGCAGTTGTACGCCAGCATCTTGTTCGGATGCGCCTTCTTGATCGCCTCGGCGAAGCGGCGGGCGTCGTCGAGATTGGGTTTCGAGGTCTCCCACCACAGCAGGTCGGCATGGGGCGCGAAGGCGAGGCCGCGCTGGATGCAATGGTCGACGCCGGTCCCCTCCTTCAGGCGGAAGAACCCCTCGGGGGTCCGCTCACCGGTGAGGAACTGGTGGTCGCGCGCGTCGACGTCAGAGGTGATCAGCTTGGCCGATTCCGCATCGGTGCGCGCGCAAATCACCGTGGGTACGCCGCACACATCCGCCGCCAGCCGCGCCGCATCGAGATTGCGGATATGCGCCTGGGTGGGGATCAGCACCTTGCCGCCGAGATGGCCGCACTTCTTCTCGCTCGCCAGCTGGTCCTCGTAATGCACGCCCGCTGCACCGGCCGCGATGTAGGACTTCATGATCTCGAAGCAGTTGAGCGGCCCGCCGAACCCGGCTTCCGCGTCGGCGACGATCGGGGCGAACCAGTCGCGCGTCGCGCCGCCTTCCATATGCTCGATCTGGTCGGCGCGCTGGAGCGTCGCATTGATCCGCCGCGCCAGCTCCGGCCCGGCATTGGCCGGGTAGAGCGACTGGTCGGGGTACATCTGCCCGGCGGTGTTGGCATCCGCCGCGACCTGCCAGCCCGACAGATAGATCGCCTTCAGCCCGGCGCGGACCATCTGCATCGCCTGGTTGCCCGACAGCGCGCCGAGGGCATGAACATAATCCTCGGTGCGCAGCAGCTCCCACAGCTTGAGCGCGCCGCGGCGGGCCAGCGTATGCTCCACCGGCAGCGAACCGCGCAGCCGGGCGACGTCGGCGGCGGTGTAGGGGCGCTGGATCCCGTCGAATCGCCCGGCGGGGGCGGGGACGAGATCCTCGAAACCTAGCGGCTGGGGCATTGTGAATTCCTTGACTGACTGCGTAAACCTTGTGTGCGTAAGTTGGCAAAGTTTGCGTAGGTGGGGAATTCAACTTCGGGTTTGCATAGGGTGTGGGTGTGTGCTGGGTTGCGGGACCTCCTTGTTGTGGTGTAAAGTATTTACATGTGAGGGAATGTTGTTGATAAGAACGTAACAAGAACGCTCAGTGTAGGAAAGTCGCCTGCGTGGTGCCGGCCCTCCAGCCGTCATCCCGGCGGAAGCCGGGATCCATTGCCGCTCCGGCGCGGCAGGAGGGGCGGCCGACAGGCAGATGGATCCCGGCTTTCGCCGGGATGACGGTGGCGGGGGTGGTCCTCCCAAAATTCCTCCCCGGAACGGGGAGGGGGACCGCGCCGCGCCGGCGGCGTGGTGGAGGGGCCGCCGCGCTAGCGGCGGTGCGGGTGGAGGATGGGCAGGGACCACCGCGCCTGCGGCGCGGCCCCTCCACCATGCTGCGAATGGTCCCCAGCATCGGGTCGATCGTGCCCCCGGCACGATCTTGAATTGCCGGGGGCAATTCAACCCGATGCTCGTTCCGGGGAGGAATTTAGGAGAGCAGGAGCACCCATGGCCGAACGCAAACTCTTTGCCGGGCACGCCATCCGGCGCCTGCGCTTCCAGCTCGGCGTCACCCAGGCGGCGATGGCGGAGGCGCTGGAGATTTCGCCCAGCTATCTCAACCTGGTCGAGCGCAACCAGCGGCCGATCTCCGCCGCGCTGATGCTCAAGCTGGCCGAGACCTATGACTTCGATCCCCGCCGCCTCGCCGCGGCCGAGCCCGGCGGCGGGGCCGAGGCGCTGCGGCGGCGGCTGGCCGACCCGATCTTCGCCGATCTCGCGATCGATCGCCACCAGCTCGAGGAATGGCTGGCCGGCGCGCCCGACGGCGCCGAGGCCTTCGCCCGCGCCTATGACCGGATGGGCGGCGGCGGCAGCGCCATGCCCGCGCCCGGCGCCGCGCAGGATCCCGGCCCCCAGGTCCGCCGCGCGATCGAGCGATGGCGCAACCATTTCGCCGATCTCGACGCCGCCGGCGAGGCGCTGGCCGACGAACTGCGCATGGCCGGCGAGCCCTATGGCGCGATGGCCGATCGGCTGCGGGTGAAACACCAGCTCGCCGTGCGCATCCTGCCCGCCGAGGTGATGGGCGATGCCCTGAAACGGCTCGACCTGCATGCGCGGCAGTTGCAGCTGTCCGAGGCGCTCGATCCCAGCGCGCGCGCCTTCGCGCTGGCCGAGCAGCTGGCGGTGGAGGCGCGCGACGAGATCGAGGCGCTGGTCCGCGGCGCCGGGCTGGACCGCGCCGCCGAACGCCCGTTCCGCCGCCATCTCACCGCCTATTTCGCCGCGGCGGTGACGATGCCCTATGCCCGCTTCCTGCGCGCGTGCGAGGCGAGCGGCTATGACCTGGAGCTGCTTCAGCGGCGCTTCGGCGCGAGCGCGGCGCAGGTCGCGCACCGGCTGACGACGCTGCAGCGGGTGGGCGCGCGGGGCCTGAGCTTCTTCCTGATGCGGTTCGATCGCGCGGGGCAGGTCTCGAAACGCTATGCCGGCGCCAGCGGATCGGCGCTGGTCGAGGCGGCGGTGCCGTGCCCCTTGTGGAACGCCTATGACGCCTTTGCGCGGACCGACGAGACGGCGGTGCAGCTGGTCGAGCTGGAGGACGGCGCGCGCGCCTTCACCATCGCGCGCTGCGTGCATCCGCATGGAGGAGCCCCCGGCGGGGTGCGCCCGCGCTTCGTGATCGCGCTGGGCCTGCCGGCGGCGGAGGCGGGGACGCTGGCGGCGGCGCGCGGCGTGGACCTGGCCGGCCGCGCCGCGCCGATCGGGCTGGGGTGCCGGGCGTGTACGCGGCTGGCGTGCCCGCAGCGCTCGGCAGCGCCTGCGGGGCGGGCGGCGGCGGGAAGCGAGCGCGAGCGTGGGGTTACGGCGTTTGGATTTGCGGGGGATTGAGGGGGCGTTCTCAAAGCGATCGTCTTATGATCTGGTAGTTAGACATGCGACGCAATGGGTGTGGTGATGGGTAAGAAGGCCGAGGATATCTATCGGATCGCTGAAGGTGCGACGATCGGTGGTTGGTACACTATCAATGGTCGCCGTGTTTTGGGATCTCTATTTATTTCTAAAGGCGAAACCAAGTTGTTTCTACAGGATGAATTTCCAATTAATATTGGAGACATAGACCATATTAATGGAGAGCTTCACAATCTTGAAAAGATAACACTTGTTAGATGTGTTGCTGGATCATTTGGATCTACAACAACGAGGGGTGTTATTTACTACACCGCAGAGATTTTTCCGCATTTTATCGTATATGGGAAAATGTCCTTTGACCCCTCCCTGAAAAATGTCACATCTTCATCATTTCGCGTCGATGATGCAAATAGAATATTCAACGACTTCGACGCTTTTGGGACATTTTTCGATAACGGTGATCTAATAGATAGCATTGCTTCACAGTACAGGCAATCTTACGGGCGTGAAATACCTATTGGGCCAGCCCCAAGGATCGCGTTCTTTTCGGGTAGAGAGGTCATCGTAAGCGTCGATACCGCCTTGGGCGTGTTCAGAGCACTAAATTCCGCCGGCATGCCTTCTTTTCAGACTGGTACGCGGGCCAGCATTGTCGGCAGGGCATATGCAGATGTTACGTTCGGCGAACCCATATCATTTGGAGAAACTATCAATAGAGTTTCTCGATTTTGCGCATTTCTTGGGCTTATTGCTGGTCGCCCTCAAAACATAGAATGGGTAAATATCGATATTGCCGACGGTAGTGAGGTCGTCAATTTAAGGGTGTACTGGTGTCTTCCTCCGTCACGAGATGGGGGCAGTGAATCCAAATTTTCTAACTCTCTCGACATTTTGATCGATGCGGTTATGGATTCGGAAGAATTTTCTCGCGTTTTGACGGGGTGGATCGACCTAGAGATAAATCGGAATTTGCCGAGAGAGCGGGCTCTCGGTTGCTACGGAGAGCAAAACTTATTTCGTCCAGACAGATTGGTAACTGCAGCTAATGTCTTCGATCTTTTGTCGCAAGATGCACTGCCGAAGGAACCCCAACTGGAGGGTTGCTTGATCAAAGCCAAAGAGGTGGCGAAGACTGCATTTAAAGCGCTCCCGCCCTCCGATGAAAGAGACTCAATTCTTGGCGCGCTTGGGCGCATCGGCAAGCCAACGCTACGACAAAAAATTTCTCACAGGGCCCAATTGGTCATAGATGCAATGGGTGTGAATTTAAAAGAAATCGATGTTGTTATCGATGAATCGGTGAAATGTAGAAACTATTTTGTGCATGGGTCGAATTGTAAGATCGACTACGACAAGAATTGGCACTTGATGGCTTTCCTAAGTCGCGCCTTGGAGTTCATTTTCTTAGCTGCGGAAATGGTAGATTCGGGGTGGAAGATATCAGAATGGTACGAGAAAGGATCTTCTCTCGGTCATCCATTCAATCAAGTGTTACATGAATGGGATTCGTGTGCCCAAGAGTTGATTTTGCTCCGAGCAAAAGATCCCTCTTCGGGCGGATAAATTTTTCTTCTCCTCCAAAGCGCTCACTATAGAACGCTTAGGAGCAGAAGACGTAGTTCCTACCCCTCCACCCCCAACTGCCAAAGCACGAACGCCATCTCGTCGGCGTACTCGCGCAAACTCTCCCACCGCCCGGACTTGCCGCCATGGCCGGCGCCCATATTGGTCTTGAGCAGCAGGATGTTGTCGTCGGTCTTGGTCGCGCGCAGGCGGGCGGCCCATTTGGCGGGCTCCCAATAGGTCACGCGCGGGTCGTTGAGGCCGCCCGAGATCAGCATCGGCGGGTAGGCTTGGGGCCTCACATTGTCGTACGGGCTGTAGCTGCGGATCAGTTCGAACGCCGCCTTGTCCTCGATCGGGTTGCCCCATTCGGGCCACTCGCCGGGGGTGAGCGGCAGGCTCTCGTCGAGCATGGTGTTGAGCACGTCGACGAACGGCACGTCGGCGATCACCGCGCCCCACAGCGCGGGGTCCGAATTGACCACCGCGCCCATCAGCTCGCCGCCTGCCGATCGGCCGGCGATGGCGATCCGGCCCGGCGCGGTATAGCCGAGATCGATCAGCCCCTTCGCCACGTCGACGAAATCGTTGAACGTGTTGGTGCGCTTCTCCAGCTTGCCCTCGTGATACCAGTGCTGGCCGAGATCGTCGCCGCCGCGGATATGGGCGATGGCGAAGGCCATGCCGCGATCGAGGAACGACATGCGGCTGGTCGAGTAGCCCGGCGGGATGGCGTGGCCATAGGCGCCGTAGGCATAGAGATAGAGCTTGCCGGTTCCGTCGCGCGGGAAGTCGTGCGGGTAGACGATCGAGACGGGGACGGCGGTGCCGTCGCGCGCGGTGATGGTCAGGCGCTCGGTGCGGTATTTGCTGCCGTCATAGCCGCTGGGGATTTCCTGGACCTTCAGCGTCTCCAGCGCGCCCGTCGCGACGTCGTAATCCTGGACGGTGCCGGGGGTGACCATCGATTCATAGCCGAGGCGGAGCTTGGTGACGGCGTACTCCGGGTTGTCGCCCAGGCCCGCGACATAGCTCGCCTCGGGGAACTTCAGGCGCGTCGGCGGGACGCTCGCGTCGTAGCGGTGCAACTCGATCTGATCGAGCCCGTCCTCGCGGCCCTCGACGATGAAGAAATCGGCGAAGCAGGCGACCCCGGTCATGTAGAAATGGCGCGAGGGGGCGATGCGCTCGGTCCATTCGCCGGGCGCGGTGATCGGCGCGGTGACGAGGCGCCAGTTGGTGTCGGTATCGTTGGTGTGGATGAACAGCGTGTCGCCGTGCGTGTCGACATCATACTCGCGGCCGGTCTTGCGCGGGGCGACGAGGATCGCCCCGGCGAGCGGATCGTGCGCGGGGAGGAGGCGGATCTCGCTGGTCTCATGGTCGCTGGTGGTGAGCAGGATCCACTTGCGGTCGCTGCTCGTCTCGACGCCGACCGAGAAGCCGAGTTCCTCCTCGTGATAGACGACCACGTCCTCCGCCGGATCGGTGCCGAGGCGGTGGAGCTTGATGGTGCGGGTGCGCCAATGCTCGTCGGTGAGGCCGTAGAGCAGCGCGTCGCCGGTCGCGGTGAAGACGAGATTGCCGATCGAGCCTTCGATCGCGACATTGCCCCAGCGGCCGGCGGCGCCGGCGATGGCTTCGTCCGGGGTGGTGGCGCTGGTCAGGTCCTTGAAGCGGATGGTGTAGCGTTCGGAGCCGTTGTCGTCGGTCGAATAGGCCATCAGCGTGCCGTCCTCGCTGATGCTGACCGCGCCGACGCGGAAATATTCCTTGCCCGCGGCGAGCGCGGGTTCGTCGAGGATCAGTTCGTCGGGGCCGCCGGCGACGGGCTTGCGCCACCAGCGGGGATATTCGCCGCCGGTCTCGTAATCGGTCCAGTAGAGCCAGTCGCCATCCTTCTGGGGGACGGTGGATTCGTCTTCCTTGATGCGGCCGCGCATCTCCTGGAAAAGCGTCTCGGAGAGTGCCTTGTGGGGCGCCATGATCGCGTCGAAATAGGCGTTCTCGGCCTCGAGATAGGCGAGCACGTCCTTGTCGGTGACCTCGGGATAGCCAGGGTCGCGCAGCCAGGCCCAGGGGTCTTCGATCGTGATGCCGTGGCGGGTGAAGCTGTGCGGGCGGGTCGCGGCGACGGGCGGCTTGGGGTTTTCGCTCATGGCGACGTTGTAGGAAGTCGTGGGGGTTGGGCAAGTCCCGATGCCCCAAGATCCTCCCCCGGAGGGGGAGGGGGACCGCCGCCGAAGGCGGTGGTGGAGGGGTGTCCCCGCTGCCGTGGAGGACACGCCCCCAGCGGTTACACCCCTCCGTCGCGCTGCGCGCGCCACCTCCCCTTGCAGGGGAGGATTTCAGAGGCAGTTACGCCCGCGTGCCCGTGATCGGGAAGCTGCCGAACGCGCCCGCGGTGACGGTGCCGTCGAGGCTGTCGCCGCTCACGGTCGCTTCGCAGGTGAGCGTCATCGGCATCGGCACCGAGATGTCGAGCGACCAGGTCAGCGTGTCGCCATTGAGCTTGCCGTCCTTGATCTCGGTCTGGCCCATCGCGCCGTTGAAGCTGCCGGTGAAGCTGTCGCCGTCGCTGGTGACGGTGAGCGTCGCCTGCTGGTCGCCCAGCGGCGACTTGGTCACGGTGTTCCAGCTGCCATCCACATTCGCCATTTGGATCTCTCCTTCGCGTGATTACTTGGTTGCCGGCGGGGCCTTCCCCGCCAGAGAACTCGCGCTGATCACCTCGACAGGCAGGCCGAGGCTGTCAAGCTGCGGGCGGACCTTGGCGGCGTCGCCCACCACCACCCAAACGAAGCGATCGACGTCGAGTGCCCCGCGTGCCGCAGCGTCAAGCTGGGCGGCGGTCATGCTCCGATATTTTTGCGCGATGCTGTCGTAATAATCGTCCGGCCGGTGGCGGATGTCGTTCTGCTGCATCGCGGCGAGCACCGCGTTGGCGGTTTCGAATCGCCCGGCCAGCTCGCGCGTGCTGCCGGCGATCTCGCGGGCGAGTTCGGCGGGGGTGACGCCGCTGGTGGTGAGGAAGGCGCGGACGTCGTCGCGGATCGACTTGATCGAATCCCCCGTGCGATCCGCCTGGACCGGCGCGTTGACCGCATAGGGCACGGCGTGTTCGAGCCAGTTGAACCCGCCGCCGGCGCCGTAGGACCAGTGCCGCGTCTCGCGCAGATCCATGTTGATCCGCGAAAGGAAGCCGCCGCCCAGCACCTGGTTGGCGGTGACCGCGACAAGCAGGTCACTCGCCGGATCGAGCGGGGTCATCTGCCCGGCGACGATCAGCGACTGGGGCGAGTTGGGCCGATCGACCAGCACGATGCGCGGGCTCGCCTGTTGCGGCTTGGCGGAGAACGCCTTCACGCCGTCGGCGCCTTCGCCCTTCCAGTCACCGAAGCGGGCGTCGAGCGCCGCCTTCACCTGCGCCAGCGGCAGGTCGCTAACGACGAACACCTTGGCCTTGTCCGGCCGGATCCAGGCGCGGTGGAAAGCGACCAGCTCGTCGCGCGACAGCTTGGCGACCACGGCCGGATCCCCCGAGCCATTGGCGAGCTTCGCATAGGGATTGGCCGGGCCGTAGAGCAGGCCCGGCATCGCCCGGTTGGCGAGGCCGCTCGGGCTGCTCAGCTCGAACTGGATTCCGGTGAGCGTGGTGGCGCGGAGCCGTTCGACTTCCGCCGGGGCGAAGGCCGGGTGGCGGACGATGTCCGAGAAGAGTTCGACGCCGCCGCCGAGATTGGCGCTCGGCACGCCCAAGGTGAGATAGGTGCGATCGGCCGAGCTGCCCTCGCCGATCTCCGCACCCAGCCGTTCCTTGGCCTCCGCGATCGCGATCGAGCTGCGGGTCGTCGTGCCTTCATCCATCAGCGAGAGAGTGAGGTTCTGCGTCCCCGGCTTGCCGTCCGGATCGGCGGTGGCGCCGGCGTCGAAGCTGAACACCATGCGCGTCACCGGCACCGCGGTCTGGCGCGCGTAGATCAGCTCGGCCCCGTTGGCGAGGCGCGTGCGCTCGACGGTGGGGAAGCGGATGTCGCGGATCGGGCCGACGTCCGGCAGCGGCCCGCGATCGCCCTTGGGGATCGCCTCTTCGGCGGCGGGCTTGGCGGGGGCGACCGCCGCGGCTTCCTGATAGGCTTCGCGATCGCCGGGTTCGACGATGATGGTGAAGGCGGGACGGGTAAGCCATTTGGCGGCGGCGGCGCGGGCCTTGGCGGGCGTCATCTTCGCCACTTCCTCCAGACGCTTGCGGAAGAAGCCGGGATCGTTCGAGTAAAGTTCACCCTCGGCCAGCACCGATGCTTGGGCGCGGGTGGATTGCAGGCCCTTGATCGTGTCGCTGACGCTGGTGGTGGCGACGCGCTGCACCTCGTCGGCGGTCGGGCCCTTGGCGATCAGCTCGGCCAGGATCGCGTCGATCCGCTTGTTGACCGTGGCCGGTTCGACGCCGGGCTTCAGCGTGACCGAGATGGTGAAGGTGCCGGCCTGCGAGAAGGTCTCGGCATAGGCGGAGGCCTGTACCGCCAGCTTTTCCTCGCGCACCAGCGCATTGGCGAGCCGCGAGCTGGCGAGGCCGCCCAGCACCTGGCCGAACACGTCGAGCGCGGCGGCATCGGGGTCGTTGAGGCCGGGGATCGCCCAGTTGCGGGTGATCGCGATCGCGGGCACGCGGTCCTTGAGCACCACCGTCTTGGGGGCTGGCAGCGTCGGGATGGTGACCTTGGGCAATTCGCTCTTCGGGCCCCGCGCGATCTTGCCGAAATATTTCTCGACCAGCGGCCGCGCCTCGGCGGCGTCGATATCGCCGGCGAGCGAGAGCACCGCGTTGTTCGGGCCATAATGGTCGTGGAACCAGCCCTTCACGTCGGCGACGCTCGCCTTGTCGAGATCGGCCATCGAACCGATCACCGAATGGCCGTAGGGGCCGTTGCCGAACAGGCCCTCGGCCAGCGTATATTCGACCAGGCCATAGGGCTGGTTGTCGCCCTGGCGCTTCTCGTTCTGGACGACGCCGCGCTGCTCGTCGAGCACGCCCTGGGTGATGGCGGGGGTGAGCCAGCCCATCCGGTCGCTTTCGAGGAACAGCGCGCGTTCGAGCGCGGGCCGGGGCACCGTCTCGAAATAATTGGTGCGGTCGTAATAGGTGGTGCCGTTGAGATCGGTGGCGCCGACCTGCTTGAGCGGCTCGAAGAAATCGCCGGGCGCGTTCTGCGAGCCGTTGAACATCAGATGCTCGAACAGGTGCGCGAAGCCGGTCTTGCCGGCAGGCTCGTGCTTCGAGCCGACATCGTACCAGACCGACAGCGCGACGACGGGCGCCTTGCGATCGGTGTGCACGATCACGCGCAGGCCGTTTTCGAGGGTGAATTGCTCATAGGGGAGCTTCACCTGGTCGACGAGCGTGGAAAGCGGCGCGGGGGTGATGGCCGTGGCGGGCGCCTGCTGCGCGATGGCGGGCAGGGCGGGTACGGCAAGCGCGATCAGGGCAGTGCTGCAGAACAGGCGAATGGACGGCATCGAAGCGGAATCCCCCGGGATTGGTTGCGGGCGGTACCATAGCTGCGCGAGCGGGGGCGGCAAGCGGGGGCGTGCGGGCGGTCAGGCGTGCGAATTGCCGCCAAGAGCCTCAGTTGCAGTCATTGCCGACAATGATACGACTGCTCGATGCCTCATATTTTGCTATTGGCTCTTGCCCTCGCTTTGATCGCATTCGCGGTCTCGCAAGGGTACATCGGCGTGCACGGCGCAGCTGTGTATCGAACTAAAAACCCTAAACTTTTCTGGGGGCAAATAGCACTATTAGGTGCCGGGGCAATCGTGTTGGGAGTGGCCATTGCGCGCGGCGATCTGTGACTGGTTTGAAAGACCGACATTCATAATCCGCCTTCCGCTTCCCACCAACACAGTCGCCATTCGACGGAAGCGCCGAGCGCTGCCTTTGGCGGCTTCACGGCCCACAGCCGAGACACCTCCACCCCTCACGCCATCTTCCACCGCGCCGCCTTTGGCGCTAGCACCCGGCGATGGATACCCCCAAGCTCGCCATCCCCCGTTCGCTGTTCGTCTACGCCATCCTCTATGGCGGTATGGTCTGCATGGCGGGCGTGCTGGGGGTGAAGCAGGTCGCGCTCGGGCCGCTCGCGGTGGAGGCGGGGATCTTCGCCTTCCTGCTGCTCGTCGTGCTGTCGAGCGCGGTTGCCGAGCTGCACGGCCAGGCGATCGCCACCGGGCTGGTGCGGCTGGGCTTCGTGCCGCTGCTGATGTCCGCCGCACTAATCCAGCTGGTGCTGATCCTGCCGACCGATCCCGGCATGTACCCGCCCGCGGTCGCCGCCTTCCCGATTGTCGTCGGGCAGGGGATGCGGATGATGCTCGCCGGGTTCATCTCCTACGGCACGTCGCAGACGCTCAACGTGTTCATCTTCAACAAGCTGCGCGGGCGCGAGGGGCCGGGCGGGCTCGTCTGGTTCCGCGGCATGGTGGCGAGCGTGGTGTCGCAGATCGTCGATACCGTGCTGTTCATCAGCATCTCCTTCCTCGGCGAGCGGCCGATTCTGGCGCTGATGGGCGGGCAGATGCTTACCAAGGTGGTGCTGTCGATCGTGCTCGTGCCGTTCCTGATCACCGGCGCGGTGACGCTGGGGCGTGCTCTCGATGGACGTAGGGCCTGAGCGGCTCTAAAGGGCCGCGCATGACCGACCACGCACCCCATCCGGCGCTGCTCGCCAAGGCCGAAACCCTCACCGAGGCGCTGCCCTATCTGCAGCGCTATGCCGGCGCCACCTTTGTCGTGAAATATGGCGGCCACGCCATGGGCGATCCCGAGCTGGCGCGCGATTTCGCCGAAGACGTGGTGTTACTGAAGGCGGTGGGGATCAACCCGATCGTCGTCCATGGCGGCGGCCCGCAGATCGGCCGGATGCTCAAGCGGCTCGGCGTCGAGTCGACCTTCGTCGGCGGGCTGCGCGTTACCGACAAGGCGACCGCCGAGATCGCCGAGATGGTCCTCGCGGGATCGATCAACAAGGAAATCGTCGCCTGGATCGCGGCGGCCGGTGGCAGGGCCGTGGGCATCTCGGGCAAGGATGCGGGCCTGGTCCGCGCCGAGAAGGTGCAGCGCACCGAGGCCGATCCGCTGCAGGGCATCGAGCGGCATGTCGACCTGGGCTTCGTCGGCGAGCCGGTCGCGGTGGACATCTCGATTCTCCAGTCGCTCGCGGCCTCGGGCTTCATCCCCGTGGTCTCGCCGATCGCGCTGGGTGCCGACGGACACACCTACAACATCAATGCCGATACCATGGCCGGGGCGATCGCCGGTGCCTGCGGCGCCAAGCGCTTCTTCCTGCTTACCGACGTGCCGGGCGTGCTGAGCAAGACCGGCGACCTGCTGACCGATCTCGATGCGGCGCGGGTGCAGGCGCTGAAGGACGACGGCACCATCTCGGGCGGCATGATCCCCAAGGTGGAGACCTGCGTCAACGCGGTCGCGGCGGGCGTCGACGCGGCGGTGATCCTCGACGGGCGCATCCCGCACGGCATGCTGCTCGAAATCTTTACCCGCCAGGGCGTAGGCACGCTCGTCCATAGCTGATTGTCCAACGGACGATCGATCCTATATCGCGCCTGAAACGGTTTCGCGGAGAGTGAATTGACCCAGATTGGCCTGATGCTGCTGCAGATCGTGCAGGTGGTGCTGAACATCGTCTGGTGGATCATCGTGATCCAGGCGGTCCTGTCGTGGCTGATCGCGTTCAACGTCATCAACACGCACAGCGATTTCGTCCGCTCGGTATGGACGGCGCTGCAGCGGATGACGGAGCCGCTCTATCGCCCGATCCGCCGCATCCTGCCGGACTTCGGCGCGCTCGACATCTCGCCGCTGGTGGTGCTGCTGATCCTCTACATCCTGCAGACCATCGTGATCCCGCGGATTGCGTTCATGATCGCCGGCGCCGCGCTCTGAGCCGTGCCTGCCTGGCGGCCTAGCGCCACCGGAATCGAGATCGCCGTGCGCGTGACGCCCCGGGCGTCCCGCGACGTGCTGGCGGCGGGGACCGACGAGCATTTCGCCGCGCGCCTCGCCGCGCCGCCGGTGGAGGGCGCCGCCAATGCCGCGCTGGTGCCGCTGGTCGCCAAGGCGTTTGGGGTGCCGAAGCGCGACGTGACGCTGATCGCGGGCGAAACGTCGCGGCTGAAGCGACTTTCGATCGCCGGCGACGGTGCGGCGCTGGAACAAATCGCCCGCAGCCTCTATGGCGAGGCGCATGACGGCTGAGATCATCGACGGCAAGGCATTTGCCGCGGGCCTACGCGCCCGCATCGCGACCCTGGTTCCTGCATTCGAAGCGGCGGCGGGGCGCGTGCCCGGCTTGGCGGTGGTGCTGGTGGGCGAAGACCCCGCCTCTGCCGTCTATGTCCGCTCCAAGGGCAAGCAGACCCGCGAGGCCGGCATGGCGAGCTTCGAGCACAAGCTCCCCGCCGACACCAGCCAGGCGGACCTCCTCGCGCTGGTCGACCAGTTGAACGCCGATGCCAGCGTCGACGGCATCCTCGTCCAGCTGCCGCTGCCCAAGCATATCGACGAGCAGGAAGTGCTGCTGCGCATCTCGCCCGAGAAGGACGTCGACGGCTTCCACCCGGTCAACGCCGGCCGCCTGGCGACGGGCCTCGAGGGCTTCGTGCCCTGCACCCCGCTCGGCTGCCTGATGCTGTTGCAGGACAAGCTGGGCAGCCTGTCCGGCCTCGACGCGGTGGTGATCGGCCGCTCGAACATCGTCGGCAAGCCGATGGCGGCGCTGCTCACCAAGGCGAGCGCGACGGTGACGATCGTCCATTCGCGTACCCGCAACCTGCCGCATTATTTGAAGCACGCCGACATCGTCGTCGCGGCCGTGGGCATCCCCCACTTCGTCAAGGGCGAGTGGCTCAAGCCCGGCGCGACGGTGATCGACGTGGGTATCAACCGCACCGACGACGGCCTGGTCGGCGATGTCGACTTCGACGGCGCGGCGAGCGTTGCCGGCGCGATCACGCCGGTGCCGGGCGGCGTCGGCCCGATGACGATCGCCTGCCTGCTGCGCAACACGCTGGTCGCCGCGCACCGCAACGCGGCGGTTCCGCTCGAGGCAGACGCGATTTGATCGAGCTGTTCGTCTCCGCCTTCGTCACTTTCTTCGTCATCATCGACCCGCCCGGCTGCGCGCCGATCTTCGCGGGGCTGACGGCGGGAACCGATGCCGTGCATCGCCGCGCGATGGCGGTGCGCGCGGTGATGGTCGCCTCGATCATCCTGCTCGGCTTCGCGCTGTTCGGCGAGGCGCTGCTGCATGCGCTGGGGATCAGCCTCAACGCCTTCCGCATCGCCGGCGGCATCATGCTGTTCCTGATCGCGCTGGAAATGGTGTTCGAGAAGCGCACCGAACGCCGCGAGGATCGCGCCGAGAAGGTGAAGGCCGAGGATCCGGTCGACATCTCGATCTTCCCGATGGCGATGCCGATGATCGCCGGCCCGGGCTCGATCGCCTCGGTGATGCTGCTGATGGCGCAGAGCAAGGGGATCGAGCAGTCGCTGGTCGTGCTCTCGGCGATGCTGGCGGTGCTGCTGCTGTGCGTGCTGGCACTGCTCGCGGCGGGGCCGATCATGCGGATCGTCGGGGCGAAGATCGAGGCGGTGGTGTCGCGGCTGCTCGGCGTGCTGCTCGCGGCGCTGGCGGTGCAGTTCGTGATCGACGGCATCCGCGCGGCACTGGCGGCGGGGTAGGGCTGGGGCCGTCCACCGTCGCACGATCCGCGCCGGTAGCGGATGGGACGCCTGATTGGTCCGCGCGGCTCCGCGATTGCTGCCATGCAATCGGCTGGTATGATGATCACGAACGAGGCCGGGTCCACCTTCGGGCCGCCATTTTGGAGTTTCTTGTGCTGTCTCCAACTACGCTTGCCGCCGCGTTCGATCGCGTGACCGAGTATTGGTCGCCGAAAGTGATCGGGCAGGTCAATGACCAGCTTCTCAAGGCGGCGAAGCTGAAGGGCGAACTCGTCTGGCACGCGCATGACGGGCAGGACGAGCTCTTCTACATCGTCAAGGGCGGGCTGCGGATCGAGTTCGAGAACGAAAGCGTCGAGCTGAAGGCGGGCGACTTCCTGACGGTACCTAGCGGCGTCCGCCACAATCCCGTCGCCGAAGAGGAATGCTGGGTGCTGCTGATCGAGCCCGCCTCGACCAAGCACACGGGTGAGGAGATCACGTCGCGCACGCGCAGCCTGGAAGAGCAACTGCGCTAGGCGCCGGTGCTGCGCGTGCTCTGACTATCCCCGCGTACGATCGCCGGAGCCATCCGCGCGCTGTAGCATTTGTGCAGCGCGGCAGCTTCGCCGCGTCCAGCGAAGGACTGCACGACCATGCGCCTGCCCCTCCTGAAGCCCGACCAGCTCTCCGACGACCAGAAGCCGCTCTATGCCGACATGCAGCGCGGCATTTCGTCCAACTTCAACGCTTTCGTCGCGGTGGGCGAAGACGGCAGCCTGATGGGGCCGTGGAACCCCTGGCTGCACGAGCCCCGCATCGGCGGCGCGATCTGGGAACTCACCAAGGCGATGTCGATGGAAGCGACGCTGCCCGATCCGGCGCGGCAGGTCGCGATCCTCGTAACCGGCGCGCATTTCGATGCGGCCTATGAGATCTATGCCCATGTCGCGGTGGCCGAGACGGAGAAGATGTCGCCCGCGCGCATCTCGGCGATCTGCGCGGGGCTCAAGCCCGCCGATCTGGACGAACAGGAGAATGTCGCGTTCGACGTCGCCTATGCGCTGGTCAAGGGCGGGGTGCTGCCCGAGCCTTGCTACCGGCTCGCGGTGGATACCTTCGGCCAGCACGGTGCAAACGAGCTGATCTATCTGGTCGGGCTGTACAGCCTGGTGTCGGTGACGCTCAACGGCTTCAACGTGCCGGTACCTGAGCGCGAATGAGGGCGGGGGGCCTCAGCCCCCCATGCTGCCACCCATCGAACCGCCCATATAGCCGCCGCGGTGACCACCGCCGCCATGGCGTCCGCCACCGCCACCGCCGCCACGTCCACCGCGACCGCCGCGCTTGAACGCACCAGGATGGAGGTCGGGCAACTCGTCCTTGGTGAGCTTGCCGTCATGGTTGGTGTCGAGCAGGTCGAAGCGGCGCTTGGCGGCGCTCATGAACTCGACCGGGCTGACCCCGCCGTTGAGGCTCGAATCGGCCGCGGTCACCGGCTCCGGGCTGCCGAGATAGTTGAAGCGGGCAAGCCCGCTCAGCACGCGGGTCGAGCCGATATCGGCAGCCTTCACCTCGCCATTGTCGCCCATGGTCGGGCCGCCGGTTTCGAAGCCGCCGCCGCGCGCCTCGGGGGCGAGCACGGTCTCGTAATATTCGATGTCGGCCGGATCGATCTCGCCGTCGCCCTTGCGGTCGAGCACCTTGAACCAGCGCATCGCATCGTCGCGAAACTCGTCGAGCGTCAGCGCACCGTCATGATTGGCGTCGGCGCCGTCGAACCAGGCGTCCTGCGGCGCCTTGCCGTCGGTGGTCCCGCGAAACGGCTCGCCCATCGGGCTGACGAACAGGCCGCGCGGCCGCGGCGCCGCCTGCTGGTCCTGCGCCTGCGCGACTCCCGATACCGCCAGCACCAGACTCGCGATCCACAAACCCCGCATTCTTTCCCTCCCGGTGAATCCCATGCGCCCCGCTATGCCCCGATTGTCGCGAAATTATGCCCGAAAAATTTCGGCTTGGGGCCGGGCTGGTGATTGTGGCAGCAGGAAGCGCATGACCGGCGCCACTCCCATCGTTCCCGATACCGAACATCGCGGCCTGCTCGGGCTGCTGCCCCGCAGCTGGCGGCCCTATGCGCTGCTCGCGCGGTTCGATCGACCGATCGGCTGGTGGCTGCTGTTCCTGCCCTGCGCCTGGGGAGCGCTGCTCTCGGGACTGCCCAATGGCGACTGGTGGCGGATCGGCGCGATGCTGGCGGGTGCGATCGCGATGCGGGGGGCGGGCTGCGTCTACAACGACATCGTCGATCGCGACCTGGACGCACAGGTCGAGCGCACCCGCAGCCGTCCGCTGCCGAGTGGGGCCGTCTCGGTGCGCGCGGCCTGGACCTGGCTGCTGGTGCTGCTCGCGATCGGGCTGGGCGCATGGCTGGCGATGCCGCTCCCGGCCAAGCTGTGGTCGCTGGCGACGCTGCCGGTGGTCGCCGCCTATCCCTTCATGAAGCGCATCACCTGGTGGCCGCAGGCGTTCCTCGGCATCGTGTTCGGGTCGGGCGCGCTGGTCGGCTATGTCGCGGGCGATCCGCAGGCGGTGTTCGCGAGCCGGCAGGGCGCGCAGTGGCTGCTCTATGCCGGGACGATTCTTTGGGTGATCGGCTATGACACCATCTACGCGCTGCAGGATGTGGAGGACGATGCTATCGTCGGCGTCCGTTCCTCGGCGCGGCGGATGGGGGCGCAGGTCCGGGGCGGGGTGGCGCTGCTCTATCTGGGGGCGCTGGCGCTGTGGGGCTGGGCCTTCTGGACCGCGCGGCCCGACCCACTGGCGCTGTTGGCGCTGCTGCCGGCGGCGCTGCACCTCGCCTGGCAGATCGCCACGCTGAAGCCCGCCGACGGCGCCAATGCGCTGCGGCGTTTCCGCGCCAATCGCGATGCCGGCTTCCTGATGCTGGCCGCCTGCGCGGTGGTGGGTTTGTCCGGACTTTGATTTTGTGCCTCCGCGCCCCTAAGTCGCGCGGATGCTGAACAACGAACAGGCCCTGGAGCGCGCCGCCGACGCCGTGGCGCGTGCCCGCCGTGCCGGGGCCGATGCCGCCGACGCCGTCTTTTCCGCCGATCGCTCGCTCTCCGTTTCCGTCCGGATGGGCGCGCTGGAGGATGTCGAGCGCTCCGAGGCCGAGGAGCTCGACCTGCGCGTATTCGTCGGCCGGCGCTCGGCGAGCGTCTCGACCAGCGACCTGACCAGCGACGCCATTGCCACGCTGGTGGAGCGCGTGGTCGCGATGGCACGCGAGGCGCCGGAGGACCAATGGGCCGGTCTGGCTCCCCAGGACCGGCTGTTGCAAGGGCTGCCGCCGCAACTCGATCTCGACGACGGGGCGGAGGTGGAGCCGGTCGCGCTGAAGGCGCGCGCGCTTGCCGCCGAGGAGGCCGCGCGGGGCGTGGCGGGCGTCACCAACAGCGAAGGCGCGGGCGCGGGCGCCAGCCGGGTGCAGCTTGCGCTGGTAACCAGCCATGGCTTTGCCGGCGCCTATGCGCAGAGCAGTCACGGCATCTCGGCCAGCGTCCTCGCCGGCAGCGACGGTGCGATGGAGCGCGATCATGCACATCATTCCGCCCGCCATGCAGCGCAGCTCGACAGCCCCGAGGCGATCGGACGGCTGGCCGGCGAGCGAGCGGTGGCGCGGCTGAACCCGCGCAAGATCCCGAGCGGGGCGATGCCGGTGGTGTTCGGTCGCCGGGTATCCTCGGGCATGCTCGGCCATTTGATGGGGGCGATCTCGGGTGCGGCGATCACGCGGAAGACCAGTTTCCTGCTCGACGCGCTGGGCACGGAGATCTTCGCGAGCGGCGTGACGATCTGGGACGATCCGCACCGCCCCCGCGGCATGCGCTCGCGCCCGTTCGACGGCGAGGGGCTGCCGGTCAACCGCATGCAGATCGTCCGTGACGGCATGCTGGAGACCTGGCTGCTCGAAAGCGCGGCCGCCCGCCAGCTGGGACTGGAGCCGACCGGCCATGCCACGCGCGGCGGGGGCGGGGCGCCCGGCGTGTCGCCGAGCAACCTCTATATGGAAGCGGGCCATGTGCCGGCCGAGACGCTGATCGGCGAGATCGACTATGGCCTGCTGGTTACCGAACTGATCGGCCAGGGGGTGAACGGCGTGACCGGCGACTATAGCCGCGGCGCGGCGGGGTTCCTGATCGAGAAGGGGGAAATCACCGTTCCGGTCTCGGAGATCACGATCGCGAGCAACCTCAAGGACATGTTCCGGGCGATCACCCCCGCCAACGATCTGGAGTTCCGCTACGGCATCAACGCGCCCACCCTCCGCATCGACGGGATGACGATCGCCGGTGCCTGAGCTCGCCGCCGAAATCACGGCAATCGCCGCCGAGGCGGGTCGTCACGCCATGGCGCGCTGGCAGAGCGATTTCGCGCGCTGGGAGAAGGCGCCGGGCAACCCGGTCTGCGCGGTAGACCTGGAGGTCGACGCGCTGCTTCGCGAACGGCTCGGCGCGCTGCTCCCCGACGCCGGCTGGCTGTCTGAGGAGACGGTGGACAATGCCGACCGGCTGGCACTGTCCCGGCTCTGGGTGGTCGATCCGATCGACGGCACGCGCGATTATTTGCGCGGGCGGCCGGGCTGGGCGGTCTCGATCGCGCTGGTGGCGCATGGCCAGCCGGTGATCGGCGTGCTCGACGCACCCGCGCGCGGCGAGGTGTGGACGGCGCGGGCCGGGGCGGGGGCATGGCGGAACGGCGTGGCGCTGCGCACGGCCGAGCGGGCCGAGCTGCCGGGCGCGCGGGTGCCGGCCGACCAGCTCCCCAAGGTTGACCGCGACCTGGTGATGGTCCCCAAGCCAAATTCGATCGCGCTGCGCATCGCGATGGTGGCGGCCGGCGAGGCCGACCTCGTCGCGACGCTGCGCTGGGGGCATGAATGGGACATCGCCGCCGCGGTGTTGCTCGCCCGCGAGGCCGGCGCGGCGGTGACCGATGCGCTGGGCCAGCCGCTGGCGTTCAACACCCCCGCGGGCGAGGCGTACGGCGTGCTGGCGACAACGCAGCGCATCCACGCAGCCGCAGTGGCGCGGCTGGCGGATCGGGTGGAGCCGGGGAAGCGCTAGGTCGCGCCGCGTGTCGACGGAAGGCCGGTCGCGCTTGCCTTGTAGCTCATCGGCGGCTTGCCGTTTACGGTGATCTTGTTCCACCGCACAATCTCGGCAGGCCGGGGGCGACCGGATTCAGTCGCGGGGAGGCAGCGCGGCGCAGTGCCGCTCTAGCCCGTGCCTTCGAACCGACAGCGTGCTAAGGGCCGCCCCATGTCGAAATCCCTGAGCACCAGCGGTGCCATCGATCTGGATGGCGTGACCTATGATTGGCGTCTGCAGCGCGAGCCCCATTTGTCCGACGACGAGGGCTGGAAGGGGATGACCATCGCGGTTGCCCAGCGCGATGCCAAGCGCGAGGCGTGGCTGGAATTCCCGGCGCCCAAGCGGCTGCTCAAAGGGCTGCCACGCGGGCGTCTCCAATTGGACGATGCGACGATCACGCGCTGCGTCCGCTCCGCGCTCTCGGCCGGGTGGGACCCCTTGTCGCGGGGGAAGCCCGAGGTGTTCGTCGTCGATTCGGAAGGCAATTGAGCCGCCACGCGCGCGGGTGACGAGGGGCTAGCCCCGCTTCACCCGCGTGACATGCCCCATCTTGCGCCCCGGCCGGGCCTGGCCCTTGCCGTAGAGGTGGAGATGGGTGCCCGGCTCGGCGAGCAGTTCGGGCCAGCGATCGGCCTCGTCGCCGATCAGGTTCTCCATCTCGACATGGCTACCGGTCAGCGCGGTCGAGCCGAGCGGCAGGCCGCAGATCGCGCGGACATGGTTCTCGAACTGCGAGGTCTCGGCGCCCTCGATCGTCCAGTGGCCGCTGTTATGCACGCGCGGCGCCATTTCGTTGAACACCGGACCCTGCTCGGTCGCGAAGAACTCGCAGGTCAGCACGCCGATATGGCCCAGCGCCTCGGCGACGCGGCCGGAGAGCGCCGCCGCCTCGGTCCAGTGGCGGGCGATCTCGGGGGGGGCGGGCAAAGTGGAGCGGGCGAGGATGCCGTCCTTGTGCTCGTTCCAGGGCGGCGGATAGCTGGCCAGCGTACCATCGAGCCCGCGCACGGTAATGATCGAGAATTCGTGGCTGAAGGTAACGAAGCCCTCGAGGATCGCCGGGCGCTCGCCGATCGCCGCCCAGGCCGCCTCTGCCTCCGAGGCATCGTGAAGGCGCACCTGGCCCTTGCCGTCATAGCCGAGCCGCAGCGTCTTCAGGATCGACGGCGCGCCGATCTTCGCGATGGCGGCGTGCAGCTCGTCGCGGGTGGTGACCAGCGCCCAGGGCGCGGTGCGGCCGCCGAGCTCCGCCACGAACGACTTCTCGTTGGCGCGGTCCTGCGCGATCTCCAGGCTCTTGGCGCCGGGCCGCACCGGAACCTTGCCTGCGAGATGCGCGACGGGGGCGAGCGCGACATTCTCGAACTCGTAGGTGATCACGTCGGCATGGCTCGCCAGTTCGTCGAGCACGATATGGCTGTGATAGTCGGCGCGGGTGAAGCTGGACGCGGTCTGCGCCGCGATGCTTTCCTCGTCGGGGGCGAGGACATGGGTGCGATAGCCGAGCTGGGCTGCGGCGACGGCGATCATCCGGCCGAGCTGGCCGCCGCCGAGAATGCCGATGGTGGAGCCGGGGGGGAGGATGTCGCTCATGCCGGTTCCTCCGCGACGCTGTCGGTCTGGGCGGTGCGCCAGGCGATCAGCCGCTCCGTGAGGCCTTTGTCCGACGTCGCGAGGATCGCGGCGCCGAGCAGCGCGGCGTTCTTGGCGCCCGCCTTGCCGATCGCCAGCGTGCCGACGGGGATGCCGCCGGGCATCTGGACGATCGAATAGAGGCTATCGAGCCCCTTCATCGTCTTCGATTCGACCGGCACGCCCAGCACCGGCAGATGGGTCATCGCCGCGGCCATGCCGGGGAGGTGCGCCGCGCCGCCGGCGCCGGCGATGATCACCTTCAGGCCGCGGTCCGCGGCGCTGGTGGCATAGTCATAGAGCCGCTGGGGCGTACGGTGGGCGGAGACGACCTTCGTCTCGTGCGGGACGCCCAGCTCCTCGAGGATCGACGCGGCGTGGCGCATCGTCTCCCAATCGGAGGTGCTGCCCATGATGATGCCGATTACTGGTGCGTCCGCCATTGCCTGCCCGACCGTGGAATGGAAGCGGGGTGTTAGTCAGGCCGGGGCTGCAGGGCAATGGGCTACGAATCGAGTTCGAGCAGTTCCTGCCGGACATGAATCGCCTTCAGCGACATCCGCACCTCGACGAGGAAATAGAGCAGGCCCGAAATCAGCAGCAGCATCGAGATGATGAAGGCGACCGCGATCCAGATTCCGACATGGAGATTGGCCAGCCGCGACACGAACATGATCGCCACGACGAAGCAGATGGCGAGCGCGCTGGCGGTGCATAGGAAGATTGCGTTGTTGATCACCGAGATGCGGCGATCGATGATCCGAAGTTCCCACACATGGCGGTCATGCTCGGGGCCGCTGGAGCGGGGGTGGAGCTCCTCGATGATGCGCGCGCGATCGACGATGCGGGCGAGGCGGCCGACCATCGTGTTGAGGAACGCGCCGATGCCGGCAAGCAGGAAGACCGGCGCGATCGCGGCCTGGATCGTTTCCGAAACGGTGGAGAGGTAGAAGCCTTGCATGCATGTTCCTTATGCAAGCGGTGGTGCGCCGCGTGCAAGCATGGGCTGCACCGGATAGTAACGGGTGAGCGGCTAGGCCGGATGCATGGCTCCCGTCGTCCGTTTCGAACCCGGCCTTGCCGATGTGCTGGACGACGCCGCGCGGTGCGCAGCGGAAAGCCATCGCTTCCTCCGCCGGGCCTGGTACGCCGCGGCACTGCAAGCCTATGGCGGGACGGCGCGGACGCTGGTGGTGGATGCGGGGCATGTCGCCGTGGCGGCGCTGCCGCTGGTCGCCAAGGGGCCGCGCGGGCTGGGGCTGGCGGAAGTCCCCGGCTGCTACTGGCCGTTCCGCAGCTTCCCCGTGGCGGAGGGGGCGAGCGAGGCGACCGCGGATGCGATGCTCGGCGCGCTGGCGCGGCAGGTGCGGGCGCTGCGGATCGGGCCGGTCTATGACGGCGATCCCGCGCTCGACTGGTTGAAGGCGCGCGCGCTGGCGACGGGATGGACGCTGCTCGACCGGTTCGTGGCGGACTCCTTCATGCTCGACATCGGCGCGGCCGAGGGCTGGCCGCGTGGGTCCACGCTGCGGAAGAACCGGCACCTGGAGAAACACCTCGCGGCGGCGGGCACGCTTGCCTGGGAATGGGGGGCGCCCGACGTCGACGCGCTGGCGGATGTCGAACGGCGCAGCTGGATCGTCGACCGCACCGACGGCTGCGACGCCAAGTTCACGCCCGAGGGGCACGGCGCCTTCTGGGAGGCTGCGCTGCACGATCCCGTGCTGGCGGGCATGCTCTCCGCCGCGGTGCTGCGGATCGAAGGGCGGCCCATGGCCTTCTCGTTCGATCTGGTCACCGGTGCGCGCTGCTACGCCATCGCCAACAGCTATGATCCGGCGGTGGCGAAGCATTCGCCGGGCAAGCTGCTCCAGTATCGCAACCTGCTGCGCGCCCGCGACCGGGGCGTGACTTTGATCGACTGGGGTGCGGGGGACAGCGGCTACAAACAGACCATGGGCGCGACCAAGGGCCCGGCGATCCGCGACTGGATCTTCGTCCGCCCAGGGCTGGAGGCCCTTGTCGCGCGGATGTTGCGGGGGGCGTGGTGCCGCAGTGGTCAGGCGGCGGGCGGCCAGGCCTGAGCCGCGAGCCGCTCGCGCAGCGCGAGGACGAGGACCGCGGTCTTCATGTCGGCCAGCGCGCCCATGCCCATCGCCCATAGGTCGTCGAGCCGCATCTCGATCACTTCGATATCCTCGTGATCGTCCGCCAGTCCGCCGCCCGCGCTCGTGCGATCGGCGCGGCTATAGGGCGCTAGATAGAGGCTCAGCCGCTCGGTCGACACGGCCGGCATCGAGAAGAAGTGGCCGACCAGGATGATCGTACCCAGCGTCACCCCGCATTCCTCGACGGCTTCGCGGCGCACACTTTCCTCCGCCTCCTCGCCGGGATCAATGCGGCCGGCGAGCACCTCGAACACCGATTCGGTATCACCGCGAAAGATCAGCGGGGGGCGCGACTGGCGGACCAGCAGCACCGTGCCGCGATCCGCATCATAGGGCAGCACGCCGACGGCATCGCCATGGTCCTCGATCTGGCGCGTGATCCGGCTGCCGTCCGGCGTGCGCAGCGTCGCCAGCAGCATGCGTCCCCAGCCCTCGAAGACCGTCTCGACGCTCTCGATGCGGTGGCCGGGTTCAGACCCGGACATAGCGGAAGTACCAGACTTCATGCCCCTGGCGGCGCGCCTTGCGCTCGTAGCGCGTCTCCGGCCAGTCGGCCGGACGGGTGAGGAAGTCGCGGGAGGTCTGCGCCTGCCAGACAAAGTCCTTGCGCTGGCCCATCACCATCATCGCCCAGCGGCAATAGGTGGGATCGTCGGTGCCGAGGCGGAATTCGCTGCCGGGCTTCAGCTTGGCGGCGATCAGGTCGAGCGGGCCGTGGTTCACCATGCGGCGCTTGGCATGGCGTGCCTTGGGCCAGGGATCGGGATGGAGCAGATAGGTGCGGCTGAGGCTGGCGTCGGGCAGCCGCTCGATCACCTCCAGCGCGTCGCCCATGTGCAGGCGGACATTGTCGAGCGCGCCGTCGCGGATGTGGTTCAGCGCCCCGACCACGCCGTTGAGAAAGGGTTCGCAACCGATGAAGCCATGGTCCGGGCGCATCGCCGCCTGGCCGGCGAGATGCTCGCCGCCGCCGAAGCCGATCTCGACTTCCAGGGGGCGGTCGTCGCCGAACAGGGTGGCGGCATCGAGCGGGCCGGATTCGGGCACGCTGACCCGCGGCAGCAGCTCCTCGACAAGGGCGGACTGGCCCTGGCGGAGCTTGTGGCCCTGGCGGCGGCCATAAAGACGACGGATGGTGGTAGGATCGGCCATGGGGGGCAGCGCATAGTCGCGCCGCCGCGCGCTGGCAAATCCCGGCGTATTCAGGCGGCGATGCGGTGCGGCATGACGGGGGCGCCCCAGGGGCGGGCCGGCCGGGTATAGCGACGGGCGCGGGGCGCGAAGTCGCGTTTGCCTTCGAAGTGGCGGAGCCCGGCCTCCAGGGCGGCGCGCTGCGCCATCTCGTCGGTTGGGACAGGTGCGGTGACCGTCACGCCCATGCCGTTGGCAAGGCGCAGCACGCCTTCGATCAGGCGGGCGCGGGCCGGCGCGACGTCGAGCCGATGCGCAAGCGCGCCGGCGAGGCGGATCAGCCGGGGCGAGCAATGGGCGAGCAGCCCCAGCCCCAGCGGACCGGCAGCGAACTCGCCGAGCGCGATCATCATGCCGCGATCGGTGCAGGCGTGGATCATGGCGGCGGCGGCGTCGCGATCGGTCGCCTCGTCGGCGCTGATTTCGACGACGACATTCTCGATCGGGAAGCGGTGGCGAAGCGCCGCGCGGAAGAGGTGGGCAAGCAGGCGATCGGGGGTCCCTGCGCGAACCTGGACGGGCACCACCAGCAGCGCGCCTGCGGCGACGAGCCCGGCGTCGGCGGCCGCGGCGAACGCGCGATCGAGGCGAAGCGCCTCGAGTTCGGCGCGGTCTTCGCGCAGCAGGATCGCGTCGACGCCGTGGAAGGCCTGGGGACGTGCATGGATGCCGGCGTGCCAGGCGAAAGGCTCCGTGCTGCCATGCGCCGTGATCGGCTGCAGATCGATCCGGAGATCCATCGTGGTTGCCATGGTACGTGCTCCTCTACCCGATTCTTCTGAACCTGAACGAGAGGTACCCAAAGCTGCGGCGTGCTCCCATTCCGGGCGTCGCCGCAGCGGATTCAAACGGTTGGGGAATCTACGCAGCTTGCTTTCGCGAGCCTGCAAACGATTCCCCTGATTCGCGCTCAGGCTGCTGCGTTCAGCCTCAGCGCCGGTGGGGGCAGCACGCCCACCTGCGGCACGGCGATCAAGTCGCCCTGCATCAGCGTCACGTCGAGCGCGCGCAGCCGGTCATGCTCGGCGCGCGTGGACACCCCTTCGGCGATCAGGCGGATGCGTCCTTTCTTCGCGATCTCCACCACCCGCTCGACGACGATGCGCCGTGCCCAGCTGCTGCACAGGCTGTGCACCAGTTCAGGGGCGAGTTTCAGCGTGTCGGGGGTGAAGGCGGAGACCAGGTCGAGTCCCATGTCGCCGGCGCCGAAATCGTCGAAGGCGATCAGGAAGCCGAGCTTGCGATAGGCCTTCATCAGCGCCAGCATGTGCTCGCTTTCGAGATGGTCGCGGTCGCTGAACTCGAACACCAGCTCGCGGGCGGGGAAGCCGAGGCGGCGGACGATCCGCAGCATGCGATCGGCGTCCGCTTCGGGATCGGTAATGTAGCGCGGCATCACCTTGATCGCGAGCCGGGTGTGGCGTTCGGTGATGCCCAGTTCCATCGCCTGTTCGATCGCCGCGATACGGCAGCGCAGATCGAAGGTGGGGCGCTTGTCCTCCGGCAAGGTCTCCACAAAGGCGGCCGGTCCTTCGCCTGCCGGACCGCGGAAGGTCGCTTCATACGCAGTGACGATGAGCGTGCTGGTGTTCACGACCGGCTGGAAAGCCATCGCGAACCAGTCCCGGGGCATCGGCTCCTGGCGGGGGGCGGGGGCGATTTGGTCGAGCACGGGGCATCTCCAAGCTGGATCCCCTTGATTCGAAACTAGGAGCAAGTGATTACCCGAGCGTTGATGCCCATGCTCGGGGAACCACCGTGATCAGGCCGTCGCGGCAGGCCGGGGGATGCGGGTGGGGGGCAGCATGCCGGGCACCGGCGGCGCGACCAGATCCCCCTGCACGTGGAAGATCCCGAAGCTGCGCAGGCGTTGCAGCACCGCCTCCCGCGCGACGCCGTCGGCGATGACGCGGATGCCGTGTTCGCGCAGGCGCGGCGCCAGTTCCTCCAGCATGAGCCGGCGTGCCCAGCTGGCGTCGATGCCGTTCACCAGTTCGGAATCGAGCCGAACCATGGCGGGGCGATAGCGGACGCAGGGACTGAACCCGATCGGGTCATAGCCGAGGCCGAGAAAGGCGGTCAGCGCGCCGGCGCGGCGATGCCTCTCGACCAGGTCGGCAAGCTGCTGGCCGGGCGTATCGGCAAAGCCGTGGATGCCGAAGATCAGGCGTTCGGTCGCCAGGCCGGTACGCCGCCCGGCATCGGCGGCAGCTGCCAGCGCGGTTTCCGCGGCGCCGGCGTGCGGTGCGTGGATCGGGATCAGCAGGCGCGCGGTGGTCGCGCCCAGGCCGGCTTCCATCGCCTTGTACACCGCGCCCGCGGCGACGCGGCGATCGAGTTCGGCATGGCGGTCGGCGGGAAGCTGGGCGAGGATCTCCTCGCCCTCTTCGCCGGCGGGGCCGCGCAGCACGGCTTCATAGGCGAAGACGCGGCCGGTGATGACGTCGTGCACCGGCCGAAACGCAAGATGCAGTCCCGGTGCGGGTGCAGCCTGGCAGTCCTCCGAGTCGAGAACCATTCCCAATCCCTCCATGGCCCGTGTTAACCATGACGGGCCCAACCCGTTTTATAGGCGGTGTGCGAAACGGGCGGGCATGACGGGCATGAAAAAGCCCCGCGCGGCGGGTGCCGGCGGGGCTCTTTTCATGTTCGGATCAGAAGACCGATCAGGCGGCGAGTGCGGCCTTCAGGTCCTCGACCAGGTCGGTGCGCTCCCAGGGGAAGAAATCGCCCTCGGGCTTGCGGCCGAAGTGGCCGTATGCGGCGGTCGGCTGGTAGATCGGCTTGTTGAGGCCCAGGTGCGTGCGGATGCCGCGCGGGGTGAGGCCGCCCAGCTTCTCGATGCCCTGGATCGCCTGCTCGATCTTGTCGTCGCCGACGCGGCCGGTGCCGTGGGTGTCGACATAGAGCGACAGCGGCTTCGACACGCCGATGGCATAGGCGAGCTGGATCGTGCAGCGCGCGGCGAGGCCGGCGGCGACGATGTTCTTCGCCAGATAGCGGGTGATGTACGCCGCCGAACGGTCGACCTTGGTCGGGTCCTTGCCGCTGAACGCGCCGCCGCCATGCGGGCTGGCGCCGCCATAGGTGTCGACGATGATCTTGCGGCCGGTCAGGCCGGCGTCACCGTCCGGGCCGCCGATTTCGAACGAGCCGGTCGGGTTGATGTGATATTCGGTCGCGTCCGAGAGCAGCTCGGCCGGAAGCAGGTCGGCGACGACCTTCTTCACATAGGCGTGAAGCTCGGCTTCCTTGTCGCCCGCGTCATAGCCCGGCGCGTGCTGGGTCGAGACGACGATGGCGGTCGCGGCGACCGGCTTGCCGTTCTCGAAGCGCAGCGTGACCTGGCTCTTGGCGTCCGGCTCGAGGAACGGCGCCGCGCCCGAATGGCGGTCGGCGGCCATGCGCTCGAGGATCTTGTGGCTGTAATAGAGCGTCGCCGGCATCAGGTCCGGGGTCTCGTCGCAGGCGAAGCCGAACATGATGCCCTGGTCGCCGGCGCCTTCGTCCTTGTTGCCCGAAGCGTCCACGCCCTGCGCGATGTGCGCCGACTGGCCGTGCAGGTTGTTCTCGAAGCGGAAGGTCTGCCAGTGGAAGCCCGACTGCTCATAGCCGATGCGCTTCACCGTCTCACGGACGGTCTTCTCGATCTCTTCCTGCGCGCCCGGGGCCCAGGCGCCGTTCTCATAGACGCCCTTGCAGCGGATCTCGCCGGCCAGAACGACCAGCTGGGTGGTGGTCAGAGTCTCGCAGGCGATACGCGCTTCGGGATCCTTCGACAGGAACAGGTCGACGATCGAGTCGGAAATCTGGTCGGCGACCTTGTCGGGATGGCCCTCGGAAACGGACTCGGACGTGAAGAGATAGTTGGAACGCATGTAAATTCCTCAGGTTGGGAAGGATCGCCGGGCCGTTGCCATGCCCATATAAAGCTTTCCTTATATGTGCTCCCTAGCGGGCGAAGCGCCGATTGGCAATCGCGAACAACCCCGTAAACACCGCCATGAGCAGCACCATCCAGTTGCCGAGCCGGGAGAACAGCGTCGGCGGCAGCGGGCGGGGCAGCGGCAGGCGGATCGCGCCGGCCTGGTTCGGGGGGATCGTGCCGAGCAGGCGGCCATGGCCGTCGATCAGCGCCGAGATGCCGGTGGGGGTGGACCGCAAGATCGGCAGGCCTTCCTCGATCGCGCGCAGCCGGGCCTGGGCCAGGTGCTGCGGCGGGCCCCAGCGGCCGAACCAGGCGTCGTTCGAGGGGTTGAACAGGAAGTCGGGGCGGTGGGCGCGGTCGACCACTTGTCCCGAGAAGATGATCTCGTAGCAGATCTGGATGCCGGCATTGCCGAAGCCGGGCACGGCGATCGCGCTCGGGCCGGGGCCGGGGAGAAAGTCGACATCGCCCATCACCAGGCGGGCGAGGCCCAGCGGGGCGAGCAGCGGGCGCATCGGCAGATATTCCCCGTACGGCACGAGGTGCGCCTTGTCGTATCGGCCGCCCAGCATGCCGTCGGGACCCAGCGCCCAGACCGAGTTGCCAATACCGGCCAGCATGTTGTCGCGACTGAAATACGCAGCGGTGCCCCCGATCAGCGCCTGGTCCCACGGACCCAGCACCGCGGCGATGCGCGCGCGGACCAGGCGCGGGTCCTGGCGGTACCATTGCACCGGATAGCCGTCCTCGACGAAGTAATCGACCATGCCCTCGGGCCAGACGACGAGGCGCGGCAGCGTGCCGGGCTTGCCGCTGAGCGCGATCATCCGGTTCAGGAGAAACTCGGCATAATCGGGTCGGCTGACCGCGTCCTGGCCGATGTTCGGCTGGACGATCACCACCTCCTTGCCGCTCGCGGTGCTGATGCAGCGGATCCGGTCGCAGCGATCGGACCAGGCGAGGTTAAGCGCGAGCAGCCCCACCGCCACGACGGCGAAAGGCCGATACTGGCGCTGGGTGGCGAGGTAGAGGCTTCCGGCAATGGCGAGCGTCACGCCCGAGAGCGCATAGGTGCCGATCAGCGTCGCGAGGTTGCGCACGCCGGGTACCGGCACCCAGACCACCGCCAGCGGATTCCACGGATAGCCGGTGAAGGCTACGCCGCGCAGCCATTCGGCGATGGTCCATGCCGCGGCTGCGGCGAGGACATAGCCCAGGTCCGGCTCTACCCAGCCGGATCTGGGCTTCACCGTGCGGGCGAACAGCCAGGCCGCGCCCATCGCCAGTGCGGGGTAGATCGCCAGATACACGGCGAGCAGCGCGACGGCGAAATAGCCGAGCACCGGCGGCATCTTGTCCTGAAAGTCGAAGGCGTGCTGGATCCAGTTGTCGCCCAGCGTGAAATGGCCGAGGCCGAACAGCCAGCTGCGCAGAAGCGCCGAGCGGAGCGTCGGCGCCGCAGACACCAGCGCGAACAGCGCCGCGAAACAGAGCAGGGCCAGCGGCCACCATTCCAGCGGGGCAAAGCCGGTGGCGGAGACAATGCCGAGGATCAGCGAAACGAGCAGCGGACGGCTAAACATCGCGGGCGGGCCTACACGATGCGCAGGGCGAGGGGGAGGGGTACTCTATATCGCGAGCCCCTCCCTTTCCGGGGCCGTGCTCGAACGCATAGCTCGCTTCCACCCTCCCACAGGCAACCCTGCGTTTCCCGCTACCCGGCTTGATCCTGAGCAAGGACGCGCCCATGTGAACGGCCATGTTGATCGAGACCGAAGCCACGCCCAACCCCGCCACGCTCAAGTTCCTGCCCGGCAGGATCGTGATGGAGGCAGGCACGCGCGACTTCGCGAGCCCCGAAGAGGCCGAGGCCTCGCCGCTCGCCGATGCATTGTTCGGTCTTGGCGATGTGACGGGCGTCTTCTTCGGCCGCGACTTCATCTCCGTGACTGCCGCGCCCGGCGTGGAATGGACGAGCCTGAAACCCGATGTGCTCGGGATCCTGCTCGATCATTTCTCGGCGAACATGCCGCTGTTCGCGCAAGGCAGCGCCGCCGGCTTCAGCGTGCCGCCCGAAAGCGCCGACTTCGGCGACAATCCCGAAGATGCCGACATCGTGGCGCAGATCCGCGAGCTGATCGAGACGCGCATTCGTCCGGCCGTCGCCAATGACGGCGGTGACATCGTCTATCGCGGCTTCGATCAGGGCAAGGTGTTCCTGCAGATGCAGGGCGCGTGTTCGGGATGCCCTTCGTCCACCGCGACGTTGAAGAACGGCATCGAGCAGCTGCTGAAATACTATGTACCCGAAGTCACCGAGGTGCGCGCGATCTAAGCACGCCCGGTTTTCCTCCCCACCCGCACGAAAGGACGCAGGCCATGGGCCAGCCGCTGAACGACGTTGCCCTCGACACGATCTTCCGCACCGCGCGGAGCTTCAACGGCTATACCGATACGCCGATCACCCAGGCGGACATCGAGGCGATCTACGACCTGCTGAAGATGGGGCCGACGTCGATGAACCAGCAGTCGGCGCGGTTCGTGTGGGTGCTGAGCCAGGAGAACAAGGACAAGCTGGCCGACCTCGCCAGCGGCAGCAACGCCGAGAAGATCCGCAAGGCACCGGCCAGCGTCATCATCGGCTACGACCTCAACTTCACCGACTATCTGCCGGAACTCTTCCCCCACGCGCCCGAGGCGAAGAACTGGTTCCCCACCGAGGAATCGCGCCGGCCGCACGCGTTCCGCAACTCGACCTTGCAGGGCGGCTATTTCATCATGGCGGCGCGGGCGCTGGGCTTCGACACCGGCCCGATGTCCGGGTTCGACAATGCCAAGGTCGACGAAGCCTTTTTCGGGGACCAGCCGAGCGTCCGGTCCAATTTCATCTCGACGCTGGGCATCGGCGACCCGTCGAGCGTTCATCCGCGCCTGCCGCGCCCCGCATTCGACAAGTTCAATCGGGTGATTTGACCTGCACCGGATTCTTTGGGTAGCGCGGGGCAATGGCTGAAGCCCCGCGACTGCTCGTTATCGAAACCGCTACGGCGGCCTGCTCCGTGGCCCTGCTGGCGGGCGGCGCCGTGCTGGCGGAGCGCCACGAACGGGTCGGCCGAGGCCATGCCGAACGACTGATCCCGATGATCGGCGAACTGCCCGGGGGCGGCCGCGCCGATGCGATCCTGGTCGATGTCGGTCCCGGCAGCTTCACCGGCGTGCGGGTCGGCCTTGCCGCCGCGCGCGGGCTTGCGATCGGCTGGCGCGTGCCGGTCCACGGCTATTCCTCCCTCGCGCTGCTCGCCGCCGCGGCGCTTGCCGGCGATTCCGGCCTGGATCGTCTTTCCATCGTGCTGGAGGGCGGGCACGGCGAAGTCTTCGTCCAGCATTTTGCCGGTCCGCCGTTGACGGAAACCGCGCCGCTTGCCTCGCTGCGCCCGGATGCGGCGCTTGCCGCACTCGACGGGCGCGCCGCGATCGGCAGCGGGGTGCGCCACCTCGCCTCGCTTTCCGACGGGCTTGATCTGCGGGAGGCATTGCCGCGCGCGGCGGACGCCGTGTTGCTGCCTGCCGCGTTCGCCGCGCTTCCGCCGCGTCCGCTCTATGGTCGCGGGCCGGATGCCAAGACCCTGGCCGAACGAGGTCTCGCATGAGTGCCGCGCCCCGGCCGATCGAGCTGCGCGAGGGCGGGGTGCAGGATCTCCCTTCCGTCAGCCGCATCATGCAGGCCGCGTTCGATCCGGCATATGGCGAGGCTTGGACCCAGCCCCAGTGCATGGGGATGATGGCGCTTTCCGGGGTGTGGCTGCTCGTCGCCAGCATCGGCGGGCGCGATTGCGGCTTCGCCATGGCACGCGCGATGCTCGACGAAGCCGAACTGTTGTTGCTGGCGACCAGTCCCGCGGTGCGGGGGCATGGTGTGGGCGGTGCGTTGTTACGGGCAGTGATTGCTGAGTCGCGCAATCGCGGTGCCACCAAGCTGCATCTCGAAGTTCGCGCAGGCAATGGAGCAATCCGCCTCTATCACCGCGAGGGCTTTCAAAAGGTTGGTGAACGTCGAGGCTATTATCGCGGTACTAGCGGTGAAGCGTTGGATGCTCTCACTTTGGCACGTTCGCTTGCATAAAATTTATAATCCTCGCGACTTGATCTCTTGCCAATCGTTGGGCTTCGAACGATAGGGCGTCTCAGGCGATAGATAGAATAATCGCCGAGAACGGGTCGAAAGGAATATCATGGAAGCTTCATCTGAAATTCAGGAAACCCTCATCGCGCTGACCGCCGATATTGTCGCTGCGCATGTCAGCAACAACAGCGTCGCGGTGTCGGACCTTCCGCAGCTCATCCAGAACGTGCACGGCGCGCTCACCGGTCTCGGCACCGTCCAGCCGGAGCCGGAAGTGAAGCAGGAACCGGCCGTTTCGGTCCGCGCTTCGGTGAAGCCCGACTATATCGTCTGCCTTGAGGACGGTAAGAAGCTGAAGATGCTGAAGCGTCACCTGATGACGCACTATCAGATGACCCCGGAACAGTACCGCGCCAAGTGGAACCTGCCGGCCGACTATCCGATGGTCGCCCCCAACTATGCCGAGCAGCGCCGCAGCCTGGCGAAGAAGATCGGCCTGGGCACCAAGCGTCGCAAGACCCGCTGATCGCACGTCCGCAAGGATCGAGAAGAACGCGCCGGCCCGGACCCCCGTCCGCGGCCGGCGTTTTCGTATCGGCTCGATCAGCGTCAGCGATCGGCTTGCCCTTTTCGGATGACGTCAATGGCGCTACAGCGTGCCCATGGCTCGCAAGATTGATCTCGAAGCGCTCTGTCACGAAAAGGGGCTGCGCATCACCGAACAGCGCAAGGTGATCGCGCGCGTTCTTTCCGACGCAGACGACCATCCCGACGTGGAAAAGGTCTATGAGCGCGCTGCCGCGATCGATCCCGGCATCTCGATCGCTACCGTCTATCGCACGGTGCGGCTGTTCGAAGAGGCAGGCATTCTCGATCGCCACGATTTCGGCGATGGCCGCGCGCGCTACGAGCCGGCCCCCGAGGCGCATCACGATCACCTGATCGACGTCGAAAGCGGCAAGGTGATCGAGTTCGTCGATCCCGAGCTGGAGCTGCTGCAGAAGCAGATCGCCGAGCGGCTGGGCTTCCGCCTCGTCGACCACCGCATGGAACTGTACGGGGTTGCGCTCGACCGCAAGAACTGAGCGCGCCCGGCGCCGCCGCGAGGAAGCGACCCAGGGGCTGCCCACGCGGCTGACGGGCGCGGAACTGGCGCGCGTCTGGTTTCGCGTCGCGCGGCTCGCGCTGGCGCTACTCGTCCATGTGCCGCTGCATTATCTGTTCCGGCTGGTCCGGCTGCCCTCGCCCTGGCCGCGGCTGTTCCTGGCGAGCGCGGCGCGGATCGCGGGCGCCAAGGTGAAGCGGGTGGGCACGCCGCTGAAGCGGGACGTGTTCTATGTCTCCAACCATGTCAGCTGGATCGATATCCTCGCGCTGGGCGGCGCGAGCGGCACGGCGTTCGTCGCCAAGGCAGAGATCGGCGCCTCTCCGCTGGTGGGGTGGCTCGCGGGCCTCAACCGCACCGTCTATGTGAAGCGCGAGAACCGTATGGGCGTCGCCGAGCAGATCAATCAGCTGCGCGACGCGCTGGCCGAGACCTGGGCCGTGACCATCTTTCCGGAAGGCACCACGACCGACGGCAAGTCGCTGCTGCCGTTCAAGACGCCGATGCTGCGCGTGCTGGAGCCGCCGCCGCCCGGCGTGATGGTGCAGCCGGTGATGCTCGACTATGGCGCGGCGAGCGAGGACATCGCCTGGATCGGCCAGGAGCGGGGGCTGAAGAACGCCAAGCGCGTGCTCGCGCGCAAACAGCGCTTTCGGCTGCGCGTGCATTTCCTCGAGCCGTTCGACCCGCGCGACTTCCCCGGCCGCAAGGCGATCGCGGCGGAGAGCCGGCGGCGGATCGAGGATGCGATGGTGCGCACGCTGGGGCATCCGCTGCGCACGTTCCGGTTCGCGGATGATCCGATCGGGTACAAGACGCCGGCGCAGCAGCAGGGCTGAACGCCGCCCGCGTTCCCCAGCCCCTTCCCCTTGCGGAAGGGGCTGGGGGCTGAAACGGCGTCACGCTTCTTCCATGTCGATCCCTCTCCTGACCCCTCCCGCAAGCGGGCGGGGAGCGAAGGCGTCCAAGGCCTGTTTTCTGCCGTCATTTCCGCGTATAGGCGCGCCGATCATGACCACCCCCAAGACCTATCACGTCAAGTCGTACGGCTGCCAGATGAACGTCTATGACGGCGAGCGCATGGGCGAGCTGATGGCTGCCCAGGGACTCGTCGCCGCCGAGGCGGACCAGGCCGATCTCGTCGTCCTCAACACCTGCCATATCCGCGAAAAGGCGACCGAGAAGGTCTATTCGGAGATCGGCCGGCTGAAGCTGCGCGAGGCGGGCAAGCCGATGATCGCGGTTGCCGGCTGTGTCGCCCAGGCCGAGGGCGAGGAAATCGCCCGCCGCGCCAAGGTGGACGTGGTGGTCGGCCCGCAGGCCTATCACAACCTGCCGGATCTCGTCGCCAAGGCCGCCAAGGGCCAGCTGGGTCTCGACACCGACATGCCGATCGCGAGCAAGTTCGGCAAGCTGCCCACCCGCCGCAAGGTGGGGGCGAGCGCGTTCCTCACCGTGCAGGAAGGCTGCGACAAGTTCTGCACCTATTGCGTGGTGCCCTATACCCGCGGCGCCGAAGTGAGCCGCCCCTATGCGGCGATCGTCGACGAGGCCAAGGCGCTGGTCGATGCCGGCGCGCGCGAGATCACGCTGCTCGGCCAGAACGTCAATGCCTGGGGCGATAACGACGGCCGCGGCCTGCACGATCTGATCGTGGCGCTCGATCGGATCGAGGGGCTGGCGCGGATCCGCTACACGACCAGCCATCCCAACGACATGGCCGAGGGGCTGATCGAGGCGCACGCCCATGTGCCCAAGCTGATGCCGTTCCTGCACCTGCCGGTACAGGCGGGCAGCGACCGCATCCTGAAGGCGATGAACCGCAGCCACACGCGCGATTCGTACCTGCGCATCATCGAGCGCGTTCGCGCGGCGCGGCCGGACATTGCGTTATCGGGCGACTTCATCGTCGCGTTTCCGGGCGAGACCGAGGCGGAATTCGAGGAGACGCTGCAACTGGTCGACGCGGTCGGTTATGCGCAGTGCTTCAGCTTCAAATACTCGCCGCGTCCGGGTACGCCGGCGGCCGAGTGGGTCGACCAATATCTGCCCGACGCGGTGGCCGACGAACGCCTGCAGCGGCTGCAGGCGGCGCTGGGCCGGCATTCCCAGGCGTTCAACGAAGCGAGCGTCGGTCGGCGCTGCTCCGTTCTTATCGAGCGCGTGGGCCGTCGGCCCGGGCAGATGATCGGCAAGTCTCCCTGGCTGCAATCGGTGCACCTGGAAACGAGCGCGAAGATCGGCGACCTGATCGAGGTCGACCTCGTCAGTGCCGGCCCCAATTCGCTGGGCGGGCGTGAGGTGGTGTCGGTCGCGGCCTGATCGGGCGGTGCGCCAACACGCGAAAGGCCCGGCATCCGTCAGGGGATGCCGGGCCTTTGTGTTTGCTTTGGCTGGCGGTGTTTAGGCGCGGGCGAGCATCTGGCCCTGCCTGCGGCGGCGGACCGCTGCCCCCGCGAGACCGAAGCCGCCGATCAGCATCGCCCAGCTTGCCGGTTCGGGCACCGCGCCGCCGGTGGTGCCGGTGAGGCGGAAGCCGAGATTCTGTTCGCGCAGGCGACGCCAATTGCCCTCGCTGCCATGGAGATAGGCGACCAGCGGATCGGATGCGCCGCCCGGCATGTAGCTGGTGCTCCCCGCGTCGGCTGCCGAAAAGACGATCCAGTAGGAGCCTGCCTGAAGATTCCAGCGCAGTCCTTCCGCGCCCTGCCAATCGACGAGGCCGCGATTCACGAACGCCGTGGAGTAGAGCAGTTTC
>NZ_LXVY01000003.1 GCF_001650735.1 Sphingomonas sp. TDK1 | reverse complement strand
GCGGATCCTGGCGCGGTACCCGCCGCATCTGGGGCGGGCGACGCAAGGTCCGCGAGGCGCTCTACATCGCCGCGCTCAATACCTCACGCCGCATTCCTGCCCTCACCGCCATGCGCGACAGGATGCGCGCCAAGGGCAAATCACCCAAGACCATCCTCATCGCCGTCGCAAGACAACTTCTCGTCATCCTCAACGCCATGATCCGTAAACGACAGCCTATCACGCTCGCCTGACCATCACAGTTGCCCGAACGGCAGCCTGTTCAGGGCCATGTCCATCAATGCTGCTTTCTTTGTCGATTCAGCATCCACCGGGAACAAGCAGAGCAATAGGAATGGGGGCAGCCGCCGTCATTCGCCACTGGCATCGCAATGCTGACCGGGAAAGCGCAGCGGCACCAGTATTTGGGGCCGACGGTCGATACAGGGGGACTCGTAACCGCCGGCCCCCACCGTCAGAAGCGCTGGCGCAATCCGACGGTGATCGAGGTAGCCGAAAGCTTCGGCTTATAGGTGTTGGCAGCACTGCCACCTGCGGACAGCGGGATGCGGCCCGGGATGCTCAGGCCCGAACTCTGCGCATAGCGGGCGGCGAGCTCGACGGTGGTCTTCCCGGTTAGCGCGTAGCCGATGCCAGCATCGGCATGCCAGCGGAAGCCCCAATCGCGCCCGGCCATGGTGCTGCCTTGGCCGGTGGTCGACGAAAGGCGGGAGAATCGCTCGGTAACACGGACCGCGTCGATGCCGCCGCCCACGAATGGACGAAGTCGGGTGCCGGTGTCGATGTCGTAATAACCGGCCACGCCGATGCTCAGCGTCTTGGTCCGGCCGCTGGTGACCAGCCCGCGGCTGTTGAGCGCGCCGGCATCGACGTTTGCGGCGGTATAGCCGATCGTGCTTTCCAGGCGGAAATTGCCGAAGTCATAGCCCAAGCCGCCTTCGAAAGACTTGCCTGCCCGCATGTCGACATCGCGGGGCACAGTGGACAGTGGCCGCAAGTCCTTGCCCTTGAACTTCAGGTCAGAATCGACCTGCGAGCCAATACGGCCGACGACATACGGGCCCGGCGCGGCGTTCTGGGCCGATGCGGGGGCAATCATGCCGAGGCCCGCCCCGAATACTGCCACACCGATCATACGCTTATACGTCACGTTCATGCATTCACCTTGTCTTGAAGCACCACTCGCTGCGTCGCGAGCCTTCGATCCGTTGACGAAGACCCGGCGAGACCACCGCAAAGCTGCATTCGATTTTTTTTCGTCGGCAGCGATGCGCCGATCAATTGCGTTGCCCGCGATGCCGCCCTGCGCGCCGAGCAGGGTGACGAACGCTTGCCGCCATCGCCGGGCAGATCGAGATAGCGGTCGCGATATCCCCCGCCCGCCCCCGCCGTCCTAATCGCGGCGCGCCTCACAGGAAGCACACAGATGCTGGCGCACGCGAGCCTGCGCGAAGGCGAGCACACGCACGGCACGCAAAAAAAACTTCAAAGGTGGTTGCGGTACCCGAACGACCACTCCGTCAAGGATTCGGACACGCCAATGCAAGCGTGCTCCCAGTTCAGAAAGAAGGGTTTGCCATGAAGTTTACCGGATGGACGTTCGCCGCCGCAGTGCTTGCCGCCGGCCTGGTTTCGCCTGCAATGGCGCAGTCGATCAAGCCAGCGGCAACCACGAACAAAGCGGTTCCCCCGTCGCACCTGCCCAAGCCGCACAAGCCGGCCAAGCAGGACAAGGCGAAGCCGCCGGTCGCCTCGCCCAAGCGCTGAGGCGGGCGCCCGCCCGTGCCTCCCGTGGGCGGGCGCCAACCTTTCCCCGACCAGGCCGTCGCCGCACATCGCGGCGGCAGAGGCGGAGCGGACCCGTGCGATATGAAATCAAACCCGACTGGAAATGCGGTGCCGAGCGCTGGACGTGCAGCCATCCGCTGCGGTCCCTGGGCGCCCCAGAGCCGGAAGACCTGGCGCACCTTGCCCCCGCGGAAGCGAAACTCTCCCGCCGGGCCCGCCTGGCGATCCTCACCCTCGCAGGCCTCAGTTCCTGGGCCCTGTTCGCAACGATCGGCTGGCTCCTGCTGGCCACCGTTCATCGCTTGATGGGATATTGAGCCTTGCGACTGCAACGAGAGATCGCGCCCCCCCGCATCCCACCGTACTTGGCGCCCGCCGCTGCCGCATCTATGCGCAAGCATGATAGTCCCGGCCCAGGCGGAAAGGTGCGAATCCGGTCCATGTCCAATTCCTCCCCGCTGGTCGCGGCGTTCCTCGCCCGGCGAGCGGCACTGCAACGCTATTTCGCCCGTCGGGTAGGTGACGCCGAGGCGGAGGAAATCGTTCAGGAAATCTTCGTCCGTATCGCCGGACTTCCCGAGCCGGAGGAGGTTCGCACGCCTGCGGGCTATCTCTACCGGCTGGGCAACAACCTCATGCTGGACCGGCTGCGGCAAAACCGCGCGCGCGCCGCCCGCGACCATGCGTGGCGGGACAGCCACCACGTTATCGCCCCCAGCGGCGAAGACGTGAGCGACACCGTCGCCGCCGACGAGGCGCTGATCGCGCGCGATCAGGTGCGACGGATGGAGGCGGCGCTTGCGGAGCTGCCCGAGGGCGTTCAGCGCAGTTTCCGGCTGCACAAGCTGGAAGGTCTGTCGCACGCCGAAGTGGCGGAGCGCATGGGCGTTTCGCGCAGCCTGATCGAAAAACACATGATGCGCGCGCTGCGCCACCTGATGACGAAGCTTGGCCGATGACGTGGGCACAGGCGATCGGCGCGTGCGGCGCGACGGCGATGATTTCGTCGAACGAGATGCAGGGGCATGCATTCCATGGGGCGGAAAACATATGACACGGGCAGACCCGGAAGAAGTGGCAGTCGAATGGTTTGTCCGACTGCAGGATTGCGAGGACGAGCAGACCTGGCTCGACCATCTCGCCTGGATGGAGGCTGACCCCGCGAACGCGAAGGCCTATGCCCGGGTCGAGCACCTGTGGATCGCAGCCGAGGCACTGCCGCCGCTGGCCCCTGCCGCTGCCAACGATGCCGATCCTGCCCCGGATGCCGACCCGGCCGTCGTTTCGCTCGAAGCACATCGTGCCGACAGGCGGTCCAAATCGCGCTGGTGGCTCCCCGTATCGGCCGCAGCTGCCGCAGCGGTCGCCGGCATCGTAGCGCTGCCGCAACTGTCCCATTGGACCGGCCCCGCGGCGCAGACCTACCGCACGGATGGTAGCGGCACCCGAGTTGTCGCACTGGCGGACGGATCGCTGCTGACGCTCAACCGCAATACCGAGATCGTGGTGAAGCTGGGCGACAAGGCGCGGACGGCCGAGCTCCGTTCGGGCGAAGCCATCTTCGACGTCCATCACGAACCCGCGCGCCCCTTCACGGTCGCGGCGGCGGGCCGCGAAGTGCGGGTGCTCGGCACCGAATTCGACGTGCTAAACCAGGGCGGCGCATTCGGCGTCTCCGTCCGTCGCGGGCTGGTCGCGGTGTCGTCCGCGCAGGACAGCCAGACGACCACCCGGCTGCCGGCCGGCACCGGCCTGCTGCGGCCGGCAGGCGCGACTGCAGATCGCGTAGGTCCGATCGAGCCCGACAATGCGCTCGCCTGGGCGCAGGGGCGGCTGGTCTATGCAGACAGCACGATCGACGATCTCGCCCGCGACCTTCAGCGCTATACCGGCACGCCTGTGCGAGTTGCCCCCGCGCTTCGCGGTTTGCGGGTAAGCGGCGTGCTGACCATCGGCGATCCGGCGAGCTTGGACCGCCAGATCGAGGCGTTGCTGCCGATCCGCGTCGACAAGCGCGACGGCGATCGGAGGCTCGTTCCCGCCCCGTGATCGGTATCTCCCCTGCATGAAGGAGACGTCGCGCATCCTCCGGAACTTCGCCGGCTGGGTCGTTGCCGCCGCGCTCATCGCCGGGCCGGCGGCGGCGGCGCATGGCGGCGGCAGGCAAGGCAACGAGGTGCGCTACGGCTTCCGCATCCCTGCCGGGCCTCTCACCAAAGCCATCATCGCGATCGGCAGCCAAGCCGGGGTCAGCATCGCCACCACCGATCCAACCCTCGCCCAACGGCGGCTCGCGGAGCCGGTGGAGGGTCGGATGTCGGTGGAAGAAGCGCTCGCCCGCGTCCTGCACGGCAGCGGCCTGCATGCAATATGCGTCTCGCAGGCGCTCTACCGCATCGAACGGGTACGGAGCGCCCCGCCGCCCCCTCGCCCTGTGCCGGCACGGTTGCCCCCGCCGCCGCCATCCTCGCCGGCTCCCGCCGAGATCGTCGTGACGGCCACCAAAAGCGGGGCGACCCTGCGCCGCTATCCGGGATCGGCCTGGGTGGTAGACGCCGACACGCTGTCCCTGGGCGCCGGCCTCGCCCGCGACAGCCGGGCGATCGTCGCCGCGCTGCCGATGCTGAGCGCGACCCATCTCGGCCCTGGACGCGAGAAGCTGTTCGTTCGCGGCGTGGCCGACAGCAGCTTCACCGGTGCCAGCCAGGCGACGGTAGGCCAATATCTGGGCGACGTGCAGCTCAACTACAGCGCGCCCGACCCCAATCTCGCGCTGTACGACATGGCGCGAGTAGAGCTGCTCGAAGGGCCGCAGGGCACGCTCTACGGTGCCGGCGCGCTGGGCGGCATCATTCGCATCACGCCGCGCGCGCCCAAGCAGGGCGTTTGGGAAGGCGAAGTCTCCGCCGGCGCCTCCGCAACCGCGCATGGTGGGGTCGGCGGCGACGCGATGGCGATGTTGAACGCCCCTCTAGGCGATCGCATTGCGCTGCGACTGGTCGGCTATGGCGGCCGCGAGCCCGGCTATATCGACGATGTCGCGCGAAAGCGGCGCAACACCAATCGCAGCGACCTCGCCGGCGGCCGCGCGACGCTCCGTCTCCGTGCCGGCAACGACTGGACCGTCGATCTCGGCGCCGTCTACCAGCGCCTCTACCACGCCGATGGACAGTATAGCGAAGCCGACCAGCTACCGCTTTCGCGCGCTGCCGCGATCGCTCAGCCGGCGCTCAACGACTTCCGTCTCGCCTATGCCACCGCGACGCACCGGTGGGCCGATGGGCAGATGCTCACCGCCGCTTTCTCGGCAATCGAGAACCACCTCACCACGCTCTACGACGCGACCAGCATCGGCGATCCCGCCGCTTCCGGCCTTGCCACCGATACTCGCGTGCGGGTTTATAACGGCGAAGTGCGGCTCGCCCGCAACCACGAAGACGGTACCGGGCTGGTACTCGGCGCCTATGGCACCTTGAGCGACGACCGTATGACACAGTCGTCACGGATCGCCGGTGCCAGCCAACCCTTCCGCGGCGTCGGCAATCGCGCGACCGATGTGGCCCTGTTCGGCGAGGCAACCTTTCGCATCCTTGCTGGGCTGAACGCTACGCTGGGCGCCCGCGCAGCCTATACCGATCTTCAGGGTACCAATATCCTGCCCGACGGCGATCAGTCGCTGGAGACGATCGACGTGCCCGGCACCGGCAATGTCCGCTTCCTGCCCAGTGCCGCGCTCAGCTGGGCGGCGACGCCGCGGGTCACCGCCTATCTGCGCTATCAGCGGGGCTATCGTCTCGGCGGTTATGTACTGAACGCGCTGTCACCCCTCGACTCTTCTCCAACGACCGACGCCGATTTCACCGTTTACCGACCAGATTCCCTGGATGCGATCGAGGCGGGCCTTCGCCTTGGCGAAGGCCGCGACGGACTCTCTGGCAGCCTGGCCCTGTCGACCACCGACTGGCGGCACATCCAGGCCGATCTTCAAAGCCCCGCAGGTGCGGTCACCGCGAATGTCGGCAGCGGGCGGATTGCAGCGGTAGAGGCCAATCTTCAATGGCATGCGCCCTCCAGCCTGCGCCTGACGGCGACGCTGTTCCTTACGCGCGCCGTGCTCGATCGCCCGGCGCCGGGTTTTGAACGCGCAGCGCTCCAGGCCTTGCCGAACACGCCGGCGGTCACCCTGCGCGGCGCGGCCGAAAGGCAATGGACGCTCAACGGGGGAAGCCGGCTGCTCGTGCGCGGCACCGCGCGCTATGTCGGCCGCTCCTGGCTCGGCGTGGGCGATCTGCACATACCGCAGGGTAATTTCGCCGAGCTCAGTGCCGGGGTCGCATGGTCCAAGGGGCCTTTCACGCTAACGCTCGACGCCGCCAACCTGCTGAACGGCCGCGCCAACCGCTTTTCGCTCGGCAACCCCTTGACGGTGGGCGACGGGAACCAGCGCACGCCACAGCAACCACGCACGGTACGGATCGGCACCAGCTACCGCTTCTAGTCCTGCCTTGCCACCAGATGCGTTGCGCTTGCTTGGCTGCTTGGTCGTCGGGTGGTGGCGCGGCGAGCACCCTCGTCGCAAGGGGGCGATCATGCCAGCATCTCGTGCGGCGCTTCATGGCTGCGAACTTGCTCGCCCTCCCCGATCGTTCGCTGACCAAATCTGGCATAAAGGGTCGGCAGCACGAACAGGGTGAGCAGCGTTGCCGAGACGAGGCCGCCGATCACCACCGTGGCGAGCGGCTTCTGCACCTCTGCCCCCGCACCGTGGCCGAGCGCCATCGGCACGAAGCCGAGACTGGCAACGAGCGCGGTCATCGCCACCGGCCGCAGCCGCTGCATCGCGCCGAGGTGCGCGGCCTCGGCGCGCTCCACGCCGTCGCGGATCAGGTCCTGGATCGAGCTGACCATGACCAAGCCGTTGAGCACCGCGATACCGGACAGCGCGATGAACCCCACCGCCGCCGAGATCGAGAAGTCCATGCCCCGCACGAATAGCAGCAGCACGCCGCCGACCAGCGCGAACGGCACGCCGGTGAACACGATCGCCGCATCCCGCACCGACCTGAGCGCACCGTACAGGAGGAGCAGGATGAGGACGAAACACCCCGGGATCACCAGCGTCAGCCTTGCGCTCGCCGATTGCAGGTTCTCGAACTGGCCGCCCCATTCCAGATAGGTGCCGGCCGGCAGCCGTACCTTGGCGGCAATGGCGCCCTGTGCCTCCGCCACCACGCTGCCGACGTCGCGCCCGCGGACATTCGCCTGGACGACCACCCGCCGCTTGCCATTCTCGCGGCTGATCTGGTTCGGCCCGTCGACGATCCGGATCTCGGCGACGCTGGACAACGGCGCGAACCTGCCGCCCGCGATCGGCACCTGCAGCTGCTGCAACGCGCCGAAATCCGCGCGCTGCGCTTCGGACAGCCGGATCACCACCGGGAAGCGCCGATCGCCTTCATAGATCGTGCCGGCGGTGCGTCCGCCCAAGGTCGCGCCGATGACCTCCTGTACGTCCTGCGCGGTCACGCCGAGCCGGGCCATCGCATCCCGGTTGACGTGGATGTCGAGCATGGGCAGCCCGCCGGTCTGCTCGACCTTGACGTCCACCGCCCCCTTGGTCGCCCGCAGGATACCAGCGATCTGCTCGGCGGTGCGGGTCATCTGGTCGAAATCGTCGCCGAACACCTTCACCGCGATGTCGCCGCGCACGCCGGCGATCAGTTCGTTGAAGCGCATCTGGATCGGCTGGGTGATCTCATAGGCATTGCCCGGAATCGCCGCCAGCCGCTGCTCGATCCGCGCCACCAGCGCCTCCTTGGTCAGCGCCGGATCGGGCCAGGCCGCGCGCGGCTTGAGGATCACGAACATGTCGGTGGCGTTGGGCGGCATCGGATCCGAGGCGAGCTCGGCGGTGCCGGTCTTGGAGAAGACGAACCGTATCTCGGGCTGCTGCGACAGCATCCGCTCGATCGGCACCTGCATCGCCTGGCTCTGCTGGACGGAGGTCGCCGGGATGCGCAACGCCTGAATGAGCAGGTCGCCCTCGTCGAGCTGCGGCAGGAACACCTGCCCCAGCGAGGTGAAGGCGCCCGCGGCCAGCACGAGGCTGGCGAGCGCGGCGCCGATCGTCACCGTCGGCCGCTGCATCGCCCGGTCGAGCCCCGGCTGGTAGCGCCGCTTGAGCCAGCCGACGATCCGCCCGTCCTGCTCCTCCACCTTGCGCGACAGCCAGATCGCGATCATCGCCGGCACGAAGGTCAGCGACAGCACGAAGGCGCAGGCCAGCGCGATGATGACGGTGAGCGCCATCGGCACGAAGGTCTTGCCCTCGACGCCGGTAAGCGTGAGCAACGGCACATAGACGAGGAGGATGATCGCCTGGCCATAGACCGAGGGCCGGATCATCTCGCGCGCGGCAGCCGCCACCGCCTCCAGCCGTTCCGGCAGCGTCAGCAGCCGGCCTTCGCGATGCTGCGCCTCCGCCAGCCGGCGCAGCGCATTCTCGACGATGATGACCGCACCGTCGACGATCAGCCCGAAATCGAGCGCGCCCAGGCTCATCAGATTGGCCGACACGCCCGCGCGCAGCATCCCGAACCCGGTCAGCGCCATGGTGATCGGGATGACCAGCGCCGCGATCAGCGCCGCGCGGACATTGCCGAGCAACAGGAACAGCACGACGATGACGAGCACCGCGCCCTCGCCCAGATTTTTCGCCACGGTGCCGATCGTCGCATTGACCAGCGCGGTGCGGTTGAGCACCGGCTGCACCACCACGTCGGGCGGCAGCGACGCGTTGATCGCCTTGAGCTTGTCCGCGACGGCGGTTGCGACGAGCCGGCTGTTCTCGCCGATCCGCATGATCGCGGTGCCGACCACCACCTCGGTGCCGTTCTCGGAGGCCGATCCCATGCGGATCGCCTGGCCGGCGCGAACGCTGGCGACTTGGTCGAGCGCGATCGGCACCCCGCCGCGCGTGGCGATCACCGTCCGCCCCAGCTCGGCAGTGTTGCGGAGCAGCGCATCGGAACGGACCGCCAGCCCCTCGCCGTTGCGATCGACGAAGCCCCCGCCGACACTGCTGTTGTTGCGCTCCAGCGCGGTGCCGAGTTCGGTCAGCGTGATGCCGAGCGACGCAAGCTTCTGCACGTCGGGTACGACGAGGAACTGCTTGGCATAGCCGCCGATCGAATCGACCCCGGCGACGCCCGGCACGGTCTTGAGCAGTGGCGTCACGATCCAGTCCTGCGCGGTGCGCAGATAGGTCGCCTTCTCGGCCTCGGTCGTCAGCCTTTCGCCCTCGGGGGTGATGTAGCTGCCGTCGGGCTGCTGGCCCGGCTCGCCGGGCTTGTGGGTGTCGTCCTCGCGGTGCTGGAGGCGGACGGTGTACATATACACCTCGCCGAGCCCGGTGGCGATCGGCCCCAGTTCCGGGTTGACACCCGCCGGCAGGCTTTCGGCGACGCCCTGCAGTCGCTCCCCCACCTGCTGGCGGGCGAAATAGATGTCGGTCCCGTCCGAGAAGACCGCGGTGATCTGCGCGAAGCCGTTGCGGCTAAGCGAGCGGGTATATTGCAGCCCCGGCGTTCCGGCGAGCGCGGTCTCGATCGGAAAGGCGACCTGCTTCTCGACCAGTTCGGGGGACAGCGCGGGCGCGCGGACGTTGATCTGCACCTGGTTGTTGGTGATGTCCGGCACCGCGTCGATCGGCAGCCGGTACAGGGAGTAGGCGCCGATGGCGGCGGCGAGAACGGTGAGCAGCAGGACGAGCCAGCGCTTCTCGACCGCCCAGGAGACGATGCGGGCGATCATGGCTCAGTCCTCCACCGCTTCGCTCTTGCCGAGCTCGGCCTTGAGCGTGAAGCTGCCGGTGGTCGCGATCTGCTCCTGCCCGGTAAGCCCGGCGCGGACGATCACCGTCGCCCCGGCGGCATCGCCGAGCTGTACCGGCGTCGCGCGAAAGCCGGTCGGCGTGCGCACGAACACCACCGATCGGCCTTCGTCGGTCTGCACCGCGGTGGTGGGGACGCGGATCGCCTGCCCGCCGCCGCTGCCCGCGAGCGGAACCGAGGCGGTGACGGGCTCGCCCACTCGCCATTGGCCGGACCGATTGTCGAGCATCGCGATCGCCGGCACCAGCCGGGTCTGCGCGTCGAGCGCAGGCGAGACGAAGTGGAGCCTGGCCACCGCTTCGCGGCCCGCGGCCTTCACCGTCACCGCGCTGCCGGCGCGGACCCGGCTCGCATCCTCCGGCTTCAGGCTGAAGGCGATCGCGACCTGGGCGAGATTGGCGATGCGGTAGAGCTCGGCATCGGCCGCCACCGTCTGCCCCAGCGTGACAGTCCTTGCGATCACCTGGCCGCCGATCGGCGCGGCGATGCCGATGCGGTTGAGCCCCCCGCCCCCCATACCGGCGGCGGAGACCATGCTCTGCGCCTGGGCGAGCGCGATCCGCGCCTCGGCCGCGGCGGTGCGCGCCGCGATCAGATCCTGTTCGGGCGAGACCCGCTCGGCGAACAGCCGCTGCTCGCGGGCGAGAGTCGCGGTGGCAAGGCCGAGCCGCGCGCGCGCCGCCTGTACCTCGCCCTTGATCTGCGCCGCCTCGCGGCTTTCGATCACCGCGATCGTCTCGCCCCGCCCCACCGTCTGGCCGAGGTTGCGGCGGAGCGCGACGACGCGGCCGGCAATGGCCGCCGAGACGATTTGCGTTGCCTGCGGATCGCCCTCGACGATCGCGGGAAGCTCGATCGTACCCGCGCCGCCGATCGACGGCCGGCCGAGCTGGACGCCCGCCGCCGCGATCTGCTCGGCGGTCAACACCACCTGGTCCTTCGCCGCGGGATCGGCCAAAGGCTTGGCGGCCTCGGTGGTGTTGGAAGGCGTTGAGCGCTCGCCGCACGCGGCAAGCAGGATGGCGAGGGACAGCGTCCCGGCCAGCGACAAAGGTCGGGTCAATGCATGTCTCCCTTGGGCGCGCGGGCGGTCAGCCGCTCCAGCTGCGCGCGGGCAATCTGATAGGTGGCGAGCGCGTCGATCGCGGCGAGCCGCGTCTCGGCCAAGCTGCGTTCGGCATCGAGCAGATCGAGCTGCCCGAACTTGCCCTCGCGATAGCCGATGCGGGCGATCCGCGCGGCTTCCTGCGCCGCTTCCAGCGCAGGGCCGGCGGCGGTGCGGGCGGTGGTCGCGGCGTTGTCGGCCTGGGCCTGCGCGTCGACGATCGCCTGCTCAACATTGAGCGCGCGAACGCGGCGCACCGCATCTGCCTGCGTCCGCTGCGCGGTCGCCTGCGCGATCGCCGCACCGCCCTTGCTGAACAACGGGATCGGCATCGAAACGGTGAACACCGCCGCGAGATCGTTGGTCGCCTCCAGCCGCCGCACGGCGGGCCCGATGTTCAGGTCCGGCACGCGATTGGCGCGGGCCAGCCGCACGCCTGCATCGGCGACCAAGACATCGGCCTCGGCCGACGCCAGCGCGAGCGTGCCGGCCGGGTTCGCGGGCAGGATCGGGCCTTGGGCATCAGCCGCAGGAAGGCGATCGAGCACGGCCCCGTCGAGCCCTACAACCGGCTGACCGATCCTCCGCTCCAGATTGGCCCGCGCCGCCTCCGCCAGACGGCGTGTGCGGGTGAGGTTCGCCTCGGCATTGATCCGCCCGACATCGGCACGCTGCGCCTCGAGCGGTGATGCCCGTCCGGCGCGTACGCGGACGCGCGCGGCGTTTAAAGCCTCTGCCGCGATCCGGGCCTGGTCCTGCGCGGCGGCGACCCTGCGCTCGGCCGCGACGGCTTCGACATAGAGCTGCGTCACCTGCAACCGGATGTCGACGGCAGCGATCGCCGCCTCGATCTCGGCACGGGAAAGCTGGGCATCGGCGACAGCGACCCGTGCACGACGCTTGCCTCCACGCTCGATAGGGAATGCCAGCCCAACCGTCGTCTCGGCGCTGCGCAGCCCCCGATAGGTGCCGCTGCCCGCGACATTCTCGATCTGGCCTTGCGCCACCGGGTTGGGCCGTAGACCGGCAACCGAGCGGTTCGCCCGCGCGGCATCGACGGCAGCGCCGGCAGCCTCGGTCTCGGGGGCGGCTCCGCCGGCGCTGGCGACCGCCTGTTCGAGGGATAGAACGGCAGCGCTCTCCGAAATAACGGAGGACGTGCCGGTTTGCGCCGGCAGCGACGAGGCGCAGGCGCTCGCGACCATTGCGGCCGCAAGAAGTCGATTCATGAAGGAATTGCTCCTGACGAAGGTCCAGAAACGGACGCACCCGGGCGTCCGACGGAGTCGTCAGGCTTGGGGGGGCCTCAGCCGCACCAGGCCCTTGGTGCTGGCAAGCACCGCGATGCGCGCAAGCGGCGGCTCCGCGACGGTGTCGGCGCGCAGCCAGCGAGCCTGCGCGAATGCAGGCGTGCCCACGTCATGCCCGTGGCAGATGCTGTGATGATGCGGGACCGCCTTGTCGGCGTCGGCCGGTACTTCGTCACCATCGCCTTGGGCGTGGAGGGTAAATGCGACAGCCCCGAAACTACCGCCCGCCAGCTCTGCGGCATGCGCCATGCCCGACCAGGTGGTGAGGACCACCATCAGGCAGGCAATGAAGGGAAGCAGCGCACGCATCGACGGAGCGATATCACATCGAAAGCAAAAGTTCACCCCGCTCCGACCCAGAGCTTCAGACCGCCGAAGGAAAAGATGACGCCGTCGGCCGCAATCGCTCGACCTGCGCGGCCTCCATGCGAAGGCCCGTGTCGGAGCGCCTTCCGCCACCGCGATGACAAGCAACTGGTGAGGCGACGACAACCATGTGCGACCGTATAGCAGCATAGCAGCACCGGCGAGCTGACGCCCGCCGGTGCTGCCTGGCCCGTTGTGCGAAGCCCGCCGCCAGGGCGTCCTGGCCTGCGCGGTCTTCGCACAACGCTTCCGCATATCAGAAGGTAGTCCATTCGTCCGCGCTTGGGAGGGGGCTGGCCTTGGCGGGCGCAGGCTTGGCGGGACGGAAGCTCACCGGGCCGGCGGAGTTGCCGCGCGCCGGGCTTGGTCGGCCGCCGCCAGGGCCGCCGATGCTGAAGCGCTCGGCCTGGTTGGCCAGCGTCACGACTTCCGAATTCAGCGTCCGCGCGGCAGCCGAAGTTTGCTCCACCATCGCTGCATTCTGCTGAGTCGCGGTGTCCATCGCGCCGATCGCAGCCGAGATCTGCGTCACCGCAGAGGCCTGGGCCTGGTTGTCTGCCGCCATGCTGCTGAGCAGCGCATGCACCTCGCCGACATCGCCGCTGATATTCGCGAGCGCCCCATCGACACGCTCGACCATGCCGACCGCCGCGCCGATGTCGGTCTGCGTCGCGGTCAGCTGGTCGCGGGCTCGGCCGGCTTCCTCTTCGGCGCGCATCGCAAGAGCGGACACCAGATCGGCGACGACCGCGAAACCGCGGCCGGCTTCACCCGCGCGGCCAGCTTCCACGGCGGCGTTCATCGCAAGCACGCGGGTCTGGAAGGCGATCTTGTCGAGGCCCTCGATCACGCTGTCGATGCCCTTGGCGCTCTCCGAAACCCGGTTCATCGCCTGCATCGCTTCGTCGGCGATCGTGCGGCCGCCCGACACGGTGGAGATGGCGCCGTCGGCGCGGGTCAGCGTGCTGCCGGCGGCGATTGCCGTCGCCTTGAGCCTTTGGTCCATCTGGGTGATGGCGGCGGAGGTTTCTTCCAGGCTGGCGGCATTCGCTTCGGTACGCCGGGCGAGATCCTCGCTGGCCTGGGCAATCTCGTTCGAGCCGGTCTTGATCGCGGCGGTCGATTCGATCACCGAACCGATCAGCTCGCGGAGATTGGCGATCGCCTCGTTGAAGTTATCGCGAAGCACCACATAGGCTTTGGGGAACTCGCCCGCGATGGAAGCGGTCAGGTCGCCACGCGAAACCATGTCGAGCTTCTGCGAAATCGTCTCGGTGACGAAATTCTGCTCCTCCAGCGCCTTGGCCGCCTCTGCATCAGCGATCCGCTTCTGCTGGGCATTTTCGCGGAAGACGAGCACCGCCTTCGCCATCTGGCCCACTTCATCCGTGCGATCGACCGCAGGCACATCCACTTGCGTGTCCCCATCGGCGAGCCGGGTCATCACACCCGTCATCCCAACCAGCGGCCGAACGATTGCACCGGCAAGCAGCCAGGCCATCGCACCGGCGATCGCGACGGCACCGAGCGCGCCGATGATCACCGCTGCCATCGCGCCGTTCTTGGCGGCGGTCATCGCCGCGCGCTGTTCGGCCATCACCTGCTGCTGACGCTCCTGGATCTGGCCGCTGATCTCGCGCACCTTCGGCAGCTGCTTCCGGCCTGAAATCTCCTGTGCCTTGCCGCGGGTGGCGGGATTGCGCGCGAGCGTGATCAGTTCGGCGAAGCGGCGATTGTTGAGGTCGCCCACCTCCGTCCGCAGATCGCGCAGCCGCTGCTGCTGGTCCGCCAGCGGATTGCCGGTCTCGAAGCTCTTGGCTGCCTTCTCGAAGGCCGCGATGTTGCCTTTATACTCGTCGAGCAATTCGTCACGCCCAAGCATGGCAAAACCGCGCAGCGCGTTTTCCTGCTGGATGATGGCACCCAGCATGGCCTCGCCTTCCTGCGCCATCTTGATGCTGTTCGCGTTGGACTCGGAAATCTTCGCCAGCGTGCTCAACGACCAATAGGTATAGGAGCCAGAGGCGATGACGATAAGGATGACTGCAGCGAATGCGGCGATAAGCTTGCCTGACAGCTTCAGGCGACTGATGATGGACATGATTTTACCCTATCTGACAGGTTTTAAAGCACAATTTGAACGCGTAGTACGAAGGTGGTGCCGCGATCTGTACGGGTGCCGGTGCCAGTCAGTTTCTGGTCGGGTGCCATGCGCCATGCAGTGACGTTGCCCATCAGCCGCATCTGGCTGCTCAAATACCAATTGACGCCGCCGGTCACGCTCGAGCCGGTGTTCCGGAACCCCGGCATGGTGAAGCGGATATCTTCATACCGCGCAGTGAGTTCCACCTGCCCAGAGCCGCCGCGGAAAACGGAGCGCTGAACCACCGGACGGCCGAAGCCACCCGTGGCAGCCGCGTAGGGCGGCGCTTCACCGGTCAGGAACCAGCCAGCGGAAAGGCTTTTGGCGGTTGTGCGCGCGGTCGTCTGCGGCAGATCGATACCCCGCCGGCCCGCTTCCCCCATCACCCACACCGGTCCGATCACTGCGCCAGCCTCGATCCCAGCGCCGTGATCGCCGCTCGCACCGACCAAGGGCGGCGACGGCAGGATCGTCTGCAGATTGAGCCCGTGTGCGACATTGGTATTGGCGCCCAGCGTCCGCGTGCCGCCCTTGAACGTCTCGTCGAACATCCAACCGCCCAGGTGCACGATCGCGCCTTCGCGCTTGATCGGATTCCAGTGCGCGCGCGCCAGGATGGTGCGGTCGCCGGTTTGCGGCCGGTCGGCATCGATATCGTTGCCCGTCACGGCGAACGAGGCGTGCCAGCTGGCACCGATCAACCGCGCCTGCGCGCCGAACCCGAACCCGCCGCGATCGGGCGCGATCGCGCTGGCAACGAAGTTGGGCTCGGCGAATGGCAGCGCCTCGCCGCCAGAACTGCCCTCTACGCCGCGATCATTCTGTAAATTTCCGGCGAGCAGATCGGCATCCACCCCGGCAAGCTTGCCGCGCCAGCCCACATAGGCCCATAGGATGTCGGCGGAGCCCGACTGGAACTCGGTTTCGAGCTGATAGACCACGTTGTTGGCGACAGTCCCGGCAAAGCCGATATGCGCGGCGCGCACTCCGCGATCGCCGCGGTTGCGGGCAGCGTCCCGCGCACCAGTGGTGGTTTCCGCGTCGACGATCACCTGTGCCAGCGGCCGGAAGGTCGAGCCAGTGTCGGAAAAGACCACGACCGGTGACCCGTTCCGCAATTCTACGTGCGTGCCGCGGACTTCGTCGGGCGATGGTTTCGGACGGTCGGCAGGATCGTCACCCGTTTCGCCGGCCCGCGCCACCGCAGCATCCGCGATGGTCGGAGCCTGCGGGGACGTAACCGGCGTGGACGGTATGGTGGTCATTGGAAGCAGCGCAACGCACAAGTTCAAAAATGCCATGACGCATCCTCGGGCGGCGGCGGGCACCTCGCCCGATCATCTGCAACACCTGAGACAATTTATAGAAACGATTGCCATCAATCCGGTTGGACGCCCCCCAAAATTTGAGAACTATAGGTGGTCGCGCGGAGAGCGCAGTTAACCATTAACGTGTCGGGGATGCGCGAGAATCGCGACAGGGGCTTGTAATGCAAGCCTGAAAGGCAATGTGACCGCGTCCCGGCCGCCGTCCGATCACACCGCGAGCAGAACAGCCCTTATGCGCGGCGAGCCTTTCGAACCAGCAGCAGCTGGCTGGCGGAAACAGGAGCGCAAGCCACCGCCTGTGCATCAAGCCACCAATCCACCTTCGGCCAGCGACTCCTCGACAGCCCGGCGCTCGCTTCGCCGATTGGCCGGAATCGGCAGCCCCAGGTGACCGCGAAGCGTGGCATGCTCATAGTCCGTGCGGAACACGCCTCGCGCCTGCAGCAGCGGCACCACCTCTTGGGTGAAGCGGCGGAACTGGCTGGGGCGCCCGGCATGGACGTTGATGCCGTCGAGCGCCCGCGCCTCGAACCAGCGTTCGATCTCGTCGGCCACCGTCGCGGCCGACCCGACAAAGGGGCTGGCGTACAGGTCGCGCTGCACTTCCACCGTCTCGCGCAACGTCAGGCCCAGCTCTATCGCCCGATCGGTGATCGCCTTGGCCTGGGTGTAGAAACTGCTCCGGGCATGCTCCAGCGCCTCGACCGGGAAGGGCGCGTCGAGATCATAGCGACGGAAATCGTGCCAGCCGAACGGACGGCCGAACTCGGCGAGCGCCTGTTCGAAGCTCTGGTCGACCCGCCGCAGCGCGCGATCGATTGCCTGCGCCTCTTCATCGGTATCGCCCACGGTGATCGAGAAACCGGGCAGGATCAGCACGCTGTCCGGATCCCGGCCGAGCGCGGCGGCGCGCCCCTTGAGATCGGCATAGAAGGTCTGCCCCTGCTCGATCGTCCTGGCATGGGTGAAGATCGCGTCGGCCACCGTCGCGCCCAGCGTGCGTCCCTGGTCGGAATCGCCGGCCTGGAAGATCACCGGCTCGCCCTGCGGCGAGCGCTGGATGTTGAGCGGCCCGACGACCGAGAAATGCTCGCCCTTGTGGTGGAGCGCGTGCAGCTTGTCCTTGTCGAGGAACACCCCGGTCGCCCGGTCCCGCACCAGCGCGTCATCCTCATAGGAGCGCCACAGCCCGCGCACGACCTCCAGATATTCGAAGGCGCGGCCATAGCGGGTGGCATAGTCGTAATGTTCGTCGAGCCCGTAATTGCCCGCCGTGCCGGCATCGCCGCTGGTCACAACGTTCCAGCCCGCCCGCCCCTTGCTGATCAGATCGAGCGAGGCGAGCCGCCGGGCGAGGTTGAACGGCGCGTTGTACGAGGTGGTGAGCGTGCCGACCAGGCCGATATGGGTGGTCGCCACCGCCAGCGCGGAGAGCAGCGTCAGCGGCTCCAGCCGGTTAAGATAATGCGGCGGCGAGTCGGCGGTGATGAACTGGCTGTCGACGATGAACACCAGGTCGAACTTGGCCGCCTCGGCCTGGCGAACGATGTCGATATACCAGTCGATGTTGACGCTGGCATCGACCGGGATTTCCGGGTCGAGCCAGCGATTGGTCTGGCCCGGACCGCCCACGCCCATGGTCACGAGTCCGAGTTTGAGCTGTCGCTTGGCCATCACGGCACTCCTTGCGGTTGGGGGGGGGCAAAGGGGGGCGAAATGCGGCGCGACCTGCACCGGGCGGGCTAGCAGGGCCGCCGCGTGGAACAGGTCGGCGATCTGCTGCTCCTCCGCGATCAGGGCCGCATCGATCGGCACCGGCACATTGACGGTGCGATGAAGAAAGCGGCGCGTCGCCGCGATCGGCAGACCGGTCTGACCGGTCAGCATCTGCGCATAGGCCTCACGGTGCGTCTCACCCCAGCGTCGCGCGGTGGCGAACCGCCGAGTAAACGCCTCGAGCTGCGGCCGCTTGTCGCGGAGTGCGCGATCGGAGGCGAAGACGAAGCCCAGGCCCGGCGTCCACGACCGCTCGACCGGCACGATCCGCATCCCGTCGCTCAGCTCGGCGATGGCCGCATAGGGGTCCCAGATCGCCCAGGCATCGACCGACCCGCTCGACAGGGCGGCGCGGCCGTCGGAGGGGTTCAGGAAACGGATGTCGATCGCATCGAAGCGCTGGCCGAGCCGCTTGAGCCCCGCGAGCAGCAGATAATGGCCGATCGAGCCGCGCGGGGTCGCCACCTTCTTGCCGAGCAGATCGGCGAAGCTGCGGATCGGCGACCGGCCCGGGACCATCACCGTCACGGCATCGCCCGTCAGGCGGAAGGCGGCGATCGCCTTCACGCCGGCATCGGACTGGAGGCTGAAGATGAACGGCGCATCGCCACCCACGCCGGTATCGATCGCGCCGGCACCCATTGCCTCGATCAGCGGCGCGGCGTTGGGGAACTGCGCCCATTCGATCGCAAAGGGTACCTCCTTCAGCTGCCCGGAGGCTTGCAGCAGCGCTTGGATCCCGCCGCGCTGGTCGCCGATCACCAACTTTGCGGTCGCACCCTTGGTACAGGCGGCAAGCAACCCGGCGGCGGAGACGGCAAGCAGGCTGCGGCGCGAAACGGCGGCGTCGAGAGGCATGATCGGCTCGTTCCATTGGGCGGTCACCGGAAGCGGGTCCGCAGCGTGATGCCGTAGGTGCGCGGCTCGCCGGGGGCGACCTGGGTCAGCCCCCAGGTCCCGTTGACGGTGGCGGTGGTGAGATAGTTCTTGTCGAGCAGGTTGCGCGCCCACACCGACACGTCCCACGGGCCGTTCGCCGCGCGCAGGCCCAGCTGGGCGCCCACCAGTGCATAGCCCTTGATCTCGGTGAAGGGATCGTCATTCACGGCGGAGAAGAATCTGGAGCGATAGCTCGCATCGGCGGCAGCATAGCCGACCAGGCGGCTGCCCAGCGCCGTCTCGTAGCGCGCCTGTACCGCGCCCACCCATTTCGACGTGCCCGAAAGCCGCTGGCCCGAAATGTCGCACGACGTCTTGTAGGATTGCAGGAACGGGCAGATCGCGTTGGTGTAGCGCACATAGCTTGCGTCGGTGAAGGTGCCCGAGGCGCTGAGGCTCAGCCCCCTGGCGACCGTGGCGCGCAGATCCACCTCGACCCCGCGGCTGCGCACTTTGCCGGCATTGCCGAGATAGGCGATGCGGTTCGAAACATCGTACAGGTTCGCCTGGTAGTTCTCGTCGGTCATCCAGAACAAGGCGGTGTTGAACTGCACCCGGCGATCAAAGAACTGCGTCTTCAGGCCGATTTCATAGGCATCGACCTGCTCGGGCTCGACGAAGATGTTGATCCCGGCATTCCGGCGGACCAAGTTGATCCCCGCCGACTTATACCCCCGCGAATAGCTCGCATAGAGATGCGCATCGCTCCCCAGATCCTGGCTGACGCTGAGCAACCAGGAAACGGTGCCCTTTGATCGGCTGGCCGAATAGGCCCCGCCCGAAGGCGAGAAGGCAGCCCGTGTCGCCGCGGCGCTCGCTTGATAGGCAGTCGGCAGGCTGGAAATGGGCGCGACGATGCCGACCTGCACCGCGTCATAGCTGCCCGCCTTCTTTTCATAGGTATAGCGAAGCCCGCCGGTCAGGCCGGTACGCGACGTAACGTGCCAGGTCGCCTGGCCATAAGCGGCATAGCTGTTGGTCGAAGGGTCGGCATAGGTGAACGTATCCAGCCCTTGCAGCAGCGCATCGGGGGCATTGGGGCCGAAATACCATTTGGCTGCGTCCTTGTTGAACGACAGCTCCTGCTTCAGCTTGGCCTTCTGCCAGAAATAATAGAGCCCTGCGGTATATTCGATCGTGCCGCCATTGGGCGAGGTCAAGCGCAGTTCCTGGCTGAACTGCTTCTGGTTGGTGGCCACCGTCCCCTGCCCCAGAATGTCCGCGCCGAACTGGTCGCCGTCCCAGTTGGGGATCCATTTCCAGAAGCGTGCCGCGGTGATCGAGGTCAGCGTGTGCCCGCCGAGCGTCGCATCGACGCGCGCGGTGAGGCCGCCGCTTGGCATCTGGATCGCCTGGGAGCCGTTGATGTCGGTCTGGCGCCGATAGGGATCGATGACGGGCGGCGTATAGCCGATATCGGCGGCACGTGCGGTGAAGCCCTTCACCGAAGCCCCGTTGGCCAGAGTCGTCGGCAACACCTGCCCCGAAAGATAGAACCCCATATTGCCGGTCTGGCGGGCATAATCCCCGATCAGGCGGATGCTTAGGTCGGCGCTCGGCTTCCACAACAGGTCGGCCTTGACCGCGACATTGTCGTAATTGTCCCAGTCCTGCTTCTGACGGGTGTTGTAGATCGTGCCGTCGCGGCCCGCGACCAGCCCGCTGAGCCGCACCGCCACCGTGTCGCTGAGCCCGCCAGAGACCGCGGCCTGGGCGCGCATATAGTTGTAATTGCCATAGGTCAGCTCGGCGACGACTTCGGGGGTGAAGCTCGGTGCCTTGGTCCGCACGTCGATCGCGCCGGCGACGGTGTTCTTGCCGAACAGCGTGCCCTGCGGTCCGCGCAGCACCTGCACGCTGTCGATGTCGAGCACATCGTTGATCACCGTGCCGGTGCGTGGGCGATAGACCCCGTCGATATAGAGGCCGACACCCTGGTCCAGCCCGTCATTGGTACCGCCCGAATTGGTGCCGAGCCCACGAATGGTAATCGTCTGGTTGCGGCCGCTGAACCCCTGGATGGTCACGCTGGGCGTGAAGTTTGCGAGTGCCTTGAGGCTGGTCTGCCCGCCGATCGCCTCGATCTGTGCCGACGACAGAGCCGTGATCGCGATCGGCACGGTCTGGAGGGTCTCGTTCTTGTAGCGGGCGCTGACGACGATGTCGTCGGTATCCGCTGCGGGAGGCGCCGGCGCGGTTGGCCGATCCTGCGCTTGGGCAGGCGTCAGCGCCGTCGCCGCCGGAAGAAGCGCGAGCGAAAGGAAGGCCGCGCGCGGCGATCGAAAGGTCATCAAATTCCCTGTCTGCTTTTAAATGAGCCCGCACGGCCGGGGCGCCCACGCGCCCTCAGGCGGCGCTGCGCAGCGCCCGCGTGGCAGTGTAGCGATTGACCGGGACGTCGAGCCCCAGCGTGTCGCGGAAGGTGTCGCCGGGATAATCGCGCTTGTAGATGCCGCGGCGCTGGAGGATCGGCACCACCTCATCGACGAACAGCTCGAGCTGGCCGGGCAGCGATTCGAAGGTGTTGAAGCCGTCCGCCCCGCGCGCCTCGAACCAGTGCTGGAGCGCATCGGCCACCTGCTCGGGCGTGCCGACAAAGGGCGAGCGCGGCGTCGCGAAGCGCAGCGCCAGTTCGCGCAAGCTCAGCTTCTCGCGCCGCCCGGTTTCGACGATATGGGTAGAGGCGCTCAGGTTGCTGTTCAGCCCCGCAGCGATCACCTGCTCCGGAAAGGGTGCGTCGGGATCATAGACGCTGAAATTATGGTCGTTGAACGCGCGGCCCAGCGCCCTAAGCGCATTCTCCAGCGTCACCAGCTCGGTGAGCTCCCGGTATTTGCGGCTCGCCTCCTCTTCGGTCGAGCCGATCACCGGCCGCGCGCCGGGCAGGATGTACACCTTGTCCGGATCGCGGCCAAAGCCGGCGGCGCGCGCCTTGAGGTCCGCATAATAGGCCTGGGCACCGTCCAGCCCTTCATGCGCGACGAAGATCGCTTCGGCGTGTTTCGCCGCGAAGTTGCGGCCATCCTCCGAGGAACCCGCCTGGAAGATCACCGGCTGGCCCTGCCGCGAGCGGGAGATGTTGAGCGGCCCCTTCACCGACAAGAACTCGCCCTTGTGGTTGAGCTCGTGCAGCTTGTCGGGATCGAGAAACTGGCCGGTCGCCTTGTCGCGGACCAGCGCGTCGTCTTCCCAGCTGTCCCACAGCCCCTTGACCACATCGAGATATTCGGCGGCGAGGCGGTAGCGGACGTCGTGCGCCAGATGCTCGGCCTTGCCGAAATTGGCGGCGCTGCCCTCCAGCCACGAGGTCACCACGTTCCAGCCGGCGCGGCCACCGCTGATGTGATCGAGCGAGGCCAGCTGGCGGGCGATGTTGAACGGCTCGCTATAGCTGACCGTAATCGTCGCAACCAACCCGATCCGCTCGGTAACCGCAGCGAGCGCCGACAGGATGGTCAGCGGCTCGAACCGGTTGAGGTAATGGGGGCTGGAGCGCGCGTTGATCGACACGCTGTCGGCCACGAACAGATAGTCGAACTTGCCGCGTTCGGCCGCTAGTGCCTGACGCTTGTAGAAGTCGAAATTGGTGCTGGCATCCACCTGCGCATCGGGGTGCCGCCAATCGTCCCAGCCGGGGCCGACGCCGTGCAGGATGAAGCCAAGCCGTAACTGACGATCGCTCATGTGCGGTGCTCCTGAAAGATTGAACGGAGGCTATGGGAGCGTGCCAAGCGCGGGAAATGCGAATGGCTGATCCGCTGATGAGAAGCGCTAAAGCCGAGCGCCGCGAAAAAAGGGGGCGCGTGCGACGCACCCGCCCCGATGCTTTCCGCGAAGGGAGCGGACGGCGAATTACTGGTCGTAGCCGGGGGATTGCCGATCGAGCTTGCGCAATGCCGCTTCCCAGACGAGCCGGTAGATGCTGCGTCCGCCGCCGCGATCCACCTCCCGTCGCTCGGTCATCTGGCGGCGTACTTCCTCCTGCGCGGCCTCCGGCGCGATCAGCACATGCTCGCGGCCGATCGAAAGCGTGCGGACCTGCGCGGTGCAGGCGGATTCGATCGAATAGATGTTGAGCCACGCCTCGCCGACGCTCTCGCCCAGCGCGAGCGTGCCGTGGTTGCGCAACAGCATGATCTTGGTGTCGCCAAGGTCCGCGGCCAGACGCTCCCGCTCGTCCAGGTTGAGCGCCACGCCTTCATAGTCATGGTAGCTGAGCCGCGGGAGGATCGCGAGCGCCTTCTGGTTGAGCGGCAACAGCCCCTCCGCATGGGAGGAAACGGCGGTGCCGTCCGGCGAGTGGAAATGCGCGATGAAATGGGCATCCGGCCGTGCAGCATGCACCGCCGAGTGGATCACATAGCCGGCATAGTTGATGCCATAGTCGCCCCGCTCGATCAGATTGCCGTCGAGATCGACCTTGACCAGGCTGGACGCCGTGATCTCATCGAAGCCAAGGCCGAACGGGTTGATCAGGAAATGATGATCCGGCCCCGGCACCCGCGCCGAAATATGGGTGAAGATCAGGTCATCCCAGCCATAGAGGGCAGACAGGCGATAAAAGGCGGCGAGGTCGACGCGGACCTGCCATTCCGCATCGCTGATCGTCTTGGTGACGGGGCGTTCGAGCACGGTAGCCATGGGTTCACTCCGAAAACAGGGGAAAGGGGATCATCGCAGCGGCGCCAGCACCTCGGACGCCGGACGCCCGGACGGCTTGAGCAGCCCGGCCCGCGCGAAGCGGGCGGCGGCGGCGTCGAGATGCGTGGCCAGCGCGCCGTCGAGCGCGACCGGGGCGTGGCGATATTTGCGGACGACCTGCTCGGCGACTTGCGGCGCCAACCCGGTTTCACGGGCCAGCGCCACCGCCCATTCGTGCGGATGCGCCGCCGACCAGTCGAGTCCCCTGGCCTCACGCGCCAGAAAGTCGCGCAGCAGATCGCCCTTGTCGCGGATCGCCGCTTCGTTGGCGACTTCGAAGCGGTAGAGCGGGCCATAATCCTCGGCATCGGCGATCAGCCGTGCGCCGCCGCCCAGCGCCAGCGTGAGATAGGGCGTCCAGGTCGCCCAGACGTCGATCGAGCGGGCGTCGAACGCGCCTTTCGTGTCCGCCGGCGACAGGAAGACCACCTGCACCCGGTCATAGGGAATGCCAGCGCGTTCCAGCACCTCCAGCAACAGATAATGGCCGATCGAGCCACGCGTGCTGGCGATCTTCTTGCCCACCAGATCGGCGGGGCTGCGGATCGACGAGCCCGCCGGCACCGCGATCCCCAGCGCCTCGCGACCGCCCGCCGACCGCTGCGCCGACACGGCCTTGACCGGGCTGCCGTTACGATAGGCGAAGACGAAGGGCGCGTCGCCGACCAGCCCGACATCGGCGGCGCCGCTACTCACGGCTTCCAGCAGATTCTGCGCAGCCGGGAATTCGGACCATTCGATGCGGTAGGAGGCACCCTGCAACACGCCCGCGGCGGTCAGCAGTGCCTTGGTCGACCCCTTCTGGTTCGCGACCTTGAGCACCCGCCCGTCGCCGCCCTTCCCGCTGCATCCCGCCGCCAGCGCCAGCGCACCCAGGCCGGCGACGGAGACGAAGCCACGCCGGCTGGCCTCAGCTCGCAAGCGCGACCTCCCGCGTGGCTTCGCGTGCCGCAACCTTTTCGCGCACCAGCGGGATCAGGTCGCGGCCATAGGCGATCGAATCCGCCAGCGGCTCAAAGCCGCGGATCAGGAAATGATCGATGCCGAGGTCGTAATAATCGAGCATCGCATCGGCGACCTGTTCGGGCGTGCCGACCAGCCCGGTGCTGTTCCCTTGCGCGCCGGTAAGGGCGGCGACGGCGGTCCACAGCCGGCCATTGCGCGGCGCGGACTTGACCGTTTCCAGCAGGCGGCGCGAACCGTCATTGGGCGGCTGGTGATCGGTCAGCGGCAGGCCCGCTGCGGCGCGGGCGGCGCGCACCTGCTCGACGATCTCGTCGGCGCGCTTCCAGGCGGCTTCCTCGGTGTCGGCAATCACCGGGCGCAGCGACAGCGAGAAGCCCGGCCGGCGATTGTACCGCGCCGCCGAGGTGCGGACCCGCGCGACGATCTCCCGCACCTGGTCGTGCGTTTCGCCCCACAGCGCATAGACATCGGCATGGCGCCCTGCGACGTCGATTGCCTCGGGCGAGGCGCCGCCGAAGAACACCGGCAGATTGTCCGGCTTGATCGCGCTAAACGCGCCCTTCAGATGATAGAAGCGGCCGTCATGGTCGAACGGGCCGGCGGCGGTCCATTCCTGCTTGAGCAAGGCGACATATTCGTCCGTGCGCGCATAGCGATCGGCCTTGATGCTATGGTCGCCGTCGCGCGCCATCTCCTCGTCGGCACCGCCGGTGATGATGTGCACCGCGACCCGGCCTCCGCTCAGCTGATCGAGCGTGGCGAGCTGGCGCGCGGCGAGCGTAGGCTGGGTAAAGCCGGGTCGATGCGCGACGAGGAAGCCCAGCCGGGTGGTGATCGCCGCCGCATGCGCCGCGACGATCTGGCTTTCGGGCGAGGCCGATCCGAACGGGATCAGCACCCGGTCGAAGCCGCCTTCCTCCTGCGCCTTGGCCGCTGCCTCGACATAGGTCTTGTCGAGCGCCCGCGAACGGGTGGCGGCATGGATTTCCGAATGATCGTTGAAACCGATATAGCCGATGAACTTGACGGACATGGAGCTGCTCCTGAAGCTCAGAGGACGTGGAAACCGTGGGTGCCGTCGCGGGCGAGCTGGTCGACCAGGCCATATTCCCAGTCGAGATAGGCCTGCATCGCCGCGGCCTTGTTGTCGGTGCCCTCATAGGGGCGCTTGTACCGGCCCTCGGGACCGCGCGGCGGCGGCGCGCCATCGCTGCCGGTCTCCAGCGGACCATCGAAACCGCCGTCGAGCACCAGCACCTCCCAGCCCATCTGGGCGAGCCAGGAGGCGGTCATGTCGGCGCGCGGCCCCAGATCGTCCGCGACGACGATGCGCGCGCCGCGCACCGGGGCGTTATGGTCGGTCTCCTGCACCAGCTGGCCACCCTGGGCATTGCGGAAGCCGGGGATATGGCCGGCCTCGAACGCAGCGGGCTGGCGCACGTCGTAGCGATAGAGGGTGCGGCTAGTGTCGCGCTCCAGTTCGGCAAGGTCGGCAAGGCCGATGCGCTTCACCCCGGCGCGATAGGCGACGTTGCGGGCGCGCAGCCGCGCCTCGTCCGCGCCCTCCAGCGGCAGCTCGGGCGCCTGCCGGGTCTGGCCGGTATCAAGCCCCTGCCCCGCAAGCGTCCAGCCGATGGTGCCGTTGCGGAGCGCGAACACCGGGTTCGGCACGCCGGCGTTGATCAGCGACTGTGCGCCGATGATGCTGCGCGTGCGGCCGGCGCAGTTGACGATGATCGTCGTGTCCGGATCAGGCGCCACCGCCTTGGCCGCCAGCACCAGCTCGGCACCCGGCGCGCTGACACCGGTGGGGATGCTCATCGTGCGATATTCGTCGAAACGGCGGGCATCGAGGATGGCGATATCGGCCTTTTCGCGGATCAGCGCGTGCACTTCCTCGGCGGGCAGCGAGGGCGTGTGGCGGCGATGTTCCACCAGTTCGCCGAACGCCTTGGAATAGCTGTTCACATCCTCGAACAGCTCGTACCCCGCATCGCGCCAACCGGCGAGGCCGCCGTCCAGCGCCTGTACGTTCGTATAGCCGAGGCCACGCAGCGTCGCGATCGCGGGCTCCACCAGCCCGTCGCCATCGTCATACAGCACCACCGGCACGTCGCGGCGCGGCAGCCGCCATTCGGCTTCGATCTCCAGCCGCCGCAGCGGAATCTGGGCGGCGAACAGCGGGTGGCCGAGCGCGAACTCAGCCTCCTCGCGCAGGTCGATCAGGGCGATTTCGCGGTTGGTCAGCAGGGCGTGACGTATCTGGGCAGGCGTGGTCATCGAAGCTCCTCGGAACGGTCCCAGAGATTGGGGAGATCGGTGTTGGCGTAGCCGGAGACGAAGCGCTTCGGCTGGGCGTCGGGGCCATAGGTGGCGCGCTCGAACGCGCCGATGTTCGCGCCGTACACATGGATGCTGACCGACACGCCGTTGGCGATGCCGTTCGACACCTGGTGCAGGTCGTTGCCGCCCGCGGGGGAGAAATGCTCGACCTCGCCCGCGCGCAGCTCGCGCTCGGGTCCAGCAGGAACAAGCGCGTCCGATCGGCGGACGAAGCCCTGCACCCTCTCGCGCCCCCGCAGCACGCCGACGAGACCCCAGACGCGGTGGTCATGCACCGGCGTGCGCTGGCCCGGCCCCCAGACGAAGCTCACTACCGAGAAGCGCTCACGCGCGTCGCAATGGAGCAGATATTGCTGATAGCGATCGGGATGCGGCCGGGCATAGGCCTCCGGCAGCCAGTCGTCGCTGGCGACCAACGCGCCGAGCAGCGAGGCACCCGATCCGAGCAGCACCGCCTCATCGCGCTCGCGCTCGACCAGCTCCGCCAGCGCACCGACGAAGCGGCGCAGCCGGGCGACATTGGGTCGCGGCACCTGGGACACCGCCGCCAGGCTCATGGCCGCGCGCCCTTGGTAAAGGGCACCACGTCCGCCGCCGGCTCGCCGCCGAGCAGCGACAGCAGCCGTTCGCGCAGCGCCGCGCTCAGCCCGGCGCGCTCGCCGCGCGGAGCGGCAATGCGCTCCTCGGCGAGAATGCGGCCGGAATCGAGCACCACGATGCGGTCGGCCAGCGCGATCGCCTCGTCGACATCGTGCGTCACCATCATCACGGCGGGCTTGTGGCTGCGCCAAAGCGCCAGCACGAGGTCGTGCATCCGGTGCCGGGTCAGCGCGTCGAGCGCCGCGAAGGGCTCGTCGAGCAGCAACAGGCTCGGCTCGCGGACCAGGGCCCGAGCCAGCGCCGCGCGCTGCGCCTCCCCGCCCGACAGCGTCAGCGGCCAGGCTTCGAGCCGGTGGCCGAGGCCCACCTCGACCAATGCCGCCTGTGCCCGCTCGCGCACCTGCGGCCCCTTCAGCCCCAGCGCGACGTTGCGCCACACCCGCTTCCACGGCAACAGCCGCGCATCCTGGAACACCACGGCACGCGAGGTCGGCACCGCCACGTCCTGCCCCCGCGCATCGTCGAGGCCGGCCAGCGTGCGCAGCAGCGTGGTCTTGCCGCTGCCGGAGCGGCCGAGCAGCGCGACGAACTCGCCGGGGGCGATGTCCAGATCCAGGCCGCGCAGCACTTCCGTCTGGCCGAAGCGGCGGACGAAGCCCCGCAGGCGCACCACCGGATCGGCGACACCCTCTACGGCAGGTTCGGCGGGAACGACGATCTCACGGGCGATTTCGGCGATGCTCATGCGGCTTGCTCCACCAGGTTGGGGCGCCAGGCGAGTGCCCGGCCTTCGATCGCGCGGACCAGCCAGTCGGCGGCGAGGCCGAGGGTGGCGTAGACCAGCAGGCAGACGACGATCACGTCGGTCCGCATGAAGTCGCGCGCGTTGTTGACGAGATAGCCGAGGCCGGCCGAGGCATTGATCTGCTCGGCCACCACCAGCACCAGGATCGAAATGGTCAGCGCATAGCGCAGGCCGACCAGCAGCGAGGGCAGCGCGGCCGGCAGGATCACATGCCACACCTGCTCGGCGCGGCTGAGCCCGAAGCTGCGCGCGGCATCGAGCAGCCGCACGTCGACGCTGCGGATGCCGCTATAGAGGTTGAGATACACCGGGAAGGTGCAGGCAAAGGCGATCAGTGCCACCTTGGGGGTCTCGCCGATCCCGAACCAGACGATGAACAGCGGCGTCAGCGCGAGCGTCGGGATGGTGCGCTTGATCTGCATGAGCGGGTCCAGCGCGATCTCGCCCTTGCGCGACAGCCCGGCGGCGAGCGCCAGCAGGATGCCGGCGGTGACGCCAAAACCCAGCCCCAGCGCGATCCGCCAGAAGGAGACGAGCAGGTTGGACGGCAGCTCGCCGCTCCACAGCATCTCGAGTCCTGTCGACAGCACCGTCGAGGGGGCGGCGAGCGTACGGGCGGGAATGATGCCGGTGCGCGATCCCGCCTCCCACACGAGCAGGAAGGCGATCGGGGACAGCCACCGCGCCCCCCAGGCGAACCCATTTCTGCGCGTGCGCTGCGACATGACACCCCCTTGATCGACTGGAGGTGCAATCCTGCGCCAAATCCCCATCAACACAATCGAGTTTTACGCGAGCCCATATAAGCGGCGCTTGCCTGACCAAGCCCAGCTTGGAGGGCGCGCAGGCAAGCTTTGTTGAGCAACACTAAACCTACTGCAAAGCTAGGAAATAAAAACCATAGGGGAATGGGCGCGATGCCGGTGAATCTACCGACCAATATCCTGCGCAGCTTCGTATCGATCGTCGATACCGGCTCCATGCTGCAGGCGTCGGAACAGGTGTTCCTCACTCAGTCCGCCCTCAGCCTGCAGATCAAGCGGCTGGAGGAGCTGGTGCAGCAATCGCTGTTCCACCGCGAGGGCCGCCGGCTGGTGCTCACCCAGCCCGGTGCGGTGCTGCTCGATTATGCCCGCCGCGTGCTCAACCTCCATGACGAGGCGGTAGCGGCGGTGACGGCGGGCAAGTTTGCCGGGCCGGCACGAGTCGGCATGGTGCAGGACTTTGCCGAGACGATGCTGACCGGCCTCCTCGCCCAGTTCGCCGAACTCCACCCCGAAGCCGAGATCCTCGCCCGCGTTGCCGGCACGGCGGAACTTCAGGAGCTGCTTGCCCGACGGGAGCTGGACGTGATCGTCGGCTTCGCCGCCGCCAATGCCGCCGATGCGCTGGCGGTGACGCCAATGGCCTGGTTCGGCGCGACCGACCTGCTCGAACGCGAGGTTCTTCCCCTCGCCGTGCTCGAATCGCCCTGCCGCTTTCGTGAGGCGGCGATGCACGCGCTCGAGGAAGCGGGCGTGCGCTACCGGATCGCGGTGGAAACGCCCAATTTGTCGACCCTGCGCGCTGCGGTGCATGCCGGCCTTGGTGTCACCTGTCGCACCCATTTGTTCCTGAGCGACTTGGCCGAGGCCGAGGATCCGCGGCTGCCGCCGCTGCCCAAGGTGGCCTGCATCGTCCAGAGCGGCGAGCTGCTCGACGACGCCTGTACCCGCCTCGCGACGCTGACCCGGGCGCTTGTCGCCGAGCGCTGATCTATCAGCAATCCTCAATGGCGCTGCAGCCGGTTTCATTTCCGGCAGCTGGCGCGCGCGCCTAGCCTCCCCTCCTTTCCATTGGAGGGTCCTTCATGACGCAGCTCGCCACCCTGTTTGCCGAACTCCAGGCCGAACGCGAACGGAGCTGGGCGCCCGCGCAGCTGCAGGCCAATGCCGCGCAACGCGCCGAACTGGTCGAGCGCCATGATCCACGCCAGCACGTGCAGGTCGGCGATCGCGTAGGCCCTTTCCTGCTGGTAGCGTCGACCGGCGAGCCGCTGACCCGCGATACGATCCTGGCCGAAGGGCCGGTGGCGCTGGTCTTCTTCCGCTTTGCCGGCTGCCCGGCCTGCAACCTCGCCTTGCCCCATTACGACCGGACGCTGCGCCCCGAACTGGACGCGCGCGGCATCCGCCTGATCGGCGTGAGCCCGCAGCTTGCTGAACGGCTGGGCGAGATCCGCGACCGGCACGGCCTGGGCTTTCCCGTCGCCAGCGATCCCGACAACCGTCTGGGCAAGGCGCTCGGCATCACCTTCGAACCGAGCGAACAGCCCGAAATCGCCCCCGGCGCGAGCTGGATCGGCGCGGTGACCGGCACCAACAGCTGGACGCTGCCCCAGCCGACGATCCTGGTGATCGACACCGACGCCATCGTGCGCTTCGTCGACGTCAGCCCGGACTGGCTGGCGCGCACCGAGGCGGAGACCGTACTGGCCGCGCTGGACGAAGTGCGCGCCGCCGCCTGATCAATAGCCGAGGGCCGGATCGACAAGGTCGGACGGCCGCTCGCCGCGCGCGAAGCGGGAGAGGTCGGCAGTGATCTTGTCGGCCAGCAGATGGCGCACCGCCAGATAATTGGCCGAAATATGTGGCGTGATCCGCACCTTTGGGTGGGTGTAGAGCGGGTGCCCGGCGGGCAGCGGCTCGGGATCGGTGACGTCGAGCGTGGCAAAGGCCAGCCGGTCCGCATCCAGCGCGGCGAGCAGCGCTTCCTGGTCGACGATCGAGCCGCGCGCGATGTTGATCAGGTGCGCATGCGGCCGGGCATGCGCCAACAGCGCGGCGTCGACCAGGTGCCGCGTCTCGGCCGTCGCCGGCACCGCGATCACCAGATGATCGGCAGCGGAAACTACCTCCGCCGCGCTGCCGAGCAGTTGCACGCCCGCGACATTGGCGGGCCGATCGCGGCGGCGCACCGCGGTCACCTGCGCACCCAGCGCCAGGGCGCGGCGCGCCACCGCCTGCCCGATCGCACCGAAGCCCAGGATGCCGACCGTGGTGCCGCGCACCCGCCCAAGCTGGCGCGGTCCCCACTGCCCCGCCTCGGTCACCGTCGCGGCGACGAGATCCTTGGCCTGAGCATAGATCGCCGCGATCACATAATCCGCGATCTCTTCGGAGGCGACGCCGCGCCCGCAGCTGACCAACGGTGCGTCGAGCAGCCAGGAGGGATAGTAATCCACGCCCACCGAAGCGACGCAGACCCAGCGCAGCCGGCCGGGCCACAGCCCCGGCTTCTGTGCTGCCGGCGGCGCCCGCCAGGCGGGTGCAGGCCGCACGATCAGCACGTCGGCCTCGGCCGCAGCCTCCCACGGCCTCTCCTCCGGCACGTCGATCACGATGGGCGAAACCGGATGCGCAGCGAGCAGCGCGCCGAATTCCGGCCCGAGCTGGTTGGCGATCACCAGGCTCATCGGCCGATTCCCAGTCCGGCGCGGCCCGCGGCGACGAGGATGGTATCGTCCTGCGGCGAATGAATGCGGCTGCACAGCACGTCGCGATAATGGCGCTCGAGCGGATTGCGCCGGGTGAGCCCCGGGTTGCCGGTCAGCTGGAGGCCCATCTCGACGGCGCGGATCGCATTGGATGTGACGACGAACTTGATGTTGTTCGCCGCTGTCGCCGATGGTGGATCGCCCGCATCCGTCGCCTCGGCCGCGGCGCGAATCAGCGTCGCGTTGACCTGCAGCAGCGCTTCGATCTCGCCGAACTTCTCCTGGACGCGTGGCAGGGTGGCGAGCGATGCGCCGAGATTGCTCGGCACGCGATCGTTCAGATAGCCTGCAAGCCAGTCGCGCGCTGCCCGGGCCGTAGCATCGTAGATGGTCGAGATGGCCAGCGCATTCCAGAGGAGCGGCGCGGTGTCGCCTTGTTTGGGTGCCCAGTCCTCCGGCCGGCGCAGGTCCACCGCATAGGCGGCGGGGATCGGCGCGTCCCGGAATTCCACCTCGTGGCTCACCGTGGCGCGCATGCCCAGATGGTCCCAGGCCGGATGGATCGTCACGCCGGGCGTACCGGCGGGCACGAGGAAGGTGCCGAGACGCGGCTCGGGCTCGTCGGTCTTCGCCCAGACACCGTACCAGTCGAGCCCGGTCGAACCGGTCGAATAGATCTTGGTGCCGGTCAGCGCCCAGCCGTCCGCGGTGCGCCGCGCGGTGGTGGCGGGAATGCCGCCGCGCACCGGCGTACCGAGCTCCGGCTCGACCCGGAAAAAGCCGATCAGCCCCCGCCCCTCGGCCGCCTCGCGCGCGATGCGGGCATAGAGTTCGGGCGGCCAGCTGTTCCCCTTGCCCGCATGGAAGCTGTAGGTCATGAACAGGATCAGGCCGACCGAGGGATCGCCCTTCGACACCGCGCCGAGCACCCGCAGCGCCTCGGCAAAGCCCGCGCCGCGTCCGCCGAGATACGGCGCGACGGTGAGGCCGATCAGTCCTTCGCGCGCCAACAGGTCGAAACTGCCGCGCGGGAATTCGCCACTGCGATCATAGGCTTCGGCCCGTTCTGCAAGGCCGCGCGTGACGCGATCGAGCACCTCCTGCGGCACCGGGCCCGGGGCACTTTCGGGGGCGATGGCAAGTGTGGCCATGGTCAGGCTCCTTGGGCGAGAAGGTCGTGGAAACGGGTATCCCAGAGCGGCCGGACATCGACCTTGGGGACCAGTCCCGCAGCGGCGAAGGTGTCCGCCACCTGCTGCTGGGATCGGATCGCGGCATCGGTTACCGGCACCAGCTTCATCGGTTCGCTCTGATGGTTGAGCGCATCCTCCACGAACGGCAACGGTACGCCGACCGCCCCGGCGACGATCTTCGCCCATTCGGCGCGATGTGCCTCGGTCCAGTCGCGGGCGCGGCGCAGTAGCTTCAGATAGCTGCCGATCTGGGCGACGCGCTCGGGATCCTCGAGCGCCTTTTCATGCGCGGTGACGATGTAGTTGCCCGACAGGAAGCCCAGCGCGGTCTTCAGCACCCGCGCGCCATCCTTGGCGACCGCCCGCTGGATCGGATACCCAAAGATCGCCCAGGCATCGAGCGCACCTTGCGAAAACGCCGCCGCGCCATCGCTGACGTTCATCGCGATCGGTTCGATATCCCGCCACCCCAGCCCGACCGATTGCAGCATCCGAATCAGGAAATAATGGGTGGTTGTGGCGCGCACATAGCCGACACGCTTCCCCTTGAGGTCGGCGAGCGAGCGAATCGACGATCCGCGCGGCACCAGCACTGCCTGGCTGTTCACGTCGCCACGCAGCACGGCGATCTGGCGAAAGCTGTGGATTGGCGAGGCCGCGGCGAAGATCGGCGGAATTTCGCTCATCGACCCGAGGTCCAGCGAGCCGCCGTTGAGCGCTTCGACGACCAGGTTGCCCGCCTGGAACTCGCTGTAGCGGATCGCAAAGTCGGGCTTGATGCCCGCAGAGATGAAAGCCAGCCGGGCATCGGCATCCCCCTTGCCGGTGATCGACACCCGCAGCGGCCCGCCACCGCTTCGGCGATGGCAGCCGGCAAGGGTCATCGCCCCCAGCCCGATCAGAGCAGCACGACGCGACAGAGACGGAAACAGCGGGCGGGAAGACGACATGCAAACCTCGATTAAATGCCTACTGTATCGATAGGCATTAGGTCGTTCCAAGGAGGATTGCTTGGGCGCATATTAGCCAGGCTCAATCGCCCGCACCCGCGCCCACCGGAGCTAGGGCGCCTTGGCGGCGATCGCTTCGATCTCCACCAGAAAGCCAGGACTGGCGAGCCCCGCCACCTGCACGGTCGAGCGAGCGACCTTGTTCGGCTGGTCGGCGGTTGCGAAGAACTGCGCATAGGCTTCCGAAAAGCCCCTGAAGTCCTGCTTTCCGCCCAGCCTCGGATCGCCGACCAGGAACACGGTCAGCTTGACGACGTCCTTCAGGCCATAGCCCTGCGCGGCTAGCAGTGCCTCGATCTTGCGGAACACGCCGATCGCCTGGGTTCTGGTGTCGCCATAGGCGGCAGGGGTCAGGGGGTCGGCCTTGGCGTCGATCACCGGTGGCACCTGTCCGCTCAGATAGAGGGTCTCGGCCGAGGCAGGCAAACGAACGCCGGTCAGGATCGGCGCGCTGCCCTCGGCACCGAGGCGCGTGATCGCCGACTGTGCATGCGCTGCGGTGGTGCAGGCCAACGACAATGCGAGGGCTGCGAATTTTTGGGGAAGGGAAATTGCCATGGCGTTGCTCCTGTTGCGAGATTTGGTTCAGGCAGCCTGTGCTTGTGCGGCAGGCGCGGTGGCGAGGAGATCGGCGGCACGACGGCCGGAGAGGACTGCGCCTTCCTGCCAGTGCCCCGAATATTGCGAGAGATGGCTCCCTGCGAAGAGGAACGGCCCGTCCGGCTGGTTGAGCAGCCGGAATCGTTCCAACGTGTTGCCGTCTTGCTCCCATTCCAGCCAGGGCCCGAGCGTGTGGGGAATGCGGCCCCAATTGACCACCACCGGGCGGGTGAGCTCGGCACCGTGACCGGGATGGACCTTTTCCACCGCCGCCCGCGCTAGCCTGATCTGCTCGGCGACCGGCCGATCCTTGAAGCCGCCGCTCCAGGGTCCCGCGCTATAGGCGGCGAGCAGGATCGCCTGGGGCTGCTGAAAGCCATCGGAGGGATACCAGAGAACACCGGTCTCGCCGCCGACGAACGACGTGCCACCATAGATCTGGTCCTCCTCCCAGAAAGGCCGGGTCTGGAAGGCGACCTTGACGGCATCCTGGTAGCGGGTTGCCGCGATCGCCTGGGCCACGGGCTTGCTGAAGTCGCTGGGGATCCCCGCCAGTACGGACAGCGGCAGGGTGATGATCGCCCGGTCGGCGGTGAGCGCCTCGGGCACCCCGGCAGCGTTCCGATAGACGATACGCACGCCCTCGGCGGTCCGCTGGATCGCGCGCACCTCGGCGCCGGTGATCACCGGCTTGCGGAGCGCGGCCGCGATGGCCTTGGGAATCCGGTCCATGCCGCCGCTGGGCGCCAGCATGGTAGCCTGCATCAGGATGTCTTCCTCGAACAGGATCGCGGCGAGATAGGGATTGGCGAGCAGCTGCTCCAGGCTGCGGGGTGCTACCGCCTGCTGCACCTGGTCGAAGGCGCCGGGCGCGCGAGCGAGCCCGGACCGGGTGGTGCCGGCAAAGCGGCCATCGGCCTGCAGGTCGCCATAGCGGGTCAGGAAATCGGCGAGCGCCCTGCGGGCGGCGGGATCGAGCGTCTGGTCGAAGCTGCCGGAGCGCAGCGCCGTCTCCAGCAGCGCGGAGAGATGCCCGCGCAGATCGTTCGCCGCCTGCCGCAGCCGCAGCCGGCCGTGGTCGTCCGCCAGAAACGCGCTGTGGCTGGCGTTGACCAGCACCTCCAGCGGCACCTTGAGCTCGCGGCACAGGCCCAGCACGCCGTCATGATGGCTCGGCAGCCGCGCCGCCCCGGCGTTGAGATAGAGGCCCGGATCGAAGGTGACGGGCTGGACCACGCCATCGCTATGGACGACCTGGTCGCCGCCCCGCAGCGTCCAGACCCGGCCGCCCACCCGCTGACGAGCTTCGAGCACGGTGACGTCGACGCCCCGCGCCTGTAGGGCATAGGCGGCGGTGAGCCCCGCAATGCCCGCGCCGAGGATGACGACGCTTCGGGCGCGATCCGCGGCGCGGACCGGGGTGGAGAGGAACGGCGCCGACAGGGCGACACCTCCCAGTGCGCGCAGGAGCGCGCGACGATCGAACGCCATGGGATCAGAAGCTCGCACTGGCACGGAGATACCAGAAGCCGCCCAGCACACCGAGCGGCGAGGCATCGGGATAGACAAACCCGCTCGCCGGCGCGCCCGTCGAGGGAAAGGTCAGCCGGGTCTCGCGATCTGGGTAATTGTCGAACAGGTTCTCGCCGCCCACCGCGATCCGGTAGCGCTGCGCGACCTTGACGCCGACTTCGAGGTCGAAAGACACCTCCGATCCGAAGCGCTTGTCGCCGCCGTTCGACGCCAGCTGGTTGTTGGTGAAGTTCCCATAATAATTGGCCCGCGCGGTCACATCGACCGGTCCGGACTGGAGCGTCTGGGTCAGCACCCCGCGCCATTGCGGCAGCAGCGTCTCGATGTCGCGCTTCCGCACATCGTCGATCAGCACATTGGTGCGTCCGTCGCCCAGGCTGATGGTGCGCCGATCGATCAGCCGCGTCTTGTTGTAGTTGACCGCCAGCGCGGTGGTGAGCCGACCGATGGCGGTGACGGCGCGATAGCTCGCCACGATGTCCACGCCCTGGGTCCGGGTCGCGAAGCCGTTGGTGAAATAACGCACCACGCCCAGCGAATTGGGGTCCACCACACCGAGCGCGGCAAGCTGGATGCGATCGGCGTCGGTAACGATGAAATTGCTGGTGAGCCCGATCCGGTCGGTGACCTTGATATTGTAATAGTCGACGGTGAAGGTGAAGTTGGACGCGGGCGTAAGCACGATGCCCGCACTCAGATTCACCGATTTCTCCGGCTTAAGCGACACCGCGCCATAATAGCGTGCAGCCGGATCGTTGGCCGCGAGTGTCGCGACCTGCACCGGCACCGGATTGGTGCCGATGAACGCGGTCTGCAGGTTGCGCAGATAGAGCTGGCCCGGCGTCGGCGCGCGAAAGCCCGTGCTGGCCGCGCCGCGGATGGCGATTGCCTCGCTGACGGCATAGCGCGCGGTGCCCTTCACGTTGGTGGTGCCGCCGAAATCAGCAAAATGCTCGTAGCGGACCGCGCCACCCAAGGTGAACGCCTTGGTGACGTCGACTTCGAGATCGAGATAGCCGGCATAGCTGCTGCGCGAGCGATCGACGATCGATGTCGGACCATAGCCGGGAAAGCCGTTCGATCCGACCGGATGGGTGACGAGGAACGTCGTCCCGTCCGCCCGCCGGACCGTCTGCGACGCATAGATGCCCTGGGCATAGGAGGCGGCATCCCCGGCCCCGATCAGGAAGCTCTCGGTACGGAACTCGCCTCCACCCGCGATGTTGAGCGGGCTCGCCAGGCCGATGTCTAACGGGTAGCGGAGATCGAGATTGGCATTCAGCTCGCGCTGTTCGAGCGAGCCATCGTAGAAGCTCGTCGGCGAGGTCGGCCCAAGCGACGGGTTGAACGTGTCGGACAGGTAATATTTGATGCGGTTCTGACCATAGCCGAGGCTCAGGTCATAGCTCACCCCCGCGCGTTCGCCCTTGTAGCCTGCCAGTGCCGACACATCCACATTGGTGCTGCGGAAGCGCGGCGTGAACCCGTTGGGGAAGAGCGTCGCGTCGCTCCATGTCCGGCCATTCGCATCCCAGCTGCCGTCGGCGTTGCGATCGAGATAGAAGAGGTTGATCGACTTGCCGAACGTGAACGGTGCCCCGGACGGACCCGCCGCGACAGTGACCGAGACTGGACGGCGATAGTTGAAGTCGATGACTTGGTCCGAATTGCCGTAATTGCCGAAGAAATAGAGCGTGTCGTCGCCCAGCGGCAGCTCGCCATTGACGAAGAAGCGATAGGATTTCGCATCCGGGCTGCCGAACTTGGTGACCGGCTGTTTCACCGCATAGCCCTGCGACTGGAGCACCACCGCATCCGGGCGCTGCACCGCGCGGTTGGTGTCCTTCGACCGCGCATATTCGCCGGTCACGTTCAGGAAACCGCCATTGCTGCCGAGTTTCAGGCCGAGATTGGCGGACAGCTGCAGATCCGCACCGTCGCCCGCATAATATTGGCCATAACGCGCGGTGACGTCGAGGCCCTTGTCCTTCCGCTTCAGCCCGAAATTGAGCACGCCGGCGATCGCATCCGAGCCATATTGCGCGGCGGCACCGTCGCGCAGCACTTCGATCCGTTCGACGGCCGCCGACGGGATCTGCGAAAGATCCGCGCCCTGCGCCCCCGCCGCCAGCGACCCGCCACTCACCTGCACCAGCGCCGAGCGATGGACGCGCTTGCCGTTGATCAGCACCAGAGTCTCGTCGGGCGGCAGGCCACGCAGCGTCGGCGGCCGCACGAACGCAGAGCCGTCGAACAGGGCGTTGCGCTGCAGATTGTAGGACGGGACGAGATTCTTCAGAATCGCGTTCACGTCGGTCTGCGCCTGCGAGGCGAGGTCCGAGGCCGAGAATACGTCGATCGGCACGGCGGATTCGGACACGGTCCGATCGGCGCGGCGAGTGCCGGTGACAATCAGCAGGTCGTTGCCGCTAACCTGGGTATCTGCTGCGGATGCAGACTGATCCTGTGCATACGACGGCATCGTTACTGCAAGGGCAGCAACCACCGCACCGGACCGTACGAAAACTACCAATGGAGCGCTGGAATCGTGCATTTCACCCCCAAGAGCTGATCCGCCGAAGCGCCCCATCAGGGCAGGACTTCTTCAACGGCACTCTTGGGATAGGTCAGCCTCCCGCACACACAATCAACATTCCCTTATATGCGGATCCAATCCAAACAAAACTTGACTATGTGCAATGAAATTCATCTTGAACCCTAGAAAATAGGAATTTTGCATTACTTGCGTAAATATATTTACGACGATAATTGATAGCTATAAATCGGATTAACGTTCTGAAAAATATCAAATTAATAATTTCAACACAAACTTCGTCAATCTTTCAGATATTTCAAATCACAAATAATTGAGACTATTTAATGCGAGTTTTCCAATTCTCATATCCGCATATCGGTGGCACCGCTGCCCCGGCCCTGCCCTGCCGGCTGCGCGTTAAGGCCCGGCAATTGAGCGTCGCCTGCGAACATGGCCACCGTCACGTTCGGCGGTGCCTATGCGGTGCTCGCCTATGTCGCGCAGCAGGCGGGACAGGGCTATGGCTGGCCGACCCCCAAGGAGCTGCAGGACGGCCTCGGTACGGGGGAGACGACGCCGGGCCGCTGATCATGGTCCTGCAATTCGTCGGGTTCCTCGGTGCCTATCACGACGCCGGAGGCCTGCCGCCGCTGCTCGCGCGAACGCTCTGCGCGCTGCCCGCCACCTGGGTGACGTTCGTGCCCTGCTTCCGGTGGATCTTTCTCGGCGCGCCGTTCATCGAGCGACTGCGCGGCAACGTCGCGGTCAATGGGGCGCTGCCCGTGATCACGGCCGCCGTGGTCGGGGTGGTGCTCAACCTCGCGGTCTGGTTCGCGCTCCACACGCTGTTTCGCACGACGACGCCCGTATCCGCCGGGCCGAGCCGGTTCGACGCACAGATCGTGCACCGTCTCGATCCCGCGGTGCTAGTACTCGCCCTGGGTGCAGCTTATGCGATCTTCAGGGCTCGTGCGGGCGTCATCACGGCCTTGCTGGGGGCGTCGATCGCCGGCCTCGCGCTCCACGCCCTGGGTCTGATCGGATGATCGACCGCACGACGCCGCTCAGGCCGGGAAGATACCGGCATCGACGATCGAGGCGACATCGACATGCGCCGGCAGTTCGCCATCGGCATGGAAGCGGTCGACCACGCGCTGGAGCGGGCCGACGACCATGGCACCCGGCGCCACCAGCAGCGGATTCTGGCGATCGACCACCAGTTGCGCCAGCTTGGGATCCATGCCGGTCGCCTTGGCGAGGACGCGGACATAGTCCGCCGGATGCGCCCGCGCCCACAGGCTTGCGGTGCGGAAGCGCGCGAGCACGTCCTTGAGCGCCGCACGCTTTCCGGCATCCGCCAGCGCCGATTCCGATGCCGCGATCACCGAGAGGCCGGTATTGATCCCCTGCCCGTCGCGCAGCAGCCGGGCGCCGCGCTGCTCGGCGGCGACCTGATAGGTACCGAAGGTCGCCCACGCGTCGATCCGCCCGGCCGCGAATGCCGCCGCGGCATCATTGGGCAGCATGAAGCCGATATCGACCTTGCGCCGATCGAGCTTCGCTTCCTTGAGCGCCTCCAACAGCAGATAATGCGCGATGCTGCCGCGCGCGCTGGAGACGATGACGCGGTGGCCGGCAAGGCCTGCGACCGAACGGATCGGCGAGCCGGGCGGCACGAGGATGCCGATGTCGCTGGCGGGTGAGACCGACGCGGCGATGATCTTGAGCGGCACCTTGGCCGCCGCCGCCAGCACGACCGGCAGATCGCCCGCCGGCGCGGTATCCACCGCCCCGGCATTGAGTGCTTCGAGCAGCGGCGCCGCGCCGACGAAATTGGCCCATTCCACGTCATAGGGGAGGTTGCCGAGCGCCCCGGCCGCCTCTGCCTTCGACTGAAGCAGATGGACCTGATCGCCGAGTACCAGTCGCGCACGACCGCCCTTCGCACCACCGGAGCCGCAGGCGGAGAGTGCGAGCGCCCCGGCGCCGACGAGGAAGGCCCGGCGATCAGAATGCAAGCGCGATCCGTCCATAATAATAGCCACCTGCGGGGTTGAAGGGGGACGGGCCATAATAGCCCTGCCCCGTCTGAGGATTACCGGGCCCGTTGGTTTCGGGGCGCACGTCGAACAGGTTGGTCGCGCCTATCGACAGCGTAGCGAACCGCGTCACCTTGGCGCTGATACTGGCATCGGTGATAAACTTGGCGCCGAAGGAACGATCGTCCCCCGCTGCGGTGCGCTGCGTATAGGCGCCGTAGCGGGTGCCGGTGACGTTGACGGCGAAAATGCCCTTCTGCCAGCCCAGCGTGCTGACCAGCTTGGTATGCGGCTGCAGCACTTCCAGCTCACCGATCTTGTCCCCGCCGAAAAAGGCCGATCCTGCGCCCAGCAGCGACGCGCCGTTGGCACCGAAGAGCTGCGACGGCGTGGCGACGACATCGGTGACCTTGGTCCTGGAATAGTTGAACGCCAGCGTCGCGCCGAGCTTGCCGAACCGCCCGAGCGTGCGGCTATAGTCGGCGACGAGATCGAAGCCCTTGGTTTCGGTGTTGGCGGCGTTGATGAAATATTCCGCCTGCTCGATGTCCGAAAGTCCGTTGGCCGCGAGGATCGCCGAAATGCCCGGGCCGAACAGGCGGCCGGTGCGCTCGATCCGGTCCCGGATGCGGATGTAATAGCCATCGAGCGTGACCGACAGCGCAGGTGCGGGGGTGAACACCAGGCCCAGCCCGGCATTCAGGCTCTTCTCGGCCTTAAGCGGTTTCGCACCGAGCAGCCGGCCGACCGCCGAGGTGGCGGTGACCAGCTTGGCCACGGTCGGCCGCAGTTCGGTCTGCCCGGTCGCGGCGTTGAAGAAGGAGGAGGTACGCCCGTCGGTCTGCGCATAGCCGATCTGGGTCAGCGAGGGCGCGCGGAAGCCGGTGCCGACGGTGCCGCGGAACGCCAGCGTTGGCGTCACCTCGTAGCGGCTGTTGAGCTTGAAACCGGTCGGGCTGCCAGATCCGTCGCCATAATGTTCGGTACGGACCGCGACGCCGATATACCAGGCATCCACGGGATAGATGCCGAGATCGACATAGCCGGCATAGACCTTGCGGCTGATATCGGCCTGGTCCGCAGGCGACAGGACGATCGCGCCCTGCACGACGGGCGAGGCGACACGCCCGACATTCCAGTCATATTGCTGGTCGCCGGGCCGGAAAGTGTAGGTCGCAGGCTGGTAGGCGAGCGGATCGCCGGCAAAGGTGCGGAAGCGATCGAGCCGATATTCGCCGCCGATCGATATCTCCAATGGCTTGGCCAGGCCGATGTCGATGCTGCGGTGCAGATCCACATTGTGGGTCCATTGGCGAAACTCGAAATTCGCCAGGTTCGGCCATTTCGTTGGGCTGGCGGCCCCGAGCGACGGACGGACCGACAGGTTGGAAAACTGGTGGCTGAAATTCCGGCCGAACGAGGTGGAGGCGTCGAAATCCCAGCCCGCCAGCGTGCCGCGCACGCCGGTGACGAACTGGAAGTCGTCCTCGGCGATGTTGTTGAGCGGATAATAGCCGTCGGGGAACAGCGCGGTGAAGTTCGCGGTGCTGTTCGGCCGGCGGAAATTGTTGCCGATCTGGGCATCGCGCTCGCCGTACGTGCCGAAGCTGTACAGGCTGACGGTGGCGGACAGAGGCAGCTTGGCGTTGTAAGCCAGATTGAACGCCTTGATCTGCGGGTCACCATTATGGGCGCCGTCGCGATTCCATTGCGCGTTGCGGGCATTGGCGGCGGCGACATTCGCCTCAACCTGCGCACGGGTGAGGCCGCTCGTCGCGACTACCTGGTCGATGGTGCGCCCGGCGGGCAGGCCATAAAGGTTGATGTCGGTGGCCGCGAGATTCCACCAGGCGCCACCCCGCTTGCGGAGGTCGCCGCTCACCGTCAGGAATCCGCCCGCGTCGCCAAGCTTGGTGCCATAGCGCAGCGTGCCCTTCCAGCTGTCGGGGTCGCCTTGGGCATCGTAGAGCGTGCCATAGGTGAAATCCGCGGCGAGCCCCGGCTTTTCCGCCAACTGGATGTTGATGACGCCGGCAATGGCGTCGCTGCCATATTGGGCGGCGGCCGAATCCTTCAGCACCTCGATCCGGTCGATCGCGCTGGTCGGGATCAGATCCAGATCGACCGGATTGGCGCCCGAGGTGTCGGTCGGGCTGTTGTTGAGGAAGGCGCCGTTATGCCGCCGCTTTCCGTTGACCAGCACCAGCGTATAGGCCGGGGAAAGTCCACGATTGGTGACCGGGCGGCCGATCGAGAAGACCCCGGCATTGGTGGCGCCGAAATTGAGCGAGGGCAGCAGCTTGGTCAGCGCCTCGCCGAATTCGGCCGCACCGGTGGCCTGGAGCTTGTCCGCGCCCACCACATCGATCGGCGCGGGGCTTTTGGCGATCGTCCGCGGCGCGCCGCGCACCCCGGTCACGATGATGGTGCCGGTATCGGCCCCGCCGGAGTCCGACGACCCGCCCGCCAGGACCTGCTGCGCATTGGCAGGTGCGGTCGCGAGCAGGACGGCGGCCATTGCCGTCGTTGCGAGAATGAAGTTCTTTCTTGGCATGCTTGCGACCCCCGACTTTCCGGGACCCGCTTATTTCCTACCTAATCAGTAGAGAAATAAGTTCGACCAACGAACGATGATAATCGCTAAACTGAAGCCAGGCTTCCCAGGCCTGGGACTCGCAAAAACCACATGACGCTGGCGGCCAAGTGTATGCTGCCGAGGAAGATGGCGGCGGTGCGGTCATAGCGCGTGGCGAGGCGCCGGCAGTCTTTGAGGCGGCAGAACATGCGTTCGATGGCGTCACGTCCCTTGTAGAGACTGCGGCTGAAGCAGCTTTTCCAGCGTCGATTGGCCTTGGGCGGGATGTTGGGGACAGCGCCCTGCCGCTCGATGAGATGTGGTTGGTGTCACGGGCGCGGTCGGCATGGGCGATGCAGCGGGCCGGCAGACCGTCGAGCAACGCTTCCGCTGCCCGACAGTCGGCCGCCTGGCCGGGCGTCAGGAGGAAGGCGAGCGGCTTGCCTCGCGCGTCGGCAACGGCGTGGATCTCGGCGTTGCGCCCGCCTCGGCTGATGCCGCTTGCCTGAGCGTACGCCCCCCGCTTCCACCGGCAGCCGAACGCTGCGCCTTCCTATGCGTGCTGTCGACCAGGACCTCAGCCCGTGGCCCGCCGGCAGCGGCCAACGCTTCAGAAACGTCTGCCCGCCGCCCTTTTACGACCAACGTTTATGCCGGTTGTACAGCGTCTTATACGGACCATGGGCGCTCTGCGCGTCCTTCCAACGGCAGCCTGGCTGCAGCACATGGACGATGCCGCTGATCACCCGACGACCGCGATCTGGCGGTGCCCAATTGGCTGGGAAGAAATCCTGACCATGCCTTCCCACCGACTTGAACGTGAGTTGCCCGAACGGTACCTTTTGTCAGGACCGGACATTGACCGCGAATGATCTGAATAACGAGGTGCGGTCGGCAGCCGTTGGTGCGTAATTTCGCATGCTGGTGGAAAGCGGACCGGCAGCTCCCCGGCCAGCATCGTGCCATTCCAGCCAAACCGCCCGCCGTTCCGCTAATCGAGACTTGTTGCGATTGCGATCTCTTATCGCTAACGCCGCTGCATCCGGGAGAATACCTCTTCTGCCGGACCATGATCGCGCTGGTGCTCCGAGAGGAGCTTAATAGGGAACGCGGTGTGGGCGCTTGCGCCCGAAGCCGAGGCTGTCCCTGCAACTGTAAGCGGCGAGCGAGATGCGCGGGCTTCCTCCGATGGAAGCAGCCACTGGGCCTTTGGCCTGGGAAGGTGTGCATCGAGTGACGACCCGTGAGCCAGGAGACCTGCCAGCGAGAGGTCGCTCTTGCCCTGGCCCAGGGGATGGCCGTGGCACGGTTCTCCGTCTGAGCGACGAACGAGCGGTGGAGGCCGCATCGGTTCGTCTCGTGGCGCTCTCGGCGTCCGCGCTCGGTACGCGCTGACCGTTCGCGAACGGCACGCCTCCACCGGCAGTCGCATGACGCCAGGAGAAGACGTTTGAGACCTATCTTTTTGTCCGGCCTCGCCGCGTTGTCCGTTTGCGGTTCGCCTGCGGCCTTCGCCCAATCGGGAACCTTGCCGCCTGCGCCCGCCAAGGAGGGGGACGAAATCCTCGTGTTCGGGCGCGGAGAAAGCAAGATCGGCGTCGCGCAGGCCGCGAGCGAAGGCTCGATCACCGGCGCCGACCTGCTGGTGCGCCCGCTGCTGCGGGTTGCCGAGCTGCTGGAGGCAGTGCCCGGCATGATCGCCGCCCAGCATTCCGGCAGCGGCAAGGCCAACCAGTATTTCCTGCGCGGCTTCAATCTCGACCACGGCACCGATTTCACCACCTATGTCGACGGCGTGCAGATGAACCTGCGCAGCCATGGTCATGGGCAGGGGTATCTCGATCTCAATGGATTGATTCCGGAGATCGTCGGTCGCGAGGACTTTCGCAAAGGCCCCTACCGTGCCGATGGCGGCGACTTCGCGCTCGCAGGTGCCGCATACATGACGACGATCGATGGGTTCGAAAGTCCCTGGCTGTCGATCGAAGGCGGGTCCTATGGCTATCGCCGGATCGCGGCGGGTGGGACGACGGATGGCGTCGGCCCAGGCACGCTGACGCTGGTGGGTCAGCTTCGCGCCTATGACGGCCCGTGGCAGGAGCCGGAGCATTTGCGGCATGCTTCCGGCTTCGCCAAATACGCGGCGCCGCTCGGGACCGGCGCGATCGCCGTGACGCTAAACGCCTATCACGCGACCTGGCGCCCCACCGAGCAGATCCCCGAACGGATCATCGGCACCGCCGTCTGCCCGGACGTGTTCTGCTCGCCCGATCCCAGCGCACGCGGCCGCACCACCCGGCTGATCGGCAGCGTCGCCGTGCATCAGCAGGGGTGGGACGCGAACCTGTATGGCCAGTTTTACGATTGGTCGATGTACTCGAACCCGACCTATGCCGATCCGGATGGCACCAGCGCGCAGATCCGCCAGTTCGACAAGCGGTGGATCGTCGGCGGACGCGCCGAGAAACGCTGGCAGGTGGCGCCAGCGCTCGCCCTTTCGGTCGGCAGCGAAGGCCGTTACGACCACATCGGCAATGTCGGCGTCGCCCGTACCGCCGATCGCGCGCCGCTCTTCTCGCTCGGGCGCTATCACGTCGAGGAAGCGTCGGCCGCACTGTACGGCGAGGCGACCTGGAAACCGCTGGCGGGGCTCCGCATCATGGCTGGGCTGCGCGGTGATGGCTACCGTTACGCCGTACGCGCTCGCGATGCCGCCGCGGCTTCATTGGGTGAGGGCGCCGGCAGCGACAGCATCGTCTCGCCCAAGGCTTCGGTAGCCTACGCCCTGACCCCGCAGATCGAGCTCTATGCGAACTGGGGTCGCGGCTTCCACTCGAACGACGTGCGGGGGGCCGTCAACGTCGAGACGCGAGTGCCGGTTCTGGTCCGCGGTACGGGCAAGGAGCTGGGCGCGCGCTGGCAGCACGGCGGGGTGACCCTCACCGGCACCTATTGGTGGCTGGACGTCGGCAGCGAACTCCGGTTCGTGGGTGACTCTAACGCGGTAGAGCCCACCGGCGCGAGCCGGCGACATGGCTACGAACTGGTTGCCTTCTGGCGGCCTGCACCCTGGCTGGCGCTCGACGGCAACTATACGGCGAGCCGATCGCGTTATGACAATGGCGACCGCATCCCGAATGCCTTCGAGAACGCCGCATCCGCGGGCGTGGCGGTGGTGCTGGCGCCTTGGGAAGCCAGCCTCCGCGTCCGGCACCTCGGGCGGTACCCGCTGATCGAGGACAACAGCGCGCGCGATCACGGCAGCACGGTGGTCAACCTTCGGGCAGCACGGAAAATCGGGCGCCTCGAAGTCTATGGCGAGGTGCTGAACCTGCTCGACAGCCGGGACAAGGACATTGCCTATTTCTACGAATCCTACATCCCGTCGGTCGATCGTGACGGTCCCACCGAGGGGCGGCTAAGTCGCGTCGTCGAGCCGCGTACGCTTCGGATCGGCGCGCGCGTGTCGTTCTAGCAATTCGGGCCGCTTGCGCAGCGCTAGCTGTGCCGGCGGCCGCAAGATCTGCTTCTGGATGCGGCAGGCGGGGATGTTCCGCGTCCGCCGGTGGAGCAGGAGCCGCCAGTCCGGGAACAAGAATTCTGGGCGCACCTGCGGATCAGGTGATTGGTACCGCCGATCGCTGCTTTCGGCCCGACCCGTCGTTCTCACCCGGTGATGAGAACGGCTTACGCTAGTCGCTAGCCGTCGCTCACCGCCTGATGGGAGCCATGTTCTGCCCCGCCGCTTGAGACCTATCCTTCGACTTCCTGCGTTTGGCACTAAGAATATTCCACTGCGTCCGCCAGAATGCATACACTGCCAAGCTGCCGAGCAGAGCCAGTGCGACGCCGGACACGCTCATGGCTAGCTTCCAGAGCACACCTCCGGTCTTGGCGGCGTGGATCGGATAGAGCTTCTCGCGGATCGAAGCCCCAGTGCCTCCCTCAGCGGGATTGGCGCGGCCCAGGATCGCCAGCGTGACGGGATCCGCATAGACGAAGGTACGCCCGTTCGGGGTCCATTCGAAGGACTGCCGCAGCCGGAGAACGATGGGCGACCCGATCTTTTGCGGCCATTGCAGGCGGCGGAACTCGGCACCCGGAAACATCACCGATGCAGCCCGGAAAAGCGGCGCCAGATCGCGGTGAGCCGGGGCCGCGCGGTGCCCCTCCACCTTCGGCGGGCGCAAGCGCGCTTCGACGATCAGGCCGCCGCCCAGGGCGGGAAACACCATCAGCACCCCCGTTACCAACGAGACGAGCAGCAAGGGCGCAGCCACCACGCCCATATCGCGGTGATGGTGGACGATCGCACCGGACTTCATCGTCACGGGCCAAGCCCGCAGGCGAAAGCGACGCCGGGTTCGCCACCACAGCACCAACCCCGTGACGACGAAGAACAGCCCGACCAGGCCGGCGATGCCGGTGATCGTCTCCCCCGCGTCGCCGATCAGCAGGCGATGGTGGAGATCGAACAGCCATAGCTCAGGCCGCTGCCACGCCGCCGACCAGCGGGCGACCGTCTCCCCAGCCTGGCTGAGATAGGCCCCGCCGCCGTCCCGGAACAGCACCTGATGGACGCCGAGCCCGTCACCCGCGAACGTGATGCGGTCGATCGGCCTTCCTCCCTCCGATACCAAGCCGACAACTCTCCCCAGCGCCACCGGATCTGCCCGGACGGGATCCCCGGCATGCGCGACGAAGGTGAGTTCGTCGCGCCACACGAGCAGCGTCCCCGTCAGCCCTAGCACCGCGAGCAACAGGCCGCCGATCGCGCCGATCCAGCGATGCAGCAGGGCCAGAACGTGCATCAGAACCCGGCCTGCCAGCTCAGCGTGAAGTTGCGGCCGCGCCCCGTATAGAAGCGGGCGTTGTCGGTCGGCCCCTGCGTGTCGCTGTAATAGGTGACATAGTCGGTGTTGCCGAGGTTCTGGACGCTCAGCATCATGCGGCCGATCGGCAGGTCATAGGCAACATAGGCGTCGAACAGCCGGTAGCCGACGAAATCATTGGCGATCGGCTGCCCCTGGAACCGGCGTGACAGATAATAGCGGCCCTGGAGGCGTGCGCTGAAGCGTCCGCGGGCATAGTCGATGTTCAGGTTGAGCCGGTCTGGCGAGATGTTGGCGCCGTCGAGATCGGCGTCCATCCTGCCGTCGCCATTGGTATCCGTGCGCCCACTCACATGCGCGAAGCCGGTCCCGAGCTTCAGCCCCGGCAGCGGGGTGCGGACGTTGAGGTTCACTTCCAGCCCCTCGATGTCGATCGGCTGGCGCATCACGTTGAATATGCCGTCGCTGGCGCGCACCAGCACCTGGCCCAGATCGCTCGACGACCAGTAATAGGTGGCGCTCGCCTCCAGCGGCCCCTGGTTCACCTCGACGCCGAGCTCGCGGTTGTTCGAGACGACCGGCGTCAGGTCGAGAAAGTCGGCGATGCGGATATTGGGCTGGGTGATGCCGCGCAGGACGCGCCCGATATCGGCAATCGTATAGCCTTCCGCATAGCTGCCATAGGCGCGGATGCCTTTGACCGGCTCCACCACCACGCCGCCGTTCCACAAGGCCCGCGCGAACGACGGCTTGCCGCCGGTAACCGCCCGCGCCCCCGCGCTGGCGAGCGTCGTATAGTCGGGAATGTCGAGCTGGACGTTCTCGTAGCGCACGCCCCCAGCCAGCCGCACGACGCCGCCGAACAGCTTCAGATTAGCCTGCCCGACCGGCGCGAGGCTACGGAAGTCGGTCTGCGGCACCCAGGCGCGGCCGGTCTGGACGAGATCCTGCTTGGTGCGATCGATCAGCGCGTCGAACCCTGCGGTCAGCGTCAGCGCCTCGAACCCGGGCACGGCACGCTCGTAGCTGACCTTGCCGCCGATCTTGCGCGATACGTTGCGCGACTGGTCGAACAGCGTGCCCACCGGCGCTATCCGCGCGTCCTGGAACGTCGCCAGGATACCGCCGGCAAAGGTATCGCTGGTGCGGTTGTAGAAGCCCTGCAGCGTGAACGCCCCGCCCGCCAGATCGCCGTCGGTGAGCGAGGCCGACACCATCTCGGCCAGGCCGGTCGAGGGCTGCCCCGGCGTCTGTCCGCGCCGGCTGGTGGCGGGAATGCCCAGCGCCCGGTTGCCGTCGACGGGCAGGTAATGGTTGTTGCCCTCCAGCCGGAAGCGATTGGCGATCACCTCGATACGGGCGGTATCGGAGAGGTCGAAGCCTGCCCGGCCGAAGAAGGAAAGGCTGTCGGTATCCTGGATCTCACTCTGGTTGCCGTCGAGCCCGATGCGGCGCCCGCGCCCGTCGAGAAATACCCCGCGCCGCTCAAACGCCGCGCCCGCGGTGGCATCGAACCGGCCGCTGCGGACGCTGACCAGACCGGCGACCTTGCCGCCCAGCGAATCGCCGGAGAAATTGTCGCCGCTATTCCCCTGAAGCAGGGTCCGCCCGCTCCAGCCATTTTCCTTGGGCGCACCGACGGTGACCTGATTGACCACCCCGCCCGTCGCCCCGATGCCCTGCAGGGCGTTGGAGCCGTAGATCACTTCGACCCGGTCGATGAAGAAGGGATCGATGGTATAGCCGTCACGCGCGCCGTCGCGGATCGGCGTCGTCTGCGGGATGCCGTTGATCGCGTAGAGCGGCGATCGGCCCCGCAGCGTCTCGCCGAAGCCGGTGATCTTCTCGCGCGTCGGCGAGAAGGACGGGAGCAGCGCCGACACTGCATCGACGGTGGAACCGGACACCGCGACTTGGCGCGACAGCGTCTCGCGATCAATCACGTCGACCGTCAGCGGTAGCGCGCTGGCCGGCAATTTGGTCCGCGCGGCCGTCACCACGATATCCTCGCGCGCGGTCTCGAGCGCATCCTCGTCGGCGCGGCTGTCCTGCGCCTTCGCACTTCCCGTCCAGATGGTAGCTGCGGCGATCACGCCGATGGCGAATTTCATCAACTTCCCCTTTCGGCGCCCGATAGAAAACAATCGCGTAATTTGCAACAGCTTCGCATTAGCACGGGTTGTGTGTGTCCTGCTTTCTGCTGCCGAGCGCCGATAGGGTGCCATCCTTTGCGATCGCCGCTGGGCAGCCGATCAACCTACTGAAGGGCTGAAATCGGGCGCAAAAGCCGGCTGCTTGGGTTTCGCGACCATTAGCGGGTCTCAGCGAAAGCCGACGTTCCCATCAACGGCATTCAACCGCTTTGAGCTGGTCGCCGACTTTCGTGACCGAGCGGGATCCGGTTAGTCGACACCGCCGATCACGGCCCCGGCATGGATCCAGCCTTGGAACCAATCAGGTGCCGACCTCCCGGGAAAGAAATCGACGAGTGCACGTGGTGCGCGCGCGAAGCAGTAGCGCCAGCATCTCGTGCCCCTCCTTAGCCGCCTGTGTGCCGCGCGGAGACATCGCGGCTTCGTAGGTCGCCAGTTCCGTTTCGATGTCGCCAGGATGTGCGGCGATCGCTTGGCCGAGTTCGGCGCCATCGAGTAGCGCCAGGTTCGCGCTTTCGCCGGCCGGCGGCGCAAGGTGCGCGGCGTCGCCGAGCAGGGTCACGCCTGGGATCCGGTCCCATCTATGTCCAATCGGAAGCGCGTGGAGCGGACGCGGCCGGTGCCGTGTCGCTGTCGGCCATCAGTGCTGTCAGAGCAGGCGCCCGGCCGTCGAACTCGGGCGCCAGCCGCTCCGTCGCGGCGGCAGCGTCGCCGGAATCCATGCCTGCGCTCCAACCGAGCGGACAGTTCAATGCGGCATATGTGTGAAGGATACCTCCCGCTTCGCGATGTGCGAAGATGCCCAGGCCGGGTGCGAGCGCAAACAGCGCGCCCGCCCCTGCCGCGATGGCTGTCGCGGGATGCAGGACATCGACGTCGTGAAGATAGGTCTCGACAAAGGTGGTGCCGATATATTCGGCCGTCGCGCTCGATAGCAGCGGCCGAATCTTCGACCAGGCGCCGTCGGCACCGACGAGGAGATGGGTGGCCGTGGTCGATCCATCGGTGACGCGCAGTTCGTGCCACCCGCCGCCCAGTGCGATGACACCGTCGAGCTTTTTGCTCCACTGGACGGCCTCTTCAGGCTGCGATTCCAGCAACATGCGCCGCAGATCGCTGCGCAGCGCTTCCGGGCGGCCGCCCGTGCCATTGCTGGGAAGGTCGAGCAGCACGGCACCGTGGCGACCGAGCACGCGCGTAGCTTCCCCGCCCGGACGCAGCCCATGCGGAGCGCAGTGGCGATTGTCACTCGACGGATTCCAAGGCCAGAGCGATGCCCTGACCGCCGCCGATGCACAGCGTCACGATGCCGCGCCGCACGCCGTCGCGCCGCATCGCATGCAGCAGGCGCGTGACCAGCACCGCGCCGGTGGCGCCGATCGGGTGGCCGTGCGCGATTGCCCCGCCCTCGACATTGACGATGTCGAGCGGCAGCCCGAGCCCCTGCGCGACCGCCAGCGGCACCACGGCAAAGGCCTCGTTGATCTCGACGCGCTCGACATCGCCCAGCGCCCAGCCCGCCCGCTCCAGCGCCTGCTCGACCGCCGGCACCGGCGCCATGCCGAAGCGCGCCGGCTCGATCGCGCACAGGCCATGCGCGACCAGGCGGCCGATCGGCGCCAGCCCGGAAGCCTCGGCCGCCGCCCGATCGGCAACCAGCATCGCCGCCGCGCCGCTGTTCAGGCCGGGCGCGTTGCCCGCGGTGATCGTGCCGTCGGGCCGGAAGGCGGGCTTCAGCCGCGCGAGCGCCTCGATCGTCGTCGCAGGTCGCGGCGCCTCGTCGCGATCGAAATGCGTGACGCCCTTCCGGCCGGCGACCTCCACGGCAACGAGCTCGGCGTCAAAATACCCCGCTTCCTGTGCGGCAGCGAATCGCGCCTGCGAACGGGCCGCCCAGGCGTCCTGCGCCTCGCGGTCGATCTTCGCCTCGCGCGCCAGGTCCTCGGTATGCCAGCCCGAATGCTCGCCCGAAAAGGCGTCAACCAGACCGTCGCGCAGCATCGCGTCGTGGATCTCCGCCGGGCCCATCCGGTAGCCCCAGCGACCGCCGTCCATCAGATAGGGCGCGCGGTCCATATTCTCCATCCCGCCGGCGATCGCGAAGGCGTGACGACCGAGCAGGATGTCGTCCGCCGCGGAAACAATGGCCTGCGCCCCCGATCCGCACACCCGGTTGACGGTCAGCGCCGGGACGGCGACCGGCAGGCCGCCGCCGATCGCCGCCTGACGGGCCGGGTTCATGCGGTTGCCGGCCTGGATGACGTTCCCAAGCACGACCGCCCCGACGCGCGCCGGATCGATCCCCGTGCGGCGCAGCGTCTCGCGGACGACCGCAGCGCCGAGGTCGGTCGCCGGCACGTCCTTCAACGAACCTCCATAGGTGCCGATCGCCGTGCGGACCGGCTCGCAGATCACGATATTCCGCGCCATTGCCTTCACTCCATCATCCATTTCTGAAAGACTGGCAGCGGCCGGCCAGTAAGGTTCGCAAACCGGCCGCTGCGATCCCTGGTCTCAGGCCGCTACGGTCTCCGCAGCGACGCGATAGCGCGGTGCCACCTCGCGGCGGGAGAGCTCGGACGCCATCGCAAGCCGCGCCTCCTGCATCGCCTGCCACCTGCCCTCGTCCGCCAGCGGCGGGATGGTGACCGTCTCACCCCGGTCGAAACCGACCAGCGCGGCGTCGACCAGGTCGCCCGCGTCCATCACCCATTCAGCCGGAAAGGCATCGACGTCCTTGCCCGAGCGCGCCCAGATCTCGGTGCGGGTCGCACCCGGCAGCACCGCCTGGACGCGTATGCCCTTGTCGCCGACTTCCTTGGCGAGGCCCTGCGTAAGGTTGAGCAGGAAAGCCTTGGTGGCGCTATAGGTGCTGTCGAACATCTCGGGCGCGAGCGCCAGCACCGACGACAGGTTGATGATCCCGCCCTTTCCGCGCGGCGCGAACGCGCGCACCGCGGCCCCGGCCAGCAGCGTCGGCGCGGTGACGTTGATCGCGATCAGCTGCTCGATCGTCGCCACCGGCGTGTCGATCAGCGTGCCCTCCAGCGAAATGCCGGCATTGTTGACGAGCAGGGTCAGCGTCTCGTCATCGGCGATGCGTGCCTCCACCTGGGCCAGCTGGGCGCGGTCGCTCAGGTCGGCAGGCAGCACGTCGACGCGGACGCCAGCATCCGCGCGCAGCCGGGTGGCGAGAGCGTCGAGCCGCGCGACGTCGCGCGCGACGAGGATGAGGTCATAGCCGCGATGGGCAAGGCGATCGGCATAGATCGCGCCGATGCCGGTCGAGGCGCCGGTGATGAGCGCAGTTCCTTGGGACATTGCCATTCTCCTTGATGGGGGGGGTCAGTGGGACAGCCGCACCTTGGCGGTGACGGAGAGGCCGGGGCGCAGCGCCTGGTCGATGGCCTGGCCGGGATCGAAGCGGATGCGCACCGGCACGCGCTGGACGATCTTGGTGAAATTGCCGGTGCCGGGTTCGAACGGCAGCAGCGAGAAGCTGGCGCCGGTGCCCGGCGCGAAGCTCTCGACGCGGCCGGTCAGCGGATGGTCGAGCGCATCGACGCGGATGGTCGCGCGCTGGCCCACGCGCATGTCGCGGGTCTGCGTCTCCTTGAAGTTCGCGGTGACGTAGAGCGCGTGCATCGGCACCAGCGTCAGCAGCCGCGAGCCGGGCTGGACATAGTCCCCGACCCGTACCTGCCGGTTGCCCACCACGCCGTCCACCGCCGCGCGGATCAGCGCATGCCCCTGATCCTGCCGGGCGAGATCGAGCGCGGCGACGGCGCGCAGTCGCGCGGCCTGGGCCTGTTCGAGCGCGGCCATCAGGCCGGGGCGCCGTGCCGCCGTGACCGCCGCCTGCTGCTGCGACACGGCGAGCAACGCCTGCGCCTTCGCAGCTTCCTGGGCACCCCCGATAGCTTTGGTGCGGTAGGTCTCGGCATCGCGGGTGGCGACCGCCCCGGTCGCGACCAGCGCATCATAGCGGCGGCCATCGGCTTCGGCGCGCGCCGCCTCGGCGGCGGTCGAACGAATGGTCGTACGCGCGGCGGCCACCTGCGCGGCAGCGAGCCGCTCCTCCGCATCGAGGCTGGCGAGCGCGGCGCGTGCCGAAGCGATGTTGGCATCGGCATCGGCCAGGTCAGCGCGGGCGCTCGCCGCCTTGGCATCGAACTCCTCGGGGTCGATCCGTACCAGCGGGTCGCCGGCATGCACGACCTGATTGTCGCGCACATACACCGCGCCGACCAGCCCGCGGACCTTGGGCGCAACGGTGGTCGAATCGGCCGCGACATAGGCGTCGTCGGTCGCCTCGACGGAGGGCCGCGCCGTGATCCACAGCGCGCCGCCGCCCGCAACCGCCAGTGCCAGCGTCGATACGAAGATCGCGCGCCGAGCGGGCCGGCGGCGTCGCGGCGGTGCGGTCGGCACCGACGACGTTTCCGCCGGCCCGCTCGCGTCGACCGGTCGTCGCAGTTCCACCACCTGTTCCCCGATCGGTTCCGCGCTCACTGGGCGCCTCCTTGCAGAAATGCCTTGTCTATATGACGTGCATCATATTATATGACAGTCATCATATGTCGAGTCCGAAATTGCTGGTTCGAAAGGAAGCGGGTTGGCCGGGTGGTTGCAGGCATTGGGTCAGGACTGGTCGGCCAACCCGTCGGCCATGCCGACCGTGCGCAAGTTCCTGATCTTCGGCGTAATGGCGTTCGGCCAATTCATGGCGCTGTTCGACATCCAGATCGTTTCCGCGTCCCTCAGCGATGTGCAGGCGGGGCTCGCCGCCGGTCCGGATGAAGTCAGCTGGGTGCAGACCGCCTATCTGATGGCCGAACTCGTGATGATTCCGCTGTCCGGCTATCTTGCGGGCGCGATGTCGACACGGTGGCTGTTCGTGCTCTCGGCCGGCATGTTCACCTTCTCGAGCCTGATGTGCGGGCTGTCGTGGAACATGGAATCGATGATCGCCTTCCGCGCGCTGCAGGGATTCACCGGCGGCGCGATGGTGCCGTTGGTCTTCGCCGTCGGCTTCACCATTTTCTCGGGCAAGCAGCGCGCGCTGATCCCGGCGATCCTCGGCACAGTCAGCGTACTGGCCCCGACGCTCGGGCCGAGCGCAGGCGGCGCGATTACCCAGGCGCTCGACTGGCGCTGGCTGTTCTTCATCAACATCCTGCCCGGCGTGATCGTGACGCTGCTCGCTTCGCAGATCCTGCGCATCGACCGCGCGACGCCGTCGATGTTCGCGCGGATCGACTGGAGCCATTTCATCGCGATGGCAGTGTTCCTGGCCGGGCTCGAATATGTGCTGGAGGAAGGCCCACGAAACGACTGGTTCGGCGATCCGGGGATCGCCGTGGCGGCGTGGTGCTCGGCGGTGGCGTTCGCGCTGTTCCTCGAACGCTCGTTCCGCTCGACCAACCCGCTGGTGCGCCTACAACCCTTCCGCCGCCCGACCTTCGCCTTTGCCTGCACTTTCAACTTCGTGATCGGCATCGGCATGTATTCGGCCATCTATCTGGTACCGGTCTATCTCGCCCGGATCCGCGGCTATGAGGCGCTCCAGATCGGCACCACGGTGTTCGTGGTGGGGGTTACCCAGCTGCTCAGCGTCGTCATCAGCGCCTATCTGAGCCAGCGGGTCGACATGCGCTGGATGATCACCGTCGGGCTGTCGCTGTTCGCCTGGAGCCTGTGGCTCACCTCCGGCATGACGAGCGCCTGGGGCTTCTGGGAGTTCTTCGTCCCCCAGGCGATACGCGGGCTGGCGCTGATGCTGTGCATCGTCCCCAGCGTGAACATGGCGCTGGCCGGTTTCCCGCCGACGGAGCTGCGCTATGCCTCGGGCCTGTTCAACCTGATGCGCAACCTGGGCGGGGCGATCGGCATCGCCGTCGTCAACACGCTGCTGCGCGACCATGCCCGCATCGCCTCGACGCGCCTGGGCGAGGCGCTCGGCACGCACCCCGGCGCCGCGACCGACGCCGTGGCGACGATCGCGCGCCGTCTCGGCCAGATCGCCCCCGATCCGCGCGAAGCCGCCGCAATGGCGCAGGGCCTGTTCGCCCAGTTGGTGGGCCGCGAGGCACTGACGATCGCGTTCGACGACGTATTCCGGCTGCTTGCCTGGATGTTCATCGCCGCGCTGGTGATGGTGCCCTTCTGCCGCCCGCCCGCCAACGCCGCCACGCCGCCGCCCGACGCGGCGCACTGAGGAGTCCGCGCCATGCGCCTTGCCCCCGCCCTGCTCGCCCTCGCCACGCTGTGCGGCTGCGCCGCCGGCCGGGACTATGCCCGCCCCGAGATTGCGCTGTCCGCCACCTATCACGCACCACTGCCCATCGCCGAGTCCGACGCGCAGTGGTGGCGTCGCTTCGGCGATCCGGTCCTCGATACGCTGGTGGAAACGGCGCTGGCGCAGAATCTCGACGTCGCCGCCGCCGCCGCACGGGTCGATCAGGCCCGCGCGGTCGCGGGTGCGAGCGGCGCGGCCCTCCTGCCCCAGATCGATCTCGCCGCATCGGGCGAGCGCACCCGCCAGTCGTTGCGCACCCCTGTCGGCGCGGTGGCGAACCGCCTGGATCTGCCGCGCGACTATTCGCTCTACACGGTCGGACCGCAGGCATCCTGGGAGCTTGACCTGTTCGGGGGTCTGCGACGCGGGCGCGAGGCGGCCCGCGCCGATTTTGCCGCCGCCGCTGCAAGCGCCAACGGGGTGCGGCTGAGCATCGCGTCGGAAACGGCCGACGCCTATCTCCAGCTCCGCGGGCTGCAAGCGCGGTACGCCGTCGTCGCACAGCAGCTGGAGACCGAGCGGAAGCTCGCCGCGCTGGTCCGCCAGCAGGCCGACCAGGGGCTGGTCGCTGAGCGCGAACAGCACCGCGTGCTGGGCGAAAGCGCCGGCATCGAGGCCAGCCTCGCGCCGCTCCGCGCCGCAATCGCCGGCCAGATCCACCGCCTCGACGTGCTGACCGGACGCCAAGCGGGATCGGACCCGCTGCATCTGGCGACCGCGCAGCCGGTACCCGATGCACCAAATCCCAGCGGCAGCGCCATCCCAAGCGAGCTCATGCGCCGCCGACCCGATCTCGTCGCCGCCGAACGCCGCCTCGCCGCCAGCAATGCGCGGATCGGGGTGGCGCTCGCCGATTATTACCCGCACCTCGCGCTGAACGGCCTTCTCGGCTTCGCCAGCATCGGCACCGGCGGCCTGTTCACCGGCACCGGGCTGCAGGCGAGCGGCGGGGCGGGGCTGCGGTGGCGCTTGTTCGACTTCGGCCGCGTCGATGCCGAGGTGGCGCAGGCCCGCGGCCAGGAGGCGGAGGCACTGGCGCAGTTTCGCGGCGCGGTGCTAAGGGCCAGCGAAGAGGTGGAAACCGCCATCGTCCGCCTTGCCGAAACACGAACCGAAATCACCTTGCGCGAAGAACAGGTCACATCGCTTACCCGCTCCCGCGACCAGGCGCGGCAGGGCTATGCGGGCGGTGCGCTGTCGCTGGTCGACGTGCTCGATGCGGACCGCGCACTGCTGGAGGCGACCGACCGCCTCGCCGCTGCGCGCGCGGAGGCCGCCCGCGCATCCGTCGCGGCCGCTCGTGCATTGGGCGGAGGATGGCAAACGAGGAGCTGATGAGCGAAGCAATGACCCCCAAGGCGCGCACCCGCGCGCGCATCCTCGATGAGGCGGCGAAGGCCATGCGCGAAAAGGGCGCGGACGGAATCGGCGTTGCCGCGCTGATGAAGCGCGCGGGCCTGACGCATGGCGGCTTCTACGCCCATTTCGAGAATCGCGACGATCTGGTGGCACATGCCGTCGACAGGATGTTTCAAGACAGCGATTTCGTGCTGAAGCGCCATCTCGCCGGGAACGAGGCGGCCAAGGGCCTGTCCGAGCTCATCGACTATTATCTTTCGGAAAAGACGCGGGCGCGCACCGATCGGGGCTGCCCGCTCCCGAGCCTCGGGGGCGAAGCAAGCCGGATGCCCGCCGCGGCGCGGCAACGCTTCTCGGACGGCATCCATGCGTTTCGCGCCGCGTTGGCAAAGAGCCTGGCGGCGTTCGGGTCGCCTGAGCCCGAGTCCCTGGCAGCCTCCGTCCTGGCCGAAATGGTGGGCGCGATGACATTGGCACGCACGCTCGATGACGATGCGGCGGGGGTCGCCTTGCGAGCATCGAGGGACCAGCTGAAGCGTCGGATCGGCCTGCCCGCCAACTATTGTTGATATGCGCCAATGAGCGGGTCGGAGCGGATCGCGCGCCTCTGTCGAAACCGGACGTCCGGCGGTTGTCTAGGCGGAATGGTGCGCCGCCGGCTTGTATCCGGTCATCACGGAGAAGCGCGTATTCTCGACGGGAGAGGAAAAGCGCGCCCGGAACTGGGTTCGCGTCGCGCCGGTAATGATCGTATAGAGCTTGGACGCCGGATACTTCTCCGTTATAAAAATTGCGAACATATAGGTCCGGTAAACAATGTCGTCTTGCGCAACGATTCGCTGGCGACGACACCCAGCAACAGAGCCGCGCATGCCATGGGATGTTGGACCTTTGTTCATGGCTTGGTCATGCTGGCCCTCGACAATCAACTAAGGGTACGCCTTCCAAGCGAAGACGACGAGAGCGTATTGGAAGTTCTTCAGCCCCTCCCGGAGGCGCCCATCGGGACAGCAACCACTTGATCCAGATCCTGCGTCTCAAGCGCTACGCGTCCCAATGGTCGGTTCCGGCGGGAGCCGACATCTTTGCCACCGAACCCGAACGGCGCGAGTTGATCGAAAGCGCCGGCCTCCACCGGCAGTCGCCACCGATAGATCGGGGGGATTAAGGCGCACCTGCCAAGGGTACGATGGCATTAAGGTCATCATCACACAGCCCCAGCGACTTCAACGGATTGCCAACCAATCCACTAACCATGGATGCTTGGATCGCCGTGACTGGCCATAATTTCGCCAGCGGACCTACCACACGGTCCCGGACCAGGGGGAGCAATCGGCTGTCGGACTGATAGACGGGCGTGAACAACGCGGTGAGCCATTGATACGTCAGGACGTGGCGACGACGCAGGCGGATACCCTGCCGCACACCTTCATCAATGTCGCCCGCTTGGCTGAGCCCCTGCGCGAGTGCCCACGCGTCCAGTAATGCCATGTTCGCGCCTTGCCCGAGCTGGGGGCTGGCGGAGTGCCAGGCGTCGCCGATATGCGCCAACGCCGGCTCCGCTGGCGAGGCCAGGGTTCGATGCGCATAGCGGGCGAACGTCAGCTGGTGCGGGTCGGTGATTTGGTCGAGCAGCGTGGCACATTCGGGCCAGAGTGCGGTTACCTCGGCCTTCCATGTCGCCAATCCAGCCGCCCGCCATGCCTCCAGTCGGTCCACCCTGAGCGACCAGAAAAAAGCCGCCTTTGGCGTCGTCGCGCCCGGTGGCACGCCGATCGGAAGAACGCCTGCCATTTTGCTCGCCCGCGCATAGCGCTGCGCCAGGCTATGCGGATCAAAGGTCGCCCCCGAAGGCCAGTCGAGGCTGGCCCATAGCGCTCCATACCGCAGTGCTCGGCCAGTGGGCGGCGCCAACGGCGTCCGCGTCCCCAGCGCGTCGACGACAAGATCAAACGGGACACTCGTCTGACCATCGGCAAAGCACAGCGCGCGCTTTTCCCCCACCAGCACACTGCCAGCCAGAGCGCGGCCGGAATGGATCGGTATTCCCGATCGTAAAACGGCCTCGTGCAGGATCGCGAACAGGCTGGCGCGGTGGATGCCGATACCAAAAGTGCCGGGACGACCCAGCGCCGCATATTGCACGTCAAGGACCACCCGCTTGCCCGCTTTGCCGAACAACCGATCTACCCGCGCGCCGCGTGCCAAAGCGGCATCCAGCAAGCCGAGTTTGCCGAGAACTGCCATTCCCGTCGGCTGCAACATCAGCCCGGAGCCAAGGGGCTTTGGCGTCTCGAATCGCTCGAACAGGGTGACCTGATGGCCACTGCGGTCAAGCAACAGCGCGACCGCCAATCCGCATGGCCCACAGCCGGCAACAGCAATGTTCAGTCCCCGCATACCTGCTGTTTATTCGGCGCCATGGCGATATCCAATAGCCGGGCCGGACAGATGCGATCGGAGATGGAATAGCGAAGTTCAGCCGCACACCGACAATCTGGTCGCCAACCGAATGATGACGCCAGGCATCGCCCCACCTGCTCGCGTTCATGCTTCGAATCCGATGTACGAAGAAGGGTATAAGGCCCGACCGCTGAAGCTCAATTTTTGCTGCAATGCGGTAAGTATTTATTCCGGATGGCGTATTCTAATCCGTTGGATTCCCTTCGCCCCGATCAGGCTGACTTGATCCGCGCTCTTCGAACTTCGCCATAACCCAATTGGTACTTCTGGGCGCGAGTCGCAGTACGCTTTTGGGCAGGTCCGGTCAGTCATTCAGCGTCGCTCCTGCATGTTCCCGCAGAGTGATTTCTAAGCGGAGCTGGCCGCGAGATCGCGTCGCATGCCGGCGAAGTGGATCAGCGCTTGCCGCATCCCTCGAGGATCGGGGTCATCGCCCTGACATGCGCATCGATGCGCTCAAGGACGTTCAACGGAACAACCTCACGCTCCGGCAACTTCCACCAGTGCGCATGGACGCGAGCCACCGTCTCCACCACGGCGTCGAGAACTCCCGGTTCGGGGAGGCGCGCGCGATTGGCAAAGACCTTCCAGCGATCTGCCGTCAGCGCCATGAACGAACGTTCGCCACCGAGCGACAGCGCCAGAGTGTCCGCGGGAAGATAGGGGACGGTCGACAGCACGTCGTAGACTGGTGCCAGCGCGGCAAGGTTGCCGTCTCCGGGATAGAGTAGCGACCAGTTCTTGAGGTGCATATCGCCATTGCCGGTGATCACGGCCAACACCAGCCGGCGTACGAATTCGAGCGCGGCCGCCGGAGAGATCGCCACACCCAAGGCAGCGGCGATACCCGGCGCATTTCAAGCAGATTGAAACGTTTTCGTATCATAAATCGCAGAATGAAATGAAAACGTATCTTTTTAGCAAGGGCATAGTCGGCTACGAGCTCGTTACGATCTGCGTCCGCACACCCGCACGCCGTGGACATAGCTTCGACACGGGCAGCCATCTCGTCGATCGACGACGGCACCTCTTCGAATAAAATCACCTTATGCTCGACGACGGGCCATAGATGGCGTGTTCGTCGGCGGCATCAGCTACCGTGGCAGGTCGCACGGACACAGCGCTCACGCCCGCTCCCCCAGTGGCGCGATGGCAATGCTCGACAGATCAGCGGCCGGATCGATGGCGACGCCCGCCTGCTTTCGTTCCGAATAGCGATCGACGAGCTGCGGCGCGTGCGGGCGGAGCAGGACGGTGAAGCGGACCAGCTCCTCCATCACGTCCACGATCCGGTCGTAATAGCTCGACGGCTTCATTCGCCCCGCCTCGTCGAATTCCTTGTAGGCCATCGCGATCGAAGACTGGTTGGGGATGGTGAACATCCGCATCCAACGGCCGAGCAGGCGCAGTGTGTTGACCGCGTTGAACGACTGCGAGCCGCCCGACACCTGCATGACGGCCAGCGCCCGCCCCTGCGTCGGGCGCATGCCTCTCATTTCCAGCGGCAGATGGTCGATCTGCGCCTTCATGATGCCGGTGATCTGGCCGTGCCGCTCGGGACTGCACCAGACCTGCCCCTCCGACCACAGCGCCAGTTCACGCAGCTCGTGAACCGCCGGGTGGTCGTCGCCGGGCACCTGATCGGGGAGCGGCAAGGTGGAGGGGTCGAAGATGCGCGTCTCCGCGCCGAATAGGCGAAGCAGGCGGGCCGCTTCTTCGACAGCAAGGCGCGAGAAGGAGCGCTCGCGCAGCGAACCGTAGAGCAACAGGATACGGGGCGCGGGATCGAGCGGCCCCAGGCCCAATGCCGGCCGCGAACGGACATAGGCGGCATCAAGTGCCGGCAGCGTGTCCGGATCTTCCAGCATGCGTAGCGGCATCAGGCAGCAGTTCCCCGTTCATACCAGCCCCGCGAGGCCTTCACGATCGAGACGACCGAGAGCATCACCGGGACCTCCACCAGCACGCCAACGACCGTCGCCAGCGCCGCGCCGGACTTGAGCCCGAACAGCGAGATGGCGGCGGCTACCGCCAGTTCGAAGAAGTTGGACGCCCCGATCAGCGCCGCGGGCGCCGCAACGCACCAGGCCACGCCAAACCTGCGGGACAGCCAGTAGGCGAGGCCGGCGTTCAGATAGACCTGGATGAGGATCGGCACCGCCAGGAGCGCGATCACCAGCGGCTGCGCGACGATCGCCTCGCCCTGGAAGCCGAACAGCAGGACCAGCGTCGCCAGCAGCGCGACCAGCGACACGGGACCAAGGCGCGCGAGCAGCCGATCGAGCGCTGCCTGCCCGCCGCGCGCCAACACGGCGCGGCGGACGAGCTGGGCGGCGATCACCGGCACGACGATGTAGAGCAGCACCGAGATCAGCAGCGTGTCCCATGGCACCGTCACCGACGCCACGCCGAGCAGCAGCCCGACCAGCGGCGCGAAAAGAAACACCATCAGCACGTCGTTGAGCGCGACCTGCGACAGCGTATAGGTCGGCTCCCCCTCGCAAAGGTTAGACCACACGAACACCATCGCCGTGCAGGGCGCCGCCGCGAGCAGGATCAGGCCCGCGATATAGGAAGGCCCTTCTCCGGCAGGCAGCAGCGGCGCGAACAGCCAGCCGATGAATAATGTGCCCAGCGCCGCCATCGAGAAGGGCTTCACCGCCCAGTTGATGAACAGCGTGACGCCGACGCCTTTCCAGTGCTGCCGCACCGAGCCAAGCGCGCCGAAGTCGATCTTGAGCAGCATGGGGATGATCATCAGCCAGATCAGCATGGCGACGATCAGATTGACGCGCGCGACCTCGGCCGCCACGATCGATGCGAAGACGCCCGGCAGCAACTGCCCGAGGCCGATGCCGGCGGCGATGCAGAGCAGCACCAACAGCGTCAGATAGCGCTCGAAGGTGCCGATACCGGGACGCGCAGGGGCTGCGTCCAGCGTAGGGGAGACCGTCGACATCGCGTCAGCGCACCCGTTCGCCGGCGGCATCGACCACCTGCTCGCCATCCTCCTTGGCGAACGCACCACGCTGCCCGGCAGGCAACAGGTCGAGCACCACTTCGGAGGGCCGGCACAGCTTCACCCCCAGCGGCGAGACGACCAGGGGGCGGTTGATGAGGATGGAGTGCGCCATCATGGCGTCGAGCAGCGCATCGTCGGACAGCGACGGTTCGCCTAGGCCCAGCTCGGCATAGGGGGTGCCCTTCTCGCGCAGCAGGTCGCGTGGGCGCATCCCGGCGCGGGCGATCAGGTCGACGAGCATCGCCCGCGAAGGCGGGGTCTTCAGATACTCGACGACATGCGGCTCGATGCCGGCATTGCGGATCATGGCGAGTGCGTTGCGCGACGTGCCGCATTCGGGGTTGTGGTAGATGATGATGTCGACGGCCATGGCGCGTCCTTTCAGCAGCAGGGAGCGAGTTCGGCGACGAGGGGCGCGCACAACTCGGCGCTACCCGCACAGCAATCCTTGACGAGGAACAGCGTCAGCGCGCGCAGGCCCGCCAGGTCGGCACGGTAGATGATCGAACGGCTTTGCCGCTCGGAGCGGACAAGGCCAGCGCGCGCGAGGATGCCGAGATGCGCCGACATGGTGTTCTGCGGCACGTCCAGCTGGCGCGCGATCTCCCCCGCCGCCATGCCGTTTGGCTCGTGCCGCACCAGCAGGCGAAACACATCGAGGCGTGTTCCTTGGGCAAGGGCACCCAGCGCAGCGATGGCTGATTCGTTTTCCATATATCCGGCATAACGGATATATTGACCTGACCGCCAGTGTAGAGTTCAGCCTGCGACGGTATCCCAGCTCAGCGCGCACGACGGGCATTAGGATTGGCACGTGTGCGGAAAAGCCGAGGGGACTGCTTGGAGACCGCCCAAGCCCCTCTCCAATTGCCCCGCGACTAAACCGTCTTGGCGCCTGAGTATCTGTTCAAGCGAGGAAGCGGTTCCGCTACCCCCTGCGCGACATTCTGCTGCGTCGACTGCCGGATCGCCCGGACCAGATCGCTATCGCCGGAAACGGTCAGCTCCGAGCCCACCCCGAGCAGGGTCGAAAGCGCGATCCCCTTGAGCAGTACCGCCTGCTTCCAGTCGCCGAATCGCTTCTCTATTAACGTCGTGACCGCGCCTGCATCAATATTGCCAACGACGACGATCATCATGTTCTGGGGCTGATATAAACGATGATAGAGGGCACGAATGTCGTCGATGCTTGCACTTGGCACATCAGTCGAGTTTTGGGAGTTCGGTGCCTTGCGCGCCTTTGCGGCCGTGGCCGAACAGCGGAGTTTCAGCCGGGCGGCCGAGCAGCTGGGGGTATCCTCCGGCGCTGAGCCAGCTGATCCGCGGGCTGGAGGAACGGCTGGGAATCCGGCTGCTCCATCGCATCACCCGCCCCGCAGATCACCAGCAGCCGCGCGGTAATGGTCGACGCGGCGCTGGCCGGCGTCGGCATCGCCTTTCTCAAGGAAGAGTCCGTGGTCGACGCCTTCGCCCGGGGCGATCTCGTCCCGCTCCTGACGGACTGGTCGGTCCCCTTTCCGGGCTATTATCTGTGTTACCCCCAGCAGCGGCAGATGGCGCCGGCCCAGCGCGCGGTGATCGACACGATCCGCGCGGCTGCGCCCGATTAGCAGCAGCGTGCTTGATCGCGGGCTTCTTCGACCGCTTGATGTGGCTGCCGAGGCCTGCCCGCCCGAGCCCTCCAAATGCCCGCCCCTCCTTCGCAGAAATCTTCGTGGCGCAGACATGTTGCGTCGATCTCGCTAGGTGTTTGGCCCCAGCATGTGATGGCGCGACATGGTCCTCGTCCCAGCGGAGGGAGCCATGGGCAAGACTCTTCATGGCAGGGAGAAATCACCGGGTTTCGGCCGTCTGGCGCAGAGACCGTTTGGGAATTCGGCGGCGGAGGGCTGACGCCAGAGTTTTTGTCGTCCGCGAGGAGGCGACCGCCGCCGACGCCGGAAGCATCGGCGACGCTGCGGCGATGGAAACGACCCGGCCGACCGACCCGATCGAATTCTCAAACTGCCTCTCAGCAACTTGCCGATGGATGGCATATCACAGAGCGGGCGTCCGCTCTGGCGCAGCTCGGCTTCCCCGCCCAAGGCGAGCGATTCCCATTGCCACTCTCTACGCATTGCGACAGCATTTTCCGATATTGCTCATGGTTTGCTTATCTGATCAGTATTTCATCACCGACAGCCGAAGCTGACGAAGCAGCACACCAATCGAATAGGGAAGCGAAATGCAGCAGAAGATCGCGATCGTGACGGGGGGCCATAGCGGCATCGGGCTTGCCATCGCCGCGACACTTCGATCCGATGGATACAGGGTGATCACCTGCGGTCGATCCGCCGTGCCGGAGGACGAGGATCACATGGTGTGCGACATCCGTGATCCCTCCGCCGTCACCGCGCTGGTCGAGACGGTACATCGTCGTCATGGCGGGCTCGACCTTCTGGTCAACAATGCCGGAGGATCTCCCGAGGCCGACGCCGCGTCCGCGTCGCCGCGGTTCAGCGAGCGCATCATCGCGCTGAACCTATTGGCGCCGATCAATCTCGCACAGGCCGCGCTGCCGCTGCTGCGCGAACGCCGGGGATCGATCGTCAACATCGCCAGCATATCGGCGCTCCGCCCTTCCCCCGGCACCGCGGCCTATGCCGCAGCGAAGGCGGGGCTGATCGCCTATGGCCGCAGCGTCGCCCATGAATGGGGGCCAGAGGTCCGCGTGAACGCCATCGCGGTCGGCTATGTCGAAACCGACAATGCCAGCGACACCTATGGGGACGAGGCGACCCGCGCCCGCATCGCTGCCACGCTCGCCGCGCGCAGGCTGGCCGATCCCGAGGACATCGCGCATGCGGTGCTGTTCCTCGCCTCGCACGCGGCATCCTACATCACCGGGACGACCCTCAGCGTCGACGGCGGCGGCGAGCGACCGTCGTTCCTCGACATCGTGCAGGCCGGTTCCGCCCGACCGCCGTCCTGACGCCCCGCCACGTCATCCCAGCACGGCAACGCTCCGCAGGATCAGCGCGACAAGATCGGCCTGGCGACCCACGCCGACCTTGTTGAGGATCGTCTTGCAATAGGTGCGCACGGTATTCTCGGTCAGCCCAAGCTTCGCGGCCGCATCCGCCAGGCTGAAGCCGGTGGCGAGCAGCGTCGCGAGATGCGCTTCGGACGGCGTGAGATCGAACAGCTGCATGACCAGCCGCTCGAGCGGTTGGGTAGCCCGCCCGGTGGACACGTACACGACCGCGGTCGGCACCGTCCCGCCCCCCTGCAGCGACGAAGGCTCGATCGACCGGACCAGCAGGCCGCAATGGCGGGCGCCCGATGTCTCGACCCGCATCGCCTGCACGAAGGGGGGCTGGGGGCGCCCCGCCCCGCGCTGCGCCGGAACCGCGGCCAGGATTTCCTGCAGTTCAGCGTTCGCCGCGCGATCCGTGAGGAACAGGCGCTCCTCCCGCTCGCCGACGATATCCCGCACATCGGTGAGCCGCCGCGCGGCGTCATTGCGGCGCAAGATCCTGCCATCGGCGCCGAGGATGAAGGTGGCGATGGTGAGGCGGTCCAGCGTCTCGATCAGCGCCTTTACCTCCGTCTCCTCCCGTCGGAGCCGTGCGAAGATCGCGAGCGATTGCTCGATATGCGGCGCCAGGCCGCGCAGCAGGTCACGCGCGTCCTCGCCGAAGTCCGGCCGGTGCATGCCATCGACGACGCCGACATTGCATTCCCAGCCGCCCGGCTCGCAGACATACATGCCCAGCATGCGCTCGAAACCATAGGGCGCCAGGATTTCCCGATAGAACCGGTTTTCGGCAAGTTGCTCGCGGGTCAGTATCTCGTCCAGCGACCGGATCGCGCCCGGCCGATCGAGCATGTTGCGCAGAGGATCGAGATGGCCGATCTCGGCATGGACCGCCTGCAGCCGCCGTGCCTCGCCGTCGCTGACCCCGACGGGGCGGCCCCAGATCGCGATTGGCGGCATGCCCTCGCGGCTGAGCCGCAGCACCAGGCCCGCATTGCGACAATCGAGATGCGCGGCAAGCGCCCCCAGGAATCCCTGCCACGGCATCGGCTCCAGCGGCCCGGCGTAGATCAGCCGGAGGAGCGCATCGCGGTTCACCGGCGCCGCTGCACCGGTGGGGAGGAGTGCGGGCCCGGCCATGTCCGCATCATGCACGACGTCAGCTCCTTGCCAAGGCGATATGATCAGCCCGGAAGCTCGAACAAGCCCGCCGCCCCCATGCCACCGGCAATGCACATCGAGGCCACGACCCAACGCGCGCCGCGGCGCCGCCCTTCGAGCAGCGCATGGCCGGCGATCCGGCTGCCGGTCATGCCGAACGGATGGCCCAGCGCGATGCCGCCGCCGTTGACGTTCAGCTTCGCCGGATCGATGCCGAGATGGTCCCGGCAATAGAGCGCCTGGCTCGCAAAGGCCTCGTTGATCTCCCACAGATCGATGTCGTCGACGCGGAGCCCCGCCCGCGCCAGCAGCTTCGGCATCGCGAAGACCGGTCCGATGCCCATCTCCTCCGGACGGCACCCCGCCACCTGAAAGCCGCGATAGATGCCCAGGATGGGAAGGCCTTCGCGCTCGGCGATCGCACGTTCGACAAGAAGCTGCGCCGACGCGCCATCGGACAGCTGGCTGGCATTGCCGGCCGTGATGCAGCGCCCTTCGGCGACAAGCTCGCCGCCCTTGAAAACCGGCTTCAGCGCCGCGAGACCGTCCACGCTGGTATCCGGCCGCACGCCTTCGTCCCGGTCCAGCGTCACGCGCTCGGTCCCGATCCGTTCGCCGGCCTTGTCGAGCACCGCCTTGTCTACCGCGATCGGGACGATTTCGTCCGCGAACCGCCCCTCGCGCTGCGCCGCCGCAGCGCGGCGGTGGCTTTCCGCCGCAAAGCAATCCTGCGCCGCACGGTCGATGCCATAGCGCTCGGCCACGATCTCCGCCGTCTCGATCATGGCCATATAGGCATGGGGTTCGGCCGCGAGCACCGCTTCGGAACGATTGCGGAATGTCATGGCATGTGCGTTGAGCGTCAGGCTGATCGATTCGACGCCGCCCGCCACGGCGACGTCGATGTCGTCCGCGATGATGGATCGGGCAGCCAGCGCGATCGCGGTCAGCCCGGATCCGCATTTCCGATCGAGCGCGAACCCCGGGGCATCGGCAAGCCCCGCCGTTGCGGCGGTCAGCCGGCCGATATTGTAGCTTTGGGTTCCAGACTGCGTACCCGCCCCCAGGAAGATGTCCTCCACCCTGGCAGGGTCGATCCCGGCGCGCGCGACGGCGGCGCGGACGACATGACCGGAAAGGACGGGCGCTTCGGTGTCGTTGAACGCGCCCCGATAGGCGCGACCGATCCCGGTGCGCGCGGTGGAGACGATGACGGCTTCTCGACGGCTCATGACATTTGTCCCGGATAATAGCGGCTGATGGTGTCGACGACGCAGGCAGGCTTGTCGGCGCCTTCGATCTCGACGGTGACCCGCAGCGTCGACTGGATGCCGCCCTTGGTCTCTTCAACCGCGATCAGTTCGCCGCGGCCGCGGATGCGCGCGCCGACCCTGACCGGGTTCAGGAAGCGCAGCCGGTCCGCACCGACATTGACCCCCATCGCGACGCCGCGCACGTCGATCAGTTCGGGCAGGAAGCGATTGACGAGGCTGAGCGTCAGGTAGCCATGCGCGATCGTGCCCCCGAACGGGCCGCTGCGCGCACGATCGGGATCGACGTGGATCCACTGATGATCGTCGGTCGCGGTGGCGAACCGGTCGATCCGATCCTGCGCGATCTCCATCCAGTCGGTGGGCCCGAACTGCATGCCGATGACGTCGAGCAGGGCCGATGGCGCGGGGAAGACGCGCGCGCTCATGCGTGCTGGCTCGACACGGCCACCACCTCTCCCGTCATGTAGGAGGAAAGGTCGCTGGCGAGGAAGATCATCACGTTCGCGACTTCCCAGGGCTCGGCATATCGCCCGAACGCTTCGCGCCGGGTCAGCTCCTCCAGCAGGCCGGGCGGCGTTACTTTGTCCAACGCGGCGTGCATCGCCAGGCTGGGACTGACGGCATTGATCCGAACGCCATGCTCCGCCGCCTCCATCGCCGCGCAGCGGGTAAACGCCATCACCCCCGCCTTCGCCGCGGCATAATGGGCCTGCAGCTTCTGTGCCCGCCAGGCGAGAACCGAGGCATTGTTGACGATCACCCCGCCGCGCTGGGCATATAGGTGGGGTAGCACGGCACGGGTCATGCGGAAAACGCTGGTCAGCGTGACGTCGATCACCTTGTCCCACTGGTCGTCGGTCATGTCGACAACGGCAGCCGTGCCGCCCAGGCCGGCATTGTTCACCAGCACATCGATTCGCCCGAGCTGTTCCACGGTCGCGGCGACCAGCGCCCGGACCTGAGCTTCGTCGGTCACGTCGCAAAGATGGGTCGCCGGCCGGGCAAAACCGGCGGCGGCGATGCGATCCGCCGTCTCGCCCAGGCGTCGCTCGTGCGTGTCTGACAGCATCAGGACGGCGCCTTCCTCCGCGGCGCGCAGCGCAAGCGCACCACCGATCCCGCTGCCTGCCGCAGCGGTGATGAGCATCGCCTTGCCGATCAGCAAGTCGCGGGCAGGCGGATACGCAGGCGTCGACGTCGCCATGGCGGTTCTCCTCAGGATAAATCGCCGCGGGGCTCGCGCGGCAGTCCCAGCGCCCGCTCCGCGATCAGGTTGCGCTGGATCTGGTTGGTGCCGCCATAGATCGTATCGGCACGCGAATAGAGGAACAGATGGGCCAGCTGGGCGCTGGTGGCCTGCTCGGCGTCGGCCACCTCGCCTGCGACGCCGAGAACCGTCATGGCAAGCGCCCCAAGATCGCGACGCCAGGTCGCCCATTGGATCTTGTAGGTCATCGCCGCAGGGCCTGGATCCCCGCTCAGCATGCGAAGCGCACCGTAGCGCATCAGCCGCAGGCCGATCTCCGCCTGCGCGATCCGCTGTCGGATCAGGGGATCGCGCGCCGCACCATTGGCGCGCGCCGCCGCGATGACCGCGTCCAGTTCGTTGCGGAAGCCCATCTGCTGCGCCAGCGTCGAGACGCCCCGCTCGAACCCGAGCAACGCCATCGCGACCTCCCACCCTGCCCCTGGCGCGCCCAGGATATGGTCCGCCGGGGTCCGCGCGCCGTCGAAGAAGGTCTCGTTGAATTCGGCCTCGCCGGTGATCTGGTGGATGGGCCGAACGGTCACGCCCGGCTGATCGACGGGAACCAGGAGGAAGGACAGGCCCTTCGGCCCCCGCGAACCTTCCTGCGTTCGTGCGACCACGAAAATCCAGTCAGAAAACTGCGCAAGGCTCGTCCAGACCTTCTGGCCCTCGATCACCCATGCGTCGCCGTCCCGCCACGCACGCGTCCGCACATTGGCGAGATCGGAACCGGCGTTCGGCTCCGAATAGCCCTGGCACCAGATCGCTTCGCCCGCCGCGATCGGGGGCAGGAAATGCTGCTTCTGCGCGTCCGTACCGAAGGCGAGGATCGTCGGCCCGGCAAGTTCGACCCCGATGTGGTTGAGCCGCGGCGGCGCGCCGGCACGCGCATATTCCTCGGCAAACAGCACCTGCTGGCCCAGCGTCGCGCCGCGCCCGCCGAACGCGGTCGGCCAGCCCACGCAGCTCCAGCCCGCCTCGCCCAACCTCCGCTCCCAATCGCGACGCCGGTCGGGCATGGCGGTCAGGCTCGTGATGCCGCGCAGGTCGGCGAAAGGCCCGGTCAGCTCCGCCTCCAGCCAGGCGGCGGCCTCGGCGCGGAACGCCTCTTCGTCCGGATCGAACCCCAGCTTCATGCCGCCAGATCCAGTCCGATCAGGCGCGCGACCTGTTCGCGGTGCCAGTCGGGCGTGCCGAGCAGCGTCCGATCGGCCTGTGCGCGCCGGAAGAACAGGTGGGCGTCATGTTCCCAGGTGAATCCGATGCCCCCGTGCAACTGGATCATGTCCCCCGCACACCGGGCATAGGTGTCGGTTGCGAACGCCTTGGCGGCGTGCGCCGCCAGATCGGCGTCGCTCGCGGCCTCGTCCTGCGCGCAGGCGGCCCAGTACACCGCGGAACGGGCCTGTTCGATCGCTACCATCATATCCGCCAGCCGATGTTTCACCGCTTGAAAGCTGCCGATCGTCCGCCCGAACTGGACCCGCTCGCCGGCATAGCGGACCGTGCGGTCCAGGCAGGACTGCGCCCCGCCCAGTGCATCGGCCGCGATCGCGATGGCGCCGATCCGGCGGATGGCCGCCCGCGCCGCCTCGGGATCGGCCAACGGCTCCGCCGCCGTGGGATCGAACCTGAGGCGGCCATAAGGCCGTGTCGCATCCATGGTCGCGAGCGTCGTCACCTGCGTCGCGGGATGATCGCGGCGCACGATCAGCATGGCGCTGCCGGTATCGACGACGAACAGATCCGCCACGCCGCCATGGGGCGCGAGCAGATCCAGCCCCGCAAATGTCGCGATGACCTCCCCGGATGCTATCCGGGGAAGCCATGCGCGCCGCTGTTCGTCCGTTCCACCGGCCAGGATCCCCGGCGCCGCCAGGGCGCATCCGGCAAGGAGCGGCAAGGCGGCGATATGGGCGCCGGCCGCCTCCGCGACGATGGCCATCTCGACCATCCCCAACCCCGCCCCGCCATGGGCCTCGGGCAGGTTCACGCCACCGAGCCCAAGCTCCTGCGTGAACGCCTGCCACAGCGACGCATCGACCCCATTGTCCGCCATCGCGGCCCGGGTCCGCGCGCTCGTCGCGTGCTCGGCGAAAAAGCCGGCAGCGGTTTCTGCGATCATCGCCTGTTCGTCGGTGAAAGCGAACTGCATCGCCTCAGCTTCCCCAAACCCGCCGTGGCGCCGGACGTTCCGCCAGCAAGAGGTTCACCGCATCGCCCACCTCCCTGGGGCGCCAGCGGCAGTCACGCTCGACGGTGGGGCCAAGGTTCCAGCCGGTCTCGATCGTGATGCGTCCGCCTTCGAGTTCGAAGACACAGCCGGTCACATGCGCCGACTGCGCCGACCCGAGCCAGACGACGGTCGGCGCGATATTGTCCGGGTCCTGCTTGTCGAAGCCCGTATCGACCTTGGCCATCTTGTCGGCGAAGGCACCTTCGGTCATCCGGGTCCGCGCCGCCGGCGCCAGCGCGTTGGCCGTGATGCCGTAGCGGCCAAGTTCCGCCGCCTGGACCAGCGTCAGCGCCGCGATGCCGCCCTTCGCCGTCGAATAGGCCGCCTGGGCGATCGAGCCCTGCAGTCCGGCGCCGCTGCTGGTGTTGATGATCCGCGCGTCGACCGCCTTGCCCGCCTTCTGCTGGGCGCGCCAGTAATCGACGGCATGGCGGCTCAGGCAGAAATGGCCGCGCAGATGGACGTGCATGGTGGCATCCCATTCCTCGGGCGCTGCCGAGACGAACATCCGGTCGCGCACGATGCCGGCATTGTTGACGACGACGTCGAGGCCACCGAACGCGGCAATGGTCGCGTCGACGATGCGTTTGGCGGCATCCCAATCGGCGATGTCCTCATGATTGGCGATCGCCCTGCCCCCGGCCGCCTGGATCGCCGCGACGACGGCGTCCGCAGCGCTCGTGTCGCGCCCCTCGCCGGTCAGGCTGGTGCCGATGTCGTTCACGACGACATTCGCCCCCTCCGCGGCAAAGGCGAGCGCATAGGATCTTCCCAGGCCGCGGGCAGCGCCCGTGATGATGACGGTTCGTCCGGTGCAGATGCCCACGATCACAGCCTTTCGATGATGGTCACGTTGGCCAGGCCGCCGCCTTCGCACATGGTCTGAAGACCATATCGGCCGCCGGTACGTTCCAGTTCGTGGAGCAACGTCGTCATCAGCTTAGCGCCGGTTGCGCCGAGCGGGTGACCGAGCGCGATCGCGCCGCCGTTGACGTTGACGCGCGCCATATCGGCGTCGAGTTCCTTGGCCCAGGCCAGCACGACGCTCGCAAACGCCTCGTTGATCTCGATCAGATCCATGTCGGCAAGCGTCAGCCCGGCTTTCGCCAACGCATGGCGCGTCGCCGGGATGGGGGCCGTCAGCATGAAAATCGGGCAGTCGCCGCGCACCGTCAGATGGTGGATGCGGGCGCGGGGCCTAAGGCCATGCACCTTCAGCGCCGCCTCGCTCGCGATCAGCACCGCGGCGGCACCATCCGATATCTGGCTCGACACGCCCGCCGTGACGATGCCGCCGTCGCGCACTGGTTTCAGCCCCGCCAGGCCTTCCGGCGTGGTGCCGCGACGCACGGTTTCGTCCATCGTGAAATCGCCGACCGGCAGGATTTCCCGATCGAAGCGGCCCTCGTCTATCGCCCGCTCGGCCCGCGCGTTGGACTGGACGGCGAAGGCTTCCATGTCCTCGCGCTCGATACCCCAGCGCCGCGCGATCTTTTCGGCCGCATAGATCTGGTTCACTTCCTCGTCGCCGTAGCGGGCGGCCCATGCCCTAGACGTCGAGAAGGGGGTGTCGAAGCCATAGGCCTGGCCGGCATACATGGCGGCGCTGATCGGGATCGCGTTCATGTTCTGCACACCGCCGGCGATGACCAGGTCCTGCGTGCCGCTCATCACGCCTTGTGCGGCGAAATGGATCGCCTGCTGCGACGAGCCGCACTGCCGATCGATCGTCACCCCCGGCACCGCCTCCGGCAGACCGGCCGCAAGCCAGCAGCTGCGGCCGATATTGCCCGCCTGCGGACCCACCGCATCGACGCATCCCCAAATGACGTCGTCGACGGCGAGCGGATCGAAGCCGTTGCGCTCGACAATGGCTGCAATCGGCAGCGCGCCCAGGTCGGCGGAGTGCCAGCCCGCAAGGCTGCCCTTCTTACGCCCGGTGGGCGTCCGGATCGCATCGACGATATAGGCTTCAGGCATATCCCTGTCCTTCAGACGAATGTGTGGGAGGGGCCGGTCGACAGCGTACCGCGCAATATGGCGGCATTGATGCGGCCAAGGTGCAACGCACGATCGCCCCAAGCGCCGGCCAGCGCCCAGGCACGCTTCATCCAGAAGTGAAGATCGACTTCATAGGTGTAGCCCATCGCGCCATGGATCTGGATGGCCGTCTCCGCCGCCTGGATCGCAGCGTCGCCAGCAGCAAGCTTGGCATGGCTCACATGGATCGACGCGCTCCGGCTCCCATGCTGCACGGCGTCGGCCGCGCGGAGCAGCACGGGCCGCGCAAACTCGATCGCCACCGCAACGCTTGCAAGGTGATGCTTGACGGCCTGGAAGGCCCCGATGGGCTGGCCGAACTGTTGGCGCTGACCGGCATAGGCGACGGCCTGCGCCAGCATCGCATCCGCGAGACCCCTCAACTGCGCGGCGGCCATCAACGCGCCCAGGTCGAGCAGCAGGTCGTCCCCTTCCCCGATGTCGCCCGACGCGAACAGGCGCCGCAACGGATCCACGCTTTCCCATGCCGCCCCGGCGTCACCATGCCGCGCCAGCAACGATCCCCGCGCGATCACGTGGGTGGCGTCGTCGAGATCGGCGATCCAAGGGTTGACGGGATGGGCCACGGCGATCCTCGCCTCGCCGGCGACGATGGCAGCATATGGTGCCGGCACCGCGCGCGCGACCAGCCACGGCACGGCGACCAGCGCGGTGTCGACGATCGGCTCCGCCACCGCCGCACGCCCCAATTCCTGGGCGATCAGGACAGCCTCGACGAGTCCGAGCCCCAATCCCCCCTCCGCGACCGGCACGAGCAGGCAAGGCAATCCCATGGACGTCAGTTCGGCCCATAGCTCGGGCGATCGTGGCGGATCGCGCATATCCAGCCTGCGCAGCCGCTCGGCACCGTGCACCCCGGCGAGGAAGTCTCGAACACCCTCGACGAGAATTGCCTGGTCTTCGGTAAGGCGAAAGTCCATCTGCAGCTACCGGGGCAGGCCGAGCAGGCGCTCGGCGATAATGTTGCGCTGGATCTCATTCGATCCAGCGTAGATCGGTCCTGACAGCGAGAAGATATAGCCCTCGAGCCAGGCGTTGACGCTCCCGTCGTCGAAGTGCTTCAGCTCCGCCCAGGCGCCGAGCATCTGCATCGCGGTGCGATGCATGGCGCGATCGAGCTCGGACCAGAAGATCTTGTTGAGGCTGGCCTCCGCACCGATATGCCCTCCGGCGATGATCTTCGATGCCACCGCATAGGTATTGTAGGCATAGGCCTGCGCGCCCATCCAGGCCGCCAGCACCTGTTCGCGAACCACCGGCGACAGGCGCTGCTCGTGCTTGCGGAACAGGGTGACCAACCGCGCGGCAGTCGCCTGAAAGCGCGCCGGGCTCCGCAGCATCAGTCCACGCTCGAACCCTGCGGTCGCCATCGCGACGTTCCACCCTGCGCCTTCGTCGGCGATCCGGTTCGCCACGGGAACGCGGACCTCGTCAAAGAACAGCTCGGCAAACCCCGGATCGCCGTGCAGCTGGCGGATGGGTCGCCGCGTGATGCCCGGCGTGTTGAGGTCGAAAAGGAGAAAGCTCAGCCCGTGATGGCGCTTCGACCCCTCCTCCGTGCGGAACAGACCGAAGCCCCAGTCGGCGAAGGACGCGCGGCTGGACCATGTCTTCTGCCCGCTGATGCGATAATGGTCGCCGTCGCGGACCGCGCGAGTCGTGATCGCCGCCATGTCCGATCCGGCATTGGGCTCGGACCAGGCTTGCGCCCACATGACCTCGCCGCGCGCCATCGGCATCAGGAAACGGGCCTTTTGCGCTTCGGTCCCATATTCCATGATCGTGGGCCCCAGAAGGAAGATGCCGTTCTGGTTGGCGCGGAGCGGTGCGCCCGCCGCCCAATATTCCTCCTCGAAGATCAGCCACTGGATCAGGTCCAGGCCCCGGCCGCCATAGGCCTCCGGCCAGGTCACCATGCCCCAATTGCCCGACGCGAGCGTGCGCTCCCACGCCACGTGCTGATGATAGCCGTCTTCCCGCTCCAACGTCACCAACGGCTCTGGCGGCACATGGGCACGCATCCAGGCCCGAACCTCCTGCCGGAACGCCTGCTGCTCTGGGGTGAAGGTCAGGTCCATCAGAAGGCCGCCGCCGTGCCCGTCGCGACAAAGGCATCGCGTGCCTTCTGCGAATCCGCATGCATGTACATTTCGAGCGTGAAGCCCTGCTCCCATCGATAGCCGCGATCGACGTCGCGCGGCTCCAGGCCGTTGAGCGCCTCCTTTGCGATCACGAGCGCCTTACGGCTCTTGCCCGAAATCGTGGCGCAGAAGGCACGCGCTTCCGCGAGCAGCCGAGCCCGAGGTACCAGCTTTTCGACGGCGCCCAACCGGAAGGCGTCTTCCACCGGAATGATCCCGCCGGTGAAGAACGCCGCGCGCACCTTGTGCAGCGGCAGCATCCGCGAAAGATGGCTTGCACCGCCCATCGCGCCGCGATCGACCTCGGGCAGCGAGAAATAGGCGTCGTCGGCGGCGATGATCGTGTCGCTTGCGCCGCAAATGCCAATGCCGCCACCGATCACGAAGCGGTGCACCGCGGTGACGACCGGCACCTCGCATTCGCGGACCGCCTTGAAGGTCTGGTAGTTGCCCCGGTTGAGCAGCGTGATGCGTTCCGGATGCGCCTGCATTTCCTTGATGTCGACGCCGCCGCAAAAGCCGCGCGCATCCTCTGCCGCCCGGATCAGGACGACGTTGACGTCCGGGTTGCGGCCGGCCGCCGCGATGATCGCGGGCAGCGCATTCCAGGTCGCGCTGTCGAAAGCGTTGACCGGCGGGACGTCAAAGACGATTTCGGCGATCCGGTCGGCGATATGGGTGGTGATCGGCATCACGCGGCCTGCCTTGCAACGGGGTTGGAGAGCGCAGCGATGCGCGCGCGCGCCTCGGCTTCGATCGACGCCACCAGCGCCTCGCACGAGGGCAGGTCGACGAGCCGACCGGCGACGAGGCCGGTCGCCATGATCCCGCCCGCCGCGTCCCCGGCAACGACCGCGCGCTGGATCAGCATCGGCGCCGCCGCCGCCATCATCGCCTGCGGCAGCGACAGCCCGCCATGGCCGGCCATCCCCTTTGCCGATCGATACAGCTCGACAAACGACGCGCCGGTTGCACGCTTCATCGCCAGCCCTGCTTCGATCGCGCGCACCCAGCGCCCCACCCGGCCCGCGCGCTCGATGCGGGCAAGCGCCTCGTTCCGGATCATGCGCTGCGGCATGCCGTCGACCTTGGCCGATACCAGGATGTCGTCGGTCCCCGCGCGGAGATAGCGATCCTTCGTCACCGCCGGCACCGGGCTTTCCACGGTCATCAGGAAGCGGCTGCCCATCGCGATACCGGCGGCGCCAAAGGCAAGCGCCGCGGCCAGCCCCCGACCGTCGGCAAACCCGCCCGCTGCAACCACCGGCACGTCCACCGCATCCAGCACCTGCGGCAGCAGCACGGTGGACGCGACCGAGCCGGTATGGCCGCCGCCCTCTCCCCCCTGCACCGTGACGAAGTCGCAGCCCATCGCCACCATCTTGCGAGCGTGCTTCACCGCCCCCACCGTCGGGATGCACAGGATGCCGGCATCGCGGAACCGTCCGATCATCTTGGCGTCCGGCCCGCGGCCGAAACTGACCGCCCGCACCCGGTCCCGATTTGCCAGGATGATCTCGACGATCTCTGCGGCGCCGGGCTGAAACATGTGAAAGTTGACGCCGAACGGTCGGTCGGTTCCGGCGCGCACCGCCTGGATCGCCCCTTGCAACTCGGCAGGCGTCATCACCGCCCCGGCCAGAAAGCCGAAGGCGCCGGCCTCGCTCGACGCGATCACCAGGGCCGGCGTCGCGACCCAGCCCATTGCGGTCTGGAGCACGGGCACGCGGCATCCCAGGCGTGCGGTCAGAACGGTCGCAAGCGGATCGCTCATTCCCCCGTCGCCTGCTTCTTGTTGGCCGCCGCCATGCCCTTGCCGTCGAGACCGCCAAGCGAATCGCCGGTCGTCAGGTCGTTCTGCGCATGAGCAAAATGGTGCATGTGGAAAACGGCATCCATCGCGGCACGTTTCCCGCGCAGATCCTCCACGTGATTCAGCGCCTGCTTGACCAGCCAGTTGCCCAGCCGGGGTCGGGTGGCGATCTCGTCGGCGATGCGCTTGATGTCCGCCGCGAGCCCTTCCCGCGTCGACAGCCGGTTGACCATGCCGAACTGATAGGCCCGCTCCGCAGACATCCGCTCGCCGAGATACAGGAATTCCTTCGCGACGCGCGGCGGCAGCTCGAAACCGTGCGCGAAATATTCCACGCCCGGAATGCCCATGCGCGCGACCGGATCCTGAAAGAAGGCGTCATCGGTCGCCACGATCAGATCGCATACCCAGGCCAGCATCAGGCCCCCCGCGATGCAGGCGCCCTGTACGGCAGCGATCATCGGCTTGGGAATGTCGCGCCAGCGCCGGCACATGCCAAGATAGACCTCGTGCTCCCGCGTATAGAGCAGCTCGGCGGCCGGCTTGTTCACATGATCGGGCAGCAGATGCGCGCGATCGAACGACTTGTGCAGGTCGCGCCCCGGCGTGCCGATGTCGTGCCCCGCCGAAAAATGCTTGCCTGCGCCGCGCAGCACGATCACCTTGACGGCATCGTCTTCCGTCGCGCGGCGAAAAGCGGCGTCCAGCGCATAGGTCATCTGGCTGTTCTGCGCGTTGTTGAACGCAGGACGGTGCATCGTGACATAGGCCACCGCCCCGTCGCGTTCCCAAAGGACCGGCTGGTCGGTTTCATAGACGATGTCGATCGTCTTCGGCGCGACAAGCTGGTCCATTATCGGCTCCGGTCGGCGGGCGGATTGCCCTTGATGACGGCGGCCCGCAGGTCGTGCGGATCGAGGCGCCGGATGATCGCCCGCTGCGCCTCGGACGGCAGCGGCGTGACGGCGGAATCTGCCGTCATCGCGACGGCAAAGCCCGTAGCCTCGCGAACCTGCTCGGCCGAAACGCCGGGGTGCAGCGACACCAGGCGGATGGCATGCTCCGGGCCGCCGAAATCCAGGATGCAGAGGTCGGTGACGATGCGGCGAAGGTCGACATCGGCGAAATTGGCACCGGCGATACGCCGGTCGGGATTGTAACCGACGCTGGAGACCATATCGACTTCGCCGTCGACGAACACCCGGCGCGAATGCGACGGGACGAACATCGAATTGACGTGGTGGATCGAATTGCCGGGGAAGCCGCGCACGCCCAGCATCTGCGTCCTTGGGCGATCATAGGTGCCGCCCAGATAGGATAGGTTGGTTTGGCCGAACCGATCGATCTGCGTCGGCGACACCATCGCGTGGCGCCTCCCCGTCCAGACGGCGCTGTCGAAGAAGCGGGAGAAGGGCAGATAGCCGGCCGGGCGTCGCGCGTCATAGGCCCGCGGGCCGATCGGCACGGGCTCCTCGACGAGGAACGCCTCGCCATCGGTCATCATCAGTTCCGGTGAATGGGTCAGCTTGGCAAGGCTGGCGCCCAGGCGCGGGATCGGCCCGATGCCCGTCGCGATGACTTCGCCATTGTTCCGATACGCTTCGGAACAGGCGACGATCAGAAGCTCGGCAAGCGTCACGTTGGTGTCCGGCATCGTCGTCACCCTCAGAAGATCGGGAGCGGGAGGGCGCGGACGGCATCGGCACCACCCATGCGGGCGAGATACGCCGTCTCGTCGGGGCCGATGACATCGGCCATGTAGCGATCCCAGCCGCCGTCTTCCTGCGCGGTCGCGGCATAGGCCTGGAGCGCCTGCATCGACCAGCCATAGTCGGGTGGCAGCGACGTCGGGTGCGCGCCCATCGGCGCGTGGATCACCTTGTGGACGAAGCACCGCTCGACGATATTGGCACGTGCATCCTCGGGGTGGGACAGGTCCATCCGCTCCACCACGTCCTCGGCGGAGACATAGGTGCGGGCCGCCGCCTTGGCGAACCATTCGTCATAGTAGACGTCGGGACCGAGCGCCTGGATGTTCCCCCGCCAGTCGGCGCGCTGGACGTGCAGCAGCGCGGCGTCGAGCGGGATCGCCGGCATCGCGAGCAGCACTTCGCCGTCGTCGTATGGCGACGTGACGGTGCGGAAGTCGCCATGGGTCACCACATCGGTGCCGAACCCCACGCGGGTCGGCAGGAACGGCAGGCGGAGCGCAGCCGCCTTCAGCCCCCATTGCAACATGCCCTCATCGAGTTCGACGACATCCCCCAGGGCACCGGCTTCGCGAACCTTGCGGAACCAGGGCTCGAGCGGGATGGCGTCGAGCGACACGAAGCCGAAGGTCAGCTTGCGGACCTTGCCGGCCGCGCAGAGCATGCCCACGTCCGGGCCGCCATAGGCAACGATATGCAGATCCGTCAGCTTGGAGCGGAGGATCGCGCGCACCAGCGCCATCGGCTTGCGGCGCGGCCCCCAGCCACCGATGCCGATGGTCATGCCGTCGTGGAGGCTCTCAACGAAACCCTCCATGTCGACTCGCTTGTCAAATCCTGGCTGCACGCCGCCGCCTCTCCTGCCCGTCTCTCGGTGCTCGGAGGGAGTATCGGCGGCGCTTCCTCGCGATAATTACCAGATGGTGATGGTAAGTTCGGCCGTCCCGCGGCACGCACGCAGCAGGAGAGGCCGGTGATCAGACAAACCATTCCCCACGCTGTGTTCGCCGCTGCAGCGCGCCACCAGGGCGCGATCGCGATGCGCGGAGAAGACGGAACCGAGATCGCATATCAGGATCTGGAACCGCGTGTGCTCGCCGCGGCTGCAGGTCTCATCGATCAGGGGATCGTGCCGGGCGACACGGTGGCGCTATGGGCACCCAACTGCCCCGGATGGATCATCGCCGCTCTGGCGATCCAGAGCGCAGGCGCGGTGATGGTGCCGCTGAACACACGGCTGAAGGGTCGCGAGGCCGCGCACATCCTTTCAACCGCCGGTGTCCGTCTGTTGCTGACCGTGCCGGAATTTCTCGGAGCCCGCTTCGCGGATATGATCGCGCCCTTCCCGATCGAGACGCTGTCCCAGATCGTGATGATCGATCCCGTCGACGGGCCGCCTCCCCTTGCCGCAGATAGCGCGGTGAGCCGACTGGACCTGCTGCTGCCAGACCATCCGAGCGACATTCTCTTCAGCTCCGGGACCACCGGGGCGCCCAAGGGCGCGACGACGACCCATGGCCAAAATGTCCGTTTGTTCTCGATCTACGGCGAACGCCTGGGATTGGGTTCCGGGGATGTCGGTTTGGGGGCCAATCCCTTCTTCCACAGCTTTGGGTACAAGGCCGGCTGGCTGGTGGCGCTGCTGCGTGGGGCGACCATCCTGCCGCATGCGGTCTTCGACGCGGCAAAGGTGCTGGACCGGATCGAGCGCGAGAAGATCACCTGGCTCCCCGGCCCGCCGACAATATACCAGTCCCTGCTGGCCGAACCCTTGGAGGACCGGAACACGACGTCGTTGCGCCTCGCGATCACCGGGGCTGCCAAGGTGCCGGCCACCCTGATCCGCGACATGCGCGACATGCTCGGATTTCAAACCGTTCTCACCGCCTATGGTCTTACCGAGAATTGCGGGCTCGTCACCATGTGCTCGCCGGACGACCCGGTGGAGGTTGTCGCGAACACCGCGGGTAGACCGGTCGAAGGGGTCGAGATACGCCTGGTCGACGAAGCCGGCAGCCCCGTCGGCCCCGGCACGCGGGGACATCTGCAGGTCCGGGGCATCGGCGTGATGCGCTGCTATATCGGCGACCCGGCCGCAACCGCGCGCGCGATCGATGCCGAGGGCTGGCTGCGCACGGGCGACGTCGCGGTTGCGGACGAGGCGGGCAACATCGCGATCACCGATCGATCGGACGACATGTTCACCGTCGGCGGCTTCAACGTCTACCCGGCCGAAGTCGAGGCCATCCTGGCCGCGCATCCCGCGATCGCCCAGGCCGCAATCGTCGAACAGCCGGACGAAAGGCTGGGACATGTCCCCGTCGCCTATTGCCGGCTGCGCCCGGCAACGCGCATCGGCGCGGAGGAACTGATCGCCTGGGCGCGGGCCGAGATGGCCAACTACAAGGTACCGCGACGGATTGTCTTCGTCGAGCAGCTGCCTCTCAATGCGGCAGGCAAGGTGCAGAAGTTCGTCCTGCGTGCCTGGGCGTCGCAAGAAGGGGAAGCGGCATGAGACACGAAGCATTCGATCTGCTGATCGTCGGCAGCGGCGCCGCCGGCCTCGTCGCCGCGGTTCGCGGCGCAACCCAGGGCGCGCGCGTCCTCGTGGTCGAAAAGGGCGCGCTCTGGGGCGGCACATCGGCCACGTCGGGGGGCGGTATCTGGATCCCCGGCAGCAACCTCGCCGCGGCGGCCGGCCACCCCGACGATCCCGAGTCCGCGTTCGCCTATATCCGCGCGCTGACCGCCGACAATGTCACCGATGATCAGATCCGCGGCTTTGTCGATGGCGCGCCGCGCATGCTCGACTGGATCGGGCGCGCGATCGGCATCGGCTACGTTCCCCTTCCCTATCCCGACTATTACCCGGAAGTCGCCGGCGCGCGCACGGGCTATCGGACCCATTTGCCGACCGACTATCACGCCTCCAGGATGCGGCGCGCTGCCTTTGATACGATGCAACGCGCCTCCCCTGCCGCGAGCCTGTGGGGACGCATCAACTGGAACTTCGCCGAAACCAATGTCGTCCTGTTCCGGCCCAAGGGCTGGGCCAAGATCCTGATGAAGGTGATGGCCAGCTATTGGCTGGACTTTCCCCAGCGGCTGCGCAGCCCGCGCGACCGGCGATTGACCCTCGGCACCGCCCTGCTCGGCCAATTGCGCACCGCGCTGGACGACGCCGGGGGGCAGCTCTGGCTCGATACGCGACTGTCGTCGCTGACGATGGCCGGGGGCCGTGTGACCGGTGCGGTGGTCGAGCAGTCGGGCGAACCCGTGCAGATCTCGGCACGCCGAGGCGTGATCCTGGCGGCGGGCGGCTTCGAGCGCAATCGCGCGCGCCGCGCCGCGCACCTGCGCAGCGACGCCGATCCCGCGGCCAGCGGTTCGCAGGTCAACAATACGGGCGACATGCTCGACATCGCGGGCGCGGTGGGCGCCGCCACCCGCAATCTCGATGCAGCCTGGTGGGCGCCGGTGCTGCGCATTCCGGGAGAAGAGCGCGCCCGTTTGTCGACCATCGAGCGTGCGCTGCCGCACTCGCTGGTCGTGAACCAGGCGGGCCTGCGCTATGTCAACGAAGCGCTTGCCTATCACCGTTTCGGCGAGGCGATGGCGACAAGCAGCGTCGCTGGTGCCGGAACGGAGCCGAGCTGGATCGTCTTCGATTCGACCTATCGCGCGCGCTACCCGATGGGGCCCATTCTACCCGGCGTTCCCGACGCGCTGCTGCCCCGGGCGGCGCGGGAAACGCTCCGCAAGGGGGCAACCATCGCGGCGCTTGCCGGCAGGATCGGCGTGCCGGCCGGCGCCCTGTCGGCCACCGTCGCCCGGTTCAACGACTTCGCGCGCCGAGGCAAGGACGAAGACTTCCATCGGGGCGACGCCGACTACGACCGGCTTTATGGCGATCCGCGCCACGCACCGAATCCCACGCTGGGTACGATCGAGAAAGGGCCATTCTATGCCATGCCGCTGTATCTCGGCGACATCGGCACGAGCGGCGGCCTGGTCACGGACGAGCGCGCCCATGTGCTTCGCGCCGACGACACGCCCATCGCCGGCCTCTATGCCGTCGGCAACTGCGCGGGTTCGGTAATGGGCTATTCCTATCCTGGCGCGGGCGCGACGCTGGGGCCGGGTATGACCTTCGGCTATCTGGCAGCCATGGACGCGCTCGGGATCAACGACGACAACGCCTGAAGGCTGTCGACCAGCGCATCGCGCAGCGCCAGCAACGCCGGCGATGGCGGCGGCTCCGCGCGATGCAGAACCCAAAGGTCCGCAGTCGCGGCACCCCCTGCACGCGCCTCGATCCGCTTCAGGCGCGGGTCCGCGTCGCCCATTACCTGCCAAAGCCACCCTGAACCAAGGTCGGCGGCAACGGCTTCCTTCAGGACCGCGTAGGACGACACTTCCAGCGGTGCATCGTCCACCGCATTCAACCGCGCCCACCCCTGCGGATTCGCCAGCATCAGTGCGTGCGACCAGCCCAGCGCGGTCCGGTTGTCCGCCGGGCCGACATATCGCCCCTGCTCGAACGGCCCGACCCGTCGTCCGTCGAGCCCGGCCGGCAGGTCGCGGACGATCACGATCGCCAGATCAGCGAGCCGCGACTGCAGCGCCGCCACGCCGTCAAGCGCCGGCACCGATTCCAGCCTTGGCGGGACAGTCGCCTTCAACCGGGTCAACGCCCAGTCCGCCAGGCCGGCGGTGCCCGCCACACGGATCACGTTCGGCGGCGGCAACATGCCGTCCAGCTGCCCCAGCGCCTGCTCCGTGCGCGTGGCGATCCTCAGCAGCGCGCGCCCCAGCGCGGTCGGTCGATAGCCCGCCTCGGTCAATTGCCAGATCTCGTTTCCGACCGCCCGCTCCAGCCTGGCCATGCGCCGCCCGATCGTCGTGCGATTCATGCCCAGCTTGCGCGCCGCGGACGAATAGTCGCCGGAACGCACCGCCTCCTGAAATATCCGAAGATCGTCCCACTCCAGCATTGTGCGTTTCTGCACCGTTACTGTGCACTCTTCAACCGCGCACGGGATCGTTATCGTTTGCGGACAAAGAATCAGGAGAGACGCCTTGGCACAAACTGCCGATTATCGTTTGGGGCCGCACACCTTCGCCCGGGGCTGGCACATGATCGCCGACGCCTCGACCGTGCAGGCAGAGCCCGTCGCCATCCGCTTCTTCGCGCGCGACATGGTGCTGTACCGTGGCCAGTCAGGCACCCCCCATCTGGTCGACGCCTATTGCCCGCACATGGGTGCGCATCTCGCCCGCAACGAGACGTCCTATATCGTTCGCGACGCGCAGCGCATTGACGGGGAATCGATACGATGCCCGTTCCATGGCTGGCGGTTCGGCCCCGACGGCGTCTGCAACCACATCCCCTATTCCGACCAGCGAATCCCGCAGGCCGCCCGGATCGCGTCATGGCCGGTCATCGAGCGGGCAGGCGTGATCTGGATGTGGCACGATGAAGAGGGCAATGCCCCCGATCACGAACTGCCCGAATTCGCCGCTTGGGACGACCCGTCCTGGGTTCGCTGGGTCATCGACGATCTGGGTGAGTTGCCGCAGCACCCACAGGAGGTGTTCGACAACATGACCGACTTCGCCCATTTCGTGCCGATCCACGGTTCATGCGACGTCGAATATTTCGTCAACGAATTCGACGGCCACATCGCGTGGCAATATTTCGGCGCGGGGCATCGCACGCTGGTGTCGGCGCCCGGTCAGTTGCTCAAGACCGACACCTGGTACACCGGCCCGGCCATCCTCCAGTCGAAGATGCTCGGCGATTATCCGACGCATATGCTGATCGCGCACACGCCGGTGGAGGATGGGCGGATCCGGGTCTGGCATGCCCTGATGGTCAAGACGGACAAGGCCCAGGCCACCGATGCCGATGTGCCGGCGGCGCGCGCCTATCAGCAAGCGAGCCTCGACGCCTTCGCCCAGGACTTCGAAATCTGGAAGTACAAGCGGCCCGCCCTTTCGCCGCTGAAGGTGCGCGGCGACGGCCCGGTCGAAAAGGGCCGCACCTGGTATCGCCAATTCTATAATCCCATCGCCGAAGCGCCGCGGATCCAGACGAACGTCAACGGCATCTATGCGACGGTCGACAAGCGCACGCAGGCAGCGGCCTGACCCAGGCGGCGCTGCCTGCGCGTCAGCGGTGCAGCGCCGCCCGCAAAGACCCGGTGGCGGTGGCCAGCGCGTCGTCGGCGAGCGGAATCATGCCGAACAGGCTGACATAGCCATGCACCGCCCCGTTATCGTCGCGCAGGGTGACGGCCGTGCCCGACGCCCGTAGCGCATCGGCATAGGCCAGCCCCTCGTCGTGAAGCGGGTCGTTGCCGGCGAGGATGATGGTCGCGGACGGTTGCACCCCGGACATCGCGGCCAGCGCCGGCGACGCCCGCGGATCGGTGCGGTCCGCGCCCGTCGCATATTGATCCCAGTACCAGCGCATCTGGTCCGGGGACAGGAACCCGGGCGCTTCTGTCTGATAGGATGCCGTGTCGCACCGGCCGTCGAGCACCGGATAGAACAGAAGCTGGTGGGCCAGGACCGTGCCTTCGCCGGCGAGGGTGGCAGCAACCGCCGCTGCGAGGTTGCCGCCCGCGCTGTCGCCCGCGACTGCAACGCGCGCGCCGTCGCAACCCAGCGTCTGCCCCGCGGCCATCGCCCACCGCACCGCCGCCAGCGCATCCTCATAGGCAGCAGGGAAAACATGTTCCGGGGCCAGCCTATACGCCAGGGACAGAACCGAACATTCTGCGTCTCTGGCGATCGCCCGCGACAGCCGGTCATGCGTGTCGAGCGTGCCATGCACGAAGCCGCCACCGTGCAAGAACACGACCAGGGGCAAGGCCGCCCCGCCGTCGCGGTACAAGCGCGCGCGAAGGTCCGCGTGCGCGGTGGGCACGATGACGTCCCGAACCTCGGCGATCTCCACCGGCGGTGCCGGCATCGGCTGATCGAACATCCCCCGCAACGCGGCAGCGGTGAGCGGTCTCGGCAAAGCGAAGCCCTGCGCCGCCATCGCCTGCATCAGGCCCGCGATATGTGGATCAAGCATATAGGGCTCCTTCGCCTCCTCCGGCTACAATACCCGCGTACTGGCCATCGACATAGAGCAGCGGGTCGATCGCCTCTGCCGCCAGCGCGGCCTGAACGAGGCCGATGAAGATGGTGTGCGAGCCATAGTCGATCGTGCGGTCGAGCGTGCAGAGGAACGCTGCCTGCGCATCCGCCAGCACTGGCAAGCCATCGACATCCTTCCAGACATTGTCAGCGAACCGCGCCTCGCCGCGCGCGCCGCCCCCGCATAGCTTGGACAGCGGTTCATGCCGCCGTTGCAGAACGTTGATCGCATAGCGCGGTGCAGCGCGCAACGCCGCGTGCATCGAGGCGTTACGGTGGACACAGGCCAGCAGCGAGGGCGGATCGAGACTGAGCGCGTTGATCGCCGTCGCGGCCATCGCCGCCCGTTCGCCGCCATGTTGGCAGGTGATGACGGTGACCGACTGGGCCAGACACCGCAACGCCCGCCGCGTCTCGTCTGCCAGGGTGGCGGTCATCGCCCCGCCCGTGCGGCCGCCAGCCCGGCGCGCCGGCCGAAGAACGTACAGTCGGCCAGGCTGAGCCCGGAGCTATAGCCATGGCCCCAGGCCGGAAGGCCGCTGGTGCAGCGCCCCGCAGCGAACAATCCTGCGATCGGCTCGCCCTCGCGATCCAGCACTTCGCCCTCGGTCGACGTGCGCAGCCCGCCCAGCGTGAAGAAGCTGAAATAGCTGTTGCGAAAGTGAAGCTCGAGCGCGACGAACGGCCCCTGGTCGAGGGGCGTCAGGATCGGTGCCCGTTTGTCGAACAGCGGGTCACGCCCCTCCCGCGCATGCAGATTGTAGAAGGCCATCGTCGCCGAAAGCGTTCCCGCGGTCATGTCGAGCTCCGCCTCGACCTCTTCCCAGCTGTCACCGGTGCCGGCGATGCTGATCCCCGCAAGCTTCAACGGCTGCACGAAATGTGCGTTGTCGAGAAGCAGGAACACGCGATCCCCCGGCTGATCGATCGCCGCCCGGCTGACCCGTCCGTGATAGGCATCCTCGTTGATGAAGCGTTGCCCGGCCTGGTTGACGAACACGCCATATGCGTGGCTTTCCGGCATGGTCCATGGGCAGGTGGTGAAGAATTGCTCCATATGGATCGCCTCCCCGCCGGCGCCCAGCCCCAGCATGATGCCCACGCCGTCATCCTTGTCGCCGATCGGCGCTGCGATGCGCTGGGTATCCGCACAATATTTCGACAGCATCTCCGGGTTCATCGCGAATCCACCGGTGGCCAGCACGACGCCGCGCGCCGCCCGCACGAACCGCAGCCTGTTGTCGATCCGGACGACAAGACCCTCGATCCTCCCCACCTCTCCGATCAGGGCGACGACCCGCGCATCGACCTCCACGCCCACGCCGGCTTCGCGGGCTCTTGCCTCCAGGATGTCGAGCAAGGGTCGACCGCCGCCCCACCCCTGATGCTGGATGACGTGTCCGCGCGGCGCGGGCCTGGCGAGATCGCAAAACGGCGCCGCGGCCTCGCTGCCCGACCAGATCAGCGTCGAATCGTCGACGGGCTCGACATGCTTGCCCGGCAGGAAGTTACCCCGATAGGGTACGCCCTGCGCCTTGAGCCAGGCATAGTGACCAAGCGCCTCGGCCGCATAGAGATCGCATTTCGCGACATCCGCACATGGGCCGCCGGCCGCCTTCAGATAGGCGGCAAAGTCCTCCGTACGATCTTCGAAGCCGGCGCCCCGCTGGGCATCGGTGCCGCCGCCCCCGCCGATATAGATTTCGCCGCCCGAAAGCGCAGACGCCCCGCCGCTGCCCGAATTGCGCTCTAAGATGGTGACCGAGGCTCCCGCCCGGGCCGCCTCGATCGCAGCACAGGCGCCGGCCGCGCCGAAGCCGATCACCGCGACGTCGGTTTCCATGTCCCAGCCCGGCACCTGTGCGACCGGCAGGGGACAGTGAAGCGAAACGGCGATCGCGTTCACGCCTCTTCCCGCTGCCGCAGCATGTCGAGCGCGACGTCGACGATCATGTCTTCCTGTCCGCCCACCATCTTTCGGCGCCCCAGTTCGACGAGGATCGCGCGCGTGTCGAGGCCATAGGTTTCGGCGGCCCGCTCCGCATGGCGCAGGAAGCTCGAATAGACCCCCGCATAGCCCAGCGACAGCGTCTCGCGGTCGACGCGGACGGGCCGATCCTGCAACGGACGGACGAGATCCTCCGCCGCATCCATCAGCGCCATCACATCGCAGCCATGCTGCCACCCCTTGCGATCGATCGCTGCGACAAACACTTCCAGCGGCGCATTGCCGGCCCCTGCCCCCATGCCGGCCAGACTCGCGTCGATCCGAAGCGCACCGCATTGCGCCGCGACGATCGAGTTGGCGACGCCGAGCGACAGATTGTGGTGCGCGTGCATCCCCCGCTGTGTCTCGGGCCGCAGCACCCGATCATATGCCTCGAACCGCGCGCGAACGCCGTCCATGTCGAGTGCACCGCCGGAATCGGTCACATAGACGCATTGCGCGCCATAGCTTTCCATCAGCAGCGCCTGCTGCGCCAGGGCGTCCGGCTCGATCATGTGGCTCATCATCAGAAAGCCGGCCACGTCCATCCCCAGGTCGCGCGCGATTCCGATATGCTGCTTGGACACGTTCGCTTCGGTGCAATGGGTCGCAACCCGTACCGAGCGAACGCCGAGAGCATAGGCCCGCCGCAGTTCGTCGACCGTACCCACGCCGGGGAGGATGAGCGTGGTAAGGACGGCCTGTTGCAGCACCTCCGCCACGGCTTCCAGCCATTCCCAGTCGGTGTGTGCGCCGAACCCGTAGTTGAAGCTCGCACCGCTCAGTCCGTCGCCATGCGCTACCTCGATCGCATCGACGCCGGCCGCGTCCAATGCCGCGGCAATGGCGCGAACGTGATCGATGCCGTACATGTGCCGGATCGCGTGCATGCCGTCGCGCAGCGTGACGTCCTGGATGTAGAGCCGGTTGCGGGTCATGTCGAAGGTCATGCAGCCTCTCCCCGCGCCGACAGGATCCGGGCGGCCAGCAGCTCGCCGGTTGCTTTCGCCGCAGCCGTCATGATGTCCAGATTTCCCGAATAGCTTGGCAGATAATCCCCAGCCCCTTCCACTTCGAGAAAGATCGAGGTCTTTACGCCGGTGAAGACGCCCCGACCTGGAATCGTCAGGGGATTGTTGTCACCGAACCGCTCGAACTGGACGTCCTGCTTCAGGCGGTAGCCCGGCACATAGCACTGCACTTTTCCTACCATCGCCAGCACGGATCGGCGGATCGCTTCCTCGTCGGCGCCCTCCGAAAGGGTGAACACCGTGTCGCGCATCACCATCGGCGGCTCCGCGGGATTGAGGATGATGATCGCCTTCCCCTTGGCCGCACCGCCGACCTCCTCGATCGCGCGTGCCGTCGTGCGCGTGAATTCATCGATATTGGCACGTGTGCCGGGGCCGGCCGAGCGGGACGAGACCGACGCCACGATTTCGGCATAATGGACCATGGCGACCTGCGAGACCGCCGCGACCATGGGGATCGTCGCCTGCCCACCGCAGGTCACCATGTTGACGTTGCCCTGGTCGGCATTGGCATCGAGATTGACCGGCGGCACCGTGAACGGGCCGATCGCCGCCGGGGTGAGGTCGATCACCCGCTTGCCGTCGGCACGCAGCGCGGCGTCATGCTGCGCATGTGCGTACGCGCTGGTCGCATCGAATACGATGGCGATATCGGCATAGTCCGGCAGTCGCCGAAGGCCTTCGATGCCGTCATGCGTGGTGGCGACGCCCCGTTCCCGTGCCAGGGCAAGCCCCTCCGAGTTCGCATCGATGCCCACCACCGCGGCCAGATCCATATGCTGGGGATTCTTGACCATCTTCATCATCAGATCGGTTCCGATGTTCCCGGACCCGATGATTGCCGCCTTCACTTTGCCCACCCGCTTCTCCCCTCAGACGAACCGGGCGGTGCACCCGCCCACGCCATGCAATTCCATCGTGAACAGGTCGCCGGCGCGCGCCGGCTCCAGCGGGACCAGCGAGCCGGACAGGATGATGTCGCCCGCGTTGAGGGTGACGCCGTACGCGCCCAGCGTATTCGCGAGCCAGGCGACTGCCTGCAGCGGCGACCCCTGCACGGCCGATCCGAGGCCTTCCGACAGCGGCAGGCCGTTCTTCGTGACGGTGACGCGTAGCGCCGCCAGATCCAGGTCCCGTGGCGCGACACGCGCGTCCCCCAGCACGAACACGCCGCAGGACGCGTTGTCGGCAACCGTGTCGACGATCCCGATCTTCCAGTCGTCGATACGGCTGTCGACGATCTCGAAGCAGGGCGCGATGCTCTCCGTCGCGTCAAGCACCTGTTCGGGCGTGACGCCGGGGCCGTTCAGGTCCGCGCGCAGGAGGAAGGCGATCTCCGCCTCCGCCCGCGGCTGGATGAGCCCATGCCCGGCGATGTCGATCTCTTCGCCCACCAGCATGCGGTCGGTCAGAAACCCGAAATCGGGCTGATGGACGCCGAGCATGTCCTGGACAGCTTTCGACGTGACGCCGATCTTCTTGCCGACGACGCGCTCGCCATCGGCCAGCCGGCGCGCGAGCACACCGAGCGAAATCGCATAGGCGTCGTCGATGGTGAGCGTCGGGTACCGGGCGATCAGGGGCGCGACGGTGCGCCGATCGCGAAGCGCCGCGTATAATTCTGCGATATGGGAAATCTGTTCAGCCATGGAGGAAGCCGATCGTATAAGCGTTGAATTCGGACGTCCGCTCGACCTGCACCCAGTGGCCGGTGCGATTGAAGGTCATGAACCGAACGTCGCGGCACGCGTCGAGGAAATGATGGGCGCCGCTTGCCGGGCAGAACGCGTCGTCCGCGCCCCAGAAGCCGAGGATCGGACAAGCGATCTCTCCCAGACGCGGCGCCAGATTGGGCGTGCGCATGCGCGCGAGCACATCCTTTGGCTGCGTCCGCGCCACCGCATAGCGCTCGGCGACGAGGCCGTCGGTGATGACCGAGGGATCGTACACCAGATTGGCAACCAGGCGCCGCTGATCCTCCAGCGAAAAGTCCGGGCTGGTGAAATCGCCGACCATGCGCGCGATCCCCGGCATGGCGAAATAGGTTTCGCGTTCCTCGACACAGCCGGGTGCCATCAGCACCAGACGGTCGACCCAGGCCGGATCCTCCAACGCGATCTGCAAGGCGATGCCGCCCCCCAGCGAGTTGCCGACGAGCGAGGCACGCTCGATTCCCGCCCTGTGCAGCGCATCGCGCACGGTGCCGGCGAAGAGGTCGAGCGTATAATCGATGCCGACCGGCTTTGCCGACGCGCCATAGCCGATGAGGTCGGGCAGCACGACGCGAAATCCCGCCGCCACGAAGGCCGCGATGTTACCGGCGAAATTGGAGCGCGCCGAAGCGCCCGGCCCGCTTCCATGGAGAAAGACCACTGCCGGCCCCTCCCCGACCATGCCGACCGAGATGTCGTATCCGGCGGCGGTTCGGTAGACGTGTGTCGCGATCTCCACAGCAGCCTCAGAGGAAGAGGAACGAGGGCGCTTCGCCCCGCATCGTCGCCACCACGTCACCCGCCATGTTCCCGGGATCGTTGGCGACATGTGCGCGTGCGGCATTCAGATCGAGCCAGGGCTGAACGATCGCACTCGACATGTAGATCGCCCGGCCACCCAGCAGCGGCAGCAACGCGTCGACCAGGCCCGCACAACGCCGCACGACGGTGGACGACTGGAACCGGTTCATCGCCCGATCCTCCATCGGGATCGGCCGCCCTTCGCGCGCCTGCGTCATCATCGCCTGGAAACTCGCGCCGAGCGCCAGGTCCATCTCGCGAACCTCCGCGCTCGCCCGCGCAATGGCGGCCAGAAGGACGGGATCGGACTTCGACGCCTTGCCCGTATTGGTCGAAACACGATCGCCGGCGATGGTCAGCGCCGCCTGGATGGCCGCACGCGCCCCCCCGATCGCGGCGGTCGAAACCGACCGGACGAAGATCTGTGCCCAGGGCAGGCGATACAGCGCACCGTCGTTCGCGGCCTGGCCCGGATTCGTACAGGCGAACCCGTCGGCAGCGCGGTGCGTGCGATAGGCGGGAACGAAGGCACGCTCCACCACAATGTCCTGGCTGCCGGTACCCTGGAGGCCGAACACGTGCCACGCATCCTCGATGCGGTAGTCTCGGCGCGGCAGCAGAAAGGTGCGCATGTCGGGGAAACCACCCGCCTCGGCCGGCGGCACGAGCGCGCCGAGCAACACCCAGTCGCAATGTTCGCTGCCGCTGGAAAAGCCCCAGCGCCCGGACAGGTAGAAGCCGCCCTCGGCATGCTCGACCTTGCCGACCGGCTGGTAAGACGAGGAGATCAGCACCCCATCATCCTCGCCCCAAACCTCGGCTTGCGCGCGCGCATCGAACAGCGCGATCTCATAGGGGTGGCAACCAACCACGCCATAGACCCATCCCGTCGACATGCACCCTTCGGCCAGTGCCTTCTGCACCGAAAAGAACACCTCTGGATCCATCTCGTAGCCGCCCCAGCGCCGCGGCTGGAGAACGCGGAAGAAGCCCGCCTCCCGCATCTCGGCAATGGTCTCATCGGGAATACGCCGCGCCGCCGTCGCCTGCCGGGCTCGGTCGCGCAGAGCCGGAATCATGGCGCGTGCGCGCGCCACGAGTTCGTCCGGATCGGGGGTCGGAACGTCCAAGCGAATCTGCGTTGCCATCGCACCTCTCCGTGTTAGGCCCGGCACATTGTCCGTTTGGCCATTTGCTTATGATTCGATATTCTGATCTACGCATTTCGTCAATGCAAATGCTAATTGCAACATTTATGCTTGACGTAACCCGCATCAAACCGCGACATTCGCTGTCAGCAAGTCGCCGGCAGTGCGGCACGCGGCGGAGAAGGATCGACGGATGGCGGAGGCAGACACGGAGAGCGGTCGACACGGCACGGAGCCGTTTCGCAACGTTGCCGTCGTGACCGGCGCCAGCCGCGGCGCCGGTGCCGGAATCGCCCGCGCGCTCGGCAAGCAGGGCTGGCACGTCTATGTGACCGGTCGAACGGTCGTCGAAGGAAGCGCGGCGTTGCCTGGCACGATCGGTGCCACCGCGCAGCAGGTGGATGCCCTGGGCGGGCGCGGCACGGCGGTATCGGTGGACCATCGGGACGACGGTGCGGTGCAGGCACTGTTAGCACGGATCGAGGCGGAGCGCGGCCGCCTGGACCTTCTGGTCAACAACGCCACGACCATCCATGATTCCCTGATCGAACCCGGTGGCTTTTGGCAGCGCCCTCTGGAGCTCGTCGACATTCTCGAGGTCGGCCTTCGGTCCGGCTACGTCGCCAGTTTCCATGCCGCCCCGTTGATGATCCGTACCGGCGGCGCCCTGATCGCCTTCACGTCGTCGTTCGGCAGCGCCTGCTACATGCATGGGCCGGCCTATGGCGCGCAGAAGGCCGGCGTGGACAAGTTTGCCGCCGATATGGCGGTGGACCTGCGCGGCCATGACGTTGCGGCGCTCTCGATCTGGATGGGGCCGCTCGCGACCGAACGGACCGCGCGCGCAGCCCGACAGCGGCCGGAGCAATATGCCGCGTTGATGGCAAATGCCGAGCGGCCGGAGTTCACGGGACAAATCCTCGCCGCGCTGCATGCCTCGTCCCGCCGCATGGCGTTCAGCGGGCAGACCCTGATCGGCGCCGAGATCGCGCAGGAACTCGGCATCACCGATGGTGCGCGCCAGCCCCCCTCCTACCGCGACCTGCTCGGCGCTCCGCGCTTGCCGCACCCCGCCATCGTGCGGTGACTTTTCGAACAAGGGGATAGTTCTAATGTCCGTCCGATCACTCGCCTATCTCATCGTCGAGGCAACCGACCTCGCGCGCTGGCGCAGCTTTGGCAGCGATGTGCTTGGCATGCAGGACGTCGCTGCCGAAGGCGATGTCCTTCGCTTCCGAATCGACGATCGTCCCTTCCGCCTGCAGGTCGAGCACGGCCCCCGCGATCGGGTCACCGCGATCGGGCTGGAAATCCCGACGATGGTCGCGTTCGAGGAAACGCTGAATCGGCTTGAAGCCGGCGGTCACGCCGTTACGCGCGCCGATCCTGCGGATGCCGCGGCGCGCCATGTCCGCGGCCTTGCGCGCTGCGCCGATCCCGCGGGCAACCATCTGGAGCTGATATGGGGCCACATGGTTGCCGGCACGCCGTTCGTGTCGCCGACCGGCGTCTCGCGCTTCGTGACCGGCGAAGGCGGCATGGGACATGTCGTGCTTCCCACGAACCGCTATGCCGAAACCTGCGCCTTCTATTGCGACCTGCTCGGCTTCGGCACCAGCGACGAGATGCGCGTGCAGTTTCCGGGCGGGCCGGAGGCCGGCCTGGGCCTGATGTTCCTGCATGCCGAGGGGCCGCGCCACCACACGGTAGCGGTGGGGGAATTCCCCGCCCCGACCGGCCTCATCCATGCGATGGTCGAGGTTGCGACCATCGACGAGGTTGGGCTCGCGCTCGATCGAGCAACCGCGGCGGGATATCACATCTCTGCTACGATCGGACGGCATACCAACGATCGGATGATCAGCTTCTACGTTCGAAGCCCCAGCGGTTTCGACATCGAATATGGCTGCGATGGCTGGCGGTGCGACGATTGGTCGCGCTTTACCCCCACCTTCACGATCAAGGAGGATCTGTGGGGCCATCACTGGGATTTCGGAGGAGCGTTGGCATGAGCGCCCGGCAGCACAAGGAAGCCGTGGTCCTCGCCTATGTCGCAGCGTTCAACCGTGGCGATGCGGCCGCCATCGCGGAACTGTACGCAAACGATGCGCAGGTGGAAGACCCCTATGACAGCCCCGCCCACTGCGGCCGCGATGCGATAGAAGCCTTCTATGCCTACGCGATGCGCACCGGCGCCAAGCTCGAGCTGGATGGTCCCATCCGGCTCGCCGGCAATGTGGCCGTTTTTCCCTTCCACGTCTTGCTGACCCATGGCGGTCAGCCGACGCGGATCGACGTCATCGATCTTTTCCAGTTCGATGAGAACGGCAAGATCGCGCTGATGCAGGCATATTGGAGCCAGGACAACGTTTCCATGGAGGAGAGTACGCGATGACGGGATTGTTGGAAGGAAAAGTGGCGTTCCTTACCGGCGGCGCGGCGGGGATCGGCCGGGCCACCGCCATCGCCTTCGCACGCGAGGGCGCCAAGGTGATCGTCAGCGATCTCGACACGCCAGCCGAAACGGCGTCGCTCGCGCCGGGCGCGAAGGCGATCGCGCTCGATGTAACCGATCGGGAGGCGGTGGATGCGGCGGTCGACGCCATCGTCCAGGAGTTCGGCCACCTCGATATTGCCTTCAACAACGCCGGCATCTCGCTGGAGGACGGACGCAGCCATTGGAACGATGTCGACGTCTACGACCGGGTCGTGGCGGTGAACCAGCGCGGGGTGATGCTGTGCATGTCGGCCGAACTGCGCCATATGGACGCACGCGGCCAGGGCGTGATCGTCAACACTGCCTCGGTTGCCGGGCTCGTCGGCCTCTCCGGTGCGGGCTATTGCGCCAGCAAGCATGCGGTGGTCGGTCTGACCCGATCGGCGGCGCTGGCCTATGCCCCGCAAGGCATCCGTATCAACGCCGTCTGCCCGGGGGCTATCGAAACACCCATGACGGCGGCGATTCTCGCCGACGCACAAGGTGCCGAATTCCTGCGGCAGATGTCCCCGATGGGGCGCGTTGCCCAGCCCGGAGAGGTCGCCGAAGCCGTGGTGTTCCTGGCCTCCGACCGGGCGAGTTTCATCACCGGCCACGCCCTCCCCGTCGATGGCGGATTTGTCGCACGGTGACAGGGCGATTGCACCTGCTCCTGCGACGGTTCATCATGGGAAGATGATGGGAAAACCACTTACCGGCAATGGTCGCCGGGCGCGGCAGGATGATGATGTGCGATCGGGGCCGAAGATCACGATCGACGAGATCGACGAGAAGATCATCGCGGCCCTTCGCGCTTCCGGCCGGATCGGCAACCGTGAACTCGCCGCTGCGGCGGGGGTGAATGAAGCGACGGTCCGGACACGCCTGCGCCGGCTGGAGCAGGAGAATGTCGTTCGCGTCGTTGCGGTCCAGGACCTCTCCGCGATGTCGTTCGACGCGATCGCGGCGGTCGGCGTTCAGGTGAAGGGGCGCAGCGCGAGCGCGGTCGGTGCGGATCTTGCGCAGCTCGACAACGTCATCACCGTGAACGTCACGATCGGCATGTACGACCTGGAGATTCAGGTAGTCGCCCGGGACACCACCGAACTGGATACGCTGCTGTCGGAGGTCATCGCGCGGGTCGAGGGCGTCGAGCGTCTCTTCCCCGGACTGTCGCTCAAAATTCTCAAGTACAACAACGAATGGGCGCCCTTGTGAGCCGCATCCCCCTGGACGATCTCGACATGCGGATCATCGAGCGGCTGAGCCGCGAGGCCCGCGTCAGCAACCGCGAACTGGCACGCGAGATGGAACTGACCGAGGGCACCATCCGCCTTCGGCTGAAACGCCTGCTCGACAACAAGGTGATTCGTGTCACCGCCGTCACCAATGCCAACCGGTTGACGAACTCGTTCCTCGCCTATCTTTGGATCGAAGCGGACAAGGCGTCCGACATCCATGCCCTTGCCCAGCGCCTGGCGGAATTGCCGGACATCGCGTTCGTCTCGACCATGCTCGGGCGCGCCGATGTGCTGGCGATGACCGTCGTCGAGGACGGTGCACAGCTGACCGACTATCTGCACGGGACGATCGACAGCATCCCTGGCGTACGACGCGTCCGCTACAGCCTCGGCCAGAACTTCATCAAGCACGACTATCGCTACTGCGCGCTCGTCGACTGAGGCAAGATCGACCGCAGCGGAATCGACGAGAATGCCGTCGATCACGGCGCGCGGTTCATGTCGGGAAGCCGCGATGTACCAGCGCCCGTCGATCCGCCCCCGCGGAAGCCCATAGCGCGTAAACGAGCTTCTCCACGCCGCGTCAGCCTAGCATTGAAAGATCAGGCGCACGCCGATCCCGGATCATGGCGTGCCGGGCATCCAGCGCGGGATCGAGCGCTTCCGGCTGAGGGATGATCCAATAGTCGCCGCGTTCGATCGCATCGAACACACGGGCGGCAAAGGTATCGGCATCGATCCCGTTTACCCGCAGCAGATCGCGCATCGCGGCGACGAATTGCTCGGTCGCGGGTTGCACCGCGCCCGCAAAGGGATCCGCGAAAATCTCGGAATGGACCGGCCCCGGCGCCAGCAGGCTAACGGCAACGGGGGCGCCCAGCATGGCGAGTTCCAGCTTCAGCGACTCGGTCAGCGCGACGACGCCGAACTTGGTCACGCTATACGGCGCCATCAGCGGACTCGGCAGGAAGCCCCCCACCGAGGCGGTGTTGATGATCCGGCACGCGGTACCGCGCGCGATCATCTGCGGCACGAAGCTCCGCAGCCCGTTCAGCACGCCGCCGATATTGATCGCCATCGCCCGGTCCCAGGCATCGGCGGGAATCTCCCAGCTCAGGCCCGTCGTCATCACGCCGGCGTTGTTGAACAGCAGATCGGCGCCACCCATCGCCGCGGCGCGCGCGGCAAGCGCATCCACCGCGGCGGGATCGGTGACATCCACCGCCAGCGACTCGGCATCGGGAAGTTCACCGGCTACCGCGCGCAGGCGATCTTGGTCTCGGTCGGCCAGCAGCAGCCGAACCCCCCTTCGCGCCGCCTCGCGGGCAAGCCCTGCCCCGATCCCGCTTGCAGCACCCGTGATGACCGCCAACGGCGATTGTTCCTGCATCCTCTTATCCTTTTCGCTGATCTAGAAGCCGCACCAACAAGGCGCTGGCGGCGGCATCAAGCAGGCCTCCCCGCCCGCGCCCCTCGCCGAGTCAGGTCGGAGCCCGCACATGGGTACGAACATCGTACGCAGACAGTTCGGGTGCCCGCATCTCCTCGAAGAAGCGGTCATAGCTCCACGGCCAGCTTTGGGGGACGCCCTCCGCGTCTAGATACCAGCTCGAGCACCCGCTCGCGAAGATCGTGGTCTTGGCGGCCGCGATCCGACGTTCTTCATAACTGGCCATCGCGGCATGGGTCGGGCTGATCTCGTCCGCCTCCCCGCTCTCGATGCGCTGGATCAGTTGGGCGATATAGCCCCATTGCGCTTCCGCGATCTCGATCAGCGAGAAATTGCCCACCGGGCCGGTCGGGCCGTTCAGCATGAACAGGTTCGGCATGTCAGGGACGGAGATCGCCAGGAAAGCGGAGGGCCGACGCGCCCATACGTCATTCAGCGCGATGCCGTCGCGTCCAACGATGTTGATCGGTCGGACGAATCGGTCGGCATGAAATCCGGTTGCGTACACAATCACGTCGCAGCCGTGCAGCGCGCCGTCCCGCGTCCTGACGCCCTCCGGCTCGATGGCCTCGATTCCCGCTCGCACCACGTCGACATCGTCGCGCTGCACCTGCGCGTAATAGGATGGCGAGTAGATCAATCGCTTGCACGCGGCGCGATAGTCCGGTGTCAGCTTTTCGCGCAGGACCGGATCGGCGATGCTCGCCTCGAGATTCTGCCGCACAATGCTCTCGATGAACGCCATCGCCTCCGACGCCGGATCGATAATCGCGTTGTTGAAGCGCCGCACGTTGCCGACATATTCCGGATCGAACCGGATAGCGTCGATGGCCGCCGGGTCGGCACGAAAGCGCGCCCGTTCTTCCTCGCTATAGGCGAAGTCCTGGACCGGCATGATCCATTGCGGCGACCGCTGGAAATGATCGACGTGCGCCGCAACGCCGGCGAGTGCGCTGACGATCTGCACGCCCGTCGAACCATTGCCGATCACGCCGACCCGCTTGCCGGCAAGATCGATCTGGTCCGGCCAGCGCGCCGAGTGAAACGCCTGCCCCGAGAAGGTGTCCATCCCCTTGATGTCGGGATAGCGGGGATGATGCAGCACGCCCGTCGCGGCGATCAGCACGTCCGCCTCGTAGCGGCTGCCGTCCTTTGCCTCGACGTGCCACTTTCCGTTTTGCCACGCCGCTTCGGCCACCTCTACGCCGAATCGAATCGCCTCGCGAACGCCGCACCGATCGACAACGCCTTCGAAATATTCCTGAATCTCGCTGCCGGTGGCGAAATACCGGCTCCACGCCGGGTTCGGCGCGAACGAGTAGGTATAGGCATGGGCCGGCACGTCGCAGGTCAGGCCGGCATATCGATTTTCGCGCCAGGTTCCGCCGACGGTTGCGCCCTTCTCAAGGACGATGACGTCGTCGCCGCGTTCGCGCAGACGGATGGCCGCCAAGATGCCGGACATTCCAGCGCCGATGACGATACATGTGAGTCGACGTCGCATCTCTCTCCCTATCCGTTCGCGTGCGATCCGATGCACTATTTTCAAAAAATCTGCCTCGATATCCCGGAATCGTCAACAGATGCGGACGATGGCGGCGATATTTTTGTGTTTTGCGTTTTTTTCGCCACGCATCCCTACGCGTTTAGACGATCATCGCCGCCCCAATTCCACGAACGCAAGCAAACCGGCTTCAAAATGCGCAATATGACATCATTAGGCATTCTGAGCAGCATTTTACGTAGCCATTGTTGACACATGGTGCGCGATAGCAATATCCTGGAGGAATAATCGGCACCAAAGCGGCCGAAACATGGGAGGGGATATCGATGCGCAACGTTGCCCATCTGCTTGGCGGCATTGCCGCTATGGGGCTTGCTGCCCCCGTCGCAGCCCAGTCGACGGCGCCGAACCAGCCGAGCGCGCCGCCACAATCCGCATCCGCTACGCGGGCATCGGCGAATCCGCAGACGGTACCGCCGGACGCTGCGCGGGACGGCGGCATTGCCGATATTGTCGTCACCGCACAGAAGCGCAGCGAAAATCTGCAATCGACGCCGCTGGCCATCACGGCGCTGAATGCGGACACAATCAAGGACAAGGGCATCGCGTCGGCCGCGGACCTCACGGCCATCGCACCCAGCGTTTCGGTCACGATCTCGCCGGCCTCTGCCACGAACATGCAGCTGTTCATCCGCGGGATCGGCGATGTCGATCCCATTCTGACGTCGGACAGCCCCGTCGGCCTGTACGTCGACGGCGTCATCCTCGGGCGTGCCTCGGGCAGTGCGTTCGACATACTGGATCTCGAACGGATCGAGGTTCTCCGAGGGCCGCAGGGAACGCTGTACGGCCGCAACACGATCGGCGGTGCGGTGAACCTCATCACCGTCAAACCCTCGCAGGATTTCCATGCCGAACTCGATGCGGGCGGCGGCAACCTGGGCTTCTATCAGGTCCGAACCTCGGTCGACACGGGCGATATCGCGAAGTCGGGCCTGACCGCGCGCTTCACCTATCTGCACAAGCAGCGCAACGGATTCGTCGACGACCCGGACAGCCGCGACAACCGGGATCCGGGCGCCTATGTGCTCGATGCCGTGCGCGCCGCCCTCCGCTTTCGTCGCGGTCCGCTCACGCTCGACTATGGCTTCGACTATTCGGATCGCAGCGGGTACGCCGCCGCCTTCCAGCTCACCGCCGTACGGCCTGACGTCCTCGCCTATCTCCAGGCGTCTCCGAAGCTCGGCGGCGGCACGCCCAATGTATCCCCGAACAGACTAGACCGCGTCTTCCTCAACCAGGGGGTGATGACGGATCGGGTCATGGGCCATACCGTCACCGCGGATCTTGATCTCGGCGGGGTCACCTTGCGCTCGCTTACCGGTTTCCGTCAGTGGCGCAACCGCAACGCAGGCGACGATCTCGGCGGGAACGCGAACCTTGTCGGGTTCACGGTAAGCCCGGCCATTCTCGCGCCGCCCAATCCGTTTCTCCCGCTCGGCGTGACGCCGCTGACCCTCTTCGCTACCCAAAATGTGCGCCGGCAACATCAGTTCTCGCAGGAATTCAACATTCTGGGACGGGTCGGCGATCATTTCGATTATGTGATCGGCGGCTATTATTTCTCCGAGCATTCTTACGAGCGGAACCCGCAGAACTTCCTGCTGGCGTTGCCATCACCGGTCGCAATTCCTTTGACTCCCACCCTGCAGATAAACAGCTTCGGCGTACAGCTGGGCTCGCTGTACGATTATGACCATTTCAACGAGTCCAAGGCGGGCTTTGTGCAGGGTACGTACAAAGTGACGTCGACGCTTAGCGTGACGGGCGGCGTCCGCTATACCGACGACAGCAAGCGCCTCGAACAGCGCGCGCCGCTCACGCGGACCCTCAACGCCAGCTTCAATCGGGTGAACTATTCCGCGAGCATCGACTGGCAGGCGACGCCGACGACGCTGCTCTATGCCCGCACGGCGACCGGGTACAAGGCAGGCGGCTTCAACGCCCGTTCGGTCAATTCGGGCTATAAGCCCGAAGCGCTGACCTCATATGAAGCGGGGCTCAAGACCGACCTTTTCGACCGGCGCCTCCGGCTGAATCTGGCGAGCTTCTACGCAACGCACACCGACCTCCAGCTCCAGCAGCTTCAGGCAGGAACCGGCGGCGCGTCGAGCATCACCGTCAACGCCGGCAAGGCGCGCTACTGGGGGCTGGAAGCGGAGATCACTGCGCGCCCGGTCGACGGGGTCACGGTCGGCAGCAACATCGGCTACACCAACCGCAAGTATCTTCAATTCCTGATCCTCGATCCCACGACCAACCGCATCGTCGACGTCAAGGACACGGCGCGCTTCCAGGTCGGAGCGACCACGACGATCAGCGCATTCGCACAGTGGGACATCGCCCAGCTGGCGATCGGAAAGCTCAGCGCACGCCTGGATTACGACTATCGCGGGCGGATCTACTTCAACCCGACAACGGTAGGAACCCCGTACAACGAAGTGATATCGGGCGCCCCCCGCAGCCTCTTCAACGCCCGCGTCGCGCTGGCGGACATCGATCTGCACGGTGCGAAGGCAGAACTGGCCGTCTGGGGCAAGAACGTCTTCGATCAGAAGTACCGCCTGTATGGAATCGACTTCGGGGGGCTCGGCTTCGCTGGGAATACCTATGCGGAGCCCGCCACCTACGGAATCGATTTTCGGATCAAGCTTTGATCGCGCCTGGTTCAGCCGGCGGGTTCTGGAGAACAATATCGTGAATCTCTCCTATCAAGAGCAAAGGCAGCTCCACATAGACATTACCAATGTGGGCCTGCGGGCCCAGGGTACGGCGATTGGCCTGATCCAGCTTTGTATCGAACTGCGCCGCTGCAACGTGCTGGATGAATCGGCGCTGGATAACATCAAGGACGCCATTTCCGACGAACTGTACATGGGCGGCGGGCGCCGGGTCGCCGCCCGCCAACGGCGAAGCGATATCAGGATGCGCCTGGATCGGCTGTTCGCCGGCTTGCAGCCGCTGGGCCCTGCTGAGAGTCTTGCGCCACACTGTCCGGCCGACGGTGATCACGCGACACACAAGTTGTCGAAGGAGCGACCATGAACAGGTTCCATCAACGCACCGCCCTTGTGACCGGCGCCGGGTCCGGCATCGGACAAGCCGTTGTCGCCCGTCTGCTGGAGGAAGGCGCGAACATCATTGCGGTCGACGTTTCCGAGCAGGGGCTGGTGGAGACGGCCGATCGGGCAGGCCATGCGGGTCACGCGGCCCGCTTGCAGACGATCACGGCGGATGTCTCCGAGGAAGCGGCAGTCGCGGCAATGGTTGCCGAGGCGGGGCTCGTGGATGCGGGCCTGGACGTGCTCGTCAATGCCGCGGGCATTTTGCGGTCCGCACATACCCACCAGACCTCGCTCGATCTGTGGAATCAGATCCTCAAGGTGAACCTGACCAGCACCTTCTTGATGACCCGCGCGACGTTACCGGCACTGTTGCGGACCGGGCGCGGCGTGGTGATCAACTTCAGCTCGACCTCGGCGAGCTTCGCACATCCCTATATGGCCGCTTATGCCGCGTCCAAGGGCGGCATCCAGGCGTTCACCCACGCCATCGCCGCAGAATATGCCAGCCAAGGCCTGCGCGCGATCGCGGTGGCGCCGGGCAGCATCGAATCCGGTATGACGCGAGCGCCGGGCATCCCGGAAGATGGTGACCTGTCGCTGTTCGCCAAGCTGACACCTGCCTTGGGACGCGGCTTTGCCCCGCCCACCACCGTTGCCGGACTCGTCGCCGCGCTGGCGTCCGATGACGGTCTTTTCGTCACCGGGACCGAACTGCGGATCGACGGTGGCACCCATATGTAGACGTACACTTGAGCAGCCCCTAGGTGTTTGGTCCCAACCTCGGGTCGGCCCTCCTCGTGCAAGCGGGGCGTGGCGGAAAAACCGTGGCAGCATCCGGACTTTAACGTACTGAATCAAAATCTTAACCTAGGCGGTACCACCGGTCAGATCCAACCCACCAAAATGCACGCGCGCTGCCTCGATGAACGCGCGCACATTGACCGAAGCGCGTCGATTGGCCTGATAGACGAGGTGGACCGGTGCTGGTGGCAGCGCGATTTCGTCAGCAGTGTGACCAAGCGGCACGCGCGCGATCCCCAAACCATCGACCGCAGCCGCAATTGCCGCATCGGCGGTGTTGACGGTCAACCTTGGTTCGATGCGAATGGCGGTCTTGCCGGTCGCTCCGAAGCGCCATTCGTGCGCGCGATCGATCTCGGTGAAAGAGATCAAGGCGTGATCACGTAGCGCTGGCACAGTCTCGGGCGTTCCGCGTGCCGCCAGATAGCCCGGGCTGGCGACGGGAACCCGCCGCACTTCTGCGACCTTCAGGGCATGGAGCGCACTGTCCGACAGATCGCCGATCCGCGCCGCGACGTCGATCCCCTCTTCAACCAGGCGCACGACGCGATCGATCAAAGTGAGTTCAACATCCAGCCGCGGATACCTGCGCAGCAGGCTGGTGCCGATCGGCAGGATGTGGATCCGCCCAAAGGTGACCGGCGCGGTGACGACAAGATTGCCTCCCGGAAGCGCACCGGTGCCGCGCAGCGCCAGGGTCAGGACTCGTTGATCACAGCCAGAAGATGACGGTGGCAGCGAGGGTGATGGCGGAAAAGAAGGCGGTAGGGCAGCGATCGTATCGGGTTGCGACGCGGCGCCAGTCCTTGAGGCGACCGAACATGATCTCAATGCGGCTTCGTCGCCGATAGCGCCGCTTGTCGTATCTGACCGGCTCGTTGCGTGATCGCCGGCCTGGGGTGCAGGGCTGGATGCCTTTGGCTTGCAGAGCATCCCTGAACCAGTCGGCGTCGTAGCCGCGATCGCCGAGCAGCCATTGCGCGTTGGGCATGTCGTCGAGCAGCGCTGCCGCTCGAGGCGCTTCAACCGTTTAGCCTCGACGGGGTCAAAGCCATCCGTGCGCTCAGAACGGGCCTCGTCGCGCTTCCGCCGAGCCTGTTGAAGCGTCACTTGGGGAAAGCTCGCGAGCGACAGCTTCCGCTCGATCCCGAAAACCTGTAGCGAAATCGCCAGAGCAATGCCCCGGATGGCTGCACGAGAAGGTCCGAGACCTTGAACGGGCGATCGCGAGGCTTCAGCGTACGGATTTCGACGACGGTTAGCATGGTGGACCACGCCTCCTGCGAGGCCCGTGGCTCACCGATTCGTGTCCCGCTTTTCGCGGGCCTTAGCGGAACAGAATGAGAAACCACGGGACTGTCAACGGCGATTTTATCGCAGTTTTCCGCGGATTTCTACAATGTCTCAATATGTATTGGTGCCCCTGGCCGGACTCGAACCAGCATGCCTTGCGGCGTTCGATTTTGAGTCGAATGCGTCTACCAATTTCGCCACAGGGGCAGCGAAGGATGCGCACGGCTAGACGAAGCTTCGCCGTGCTGCAACCCGCTTCATGTCTCTTCGCGCACCTGGGCATGCGCCAGCAACGCGAACAGCACCGAACCGCCGAGAATGTTGCCGAGCAGCGCCGGCGCCAGGAAACCGCCCAGCACCCAGCCGAGGCTCGCCTCGCCCGCCAGCCACAGCATCCACGCCTCCACCGCGCCTGCCACGACGTGCGCGAACTCGCCGAGCGATATGAAATAGGTGCAAAACACCAGCACGAAGAATTCTTGCCGCCGCGCGCCCGGCAGCGACCAGGCGATTCCCGCCATCAGGAAGCCCGCCGGCACCGCCGCGCGCACTGCGTCCCAGCCGGACAGCTCGAGCAGGCTGCGCGAGGTGTCGAGCATCGCCTTTGTGCTCGCTTGCGTGCCCACCCAGCCCTCGGTCGCGAGCCAGGCGATCAGCAGCGTGCCGACGAGATTGGCCGCCAGCACCAGGCCCCAGAGCCGCCCCAGCCGGGAGAAATTGCGAAAGGTCGGGTTCGCCGCGACGGGGATCACCGCGGAAAGCGTGCTCTCGGTGAACAATTGCAGCCGCCCGAGCACGACGATCACGAAGCCCAGGCAATAGCCGATGCTGGAGACCGGCAGCCGCCATGCGGTATCGGGCAGATGGCTTTCGATCAGCCCGCGCCCGAGCACGGACGCCGCCATCGCCACGCCGGCGACCACGCCGGAGAAGAACAGCGAACTCGCCGGCCGGTCGAGCTCTTCGTCGCCCTGGCGGCGAATGACCTCGTGGATGACGCGCGAGGACGCGGCCTCGCGTTCCTGGACTTCCTCCTCCTCGTCGGGAGGCAGATCGGGCTCTTCGCCTTCGGGCGCTTCGTTTCGGGGCTGTTGCACCTGCGCTCAACGTCGATGTCGGCGGGAGGTTGCTGCCGATCAACGCGAGGTGCGCGCTGGCGACACGCAGGGATAGCGGTGCCGCGCCGGATCGCGGTCATCGGCCGAAGTTCAGGAAGTTTAGGCGCACGCGCGCTTTCGCGGCTGTCTCGACATGCGCCGTGGGCCGCGAAGTTTAGGAAGTTTAGGCTCGCGAAAACTTTGCGCGTGCGGCCCGCAGCAACAAAGGACGAGGACGCGCGATATCTCGCGTCGCGCGCAGCGGGGAGGTATTCAACGGAATCAAAAAGCGGCCATTTCACAGGTTTTCGATTTAGAACATATTATGAACAATGCGGTCAGCGCAAGATGGACCAAGATTGCCTTGAACGCCCGGAAGTGGTGGAAAACGGTCATACGCCCCAGTGGCGAACTGCGATGGCGATCCCTGCGATAGCAAAGAGCGTCCACGAGCCTGCGAATGCCCAGAATGTAGCTGGAGCCGTATATCGTCCGGTGTCCAGGGACCTGTAATTGAACGGCATCTTGCCCGTTGCAAACCCGACCGCGAGTACGACAGCGGAGATCAGCGTCAGTAGTATCCCGCTCACGGCCGCTTCGTTCATCGTTGGATGCTACCCATCTCCGGTTACGTCTGCAAATGGGGCGAAAGCCGCCACGCTACGCGCAGTATGAAAGCAGCACGCAGGCGACAGCGCCCGCTGCGACAATACCGAGCCACAGCTTCCACGTCCCGCGATCCGGCCCGCCGATCGCGCCGAGATATTCCAGGATCGCCTCGATCAGCATGGCCCGCTCAACTCCGCGGCGCCTGGCGGCGGTAGCTGAGCGCCTCCGCGACATGGATGCGCCCTACCCCCTCGGCACCCGCCAGATCGGCGATCGTCCGCGCGACGCGCAGCACCCTTGTATAGCCCCGTGCCGAAAGCCGCATCGCCTCGGCCGCCTGGGCCAGCAGCTTGCGCCCCGCATCGTCGGGCGTGGCGACCGCCATCAGCGGCTCGCCGTCCGCCTCGGCATTGGTCCGCATCGGGGTGCCCGCATAACGCGCCGTCTGGAGCGACCGCGCCGCCGCCACCCGCGCCGCGACCTCGGCCGATCCTTCCGCAGGCGGCGGCAGGACGAGGTCGGCGGCGGTGACCGGCTGGACCTCGACATGCAGGTCGATGCGGTCGAGCAGCGGGCCGGATACCTTGGCCTGATAGTCGGCCGCGCAGCGCGGCGCGCGGGCGCAGGCGAGCGCGGGGTCGCCGAGATGCCCGCAGCGGCACGGGTTCATCGCCGCGATCAGCTGCACCCGCGCCGGGAAGGTCACATGCGCATTGGCCCGGGCGACGCTCACCACGCCTGCCTCCAGCGGCTGGCGGAGCGAATCAAGCACCGCGCGCTGGAACTCGGGCAGCTCGTCGAGGAACAGCACGCCGAGATGCGCGAGGCTCACCTCGCCCGGCTTCACCTTCAGCCCGCCGCCGGTCAGCGCCGCCATCGAGGCCGAATGATGCGGCGCGCGGAACGGCCGGGTGCGGGTCAGCCGCCCGCCCTGCAGCGTCCCCGCCACCGAAGCGACCATCGACACTTCCAGCGCCTCGGCGGCCTCGAGCGGCGGCAGGATGCCCGGCAGGCACGCCGCCATCAGCGACTTGCCGGCGCCCGGCGGCCCGACGAACAGCAGGTTGTGCCCGCCCGCCGCCGCAATCTCCAGCGCGCGCTTGGCGGTTTCCTGCCCCTTCACCTGGGCGAGGTCCGGCCCCTGCCCCGGCGGATCGACCTCGCCCGACACCGGGCCGGGGAGCAACTGGTTGCCCTTGAAGTGATTGAGCAGGGCGATCAGGTCAGGCGCCGCCAGCACCTCCACCTGCCCCGCCCAGCTCGCCTCGGGCCCCTGCGCGGCGGGGCAGACCAGCCCCTTGCCCGCCTCCGCCGCATGCATCGCCGCGAGCAGCACGCCCGGCGACGGCGCGATACGCCCGTCAAGCGCCAGTTCGCCGACCACCACATAGCCCGCAATCGTCTCGGCATCGACCACGCCCATCGCCGCCAGCAGCGCCAGCGCGATCGGCAGGTCGAAATGCGACCCCTCTTTGGGCAGGTCGGCGGGCGAGAGGTTGAGGACGATATGCTTGGGCGGCAATGCCAGCCCGATCGCGGCCATCGCGGCGCGAACGCGCTCACGGCTTTCGGCCACCGCCTTGTCGGGCAGGCCGACGACGACGAACTTCGGCAGCCCGGCGACGAGGTTGCACTGCACCTCCACCGCGCGCGCTTCCAATCCCAGATAGGCAACCGTCGAAACGCTGGCGACCAAGAGAGCCCCCCTCCCCGAAATGAGAGCATAGCGGCTTTTCCTCGATACGGAAGCGGCACGATCGTCAACGGGCGTCTTGCACCTGCAACACACCAGCCCCATCTTCGCAGCCATGCGCGCAGAACTCGCCCGATTTCCGCTTCCTGCGTTGACTCCTGCGGCGGTTCTGCTTAAGGGCGCTCGACACGCGGCCGCCCCTGTGGCGGCCCTTTTACGTTCTAGATACTCGAGGATGAGCGATGAAGCGGACCTTTCAGCCGAGCAACCTGGTGCGTGCGCGCCGGCACGGCTTCCGTGCACGGATGGCGACCCCGGGCGGTCGCAATGTGATCCGCGCCCGCCGCGCCCGCGGCCGCAAGAAGCTGTCGGCGTAAGCACCGACACGCCCTTGCCGAGCCTCGACCGGCTCACGCAGCGCAAGGACTATCTCGCCGCCAACGGGGGAAAGCGGGCACCGATGCCCGGTTTCGTCCTGCTGGTGCGCGAACGGAACGATGCCGATCCGTCGATGCGGATCGGCATTACCGTATCCAAGAAAGTTGGCAACGCCGTTATCCGCAATCGGATGAAGCGGCGCTTTCGTATGCTTGCGCGCGAAATCCTGCCGGAGGCGGGAATCGCCGGCGCAGACCATGTGCTGATCGGCAGGAACGGCGGAATCGAGCGCCCCTATGCCGATCTGAAGGCGGAACTCGCCAAGGCGCTTCGGCGCGTTCGCCCCAAGGCTGATCCCAAGGTGGAATCGTGATCGCGCGGGCCCTGATGCTGCTCGCGCGCGCCTGGCAGCTGGGCCCGTCGCTGATCCTGCCGCCCACCTGCCGCTACCAGCCCTCCTGTTCGGCCTATGCAATCGAGGCGCTTCGCCGCTATGGGGCGATGAAAGGCGGCTGGCTTGCGCTACGGCGCATCGCGCGCTGCCATCCATGGGGCGGGCACGGCCCAGATCCCGTTCCTTGAGTTTTCCTTCCGGGGATTATCGGTGAAAGAAGAACAGAAGAATTTCGTCCTTTTTGCGGTGTTCGCCGCGCTGGTCCTGTTCGGCTGGCCGGTGATCAGCCACTGGCTGTTCCCGCAGCAGCCCGCCGCGCCCGCGAAGATGGTCGACGGCAAGCTGCAGCCGGTACCGAATTCCGGTGTCGACGCCGCGGCGAACGCCCCGAAGACGATTCGCAATCGCGAAGCCGTGCTGGCCGACAGCCCCCGCGTGCAGATCGACACGCCCGCGCTGAAGGGCTCGATCAACCTCAAGGGCCTGCGCATCGACGATCTCGTCCTGCGCGAGTATGACCAGACCGTCGCCAAGAATTCGCCGCCGATCCGCCTGCTTTCGCCGAGCGGTGCCGAGGGCAGCTATTTCGCGCAGTTCGGCTGGCAGGGTGCAGGCGTGCCCGACGGCAACACCGTGTGGAAGGCCGATGGCGAGACGCTGACGCCCGCCTCGCCGGTGAAGCTCACCACCACCAACAGCGCCGGCCAGACCTTCACGGTCGAGCTCGGCGTCGATTCGAACTACATGTTCACCGTCCGCCAGACCGTCGCGAACCGCGGCGGCGCGCCGGTGGCCGTGACGCCCTATACGCTGATCTCGCGCGGCCAGCGCTCGACCGATACCAGCCAGTGGGCCGCGCATGTCGGCCCGGTCGCCGCGACCAACGAGGCGGCGCACTATATCGACTGGAAGGACATCGAGAGCACGCCCCAGCAGTTCGCCACCACCGGCGGCTGGGTCGGCTTCAGCGACCATTATTGGCTGACCGCGGCGATCCCGGACCAGCGCGGCGGCGTGAACATCCAGCAGCGCGGGACCGCCGGCCAGCAGTATCAGGCCGATGTGTCGCTCTCGCAGCCGATCGCGATCCGTCCGGGCAAGGAAGCGACCTATACCAGCCACTTCTTTGCCGGTGCAAAGGAAGTGAAGCTGCTCGACGCCTATCAGAAGCAGTATGACATCGCGAAGTTCGAGCGCGCGATCGATTGGGGCTGGTTCGAGATCATCGAGCGCCCGATCTTCACCTACCTCAGCTGGCTGTTCAAGCTGGTCGGCAATTTCGGCGTGGCGATCATCCTGCTGACGATCACCATCCGCGGCCTGCTGTTCCCGATCGCGCAGAAGCAGTTCGCCTCGATGGCGAAGATGCGCCAGGTACAGCCGAAGATGAAGGCGATCCAGGAGCGCTACAAGGACGACAAGCAGCGCCAGCAGCAGGAGATCGTGCAGCTGTACAAGGCGGAAAAGGTCAATCCGCTCGCCGGCTGCGCACCGATGCTCCTGCAGATTCCGATCATGTTCGCGCTGTACAAGGTGCTGCTGCTGACCATCGAAATGCGCCACCAGCCCTTCGTGTTGTGGATCAAGGACTTGTCCGCGCCCGATCCGGCGACGATCCTCAACCTGTTCGGCTATCTCCATTTCACCCCGCCCAGCTTCCTGGCGATCGGCGTGGTGCCGGTGCTGCTCGGCGTGTCGATGTTCTTCCAGATGCGGATGAACCCGGCACCGATGGACGAGATGCAGAAGCAGATGTTCGCGATCATGCCGTGGATGCTGATGTTCCTGATGGCGCCGTTCGCCGTCGGCCTGCAGATCTACTGGATCACCTCGAACGTGCTGACCGTGCTCCAGCAGCAGTGGCTCTATTCCCGTCACCCGGAGATGAAGGTCCCGGTGGAAAAGCCGAAAGCGGCCAAGGCCAAGTGATGGCGGTACGCCCCTCTTACGCCTCCCCGGTACGGGGAGGGGGACCGCTCGCCGAAGGCGAGGGGCGGAGGGGCCGCGCCGCAGGGCGCGGAATGGCGCAGTACGTGGGGAGCACCGCCGCTGACGCGGCGGCCCCTTCACCATTCGCTGGCGCGAATGGTCGCCCTCCCCGTTCCGGGGAGGAATTTGACATCGCAGCAAGGCCCCTGATCTAAATGTCCTTCGACCCCGACCAGATCGAAGCCGCGCGCAAACTGTTCGCCGGCCCCATCGCCTTCCTCAAGTCGGCACCCGCGCTGGAGCACTTGCCTGCGCCGACGGTGCCGGAAGTCGCCTTTGCCGGCCGCTCGAACGTCGGCAAGTCGTCGCTGATCAACGCGCTGACCAACCGCAACAGCCTTGCGCGCACCTCGGTCACCCCGGGCCGTACGCAGGAGCTCAACTTCTTCGACGTGGGCGAGCCGCTGCGCTTCCGCCTCGTCGACATGCCCGGCTACGGCTTCGCCAAGGCGCCCAAGGACATGGTGCGCAAGTGGCGCTATCTGGTGAACGACTATCTGCGCGGCCGGCAGGAGCTGAAGCGCGCGCTGGTGCTGATCGATTCGCGCCACGGCATCAAGGATGTCGATCGCGAGATCCTCGAGATGCTCGACGATGCGGCCGTCAGCTACCGTCTGGTCCTGACGAAGACGGACAAGATCAAGGCGAGCGAGCTGGCCGACGTGACCGCCCGCACCGTCGAGGAGGCCCGCAAGCGCGCCGCCGCCCACCCCGAGATCCTGGCAACGTCCAGCGACAAGGGCATGGGGCTGCCGGAGCTCCGCGCCGCGGTGCTCGAAGCGATCGGCTGAACCGCGCGTGGAGCCGCTCTTCTCCTACGGCACGCTCCAGCTTGCGCAGGTACAGCTGAGCCAGTTCGGTCGGCTGCTCGACGGCACCGACGACATCCTCCACGGCTATGTCGTCACCGAGATCCAGATTCGCGATCCCGCCGTACTGGATGCCAGCGGCATCGAGACGCACCTCGCCCTCGTCCCCGGTGAAGGCCCGCCGATCCCGGGCAAGGTCTTCCAGCTCACTCCGGAGGAGCTGGCGGCGGCGGACGTCTATGAAAGCGAGAATTATCGGCGGGTCTGGGCGCCGCTCGCCTCCGGCAGCCATGCCTGGGTCTATGTGAAGGCCTGATCGAGCGTTTCCGGGTACACCCCTTAGGGAATGCGGCGCGGTCAGTTGCTTCCCAGCAGCTTCTCAAGCGGCGCCCTTGCCGTCTTCCGAAGGTCGGGCCAGGCCGACGCGGGCTTGAGCTTCAACGCCCCCGCCTGGCCGTTCATCGCGGCAGACATCTCGGCCATGCCGGATCTGCAAACCCACCAGGGCTGGGTGTCGGCCGGCAACGTTGCTTCCTGCGACAATGCCTGCTCGATTGCGACCCGGGGCGGTGCGCCTGCGGCGAACAGGAACCGAAGATCCGGTGCGACGACCATGTCCCAGGCGCGCAGCGCTTCGGCGGCAGCCGGATCGGCACAGCGAGCCGCATCATAGGCCATGCGGGTCCGGGCAAGGAGGTAGGTGGAAAGGCTCCTGCCCGGATCAAGGGATGCCAGTCGCCGGGCAAGTTCATAGAGGTATGGCGTCGGCATCGCGGCGGCTCCCTTCTCCAAGGTCGCCAGCGTCTCGCGATCGTCATACGGCGCATCATGGATCTTCTGGAACTCGGGATCGAAGCCGAAGCTCGGCGGAATGTCCGGATTGTCGAAGGTGCCATATCGCACCAGCTTGACCTTCGCCGGATCCGCAGACGGGATCAATTGATAGTTCGAGACCTTCGTGTCGCCTTTTGCCAGGGCGGCGAGCTGCGCGGCCGTAGGGGCATTGGCGGCGGCCGCCGCATCCAGCCATGCCTGCCCCCGCGCTTCGTCTTTCGGTACGCGCTTGCCTGCGAGATACAGTTTGCCCAGCGCGATCGCCGCCGACGGAAATCCGTTCGCGGCAGCCCGCTCATACAGGCTGATCGCGCGCGGAACGTCGCGCGGCGCCCCCTTCCCTGCCAGCAATAGGCTGGCAAGGAGATCGGCCGCTGCCGGATTGCCGCGCTCGGCAGCGATGCCGAGATGGCGTACGGCCAGCGCATAGTCCGGCTGCACCTGCTGCGCGGTTCCCAACACGGACCCGAGAAGATAATGCACGGCCGGACTGCCGGTAACCTCGGCCGAGCGTTTCAGAAGCTGCACGGCATCCGCCCGGCGTGCCGGTACCGATTGCAACGTCATTGCGGCGATAGCCAGCGACGGTGCCGCTTCGCCCTTGGCCACCCGCGCCGCGCAATCGGGATTGGTCTGGACCGTGTCGAGCGTATAGTCCCGGCAACTCGGATCGATTTTCACGACCGTTCCATCGCCCCTGAAAAAAGCGGCCGGGTCGGCGGGTGCAACACGAACAGGTGTTTGCGCGATGGCGGCAGCGAGGATGATGGAAAGGATCATGGCGTTGACCTATGCGCCCTTTCTCGACTGTCTGTGAAGCCACCCCCGCTTCTCGCGCGCAATAATGGATAGCCGGCAACCAAAAGCAGTGGTGGGGTCAGCGACGCTGATCGCGGCCGTCCAAACTGTGCCGTCTAGCCCCCGACCGTGCGCGGATAGTGTTTGTCGCCGAAACGGGAGTTGCGACAGCGCAGATCGCTTGCAGCCTCTTGCGCTATCCAAAGACCTCTAGCCGATGTGCTGATCACCAGATTCGACGTGATGTCCGCTCGAATGGGCGAGGCACTGCCCGCCGCCCTGACAAACTGATCCCTAAAGCAAATGGTGAGGCGGCTCTTTCGGTCTGACGTGATCACGAAACTCTTCTTATGCCCATCGGCAGTCCGAATCAGCTCGGCGCTTTTTTGCGAGCGGGTCCGTAGAACGAAGCCATAGTCCGCGAACGTGCGTCTTCCGGGCACCAAGCGGCCGACCATGTTGGCAAAGGACGTGATATCGAGCTTCTTAACGATATCGTCCACAGTCGCTGGCGGCTCGATCGGCGCCGAGGGGACTCCGGTGGAAAACAGGATCGCCGCGACTGCCATCATCCTCATGCGCATCACCTTGCCGACGGTTTATGCCAGATTGGCATTGGCAATCTGAATGCCCCTGTAACGCCGATCGGCGCCGGTCGCCTTCCCGATGGGCAAGCGCCGCCGGATAGCGAGGGCCGGGGGGCGCCTTGCGCCTCCCGGCCTGCCGGTCACGCCGGGTTATATTTGGCCAGAAACGCCTCCAGCGCCTTGAGGAAGCTCAGCCGGTCCTCCTGCCGCGTGAAGAAATGGTCGCCTTCGGGCTGCTCGATGAACTCGAACGTCTTGCCCGCCGTCGCCAGCCGATCCGCCATCAGCTTGCTCTGCTTGAACGGCACGCGCCGGTCCTTCTTGCCGTGGACCAGTAGGACCGGGATCGAGAAGTCCTCGGCGTGGAACAGCGGCGAGATCGCCTTGAAGTCGGGCGCCTGCGCCTTCAGCCAGTCGCCCGTCGCCTCGGCGCCGAGCGCGTTCGAATTGAAGGCGAGCAGCCGCTGCAGATCGGACACGCCTGCGAACGAAACCGCGCAGCGGTACAGACTGCCGTCGCGCTGCGCCGCCCGCAGCGCCGCATAGCCGCCATAGGAGCCGCCCACCACACACACGCGCTTGGGGTCGGCGATGCCCTGCTCCACCAGCGCCTTCACCGCATCGTTCAGGTCATCCTGCATCGCCAGGCCCCATTGGCCTTCGCCCTTGCGTTCGAACGGTGTGCCATAGCCGGTCGAGCCGCGATAATTGGGTTTGATCACCGCATAGCCACGCTCGGCCAGGAACTGCGACCACCAGTCCCACTCCTCCTCGTCCCGGGCGGAGGGGCCGCCATGCGGCATCAGGATCAGCGGCAGGTTCTTGCCCGTGCTGCCGCGCGGTAGCGTCAGCACGGCGGCGATCTCCAGCCCGTCTCGCGCCTTGTAGCGGATAGTTTTCACCGGGTGGAGACGTCGCAGCTTGAGCGTCTGGTTGTTCATCGCCAGCGGCTGAAGCGATTCGTCGGCAGCGCGGTAGACAAAATAGGCACCGGGGGCGGTGGCATCGCCTACCTTGACGATCACCACCGATCGATCGGCGGTGAAACTGGTGATCTCCACCTGGGCGGACTGGACCATGCTGCTCAGCTTCTTTTGCAGCGCCGCCATCGCGGGATCGATCCAGTGCGTGGTTGAGCGGTTCTCGGTCACCTCGACACCGAGCAGCGTGGACGTAACCGGATCGACCACGGGACCGCTGATGTCGTATCCCGGCGAGGCGAAGATCTGCTTGCCGGTCTGCATCGCCGCGAGGTCATATTCCCACAGCGCGGACAAGCCCTTGTCGTCGTCCTGCACCACCAGTGCCTTGCCGGGATCGGGCAGGAAAAGCGACGGCACCAGCAGCCCGTCGTGCAGGCCCTTGGCGCGGTCGATCACGCGGAAGTCGCTGCGGGCATTCGGGCGATACAGCAGGCGCCGCTGGCGGCCGTCCATGCTCCTGCCGATGCCCATCCGCACCACGCCGGCGCCATCGGCATACCAGTGCATCACACCTTCGCGGCCCACCAGCACCGTCTTGTGCTTGCCGGTGGAGACATCGACCTCATCGACCTTCGGCCAGAAGCCCGCCTCGTTCGTGTAGATCGAGGTCTGGGCGGCGAGCAGCGCCCGCGGCGTGCCGTCATGCGCGGTCCACAGCAGCGTGCCGCCGTCCTGGCCCGTCTCACGACTGTTCAGCAGCACCATCTTGCCGGTACCCGCCTGCACGCCGAAAGCGCGGGTGATGTACCATTCGTCGCCTTCGACCGGCGTGGTTTTGCCGACGCCGAGCACCAGCCACTCGTTGTTGACCCAGCGCCAGTCGTTGATGTCGGTGTCCCCGGTGGCGATCAGTTGCGGCTGCGTCTCGCCGTCCAGCGGGACGATCGCAAAATATTGCCTCCCCTTCACCGCCAGCTGCGCGGCGAAGCGGGTACCGTCGGGCGAGAGCACCGGGCCCGCCAGCATCGGCAATTCGGCGAAGACGGCGGTATCCAGCTTCGCCGGCGTCGGCTTGGTGGCGCTCGCCGCCTGCTGCTGTTGCGTCTCCTGCGCGCATACCCCGCCGCTCATCGGCACCAGCACCGCCGCTGCCGCCAGCACCGCCCACGTCTTCCGCATGTCGTCTCATTCCCCCGAGTCGCGGCCCCCTGCCGCCCGGGCACCGTGGAAATATTTTGAAACCTTCGCAATGGGTGCGCGCGGACGCCTAGCCCGGTTGCCGCCGCCCCCGCCCAAGGCTATCCCGGGGGCATGAAGCTCATCATCGGCAACAAAGCCTACTCCTCCTGGTCCCTCCGCGGCTGGCTCGCCTGCAGGCTCTCCGGGCTGCCGTTCGAGGAAACGGTCGTGCCGATGTACGATCAGGATTGGGACAAGCGCCGTCAGGGCGCTGAATTCGCCCCCTCATCCGGCAAGGTGCCGATCCTGTGGGACGATGATGCGGTGGTTTGGGACAGCCTGGCGATCGTCGAATATCTGAACGACAAGACCGGCAATACGCTGTTCTGGCCGGTGGACCCGGCCGCCCGGGCGATGGCACGCTCGATGGCGGCCGAGATGCATTCCAGCTTCACCGCGCTCCGCAGCAAGCACAGCATGAACGTGCGCCAGGTGTATCCGGCAGCGCAGGTGGATGCGGACGTCCAGGCGGATCTTACCCGGATCATGGAGCTCTGGGCCCAGGCTCGCGCCCGCTACGGCACCGAAGAGCCCTTTCTGTTTGGCGCGTTCGGGGCGGCGGACATCATGTTTGCGCCGGTGGTGACGCGAATCGTTACCTATTCGCTTCCCGTCCCCCGCTTCGCTCAAAGCTATATGCTGGCCGTACTCCAGCACCCGTTCATGCAGGACTGGATCGCCGGGGCACAGGAAGAAGAATGGGTGATCGAGAAGTACGAGCTCCCGGTGGTATGATCGGTATTCTTTAGCCTCCCCTCCCCGGAGGGGAGAGGGTTGGAAGAGGGCTACTTCAACCGCTCGGTTTCGTAGCGCGTCCCGTTCTTCCGGAAATAGCCTTCCGGTGTGAACACCATGTCGATATCCGGATATTCCCCGCTTCCGCGTGGGCCCGCGCCGATCGCCAGGAACACGCAATCCGTGCCGGAGCGGTTCTGCAGATGATGCCCGTCCGCCACGCCGGCCCGAAACGCCGCGCAGTCGCCCGCGCGAAGCACCGTCTCACCGCCGTCTTCCACCAGCACCGCCTCGCCGGAAAGCACCACGACGAACTCATCCTCGCTATCGTGCCAGTGCCGCTGGGACGACCAGGCCCCCGGCTTCAGCACGACATGGCTAACGCCCATTGCCGTCAGCCCCGAGGGCGGCGCCAGCCGGCGGTACCAGCGCCCCGCCACTGCCGCATCAAAGGGTGCCGGATAACCAGTGGCATTGGTCTGCGGGATTGTATCCAGGTCCAGCTTGGGCAATGTCGCCTCCCTTGATTGTGGGAGGTAGTGTGCCGGACGTCGTCGAACTCACCAAGGCCTTGATCGGCGCGGAAAGCATCACGCCAGCACGGGGCAACGTGTTCGACGTGCTCGAACATGCCCTCACCCCCCTGGGCTTCCGCGTCGAGCGCTTTGTGGAAGGCGAGGCGCCCGATGGACCCGTCGAGAACCTTCTTGCCGTGCGCGGCGCCGGCGGCCCGCATTTTGCCTTTGCCGGCCATCTCGACGTGGTGCCGCCCGGCGAAGGCTGGACCAGCGGTGCCTTCGCGCCGGAAATCCGCGGCGAGCTGCTCTATGGCCGCGGCGCAGTCGACATGAAGGGCGCCATCGCCGCCTTTGTCGCGGCGGCTGCGCACGTGCCCGCGCGCGGCACGACGAGCCTCATTATCACCGGCGACGAGGAAGGGCCCGCAACCTATGGCACGCCGAAACTGATCGAGCGTATGGCGGATCGCGGCCTGATCCCCGATTGCTGCGTCGTCGGCGAGCCTACCTCGGCACATCGGCTGGGTGACACGATCAAGATCGGCCGACGCGGTTCGACGGTGATCGACATCGCGGTAATCGGCCGCCAGGGGCATGTTGCCTATCCGCATCTCGCCGATAACCCTGTGCCCCGCCTCATCCGCGCATTGGCGGAGATCGACTCGATCGAACTCGATCCGGGCAATGCCTGGTTCCAGCCATCGAACATCGAGGTGATCGATCTCGCAGTGGGCAACAAGGCGACCAACGTCATCCCCGGCCGCGCGGCCGCGCGTATCAGCATTCGGTTCAACGACCAGCAGCGCGGGCCGGCCCTGATCGAACGCATCCGCGCGGTGGTCGCGCGCCACGCACCGCAGGCGGAGGTACATGGCCGCGTCTATGGAGAGGCATTCCTCACCGAGCCCGGGCCCTTGTCGGAGTTGGTCAGCGGCGGGATCCGCGATGTGCTGGGGGTGGATGCCGAGTTGTCGACCACGGGCGGCACGTCCGACGCCCGCTTCCTGTCGCGCATCTGCCCGGTCGTGGAATTCGGCCTGCTCAACGCCACGATGCACAAGCTCGACGAAGCCGTGGCCCTGGCCGACCTGCGCGCGCTTACCGAGGTCTATGCGGAAATATTACGGCGGGTATGACGGCTCAGGCAGTCGCCCGCTGCGGCGTCATGCCTTGTACCCAGGCGAGGAAGTCCGCCTCGCCCATCGGGGCGCCGATCGCATAGCCCTGGAGAATGTCGCAGCCGATCACTCGCAGCACCGTAGCCTGCGCCTCGGTTTCGATGCCTTCCGCCACCGCTTGGCAGCCCAGTCCGTGGACGAGGCCGATCACTGCCTGGGCAATTGCCCGCGCCTCCGGATTGGTGGCGACATGCTCGATCACACTGCGATCCAGCTTCACGCGGTCGATAGGCAAGCGCCGCAGCCGGGCAAGGTTGGAATAGCCGGTGCCGAAATCGTCCACCGCCACCGTTGCCCCTGCCGAGCGGAGCATCGCGATCGCGCGGAGCACATCTTCCGAGCAATGCATCGCCAGCGTCTCGCTGATTTCGAGTTCGAGCAGTCGCGCCGGCGCCTGCGCTGCAAGCATCGCGGCGCGAAGATGACGGAAAAAGCTGGCATGGTCGATCTGGCGCTGGCTGACGTTCACTGCCAGCCGCTGCTCGATACCCAGCCGGCCCCAGCGCGCGATGGTGTTCGCCACCGTCGCCACCACCCAGTCACCGATCTCGACGATCAGCCCCGTCTCCTCGGCACGCTGGAGGAAGGCGGCAGGAAGCTTGGTGCCGTCCGGGTGCTGCCAGCGCAGCAGCGCCTCCGCCCCCACGATCACGCCGCTCTTGGCAGAGATCTGCGGCTGGAACACCAACGCGAATTCGTCATGTTCGATCGCGGCGCGTAGTTCCGTTTCCAGCCTGGCACGCGCGATCATCTGCGCGGCGAGCCCGTCGCTGAACGTCTCCACCCGCCCCCGGCCCTGCGTCTTCGCCTGGTACATCGCCGCATCGGCCGCGCCCATCAGGTCGTGCAAGGTCAGCCCGTGATCGGGGTGCAGCGCGAGGCCGACCGACGCGCCGATCGAAACCTGCTGCCCCGCCAGATCGAAAGGCTCAGATAGTGCCTGCAGCACCTTCTCGCCCACCCGCTCGCGCGCGGCCGGGTCAGGCAGGTCGGCGAAGAACAGGGTAAATTCGTCGCCTGCCAACCGACCGATCAGCGGCGTCTCGCCGTGATTGAATGCGGCACACTGATCGCCCACCGCGCGCAGCCGGTTCGCGACCATGCCCAGCAGCACGTCGCCCACCGCATGGCCCAGCGTGTCGTTCACGGCCTTGAACCGATCGAGATCGATGAAAAACAGCACCGCCCGCGCTTCTTCCGGTGCATCTTCCAGCATCCGCTCGGCGCTGCGACGGAAATGCGGGCGATTCGCCAAGCCGGTCACCGTGTCGAACATGGCGAGCCGGTGGACGCTTTCCAGATTACCGCGCAGCTTGAGGAACAGCTCGTCGATCGACTGGGCGAGTCGCGGCATATTCCGCATCAGTTTTGGCGGCAGCGGGCTCTCCAGATCACCGAGCGCTGCAGCATGCAGCCGGTCCACCGCCGCCGACAGCGCGGCGTTCCGGCGCGGTTGCAGCAGAAACAGCGTCGCAAGAACGGCAAGAATGGTGAGCGGCACGCTCAACGCCAGCGCTACCCATAGCACCGCGCGGGCGGTGCCCGCCCCAAGCGCCGCGCCCAGCAGAACGCAGGCGCCCAGCGCAGCCACGCCGGCCACCCGCTTCGCCATGCTTCGCTCCCCCACGCGCATTGCTGATCGACGCTCCAAGAAACCCCCATGCGGCGCCGACAGTAAGTGGCGCAGCATCAACGTCGCATGCATTAGTTAAGAAATTCCGGTCTTCTACGAAGATCGGAACCGCCGCAGCACAATGTAAAGCGCGCCGGTACCGCCATGACGAGGATGGGCCTGCCGTACCGCTGCAATACGGTCGGCGTGACGCGACGCAGCCAACCAGTCGCCTACTGCTGCGCGAATCGCGCCGCGCGCGTGCGGCCGTTCCGATTCCGGTCGTGGCGGCTTGCCGGTTATCAGCAACAACACGCGGTCGCCGCGTGCGATCGCCTGGGCCAGCCCCGCGTCGAGTCGATCATAGGCCGCGTGGAGATTGTGCCCATGGAGATCGATGGCACTTTCCGGGGCCACCAGACCGCGAGACAGGCGCCGGTCCCAACTGGCATCCAACGTCCTCCGCTCGTGCGTGTCGGGCATGGGCGTGGAAAGCGTTATCACCGGACGGGCCGACCTCGTGGGCGTCAGCTTGCCGATCGGTATTTCGATCCGCGGCGGTGCTGGCTTCGGAGCCGGCGGGGATGCGGTCACCAATGCGGGTTCCGGCGGCAGCGCCTTGGGTGCGGCGCGGACGTGCAATGGTGTGACGCTTTGGATCACCTTCTGCCAAAGCGCCGCTTCCTCGGGCGCCAGATTGCGGCGCCCCCGCGCGCTCATGGCTGGGGAATCAGCGACTGGGGCGGCTGGGGCTGCATCGGCGCGGGCTGGGCAGCATTCAGCCTTGCAAGCGTACCCCGGGGAAGCAGCAGCCATGCCGTGCCCCGCGCAGACATCCCGCCGGCAATCGCGCGCGCCTCATCGCCCGCCCCCCAGAAGGTATCGACGCGGTTGGCGCCTTTGATCGCGCCGCCGGTATCCTGCGCCACCCACAGTCCGGTCGCGTCGGTCCGGTCCATCGATAGGAACAGCGGTGCGCCCAGCGGAATGAATCTTGGATCCGCAGCCACGCTGGTCCAACCGGCGACGGGATATCCCATCGCCCCCAGCGGACCGGCGCCGTTCAGTTCCTTGAAGAACACAAAGCTCTTATTCTCGCGCATGATCGCGCGCCCCTGCTCGGGGTTCGCCCGCAGCCAGGCGACGATTCCCTGCATCGATGTCTGGCCGGGTCCGAGCAGGCCGCGATCCTTCATGAGCTTGCCAATACCGGTGTAATCACGACCGTTCTGCCCGGCATAGCCGATACGCAGCACCTGCCCGTCCGGCCCCTTCAGCCGGCCAGAGCCCTGCACTTGCAGGAAGAACATCTCGATCGGATCCGCCGCCCAGGCGACTACGGGTGCATGGCCCTCCAGCGCGCCCTGTTCGATCTGGGTACGATCGTAATAGGGTATGAACTGGCGGCCATCGACACGACCGCGGATCTTCTTGCCCTTCAGCGCATCGGAGAAGAGCCCGAGATCGACCTCGATGAGATTGTCCGGCACGCCATAGACCGGCACGTCATAGCCCTGGCGACGCTCCCGCACCCCGGCGATCTCAGGTTCATAATAGCCCGTCGCAAACGCCGCGCCGTCACCGACCTGCGCCGTTTCGAACCACTGGACAAAAAAAGCCGCAGGATCGCCCGACCAGCTTGCCGCCGCCGTGCAGGCGCCGTTCCAGTCGGCACCGCGGGTGAGCCCGGAGGCATCGTTCCGTCGCGTCAATCCGGGACAGCTCAGCCTGAACGCACCGAGCGCGTGCTGCGCGTTGTCCGCCGTGATCGGCAAGCTCTGCACGGCGGGCCCAGCTACCAGTCCTGTCATCGCGGCCGTGGTTGCTCCGGCAACTACGGGAGCGGCAGGCATTGCCGGTAACGGGGTCGCCGCAGTCGGCTGGCGCGCGGGGAGATTGGAAGGGGTTTCCGGCAGCGCCACGCCGGGGCGCGGTTGTTCCGACGCGGGCACGGGCCGCGAAGGTGCCGGTCGCGTCGGCGCCGGACGAGTGCCCGCCTCCGGGGGAACGATGCCACTCGAACAAGCACCGAGCAGCCCCGCGAGCGCCAATCCCCCGAATATCCGCATGTTGCCCCTCAGGCTTCGTCGGTCTCGACCAGCTTCCAGTTCGGATCGTCGCTGCGCAGCTTGCGCGCGAAGGTCCAGATATCATGGGTCGTCACCGCGTCGCTCAGCGAGCCCGCGATCACATTGCCGTCGGCATCACGGGTCAACGCTACGATGTCGGCGTCGAAGCGCACGGTCACACGGGCAACCTTGTTCTCGACGCCGGCCTCGGCGATCGTGGCCCGTTCGATGGTAATCAGCCGGTTGTCCAGTACTTCGCCCGTCACCTTGCGCTGCGCGATTGCCTGCTCAAAAGCCGCGCGCACCTCATCGTCGACCAGGAAGCGCAGCGTCTCTTCATCGCCCTTCCAGAAGGCTTCAAGTACCATACGATAGGCCGACTTGGCGCCTTCCAGGAACTTCGCGACATCGAAGCTGGGATCGGCAGAAACCACCGACCGCAAGCCGGTCTCAGCTCCCGAGTCGATCGTACGATTCCCCGAGTCGCGGACTTCGGGCAGCGCCTCGATCGTCCGCGTAACGGACGGCGCGGCCACGCGCTCCTCGGCGGGTTTAGGCAATGGCTGCTCATGACCGGTACGCTTGCCGAGCACCGCATACAGCCGAAGCGCCAGGAAACCGGCCACCATCGCGAACAGAATGACGTAGAACACTGGCCCTCCAAAGCCTCCGTCTCTAGTACATAGGCCTTCGTGCCTCGGGATTCAAACCGTACGATGGGCCGTGCGATTGCACCACCGGCACACGCCTGCTAGTCGCTTGCCCCGTAACGCGCCGGGGGCGCGAAATTCTCCTGATCTAAAGAGGAAAGTTGGATGGCCGAGAACGACACCTTCGCCGGAATCGGTGATGCCGACGCCATGGGCGCCGAAGATGCGCCTCAGGCAGGCGTGCTGTCGCAATATGTGAAGGACCTGTCGTTCGAGAACCCGAACGCGCCGGCCATCTACCAGCAGCAGACCGCCCCGGCGATCGACGTGCAGTTCAATATCGGTTCGAACCGCGTTGGCGACGACGTGTACGAAGTTGCACTGAAGATCGAAGTTCGCGCTCAGGCCGGCGAGCAGGTCGCGTTCATCGTCGACCTCACCTATGCGGGCCTGTTCGCCCTCCGCAACATCCCGCAGGAAGCGCTCGATCCGTTCCTGCTCGGCGAAGCGCCGCGCATCCTGTTCCCCTTCGCGCGCCGCGTGCTGGCCGATCAGGTCCGCGACGGCGGCTTCCCGCCGCTGATGCTGGAGCCGATCGATTTCGCCGGCATCTACATGCAGCAGCGCGCTCAGCAGGAAGGCGCGATCGGCTTCGAAGAAGCCGGCCACGCCTGAACCCGGGCTTCTGCCTGAAGTGGGGGGCGCGCCGCAGGTCGGTGGCGCCCCTTTTTCTGTCTAGGACGGCGATCTCTCGATGAAGCTTGTGCGTAGCCTGGGTTCGGTGGGCGGTCTGACGCTCGCCAGTCGCATCCTCGCGCTGGTTCGCGATTCGCTCCAGGCGCGCTATGTCGGCGCCAATTTTGCGTCGGACGCCTTCCTCGTCGCTTTTCGTTTGCCCAACATGTTCCGCGCCTTCTTCGCCGAAGGGGCCTTTGCGTCGGCATTCATCCCGATGTTCAACCGCAAGCTCGGCGTGGACGGCGAGCGGGGGGCGGCCTTTGACTTCGCGGAACGCACCCTCTCCGTGCTTTTCGCCTTCCTGCTGGCGATGACGCTGGTGGCGCTCGCCGCCGCGTGGCCGCTCACCGCCCTCCTCTCGGGCGGATTCGAGAAGCAGCATCCCACGCCGGAGCAGTTCGCCTTCGCGGTGCAGCTATCGCGCATCACCATTCCCTATCTGATGCTGATCTGCCTTGCCTCGCTGTTGGGCGGCATCCTCAATTCGCTCGACAAATTCTGGGTGAACGCGGCCGCGCCCATTCTCCTGAACATCGCGATGGTGTCAGGCCTGTTCTTCTTCCACGGCACGCCTGAGGAAACCGCGCGGGTGCAGGCGATCAGCATCCCGCTGGGCGGGCTGTTGCAGCTCGGCTGGCTGGCGCTCGCCTGCCGCGCTTCCGGCGTCTCGCTCCGCCCACGCCTGCCGCGCATCGACGGTGAGGTGCGGCAATTGATGAAGCTGATCCTGCCCGCCGCAGTGGGCGCCGGCGCGGTGCAGTTGAACCTTGTGATCTCCACCGCCCTGTCCGGCTATCTGCTCGACGAGGGGTCGATCTCGTACATCTATTATGCGGATCGGCTGAACCAGCTGCCGCTCGGCATGATCGGCATCGGGCTCGGCACGATCCTGCTCCCCACCATTTCGCGCCTGCTTGCAGCCGGCAAGGACGGGGAGGCGATGGAGACGCAGAACCGTGGCATGGAGCTGGCGCTGTTCCTCACCCTGCCGGCGATGGTCGCGCTGATCGTCGCCGCAGAGCCGATCGTGCGCGGGCTGTTCCAGTATGGCCACTTCACCCCGGAAAACACGGTGAAATGCGCCTGGGCGCTGGCGGGCTTCTCGATCGGGCTGCCCTCCTACATCCTCGTCAAGGTACTGACCCCGGGGTTCTACGCCCGACAAGACACCAAAACGCCGGTGCGGCTGGCGATGCTCTCGGTCGCGGTGAATATCGCCGCCAATCTCGCCCTCATCCCACTGATAGCGCATCTCGGCCCGCCGCTCGCCACCGCCCTCTCCTCCACGGTCAACGTGACGATGCTGTACCTGACCCTGCGCAAGCGCGGCCATTTCACCGTGGACGCGCAGCTCGCGCGCCGGGTGCCGCGGCTTGCGCTCGCTGCGATCCTGATGGGCGTGGCGCTTTGGGCCGGCGGCAGCCTGCTCGATCCCTGGCTCAACGGCCGCCTGTGGGAGCGGTATACCGGGCTGGTGATCCTGGTCGGCGCGGGCTGCGCGATCTACGTCGCCGCATGCTTCGCAACCCGTGCCTTCCTGCTCTCCGATCTGAAAGCGCTGGTCCGCCGCCGCGCCGCACGCTGAACCCGGTTTCCCTCCGCCGCGCGCTGCTCTACAGCCGCCGCGTCCTGGCAGATCGCGCGGCCCTTGCACCCCCGCCGCCACGGACCCGCGGCCCGTCCAACGGCCGAACGGTCAACCGGGTGCGGAGTGAACACCAATGCGCGTCGTTTCCGGCATTCAGACCACCGGCAATCTCCACCTCGGCAATTATCTGGGCGCCATCAAGCAGTGGGTTGCGATGCAGGATCAGGGAGAGTGCCTTTTCTTCCTCGCCGATCTCCACGCCCTTACCGGCACGGTAACCCCGCAGGAGCTCGCCAACTCGACGATCGAGATGGCCGCTACGCTGTTCGCCGCCGGCATCGACGATCGTTCGATCCTGTTCAACCAGGCGCGTGTCCCCGCCCATGCCGAATTATGCTGGATCCTCCAAGGCACCGCCCGGATGGGCTGGTTGAACCGGATGACCCAGTGGAAAGACAAGGCGGGCAAGAACCGCGATGGCGCAAGCGTTGGACTTTTCACCTATCCGGTTCTCCAAGCCGCTGATATTCTCGTCTATCAGGCTACCCATGTCCCGGTCGGCGAGGACCAGAAACAGCATCTCGAGCTGACGCGCGACATCGCCACCAAGTTCAACCAGGATTTTGGCGTCGAGCTGTTCCCGCTGCCCGAACCGCTGATCAGCAAGGCCGCGCCGCGGATCATGTCCTTGCGCGACGGCAATGCGAAAATGTCCAAGTCCGATCCCTCGGACCTGAGCCGCATCAACCTGATCGACGACAACGACACCATCGCCGCCAAGTGCCGCAAGGCGAAGACCGATCCCGAGCCACTGCCGGACTCGTTCGGCGCCCTTGCCGAGCGTCCGGAAGCGCGCAACCTGGTGACGATCTTCGCAGCCCTTGCGGATCGCGATCCGCAATCGGTGGTGGAGGAATATGCCGGCCAAGGCTTCGGTGCGTTCAAGCCGGCGCTGGCGGACCTGACCATCTCGGTACTCGGCCCGATCCGCGAGCGGCTGACCGCCCTGCTGAACGACCGTGCCGAAGTCGGCACCAAGCTCGCCAAGGGCGCAAGCCGCGCGAGTGCGCTGGCCGCGCCGACCCTGATGGCCGCACAGCAGGCAGTGGGGCTGCAGGTCTAACGCGCGAGAGCCTCCACCCGCGCGCGGGTGGAGGCTCTCTCAGTGCGTAAAGCTCTTCACCAGCGAGCCCGCCACCAGCGCCCAACCGTCCACCAGCACAAAGAAGATGATCTTCATCGGCAACGAAATCGTCGGCGGCGGTAGCATCATCATGCCCATCGCCATCAGCACCGCGGACACCGCGAGGTCGATCACGAGGAACGGCAGCAGCAGCAGAAAGCCGATCTCGAAGGCGCGGCGCAGCTCCGAAATCATGAAGGCCGGTGCCAGCGTCGTCAGGGGCGTGTCGGCGCGGGTCGCGATCTTCTTGTTGGCCAGGTCGGCGAACAGCTTGAGATCGCTGTCCCGCACCTGTCCCAGCATGAACTGACGGAAGGGCTCGGTCGTCTTCTCGAAGGCGGCCACCTCGGTCAGCTTGCCCTTGGTGTAAGGATCGACGCCGTCATTCCACGCCTTCTCGAACGTCGGCGCCATCACGAAAAAGCTCAGGAACAGCGCAAGGCTGATGATCACCGGGTTCGGCGGCACGCCGGGGGTGCCGATGCCGGTGCGCAGCAGCGACAGCGCCACCACGATGCGGGTGAAGCTCGTCACCGTCATCAGCAGGCCCGGGGCCAGGCTGAGCACGGTGAGCATCAGCACCAGCTGAATGGCCTTGGCCGAGAGCGGTCCTTCGCCGCCAATGCTAATGGTAGCGCCTTGGGCAGCCGCCTGCGCGGCGGGCGCAACTGCCTGGGCGTGCGCCGCGACCGGCAGCACGATCAGCAGCGCGGCCACGGCAATAAGTTTACGCATTCAGTGCCTCGCGCACCGCACGCTTGTTCCAGCGCGTGGTGTCGCGCGGGATGCGGGTACGCGTTTGGGCGCGCGAACGCGAACGGGGCGTGCGCTCGGCAACGACCGGTGCGGTCGTGGTCTCTTCGTGCGGCTCAGCATCGTTTGCCGCGGTCGGCAGGCTGGGCAGAGCCACCGGCGCTGCAACCACCACTTCTTCCACCGTCTCGGCAGATTCGACGTCGGCAGGCGCACCCTGGGTGGGCGCCGCAGCGTCCGGCCGCACGCGATCGACCATCGCCTTGAAGTCGAGCTTACCGGCCAGCTTGGCCACGCCCGCCTTCAGAACCGCGAGATCGTCCTCGATCTTGGCGGGCACATCGTCCGTCGCCACGTCCGCAGCCGGCTGCACCGGCGGGATGATCCCGGTCTCGATCGTCGCATGGCCTTCCGGGCCGATAAAGATCAGATGCTCACACCCGTCGCGCCGGATCAGCGCGACCGAGCGCTTGGCGTCCACCGCCAGCCGCTCGACAAGCTCGACCCGCTTGCGCCCGCCGCCGGTCACCCGGCCCGGCAGCTTCAGATCGTAGCGGCGCACGACCCAAAGGGCCGTTGCCAGCATCCCCAGCACCAGGCCCAGCGCGCCCAGCGTACGCAGCATCGACAGGAGGTCCATCAGTTACGCGACTTCTTCACGAGTTCGGAGATTTCGAGCGACATCACCTCGCCGTCGACAAGGATGCGGCCCAGGGCGACGAGCTCGCCATTCACATAGACCATGCTCGGATCGTCCTGCCCGCAGTCCAGCGGGATCATCGCCCCGCGGCTCATCTGCAGGATCTGCCGGACGGGCACTTCGGTCGAGCCGAGCACCACCGACATTTCGATCATGATTCCATCGAGTACGGACATGCGTCTCCCTTTCCACCAGACTTATAGGAACCTTTTTTCCGCCCCCGACGCCCTGCCCGGCAAAATTTGCCTACAATGATGGCGTGGCCGCTTTTCGGGCCGTGGAGGATCAACAATGGATTTGGATGCTTCGCTCGGCGTTTCCGCCTCTGGCCTGCGCGCGCAGTCGCTGCGCATGCGGGTGATCGCGGAGAACCTCGCGAACCAGGACTCCGTCGCCGACACCCCCGGCGGCAATCCCTATCGCCGCAAGGTCGTCAGCTTCCAGGCGGCGGTAGACCGCGCCAATGGCGGCACCGGCGTGAAGGTGAAGTCGATCCAAGCCGACCAATCGGATTTCGTGAAGGTCTACCAGCCGGGCCATCCGGCGGCGGACGCACAAGGCTATGTGCTGCGCCCGAACGTCAACGGCCTGATCGAAAGCGCCGACATGAAGGCGGCACAGCGCAGCTACGAAGCCAATCTCAACGCCATCGAAGCGGCCAAGAGCCTCACGATGCGCACCATCGATCTGCTCAAGTAAGGATCTAGCATCATGTCCATCGGAGCATTGGACGCCACCAAGGCGTATGGCCGGGTCGCGTCTATCGGAAACACCCTCAGCAAGGCCGGCGGCAGCGATGCGATCGGCGACGGCGAGAATTCGGGCTTCGGCGCGATGGTGGAGAATCTTGTCGGGGGCACCGCAGACAAGCTGCGCAGCGCGGAAACCGCGTCGGCCAAGCAGGTTGCCGGCAAGGGCGATCTGATCGACGTCGTCACCGCGATCGGCGCCGCCGAAACCGCGCTCGACACCATGGTGGCGGTGCGCGACCGCGTGGTCGGTGCCTATACCGACATCATGCGCATGCAGATCTGACCGAGGCACGCTGACTCCATGTCGCCCGCGCAGCTGATCAGCCTCACCGAATCCGCGCTGATGCTGATCCTGACCGTCGCCGGACCGCTGCTGCTGACCTCGCTGATCGTGGGCGTCTTCATCGGCCTGCTCCAGGCCCTCACCCAGATCCAGGAAACCACCCTCACCTTCGTGCCCAAGCTGGTTGCGATGGGGCTGGTGTTCCTGCTGATGCTGCCCACGATCGGCGAGTCTCTCGGTCAGTTCATGGGCAAGATCAGCGACATGATCATTCACGGATGATCGTCCCCCCCGATCTCGCGCTGCAGGTTTCGGCCTTCTTCATCGTCTTCGCGCGGGTCGGGGCGGTGCTGATGCTGCTGCCGGTGTTCGGCGAAGAGGCGATCCCCGGCCGCATTCGGCTGATGATCGCCTTCGCAATGTCCTTCGCGATCTACGGCCTGATCGGCGACCCCGCCCGCGTTGCAGTGCAGGCCGGGGCCGTGCTCCCCGCGGTGCTGGTGACCGAGCTGATGACCGGCCTCGCCATGGGGATGATCGTCAAGATCCTGTTCTTCTCGATCTCGATGGCAGGCTCGATCATGAGCACGCAGATCGGCCTCTCCTCCGCGGTGATCTTCGATCCGTCGCAGTCGGGTCAGGCACCGATGCTCTCCAAGCTGGTCGGCATCGTGGCCGCGCTGGCGTGCATGGGCATGCAGGTCCACCATCTCTGGCTGGGGGCGATCGTCCACAGTTATCAGACCTTCCCGATCGGCGGCATGCCGCCGATGCACGATTTCGCCGAGCTCGCCGTGCAGGCGATCGGCCGTTCGATGACGCTCGGGATCAGCCTTGCGGCGCCCTTCCTCGTCTACGGCATCGTCTTCAACGTGGCGCTCGGCCTCGCCGCTCGCGTGGCGCCGGCGATCCAGGTGTTCTTCATCGCCCAGCCGCTGAACCTGCTGCTCGGGATCGCCTTGATGATCACGACGATCGGAACGATGCTCACCTTCTTCACCCAGGCCATGGGTGACGCGCTGCAAAGGGGCTGGTGATGGCCGGCGGCGGCGGCGGCGGGGATTCGGACGACAAGACCCAGGACCCTACAGACAAGAAACTCGAAGACGCGCGAAAGCGCGGCGACGTGCCGATGGCGCCGGAAATGCGCCACGCAGCGATGTTCGTCGCTGCGTTGGTGGTGATGGGCGGCCTCGGGACCTATACGATCCAGCAATTCACGATGCTGTTCGTACGGCTATGGGGCGGCGCCGACGATTTTCGGCTCGAGCCGACCGGTGCCCAGAATTTTGCCACCGGATTGCTGGGCGCGATCGGCACCGCGCTGGCTCCGATCCTGGCCGCCCTGTTCGGCTTCGCGGTGCTCGGCGGCATCCTGCAGGGCCGGCCAATGATCAGCTGGTCGCGCATCAAGCCCAAATGGAGCAAGCTCAATCCGTTCAGCGGCGCCAAGCGGATGTTCGGCAAGCAGGCGCTGATGGAGTTCTTCAAGACCTTCGCCAAGCTGTGCCTGGTCGCCGGCATCGCCGCCGCCATTGCCTGGCCGCACGCCGCAACGATCGACCGGCTGGTCGGCGCCGACCTGATCGACGCCGGCACCGCCACCGGTGACATCGTCCTCGCCATGCTCCGCCCGATCGCGATGCTGGTCGGCGCGCTCGCCCTGTTCGACTTCGTCTGGCAGCGCCTCTCCTTCATGAAGCGCATGCGGATGAGCCTGCAGGAAGTGAAGGACGAGTATAAGGAGAGCGAGGGCGACCCGAAGATCAAGGGCAAGATCCGCGCCCTCCAGATGCAGCGCTCGCGCAGCCGGATGATGGCCAATGTGCCCAAGGCAAGCGTCGTCATCACCAACCCAACCCACTATGCCGTGGCACTCCAGTACGACCATGGCAGCATGGGCGCGCCGGTGGTGGTGGCGAAGGGCGTGGATGCGATCGCGCTGAAGATCCGCGAAGTGGCGACGGAACACAAGATTCCGTTGGTGGAGAACCGCCCCCTCGCCCGTGCGCTCTATGCCAGCGCCGAGCTCGATCAGCCGATTCCGGTCGAGCATTATGCCGCGGTGGCGGAGATCATCAGCTACGTCATGCGGATCGCGCGCGGCCTGCGCTAATGCCAAAGGCACCATAATTTTTGATAATGCGATTGACTCGCATTATTCAGTGTCCCTAAAGGCTCGCCCACAGAACGAGACCCAAAGGGATAAGCTGGATCATGCACCTGTCGCTTCGCACCGCCCTGCTCACCACTGCGCTGTTTGCCCTGCCGGGCACAGCCCTGGCCGGTCCGGACGGCACCGCGGACGGGGACGATCAGCAGAACCAGATCGTCGTCAACGGCACGGTGACGCAGCCGTCGCAAAGCGCGACCGGCCTCAGCCTCACTCCGCGCGAGACGCCCCAGTCGATCACGATCATCGACCAGGCGCGGATCCAGGATTTCCAGCTCACCAACATCAACGACGTGCTCGACCAGACCGTCGGCATCAATGTCGAGCGGGTCGAGAGCGACCGGACCTATTACAACTCCCGCGGCTTCGACATCACCAACTTCCAGGTCGACGGGATCGGCCTGCCGATGCCCTATGGCATTCAATATGGTGACCTCGACACCGCGCTGTTCGACCGGGTGGAGGCGATCCGAGGCGCCAATGCGCTGATGACCGGCGTCGGCAACCCCTCCGCGACGATCAATTATGTCCGCAAGCGCCCGACCGATACGCTGCAGGCCACCGCCACCGCGCAGGCCGGCTCGTGGAATCGCTGGCGCGGCGAGGCCGATGTATCGGTGCCGGTCACCGACACGCTCGCGGTGCGCGGCATCTATGCGCATGAGCAGCGCGACAGTCATCTTGACTATAACCATGTCAACCGCAACGTGTACGGCCTGATCGCCGCCTGGAAGGTCACGCCGCAACTCACCGCCACGGTGGGCTACAGCCGCCAGGAGAACGATGCCGACGGCGTGCTGTGGGGGGCGCTGCCGCTTGTCTATACCGATGGCAGCCGCATTCCCTATGCGCGGTCGGACACCACCTCTGCGCCCTGGACTTTTTGGAACACGACCGACCAGCGCGCTTTCGGCGAACTCGCCTATGATCTCGGCAGGGGCTGGCAGGCCAAGGGCGTGTTCACCTATATCAACAACAAGCAGCAGGCCCGACTGCTCTATGCGTTCGGCACGCCGGACAAGGCAACCGGCCTTGGGATCACAGGGCAGGTCGGCGCCTATCCCGCCGAGACCGACCAATATATCGGCGATTTCACCGCCTCGGGCCCGCTCCATCTGTTCGGCCGCGAGCACCAGCTGGCCTTCGGCGTCTCGAGCGGCCGGGCGGACAACCGCCAATGGCAGGGCAAGGGCAACAAGTTCGTCGCCTATCCCGCGGTGCCGAACCTCGCCGCCAGCGTGATCGCCGATCCGGGAACCGCACCGATCACGCTCGAGGCCAACAGCCGAACCGACGTGACCCGCGTGTATGGCGCCGCGCATCTGAGCGTCACGGACCAGTTGAAGGCAGTGGTCGGCGCCAGCGCGACCTGGCTCAAGGCGAGCGGGGTCTCCTATGGCGCCAACCTGTACCGCAAGAATAGCGACGTAAGCCCCTATGCCGGCCTCACCTATGATCTGACGCCGAACATTTCCTTCTATGCAAGCTATACCAGCATCTTCAATCCGCAGGACGAATCGGACGTGCGCGGCCGGCGTCTCGATCCGATCACCGGCACCAGCATCGAGGGTGGATTGAAGAGCGAATGGTTCGGCGGCCGTCTCTATGCCACCGCGTCGCTGTTCCGGGCCAAGCAAAAGAATCTGGCCACCGTTGCGGGCCAGTTCGGCCCCGGCGACCCCGGCCAGTTGGGCGCCAACTATTATCGCGGGCTCAACACCACTGCCCGCGGCTTCGAGATCGAGCTGGGCGGTCGCGTGACCGATCGCTGGACGATCAGCGGCGGCTATACCGGCCTCGAAATCGAGGACGATGCCGGCAAGGCCGCCCGTGTCTTCGTTCCCACCAAGAGCCTCAAGCTCGCCACCACCTATGCCGCGCCCGAGCTGCGCGACTTGAAGCTCGGCGCGCAGCTCCGCTGGCAGAACACGATCCGCAGCCCGGACTTCACCGTCACCCAGAAGGACTATGCCGTGCTCGACCTGATGGCCAGCATACGCCTGGTCGATCATGTCCGCGCCGCGATCAACGTCCGCAACGTGACCGACAGCAGCTATCTGGGCAGCCTCATGTGGGGCCAGGCCTATTATGCCGCGCCGCGCAGCGTGCTCGGCAGCCTCACCTTCACCTATTGAGGCCGAGTATGGGCGCGCCATCCCGTCGCGACTGGGGCTACCGGGCGAACATCGCGACGCGCGCGGTGGCCGGTAGCCTCGGCGCCTACCTCGTTGCGGCATGCTTCGCTTCGGCCGCAGCGCGAATTCTGCCGATGCCGCGGCTGGACGCGACCGTGCCGGCGACGATGCTCGCCCTGCTCATCGCCCCCCTGGCCACGATCTGGGCTTTCCTCGCCCCCGGCCCGTTGCGCGCGGTGGGCGGCATTCTCGCTGCCGCCGCGCTGCTGGCGGGCATCGCCTGGGCTGCCGGGATGCCGCCGCGATGAGCGCGGTGCGCACGGGCGCCCGTCAGGTAATGGCATGGCTGCACGGCTGGACCGGGCTCTTGCTCGGCTGGGTACTGTTCGTGATGTGCCTCGCCGGCACGCTGAGCGTTTTCAAGCCCGAGATCGGCCGCTGGATGCGTCCCGAAACCACCGCCACCGCCGATCGTGCCGACGCGCTCACCGCTGCGTCCGCCTTCCTGTCTAAGGCGGCGCCCCAATCCTTCGGCTGGTACCTTACCTTGCCGAACGATCGCATGAACACGGTGGAGGCGACCTATGATCCGGGCAGCGGTTTCGTCTACAAGGCGCTGGATCCCCGCACCGGCGCCCCCGCTCCGCGCGAAACGCTGGGCGGCGAATTCTTCTACCGCCTGCATTTCGAGCTGCAGATGCCGTTCCCCTGGGGCCGCCTGCTCGCCTCGCTCGCCGCGATGGTGCTGCTGCTCGGGCTGATCACCGGGATCATCGCGCATCGCCGAATCTTCGCCGATTTCTTCACTTTTCGTCCAGCCAAGGGCCAGCGCTCCTGGCTGGACGGGCATAATGCGCTCGGCGTGCTCGCCCTGCCCTTCCACGTCATGATCAGCTTCACCGGGCTGCTCACGCTGGCGACGCTCAACATGCCTTGGGCGATCAGTGCCAATTACGGGAAGGACGTGGCGACGATGTTCCAGGCCTTCCAGCCCGGCGTGATAGACCGCCCCGCCGCGGGCAAACCGGCCCCGCTCGCCCCGCTCGCCCCGATGCTGCGCGAAGCCGAGCGCCGCCTGGGCCGCCCCGTCGGCCGTGTAACGATCGCGCATCCGAACGATGCCGCCGCCGTGGTGACGATGTTCCGCGACGATACGCGCCAGATCGCCTACGCCGCCGGCGCGGTCAGCTTTGACGGTGCCACAGGCCGCGTGCTCGCCGATTTTACCGAGAATCGCCCTGCCCTGCAGACCTATGGCGTGGCCTATGGCCTCCACCTCGCCCGCTTCGCGCCGCTCGCGACGCGCTGGCTCTATTTCCTGTGCGGCGCGATGCTGACGATGGCGGTGGCGAGCGGCATGGTGCTTTGGGTCGTGAAGCGCCGCGATCGTGCGCCGCTCAGCCTGAGCAACCGGATGGTCGAGCGGCTCAATGCCGGCGTTCTGGCGGGCGTGCCGATCGGCTGCATCGCGTTCCTGCTCGCCAATCGTCTGTTGCCCTTGGCGCTGCCAGACCGCGCCGGCGCGGAGGTCTCCGCCGCGCTGTGGAGCGCCGCTGCTGCCCTGCTGCTCGGCGTCGCGCTAGCGCCCAAGCGAAGCTGGCCGACGCTCCTCTCGATCCTCGCGTTGGGCTGCGCGGTAGCTGCCTTGCCCGGCGGCGCCTATGCCGACCCGGTGCAGACAGGGGTCAGCATCACGCTGCTCGCCACTGCCATGGGCATGGCTTTGCTGGCCTGGAAGCAGTGGCGTCGACCAGCCCCCGCACCCCGTCGCCGCGCCCGGACGCAGCTCGCATGATCGCCGCCGGCTTCACCCTGATCGGCTTCTTCGCCCTCGCCGCCGCAATGCCGCGCCATGCGACGGCCTTGCTTGGCTCGTGGCAGAAGCACATCCGATCGTCGCAGCTCCGCGCTGCCGGATGGGCGCTCCTTGCTACGGCCTTCGCCGTAACGCTCGCCACGCCGGACTGGGGACGCGCCATGGTCGGCTGGTGCGGCACGCTCACGCTCGCGGCCGCGCTCGTCCTGCTGGGCCTGACCTATGACGCGCGCCTTGCGCGGATCGCAGCCGCCCTGGGCGGAGTGGCGGTCCTTGCGGGGCTGATCCAATAGGCACCGTTCAAAGGTTTGCCTGTTCCTCTACGGGAAGCTCGGCCTCGGGCGGATAATAGAGCGTCGCACATTCCGCCGCGAGGCAACCACCCTCGATCACGATGTCATCGCGATAGGCGTCGCCGATGAAGCTCAGCGTATCGACATGCCTCGCCTCGAAATACATCGCGTGCACGTCCCCGCGCCCGGCGCCGAACACCACCCGGCCGACCTTGGACCAGATCGATGCCATGGTGCACATCCCGCAGGGCTGCAGCGTCGAATAAAGAGTGGCGCCGCGCAGTTCCAGTTCGCCGGTACGCTCGCAGGCACGGCGGATCGCCATCATCTCGGCATGGGCGGTGGCGTCGGGCAGTTCATGCGTCTGGTTGCGCTCGGCAGCGATCACCTTGCCGTCGAGCACAATCACGCAGCCCAGCGGCGAGGTGGATGGATCCGACCCCTTCGACCGCGCGACCTCGATCGCCATCCGCATCCACTGTTCGTCGTCCGTCGTTGCCATGCGCATTCTCCCAACGAACGGAACAACGCCGCGGCGAGCCTTTCGCCGCGACGTACAAAGGGGAAGTGGCCAAGCGGAAGTGGCGGGCCTTTCCGCCCGCCATTCTCCCTTGACGCTCACACCAGCGTTTCGACGTCGATCTTGCGCAGCAGCGGCGTGTAGTTGACCGCCTTGGTGACGTCGAACGCCGGGTTCGAGATGGCGGTCGGCGCCAGACCGACGATCTTTCCGCGCTCGACCAGCGCCGGTACATCGTGCCCCGGCAGCAGGAAGCGGCTCTTCGACAGTGCACGCTTGATCGCCCGCTTTTCCTCCAGCGTGGTCATCGCGCGATTGCCGGTGATGTGCGGTTCATGGGCAGCCTGCTCGAAGGCCGGGCTGATGATCTGGTCGTTCAGGTCATAGGCGATGTCGCCGCAGATATTGGCGATGCCCTCGTCCGTCTCGACCAGCACCGAGATCGAACCCGGCGTGTGTCCACCGGAAAGCTGCACCACGACCCCGGGGATCACCTCCTCCTCGAACGTGCCGTCCACGTCGAACAGACGCAGCGCACCGCGGGTGTGCAGGCGGTCGATGAAGTGTTTCGTGTCGGCCGCGGTGTACATGCCGGGGCCCATGATGCCGGATGCCATGAACTGCATTTCCTGGCGGGTGATGCTCACCTGGGTGCTCATCGGGAACTGGAAGCTGCCGCCGGCGTGGTCCAGATGGCCATGGGTATGCACGACATGGCGAATATCCGAACGCTTCAGACCGTGCTGCGCCAGATGATAGTCGAGCGCATCCTCCTCGCGCACGCGATACGGGTAGCCCAGCGCGTTCACCTCTTCGGCGCTGCGCGGGCCCGTATCCACCAGCACAGGCTCCTCGCCGCCCAGAATCAGGAAGCCCATGATCGGGATCGTCACGGTCCTGCCGGGATCGCGGAACAGAACCAGGCCACTGGCATCCATGTCCAGCTCGCCATATTTAATCGGGTAAATCTTGAGCGACATCGCGCATCTCCGAAACCGTTCGAGCGCCGATCTGGCCTCGATGGAGCGGAGATACGGCTCCTCGTACAATGAGAGTATACGGGGCTTTCGGGAAGCATCCTCTCATTCTTCGAGATAATGCCCGCGGTGCTTAGCGCTTGCGCTGATGGCGGCAACGTATCCATCGTCCGCCAGTCTTCGTGGTCGCGCCATCTCCCGGAGCGGCGAAGAATGCGACCGCAGCGTTGATCAAAGGGACCCACGATGGCGCCGCTCCCTCCCGGCGCCAGCGCAGACTATGCCCCGATCACTTGCAGGGGGTGAACTGCCCCTTCTTCGGCCCGCTGGCGATGCGGCACTTGCCCTTGGCATCCTTGGTGACGGCAGGAGCGGTCGGGCATTTGACGAACTTGCCCTTGGCATCCTTGCAAGGCGCCGCCGCCAGCGCAGGCGAAGCGAGCAGGGCAAGCGAGGCGACAACAGACGCTACACGAATCATGGCGATCCTCTCCTTTTCATGAGACGCGGCGGCAGCATGCCATGACGGCACGTTCTGGCAACCGTTTGTACCGCTACCAATTTTCGATTCGGCGCATCGCCCGTCCGCTTCTCGCCGCCCTACGAACAGCGATCGCCGCGTCAGAGCCGACGGTACAGCACCAACGCGTCGACCAGCCCCAGACTTGGGTGGTCGAACGCGTCCGGCACCCGCCCGACCTCCTCGAAGCCGAGCGCATGCCACAGCCGCACGGCGGGCGCGTTGCTGCTTACCACAAAGTTGAACTGCATCGCGCGGAAGCCGCGTGCCCGCGCTTCGGCGAAGCTGTGTTCGGCCATGGCGCGGGCGATCCCACGTCCGCGCATCGCGGGATGGGTGGCATACCCGCAATTGGCGACATGCGAACCGCCGCCCGCGTGATTCGCGCGCAGATAATAGGTGCCGAGCAACGTTCCCTCCGCTTCCGCGACGAAACTTGCGCGATCGGGCGCCAGCCAATAGCCCAGCGCCGCATCACGCAGGAGATCGCGGTCCAGCGCATAGGTTTCGCCGGCGCGGATCACCGGCTCCAGGATCGCCCAGATCGCCGCACCGTCCTCCGGCGCGGCAGGGCGAATCACTGGGCTCACCCTTCCAGGGTGCGCATCAGCGCGCGGACGGCGCCGTCGATCTCGACATCCTTGCTGCGCAGATCCTCGATCCGCTTCACCGCATGGATCACGGTCGAGTGATCGCGGTTGCCGAACTTGCGGCCGATCTCGGGCAGCGAGCGCGTGGTCAGGCGCTTGGCCAGATACATCGCGATCTGGCGCGGGCGCGCGATCGCAACTGCCCGGCGGGCCGAGATCAGGTCCAGCTGCTTCACTTCGAAATGCGCCGAAACCGCGCGCTGGATCTCGTCGATGGTGATGCGGCGCTGGCTGGTGCGCAGCACTTCGCCCAGCACGCTGGTCGCGAAGTCGATCGTGATCTCTTCGTTCGAAAGGCTCGCATAGGCGACCAGCCGATTCAGCGCGCCTTCCAGCTCGCGCACGTTCGTGGTGATTCGCGCGGCCAGCAGATCGGCCACTTCCACGGGCATGTCGACGGCGGGCATATCCTTCAGCTTGCGCTCGACGATGGCGCGGCGAAGATCGAGTTCGGCGGGCTTGATGTCCGCCACCAGTCCGGCGCCTAGGCGACCGACGAGGCGGGGCTCAAAGCCTTCCAGCGCCTGGGGCGCACGGTCCGCAGCGATCACCAGCCGCTTGCCGGCACTCATGAACTCGTTGACCGTGTGGAAGAATTCTTCCTGGGTCGCGTCCTTGCCGCCGATGAACTGAAGATCGTCGATCATCAGCAGGTCGACCGAGCGCAGGCGCTTCTTGAACGCCAGCGTATCCTTGTTGCGCAGCGCCTGCACGAATTCGAACATGAAGCGCTCGCCGGTCGAATAAATCGCCGTCGCGCCGGGATTCGCGTCCAGGAACGCATGGCCGATCGCGTGCATCAGGTGCGTCTTGCCCTGACCGGTGCCTGCGTGGAGATAGAGCGGGCTGAACATCGGCACACCCGGCAGCGCGACCGAACCGGCGGCGTTGAACGCGACCCGATTCGTCGTGCTCACCACAAATCGATCAAAGGTGAAGCGCGGATCGAACGCGGGCCGCTCTGCCGGCTCGGCCAGCGATTCGGTGCGCGGCGCGGGCACAGGGGCCGGCTCGGCGCTGAGCACGCGCTGCTCGGAATCCTGCATCGTCTCCAGCGTGACGCTGCGCACACCCGGCAGCACCGCGCGGAATTCGAGCAGCAGGCGCTCGGCATAGTGATTCTTCACCCACTGGGTGAGAAACGGCGACGGCAGGCCCAGGCGAACCGCGAGCGAATCGCTGCCGTCGATGAGCACCACCGGCTTCAGCCACTGGTCGAACAGCCGCTGGCCGGCCGAGCGGCGCAGGTTGGTGCGCACATGCGCCCAAGCTTTGGCGACGTCGCGGCCTTCCTCACGTTCCAGCGGTTGAACCTGAGTCACTGTGACGCACCCTTCCTTCGCGGGAATCACGACTCCCGCGTGCTAAAAACAATATCGATCATGAGGCCCATCGCAGCCGGTCATGCCCCCGGACGACGCGCGATGAACTCGTTGCCCCGGCCAGCAATGTGGCCGGGAGGTTCGTTGTAGGAAGCTCGAACTGAGTCGAGCAAGGGCCTGCCATGTAAACTTTCTGAAATAGTTTTGTTGACAGGCTGAACCCCTAGGAAATCCGTGGGGGACCAGAAAACACCAAACTATTACAGTAACTTAACACGGTAAAACGAGAGCTTGGCCCAGTCGAATCGGCACGACTCGTGGATTCGCGCGATTCGACCCTGTTGCTGAATTTTTAACCATTTTTTTCTGCAGACAACGCAAAAAACCCCGCCGGACACAGTCCGGCAGGGCTTTTGATTACCGAATGGTTACGGTTTAGGCGAGCGCCTGAAGACGCTTGTTGAGGCGCGAGAACTTGCGCGCGGCCGTGTTCTTGTGGAGCACACCCTTCGCGACGCCACGGGCGATTTCCGGCTGCGCAGCGGCGAGCGCTTCGGTGGCAGCGGCCTTGTCGCCGGCGGTCAGCGCAGCTTCGACCTTCTTGACGAAGGTACGGATGCGGCCGACGCGTGCACCGTTGATCTCGGCGCGGCGGTCGTTGCGACGGATGCGCTTCTTCGCTTGCGGCGTATTCGCCATTCGGTCTTGTTCCTGCTCGAAATGGGTGAGGCGCGGAAGCGAGCCCACGCCGGAAAGACGGGCCCCTTACCGGCTCCAGCGATTCGGGTCAACCTTTTCAGCGCTGGCATTTGGCACAATAGAAGGTGGAACGCCCCGAATCCACGCGACGCTGCACGAGCCGCCCACAACTGCACGGCGCCCCTTCCCGACCATAGACGCGCCACTCCTTGGCGAAATAGCCGAGCTCGCCGTCGGGGCGCGCATAATCGCGCAGTGTGGAGCCCCCGGCGCGAATCGCGGCCTCCAGCACCTCGCGCACCGCCTCAACGAGCTTCTCCAGCTTGGCTCGACTGATCGAGCCCGCCGGCTTGCTCGGCGCGATGCCGGATAGGAACAGCGCCTCGCACACATAGATATTGCCGAGCCCCGCGACGATTCGCTGATCCAGCAGCAGCGCCTTCACCGGCGCGATTCGATTCCGGAACGCCTCGACCAGATGCGCGGTCGTGAAGTCGGGGCCCAGTGGCTCGGGACCCAGCGCCTTGAAAGCAGACCAATCCGCAAGCGCCGCAGTCGGCACCAGATCCATCGAGCCGAATCGTCGGGGATCGTTGAGGGAAAGCCGGTGCCGCGCGGTCTCGATCACCACATGATCGTGCTTGCCCAGCTCCGAAGGATCGATCCGCCAGCGGCCGGACATGCCGAGATGGAACACCAGCGTGTCCTCGCGATTCGTATCGATAAGGCCGTATTTTGCGCGGCGGGACAGGCCGGTGACGGTGGCCCCTGTCAGCCGCTGCCCCAGATCGACCGGGAACGGTCGTCGGAGATCGGCGCGATTCAGCAGCACGCGTTCGATCCGCTGACCCTGCAGCACGGGGGCAAGGCCCCGGACCGTGGTTTCTACTTCGGGAAGCTCAGGCATGTGCCCATACAGCTAGGAAGTGGTGGATGGATTGTCACCTGCCCCTCAGCCCCCTTGGTTTGCCCGCCACCTCCCGCTAAGGCACGCCCATGCCCGATACCGTTTCCTTCGGTTACGAAGACGTCGCCCCTGAGGACAAGACCCGCCGCGTCGGCGAGGTGTTCTCGAATGTCGCCAGCAAATATGACCTGATGAACGACGCCATGTCGGGCGGCATGCACCGGTTGTGGAAGGACCGCTTCGTTCGCCGGGTGAAGCCGCGCGCTGGCGAGCACATCCTCGACATGGCCGGCGGCACCGGCGACATCGCCTTCCGCATGGCCGAGTCCGGCGCGGCGATCACCGTCGCCGACATCAATCCGGAAATGCTGAGCGTCGGCGTCGAGCGCGCCGCCCAGCGCGGCATTGATGGTCTGGTGTGGACCGAGGCCAATGCCGAGACGCTGCAATTCCCCGATCGCTTCTTTGATGCCTACACCATCGCGTTCGGCATCCGGAACGTTACCGACATTCCCAAGGCGCTCCGCGAGGCGCACCGCGTGCTGAAGCGCGGCGGCAGATTCTTCGTGCTGGAATTCTCGACCACCCAGTGGCCGGGCTTCGCCGAGATCTACGACGCCTATTCGCACAAGCTTGTCCCCAAGCTCGGCAAGCTGCTCGCGCAGGACGAGGACAGCTATCGCTACCTGATCGAATCGATCCGCCGCTTTCCCGACATGCCGAGTTTCGAACGCATGATCGCCGAGGCCGGCTTCCGGCAGACCAAGGTGGAGCCGCTGCTCGGCGGACTTGTCGCGATCCACAGCGGCTGGAAGATTTGATGGTGCGCGCACGGAAGCCCCTCCCCTTCAGGGGAGGGGTTTGGGGTGGGGCCGTGTCTCACCGAGACCAACAGGCGTTCTGGAATCCCTCCACCCCCACCCTGTCCTCCGAGGAGGAGGGGCTAAAGGCATGACCGCGCCCGCCATCCATCTCTGGCGCCTGCTGAAATGGGGCCGCACCCTCGCGCGGCACGGCGCGCTGCGCGGCATCGAGCGCGATGCGAACACGCCCCGCCCGGTGCGCCGCCTAGCGCGTATCGCGCGGCTGGGCGCGCGCGTTCCCGCCATCCCTGCCTATGCCGATGCCTTCCAGGCGATCGGCCCGGCCGCGATCAAGCTCGGCCAGACGCTTGCAACCCGTCCCGATCTCGTCGGCGAGGAAGCCGCGCACGACCTGCTGCGCCTGCAGGACGCGCTGCCGCCCGTCCCCTTCGACATCATTCGCGAGCGGATCGAGACCAGCTATGGTCGCCCGATCTCCGCGATGTTCGCGGAGATCGAGGAAGTGCCGATCGGCGCCGCCTCGATCGCGCAGGTCCACCGTGCGGTGACCACCGACGGCCGCCGCGTCGCGGTGAAGGTGCTGCGGCCGGGCATCGAGAGCGATTTCTCCCGCGCGATCGATACCTATGAATGGGCCGCCGCCCAGCTCGAAGCCTATGGCGGCGAGGCGCGCCGCCTGCGCCCGCGCCTCGTGATCGAAAGCTTCAAGCGCTGGACCGCGCGCGAGCTCGACTTCCGACGCGAAGCCGCCTCGGCCTCCGAACTCGCCGAGGGCATGACCGCCGAGCCGGACTTCATGGTCCCCCAGATCGACTGGCAACGCACCACCGGCAAGGTGCTGACGCTGGAGTGGATCGACGGCATCAAGCTGAGCGACCGCGACGCGCTGGTCCGCGCCGGCCACGACATGCCCGGGCTTGCGGGCAAGCTGATCAAGGCGTTCCTCCGCCAGGCGATCGCCGAAGGCTTTTTCCATGCGGACATGCACCAGGGCAATCTGTTCGCCCTGCCCGACGGCCGCATCGCCGCGATCGACTTCGGCATCATGGGCCGGATCGACCGGCGCGCGCGGGTGTGGCTGGCCGAGATCCTCTACGGCCTGATCACCGGCGATTATAAGCGCGTCGCCGAAATCCATTTCGAGGCGGGCTACGTTCCCTCCCATCATAACGTAGCCGAGTTCGCCACCGCCCTGCGCGCGGTAGGCGAGCCGATGCGCGGCCTGCCGGTGAAGGAAATGTCCATCGGCGGCATGCTCGACGGCCTGTTCTCGATCACCCGCGACTTCGACATGATGACGCAGCCGCATCTGCTGCTGCTCCAGAAGACGATGGTGATGGTGGAAGGCGTTGCGCGTTCGCTCGATCCCGACATCAACCTGTGGGACGTCTCGGCACCGTTCGTCCGCGAATGGATCCGCACCGAGCTGGGGCCGGAGGCCAAGGTCGCCGATCGCCTGATCGAGGATCTGCGCACCCTCGCCCGCCTGCCGGAACTCGTGCGCAATATCGAACGCCGCTTCCCCGCACCCGGCGGCGCCCCGCCGGAGCCGCCGCTGCGTGAAATTCAGGTCGTCCGCGTCGGCGGTGGCTGGCGTTATGCCGTGGTTGCGCTGCTTGCGGCGGCAGCGGGCGTGCTTGGAACGCTGCTGCTGAAATGAGCGGGCGCACGCGCCGCCTCTGGACCCTTCAGCCGAGCCGCTTCGCTGCCCTTTCGCGGGGGCGCGCACGGCTCGCCTGGCTGGCGCTGCTGCTGCTGCTGCTCGCCTCGCTCACCGCGTTGGCAGTGCCGTCGCTGACCGGGACCGGCGATGCGGCTGCGCATATCGCCGATCGGATGACCGATATCGGCCTGTATGAGCGCGTCGTCGCCGCGATGAAGGGTGGTGACGGCTATTATGTCGCCGCAAGCGATGCGATGCGCTCGGGCGGCTATCCGCTGCATCCGTTCCTCACCATGCGGCTGCCTGCGCTGGCGGCGCTGGAGGCGGCGATTCCGGGCTGGGCAAGCATCGTCCTGCTCCTAGCGCTCGCAACGCTCACCGCGTTCGCCTGGGCGTCGCGGGTCGGCATCGCGCTGGCCGGCCTGTTTCCGCGCGCGGTAATGATGCTGCTGCTCGCGGTATCGATGCTCGCCTTCTTCCAGCCCGGGCTGGTGCTATTCCATGAAGTCTGGGCCGGGCTGCTCGTCGCGGTGTCGCTGGCCGTGCGGCGCCCAGGCCGCGCGATCGAGGCGATCGCGCTCGGCCTCGCCGCGATGCTGATCCGGGAAACGGCGGCGCTGTACGTGGTCGTGATGCTCGTCTTTGCCTGGGGCGAAAGCCGCCGGCGCGAGGCGCTGGGCTGGGCCATCGCCCTCCTGCTCTTCGGCGCGGTGCTGGCGCTGCACGCCCATGCCGTGGCAAGCGTCACCGGTCCGCTGGATGCGGCGTCGGCGGGCTGGGCGGGGCTCAACGGCCCGGGCTTCTTCCTCCGGGCGCTGGTCACCGCCACCGCGCTCCAGGTATTGCCGGCGGTAGTGGGCGTGCTGCTCGTAACACTGGCCCTGTTCGGCTGGGCGAGCTGGGACGATGCGCTGGGCCTACGCATGTTCGCGCTCCTGGTCGCGTACGGCGTGATGATCTCGATCTTCGCCCGGCTCGATAATTTCTACTGGGCGCTGATGATCGCCCCCGCTGCGCTGCTGGGGCTCGTCTTCGTGCCCGATGCGTTGGCGGACCTGTGGCACCGCGCGCTCGACAGGCGCCGGATCACCGTTACAACGGTGACACCATGAAGCGCATCCTGCTCATCGTCGGCGGGGGCATTGCCGCCTACAAGGCGTGCGAACTCGTTCGCCTGTGCCGCAAGGCGGGGATCGGCGTCACCTGCGTGCTCACCGAAGGTGGGCAGCATTTCGTCACGCCGATGACGCTCGCCGCGCTGTCGGAAAACCAGGTCTACACCACCCTGTGGGATCTGAAGGACGAGGCGGAGATGGGGCATATCCAGCTCAGCCGCCAGTCCGATCTGGTCGTCGTCGCGCCGGCGACGGCCGATCTGCTCGCCCGCATGGCCGGCGGCATTGCCAACGACCTCGCCACCACCTTGCTGCTCGCGACCGACAAGCCGGTTCTCGCCGCGCCCGCCATGAACGTGCGGATGTGGAGCCACGCCGCCACCCGCCGCAATGTCGCCCAGCTCCGCGTCGATGGCGTGACCGTGCTCGAGCCCGATGAGGGGCCCATGGCCTGCGGCGAATACGGCCCCGGCCGCCTGCCCGAGCCGGACGCGATTCTCGCCGCCATCCAGCAGGCGCTTTCGCCAGTCGAGCAGCGCCTGACCGGCAGGCATGTCCTCGTCACGGCGGGGCCGACGCACGAGCCGATCGATCCGGTGCGCTACATCGCCAATCGCTCCTCCGGGAAGCAGGGCTTCGCGATTGCCGGCGCGCTGGCCGCATTGGGCGCCCGCGTGACGCTGGTCGCGGGCCCGGTGACGCTCCCCACCCCGGCGGGAGTGGCTCGCATCGACGTGGAAACGGCGCGCGAAATGGCGGCGGCCGTGGATGCCGCGCTGCCCGCCGACGCCGCCGTGATGGTCGCCGCCGTCGCCGACTGGCATGTCGAGGCCGCGTCCCAGAAACTGAAGAAGGGCGATGCCGCACCGCTGCTGCACCTGGCACAAAATCCTGATATCCTCGCCGGCGTGGCGCAGGGGTCGCGCCGGCCGCGGCTCGTGGTGGGCTTCGCGGCGGAAACCGAACGAGTGGTCGAACATGCCGTCGCGAAACGAACGCGCAAGAACGCGGACTGGATTGTCGCCAACGATGTTTCAGGCGATGTGATGGGGGGTGAAGCCAATGCCGTCCATCTCGTCACCGCCGCAGGCGTCGAAAGCTGGGAGCGCACGTCCAAGGCCGATGTCGCCCGCCGCCTCGCCGAGCGGATCGCCGATGCGCTCTAAGCTGCTGCCCGCGCTCGCTGGCGTCGCGCTGCTGGCCGGTTGTGCCGAGCCCGTCGCCACCACGCATGGCGCCAGCAAGGCGGAGCCTGCGCTCAACCTGCACGCGCGCAACTTCGGCCTCGCCACGCCCTCCGATGTTCGCACCCTCGTCGTCGTCCTCCACGGCGACGGGAGCCCCGAGACCCGCAGCGACCATTATCGCTTCGCCGAAAGTGTCACCGAGAACATCCCCGGCAGCGCCGCCGTCGCGCTGCTCCGCCCCGGCTATGGCGATGCCGCCGGCAACCGCTCGCCGGGTCAGGCGGGGCTCGGCTTCGGCGACGATTACACGCAGCAGCATATCGATGCGGTTGCGCAGTCGCTGGGAATCCTCCGCCGCCGCTTCCCGGCCGCCCGCCTTATCCTGGTCGGCGACTCGGGCGGCGCAGCGATCGCGGCCGACATCGCCGGAATTCGCCCCGACCTGCTCGACGCGATGGTACTGGTCGGGTGCCCCTGCGCGTTGCCCGAATGGCGCAAGGGCATGGAGAAGCAGCGACACGGTGCCGCCTGGGCCACGCCGGTCGCGAGCCTCGATCCGCTCAAGACCGCCGGCGGGGTGATGCCGAGCATGCGCGCCGCGGTGCTGGTCGGCCTCGACGACAAGATCACACCCCCGTCGCTGTCCCGTGCCTATGCCGAGGCCCTTGCGCTTCGCGGTATCGCTACCGATCTTCGGATCGTCCCCGGACGGGGACATGATCTGCTCAACGATCCCGAAGTGCTGGCGGCAACCACCCGGCTGGCGACCGCGCTTCCCACGAAAGGCTGACCTTGCTGCCGCCGATCCGTATCGCGATCCAGCGCCTGCCCCATGGCGAGAACCTGCCGCTCCCCCGCTACGCCACAGAAGGGGCCGCCGGCATGGACGTGGTCGCAGCCGAGGAACTGACGCTTGCGCCGGGCGCGCGCCACGCCGTTGCCACCGGCTTCGCCATGGCGATTCCTGCTGGCTATGAGGTGCAGGTCCGGCCGCGTTCGGGCCTGGCGCTGAAGCACGGCATCACCTGCCTCAACACACCGGGCACGATCGACAGCGACTATCGCGGTGAGATCAAGGTGATCCTCGCCAATCTCGGGAGCGAGGACTTCCCGATCGCGCGCGGCGATCGCATTGCCCAGCTGGTACCCGCACCGGTCCAGCGCGGCGATCTGGACGAGGTCGCGAGCCTTGATGAGACCGCACGAGGGGCCGGCGGCTTCGGCTCGACCGGGCGATGATCGCCACCCTCGCGCTCGCGCTCGCCTTGCAGTCGACGCCACCAAGGATCGACTGGCCTTCGCTTGCCCCGCTTCCCTATCGGACCGAGCCCCAGATAACGCCGGATATGCTCGCCTTCGTCGCGAATGAAGTCACCACGCGCAAATGCCCGCTGGCAATCGGCCCGGGCCTGACGATGACGGTCGACGTTGCCGTGCTGGTCGATCCGCAGGACAATATTCGCACGACCGTGCCCCGCGCGATCCAGTGCCCGACGGTGGAGCAATATGCTGCTGCGATGGTTGCCGGCGCAGCCCGCGGCAATCTGCTGCCGCGCATGGCCAGCGGCGACCAATGGTATCGCGCGGCCGTCACCTTCGCATGGCCGAAATGACGCTCACCGACGAAGAGCTGGAACGCTATGCCCGCCATATCATCCTGCGCGAGGTGGGCGGCACCGGTCAGGCCAAGCTGAAGGCTGCGCGCGTGCTGGTCGTCGGTGCCGGCGGCATCGGCGCCCCGGCGATCCAGTATCTTGCCGCGGCGGGCGTGGGCGCGCTGACGATCGTCGATGACGACCGCGTCGACCGGTCCAACCTCCAGCGCCAGGTGATCTTCACCACCGACGATATCGGCGCCGGCAAGGCAGAGGCCGCCGCAGGCCGTGTGGCGGCGATCAATCCCAATGTCGTCGTAGAGGTGGAAGCGCGCCGCCTGACCGCCGCCGATGCTCCCGCGCGGATCGCCGGCCACGACGTCGTGCTCGACGGCACCGACAATTTCGCAACGCGCCTTGCAGTGGCGGATGCGGCGCTCGCCGCGCGCGTCCCGCTCGTCTCGTCGGCCGTGGCCGAGTTCGAGGGCCAGCTGGGCACCTTTCGCGGCTGGGAAGCGGACCGCCCCTGCTATCGCTGCTTCGTCGGCCACGATCCCGAGCGCGAGGGCATCAGTTGCTCCGAACAGGGCGTACTGGGGGCGCTCACCGGCATCCTCGGCAGTCTCGCCGCGCTGGAAGTGATCCGTGCCATCGCGCCCTTTGGCGAGGACACGGCGGGCAAGCTGCTGCTGGTGGATGCGCTGGCCCTGCGCTTCCGCACGCTCCAACTGCCCAAGGACCCTGGCTGCCCGGCTTGCGGCGCGGGAACGGTCCGGTAAGGACAACACGCTACTGCGTGGCGACCCACCAACCGACAGGAACTTCGATGCCAGAACCGATCGCCCAAGCCCCGCGCGTGCTCGTCACCGGATCGGCCGGGTTCATCGGTTTTCACACCGCCAGCCGCCTGCTTCAGGCGGGCGCCACCGTGCTCGGCATCGACAATTTCTCGGATTACTATGACGTCGCGCTGAAGGAAGCGCGCAACGACATGCTGTCGAACCATCCGAATTTCCGGGTCGCGCGCCTCTCGATCGAGGACCAGACGGCGCTTGCGACTGCCTGGGCAGAATTTAAGCCCGACGTGGTGATCCACCTCGCTGCGCAGGCAGGTGTGCGCTTCAGCATAGAGCAGCCTGCCAGCTATATCGGCGCGAACATCGTCGGTACGTTCAACCTGTTGGAATTGGCGCGGCATCATCCGGTACGCCACTTCCTCGCCGCCTCGACCAGCTCGGTCTATGGCGCCAACACCGAGATGCCGTTCGGCGAGACCCAACGTACGGCAACACCCATGAGCCTCTATGCCGCCACCAAGGGCGCGACGGAGCTGATGGGCCACAGCTACGCGCACCTCTTCCGCACGCCGATGACCTTCTTCCGCTTCTTCACGGTCTATGGGCCCTGGGGCCGACCGGACATGGCGCTGTTCAAGTTCACCCGCGCGATCCTCGCCGGCGAACCGATCGACGTGTACAACAATGGCGAGATGGTGCGGGACTTCACCTTCATCGACGATCTCGCCGAATCGATCGTTCGGCTCGTCGATGCCGTGCCGGGCGATGCGCCCGTGGAAGGCGACAGCCTGTCGCCCGCCGCGCCGTTCCGCATCGTCAATATCGGCGCGGGCCGCCCAACCCCGCTGATGGACTATATCGGCGCGGCGGAGAAGGCGCTGGGCCGCACTGCCATCAAGAACTTCCTGCCGATGCAGGCAGGCGACGTGCCCGCGACCGAAGCCTCGGCCGATCTGCTCCGCCGCCTCACCGGCTACGCGCCCTCCACCACCCCCGAAGAAGGCGTGGCGAAGTTCGTGCGCTGGTATCTGGAGCATTATCAAAGCTGAAACTGGCGCTGGTGCATGACGGCCGCTCTCGAACGGAGCGGAACACATGACCTTCGAATGGCCGGCGCACGGATTGAAGCTGCGTACCAGGATCGAAACGCGCGCGGCGACGATCGGCGTCATCGGCATGGGCTATGTAGGCCTGCCGCTGGCAGTCGCCTTTGGCGAGGCGGGTTGCTCCGTGCTCGGCTTCGACCTCGATCCTGAGAAGGTCGTCGCGCTCAACCAGGGCGCCAGTTACATCAAGCACATCCCGAGCGATCGCATCGCGCCGCTGGTCACCGAGCAGCGCCTTGCCGCCACCGCCGATCTTGATCGATTGGGCGAAGTCGACGTGCTGCTGATCTGCGTTCCGACGCCGCTGACGCGCCACCTGGAACCGGACCTCAAATATGTCGAGCACACCACCGCTGCCATCGCGCGGACGCTGCGCAAGGGGCAGTTGGTGATCCTCGAATCGACCACCTATCCCGGCACCACCCGCGAGGTGATGCAGCCGATCCTCGAGGCCGACGGACTGGTGGCCGGCAAGGACTTCTTCCTCGCCTATTCGCCGGAGCGCGAAGACCCAGGCAACCCCACCTTCTCGACCACCAAGATTCCCAAAGTCGTCGGCGCGGACGATCCCGCCTCGGCGGGACTTGCGATGGCGCTGTATCGCCACGTCGTTCCGCAGGCGATCGAGGTTTCCTCCGCCGCCACTGCGGAGGCGGTGAAGATCACCGAGAATGTGTTCCGCGCCGTCAACATCGCGCTCGTCAACGAGCTGAAGCTGATCTTCACCGCGATGGATATCGACGTGTGGGAGGTGATCGACGCCGCCAAATCCAAACCGTTCGGCTTCATGCCCTTCTATCCCGGCCCGGGCCTGGGCGGGCACTGCATCCCGATCGACCCCTTCTACCTGACCTGGAAAGCGCGCGAGTACAACCAGCACACCCGCTTCATCGAACTGGCCGGCCAGATCAATGCCGACATGCCGCAGCATGTGATTCGCGTGCTGGCGGATACGCTGGACGCGCGGTTCGGGCGCGGTCTCCGCGGCGCACGAATCCTGGTGCTGGGGGTGGCCTACAAGAAGAATGTCGACGACATCCGCGAGAGCCCTTCGCTACGCCTGATGGAATTGATCGAGGCACGCGGGGCCGCGGCCGACTTTTACGATCCGCATGTCGCGCAGATCAACGGCACGCGCGAACATCCGACCCTCAACTATCGGCACGGAGTCGCCTGGGACGAAACCGCGATCGCCAATTATGATGCAGTATTGATCGCGACCGACCATGACGCGGTCGATTATGCCGCGCTGGTGACGTCGGCGAAGCTGGTGGTCGATACCCGCAATGCCTGCGGCAAGGCGGGCGTCACAGGCGAGAACATCGCGCGGGCGTGAATGCTCAATCGTCGGTCAACCAGTCTTCCCGGCCGTGCCGGATGCGAAGGACGGGAATGCCGTCGGCTTCCGCCTGGCAGAAAATCAGGTGCGCCTTGTACCGAAAGGCGCGCGGACGCTGCCGGAGCTGCTCGCGTTCGCGCGCCAAGTTCGGATTGTCCGCCAGCATCGCGAAGCATGCTTCCAGCCCTGCGGCATAGCGATCGGCCTGCACGGTGCCGAACTGCTCGACGCCGAATAGATAGAGGTCGACGAGATCGGCGCCGGCCGCCCGGCTGAGCCTATAGCGCGCCATCGCCGCTGCCGGCGCGCGCACGGGCAGCATCGAGCAGTTCCGCCACGCTACGCGTTTCGATGCCGCTTGCTTCGGCTTCGTCGATCAGCTGCTGCATCGCCTTGATCTTGTGCTCGCGGCGCTGATCGCGGCGGATCAAGTCCCGCACATAGTCGATGGCATTGCTGTAGCGGCCGCTTTCGGCCTGCGCCTCGACCCAGGCCTTCATCATGTCGGGCAGAGAAACGTTCATCGTCGCCATAGAGCACCTCGCGGACGCACTATGGCGACGATGACAAACTTTGCCAACCAGGGGCTCAGCCCAGCGCCTTCTCCGCGAAGGCACGCACCGCCGGCTCGAGATCCGGACGCGACAGGGCGACCGCAAGGTTCGCCTGGATGAAGCCGGCCTTGTCGCCGCAATCGTAGCGAGTGCCCTGGAAGGTCACGCCGTGGAACGGCTGGTCGCCGATCATCCGCTGCATCGCGTCGGTCAGCTGGATCTCGCCGCCGGCGCCCTTGCCCTGGTTTTCCAGGATGCGCATCACTTCCGGCTGCAGGATATAGCGGCCGATCACCGAGAGGTTCGACGGCGCGGTGCCCGGCGCCGGCTTTTCCACCAGGCCCTTCACCTCGGTCAGCGTGCCGTCCTGGCTGCCCGGCGTGATGATGCCGTAGCGGTGGGTCTGGTCGTCCGGCACTTCCTCGGCGCAGATCAGGTTGCCGCCGACCTTGTTATAGGCGTCCACCATCTGCTTGAGGCAGCCGGGCTGGCCGAACATGAAGTCGTCGGGCAGCAGCACCGCGAAGGGCTCGTCGCCGACGATGTCGCGGGCGCACCAAACGGCATGGCCCAGGCCCATCGGCTCCTGCTGGCGGACATAGGCGATGTTGCCGGGCTTGAGGCGGGTACCGTCGAGCACGTCCAGAGACTTGCCGCGCGCGGCCATGGTCGCTTCCAGCTCATAGGCGATGTCAAAATGGTCCTCGAGCGCGGACTTGCCGCGGCCGGTGACGAAGATCATCTGCTCGATGCCGGCTTCCACAGCCTCGTCGACGGCATATTGGATCAGCGGACGGTCCACGACCGGCAGCATCTCCTTCGGCATCGCCTTGGTGGCGGGCAGAAACCGGGTACCGAGGCCCGCAACCGGGAACACGGCCTTACGCAGCGGCTTGATCGTCATAACCCCCCTCATGGTAAATTTTGGGTGCACCGCGGCATAAACCTAGACCGGGCGCATGGCAAACGCGCAGCGTCCGTAATGGTTCGGTGACGTAATTAGGCTATCGCATCGATATGGCACAGATGCGCAAAAAGCTGTTCGTCGTCTTCGGCACACGCCCCGAAGCTATCAAGCTTTTCCCGGTAATCCGAGCATTGCAGTCGGTTCCGGAGATCGATGTCACGACCTGTGTTACGGCGCAGCATCGCGGACTTCTCGATCAGGTGCTGGCCATCGCCGGGATAACGCCCGACATCGACCTGGACCTGATGACCCCGGGCCAGTCCCTGGATGCGCTGACGGCGCGCCTGCTCACCGGGATCGGAGGCGCGCTGGACCAGGTTCAGCCCGATCGTGTCATCGTCCAGGGCGACACGGCGACCGCGATGGTGGGAGCGCTCGCGGCCTATTACCGCAAGGTGCCGGTAAGCCATGTCGAAGCGGGCCTTCGCTCCGGCGACATCTACCAGCCCTGGCCGGAGGAAGTGAATCGCCGCATCGTCGCGCCGATCGCCGACCAGCATTTCGCCCCGACCGAAACCGCCGCGAACGCGCTGCGGGACGAGAATGTGCCCCCGGCCAGCATCCATGTCACCGGCAATACGGTGATCGACGCGCTGCTCGCCACCCGTGCCCGCATCGAGGCCGAGCCGGCGCTGGCGTCCGGCCTGGGCCCGATCGCCGATCGGTTTGCCGGAAAGCGCATCGTGCTGGTCACCACCCATCGCCGCGAGAATTTCGGCGGCGGCATGAGCGCCATCGCCGAGGCACTCCGCCAGATCGCCGCGCTTCCCGACATCGCCATCCTGTTCCCGGTGCATCCGAATCCCAATGTCGTCGCGGTGATGGATGCGACGCTGGGGGATCAGCCCAACATCGCTCGCATCGATCCGCTCGATTACCCCCATTTCATCCGGGCGCTCGACATGGCCCATCTCGTGCTCAGCGATTCGGGGGGCGTTCAGGAGGAGGCCCCTGCCCTCGGCAAGCCGGTGCTGGTCATGCGCGAGACGACCGAACGACCGGAAGGCGTGGCCGCCGGCACCGCCCGGCTGGTCGGCACCGACACCGATCGGATCGTGCGCGAGGTACGCCGACTGCTCGACGAACCCGAAGCCTATGCCGCCATGGCCCGCGCGCACAATCCGTTCGGCGACGGTCACGCCGCCGAACGGATCGCGGCCATCATCCGGGCCGGCTTCGACCTCGCCTGAGCAGTCTTCCGATATTTTAACGCCTGTCTGCCATGGTCGCCGCTCCTGATTTCGCGCGGAGTTTGCGATGCTTGTGACGACGGAGCCCAAGGTTGCCGTACTTGGACTGGGCTATATCGGACTCCCCACCGCGGCGGTGATCGCGCGTACCGGCGCGCAGGTGCTGGGCATCGACGTCGACCCGCATGTCGTCGAAACGGTGAACTCCGGCCGCGTGCATATCGAGGAGATCGATCTCGACGGCCTCGTGTCCGGCGTGGTCGCGCGCGGCAACCTCCGCGCCGCGCTCGCCATCGAAGCTGCCGACGTCTTCGTCATCGCCGTGCCGACGCCCTTCGGCGAAAATCATGCGCCGGATATCGGCTATGTCCTCCAGGCCGCGACCACCATCGCGGCGGTGCTGAAGGCGGGCGACGTGGTGATCCTTGAGTCCACCTCGCCGGTCGGCACCACTGAAAAGGTCGCCGCCCTGCTCGCCCGGCTGCGTCCCGACCTGAAGGTGCCCGGCCATAGCGGCGGCAGCGCCGACATCGCCATCGCCTATTGCCCGGAGCGCGTGCTGCCCGGCCGCATCCTCGTCGAACTGATCGAGAACGACCGGGTGATCGGCGGCATCACGTCGCGCTGCGCGCGCAAGGCCCTGCACTTCTACCGCCGCTTCGTGCGTGGCGCCTGCGTCACCACCACCGCGCGTGCGGCGGAGATGACCAAGCTCACCGAAAACGCCTTCCGCGACGTGAATATCGCCTTCGCCAACGAACTGTCGATCCTGGCCGAGGGCATGGGCGTCGACGTGTGGGAAGTGATCCGCCTCGCCAACCGCCATCCGCGCGTCAATATCCTCGCGCCGGGCCCAGGCGTCGGCGGTCACTGCATCGCGGTCGATCCCTGGTTCCTCGTCCATTCGGACCCGGAGCACAGTCCGCTGATCCGAACCGCGCGCGAAGTGAACGACGGCAAGGTGGCCTATACGATCGAGCGTGCCGAGGCGCTGATCGCCAGCCTGCCCGCCGCACCGATTGCCTGCCTCGGCCTCGCCTTCAAGGCGAACATCGACGATTTCCGCGAGAGCCCGGCACTGAAGGTGGCGCTGGCCATCGCCAAGCGGCATAGTTCTCGCGTGCGAATCGTCGAACCCTATGCGCAGGCACTGCCGCCTGCCCTGGCCGCCACCGGCGCGACGCTCACCGATATCGACAGCGCGATCGAGAGCTGCCCGATCTTCATCGTGCTGGTCGACCACGACCTGTTCAAGTCGGTCCCGCTCGACGAACGCGCGACCAAGCTGGTCTATGACACGCGCGGCATCTGGCCCGACCAGCCGGCACCGGAGACGATCGCAGCCGGCCTGCGTCTCGCCGGCTGAGCGATGCTGCGATCGCTGTTTCGGCGCGCGGATCCGCAAGCCCATGCCTTGCCCAGCGGGACGCGCGCCTATGCGATCGGCGACGTGCATGGGCGGCGGGACCTGCTGGCGGAATTGCTTGCCCGGATCGATGCCGAGCGCCTGGCCGATCCCCGCCCGAACGAGCACCTCGTCCTGCTCGGCGACCTGATTGATCGCGGACCGGATTCGCGCGGCGTGCTGGATCTCCTGCTCGAACGGCAGGCGGCAGACCCGACCCTGACGATCCTCGGCGGCAATCATGAATCGATGCTCGTCGCCATGCTCGATGGCAATTTGCGTGATCTCGAATCCTGGCTGCATTTCGGCGGCGAGGAATGCGCCGCCAGCTACGGTCTCGATCCGATTACGCTGCTCGCGGATCCTGCAGCAGCATCGGCGCTGCTCCGCGCCGCCATTCCCCACGCGCATGCGGCCCTGCTGCGCGCACTTCCCGACTCACTCCGGCTAGGTGACGTACTGTTCGTCCATGCCGGGATCCGTCCTGGCGTAGCGCTGGAGCAGCAGGACCCGCAGGACCTGCGCTGGATCCGCACACCGTTCCTGCGCAGTACCGCCGATCACGGCGTGCTGGTCGTCCATGGTCATACGGTTGTCAGCGAACCCGAAGTCCACCCGAACCGCATCGCGATCGACACCGGCGCCAGCGCCACCGGCTGCCTCACCGCACTCTGCCTGGATGGCGCCGAGCGCCGCTTCCTCGCTACCGGCGCCTGATCTGGAGCCCGATACCCCTTCCACCATCCTCCCGGCGGAAGCCGGGATCCAGGGGTCTCGGACGCGGCTCGTACCTAGACGTAGAGGCGAATGGATTCGCCTTTCGCCGGATGGCGGGAGGGGTCAAATCCGCTTTCTCCTGCGGCACCGCGCGCGAGGCGCACGAAAAAGCCCGCGAGGGTCGCTCGCGGGCTTCTCGAAAATCTGCCAATCGAATGCCGCTTACTGGCCGGCGGGTTCGCCCGCGCCCTGCGGCATGCCGCCCTGCTGCTGCTGCATCATCATCTGGCGGATGACGGCCGCGGGCACCAGTTCCTGCATGTTGACGTCGAAGATCAGGACTTGGTCGGACAGCTCGTTCTGCTGACCGCCATCGGCGCCATAGCCCAGCTTCGGGGGAAGCCAGAAGCGGTAGCGGGCACCCTTCTTCATCAGCTTCACGCCCTCGGTAAAGCCCGGGATCATCGGCTGGCCGATCTGGAAGCGCATCGGCGTCTTCGGCTGGAATTCCTTGCCGCCGCGCAGCTTGCCGACGATTTCGACGACGACGCCGTCCTGCTCGACGGGATTGGCCCCACTACCGGCCTCGATCACCTGATACTGAAGACCGGACGGCGTAGTCAGCACACCCGGCTGGTTCTTGTGCCAGGCCAGGAAGCCCTCGGCATCGAGGTGCGACGACACGGGCGTACGCGTGCCACCCCAGGCGAGTGCGAAGGCGATAGCGACCGCCGCCAGCACCCCCAACCAGATCCAGAGCTTATAGCTGCCCTTGACGGGCTGGAGCGGAACGGCGGTAACCGACATGATCGGACTCCGGCGGGGAATTGCGTCCCCGTTATGTAAGGAAGAGAAACGGCGGCGCGCGCGATATCACGCGCGCCGGGCAGGCCTCAACGGGCGCTGTCGCGCTCCATGCGCTTGCGCTCCAGCTTGCGGGCGCGACGCACAGCGGCGGCGCGCTCGCGAGCGCGCTTCTCGCTCGGCTTCTCGTAGTGACGGCGCAGCTTCATCTCGCGATACACGCCTTCACGCTGCAGCTTCTTCTTGAGCGCCCGCAGCGCCTGGTCGACGTTGTTGTCGCGAACGATGATTTGCATAAAGTCGTACAGCTCCGATCAAACTCAATAGCAAGGGGCCGCCGAAACCATAGGTGCGGCGTCGAACGGGCCTCCTATCAGCGCCTCGGCGATTCTTCAAGCAAAAGCGTGCGCGGACGACGGCATTCGTTCGAATAGATTGGCTACAGCGCCGCCCCGCGGATTACAGCAGATTGCAGCGCTGCAACCCGGTCGATAGATTCGGGTCGCAATACCCACTTCATGATGCAGTCAGCCCCCGCCGTGGATCTAGAAACCCGTCTCCTCATTGTCGACGACGACCCTGGAATCCGCGAGCTCACCGCCGCGTTCCTCACCCAGCATGGCTATGTGGTCGATACCGCCGAAGACGCTCCCACGATGCGCGCCGCGGTTGCCGCGAACACCTACGCGCTGGTGGTGCTCGATCTCATGATGCCGGGCGAGGATGGGCTCTCCATCCTGCGGACGATGGATCGCCAGTCCGGCCCCGCGGTTATCCTGCATTCGGTGTTGAGCGAGGATATCGATCGCATCGTCGGCCTGGAAATGGGCGCTGACGATTACATCGCCAAGCCGGCCAATCCGCGCGAGCTGCTGGCAAGGATCCGGTCCGTGCTGCGCCGCGCCGTGGCCGCGCCGCCGACGACCAGCGCATTGGAGCGCAGCTATCTGCGCTTTGCCGGCTGGCGGCTCGATCCGGTCGGGCGGCAACTCTACGACCCCGAAGGCGTGCTCATCAACTTGTCGGACGGGGAATTCCGCCTGCTGCTCGCGCTGGTGGAGCGCCCGCGCCGAGTGCTGACGCGCGACGCGCTGCTCGATTATTCGCGCGGCGCCCATGCCGAACATTTCGATCGCGCGATCGACGTGCAGATGAGTCGGCTGCGCAAGAAGCTCGCCCGCTCCGACGCCGACGAATTGATCCGCACCATCCGCAACGAAGGCTATATGTTCGTCGCGGAGGTCACCACCAAGTGATCGCGCGCCCGGCATCGATCGTGGTGCCGATGATGCTGTTCGCCATCACCTCGGCCGCGGTGGTGATGCTGGTGCAATTCGCGGTTGTGTTCCACGGGCCCCCGCCGGGTTCGGGGCCGATGCCGCTGGCGCGGATCGCCGACGCCCTGCGCACCGGCCGCGTGCCGCCCACCGCCCATGGGCAGACGATCAGCCTCTATTATGCCGGCAACGATCGCTTCGGGCGGAGCGACGAGCGCGCCTCGATCGACCGGGACCGTGCGATCGCCATCCTGATCCCGGTGCCGGCCGATCGCATTCGCGGTTATTATGAATGGCCTGCAAGCGATCCCGATCAGGACATCCATGGCAGCTTCACCATCGGTCGCCGCCTGAACAAGGGTTGGCTCGTCGCCTCGGTGAGCCGTACGCCGACCTTGGGTCGATGGCGAATCGCGATCCTGCAATGGATGCTGCTGACGCTCGTCATCCTGTCGCTACTGGCCTGGGCCGCGGCGCGTCGCATCTCGCGTCCGATCCGGCGGCTTGCCGAGGCGGCCAAGCGGGCCCGACTGGGTGCGCCCGAGGCGATTCCGCTCGACGGGCCTCGGGAGATTCGCGAGCTGGGACGGGCGATGGAGGCGATGCAGGCTCGCATCCTGCAACAGGCGGAAAACCGCACCGTGATGCTGGCGGCAATGGCGCACGATCTCGGCACCCCGCTGTCCCGCCTCGCTTTCTGGGTGGAGCAATTGCCGGAATCGGCGCGCGAGCGTGCCGTTGCCGATATCGGCGAGATGCGCGCGATGCTGGCGGCGACGCTGCGCTTCACCCGCGATGACCGCGCGCATGGCGAGACCGAGCTTCTCGAACTCGGTAGCCTGATCGAAAGCCTTGCCGATGACCTCTCCGCCGCCGGCAAGCCTGTCACCGTGCAGCCTGGGCCCCGGATGGTGTTGATCGGCAACACCCAGGCGTTGCGGCGGCTGTTCGGCAACCTGGTCGAGAATGCGATCCGCTACGGCCAGAGCGCGGACATCTGGTGGACGGTCCAGGACGGACAGGCGGCGATCTGCGTGGACGACACGGGCCCCGGCTTCGACCCTGCCCGCGCGGAAAATCTGTTCGCGCCGTTCGTGCGGGGCGAGACGTCGCGAAATCGCGCGACGGGCGGAACGGGCCTGGGGCTCGCCATCGTCCGGTCGATCGTGGAAGCGCATGGGGGCGAGGTCACGCTCGGCAACCGTTCCGGCGGCGGCGGCGGGCATGTGCGGGTGGAGCTGCCGCTCGCGACCTGAGTGCAACACGCCGCGACACGATGACATTCGGGTGCGATGTTGCTGCTGCAAAGGGTTGCACAGGCCGCAGCCCAACCGCGGCCCAACGCCATCGCGCGCCGGCTTTCCGCGCGATAGTCTCCGCCTGCCGAGGGGAACGCCGCCCCCTGTGCGTGCCTTTCCGGCGGGCGGAGCTTTGCTATACACGGGCCATGGCCCATGCTTCCGATACGCCGCTCGACCGTGGCACCCGATTGCGCTCGATCCTCGGCGGGTCCGCCGGCAATCTCGTCGAATGGTATGACTGGTATGCCTATGCGGCGCTGGCCAGCTATCTCGCTCCGCATTTCTTCGCACCCGGCACCGCGCAGGACCTGAACGCCTGGATCGTCTTCGCGATCGGCTTCTTCATGCGGCCGATCGGCGGATGGCTGATGGGCGTCTATGGGGACCGCCACGGCCGCAAGGCTGGGTTGAGCCTCTCGGTGACATTGATGTGCGCGGGCTCGCTGCTGATCGCGGCGACACCCAGCTACAGCGCGATCGGCTGGCCGGCGACCGCGGCACTGGTGCTCGCCCGGCTGCTGCAGGGCCTCTCCCTCGGCGGCGAATATGGCGCCAGCGCCACCTATCTTTCAGAGATGGCCGGGCGGCGTCATCGCGGCTTCTTCTCGAGCTTCCAATATGTAACTCTGATCTCCGGTCAGCTCACCGCGCTGGTAGCACTGCTCGCGCTGCAGGCAGTGCTGCCCGAGGACAGCCTGCGCGCATGGGGCTGGCGCCTGCCCTTCGCGCTCGGCGGCGCGCTGGCGCTGCTGGTCTACTGGCTCCGCCGTCGCCTTGCCGAGACGGAGAGCTTCGCCAAGCGCGATCGCAACGCCGCCTCGGGCGCCTTCGCACTGTTCCGCCTGCATCCGCGCGAAGCAATGCTGGTGCTCCTGCTCACTGCCGGCGGCACCCTCGCCTTCTACGCCTATACCATCTACCCGATAACCTTTCTCAAGAAGACCGCGGGCTTTTCCGATTCGGCTGCCACCCAAGTGAACGCGGCCGCTGTTCGTGTTCATGCTGGTCCAGCCGCTCGCGGGCGCCCTGTCCGATCGTATCGGTCGCAAGCCGCTGATGATAGGCTTCGGGGTGCTGGGAGTGTGCTTCACCTACCCCATCTTCGTCGCCATGGAGGGCGTGCGCGACGGCCTGTCGGCCTTCTGGCTGATGACCGCAGCATTGCTGATCGTCACCGGCTACACCGCGATCAACGCGGTGGTGAAGGCAGAGCTGTTTCCCGCCCATATCCGCACCCTGGGCGTCGCACTGCCCTATGCGCTGGCCAACGCGATCTTCGGCGGCACCGCGCCCTCGTTGGCCCTGTGGTTCAAGCAGGAGGGCTGGGAGCGCGGCTTCTACTGGTACGTAACCGCGATGATCGGCATCTCGCTCGTCACCTATGCGACGATGCGCGACACCGCGCGCAACAGCCGGATCGCCGAGGACTGAAGATCAGGCGAGGATCGCCCCACCGCGTTTCGCCAGCACGCGCCCGATCGCATCGAACAGTGCGTCCATCGCCACCGGCTTGAACAGCACGTCGTCCGCGCCGGTCGCCAGGCAGCGCTCGCGCAGATCGATCGCGGTGTCCGCGGTGACGACGATGATCGGCAATGCCGCCTTCGCGTCCGGACGCGCGCGGATCTGGCGTATCGTCTCGAAACCGTCGGTGCCAGGCATGCGCAAGTCGACCAGGATGATGTCGAACGTCTCCGCGTCGATCCGCGCGAGCCCCTCTTCCGCCCAGGCTGCCTCCGCCATGGTCGCCCCGGCCACGTCCAGCATATCTTTCACGACACGCCGGTTCATCGGATCGTCTTCGATGAACAGGATGTTCATCGAAGCGCACCCTTCCGGGCAGACACCAGCGTTCCGGCCAAAGTTTCCATGTCGAGGTGTATTATCGCCCTAAGCCGCCTGCGGAACAAGCGGGTCATTCCCTATCGTAGCAGATTTCCGTGCGGACGTCGGTACAGCACGCTGCACCAATTCCGCTCCCGCAATCGGCTTTTCTATCATCTGTGTTAGGCCGGCGTCCAGAAATTGCGCATTTTCGATCACCTCGCCGCCGCTATACAACAGCGTCGAATGGAGATGGGGCTGCGCCCTGCAGAGAGTTGCAATGCTTTCCAACTTATTGGTCGTTGCAGTTGAGAGCGCGGCCTCGTCAATGACCAGCGCCGCGAACTCTTCCAATTCGAGTAACTGCAAGGCTTCATCAACCGTCTGGGCAAAGCGAACCCGCTCTGCAACCGCTTCGAACAGGCTACGCAGCATTGCCCGGGTGATCGGGTTCCGCTCGAGGATAAGGACGCCTGCGCCGTCGCCAGCGAGAGCAGCGCTCTCGGCCGGGGGCTGCGCGCGAACCAGCGGAATATCCAGCGTGAAGGAAGAGCCCTTGCCGAGCGTACTTGCCACATAAATCTCGCCACCCAGCGCCCGCGCCAAGTTCCGGCATATGGTGAGGCCAAGGCCCGTGCCGCCATATTGCCGCGTGGTGCTGGAATCCGCTTGGCGGAAACTCTCGAAGACTTCCTCCAGCTTTTCGGGGGCGATGCCGATGCCGGTGTCGGAGATCGTCAGGCGCAGCCGCTCGGCTTCACCATCCGGCAAGGTCGCCACCTCGGCACGCATTCCGATCGCGCCCTGCGCGGTGAACTTGAGCGCGTTGGAAAGAAGATTGAACAGCAGCTGGCGTAAACGACCTGGATCGCTGACGATCCAGTCTGGCGCGTTCTCAAGTTCGGTGGTGAAGGCCAGATCCTTCGCACGCGCCGGATCGGTCCAGAGACGCGCAACCTCTTCGGCAAGCGCGCGGAAGTCCATCGGCACGGGATCGACGCTGAGATTGCCGCTCTCAATCTTCGCGACGTCCAGGATGTCGTCGACCAGGGCCCGCATCGTCAGCCCCGCGCCCTGCACGACCTCCAGCCGCTCGCGCAGATCCGGCGCCAGCCCGCGGTCAGTCAGCATCACCTGGGTCATGCCGAGGATGCCGTTCAGCGGGGTGCGGATCTCATGGCTGGTCGTCGCCAGGAATTCCGTCTTGGCAAGCAAGGCCTTCTCCAACGCGGCATTGGTACCGGCAAGAACCGTATTTGCCGCACGAACCTGGTTGCGGCTGCGCCGGATGGTGAACAATCCAACGCTGAGCAGAACGATGACGATGAGCGTTGCAAGCCCGAGCGAGAGGAACAGGACGCGCTGGAAATGCGCGGCCTTGCGCAACTGCTCCGTTTTAAGCCGCTGGATGGTGAGTTCCTGGTTCGCGAAATCGAACCGTGCCGCCATCAGGGCCGCGCTGTTGGTAGTCGCCACCTTGGCGGATTCGTCGCTGAGGCGTTTCAGCGCCTCGAGATGCCGCAGAGCAAGCCGGTCTTCGCCCAGTTCGCGGTAAATCAGATAGGCGAAAAGATGGGGCGTTCGAAAATCTTGCGTGGTGGTATCGAGATCCAGTCCCTTGAAGGTCTGGCCGATCTTGGCAACCGCCTGTGCTTTTTTGCCCTCTTCGTTCGCCAGCTGCGCCGCGGTCGCATTGAGTAGGCGGCGAAGACCGGCAGCCTCGCGGCCCCTCGCGATGGAAAATGCGCGGTCCAGCGTGATCTTGGCAGCAGCGACGTTGCCGGCCTCGACCTGGCTGCGCGCCAGATTGTCCAGCACGCGCGCTTCCAGCATCGGCTTGCCCAACTTGCGTGCCAAAGCGATCGCGGCTTCATACTCGGCATCGGCCTCCCGATAGCGTTCGAGCACGAGAAGGACGTTGCCGCGGCTGTTGTGCAACGTCAGCGAGAGAACGTCATCGGCACTATAGAGCAACGAAGCCTGACGAAAATACCGTTCGGCCCGGCTGTCGTCGTTCGCGATAGCATAGAGGGAACCGATGGATTGCAGCGCTAGCGCCTGACTTCGGACTTCATGCAGTTGTTCATACACGCGGTAGGCGCGCTGGAAGGCAGAAAGCGCATCTGCGGCTTTGTCCTGCGTCATGTAAAGGTTGCCAAGCGAGACCAGAAGATCGCCTTTCAACCGGACAGGACCATCGATGGCCTCAACAACGTGCTGCGCCTGCTGGAGCGACGTATGCGCCGCCGCTAGCTGATCGCTGCGCAATTGCAGTTCAGCGCGAAGCCAGAGTGCCGTTCCGTGCACGAGCGCACGCTGCGCCGGATCGGCTACACCGGAGGCCATCCCGTCGATGCGGTCGATGAGTGGAACCGCGTCGGCAGATTGGTCGACAACCCGATCCCTTGCGGTTGCCACGGCCACTGCAACATCCTTCGGCAATTGCTGGGCTTTGCCCTCTGCTATCCCACAAACAAGCAGGGACAGCGCGGAAACCGCACGGATAAGGCAGTTGGCGGAGCGGCCGCTCACGCCCGGGTCCAGGAACTTCCCGCCCGGAGAAACACCGGCCGGCTCGTCATCGTCTCGACGAGCTGATCCTGCTCACCCAAATAGGTGCAAAGCGCGGCAAAGGGCACTGGACGGGAAATCAGATACCCTTGGATCAGATCGCAGCCCATGACGCTGAGCAGTGCAAGCGCGGCGGGCGTTTCCACGCCCTCTGCGGTGACTTCCATTTCCAGGGCATGCGCAAGATCGATGGTCGATCGCACAATCAACGGGTCCCGATGACTGGAGGTCAGCTGGGTGATGAACATCTTGTCGATCTTCAGCTCCTTGGCCGGGAGCTGCTTGAGATAGGCGAGCGAGGACAAGCCTGCGCCATAATCGTCGATGGCGAGAACAACACCGTGATCGGCAAACTGCTGCAGATGGCGGATCGCGCTTTCGGGATCCCGGATGACTGCCGTCTCGGTGATCTCAAAGCCAAGCTTCGCAGCCGGGTTGGCCGTGATGATCTCGCAGACCTCGTCGATGAACGTCGCATTTGCGAGCAACATGCCCGAAATGTTGAGGAACAGCGGAATATCGTGGCCCAGCGCGGCAAGCCGGCGCTGATCTGCGATCACCTGGCGCAAGGTCCACAGGGTCAGCGGCCCGATCTGCCCTGATTCCTCCGCCGCAGCGATGAAATCGCCGGGCATCACCAGTCCACGCTCCGGATGCTGCCAACGGATCAATGCTTCGACGCTTGCCACCCGCTGTTGGCGAACATTGACCTTCGGTTGATAGTGCAGGAACATCTCGCCGGCGGCGATGGCTCTCGGAAGGTCCGCGATCAGCGTAAGCCGATCGACCGCGCGGTCGATCGAGGAAAGGTCGATAAGTTCAAGACCATTGTCGTCGTCGCTGCGTTCCAGCGCGATTTCCGCGACCTCAAGCAGCCTGAGGGGATCCGCGTCCCCGGCCGAAGCGCAGGCGGCGCCGATTGCGAATTCCAGTTGAACGCCCGCGGCCGGGTCCTGCTGCTGTGCGAGCGCACGGCCAAGCGCCTCTACCCGAGACATCGCGTCCTCGCCGTACGGAACACTCAAGTGAAACTCGATCAGATCGCGCCCCACGCCGATGAGTTCGACACCATCGTTACGATCTGCGATTCGTTGGCCCAGGGCCTCGGCTGCAGCATGCACGCCAACTTTTCCGAGAAGTCGGCGCACTGTCTCGAAATTGGTCACACGGCACAATGCCGAAACGTTCACCCGTTGGCTCACCGAATGCCCTCCCGCCGCCTGCCCGGCTCCCAACCGAATAAAGGACAGATTCGCTAAAAACTACTGCCCCCTTCGGGAATCCGCCCAAAAACCGGCATTTGCGACGAGTTTTCGCCGCCAGCAGGCTCGAGCATCAACCCCGAAATGTCCCCAGAATCCTTGCACGGTACCGATTACGACAAACAATTGAAGGAAAGGTAAATGCCTTCTCCGCCGCGCCCGCGTACGACGGCCTCCGCAGAATCCCCAATTGCGAAATTCTAAATTTTTCATTAACGAAATGACTTGCGCGGAACAGCGCAGAAATGGGAGCCAAAAAAATGACCTTCTTCACCCTCTTCTTCCGTAACGGCGTCGGCGGCACCGAGATTCGTCCGCTCTGACGCACGTGACTGGAGGTCGGCGGTGTCATGCCGCCGACCGAAAGCAGGTTGACGAAAAGGCCCGCCCCCGCGGGCCTTTTTATTTTCCGGCGCAGATCCCGCCTGCCTGGCTGCGCTGCCGTGGGTTGCGGTCACGCTAGGTTCGGCTAAGAGCCTCCAACACCGCTGGAAACAGCTCTCTCGGCACAGGGGAAAATCGTGCGTATTGCGATGATCGGCACGGGCTATGTAGGCCTGGTATCCGGAGCCTGCTTCTCGGACTTCGGCCATGAAGTCATTTGCGTGGACAAGGACGCGCGGAAGATCGAGCTGCTCCACCAGAACGTCATGCCTATCTACGAGCCAGGTCTGGACGCGCTGGTCGCCAGCAACGTGAAGGCGGGCCGCCTGTCGTTCACCACCGATCTTGCCGAAGGCGTTAAGGATGCCGACGCGGTATTCATCGCGGTCGGCACGCCCAGCCGCCGCGGCGACGGCCATGCCGACCTGTCCTACGTTTTCGCGGCTGCACGCGAAATCGCCGAAAACCTCACCAAGCCGAGCGTGATCGTCACCAAGTCCACCGTGCCGGTCGGCACCGGTGATGAGGTCGAGCGTATCATCGCCGAGGTTGCCCCGAACAGTGGTGCCAAGGTCGTCTCAAACCCCGAATTCCTGCGCGAAGGCGCGGCGATCGAAGACTTCAAGCGCCCGGATCGCGTCGTCGTCGGCACTGAGGACGAGTTCGCCCGCCAGGTGATGCGCGAGATCTACCGCCCGTTGTCGCTCAACCAGTCAGCCCCGGTGCTGTTCACCGGTCGCCGCACCAGCGAGCTGATCAAGTACGCGGCCAATGCCTTCCTCGCGGTGAAGATCACCTTCATCAACGAGATCGCGGACCTTTGCGAGCAAGTCGGCGCGGATGTGCAGGAAGTGTCGCGCGGCATCGGCATGGACAACCGCATCGGCGGCAAATTCCTGCACGCCGGCCCCGGCTATGGCGGCTCGTGCTTCCCCAAGGACACGCTCGCGCTGATGAAGACCGCGGCCGACAACGAGACGCCGCTGCGCATCGTGGAAGCCACCGTGCAGGTGAACGATGCCCGCAAGCGCGCCATGGGCCGCAAGGTCATCAAGGCGATGGGCGGCGACGTGCGCGGCAAGACCGTCGGCATCCTCGGCCTGACCTTCAAGCCCAACACCGACGACATGCGCGACGCGCCGAGCCTCTCGATCATCGCCGCACTGCAGGACGCCGGCGCGACGGTGAAGGCTTATGATCCGGAAGGTGTCGAGCAGGCGAGCAAGATGCTCACCGACGTCGAGTTCGTCGCCAATCCCTATGCGGCGGCCGAAGGCTCGGACGCGCTGGTGATCGTGACCGAATGGGATGCGTTCCGCGCCCTTGATCTCAACCGCATCAAGAACAGTCTCAAGGCGCCGGTCCTCGTCGACCTGCGCAATATCTACCCGCCGGCCGAACTCGAGCGCGCGGGCTTGCAATACACCGGCGTCGGCAAGCCGAGCCGCGACTGACCTCCTATCCGCCCCCGCCGCAGGATCGGCCGGGGGCGGGTATGCCGCGATAAACAATAACTAGATCGCGCTGCCCCCAAGGGCTTTTTACATGCCTTTCCATGCTGCAAATGAGCAATATGGATTCCGTGACCGCGTCGCCCGCCCCGCTGACCCATCTTCAGCGGCTTGAGGCCGAGAGCATCCACATCCTGCGCGAAGTCGTCGCCGAGGCCGAGCGCCCGGTGATGCTTTATTCGATCGGCAAGGACAGCGCGGTGATGCTCCACCTGGCGCGCAAGGCCTTCTATCCCGCGCCCCCGCCCTTCCCGCTGCTCCATGTCGACACGACCTGGAAGTTCAAGGCGATGTACGAATTGCGCGAGCGCTCGGCAAAAGCCGCCGGCATGGAGCTGCTGGTCCACCAGAATCCCGACGCCAAGGCGCGCGGGATCAATCCGTTCGACCATGGCGGCCTCCACACCGATTTATGGAAGACGGAAGGGTTGAAGCAGGCGCTCGACAAATATGGCTTCGACGCGGCCTTCGGCGGCGCCCGGCGCGACGAGGAGAAGAGCCGCGCCAAGGAGCGTATCTTCAGCTTCCGCACCGCCAGCCATCGCTGGGACCCGAAGAACCAGCGGCCCGAGCTGTGGCGCATGTACAATGCCCGCAAGGCCAAAGGCGAAAGCATCCGCGTGTTCCCGCTCTCCAACTGGACCGAGCTCGACATCTGGCAGTATATCCTCGCCGAGGGCATCGAGATCGTGCCGCTCTATTTTGCCGCCCCCCGCCCGACGGTGGAGCGCGACGGCATGCTGCTGATGGTCGATGACGAGCGCTTCCGGCTGCACCCCGGCGAAGTACCGGTCGAGCGGTCGATCCGCTTCCGCACGCTTGGCTGCTATCCGCTCACCGGCGCGGTGGAGAGTACGGCGGACACGCTGGAGAGCGTGATCCAGGAGATGCTGCTCACTACCACCAGCGAGCGCCAGGGCCGCGCGATCGACCACGACCAGGCCGCCAGCATGGAGAAGAAGAAGCAGGACGGGTATTTCTGATGACCGCCTACCGCCCCGACGCGCTGATCGCTTCCGACATCTCGGCCTATCTCGAACTGCACCAGCACAAATCGCTGCTGCGCTTCCTCACCTGCGGATCGGTGGACGACGGCAAGTCGACGCTGATTGGCCGGCTGCTGTATGATTCGAAACAGATCTTCGAGGACCAGCTCTCCGCGCTGGAGAGTGATTCCAAGCGCGTCGGCACCCAGGGCCAAGCGATCGATTTCGCGCTGCTGGTCGACGGCCTCGCCGCCGAGCGCGAGCAGGGAATCACCATCGATGTTGCTTATCGCTTCTTCGCAACCGAGAAGCGCAAGTTCATTGTCGCCGATACGCCCGGCCATGAGCAGTATACGCGCAACATGGTGACCGGCGCCTCGACCGCCGATCTCGCCGTGATTCTGATCGACGCGCGCAAGGGCGTGCTCACCCAGACCAAGCGACACAGCTTCCTCGCGCATCTGCTGGGCATTCGGCATCTGGTGGTCGCCGTGAACAAGATGGATCTGGTGGACTACGACCAGTCTGCGTTCGAGCGCATCGTCGCCGCCTACGCAGAATTCGCCCACTCGATCGGCATCCAGCATTTCACGCCCATCCCGATCTCCGGCTTTCAGGGCGACAACGTCACGACGCGCAGCGACGCGATGCCGTGGTTCTCCGGCCCGGTGCTGCTCGACCATCTCGAAGCCGTGAATGTCGATGCTGAGTTAGATCGCATCAAGCCGTTTCGCATGCCGGTGCAGTGGGTGAACCGGCCCAATCTGGACTTTCGCGGATTCGCGGGTCTGATCGCGAGCGGCACCATCCGGCCCGGTGACCCTGTCCGCATCCTGCCCTCCGGTCGCACCAGCACCCTCGCCCGCATTGTTACGATGAACGGAGACAGGGACGTTGCCGTAGCAGGCGAGTCGGTCACCCTAACCTTGGCGGACGAAGTCGATTGCTCGCGCGGCGACGTGATCGCTACCGCCGACGCTCCGCCCCAGACTGCCGACCAGTTCAAGGCCACGCTTGTCTGGATGGACGCTGCCGAACTGCTGCCAGGCCGTGCCTATTGGCTCAAGCTTGGTACCCAGATGGTCAGCGCCGTCGTCCGCGCACCTGAATATGCGATCGACGTCAATACGATGGCGCGCGCGCCGGCCAAGACGCTGGCGCTCAATGACATCGGCGTGGCCGAAATCGCAACCGACCGCCCGATCGTATTCGAGCCCTATGCGGAGAGCCATGATCTCGGCGGCTTCATCCTGATCGACAAGCTGACCAACGCGACGGTCGGCGCCGGCATGCTCGATTTCGCGCTGCGCCGCGCGCAGAATGTCCATTGGCAAGCGGTTGAGATCACGCGCGAGGCGCATGCCCAGCAAAAGGGCCAGCAATCACGTCTGCTCTGGTTCACCGGGCTGTCCGGATCGGGCAAGTCTACCATCGCCAACCTGGTCGAGAAGAAGCTGCACGCGCTGGGCAAGCACAGCTTCCTGCTGGACGGCGACAACATCCGCCACGGGCTGAACCGCGATCTCGGCTTCAGCGATCAGGACCGGGTGGAAAACATCCGCCGCATCGGCGAAGTTGCCAAGCTGATGACAGATGCCGGCCTGATCGTGCTGACCGCCTTCATCTCCCCGTTCCGCGCGGAGCGGGCTATGGTGCGCGCGCTGCTGCCTGAAGGCGAGTTCTTCGAAATCTTCGTCGACACACCCATCGAAGAGGCCGAGCGCCGCGACGTGAAGGGCCTGTACAAAAAGGCCCGCGCCGGAGAAATTGCCAACTTCACCGGCATCTCCAGCCCCTATGAGCCGCCGCTGGCACCGGAGCTCCGTATCGACACGACCCGGACGACGCCCGAGGAAGCCGCCGAACAGATCGTCGAGGCGATCATGGGCGTATGGAGCCCGGTGCTGTGAACGACGCCCAACTGGCCCACGCCATCGCTGAGGAAGCCGGCGCGCTGCTGCTCCGCATCCAGGCGGATTGCGCCGGCGGGGCGCGGGGCGACCGGGAAGCCAATATGCTGATCCTCGATCGCCTGCGCGCTGCGCGACCCGAGGACGCCATCCTATCCGAAGAGTCAGCGGATGATCCGGTCCGGCTCACGCGCAGTCGGGTCTGGATCATCGATCCCCTCGACGGCACGCGGGAATTCGCCGAGCGCCGCGAGGATTGGGCAGTGCATATCGCGCTGGCGATCGACGGCGCTCCTTCGGTCGGTGCGGTCGCGCTGCCCCGACTTGGCGTCACACTGGCGAGCGATACGCCGCCCCCCCTGGCTCCCGCGCAGCAGCCGCCGCGCATGCTCGTCAGCCGTACGCGTGCCAGCCAGCTTTGTGCCGAGGTAGGTAGCTCGATCGGCGCGGTGCATGTCGGCATGGGCTCGGCAGGCGCCAAGGCCATGGCGGTGGTGCGCGGAGAAGCGGAGATCTACCTGCATTCCGGTGGCCAGCACCAATGGGACAATTGCGCCCCGGTAGCGGTAGCGCTGGCAGCGGGATTACACGCATCACGTATCGATGGCACGCCGATCGTCTATAATCAGGCGAGCACCAGCGTGCCCGATCTACTGATCTGCCGGCGCGAATGGGCCGCGCCGGTATTGGCGGCCGTGGCCGGGTGCAATCGTTGGGAAAGCGTTACGGGCTAACCCGGATCGGGCTCGCCCCGAATGTTCGCGGCTGCAGCGATACTCTAGACGCAGGCCATGCGAACGATAGCGCTTCCCCCCGCTCTCTTCGCCGGTAACCGCGTATAGGCCAGCCCTGAACTGACGCAGGGCAAAGCCATTTTGGAGCAAGTCGGCGCTCTGCAAACCGATCCCCCTGCGGAGCGCCGACTTGTTTTCCGATTTGAGAGAACTGCTTGCGCATGATGGGCCGGCCCGCTTCCCTCCCTTGGCGGACCGGCCTTTTTGTTCAGAACGCGTAGGACAGGTTGAGCATATAGGTGCGGCCCACCTCGACATAGCCGCCCTTGCGATCCACCGAGAGCAGTGCCTTGCCGACCCCCGCAGTCGCCCAATAGCTGTGCGAATCGAGCAGGTTCTGCACCGACACACCGGCGGTGAGATGCTGGTTCAGCGTGTAGCTGAGGATCGCGTTCATCGTGGAGACCGGCTGGACATAGGTGTCCGGCTGCGACGAGCGCAGGTCGTACAGCTTGTTGCCGGTGTAGTTGTAGTTCAGCGCGGCGTTGAAGCCGCCATGCACCCAGAACAGTTCGGTGTTGAACATCACCTGCGGCGCCTGCGGCATTCGCTGGCGACGATAGCCGTTCGACACATAGACCGTCGCATCCGCCCGCTGCAGCGTGACGTTGCCCTGGAACCCCAGGCCGTCGAGCACGCCCGTCAGGCCCTTCAGGCTGTACCGCGCGAACAGTTCGACGCCGTACACGCTGCCCTTCGCACTGGTATCCAGCGTGTCGATCTCCACACCGTCAGGCGAGAGCTGGCTGTTCGGCGAAGTCCAAACGTTCAGGTCGCCCGTCTGGTTGGTCGAGCCGGTCGAGAACATCACGTGATTGAGACGCTTGTAGTAGAGCGCCGCGGAGAACATGTCGGTCCCCGCACCCTTGTGCTCGACCGAGGTGTCGACATTCCATGCTTCGACCGCGTCGAGGTTCGGATTGGGAACGAAGATCGACGTTATCTTGTTGCTGTCGTCGCGTGTGATCTGCGTCGGCCCGAGCAGCAGATCGAACGCCGGGCGCGAATAGCTCTTGCGCACGGAGAAGCGATATACGGTGTTGTCGCCCGGGCGGTAGGAAGCGATCAGGCTCGGCAGCCACTCGTCGTAGCTGCGGGCGCTGGTGGTGAAACCCGCGGTCTTGCCATTGTCCTGCCAGTAGCGGCCGTGGAACCAATTGTGCTCGTAGCGCACGCCCGGCGTGATGGTCAGGCCGCCGAAGCTGAAATTGGCAAGGATATAGCCGCTGGCACGATGCTCCTTGCCGTCCAGTCGGTTCTGTTCGAGCAGCACGGGATCGATACCCGGAAGCTTCGAAAGCGACAGCTTGGCGTTCTGTGCTTCGATCCAAGCATGATCGGGGATGTAGAACGGCACCTGCACATTGTTCATGAAGCCGTTCAGCCGCTTGCCCAGGACGGAGGTCAGCGTGGTGATGTTGGGATCGTTGGCGGTGAAGTCATATTCCAGCGCGCCGTCATCCCCCAGGCTGTTCGAATAGCGCTTGGACGCTTCGTACTTGCCGCCGGCCTGGATCGAGGACAAGCCGTGATCGCCAAAGCGCCAAGTGCCGTCCAACCGGCCCTCCAGCTTCGATTCCCACGAATCCTCGAACTGCGCGGTGGTGTAGCTCTGGGTGAAGGTATCGAGATTGGTGATCGTCGCGCGCGCCTGGTCGCTCAGCAGCACCTGCGGGTTGGTGCGATCGGCGAGGCTGGTGATCAGCTTGTAGGTCGCCGGCCCCGTAGCGTTCGGCCCGATATAAGTGGGGCTGCCCCACTTGGCCTGAATGCGCAGCGGGTAGCTGGTCGCGCCGCGCGAATAGGCACCGTTATAGTCGAGCGTCAGGTCGCCCAGCCGGCTCTCGCCACCCAGCTTGGTGGTAAACAGGCGCTGGTTGCTGTGCTCGGTGCGGAAATAGTTGGTCCCACCGAGGCCGTAGAGCGCCAGATACCCGGCAGCGTCGTAGTTGGACCCAAGCGGATTGCCGGCGTTCGGGTTGGTCTGGCCGGCCGTCAGCCCCACGCTTCGCGCGGCGGTCTGGTCCATCCAGTTCTTCAGGCGGTACTCGCCATAGGTGGTACGGGCGTAGAGATCGGTGCTGTCGCCCTTCCATTCCAGGTTCACCGTGCCGCCGAAGCGCTCGATCTTGTTCTGGAAGATGTTCCACTCGACGCCGACCGGCACCGCATTGGCGAGGTTGTCGCGGATGGCGCCCGGCAGGTTGCCGTTCTGCTTAGTGTAATCCTTGTGGATCGCGACCGACTCGCTGAAGATGTTCTTCTTGCCGTAATAGCCCGAGGCATAGATGCCGAAATTGCCGAACTGCTGCGCGGTTTCGAGCGCGATCGTGCCGCCCCAGGGGTCCTGGTCGCGCGCGGCGGCGCGGCCGGCGATCTGGCCCTGCGCACGGATCTGGAAATGGTGCGCACCGAAATCGAAGGGCGAAGCGGTGCGCAGGTCGATCACGCCGGCGATGGCGTCGCCGTCCTGCGCCGCGGTCGGCGCCTTGTCGACGCGGACTTCGGACAGCGCGAAGGGCGACAACAGGTTCATCGAGATGGCGCGGGTGCGCGCATCCGTCTGTGCCAGGCGAACGCCGTCGAGCTCATAGGCGTTGTAGGCAGTGTCGAGGCCGCGGATCGAGAGATATTGTGCTTCGCCCGTGGACGCGGCATTGCGCGACTGGTCGACCGAGGAATTGAGGCCCGGCAGACGGGTAAGCAGGTCGGCCAGGTTCTGCTGCGGCTGCGCGCGCAGTTCCTCGCCCGAGACGATGGTGACGAGCGAGGCGCTCTTCACCTGTTCCTCCTGCACCGTCTTGATCGCAGCGCGCTGGCCGGTGACGACGATCGTCTCGGGCTCGCGCGACTGGTCATCGGTGTCCGGCGTCAAAGTGGTGATGTTGTCTTCCCGCGGCGTGGCGGCGAGTGCGTTTGCCTGTACGAGAAGCGCGACCGTGCCCCCGCCCAGAAGCAGCGCGATGCGCTTGTTCCAGTGTCCCATTGGTATGTCCTTCGCTGGATATTGGTGCCAGCATGTCCCTGCCGGTCGCCGCAGCCGCTAGCGAAGCCACGCGGCAACTCGGTGTAGTAACGATTTCGTTTTCAGTGTTTTAAATTTACATATTTGCTGCACCGCAGCGTAAGTGACGGAAATTGCTCTCATAATACCAATCGTAAAATTGGTATTCTTTTTCGTCACACAGCTTTCATCACCGCCAGGTACCGGACGGACATGAACGGCTTCCCCCTGCTGCGCTTCGGCGCCCTCAGCGCCATCCTCCTTTCGCCAGCGATGTCCTATGCGGCGCCGGAGCCGGCGCCTCCGGTAGAACGGCTGGTGATGCTGATGCGGCATGGGGTGCGCTCGCCGCTGGACGGCGAGGTCCCGCACGCAACGCGCACCGGCCAGCCCTGGCCGCGCTGGGCAGCGCCCGCAGAGCAGGTGACGCCCCACGGCGCTGCCGCACTGCGCGCCTTGGCCAAGGCCGATCGCCGCTGGTTCGCGGCGGCGGGGTTGGTGCGGGGAACCGGATGCCTCGGTGCAACCGTCAGATTGTGGACCAACAGCTCTCCGCGAACGATCGCCAGCGGGGAAGCCTATGCAGCAGGCTTCTCCCCAAGTTGCGCGCTAGAGGTCGGACACAGGCCCGAAGGCACGAACGACCCTCTCTTCGAACCGCTGGGTGCCCATCCCAAGACGTTCGACGCCGACCGAGCCATCGAGTCGATCAACCGCTACACCCACGGCGCCGAAGCACTGGCACGCCGGCATGCGGTCGGCCTGAAGCTGTTGGAGCAAGTGCTCGCCTGCCCTGCCGGCCCGTGCAGCCCCGTTGAACCATCCACGGTACAAGCCAGCGCCGACGGCCATGGCATCGACCTCAAGGGTCCGATCCGCGCGGCGTCCGGCACGGCGCAGGTGCTGATGCTCCAGTATCTGGAAGGTATGCCGCTGGCGCGGGTCGGCTGGGGCCGGGCTACGCCAGCAAGACTGGAGGTGCTTGGGGCGGTACACGGCGCGCTGTTCGACGTGTTCAGCCGGCCACCCTATATGGCCGCATTTCAGATGGCACCGACGGTCGACTGCATCACCCAAGACCTCACGGCCACAACCGCGCCGAAGGTCGACGTGCTGATCGGCCACGACACCAACGTCGCGGCGCTCGCGGCGGTGCTCGGCGTGGATGTTAAGGCGCCGGGCTTCGCAACCAACGATCCGGCTCCGGGCGGCGGTATCGCCATCGCACTGGTGCGGGCACCCGACGGCAGCTCGGCGGTTCGCCTCTGGTATCGCAGCCAGAGCGCCGCGGACATGCGCACCGCGCGGGATCGCACCGTCTGGACGCCGTTACGACTACGGGGCTGCGACGAGGGCGCAGAGCATCGCTGCGCCCTTCCGAGATTCCTTCAGCGGCTGGCGGATGCCACGGCGCCAGCGCGCGGCTAACGCCCTGCCCGCCTGCGCCAGACGAGGGCCGGCCGTCCTTGGCCGCCCCAGCTACCCGCGCATTGCTCCGGCCCAATGTGGCAACGCGATGGTCAGGCTGTGCCACTAGAGCAAGATCGATCGCGCCTGCCATTCCCGATGGAGGATCGCATATTGCATCGTATTCTCGAACAAGGGCCTACCGGCCGCATCGTTGGTGAACGACACGAATTCCAGGAACCGTCCCTCGCACCGCATGCCCAGGCGTTCGCACAACCGCTGCGAGCGAATATTATGGTCTTCGACATAAGCGTAAATTCGACGCGCTTTTCCTGACGAAAAGAGCTCTTCGAAAAGCGCGGAGGCCGCTTCGAACGCGTAGCCAGCACCGGAATGGTCAACATTGAGATGCCAGCCGATGGACACCGTGTCTCCTTCAAACACCGCAAATAGATCGCCAATCAGCCGGCCGGTGTCCGAACGGCAGATCGCGATATGATCGTCGTCGACCGCCCGCTTCAAAGCCTCGGCCTCGGCTGCTGCGATGTCCGCAACCGCCATGGACAGGAAACAGCTGGCGCGCGGCTGGTGCAGATAGGCGAAAAGGTCAGGACCGTCGCCAGCCCGGAATTTTCGGAGCGTCAAACGCGCCGTCTTAAGAATCATGTGCGTTTCCTGCGGGAAGCCGGATCCGGAGGTAGGCCATCAGGCCGCTCGAGAATATGCCATCGCTTGGTAGCTGGCGAACAGTTCCTCGAAGTGCTGGTCCATCGTCCGGGTCATCGGCGCATCGGCGGTAGCGCGCATCCGGTGGAACATCGGCGTCGTCTCGACAAAATGGGTCAGCGCGTCGCGCAGGCTCACCGGATCGGCGGCGCGATAGAGCATGCCCTGCCCTTCAACGAACTGGTCGGCGGCGCCGCCCTGATCGGGCACGATCAACGGCAGACCGCTCGCGCGCGCCTCGGCCGCGACCATGCAGAAAGTCTCCGCCTCGCAGCCATGGACGAGGGCATCGGAGCTCGCCAGCACGCGGGCAAGCTGCTCGCGATTGCTGGTAGGTTCGAACAGCTGCGCGTGCGGATTGCGGCCGATCGCGGTGATCACCTTGGAACGGGCGGTGCCGGTGCCGATCAGGATCAGCCCCATGGGGTGCCGCCCCGCCGCCGCCTCAGCCGCCTCGATCACCATCGGCCAGCGCTTCTCCGCCGCCAGCCGTCCGACACCGATTAGCAGCGTCGCATCCGGTGCGAGGCCGCAGCTGGCGAGCAGCTCGGCACGAAGGGATTCGTCGCGCAACGCAGGGCCGAAATAGCCGGGTTCGACACCCATCGGGATCGTCACCACCTTGGTGAGCCCGCCCTCGGTCAACCGGCGCGCAAGATCATGCCCCGCCGTCACGACCTGATCGAACCCGTCATCCAGTCGGCGGAGATGCTGCCAGAAGGAAGAGAAGCCCTTGTCGATCGTCTCGCGGTTGGCGATCGTGCCGAACCATCGATAGGCATAGGCCGCCAGCGGATCGGCATGCATCACCAGCGAGCGCGCCGCCGATCCCTGCCAGCGCGCGACCATCGAGGCGCTGCGCCACGGCGACGAAGCTTCGACGAAATCGGGCCGCCAGCGATCGAGTGCCGCGTGCAATGCAGGCTCGTCATCGAAATAGCGGTAGCGTCGGTCCAGAGGCAGCAGGGGTGCCGGGATCGTCGCCAGGATCGCGCCGTCGCGCTCCTCGATAATCTCCTCGCGCTCGCCTGGCGCGAGAATGATGATTTCGTGGCCTAGCTGCGCGCCCAGCTCCATTTTACGACGGACATAGGTTTTTACGCCGCCGCCATAGGGGCTGTAGAAAGCGCAGACGTCGAGGATGCGCATCAATGCGTCTCCAGCAGTTCACGATATTGGCCGAAGCGACCGCCCTTGGTCAGCGCGCCGAGCGTCTTGTCGATGCTCGTCAGCAGTGCCGGCACGGTAACGTCCCCCGGATGCACGCCGAGCCGCATGGCGGGGCGCCGCGGGAGCAGCGCGCGCGCGAGCGCAGCGACGGCCAGCGACGAGGCTATACGGCTCTTGCTGCGACTGGCCCAGGTAATCACCGGCCCTTTGGCGAGCACGCGATCCGCCTGTTGCGGCGCCCACACGCGGAAATGATCCTCGGCCAACGCGAAGCCCAGGTCACGCAGCGCCTCGCGGGCGCCTTCGCCATAGAGCCACGCCGGAGCGATGAAACCGGTAACGGGGCGGCCGATGATGTCCTCCACCAATGCGCGTCCGCGCTCCATGCGATCGCGCGCTGTCGCATAGCCGAGCCCGAGGAACTCGCCCTCACCCGCGGTCATGTGCTTGGCCTTGAACCGCGCGCTGACGGATGCGTGTTCCGACACGTCTCGGTGGAACCAGCCGTGCAGGAACATCTCGATTCCCGAATCCGCCCAGCCGCGTAGCCGGGTGGCGAAGGGGCTGCCGGGCGTCAGCGGCGCCGAGCCCCAATGATCCGGCACCACCAGCATCGCATAGCGGGGGGCGCCGATATGCCGCAGGAACAACTCGGAAAGCTGATCGACCGCGCCCTCGGATCGAGGCCCGACATCATGGATGGATGCGAGCAGGCTGGGGCCTTGGGGCCCGGTGGGGCGGTTCAGTGCGGTCATCGTATCGTTCTTTGCTGCAGGTGCGAGCGATATAGACCGCCGGAACAGGGCGGCAAGCAGGCCGAATTCCGGCTTTTTGTAACGCAGTGATGTCAAAGCATCAAACGTCGCCGCGGCGGCCAATCCGCACCGCGCCTTCCGCATATGCGGCAGAACGACATGACGTGACGACAACGCGCCGGACTTGGGAATGCCTTATCCGGTATCGATGCCGCAGTCCCTCATACCTAGGCATCGGCCACCCCCTTCCGCGGACCAATGGCGCGGGTTGCTCAAAAGGCGAATTCTGGCCGTCATCACAGGCTGTTGGAGTTCGCCATGTCTGACACCGACACCAGCCCCAACGCCCCCACGCGCTTTGTCGAGGCGGCAGACGGCATCCGCTCTGCCTATCGCCGCTACGGGCACCCCGGGGGCACGCCGCTCATACTCCTGCCACGTTTCAGCGGCGACCTCGACACCTGGGATCCCGCATTGCTCGACGCGCTTGCTGCGGAGCGTGAACTAATCCTCGTCAATAATCGCGGTGCCAGCCGCACCAGCGGTACCAGCCCGCAACTATCTCCGAAATGGCGCGCTACCTGCTGGCCTTCATCGACGTGATTGGGCTGCCCCATATCGACCTGCTCGGCTTCTCGCTCGGCGGGTTCGTCGTCGCGACCGGCCCGCGAGGCGGACCGAACGTGCATGGCTGGCGCAAAGACATCGCAGATGCCGTCCGCAAGGACGTGCCCGGCGCCGCCGAACTGCCCCACGCTTTCTTCGAACCCACCGCGACCAGTCGGGCTGCCGGCCGGGATTATCTCGGTCGATTCCTCGCCCGCACAGAGCATCGCGACGTTGCGGGCAGCATGCAGACCCGCAACGTCCATTATGACGCGGTAGGCGCCTGGGGCGTGGCCGATCATACCAAGCTCCAGCGCCTGCAGAGCATCCGCCAGCCGACCTTCGTTGCCAACGGCGATGCCGATGCGATGATCCCGCCCAGCCCCTCGCATTTGATGGCCGACCTGCCCCCACAGGCCGAGGTGAAGATCTACCCCGATGTCGGCAACTGCTTTCTGTTCCAGCACCACGCCGAATTCGCCCGCGGCGTGAACGCATTTCTCTCCGCCTGAAGGAAAGTCCATGACCACCGCCACGACCACTACACCGACGCTGGAAACCATCACGGTAGACGGCATTCGCATTCGTATCCGCAAGGGCGGCCGGAGCGAAGGGACGCCGCTCTTTCTCACGGCGCCCTATCCCGAAAGCATCCGCGCCTTCGACAGAGTCTGGGCTGAGCTCGAGCAGCTGGGGCCGGTGGTCGCCGTCGACCTGCCCGGCTTCGGCCAGTCGGACGTTAGCGCAAGCCTGATGTCGCCGCAGGCAATGGGCGCTTTCCTGCCGGTACTGCTCGACATGCTGGAACTGGAGCGCGTGCATGCGATCGTACCCGATATCGGCACGCTTGCGGCACTGTTTGCCGCCCTCCAGCACCCGAACCGCTTCGAAAGCATCGTCGCCGGCAGTGGCGGAATTGCCTTGCCCCTGCTCGGTGAGCCACTGCGGCAGATCGTCGCCAGCAGCCGCGCAGATTTTGCCGGTGTCGATGGTGGCGAGCAGGTAGTGGGCCTGATCCGTTCGACCGCACGCGTGCCGATCGCGGAAGAGGTGCTGGAGGATTACCGCCAATCCTCGGCAGGCAGCCGGTGGAACGAAGCCGCGGATTTCGTCCGCGCCTATACCCGCGATCTTCCGCGCCTCGGCGAGATTCTGGACAGCATTGCCACGCCGGTTCTCGTCATCTCGGGCAAGGATGATCCGTTCGTGCCGACGTCGAACGGCGAGTTCCTGCAAGAGCGGCTGCCGCATTGCGTCCACGAGGTGGTCGACAGCGGGCACTTCGTCTGGGAAGACGCCGCGCCCCGCTATGCCGAACTGATCGTCAACTGGGTGCAGTCCGGTTATCGCCAAGCCTGAACGTGACTGCCGGGCGCTGCCTCTGGGCCGCGCCCAGCCTATCCGTCAGGCAGCAACCCTCGCGGCCAAACCCCAGCCGAGACGCGCGCGGATCGATACGAGCGCGGCCACCAGCGTGCGGATATGCTCATCGTCGTGGAATGGTGTGGGCGTGATGCGCAGCCGCTCCTGTCCTACCGGTACGGTGGGATAATTGATCGGCTGGACGTAGATTCCGTATTCCTCCAGCAGCGCCGTGCTGATCGCCCGACAGAGATGCGCGTCGCCTACCATCAGCGGCACAATATGGCTGGCGCTGTCCCGTGCGACGGGCAGGCCCTCCGCGGCGAGCGCAGCCTTCAACCTGGAAACGGCGGCCTGTTGCAGCGACCGCTCGCCATCGCTTTGCCGCAGGTGCCGCACTGCCGCCAGGGCACCGGCCGCGAGATGCGGGCAGAGCGAAGTGGTAAAGATGAAGCTCTCGGCAAAGCTGCGGATCACGTCGATCAGCAACGCGGGCCCCGCGACATAGCCGCCGATGACGCCAAAGGCCTTGGCAAGCGTGCCTTCGATGATGCTGATCCGGTCCGCCAGCCCCTCGCGCTCGGCGATGCCGCCGCCATGCGGGCCGTACATGCCGACGGCGTGGACCTCGTCGAGATAGGTGATGGCGCCGTATCGGTCGGCGAGGTCGCAGATCGCGGCGATCGGCGCGATGTCGCCGTCCATCGAATAGACGCTCTCGAACGCGATGATCTTCGGCCGCTCCGGATCGACCGATCCGAGCAGTTCCTCCAGATGCGCGACGTCGTTGTGGCGGAAGATGAAGCGCTCGGCACCCGAGCGGCGAATGCCCTCGATCATCGAATTATGGTTGAGCGCGTCCGAGAAGATCGCGCAGTTCGGCAGCAGCCGACCCAGCGTGCCGAGCGCGGCCAGGTTCGAGATCCAGCCCGAGGTGAACAGCAGCGCCGCCTCCTTGCCGTGCAGCCCCGCCAGTTCCTGCTCGAGTGCGACATGCTCGCGCACCGTGCCCGAGATGTTGCGCGTGCCGCCGGTTCCCGCGCCGGATCGGGCGATCGTCTCATGCATCGCTGCCAGCACCTCCGGGTGCTGACCCATGCCGAGATAGTCGTTGCTGCACCAAACGGTGACTTCTCGGGTGTCGCCCTGGGGCCGATGCCAGAGCGCATGCGGAAAGGCGCCGGCGATGCGCTCCAACTGCGTGAAGGTGCGGTAGCGGCCGTCCAGCCGCGTAAGGGTCAACAGGTCTTCGAAGAACGCATTCGTGTCCATGCGTCGGCTCCTTTCAGGGATGCAGCCACCAGCGGATCACGCTGGCGACGATGCCGAGGGCGGATACGCTGAGGGCCCAGATCAGCACCATCCAGCCCAACCGCTGCCACAGCGGCGCGAGCGGCCGGGCGGGCATCAATGATAGCCCTCGGTCACGGTCTTTCCCCGGAACACGTAATAGGCCCAGCCGGTATAGGTGAGGATCAACGGCAGGATGAACACCGCGCCGACCAGCATGAAGATCTGGCTGCTCTGCGGCGCGGCGGTGTCCCAGATGGTAAGCGCGCGCGGCACGACATAGGGAAACATGCTGATCCCCAGGCCGATGAAGCCGAGGCCGAACATCACCAACGCCAGCAGAAAGGGCAGACGTTCGCGGCCCCGCTTAAGGCTCCAGAAGAACAGGAAGGTGGCGATGCCGGTGGCGAGCGGCACCTGGGCGGTGAACAGCACGCCCGGCATACGGAACCAGCGGTGCCAATAGTCGATCGCCAGGAACGGCGTGGCCAGGCTGACCGCAGCCATGGCAAGGATAGTCAGGATGCCGAGCGTGAACGCGGTGCGCCGGGCATGGTCCTGTGCATCCCCATGCGTCTTGCCGATCAGCCAACTCGCGCCCAGCATCGCATAGCCGATCAACAGCGAGACGCCGGTAAGCAGGCTGAACGGAGTGAGCCAGTCGAAGCTGCCGCCCGCATAGGCGCGGTCGACGACATGAATGCCCTGCAGCACCGCACCCAGCATCACACCCTGCGCGAAGGTAGCGACGACGGAGCCGATGCAGAAGGCGAGATCCCAAGCCGGGCGGTGGCGCGGGTCGCGCCAACGATATTCGAACGCCACGCCGCGGAAAACGAGGCCGAGCAGCATCGCGATCACCAGCGGATAGGTGGCGGGCAGGATCACCGCATAGGCGAGCGGGAATGCGGCCATGAGCCCGCCCCCGCCCATCACCAGCCAGGTTTCGTTGCCGTCCCATACCGGCGCGATCGAGTTCATTGCCTGATCGCGCTCTGCGCCAACCTTCAGCGTGGGAAAAAGGATGCCGATGCCCAGGTCAAACCCGTCCATCACCACATAGGCGAAGATGGCGAAGGCGATGATGAACGCCCAGACGGTAGCGAGATCGGGATTAGTGAGCATCGCCGCTGACTCCTTCGAACGCGGGTGCGGGGGTGATGCCGGCGGCGCGCTGCGGAATGGCGGCCGGCTCGGTTTCGTGCGGCGCGGGCGGCTTGGACATCAGGCGCAGCAGGTAATAGGTGCCCGAACCGAACACGATGAAATAAACGATCACAAAGCTGGCGAGCGAGGCCGCGACGGCGGAAACCTGGAGCGGCGAGTGCGACTGCGCCGTCCGCAGGAAGCCATAGACGGTGAAGGGTTGCCGCCCGACCTCGGTCGTTACCCAGCCGGCGATCACCGCGACGAAGCCGGTCGGCCCCATCAGCACCGCCAGCCGGTGAAGCCAGGGAGCATCGTACAGCTTGTGGCGGACGCGCATCGCCAAGCCGAACAACGCCAGCCCCAGCATGGCGAAGCCCAAGCCCACCATGATACGGAAGGTGAAGAAGACGATGGGGACCGGCGGAATGCGATCGTCCCGCACGCTGTCCAGGCCGCCCAGTGCTGCATTGGGATCGTGCTTGAGGATCAGCGACGACATCTTCGGGATCTGAATCGCATAGTCGATGCGCTTGGCCGCCGGATTGGGGATGCCGAACAGGATCAGCGGCGCGCCGTGCGGGTGACTTTCATAATGCCCCTCCATCGCCATGATCTTCACCGGCTGGTGTTCGAGCGTATTGAGCCCGTGCGCGTCGCCGGCCAGGATCTGGGCCGGGGCGGCGATCGCAACCATCCACATCGCCATGGAGAACATCTTGCGCGCGCCCAGATTGGTGCGGTCGCGCAGCAGGTGCCAGCCGCCCACCCCCGCCACCACCAGCGAGGTGGTGAGATAGGCCGCGATCACGACATGAACCACGCGATAGGGAAAGCTGGGGTTGAAGATGATCGGCAGCCAAGACGCTGCGGGCACGAACTGACCCTTGTCGCTGATCACGAAGCCCGCCGGAGTCTGCATCCAGCTGTTGGTGCTGACGATCCAGGTGGCCGAGATCAGCGTTCCCAAGGCGACCATGGCAGTGGCGAAGAAGTGCAGCTTCGGCCCTACCTTGTTGATGCCGAACAGCATCACGCCCAGAAAACCCGCTTCCAGGAAGAAGGCCGTCATCACCTCATAGGCCATCAACGGCCCGACGATCGGGCCCGCCTTGTCCGAGAATACCGACCAGTTGGTGCCGAACTGATAGGCCATCACCAACCCGGAGACGACGCCCATGCCGAACGCCACCGCAAAGATCTTGAGCCAGTATCGGTAGAGATTGGCATACACGCCACGCCCGGTCTTCAGCCAGAGCGCCTCCAGCACCATCAGGAAACTGGCCGTGCCGATCGAGAAGGCCGGGAAGATGAAATGGAACGACACTGTGAACGCGAACTGGGCGCGCGCGAGTAGAAGGGCTTCGTCTCCCATGGCAGGAAACCTCCCGAAAAGAGTTGCAGCCTGCCGAAGCAGGCGGGGGTCAGTCGAGCCGCCTAGACGAGCGCGATTTTTCGCGTCACGTCGGGCGTGGTAAGTGCACCCAGCAGTCGCAGCGCACGCTCCAGCCGGTCGCGTGGCGTTGATCCGCCGATGGAAATTCTGAGTGCGGGCGGGGCGCTGACGGGCTCCACCGCGAAGGCGTCGCCTGCCACCACGGCCAAGCCCTGCGGGCGGAGCGCGTTGACGATCTCCGCCGCGTTGGCGCCGCCCGGGAGCGGCATCCACAGATGATAGCCTTCCTCCTGGGAGTGGAAGCTGCCGGGGCGCAGCACGGAGCGGGCAATTGCCTGCCGCGCCCGCGCCTCTGCTCGCATCGCGGTGCAGAGCGTATCGAAGGTGCTTCCGTGCAACCAGTCCGCTACCACCGCCACATTGAGCGGCGGGGCCATTACTGCGGTCTCATGCAGATCCGCGGCCAGACGCCAGGCAGCCGCCACATCGGGCGCAGCCACCCAAGCCACGCGCAGGCCGGGCGAGAGGATCTTGGAGACGCTTGCAATGTGCCAGCTACGCTCCGGTACCAAGGAAGCGATCGGCGTCAGCGGCCGTTCGGGCAGCAGGCCATAGGCATCGTCCTCGATAAGCTTGATGCCGTGGTCGCGGATCACTTCGGCCAGCGCGGCACGCCGGGCCGGGCCCATGGTGGCGGTAGTCGGGTTGTCGTTGGTCGGCACCAGATACACCGCCGCCACCGCCCCCTCGGCGCAGGCGATGGCGAGGGCATCGGGCAACATGCCCTCGCCATCGCTCGCAACCGTCCGCAGCCCCAGGCCATAGCGCCTGGCGACCGAGAGCAGACCGGGATAGACGAATGCCCCCACCGCAAGCACGTCGCCAGGCTGGAGCTCGGTGCTGATCACCGCATGCAGCGCATGCTGACCGCCAGCGCTGACAAGCACCGTATCTTCCTGCGCGGGAACACCCCGGCCGCGGAGCAGCGCCGCACCGGCTTCGCGCGCGAGCGCCATGCCGCCGCGCGGCTGGTAATGGAAAGGTGCGGGACCATCGCTGCGGCCGAGCAGCTGCGCCACCGAGGTGACGAATGCCTTTTCGAGCAGCCGGTCCGGCGCCTCGGGCGGGGCGTTCATACCGGCATCCGCGGGTTCCTTGTACAGGATCCCCGCCGGCTCGCTCTTGCCGCGGACGAAGCTGCCCCGCCGGCCGTCGCCTTCGATCAGACCCAGACGCTGTGCTTCGCCATAAGCGCGGGTGATGGTGGTGAGGTCCACGCCCAGCGCCTCCGCCAGCATGCGCTGCGGCGGCAGGCGGTCGCCCGCATTGAGCGTGCCTGCCTCGACATCGCGGGCAATTGCCTCGGCGATGGCGAGATATTTCGGACCCAGGGTTCCGGTGATGTCGGGTTTCCAGCCTTGCATGGCCTTCTGCCTAACCGATCCCATACGTAATACCATACAATGCGCGCATGACCGGCCTCAATCTCGGTGCTGCGCGAAACCGTCGCGACCGCGCAGCGCCGCGCGGGCCACGTCGCCGCGATCGTGATAGGCCAGCATCGCCTCGCACGGCTCCGCGTCCCAGAAATCGGGATCAGCATAGCAATGCAGGGCACGTTCCAGCAGCGCAACGCGACTGCCTGCCCGCTGCACCGCGAGCAGCGCAGTACGGACCTCCAGAAAATCATCCCCCTGTCCGCGCACGACCATGTCGGCCTCGGCCGCGCGGCCGGTTTCGGCAAGCACCGCCGCGGCGGCCTGCCGTGCAAACTCAAGCTGGGAGAACAGCGTATTCACGATTCAGCCCTCGAACAGGTCGCTGCCAGCGGCACGACCGTCGAGCCTGTTCCACAATTTCTCGGTACCAGCCTCGCGCGCACGGTTCACATATTGAGAGGCAACGAGCCAGCCCTTTATCGGCCGCAGCGGCAGCAGGCTGCCGAGCACCATCAGCGGCAGCGACGTGAACAAGTGGATCCACCAGGGCGGCTCGAACGCCACCTGCACCCACACCACCACAAAGGTGAGCGGGAACACGACGATGCAGAGCGAAAAGAAGGCGGGGCCGTCATCTGGCGACGCGAAGCGATAGTCGAGGCGGCATGCCTCGCACTTGTCGACGACCTTCAGCCAGGAGCGGAACATCCGCCCCTTGCCACAGCGCGGGCAAATCCCCTTCCACCCGGACTTCAAGATCCAGGGAAAGGCACCCGTTTCCGTTGCAATCGCCATGACTCATACTCCCGAGTCGATCCCTACAAGCCAAACATAATGAGGTTTGCATCCATACACAACTTGTTTTGTTTGGTTATTGCATGGCAACCACCGGCTTCTGGTGCCGGGCGGCGCAGAAGATCAGGAAGGACAGCGCCCAGGCTGCTGCGAACACGCCGATGATGGCGAAGCCGAGGCCGTAGAAATTCTCGTTGAGCGCAAGCGCCCATGCGGCAAGCGGACCCTCAACCCCGAGCCTGCGGACGGCCAATGCGCTGATCTCCACGCCGCCGATGAACAGCGCGACGGCGATCGACATCATCGTGATCGTGAGGTTGTAGTAGAGCTTGCGCAGCGGCTGGACAAAGGCCCAGCGATAGGCGCCGACCATCATCACCCCATCGGTGGTGTCGAGCAGGGACATGCCCGCTGCGAACAGCACCGGAAACACCAGGGCCGCGCCGGCCGAGACGCCGTGCCCGGCCTGGGTGGCGGAAAGACCGAACAGCGTCACCTCGGTTGCGGTGTCGAAGCTCAGCCCGAACAGGAATCCGAGCGGCGCCATGTGCCACGACCGGCCGATGCAGCGGAAGAGCGGGCGAAACAGCCGCGACAGGGGGCCGCGCCCGGCGAACATCAGGTCCAACGCGCCGTCGTCGATCGCCTCCCCTGCCCGCACGCGCTGGAGCGTCCGCAGGATGCCGAGGAGGATCAGGAAGTTCATCGCCGCGACGACCAGCAGGAACAGCCCGGAGACACAGGTGCTGAGCGCGCCTCCCGCCTCGCGAAAGGCATCGAAGCCCTGAAGATTGCTCGCCGCGACGACGACGGCCGCGGTGACCAGGATGACGACCATGGAATGGCCGATCGCGAACCAGAAACCTACCGCCACCGGCGGTCGCCTTTCCTGCAACAGCTTGCGCGTGACGTTGTCGATCGCCGCGATATGGTCCGCATCCACCGCGTGCCGCAGCCCAAGGCCGTAGACTACCACCGCGACGCCGAGCAGCGCCGGCTGGCCATGGAAGGCGAGCAGCGCCCAGGCCCAGCCGCCGAGGTTGAGAACGGCCAGCACGCCATAGACCAGCGCAAGGCTGCGCCGATAGCCGCGGTCCTGCGGCAGGTGGCGGAGCAGCCGGGCGATCATGCCGCGCTCCCCGCGGGAAACAATATATGGATAAACCCGAAGGCGATCAGCGCACCAAGGGCCTCGCCAAGCAGATAGGGCGCGGCCGAGCCCGTAGCGAGATGCAATGGCCCGTTGGTGGCGAGCGCGCCGAACACCACGGCGGGATTGGCATAGGCGGCGGTGGGGGTCGCGAGGATGTCCGCCACCAGCCACGCGCCGACCGCAAAGGGGCCGGCATCGGCGCGGCCGCTTCGCATGCAGCCGAACACCACCAGCATCAGCCCCGCGCTGGCGACCAGTTCGCCGCCCATCCCGTGCCAGCCGAGCCCGCCCGTCGATCCGTTCGGGCCACCCCAAAGCGCGGCCGCAGCTGCGCCGCCCAGCACCCCGCCCAGCGATTGGGCGGCGACATAGGCGATCGTGCACACGCCCGAGCGCTCGCGGCCCAGCCATTGCAACAGGGTAATCAGCGGATTGTAGTGCCCACCGGACACGCTGCCCAGCGCCACGATCAGCCCAACCAACGCCGCCGCGATCGCCACCGCCGTCACCGGCAGGATCATCCCCGGCAGCGTGGCGAACACCCGTGCCGCCGCGATACCGCTGCCGGTGGCCGCCAGCACCAGCGCGAAGGTGCCGAGCCCCTCCACGCCGGCGCGGCGCCACAGGGCCAGCCGGGGATCGGCTTCCTGGAAGCAGGTGGGCTGCGCTGCCATGTCAGCCCGCCTGCTGCTCCGCGAAGCGGGCATCCACCTCGGCCATCTTCTCGGCGAGTTCGGTGGGGGTGAAGAAGCCCTTGGTGAAGCTGATGTTGGCGAAGGCCACGATCCAGCGCTCATAATAGGGCAGCCTGCCGATCAGCGTCTCGCCCAGGGCTTCCACGCCCTTGCGCTTTTCCTCGGTGTTAATCAGCTTCTTGAAGTCGAGCACGTCGGCCAGCGCGTGGCAGCGCTTCTCCCACGGCTCCAGGACATGCTCGACCCGCATCACCGAGCCCGCTTCGAACCCGCCGATATCGTTGGGCAGGCGGCTGACGAAATCCTGGGTGGGCATCACGCGGCTTCCTTCTCGAGCGTTACGGGGATCACGCCGATCATCGCGTCGCGGGTAACGATCGAGGCCAGCTGCGCCTCCGACCAGCCCTCGGTCCCGTCGGGACGGCGGGGCAGGACGAGGTAGCGGATGATCGCGGTGGAATCGCTGACCCGGATCTCGACATCGTCGGGGATGATGGTGCCGAATTCGGCGAGCACCTTGCGCGGCTCGCTCACCGCCCGGGCGCGATAGGGCTTCAGCTTGTACCAGTCGGGCGGCAGGCCCAGCACCGGGCGCGGGTAGCAGGAGCAGAGCGTGCACACGATCAGATTGTGCACCTCGGCGGTGTTCTCCAGCACGATCAGCTGGGTATCGTCGTAGAAGCTGATGCCCAGTTCCTCGCAGGCGGTGCGGCCGTTTTCAAGCAGCCGCGCCTTGAAGGCGGGATCGGTCCAGGCACGCGCCACCACCGCGGCGCCCAGCGCGGGCGTGCGGCTGTCCAGCACCTCGATCTGGTGGCGAATGTCGTTGGCGGTGAGATAGCCCTTCTCGATCAGGATCTCGCGCACCGCGGTCTCCATCACTTCGTAATAGCCGGGCACGGCCTCGGCGGTGATCGGCGCATGGTCATCGTGATCGTGATCGTGATCGTGATCGTGATCGTGGCCGTGGCCATGATCCTGCGCGTGCTCTTGTGCCATCAGGCTTGCTCCAGCCAGGTTTCGAAGATTTCGATGTGCAGTTCGTCGCGCGGGGAACCGTCATAGTCGGTCCAGACCTCGGTCATGCGGAACGACACACGGTAATAATGCAGCTTGTTGCCGGCGTTGCGGCCATAGCCTTCTTCTTCATTGTCGATCATCGCGGGTTCGATCACCCGCTCGACGGTGCCGACATGCCCGCGCAGATAGATCGGCACGCGATAATGGCCGATAGGCGCGCGCTCCAGCACGCGGACCCGCTTTCCTTCGGTAAAAGCGGGCAGTTCCTTCAGCGCCGGGACGACCGACGCCAGGGGTGATGCATCCATGCGATCGGCTCCCAATCTCCTGGCGAAAGGCTCGCAAATCAGGCGCATGGCAGCCATTCTACAGGGTAAGGGCGCACCCCATACGGCGGTACGCCCTCGCCCGTTTCACTCGGCGGCGAGCGACAGCTCCAGGCCGAGCGCGGCAGCCACGCCGGCGCCATAGGCCGGATCGGCCTTGGTGCAGTTCGCGATGTGGCGCAGCTTCACCTCGTCGCGCGCATCGCCCAGCGCGGCCGCGGTGTTCGCGAACAGGTGCTGGCGCTGGCCCGCATCCATCATCCGGAACAGGTTGCCCGGCTGCTCATAATAATCCTCGTCGACGCGGTGATCCCAGTGATCGGCCGCACCTTCGATGGCGAGCGGCGGCGCTGCATGGTCGGGATCGTTGCCCATCCAAGTGCCCTTGCTGTTCGGCCAATAGCTGGGCGTGCCGCCCAGATTGCCGTCCGTCCGCATCGCGCCGTCGCGGTGGTAGCTGTGGAACGGGCATTTCGGTGCGTTGACCGGAATGTGGTTGAAGTTCACGCCCAGGCGATAGCGCTGCGCATCGCCATAGGAGAACAGCCGCGCCTGCAGCATCTTGTCCGGCGAATAGCCGATGCCCGGCACGATGTTCGCGGGCGAAAAGGCCGCCTGCTCCACTTCCGCGTGATAATTTTCCGGATAGCGGTTGAGCTCGATTTCGCCGACCTCGATCAGCGGATACTCGCCCTTCGGCCAGACCTTGGTCAAGTCGAACGGGTTGTGGCGATGCGCCTTGGCCTGCGCTTCCGTCATCACCTGGAGGAACAGGGTCCATTTGGGGAAATCCCCGCCGTCGATCGCCTCCAGCAGGTCGCGACCATGGCTCTCGCGATCGCCGGCGACCACCGCCGCCGCCTCGGCGTCGGTGAGGTTGGCGATGCCCTGCTGGGTGCGCCAGTGGAACTTCACCCATACGCGCTCGCGATCCGCGTTTATCATGGAATAGGTGTGGCTGCCGAAGCCGTGCATGTGGCGGAAGCTGCTCGGGATGCCGCGCTCGGACATCACGATCGTCACCTGGTGCAGCGCCTCGGGCAGCAGCGTCCAGAAATCCCAGTTGTTATCCGCCGAGCGCAGGCCGGTGCGCGGATCGCGCTTGATGGCGTGGTTCAGGTCCGGAAACCGCAGCGGATCGCGAAAGAAGAACACCGGCGTGTTGTTGCCCACCAGGTCCCAATTGCCTTCCTCGGTGTAGAATTTCAGCGCGAAGCCGCGGATGTCCCGCTCCGCATCGGCCGCGCCGCGCTCGCCGGCGACGCTGGAGAAACGCACGAACATCGGCGTCTGCTTGCCCACTTCCGAGAAGATCTTGGCCGAGGTGTAGCGGCTGATGTCGTGCGTCACGGTGAAGGTGCCATGGGCGCCCCAGCCCTTGGCGTGCATCCGCCGCTCGGGGATCACCTCGCGGTCGAAATGGGCCAGCTTTTCCAGCAGCCACACGTCCTGCAACAGCGCGGGGCCGCGCGGGCCGGCCGTCATGATATTGAGATTGTCGCCCACGGGCATGCCGGTGGCGTGCGTCATCCGCCGATCGTCGTCGCGCATCTGGAGTATCCTCATCGAAAAGGCGGTGCTGATCGAGCCCGCTTGAACCCTAGCGTAGCGGTCCGCGGAACGGCTTGAGGATCATACGCCCGTACAGTCCGGCACCTCCGTCCGTGTACGGCGCGGCAAGGGCAGCACATCGAACGTACCGTGCGATACACCGGTATAGCGGCGCCTGCCCATGCCCGGGCCTATTCTGCCGCCGCACGCCGCCACCACCATCCCGATAGGCGTCGCCCCACCGCCATGTGCGCGCGGCGGGGCGCGGATCGGTGCGCATTCGGCGGCTTTGCGATCGCCTTCCAACAGGGGAATGACAATGAAAAACGCAGGATTGTTCGGGGTCGCGGTATCGGCCGCAGCCCTTCTCGCCGGCCTCGGCGCGCCGAGCCTCGCCGCCGCGCAGCAGACGCCGTACGAGATGATCAACGCCGCCGCCGCGTCGTCCGACATCACCACCACCCCGCTGCGCGGCGGCGTGGTGCTGCTCCAGGGCTCGGGCGGTAACATGGTGGCGATGCCAGGGCCGGACGGCCTGCTGATGGTCGACGACGGCATCTCGCTGTCCAAGGCGAAGGTCGAGGCCAAGCTGCACGACATCCAGCCGACCGGCATCAAATATGCGGTGAACACGCACTGGCACTGGGATCATACCGACGGCAATGTCTGGGTCCATGATGACGGCGCGACGATCATCGCCCAGGCGAACACCGCCAAGCATCTCGGCGAGACGATCCGCGTCGTCGAATGGGGCCACACCTTCACGCCGCTGCCCGCGGGCGGCCGGGCGGCCCTGCTGGTCGCCAAGGAAAAGACCCTGCCCTACGGCACCGACGTCCTCCGCCTGCGCGCCTATATGCCGTCGCACACCGATGGCGATCTCTCGGCCTATTTCACCAAGGCGGACGTGCTGCTCACCGGCGACACCTACTGGAACGGCCTCTACCCGTTCATCGACTATGTCGCGGGCGGCAGCATCGACGGAATGATCGCGGCAGCCAACGCCAACATCGCGATGGCGGGCGAGAAGACGATCGTCGTTCCCGGCCACGGCCCGCTCGGCGACCGCGCCAGCCTGATCGAATATCGCGACATGCTGGTAACGATCCGCGCCAACGTCGCCGCGCTGAAGAAGCAGGGCAAGACGCTGGAAGAGACGATCGCCGCCCAGCCCACCGCTGCGTTCGATGCAAAATGGGGGCAGATGATCATCAGCCCCGCCCTGTTCACCACGCTGGTCTATCGCGGCGTGTGAATAGACGAAGCCGCCGCGCCCCCCGGCGCGGCGGCCGCTTACGCCGCCATGGGCAGCGGCACGCAGAATTCGAAGACCGTCCCGCCCCCCTCGCGCCGGCATACCTGCAAGTCACCGCCCAGCGTCTCCACGATGGTACGGCAGATCCGCAGCCCCATGCCGAGGCCGTCGGGCTTGGTGGTGAAAAACGGCTCGAAGATCATCGGCCAGATCGCCGGATCGATCCCCGGCCCGCTGTCCGACACGCGGACCCGGACCCAAGTGTCCAGGCGGACCAGGTCGAGCCAGATCGCGCGCCGCTGGGGCGGCACCTCCACCATGGCCTCCATCGCGTTCATCGCGAGGTTCACGAACAATTGCTGCAGGTCGTGCGCGTCGCCTCGAACCACCAGCCCGTCGGGAACGTTCAGATGCATCGCCACCTGGTGGGTCGCAAGTTCGTGCTGCAGCAGCTCGGGCATCTGTCGCACGACGTCGGACAGCGACACCATGCCCAGTTCCGGCTGATTGGCCAGCACGCGATCGCGCGTGCGCTCGATGATTCCCGCCAGGCGTTCGCACTGCCGCGTCACCCGGGCGAGCGCGGGTTGCAGCGACTCCGCCGACTTGCCCGGCATTGCCGCCAGCCGCTCGAGCGCGCGCAGCTCGATCCGCATCGAGGTCAGCGGTTGATTCAGTTCATGCGCGATCGAAATCGAGATCGCGCCCACGGTCGACGCCTTGCTCGCCCGCGCCAGCTGTTCCTGCGCCGCAAACCGCAACTCGGCAGCATCATGTTGCGGCGTGATGTCGACCAGCGTCGAATAGGCGGTGTTGTCTTCGGACAGGTTGATCGCATAGGCGACGACCAGCCTCTCCCCGTCCAGCCGGATCAGTTCGGCGACGCCGGTCACCCGACGCTCCCCCGCGAACATCGCCTCGACCATGCGTCGACGCGGCACGAGGCAATTATGCCGATTGCCGCTGGGAGCGCCGCGCAGCGGATCCTCCTGGGGGAGGCCCAGCATCGCGATCATCGTCGGATTCAGATCCACGGGGCGCGCTGCCTCGATGAGCCGAAGGGCCTCTTCCGGATGGGCGTCGAGAAAGCGGGGAAGCGATACGACGCCGGCAGCGCGCAAAGCGGCGATCCGCGCCGACACCCCGGCCAGGTCGAATTCGATCACCCCGATCGTCGGATCGTGAAACAGCGAACGATACCGCCACCGGACACGCGCCGAATACTCCTGGTCCGGCGAAGAGGCGCCCCCCGCTGCTTCCGGCGCGATGTCCTGCGCGGTGGGCCGGGCGCGCAATTCGGCATCGACGTCCGACAGGCCGCCGACCCAGCGCTGGGTGGTGCCGTCCTTCGGGGACAGCACCGGCCGCCCGATTGCCTGCATCCACCGGTAGCTTCCATCGCGCTGCTGCAGTCGAAAATAGCTTCGTGATTCACTCGCCGTCGTTCGCGCGGATACCCATTGCGCTTCCAGCGACGGCAGGTCGGCCGGGCACACCAACTGCTTCCAGCGATCGTCCCGCACCGCCTCCATCGCGTCCATCCCGGTCGCCCGGGTGAACTGCTCGCTCAGATAATCGATCTTGCCGTCCGGGCCGGCCGTCCAGAAGATGGTCGGCGTGGACACGAGCATCGTCGAAACGGGATTGGGCCCCGCGGCGGCGTCGCGCGCAGGACCACGCAACAATCTGCGCGCCATCGTCAGCATCGGATGCTCCCCGGCCCTATCAGCCGGCGCTGGCGATCAACGCCAGCACCTTCGCATCGAGCATGGCGATGATCCGGTCCAGCGTGGCGGACCGGCCGCCGCCGATCAGCGTGGAGGGACGCACGATCGTGATGCGCGTCGCCTCGGGGCCGACCTCGTCGAGGAGCAGCTCCACCGGGGCAAACAGGCCCGCGACCCGATCTTCCGCGATCATGGTTTCGGCAATCAGCGGGTTGCCGACGAACCAGCGCTCCAGCCGGCCCGGATGGCCGAACAGCGCCAGCCAGGCGCCATGGTCGATAACGCCCAGGATGATGAACCCGCTCGACCCCAGCCGGGCCTGCACCGTCGCACGAAACGCCTCATGGCCATCGGCATCCGCGGCGATCACATTCACTTCGTCCGCGCTCAGGCGACCGAGACTGTCGGAGAGTCGCGCCACCACGGTATCGAAGCCCGCGGGCACGAGCCGGTGCAGCTTCTCGCCGTCGAAGGGTTCGACGACGAAGCCGGGTGCATCCGCTACGGTTGCGGTCTGTTGCGGTTCGTCCAGCATCGGTCGGCCTCCTGCTTGATGGGGATGGCCGGCATTGTCCGCCAACAGGCGGTTCGGAGGTATCTCTACTTGGGTAGGGGCTCAGCCGATCAGTGCGACCAGCCGATCGATAAGTTCCATCGGATCGAAAGGTTTGCGCAGCACCGCTGAGATGCCCGCGGCACGGGCCTGCTCCTCCAGACCCTTGGCCGGGAAGGCGGTAATCAGGAGAATCGGTACGGCATATCGCCGCCGGATCTCCCGCGCGAGACTAAGCCCGTTGATGCCCGGCATCTGAAGGTCGCTGATGATCGCGGCGAAGCGCTCGATCTCCGGTTCGGCGAGCAACGCCTCCGCGGAATCGAATGCCTCCGGCGCGAGATTCTCACACGCAAGCAACGACTGCAGTGCCATGCGGATGTCCGGATCGTCATCGACGATCGCCACTGGGGCTCCCGCGCGCCCGTGCATTGCCGGCTCGGTCATATGCCCCCGCGATCCGACCAGTCACGGCCTGTCCAAGTCAACCTGCACATTGTTATCTGCGAATCTCAGAAGGTATTACGATCAACATGTGCGCGTGCACTGTACTTAGCGAGGGCGTGGAGAGGCTTACATACCGACGTATAGGATATGGCAACCGAGCGCCGGACTCCCGCCCGGCGCCGAGGGCCGGCATCACTCGAATTGCGAGCCGGAGAGATGGGCGGCATCCACGGCATCGAAATCCGTGGAGCGGCTGACGTCCCGCCACGCCGCTGCGGCCTGCTGCCTGGCGGCGTCGGCACGCTCGAACACGTGCAGCGCGTCGCTGCCGAGCAGGAGGTGCGCAGGGAGCGCCGGCGTGCGGCTAAGGTCGAAGACGACCTGGGCGATCTTCGCGGGATCACCGACCTCATTGCCCACAAAACGCTCCATCATGTCCAGCATCGCGCCGACGGTGGACTGGTACTCCGGAAGCAGGTCGAGCGGCTGGCTGTGCGCGGTTCGGCCCCATTCGGTGCGCATGCCGCCCGGCTCCACCGCGATCATCCGCACGCCGAACGGTGCGAGTTCCTGCGCCACAGCCTCGGTGAAGCCGCTGACCGCCCATTTGGCCGACTGGTACGCCCCGAGCCCGGGTGCGCCGACCCGGCCGCCTACCGACGAGATGTTGATGATCGTGCCTTCCCGCTGCGCGCGCATGATCGGCAGCACGGCACGGGTGAGATTGACCACGCCGAACAGATTGGTCTCGATCTGGTCCCGGAAGCTTGCCGGATCGGTTTGTTCGAACGGCGCAATCCGGGCGTACCCGGCATTGTTCACCAGCACATCGAGCCGGCCGAACGCTGCGATCGCCGCGTCCACCGCCGCTGCCGCCTGTGCGGCGTCCGTGACGTCCAGGCGGAAGGTCCGCAGCGTCCGCGGATAGCGCGCCTCCAGCAATTCGAGCGCCTTCGGGTCCCGCCCGGTGGCGAGGACCTTGTCCCCCTGCGCCAGCGCATGCTCCACGATCGCGCGGCCCAGCCCCTTGGTGCTGCCGGTAACCAGCCAATGCTTCGGCATATGAACGTCCTAAACTTTCCCGCTGTTCTTCAACGCGCGCGCGGAGCACCCCAATAGCCTTCCGGTGCGACGCTGGCGCGCGTCGTCGCCTTGCGGGCGAGCAGCACGCGCGCGGTGTCGGCGATCACCAGCCAGGCGCCAGCGAGCAGCGCGACATCCTTCAGCACCAGGCGGCCCGCGCCGGAGAGATAGGGGAAGCCATGCTGCGCATCGCCAAGCGCGGGTACCCAGGCCTCGGGTGTCGTCACCAGGAACGACAGGGTGACGAACGGCGTACAGAAGGCGAGGACCGCCCCCACCAGCCCCACCCGCGCCGAAACCAGCCCGGCCAGCGTGAGGAAGCCGATAATCAGTTCCACCGTGCCGAGCACGCGCGAAAAGCTGTAGGTGTGGTTCTGCACCTGCCATTCGCGCTTGGCGACGTTCAGCTCGCCCTCATGGGTGAAGTGCGGCTTATAGGCCGCCGGATCCTTGTAGAAAAAGGACATCACCGGGCTGTTCGCCACGAACGGCGTGATGCTGTCGGCTTCATAGGGCACGAACTTCAGCGCGCCGATCCACAGGAAGATGATCGCGATGGCGATCTTCATGCTGGCGATACCGATGCGGGTGGAGTTGCCGCTCGCGGCAAGACGCAGGATCTGATCGAAATTCATGACGTAGCTCCTCAGTACGGAGAAAAATGCAGCGAAATCAGCGGCGGACGGCCGGATGCGCGGCCTTCCAGGCCATCGCGTTCTCCAGCCGGTGACGAATGCTCGGATGTTCGTAGAACAGGATTTCCTCGAGCCGCCCCGGCGAGGGCGCGCGATAGTCAATGGTCTTGAGCAGCGCGCGGGCCGCCCCGTCCGGCGCCTGCGCATGATCGAGGCCGTAGCGATCCGCATCCAGCTCGACGGTGCGGAGCGCGGTGTTGAGCAGCGGTGTCGACAGGAAGACGAAGGTCGAGAAGATCACCACCAGCACCGGAAGCCCGGCAGGATCCGCCAGGGTGCGGTCTCCTGCCCCCAGCAGCCGCGCGACGGGGGCGAACAGCCGGTCGATCACCAGCAAGGCGACGGTCACCAGAAGCGCCGTGAACAGCGTCAGCCACAGCAGGTGCTGATGCTTGTAGTGGCCGATCTCATGCCCGACGACGGCGCGCAGCGCGGCAGTGTCGACCGGGTTCGCGACCAGGCCCTCGCCCAGCACGATCCGCGCGAAGCCGCCCAGACCATCCACGCGCGCGGTGTATCCGGGGCCGTCGCCGCCATGCGCGACCACGATCTGCGCGGCCGGGGTGCCGGTCTCCTTCGCAATCGCCACCACCGTCTCGCGCACCGGCCCTTCCGGAAGCGGCGTGAATTTCTGGAACACCGGCCCCAGCACCACCGGCTGCACCACGATCGCGGCGAACAGCGCGACGGCCGAAATGCCGGCGCCCCAGAGCCACCAGCGCCGCCCGGTCCGCCGGATCAGCAGGTAGAGCAGCACCAGGAACAGCCCGCCCGAAATGGCGGAGAAGATCGCGCCGATCAGCGACTGGGCGAACCATGCCCCGCCGGCGATGCTGGTGATGCCGTAGCTGCGCTCCCGCCACCAATCGGCATAGGCGCTCCACGGCAACAGCAGCGCCCAGTGGAGCAGGAAGAAGGTGGCCGCCACCGCGAAGACGGCGCGGTTCTTGCGGTCCTTCGGTCCCGCGGCCGTAACGGCGATGCGCCGCATCAGGCCCGTCCGCAGGATCACGATCGGCACGAGAATCGAAAACAGCCACCCCCAGAGCACCAGCCAATGACCGCCTTGCGTATAGGCGGTGGCCAGCGCCGCGCGGGCGGCCGGGATCGTGGCAAGATACTGATCGGTTGCGGTTGCGGGATTCATGAAAGCGATCGCCTGCCGGGGGAGAGACGGAAAAGCGGCGGGGCAGCCGTGCACTGCCGCCCCGCCGCGAAAGGATCAGACGCCGACCGGGATCGGATTTTCGACCAGCGACTGGTTGAAGGCATCGAAAAAGGCGTGCTCGCCCGAACCGGGGTTGTCGCGCAGCATCTGGATCGCGTCGACGAACACTTCCGGCGCGTCCCCGCCCAGCTTCGACATCGTCTCCGCGATGAAGACGTCGAGCGGCATGGCGCGCGGGTCGCCGCTCTTGTGGATCAGGTCGGTATCGACCCAGGGCGGCGCGATTTCCTGCACCTGCACCTTGGTGTCCCGCAGCTGGAAGCGCTGCGACAGGGTGTAGGCATGCAGCGCCGCCTTCAGTGCCGAATAGACGCCGTTGGTCGCGATCGGCACATAGGCGAGCACCGAGGTGTTGTTGAGGATCGCGGCATACGGCTTGGTCTTCAGATGCTCGATCAGCGCCGAGGTCATGCGGATCGGGCCGAGGAAGTTGGTGGTGTAGATCCGGTCGACCAGTTCGTCCGCGATCGGCGCGCCGGGATCGTCGAACGGCATGATGCCGGCATTGTTGATCAGCACGTTGACGTCCGGATGCTCGGCCAACAGCTGCTTTGCGGCGGCCTGGATGCTGGCCGGATCGGTGATGTCAAGCGCGATGCCCGCCATGCCCGGATTGGCGGCGACGATCTCGTCGATCAGTGCCTGGCGGCGGCCCGAGACGATCACCTTGTTGCCCAGCTTGTGGAACGCCTCGGCCAGCGCACGGCCGATGCCGGAGGTGGAACCGGTGATGAAGATGGTATTGCCCTGCATCTGCATGGGATTGGTCCTTCTATCTGGATTTGAAGCTGAAAATTCGGGTCAGGCGAGCGCGGCGGCGCGGTAGCGCGGGGCCGGCTGGGCATGGGCGAGATCGGCAGCGATGGCGCGACGCTCGGCGTCATGCGCTTCCCAGCGGCCGTCCTGCTGGAGCGGCGGAATGGTGACGAGTTCGCCCAGGTCGAAGCCGGCAAGGGCTGCATCGACCATGTCGGTCGCGGCCATCACCTTGGGGCTCTCGGCGTAGGCGCCATAGCCGGCGATGTCCCAGAACTCGGTCGCCGTGCCGCCGGGCAGCACCGCCTGGACGCGCACGCCCTTGTCGGCCAGCTCGTGGTGCAGGCTCTGCGAGAAGGCGAGGACATAGGCCTTGCTGCCGCCATAGACGCCGTTGAGGATTTCCGGGCCGATCGCGACGATCGAGGAGATGTTGATCACCGCCCCCGCGCCGCGTGCCACGAAGCCGGGCACCGCGGCATAGGTGAGCCGGGTCAGCGCGGTGACGTTGAGGTCGATCATCGCTTCCATCTTGTCGATGTCGCTGCCGAGCAGGGGCGTGACCGAGCCGAAACCGGCATTGTTCACCAGCAGGGTGATGCTGGCATTGTCGCGCAGGATTGCCTCGACGCGGCGCAGGTCCTGCGGGGCGCCCAGATCGGCGGCGACGACGTTGACCGAGCGGCCGGTTTCGTCGGTGATCGTGCGGGCGACCTCCTGCAGCCGCTCCTGATTGCGGGCGACCAGGATCAGGTCATAGCCGCGCCGCGCCAGCCGGTCGGCATAGATCGCGCCGATGCCGCTCGATGCGCCGGTGATGACGGCGGTGCCCTTGGAATTCGCGTTCATGTTCAATCTCCCTTGAAAGGCCGCGTTGGCCATGGCGCTGTTCTAGGCTTGTCGTTCTTCGTCCGAAATGTCATAAACACGGCAAATTCGGACATGGGATGACGGTTATGCGCAAGGTCGGTTTTCTGATTCACCCGGGCTTCTCGCCGATGGGCTTCGCGGTCGCGACGGCGTTCGAGATTGCCAATCTCCAGGCGGGCGCGCCCGTCTACGCGGTGCACATGCTGTCCGAGCGCGGCGGTCCGGTGCGGACCTCGCTGGGCTTTCCGGTGATGACCAAGGCGCTCGAAGCCGAGGATTACGACCTGCTGCTGATCGGCGGCGGCATGGAGGAATCGAGCGCCGAGACGATCGCGTTCGTCCGCCGCGTCGCGGAACGGGCGCGCCGGGTGGCGGCGACCTGCACCGGCGCGTTCCTGCTGGCGGAGGCCGGCCTGCTCGACGGTCGCCGCGCGACGACCCACTGGGCGCGTGCCCGCGAACTGCAGGAGCGGTTTCCGGCCATCAAGGTGGAGGAAGACCGCATCTTCATCGCCGACGGCCATGTCTGGACCTCGGCGGGGATGACGGCGGGCATCGATCTCGCGATCGCGCTGATCGAGGAGGATATCGGCATCGAGGCGGCCCGCGGCGTCGCCCGCAAGCTGGTGATGTACCACCGCCGCACGGGGGGCCAGTCGCAATTCTCCGCGCTGCTGGAACTGGAACCCAAGTCCGATCGCATCCAGACCGCGCTCGCCTACGCCAAGCGCAACCTCGCCCAGCGGCTGAGCGTCGAGGATCTGGCGGACGTCGCGCATCTCAGCCCGCGCCAGTTCAGCCGGGCGTTCCAGGCCGAAACCGGCCAGTCGCCCGCCAAGGCGGTGGAGCATCTGCGGCTGGAGGCGGCGCGCGCGATGATGGAGGATTCCAACCACTCGATCGACGTGGTCGCGCAACAGACCGGGTTCGGCGATCGCGACCGGATGCGCCGCGCCTTCCTGCGCGCCTTCGGCCAGCCGCCGCAGGTGATACGGCGCGCGGCGCGGCCGACCATGTCGATCGCCGCCTGAACGCCGGCGGCCGGGCATGCGGGTGCCGTCCATGGCCCGGATCTACCGGCCGCGCCTGCCGCTTGCCGATTCATACGCCGGTATCGACGCCCCCCACCCCGGCACCACCATCCCGCGCGCAGGGTCCGGCATACCGGCGGATAGTTGTTCGGACCCGCCCCGCGGCGGCACACCCATGGCTCCCCCATCTTCGGGCATGCGCCCGGCACGGAGACCTTGGATGCGACGAACCGTCATCGCCGCGCGGCAGCGTGCCGCCCGCACCCTGCGCCAGCAGCGCGAGCGGCGGCAGCGCTGGGCGCTGGTGGCACGGATCGCGGTGCTGGGCTGCGTGGCCGCGTTGCTCGCCTGGCTCCTCTATCCGCTGTTCAAGGATGCGGTGGTGAGCGCGATCGTCAGCGGATTGGTGCTCGCCATCTTCCTCGCGCTCCTCGCCCGCAGCGGCGACGGGCACGTCAGGGAGACGGAATGACCACCAGGCCCTTGCCTTCGGCTGCCATCGCCGCCTGCACGGCGGGGCGCTGGTTGACCTCGGCGAGGAAGCGTTCGATCCGGGGCAGTCCGGCCACCTCGAACTCGAAATAATAGGCCCAGCCGGCGATCACGAACAGATAGGCGTCGGCGGCGGTGAAGGTCTCGCCGGTCAGATAGCGCCGCCCATCCAGCGCGGCATCGGCAATGGCCAGCCGCTTGAACAGGCGATCCCGCGCGAAGGCCATCGCTTCCGGCGAAAGCGCCCAGCGCAGCGGGATATAGCCCTTGTGCAGCTCGGCGGCGACGAAGCTCTGCCACTCCATCACCCGGTAGCGCGCCATGCTGCCGGCCTCGGGCATCAGGTCGTGCCGGCCGGCGCGGTCGCAGATATACTGCGCGATCACCATATTCTCGGTGAGGCTGGTGCCGTCGTCCAGTTCGAGCAGCGGCACCATGCCGCGCGGCGCGACGCCGCGATAGTCGCTGCCGTCGGCGCGGGTCTTGGCGCTGACGTTCACCACCTCCAGCTCGAACGGCAGGCCGGTCTCGCGCAGCAGGATATGGACCGACAGCGAACTCGCGCCGGGATGGGTGTAGAGCTTCACGGTATCTCCTCTTGATGGCGCAGCCGCGCCTGATTGAGACTGGCCAGCAGCAGCAACAGCTGGCTTTCGGAATAGCCCGCGCGACGAAACAGGATGACGTCCTCGTCCGACGGCTGACCGCCGCCGATCTGGGCGCGCGCGGCAATACGGCTCAGGACTTCCAGACGGTCGACGGCCATGCGCCGCACGCGGGGGCCACCGAACAGTCCGCGCAGCAAGGCGCCGAGGCGGAACAGGCCGCCGCGCGCCTCCATCCCCTCCTGCTGGCCGATGGCAATGGCGAGCCATTCCAGCGGGGTGAATCCGCTGCGCGATCCGCCCTGCGGCGCCGTCCATTCCGGCACCAGTCCGACGACCTGGACTGCCGGACCGACGTCGCCGTCGAAGCGAAGCTGCTGGCTGTGCATGATCGGCGCCTCCTCCGGCTGCGGCTGCGGGTGTGGGTGTGGGTGTGGACGCCGCACCATCGGCGGCTTCCCTCGCCGGGGAAATCGTACGGTCGGCGAACCGGGGGCATACGCCCGTATGGCTGCGCATTGCAGCCCGCGCCGGTAGGTTCGGCCCCGTATCAAACCAGCATTTTTTTCGAGGGGCGCATGCTCGAGCTATCGATCAACGGCGAGGCGCATCGCGCCGACGTGACGGCGGATGTGCCGCTCCTTTGGGTCCTGCGCGACGTGCTGGGCATGACCGGCACGAAGTTCGGCTGCGGCATCGCCCAGTGCGGCGCCTGCACCGTCCATCTGGACGGCCAGCCGGTGCGTTCGTGCCAGTTGCCGGTCGGCCTGGTCGGCGCGCGCAAGATCACCACGGTGGAAGGCGTCGGCGCCACGCCGGCCGGGGCTGCCGTGCAGAAGGCATGGCTGGACCTGGACGTGATCCAGTGCGGCTATTGCCAGTCGGGCCAGATCATGTCCGCGGCGGCGCTGATCGCCAGCACCCCTGCCCCCAGCGATGCCGATATCGACGCGGCGATGGCGGGCAATATCTGCCGTTGCGGCACCTATGTCCGCATCCGCGAGGGCATCAAGAAGGCCGCGGCGGAGCATCACGCATGAACGCCGCGGCACCTACCCGCCGCCAGCTGCTGCGCGGCATGGCCGCGGGCGGCTTCGTCCTCGCGGTGGGCATCGCGGGCAACCGGATTGCCGTTGCCGGGGATTCGGCGCACGGCGCAGCGTTCGCGCCCGATGCCTTCATCCGCATCGGCGCCGATGGCGCGACGACGATGATCATGCCGCAGGTCGAGATGGGCCAGGGCATCTACACCACGCTCGCCATGCTGATCGCGGAGGAGCTGGACGTCGATCTCGCGACGGTGACGCTGGCCGAGGCGCCGCCCAGCGACGCGCTGTACGGCAACCCCATCTTCAAGATCCAGGTAACCGGCGGTTCCACGTCGGTACGCGGCTATTTCCTGCCGATGCGCAAGGCCGGCGCCGCCGCCCGCGCGATGCTGGTGCAGGCAGCCGCTGCCCGCTGGAGCGTCGACCCGGCCAGCTGCACCACCGAGAATGGCCAGGTCCACCACGCCGCCAGCGGCCGCGCGATCGGCTATGGCGCAGTCGCCGCTGCCGCCGCCCGGCTCAAGCCGCCGGCCGAGCCGGTGCTGAAGGACCCCAAGAATTTCCGCCTGATCGGCAAGCCGCACCACCGGCTGGATACCGCGCACAAGGTGGACGGCAGCCTGAAATACGGCATCGACGTGATGCCCGAAGGCGTGACGTTCGCCACGCTCTGCGCCAGCCCGGTGCTGGGCGGCAAGGTCGCGCATGTCGACGATAGCCAGGCGAAGGCGCTCCCGGGCGTACGCCAGATCGTCGTGCTGGACGACATCGTCGCGGTGGTCGGCGACCATATGTGGGCGGCAAAGCAGGGCCTCGATGCCCTCGCCATCACCTGGCAGGACGGCGCCAACGCCGCGGTTTCCACCGAGACGCTATGGCAGGGCCTGCAGGCCGCCGCCGCCCAGCAGGGCGTGCCGGTGACCAAGGGCAATGCGGTCGACGCGAACGCCGCGGACGTGATTTCCGCGCATTACGAGATCCCGCTGCTCGCCCATGCGCCGATGGAGCCGATGAACTGCACGGTGCACGTGAAGCCCGGCGCGTGCGAGCTGTGGGTCGGCACCCAGGTCAGCACCAAGGCGCAAGGCATCGCCGCGCAGGTGCTGGGCATCCCGCCCGAGGCGGTGACGCTCAACAACCATCTGATCGGGGGCGGCTTCGGTCGCCGGCTCGAAGTCGACATGGTCGAGAAGGCCGTGCGCGTCGCCCAGAAGGTCGACGGCCCGGTCAAGGTCGTCTGGACCCGCGAGGAGGACATCCAGAAGGCGCCGTATCGCTCGGTCTATGGCAGCTGGCTCAGCGCCAAGCTCGACCAGGGCAAGCCGGTCGCCTGGTCGCACAAGGTGGTCGGCCCGGCGGAGATCGCGCGGTTCCTGCCCCCCGCCTTTGTCGGCGGCATCGACATCGACGCCATCGACGGCGCGGCGGAAACGCCCTATGTGCTGCCCAACCCGGCGGTCCATTATGTCCGCCACGAGCCGGTGGGCGTCCAGACCTGCTTCTGGCGCGGCGTGGGGCCGAACAACAACGTCTTCTCCACCGAGAGCTTCGTCGATCTGCTCGCGAACAAGGCGGGCAAGGATCCGCTCGATTATCGCCGCAGCCTCACCGATCCCAAGGGCCGGGCACGCCATGTGCTCGATCTTGCTGCCGAGAAGGCCGGCTGGGGCACGCCGCTGCCGGCGCGCTCGGGGCGCGGCCTCTGCCTGCAATATGCGTTCGGCAGCTATCTCGCGACGGTGGCCGAGGTTGCGGTGGCCGATGACGGCACCGTGCGGGTGCAGCGCGTAGTGACCGTGGTGGACTGCGGCATCACCGTCAATCCGGACGGGGTGATCTCGCAGATCCAGGGCGGCCATGTGTTCGGCCTGTCCGCCGTGCTCCACCAGCAGATCACGCTGGAAAAGGGGCGCGTGCAGCAGAGCAACTTCCACGACTACCGCGTGCTGCGCATCGACGAAATGCCGCAGATCGAGGTGCATCTGGTCCCCAGCGCCGAGGCGCCGGGCGGCATCGGCGAGCCGGGCACGGTGAGCGTGCAGCCGGCGGTGGCCAACGCGGTCTATGCCGCGACGGGCGTGCAGCTGACCCGCATGCCGATCGACCCCACTCTCATCGCACGAAAGGCCTGACATGGCGATCCGCACCCGCACCATCGCCCTGCTCGTGGGCGCTGCCGTGGTGATCGGCGGCGGCGGCATCGCCGGCCGCATGCTGTTCCTTCCCGGCCCGCTCGATTTCGCGGGCGGCACCAAGGTCGCGCTGGCAGACTATAAGGGCCCCTCGCCCGTCGGCGTGCCGGCCGAGCTGGCCAATGCCAGCCTGATCGAGAAGGGCCGCTACCTGACCGACGCGGCCGATTGCCGCGCCTGCCACACCACCAAGGGCGGCACGCCGTTCGCGGGCGGCCGGCCGTTCAAGCTGCCCTTCGGCACGCTCTACACGCCCAACATCACGCCCGACAAGGAAACCGGCATCGGCAACTGGACCGACGCGCAGTTCCTCCGCGCCGTGCACCGGGGCATTTCGGCGGACGGCACGCGGCTCTACCCGGCCTTCCCTTATGCCTCCTACTCGCTGATGCCGGATGCGGACGTGCTGGCGATCAAGGCCTATCTCTTCTCGCTCCGGCCGGTGCGACAGGCCAACCTGCCCAACACGTTCCACTTTCCCTACAATCAGCGCTGGCTGATGGGCTTCTGGGGCTATTTCTTCAACAAGGACAAGCGCTTCGAGGCGATCGCCGAGCGCAGCCCGGAATGGAATCGCGGCGCGTATCTGGTGGAAGGCCCGGCCCATTGCGGCGAGTGCCACACCCCGCGCACCCTGGCGCAGGCGATGAACACGCGCCAGAAGTTTGCCGGCGGCGTCGCCGAGGGCTGGAATGCCTACAACATCACCAGCGATCGCACGACCGGCATCGGCGCGTGGAGCAAGCCGGAGATCGAATCCTATCTCGCCACCGGCCACGCGAATGGCCGCAGCGTCGCCTCGGGCCCGATGCGCGAGGCGGTCGACCTCAGCTTCTCGAAGCTGACCAAGGGCGACATCGCCGCCATCGCCACCTATCTGCAGACCATCCCGCCGATCCACAGCGCACGCCTGGGGGCGCCCGCGGCCTTTGCCGCCGCCTCGCACGCACAGGGCCCGACCGACAATCCGATCGGCAAGCGGGTGTTCGAGCAGGCTTGCGTCAGCTGCCATGCGTGGAGCGGCAAGGGCTCGCTCACCGCCGATGCCCAGCTCACCGCCAAGAAGGCGGTCAGCGATCCCACCGCGGCGAACGTGGCGCTGATGGTGCTGCAGGGCACCGGCCCGCAGACCGCCGGCCGGCCCTATATGCCCGGCTTCGCGCACAGCTATAGCGACACCGAGATCGCCGCCGTCGCCAATTACGTGACCGCACGCTTTGGCACGATGCCGTCCAAGATCGCACCGAAGGAAGTGGGCAAGCTGCGGGCGGAGTGATCCCGTACCGACCCCATACTGCCGTATGGGAATCGGGGATTTTACGGATGGCGGGCGACGGGGTATGTTACGCACCGTTGCTGCACAGCGCCGCTCCGGTTCGCTCCAGCAGGAGAATGGGAATGCTGGCATTGCGAGAAGAACGCGCCGAACCCGTACTGGCCGAAAGCCAGATCTTCGTCGTGGATGACGACGCGATGGTACGGGACTCGCTCGTCGATCTGTTCGGATCGGTCGGGCTTCACGCCGAGGCGTTCGCCTCCACCCGCGCCTTTCTGGATGCGCCGCGTCGCGACGTGCCGAGCTGCCTCGTGCTCGACGTGCGCATGCCGGAGGAAAGCGGGCTGGATCTTCAGCGGCGCATGAACGACCAGGGCCTGCGCATCCCGATCATCTTCATCACCGGCCACGCCGATGTGCCGATGTCGGTCCGGGCGATGAAGCTGGGCGCCACCAACTTCCTGCCCAAGCCTTTCCGCGACCAGGAACTGCTGGACGCCGTTGGCGAGGCGCTGCGCCAGGATGCCGAGCAGCGGGCGGCGGACGCCGGCACGGCCGAGCTGCGCAAGCTCGCCGAACGCCTGACGCCGCGCGAGCTGGACGTGCTGAAAGCCGTCGACCGTGGCCTGCTGAACAAGCAGATCGCCTATGAACTCGGCATCGCCGAGATCACGGTGAAGATGCACCGCAGCAGCGCCTTCCGGAAGCTGAAGGCGACCACCGTGGCGGACATGATCCAGAAGGTTCGCGCGCTCAACCTGCGCTGAGTTCAACCGCTTCCTCTGCCGCCGGCAGCAGGAAGCGGAACCAGGCGCCGCCTTCCGGGCGGTTGCCTGCGTCCAGTCGTCCGCCCATCCCGTCGATGATCGAGCGGCAGATCTGCAGCCCCATGCCGATACCGCCCGCCTTGGTGGTGAAGAAGGGCTGGAACAGCTTGTCGAGGTGGGCCTCGGCGATGCCGGGGCCGGAATCCTCCACCCGCACCTCGACGCTCTCTTCCACGGCGCGAACGGTCACCACGATCCGGCGCGCGCCGCTGGTTTCCCGCAGGGCATCGGCTGCGTTGCTCACCAGATTGACCAGCACCTGCTGCAGATTGACCCGATCGCCGAGCACCTGCGGGGTGGCGGGGGCGCAATCGATCTCCAGCGTCGCCCCGGTGGCGCGCAATTGCCGCTCCAGCAGCTCGTGCAGTTCCCAGGCCAGCGCGCACAGGTCGACGGGTTCGTGCGGGCGATCGCCCGCCACGATCGTCTCGCGCGCGCGCCCGATGATGCCGGCGATCCGCTGCGCCGCCTGGTTGATCCGTTCGAGCACGCGCGTGGCGAGGTCTGGATTGGGCGTATCGCCCTGTAGCGTGCGCAGTCCGGTGCGCGCGTCCATCAGCAGCGAGGCGACCGGCTGATTCAATTCATGCGCGATCGAGGCAGAATAGGCGCCAAGCGTCGCGACGCGATTGGCGCGGGCCAGTTCCGCTTGCGCACCGCGGCGGAGCTCCTCGATACGATCGCGCTCGCTGAGATCGACCAGGCTCGACAGATGCAACCCGTCACCGAGGGTCGTCACCGAGAAATAGACCGGGATGCGGCGTCCATCCTTGCCGATCAGCGTGGTGTGGCCGTTCAGCGTCGCCTCGCCGGCGTAAATCATCTCAAGCTGCTGCAGCTGGATCTCGGGCCCGTCCTCGGCATTCTCGCCGGGCGGCTTGGCGGTCAGTTCGGCGAGATCGGCATAGCCCATCATCCGGGCGAGCGCGGTGTTCACGCGCGTGGTGCGGATCAGCGCAAGGCACTCCGCGAGGCGCGCGGGATGCAGTGCGAAATAGGCGCGCAGATTCTCCACGCCCGCGGCGCGCAGCGCGTCCAGGATCGGATAGGTCGCGCTGAAATCCATTTCGGCGAAGCTGATGCTGCTCAGCTCGAACAGGCCGGAATTGCGAACCTGCTCCTTGGTCAGTGCGGCGGTGCGGTCGGCCACGAGCTTCTCGAGCGTCGCGTTGAGTTCGCGCACCCGCTCCTGCATCAGAACCTGGTCGTGAATATCGGTATTGCTGCCGTAATAGGCCAGGATGTTCCCGTCCGCGTCCCGCTTGGGCCGCGCGGAGATCAGCAGCCAGCGATAGTCGCCGTTGGCGTGGCGCAGCCGATAGGTGAACCGGATGTCTTCCCCGGCGTCGAAGGTGGCACGGGCATGGGCAAGAAAGCCTTCGGCGTCGTCCGGGTGCAGATCCGGCAGCCAATCCTGCGAGGCAATGGCTTCGGGAATCGACCGGCCGGTGATCTCGCCATAGGCGCGGTTGAAGAAGTCGATCCGCATTTCCGGCGTGGCCCGCCACAGGATCTGCGGCACCGCATCGGTAAAATGCTCCAGCTCGCGCCGCGCCGCTTCCAGATCGGCGCGGGCCACCCCTAGCCGCTTCTGGTTGATCAGCAGGGCACCCGTGACGCCGATCGCGATGCCGGCGAAGGCGAGCCGCAACAGATTGGCCGGGTCGGGCGCGCCACCATGGACGAGCACCCAGGAAAATGCCGCCAGACAGATGCATCCCGCCGCGGCAACGCCGATCTCCGCTTCGGAGCCGACGCGTGCGACGAGGAGCGGAACCAGGAGATACAGCACCGCCACCGCGGCATCGATTTCCGCGATCGAATCGATCCAGAAGACCAGGGCGGCCAGAACGAAGGCGGCGATCAGCGCGGCCGGTCTGGCCCCTCTTACAGTCATACAGCTCCTGCTCGCCGGCTATGCCCTCGTCATAGGGGAACTTCCCGCCCTTGCCAGCAAGACCAACCCTATACTCCGGTAGGGTGCGCCGGCCATGCGGCACGCGCTAGCCCTGGTGCATCGGCTTGTCCGCGCCCTTGAGCAGCGCCGGTGCGACCGGCACGGCTGAAGAGCGTTGGCATCCCGCAAGAGACAGACCCCAGGAGACTGCGCATGAAAGCCATCGGTTATCACCAGCCCGGCAGCATCGATCGCGAGGACGCGCTGCTCGATCTCGACGTGGCCGACCCCACGCCTGGCGCGCATGACCTGCTGGTGCGGGTGAAGGCCGTGTCGGTCAACCCGGTCGACATGAAGATCCGCAGCGCCAGCCCGGCGCCCGACGGCGCGCCGAAGATCCTCGGCTGGGATGCCGCCGGCATCGTGGAAGCGGTTGGCGAGGCCGTGACCCTGTTCAAGGTCGGCGACGCGGTGTTCTACGCCGGCGACATCACCCGGCCCGGCACCAACGCGGAGCTGCACGCCGTCGACGCGCGCATCGTCGGCCACAAGCCGACCAGCCTGGACTGGGCCGAAGCCGCGGCGCTGCCGCTGACGGCGATCACCGCCTGGGAGCTGCTGTTCGACCGTCTCGGCGTCGCGCACGGCCGCAAGCAGGCGCAGGGAAGCCTGCTGGTGATCAACGGCGCTGGCGGTGTCGGCTCGATCCTGATCCAGATGGCGCGGCGGCTCACCGGGCTGACCGTGATCGCCACCGCCTCCCGGCGCGAGACGATCGCCTGGGTGGAGCAGATGGGCGCGCATCATGTGATCGACCATCGCAAGCCGCTCGACGAGGAACTGGCGCGGATCGGCCATGCGGAGGTGGGCTATGTCGCCAGCCTTACGGGATCGGACCAGTATCTGCCGCTCTTCCCCAAGATCGTCGCGCCGATGGGCCGGATCGCGCTGATCGACGATCCGAAGAGCTTCGACATCATGCCGCTGAAGCGCAAGTCGATCACCGTATCGCAGGAATTCATGTTCACCCGCTCGATGTTCCGCACGCCGGACATGATCGAGCAGCATCGGCTGCTGAACGAAGTGGCCCAGCTCGTCGATGCCGGCGTTCTACGGACAACGTTGCAAGAGCGAATGGCGGGCATCAACGCGGCCAATCTTGTCCAGGCACACAGGCTGCTGGAAAGCGGACGCGCCATCGGCAAGACGGTGCTCGAGGGCTTTTGAGGCAGGCACGCCGCGCCCCTGCAATACCCCTGTCTAGGCTTCTCCGTCCTATCCAGCTGCTACACCGTTACCTGCCCGCAACGGGCAGGAATTCGGAGAGAAATCATGCATATGTTGGATTGGAACGGTTATCGCGAGCAAGTGCTGGCCGGCGTTGGCGGCCTGGGCAAGCTTACGCCCGACACGGTGCGCGGCTATGCCACGCTGGGCGGCGCGGGCGCGAAGACGGGCCATCTCGACCAGAAGACCCGCGAGCTGATCGCGGTGGCCTGTGCGGTGAGCCTGCGCTGCGACGGCTGCATCACCGTCCACACCGACGCTGCGCGCAAGGCCGGCGCGACGCCCGAGGAACTGGCGGAAGCGCTTGGCGTGGCGATCAGCCTGAATGCCGGCGCGGCGCTGGTCTATTCCACCCGCGCGATGGATGCCTATTCGGACCACGAGTGATGGCCCCTGAGCCCCCTCCCGGCAGGAAGGGGGCTCAGCCACTCATGCCCGGCCGGCGGCATCCAGCTCGGCAAAGGCTTCGTCGCTCAGCCGGATCCCGGCAGCGGCGACATTCTCCTCCAGGTGATGGACCCGACCGGTCCCCGGAATCGGCAGGATCACCGGACTGCGCTGCAGCAGCCAGGCCAGTGCGATCTGCCCCGGCGTCGCCTGATGCGCGTGCGCGATGCGATCGAGCACCGAGCCCTTCTCGGTCAGACGCCCCGCCGACAGCGGATACCACGGGATGAAACCGATTCCTTCCCGCGCGCAATAGTCGAGCACGTCCTCGCTGCTGCGGTCGCCCAGATTGTAGCGGTTCTGCACCGTCGCCACCGGGAAAACCGCGCGCGCTGCCTGGATCTCCGCCACCGTGACCTGACTAAGGCCCGCATGACGGATGACCCCCTCCGCCAGCAGCCGCGCGATCGCATCGAACTGTTCGCGCGCCGGCACCTTGGGGTCAATGCGATGCAGCTGCCAGAGGTCGATCGTCTCGACCCCCAGCAACTCGCGGCTGCGATGCGCCTGCGACACCAGATATTCGGGATCCCCATGCGGCGCCCACTGGTCCGGGCCCGGCCGCCTGAGCCCAGCCTTGGTCGCGACGAACAACCCGTCATAGGGATGCAGCGCCTCGCGGATCAGCGGCTCGGATATGTCCGGACCGTAGGAATCGGCCGTATCGATGAACGTCACGCCGAGTTCGGGCAGACGACGCAACGTGGCCAGCACCGCCTCGCGGTCGCGCGGCGGACCCCACACGCCCGGCCCGGCGATGCGCATCGCGCCATAGCCGAGGCGGACGACCTCCATGTCGCCGCCGATCGCGAAGGTGCCGGACGTGCGTGCATCCGGCGTACGGGTCTCGGTCATTGCTCAAAAGCTCCTTGCGACGTTGACGATGCGCAGCTGGGTGAAGTCTTCCATGCCCTCCAGCCCGTTCTGCAGGCCCAGGCCGGATTCCTTCGCGCCGCCGAAGGGCACGTCATAGGGCAGCGACATGTGCCGGTTGACCCATACCGTGCCGCTCTGGATCCGCGACGCAACCGCGATGCCGCGCGCGACGTCGCCGGTCCAGATCGATCCGCCCAGGCCGAACTCGCTGTTGTTCGCCTCGGCGATCACGTCTTCCACGCTTTCATAGCCGAGCACCGGCAGCGCCGGGCCGAACTGTTCCTCGCGCACCAGCCTGGCGGTCAGCGGCAGGTCGCGCACGATCGTGGGCGCGATGAAATAGCCGCGGCCCAGCGCCTCGCCGCCGGTGAGGATCGTGCCCCCCTCGTCACGGGCGCTCTGGATGAAGCCGAGCACCTTCTCGAACTGCATCTTGTTCTGGACCGGGCCGATGGTGGTGGCAGGATCGAGCCCGTCGCCCAGCACCGCCGCCCGGGCGAGCGCCGCGAGCCCATCGCTCACCGCATCGAGCATCGCGGTCGGCGCATAGATGCGCTTGGCGGCATAGCAAACCTGGCCGGCGTTGATCATCGCGGCCGCGAAGATGCGCGGCAGCACCACGTCGAGATCGGCGTCGTCGAGGATGATCGCGGCGTCGTTCCCGCCCAGTTCCAGGGTGAATCGCTTCATCGTGCCGGAGGCGCTCGTCAGCACCTTCTTGCCCGTGGGGGTCGAACCGGTGAAGCTGACATGCGCGATGTCGGGATGGCTGGTGAGCAGCGGGCCGAGATCATTGGCATCGGTCAGCGTCTGGAACACGCCCGCAGGAAGGATGGTGCTGGCGATCTCGCCGAGCAGCAGCGTGGCGAGCGGGGTGGTCGGCGCCGGCTTGGAGATGACCGTGTTGCCGGTGATCAGCGCCGGACCGAGCTTGAAGGACAGGAGCGTCATCGGCCGGTTCCACGGCGTGATCGCCACCACCACGCCCTGGGCATAGCGCTGGCCGACGATCAGCTCGAGCTCGGTATCGCGGCGCACCTCGTCCTCGAGCCGCTGGTCCGCAAAGTGACGGATCGCGCCGGCGGCGATACCCACCTCGCGGCGGCATTCGGCGATAGGCCCGCCGCGCTCGCGCGTGAGCACCGTGGCAAGGTCGTCCACCCGCGCATCAATTGCGTCGGCAAGCGCGTGCAGATAGGGCTTGCGACCTTCATAGCCGAGCGCTTCCCACGCCGGCTGGGCGGCCTTGGCAGCAGCGATCGCCTGTTCGGCCTGCGCCACGCTGGCGCGCGGGGCCTGCGCGAACACCGCGCCGGTGGTGGGATCGAAAACGTCGAGCTGCGCGTCGCCGGGGACGAGCTTGCCGTCGATCAGCAGATGGCGGACGGCGGCGGGGTCGAAGGTGGTGGCGTCAGGGGCAGGCATGGGACTCTCCCATAAAATTCGAAACGGGAGCCCCGATCTGGTACGGGAGCCCGCCCCCCCGGTAGACATACGCCAGTATGCGCGCCGGACGGCGCTTCACACGATTGCAAATCCCTTTGACGTCGCGTTTCCCGCCGCATACCTCCGTATGGCTTGTGCACGGATCGGATCGGCCGAGAGGTGGTTAGGTGAGTAATCGGCAAGAAGGTCTTGCGCGTGAATGAGATCCCGCTCGTCTCGATCATCGATGATGATGCGGGTGTGCGCGAGGCGCTGGCCGACCTGTTCGAGAGCAGCGGCTTGCGGACGCGCACCTTCGCCTGTGCGCGGGAATTCCTGAAGGCGGCGCTGGCGGAACAGTGCCAGTGCATCGTCAGCGACATACAGATGCCCGGCATGAGCGGCATCGAACTGTCGCGCCATCTGCGCGCAGAAGCGGTCGATACGCCGATCATCCTTATCTCCGCCTATGCCACGGACCCGATCCGCCGCAGCGCCGAAACCATGGGCGTCTCCTGCGTATTGGCCAAGCCGTTCGATCCGATGGAACTGCTCTCCTGCGTGGAATCGGTGCTGCCGTCCCTTTGACGGATAGGGTGCCCCCACCCCTGGATGGGCGCGCGAATACCTACGTATACTGCCATCGGCACGATGCGCACGGTAAACAGAAGGGGTCGGGCGGCATTGCCCCCTGCCCCCCAGCCGCCCGACACCCCTTGATCGAAAGTGAACGTTTCCGCGCTGCCGCATTACGCGTATAAGCGGCGGCGATGCAGGAAGGGGGATCAACATCCGCAACTATGGGCGCGCCGACGGCCGACCCCTCCTTGCCCTGGCAATTCGCCGATGTGGTCCCGCATCTCCTGTTTCGCGCCGATCTGGACGGTCGTGTCGACTTTCTGAACCGCTGGTACACCGAGCTTACCGGGCATGATCGCGCCGCAGCCTTGCGGGACCGGAACTGGACCGACAGGCTCCACCCCGACGACCTTCCACGCTTCGAAGCCGCCTTCGCAGAAGCGCGTGCCACCAACCGCCGCCTCCAGGTCCGCGCCCGCCTGCGCTATGCCGATGGGCTTCATCGCTGGATGCTGATCGTCGCCGAGCGCAAGCAGGACGCCGGGGGCGGCATGCCGGATGCCTGGTATGGCTGCTGCTCGGAAATCGACAGCGAGATGCGCGCTCAGGAAGAGGTGCGCGACCTTGCCGCAACGCTGGAGGCGCGCGTGGAGCAGCAGACTGCGGCGCTGGCGCGCGAGGAGGCGCGCTATGCCAGCCTGTTCGCGGTGAGCCGTATTGCGTTTGCAGAGCAGGATTTTGCCGCCCCTGCCCGCGTGCTGAACCAGCTGAAGCGCGACGGCGTGACCGACTTGGCGGCGCATATGGCCCAGCACCCGGACCTGCTCGCCCACTGCGTCGCCTCGGTCGAGAACGTATCCGTCAACGAGGCCTGCGCGCGGATGCTCGGCTTCATGGGCGTGGACTCCGTTGTGGATCGCCCCGTGGAAGATACCGCGGAAGATATCGAGGCCGTGCTGCTGCGCCAGTTCGAGATGATCTTCTATGGCTGGGACAATGTCGAGGGCCGGGTGGTGCTGATCGGCGAAGGCGGCCGCCGCGTGCCGACATTCTACACCGTCACCCGCCTTGCGGACGAGCGGCAGCTCTCCAGCCTGATCGATGTCAGCAGCCAGGAGAAAATTGAGGAAATGCGCGCCGCCGCCCAGGCCGAGCTCGCGCGCGCCAATCGAGTCGCGACCGTCGGCGCGATGTCGGCGTCGATAGCGCACGAACTGAACCAGCCGATCGCGGCGATGCGGATGGACGCGACAACGGGACTACGCTGGCTGCAGCGCGAGCCGCCCAACATCGCGGCAGGCATCAAGTCGCTCGAACGGTTGAACGACGCAATCGAGCGGGTTGCGGGAATCATCGCGCACACGCGCGACCAAATTTCCGGCGGCGCGCGCGAATGGGCGCCGGTGGACCTTACCGCGATCGCCCGCCAGAGCCGCGATCTGCTCGCCCGCGAACTGCGCGCAGCCGGCGTCTCGCTCGCGCTCGACTGCTATCCGGTCCCGCCGGTGCTGGGCGATGCGATCGATTTGCAGCAGGTGTGCATCAACCTGATGAACAATGCGATCGACGCAATGCGGGCCACCCACCCCGCCAAACGCCTGCTCGCGATGGAGGTCCGCGCCGTGGAGGGCAGCGTCCGGGTATCGATCGCGGATCGCGGCAGCGGCATCGCCGACCCCGACAAGCTGTTCCAGCCTTTCTTCACCACCAAGGCGAACGGCGTGGGGCTGGGGCTGCAGATCTGCCTGTCCACCATCCAACGCTTCGGCGGCACCCTCACCGCCGCCAACCGGCCCGAAGGGGGCGCGGTATTCGTCTTCACGATGCCGATGGCCGGCGTGGAAGAAGCAGCACAATAGCGGTGCGCGCGGGACCGCGCATCGCGGGGCCCGCAGCATCGGGCCTTTGCAAGCGCCGACCGTCAACGCCAAGCCGATCCACCGATCCGCACCGCCCGGCGGACCACCCGCAAGCGCCGTTGCATCCCCATGCGCGGGCGCTAGGCTGACGTGGAAAATCGGGGAAGGACAAATGGAAGAAGAGGAAACGGTATCGCAGCACGACGGCGCGTCCATGCTTTACGACTATTTCAAGCACCTCACGTCGCTCTGCCTCTTCTCCCTCGCAGGCGTGGCGGCGCTTTCGGAGAAGGTGCATGGCCGCTCCACCATGCTCGTGCTGATGGCGCTGCTGGTGATCGGCGCGACGGCGTTTGGCTCCTTCCTCGCCACAGGATTGATCGTGGCCTCGAAAACGGGCGGCAAGCCACTCGATCGCAGCATCCATTTCTATCGCACCGGCGCGCCGGCGTTGCTGTCCTTCGGGATCGGGGTGTTCCTCTACGTCTTCGTGACGTCGATGAAATCCTGACGGTCCCGGAGGCCGGACTCCTTCGCATCCGCCGCCGCCCCGGCCGGTCGCCGAAGCCCCGCTGCTTTCTTCCTGCTTGGAACATGGAAAACGAGATGCGGGGCACAGGATCGGGCCGGGACGGCGGCGGGTCGGACGCCCGAAGGCGTCGCGAGCCCTAGAAGAAGGTGATGACGGTGCGCGCCACGGCGCCGTGCTTCAGATCCTCATATGCCTCGTTGATCTCGATGATGTTGACTTCGCGCGAGACCAGATCGTCCAGGTTGAACCGCCCCTGCAGGTACAGGTCCGCATACATCGGGATATCGTGCTTGATGTTGCTCGATCCCATGTAGACGCCGCGAAGGTCCACCTGGCGCACGATCAGGTCCAAGCCCGAAACCGCCATGCTCACGCCCGGCCGATGCAGGCCGACGAGATAGGCGCCGCCGCCCTTGCGGACCATCGCGACCGCCTGTTCGGACGTCGGCACCAGGCCGATGATCTCGAACGCATGGTCGACGCCCGCCGGGAACAGCGCACGCACGGCCTCCAGCGGATCGGTGTCGCGCGCGTTGACGAAGTCCGTCGCGCCGAACTTGCGGGCAAGCGCTTCCTTCTGCGGCTGGGCGTCGATGGCGATGATGTGCGCCGCACCGGCCAGCTTCGCCCCGGCGATCGCGTTCAATCCTACCCCGCCCGCGCCGATCACCACCACGCTATCGCCCGGGCGGACATGCGCGGTGTTGATCGCGGCCCCCGCGCCGGTGATGACGCTGCAGCCGAGCAGAGAGGCTTGCGGAAAGGGCACTTCCTTGGGCACCTTAACCAGCTGGTTCTGGTGGACCAGCGCCATCTCGGCAAAGGCCGCGGTGCCCCAGCCGGTATAGACCGGCTTGCCATCCGCATCCCGGGTAAGCCGCTGACCATCCTCGACGGGGCGCATCGTCTCTTCGGGATGGTCGCACTGGTAGGTGCGGCCGTCGAGACATGGAAAACAGTGTCCGCAAAACTGGACGAGCGAACCGACGACATGGTCGCCGACGGCGAACTCGGTCACGTCCGGGCCCAACGCCTTCACGATGCCCGCCAGTTCGTGCCCCAGCACGGCGGGCAGCGGCGTGCCGTAATTCGCCTCCGCCAGATGCAGATCCGAGTGACAGAGGCCGGCGGCCTTTACGTCCACCAGCACCTCATGGCCCTTGGGCGTGTCGATCGTGACCTGCTCGATGTCGAAGCGGCCGTTGTTCGCGTTGAGGATGGCAGCCTTCATGGTCGGAATCCTTTGGATGCGGCGCGAAACCGATGCCGCGGTTGTGCGCGGCGCCGGCCGCACCCGCCATCACGCCCGCGTATCCCGCCTCCTCCACCTCGGTATGGCTTGCTGCGCCACGCACCCGCTCGGAAACCCTAAACGCCCGTATGCCACCGCCAACCCATGCGTAGGATGGAGCATTCTCGCCGCTCGGTGCTTATGATCGCGAAACTTCAGGAGACCGAAGATGCGCGTGAACTATGCCCGCAATGCCGGCCGCCCCTGGGCGGTTCGGATCCTGCTCGACAGCCCCCAACCCCGCAGCCCGCGCCGCGCGCAGGCGATGCCGTTCGAGGAAGTCACCGCGAAGCGGACGACCGCTCCTACCGCCGTATGATGGCGCGTCAGTCCCCTGCCCCTAAGCTTTGGGGAAACCGCAAGGGACTGACATCATGCAAAAGCTCGCCGCAGAAATCATCGACGCCCATGGTGGTCTGGACAGCTGGAAGCGCCACGACAGCCTCACCGCGCATCTGCGCCAGGGCGGCGTGCTTTGGCCGCTCAAGGGGCAGGCCGGCGTGCTGGACGAGACCAGCGTTACCGTCAGCCTGCGCGAGATCCATGCGAGCCACAGCCCTTTCGGCACCATCGCGGCGCGTTCGGACTATCGCCCTGCCCGGGTGGCCCTGCTCGAAGCCGACGGCGCGGAAGTCGTCGCGCTGGACCAGCCGCGCGCGTCCTTCGACGGTCACACGCTCGAAACGCCGTGGACCCCAATCCAGCTCGCCTATTTCGCGGGCTGCGCGATGTGGACCTATTTCAACATGCCGTTCCTGCTCGCCTGGGACGGCGTGGAAACCGAGGAGCTGGCGCCGTGGGACGAGGACGGCCAGCGCTTGCGCCGCCTGCGGGTGACGCTGCCCCCTGCCATCGTCAGCCACAGCAGCGTGCAGACGCTGTACGTCACCGATGAGGGACTTCTCGCCCGGCACGACTATGACGTGGAGATCGCCGGCGGCACCCCGGGCGCCCATTACATCAGCGGCTATACCGGGGTGGATGGCATCCGCCTGCCCACCCGTCGTCGCATCTATCCGCGCCAGCCCGACGGCCAGCGCGTGCCGGAACCGCTGGTCGTGTCGATCGACATCGACAATTACGTGTTCGGCTGAACCATGCCGGACGCCGATATCACCCTCCGCCCCGAGCCGCCGGTCCATGCCCGGGAGGACCAGATCTTCCCGCGCCTCGGACAGCCGCTGATCGCGCGGATCGCCGCCTATGGCGCGGAGGAATCCCCGGCGTCCGACACCCTGTTGTTTGGCCGCGGCGACCGCGGGCCCGACTTTTTCGTGGTCCTGGCCGGCGCGATCGACCTGTTCGATGCCGATGGCGGCTATGTCCGCAGCTATCTGCCCGGCCAGTTCAGCGGCGAGTTGCACCTGTTCAGCGGCCGCGCCTCGTTGCTGGACGGGCGCGCGGCCAAGGGGACGCGACTGCTTCGCCTCGCCCCCGATGCCTTTCGCCGCATGGCTTCGGCCGAACCCGATATCGGCGAAATGGTCATGCGCGCCTTCATCCTGCGGCGCGTGGACCTGCTCGCCACCGGGTCGGGCGGCATCACGCTGGTCGGCTCCGCCGAAGACCCGGAAACGCACCGGATCCGCGAGTTCCTGACCCGCAACGCCCATCCCCACCGCTTCGTGGATCTGCGTGACCCCGCCGCGCCCGAGGCGCTTACGGCCGAAGAACTGCCGGCGGTGCTGATGCCGGAAGGCCGGGTGCTCTCTCGCCCCAGCTCGGCGCAGCTGGCCGACCTGCTCGGCCTGAACGCGATGCCCGAAGGCGGCGCGACCTATGATCTGGTCGTCGTCGGCGCGGGGCCGGCGGGCCTCGCCGCTGCCGTCTATGGCGCGTCCGAAGGCCTTTCCACTTTCGTCGTCGAGGCCGAAGCGCCCGGCGGCCAGGCCGGCACCAGCAGCCGCATCGAAAATTATCTGGGCTTTCCCACCGGCATTTCCGGCCAGGCGCTGGCAGGCCGCGCGATCACCCAGGCGCACAAGTTCGGCGCGGTCCTTCGCGTCTCCGCCCGTGCGGAGCATCTCGATTGCAGCAGCCGTCCGTTCCGCATCGCGCTTGCGGGCGGCGAGACGGTGCAGGCCCGCGCGGTGGTGATCGCCACCGGCGCGCGCTACCGTCGGCTCGATCTGCCGGGTTATGCGGCGCTCGAAGGATGCGGCGTCTATTATGCCGCCACGCCGATGGAAGCGCAGCTCTGCGCCGGCGCCGAAGTGGTGGTGGTCGGCGGCGGCAATTCCGCAGGCCAGGCGGCGATGTTCCTGTCGCGCAGCTGCGCCAAGGTCCATATCCTCGTGCGGGGGCCAGGGCTCGCCGCCACCATGTCGGACTATCTCGTCCAGCGCATCGCCAATAGCGCCAATGTCCAGCTCCACCCCTTTTGCGAGGTGACCAGCGTGGAGGGCAGCGAGTTCCTCACCCGCCTGCGCTGGCGCGACCGCGCCAACGACACGACCGAAACCCGCGACGTGCGCGGCCTGTTCGTGATGATCGGCGCCGCCCCCAATACCGAATGGGTTTCGGACTGCCTGACCCTGGACCCGGCCGGCTTCGTGCCGACGGGGCTGGACGCCGAGGGCCGCCCCCTCGCCTCGCCCTATGCCACCACCATCGACGGCGTGTTCGCGGTGGGCGACGTGCGCGCCGGTTCGGTCAAGCGGGTGGCCTCGGGCGTGGGCGAAGGGGCCGCCGTCGTGTCGGCGGTGCATCGCCATCTCGCAGGCTGAGCGCCCCCATGTACCTCGGTTCGTCCTGGTGATAGCAGGGCCGACATCGCGCTGCGCCCGGTAGCGCGCGGGGTTCGGGGAACGCACGTGCAGCGAGTACCAGCGCAACTGCTGGACCTATCGAGCGAAAGCATCGTCTCCACGGCCGGTGGCGCGACGATCACCAGCTGGAATCTCGCGGCGACCGCGCTGTACGGCTGGCAGCCGGGCGAGGCGCTGGGGCGTTCGCTCGCGCAGCTCGTCGGCGAATATCCCCCGGAGGCGTTGGAAAGCGTGATCGCGCGCGGCCTGTGGGAAGGCCATATCGAACGCCGGCGTCGCGATCGTTCGACCTGCACGGTGCGGGTCCGGCTGGCGCGTGCCGAGGACGACGAATGGATGGAGGTTTCCTCCGTCGTCGAGGCCGCCCACCCCGCCGAGGTGGCGCTCGCGGCCAGCGAGTATCGCTACCGCAACCTGTTCGGCGCGGTCGCCGCATCCTTCTGGGAATTGGATTTCAGCGGCGTGGGCGCGATGTTGCGCCAATTGCGCGAACAGGGCGTGACGGACCTGCCGGGCCATCTCCGCGCCAACCCCGCCCTTGTCCGCGCGATGATGCGCGCCAGCCGGATCGTCGACACCAACGACCGCTCGATCGAGATGTTCGGCCCCGGCACCAAGCGCGACCTGATCGCGACACCGCTGGACCAATATTGGCCCGAATCCAGTACCCGGGAATTCACCGAGAGCATCCTTTCGGCGATCGGCGGCAGATCCCGGCACGTTGCCGAAACGCGGATGCGCGCCCGCGACGGTCGCGAATTCGATGCGCTGTTCACCGTGTCCTTCCTGCCCGGCACGGTGGGCAACGGCACGCTGCTGGTGGGCTTCACCGACATTTCGGATCGGGTGCAGGCCACCCGCCAGCTGGGCGAAGCGAGCACGCGGCGGAAAATGCTGATGGACGTGCCCACCATCGCGCTTTCCGAACTGGCGGCGCCGGATGTGCGGGGGGTTTTCCAGCGGCTGCGCGAGGCGGGTGTCACCGATCTCCACGCCTATATCGACGCGCATCCGGATTTCGTCGACAAGGTGGTGGCCAGCCTGCGATTCACCGCCGTCAACGACGCGACCGTCCGACTGTTCGGCGCGCGCTCCGCGGAGGATTTGATCGGGCGGCCGCTCACCGGCATCGTGCAGCCGGGCTGCGAGGTGATGCGCCGGTCGATCGAGGGCTCGTTCGCCCGCGAGCTGGTGTTCCAGAGCGAGATCCGCATGTTCCGGCTGGACGGCACGCCGGTCGACACGCTGTTCTGCCGCGTCTCCAACCCCGATCCGAACAGCGCCGAGGTGCTGGTCGCCCAGATCGACATCAGCGAGCAGGTGCGCGCGCGCGAAGAGATCGACCGGATGCGGCAGGAAGCGGCCCATGCCTCGCGCATCGCCCTGCTCGGCCAGCTGGCCGCCTCGATCGTCCACGAGATCAGCCAGCCGGTGACCGCCATCGCGATGCACGCCGCTGCGGCCGAGCGGCTGGCCAAGGCACCGGTGCCGCCGGTGGAGAAGCTGTCCAAGATCACCGGCCAGATCGGCCAGAATGCGTTGCGCGTGGGCGAGATCATCCAGCGCATCCGCTCGCTCGCGGCCAATCGCGAAATCCCGATGGTCCAGCTGTCGATCGCGGACATCGTCGCGGAAACCCGGATGCTGCTGCGCCAGGAACTGACGGAAAAGGGCGTGCAGGTCACCGTGATCCGCGATGCGGTCCTGCCGGATATCTGCGGCGACAGGATTCAGCTCCAGCAGGTGTTGGCCAATCTGATGGTCAACGCAATCCAGGCGATGGATAGCGCGCCGCGCCGCGATCGCCGGATCACCATGGCGCTACGGGCAAGCGACGACCTCGTATCGGTGGAGGTTGCCGATACCGGCCCGGGCCTTTCCGCCGCCTTCCATGCGGAGCCGTTCCAGACGTTCCGCACCACCAAGCCGGACGGTCTCGGCATCGGCCTCACCATCTGCCGCTCGATCGCGGAAGCGCATGGCGGGCGGCTGGAAGTCCGCGACCGCGTTCCCGGCCCCGGTGCCGCCTTTACCCTGGTGCTGCCGGCGGCTGGCTCCGAGCGCTGAGTGCAAGCCCATACCGGGGTTCATATCGTCGGTGACAGCCCGGATCCCCAAGCTGTGCGGCAAGGAGATTTGCCATGCACACCCATGCCACCGCCCCCACCCAGTTCATCGAAGCCAATGGCGTCCGCTATGCCTATCGCCGCTTCGGAACGCCCTCGGGCACGCCGATCGTGCTGCTCCAGCACTTCACCGGCGGACTCGACCATTGGGACCCCGCCTTCACCGACGGGCTGGCCGCCGATCGCGAAGTGATCCTGGTCAACAACGCCGGTGTCGGCGCCTCGACCGGTGAGACGCCGCAGACCATCGAAGGCATGGCCGACTGCATCCGGGACTTTGTCGACGCGCTGGCGCTGAAGCAGTTCGACCTGCTCGGCTTCTCGATGGGCGGCATGGTCGCGCAGGCCTATGCCAAGAACCATTCCGATCGCATCCGCCGGTTGATCCTGGTCGGCACCAGCCCGCGCGGCGGCGATCCGACGCCGTTCGGCGCGGAAGTGTCGCAGCGCGCCCGCGGCAATGCCGGCGAAGAGGAAATGGCGTGGCTGTTCTTCGGCCATTCGGACGCAGGCCGCGCCGCCGCCGCGCGCTACTGGGCGCGGCGCCACGCCCGCACCGAGGATCGCGATCCGCCGAGCGAGATGCCGACGATCCTGGCGCAGGTCGCCGCCGGCCGCGACTGGCTGGTGCCGCATGGCGAGCGCTTCGCCGATCTCGCCCGGATTACCGTCCCCACGCTGGTCGCCAATGGCCATACCGACGTGATGCTGCCGACGATCAACTCCTTCTACCTGCAGCAGCACCTGCCGAACGCGCAGCTGATCCTGTACCCGGATTCGGGCCATGCCCCGCACTTCCAGTATCCGGAGCAGTTCCTGGCGCATGCCAAGCTGTTCCTGGAAGGCTGAGCACGCTTCCGGCTGGAGCCACGCGCGGCGGGGGACCATTGTCCCCCGCCGTTCCTGTATACGTCACTCGACGGTGACGGATTTCGCCAGGTTGCGCGGCTGATCGACATCGGTGCCCTTGGCGACGGCGACGTGATAGGCGAGCAGCTGCACCGGCACCGCATAGACGAGCGGCGCGATCAGCGGGTGGACCTTGGGCATGGTGATGGTGGCGATGCAGCCGTCGCCCGCCGCCTGGATCCCGTCATAGTCCGAGATCAGCACCACCTTGCCGCCGCGCGCCTGCACCTCCTGCATGTTGCTGACGGTCTTGTCGAACAGCGGACCCGAGGGGGCGATGACGATCACCGGCACGGCATCGTCGATCAGCGCGATCGGCCCGTGCTTCATCTCGCCCGCGGCATAGCCCTCGGCGTGGATATAGCTGATTTCCTTCAGCTTCAGCGCGCCTTCCAGCGCCAGCGGGTAATCGGTGCCGCGCCCCAGATAGAGCACGTCGCGCGCCGCCGCGATTACGCCGGCCATCGCCTGGATCGATTCGTCATAGGCGAGCGCGGCGTTGAGCGAGGCCGGCGCCTCGGCCAGATGGCGGACGATGCGGCGTTCCTCGGCCTCGTCGAGCTTGCCCTTGGCGCGGGCGAGATTGGCGGCCAGCGCCGCGAGTACCGCCAGCTGGCAGGTGAAGGCCTTGGTCGAGGCGACGCCGATTTCCGGGCCGGCATGGGTCGGCAGCAGCAGATCCGCCTCGCGTGCCATCGAGCTGGTCGGCACGTTGACCACGGCGGCGATCGTCTGCCCTTCGCTGCGCGCGTGGCGGAGCGCGGCGAGCGTGTCCGCCGTCTCGCCCGACTGGCTGATCACGATCATCAGCCCGCCCTCTTCCATCACCGGCGCGCGGTAGCGGAATTCGGAGGCGACATCGATGTCCACCGGCACGCGGGCGAACTGCTCGAACCAGTATTTCGCGACCATGCCGGCATAATAGCTGGTGCCGCAGGCGACGATGGTGACGCGCTTGATCGCCGAGAGATCGAACTCCGGGATCGGCAGCGTGATCTTCTCTTCCATGCGCTGGAGGTAGGAACGCAGCGTCTGCGCCACGACGATCGGCTGCTCGTAGATCTCCTTCAGCATGTAATGCCGATGGTTGCCCTTGGAGATCAGCTCGCCGGTGACGCCGGAGATGGTGATCGGCCGCTCGACAGGATTGTTGTCCTTGTCGAAGATATCCGCGCCGTCCTTGGTGATGACGACCCAGTCACCCTCTTCCAGATAGGCGATGCGCTGGGTGAGCGGCGCCAGCGCCAGCGCGTCCGAGCCGAGATAGGTCTCGCCCTCGCCATAGCCGACGACCAGCGGCGAACCAAGCCGCGCGCCGATCAGCAGATCGGGATGCTGGCGGAACAGGATGGCAAGCGCGAAGGCGCCGTGCAGGCGCGGCAGCACGTCGCGCACCGCATCGGCAGGCGCCATGCCCGCCTCGACCTTCTCGCTCACCAGGTGGGCGACGACCTCGGTGTCGGTCTCGCTGGTGAAGGTGCGGCCACGGGCGGTCAGTTCCTCGCGCAGTGCCTTGAAATTCTCGATGATGCCGTTGTGGACGAGCGCGACTTCGCCGGTGGCGTGCGGGTGCGCGTTGTTGGTCGTCGGGCCGCCATGCGTCGCCCAGCGGGTGTGCGCGATGCCGGTGGTACCGGGCAGCGGGTTGGCGGCAAGCTCCTTGCCGAGGTTCACCAGCTTGCCCGAGGCGCGGCGGCGCTCAATCTTCCCGTCCACGTCCGTTGCGATGCCCGCCGAATCGTAACCGCGATATTCCAGGCGCTTGAGCCCTTCGAACAGACGCTCTGCGACGTCTTCCTTACCCACGATTCCAACGATTCCGCACATGGCATCCGTCCTCCTGCCCCTGCCCTAGCGCGGGTGGGCTGCCGCGCCTAGCCACGCTTTGGTTGCGATACGCTGAACGGGCGTCTGCCCCCCAAAGGTCTGGCGCGGCGTTCCGCCTTGTTCGAAAACACGGCAACCGCCGCTGGAAGAAAGAGGACGATTCCATGTTCCGTCGAAACGCTGCCCTGCTCGCATGCCTGCTGCCCCTGGGCGCGTGCGGTGCCTCCGATCCGAGCGCCGCCCCGACCAACGGCGCGACGCAGCCCAGCCCGGCGGAGGCGGCCAAGGCCCCGGCAGTCTCGGTCGCCCCCCGGCCCAGCCCCTCGGCAACACTCGCGGCGCTGGAGCCGCGCCGTTGCGACGCGGAGATCGGCAAGGCGGCAGCGGCGCAGCGGGTCAATATCTGCCGCACCGTATCCCCTGCGACGCATCCGCCCTGCAATGCCGCCAACAGCTGCGCGATGATCGAGGACGAGATCGCCCGCAGCTGCGCGCTGTTCGACGGCGACGGCGAGCCGATGCCGGGCTGCGTGGTCGATCCCAAGAGCAGCCAGGCGGCGGCGGACGTCGTACGCCGCTACTACGCCGCCATCGACGCGCGCGACTATGGCACCGCCTGGACCCAATGGGGCGACGATGGCCGACCCGGCCAGACCTTGGCGGCGTTCGAAAAGGGCTTCGCCCACACCCGCGCGACCAGGGTGACGATCGGCGCGCTCGGCCCCAGCGAAGGCGCGGCAGGGTCGATCTATCAGACAGTGCCGGTCACGGTTGCCGCGACGCTGGACGACGGTACGGCGCAACGCTTCACCGGCAGCTATGTCGTTCGGCGGGTCAATGGCGTGGCAGGTGCCTCGGCCTCCCAGCTACGCTGGCACATCGATTCCGCGCAGTTGCGCCCCGCCCCCTCGAAGTAGCGGGCGGGCGCGATGCGTCAGTGCGGGAAATTGGTATCGTTGAAGATCCGGGCGAACTCGGCCGGATCGGGCTCGTGCCCCTGTTCCTCGCGGAAGCGCACCGCGCCCTTCTCCCACACCTCGCGGATGGCGCCGGCGATGCCCTCCGGAAACTGCATCCGCTCGACCACGATGCCGCGCCAGTCGCTCTCGCCGCCGAACGCCTCGCGCAGCGCCGGCTCGGCGGCGGTGAGCTGCGCATCGCTCTTCTCGTCGAGATGCCCAATCGCATCGAGCACATAGGCGTCGAGCAGCTTGAGAAACGGCTTGTCGGTGTAGCGATCGGTCATTTTGCGGCCTTTCGTGCCTTCATTTTCGCACGGAAGGTCGTGGCCCAGCCCTGCTTCGTCAATGTTTCCGGGCGGGTGACGGCCAGTGCATCGGACTCGACATCGCGGGTGATGACCGATCCGGCGCCGATGATCGCCCCGTCGCCGATCGCCACCGGTGCCACCAGCGCGCTGTTCGATCCGATGAACGCGCCTTCGCCGATCACTGTCTTCTGCTTGAGGAAGCCGTTGTAATTGCAGGTGATCGTGCCCGCGCCGATGTTCGTGCCGGCGCCGATGCTGGCATCGCCCAGATAGGTCAGGTGGTTGGCCTTGGCGCCCTTGCCGAGGACCGCGTTCTTCAGCTCGACGAAATTGCCGACATGGGAGTCCGCTTCCAGCACCGCGCCGGGCCGCAGCCGGGCATAGGGGCCGACGCTCGCGCCGCCGGCGATCGTCGCGCCCTCGATATGGCTGAACGCGCGCAGCACCACCCCGTCCGCCACGGTAACGCCCGGACCGAAGACCACGTTCGGCTCGATCGTCACGTCGCGGCCGATCTGCGTGTCATGGGCGAACCACACCGTTTCCGGCGCGATCAGCGTCGCGCCCTCGACCATCGCGCGGGTGCGGCGCGCCTGCTGCCATTCGGCCTCCAGCGCCGCCAGCTCACCCCGGCTGTTGACGCCGGCGACTTCGGTCGCGCCGGTCTCGATCACGGCGGCCACCCGGCCGTCGCCGTTCGCCAGCTCGACAATGTCGGTGAGGTAATATTCGCCCGCTGCGTTGTCGCTGGTCACCCGCTCGAGCAGCGCGAACAGATCGGCCCCGCGCACCGCCATCAGCCCCGAATTGCACAGGGTCACCGCGCGCTCCTCGGCACTGGCATCCTTGTACTCGACGATCTTCGACAGCCGATCGCCGTCCTCGACGATCAGCCGGCCATAGGCGCCGGGGTCGGGCGGACGGAAGCCGAGCACCACCACGGCGGGCGCATCCGCGCCATGCAGCCGCTCGACCATGCGCCGCATCGTCGCGGTGGTGACCAGCGGCACATCGCCATAGAGGATCAGCACATCGCCCTCGAAGCCCGTCAGCGCGTCTTTCGCCTGGAGCACGGCATGGCCGGTGCCGAGCTGCTCGGCCTGGTGCGCGGTCTCGGCACCCAGCGGGGTGACGGCGGCCTCGACCTGTTCGCGCCCGGCGCCCACCACCACCACCTCGCGCGCGGCGCCGAGCGCCTTCACGCTGTCGATCAGGTGGAGCAGCATCGGCCGCCCGGCGATTGGATGGAGCACCTTGTGGGTATCGGATTTCATCCGCGTGCCCTTGCCGGCGGCGAGGATGATCGCGGCGATGGGTGCAGTCACGTGGCCAGTCTCCGGTCAAATGGGGTGCAACCCCTGCCACGGTGCAGATGGCTTTTCCATAGCGATGGTGCCATGCGCGCGGCCATGTCCGCTTTCCCCTTCGCCACGATCGGCTTCGATCTCGACGGCACGCTGCTCGACAGCAGCGGCGACCTGGCCGCCACGCTGAACCATGTACTGCTGGCCGATGGGCGACCGTCGCTGCCGATGGAGCAGGTGTTGCGGATGGTGGGGCGCGGCGTCCGCACCCTCATCCGCGAGGCGGTCGAGGCCACCGGCGGCGGTGGCGAGGACGCGGTGGAACGCATGTATGCGCCGTTCGTCGCGCATTATGCCGAGCATATCGCCGAAGACACCCACCCCTATCCCGGCCTTGTCGAGGCGCTGGACGCGCTTGCGGAACGCGGCGTCACCCTCGCGGTGGTCACCAACAAGCTGGAAAGCCTCGCCCGACCGCTGCTGGAGGCGACCAGCCTGCTCCCGCGCTTCGCCTGCGTGATCGGCGGCGACACCATGGGCCCGAACACGACCAAGCCTTCCCCCGTGCCGGTGCTGGAGATGCTCCGGCGCTGCGGCGGGCCGGCGGCGTTCGTGGGCGACACGATGTTTGACGTGCAGGCCGCGCACGGCGCCGGCATCCCGGTGATCGCGTGCAGCTTCGGCTTCTCGCCGGTACCCGTGGAGACGTTGGGAGCAGAGGCCGTGATCGATTCCTTCGCCGAACTGCTGCCCGCGCTGGCGGCGCTCCGGCCAATCAGCGTTTGACAGCGCGAGGTCCCACGGCGAAACACACGCTGTCGGAAAGGGAGAGAATCCGGGAAACCGGATCGCCGAAGGAGCAACCGCCCCGGAAACTCTCAGGCAAAAGGACCTTCCGGCCACCACATTCTGGAGAGTGGCGCCCCGCGCGCCCGCCGACGGGATAGCGATCTCAGGCAAACGGACAGAAGGGGCCCGCAACCGAGTGTTTCAGGAGACGGGTTCCGTGGCGACCAAAGGCGTCGGGCCGAATGCAGGGCCGATCAGCATCACCGACGTGTTCACCATCGGCATCGGGCCATCCAGTTCGCATACCGTAGGGCCGATGCGCGCCGCGCGCGACTTCGCCGCCTGGGTGGTCGCGGACGGCCGCGCGGTGACCAAGCTGTGCTGCGAGCTGTTCGGCTCGCTGGCCCTCACCGGCAGGGGCCATGCCACCGATCGCGCCGTGGTGCTGGGGCTGGCCGGCGAGCGGCCCGACGGCGTCGACCCCGATGCGGTGGAACCGATGCTCGCGCAGATCGCCGCCGAGCGCCGCATCCTGCTGAACGGCACCGCCCCGGTGGGGTTCGATCCCGAGGCCGACCTCAAGTTCCGCAAGCGCCAGTTCCTCCCCGGCCATCCCAACGGCATGAAGCTGCGCGCCACGCTGGTCGACGGCGCGGTGCTGGAGCGGACCTATTATTCGGTCGGCGGCGGCGCGATCCGGCGTGAGGGCGAGGAAGCGGCGGCAGGCCTGTCCGCCGGCACCAACCACCCCTTCGCCAGCGCCCGTGAAATGCTGGAACGCTGCGACGAACTCGGGCTCGACATTGCCGGGCTGATGCTCGCCAACGAGCGCGGCTGGCGCGACGATGCGGCGACGCTGGCGTTCGTCGACGGCATCCATGCGGCGATGAACGCGTGCATGGACCGCGGCATGGCGCAGGACGGCATCCTGCCGGGCGGGCTGGAAGTGCCCCGCCGCGCACGCAAGCTGCACCAGAAGCTGATGGCCCGAGGCCCCCGCGTCGAGCCGGCCTCCGTGCTCGAATGGGTTAGCCTCTGGGCGCTGGCGGTGAACGAGGAAAATGCCGCGGGCGGCCGCGTCGTCACCGCCCCCACCAACGGCGCGGCGGGCGTGATCCCGGCGGTGCTGCGCTATTACGAGTGCTTCGTCGGCAACGCGACCCAGGCGGGAAGCCGCCGCCTGCTGCTCACCGCCGCCGCGATCGGCATCCTCTACAAGCGCCAGGCGTCGATTTCCGCTGCGGAAATGGGGTGCCAGGGCGAGGTCGGTGTCGCCTGTTCGATGGCGGCGGCGGGACTCGCCGCGGCGCTCGGCGGCAGCAACGCGCAGATCGAGAATGCCGCCGAGATCGGCATGGAACACAATCTGGGCCTCACCTGCGATCCGATCGGCGGGCTGGTGCAGATCCCCTGCATCGAGCGCAACACCATGGGCGCGGTGAAGGCGATCAACGCCGCGATGCTCGCGCTCCACGGCGACGGCACGCACAAGGTCTCGCTCGACGCCGTGATCGAGACGATGCGCCAGACCGGCCTCGACATGCGCTCCAAATACAAGGAGACGAGCCTCGGCGGCCTGGCGGTCAACGTCGTCGAGTGCTGAACCCGCTCAGGGCTGGGCCGGCTTGAACTCGAAGTTCATCCCCGAGACGCGGCTGGGCTGGAAGCCCTTCCAGATCGTAGAGGCGGGCGCGCCGGGGCTGAATCCCGCATAGCGGCCGCCGGGAGCGCCCGGCCATTTGCCGTCGTTCGAATTGGGCACGAGGCCGTCGATATAAGCGGCCTTGGCGTCCTCGCCCTTCACATAGCGATCGAGGAAGGCGGTGATGAAATGCGCCTGCACCGCCATCAGCCGGTCCTTGCGCCACACCGCGTCCTCGAACCAGTCGAGATCCCAGAAGCTCTCGCGCATCGCCGGCGGCGCACCGATCAGCGCGATGCTGTGTGCCGCCTCGCGGAACGTTAGCAGGTAGCGCGGCGCATGCACCGCCTGGTCGAACAGCGTGCGCACCCCCGGATCATAGCCGACGACATGGTCCTGGCTGCCGACGACGAAAAGCGTCGGCGCGCGGATCGCCGCCACGCCGGGCGCCGCCCAAAGCGGCGTGCCGTAGAGATTGCTCGCGGGCGAAATCGCCACGACCGCCTTGAGGTCCGCAACTTTCAGCGCATCGGCCTTCTCGGAACCGGCCACATAGGGTGCGAGCGCGCCACGGGTCGCCGCTGCGACCGCCGGATCCAGCGGTGCGCCGGCGGCGGTGAGCACGCCATAGCCGCCCATCGAATAGCCGATCAGCGCCGCGCGCCCTGCATCGGCCGCCGCGAAGGCACCCTGCCCGCTTCGCGCGCGCCGCTGCGCCTCGGCCGCGACGAAGGCGATGTCGAGCGGCCGGCTGGTCAGCGGGCCCGCGCGCGCGGCAGGCGTGCGGATGGTGATCGGCGGATCGCGAAAGGCGGGTGCGACCACCACATAGCCCTTGCTCGCGAGATTCTCGCCGAGCCACGACAGCACCTCGGGCGTGTTGCTATAGCCGTGGGCGAGGATGACGAGCGGGAAGCGCCCCTTGGCTGCCGCAGCGCCGGGTGTCGCCAGTCCCGGCACCTCGAACGCGACGTCCGTGCCTTTCTCGCCCGGCAACGCGGTGGAGTAGCGCGTGCCCGGTCCCTTGGCTGCGGCGGGATACCAGAGCTTGATGGGGATGTGCCGGTCGACGATGGCCGGCTTGTCTGCGCCTTGGAGCGGGTCTGCCCGCCCGGGCTGCACGAATTCCAGATCCGCGACACCGATCCCGTAGCTGCCAAGCGCCGCCAGTTCCGGCGCGTCGACGCTGGGCCGCGCCGGCGCCTGCTGGGCCCGTCCCTCCCATGAAAAGATCGCGGCTGCACACGCTGCAACCGCGACCCACCCTTTGCCGATCATTCCTGTCTCCCGATTGTGGGGCGGCGGTCTTGCCCCCGCCCCAGCGCATCGGGTGTATCAGTAATTCATGCCAAAGCGGATACCCGCATAGCGGCGGAAGTCACGCGGCAGCACCGCCTGGGTGGCGATGGTGTTCGGCGCGTTCGCAACGCTGCTGGTGTTGAAGTTCGAAGCGGTGTTCACCAGCGACTGGTAATATTGCTTGTCGAACAGGTTGTTCACGAACAGCGTCGCTTCCCAGCGGCGCTTGTGATCGCGGACGCCCACGCTCACGTTGAAGATGCTGTAGGCCGGCTGGAAGGTCTCGGGATCGCGGGCGACATAGTTCAGGCTCGACTGATACTGCCAGCTGCCCTGGAACACGCCGTTCAGCTTTTCCGTCAGCGCGGGCGTGTATTCGATGCTCGCGCTGGCCTTCCATTCCGGCGCCTGGATGGCGCGGGTGCCGGTGAGGTTCTGGTACGCCGGCTTCGACTGGACGCAGCCCTGCGCCGCGGTTTGCAGCGGGTAGCACTGCGCGACCGGGAACGAGGTGTAGGTCGCATCGAGATAGGTCGCCGCGCCGCTGATCGTCAGATCATGCAGGATGCGCGCCGCGCTCTCGAATTCCAGGCCCTTGGTGTTGAGCCCGCCGACATTGGTAAGGCGATAGTTGCTGGTGCCGTTGATCGTCTCGATCGTCTGCGCCTGCAGGTCCTTGTAGTTGGTGTCGAAATAGGTGACGTTGAAGGTCATCCGGCGACCGAAGAACTGGGTGCGAACGCCGATTTCCTTATCCTTCGACGTTTCCGGACGGATCGGGCCGGCATCGGCACGGTTCTGGTTGAAACCGGTGGTCAGATCGTAGGTCTGGCCCTTGTAGCCGGTGGCGTAGCTGCCGAAGAGCATCACGTCGCGCATCGCCTGATATTGCAGGCCCAGGCGATAGGTCGTCGCGTTGTCGCTGGCGTGACCGGACCAGCTGGCCGGAACCGCCAGGTTCTTGTCGAGGAAGCTGTACTTCACCCGCTCGTTCTGTGCGCGACCGCCGACGGTGGCGGTCAGGTTCTTGACGAACTCCCAGTCGATCTGGCCGAATGCGGCGATCTGACGCGAGCCCGAGGTCGCGAACCAGTCGGCCAGCGAGAAGACCGGACCGCGCTTGAACGGACGCTGGAAGCCGACATTCGCATAGTAGACGCCGAGGGCGTAGCGGAAGGCGTCGGTACCAGGCGACAGCAGGCGGACTTCCTGGGTGAACAGGTGCGACTTGAACGCGCCCACCTGGGTGTTGCGGCCGTACGGCCCCGGCGCGACGGTATCGTCATGGTCGACATAATCGTCCATGCGGAACTTGTCGTACGAGGTCAGGCCCAGCACCTGCATCTTGCCGATGTTGATGTCGGTGCGGAGCATGGTGCCCCAGCCCCAATATTTGGTCCCGGCGCGATCGTTGTTCGCGACCTTCTGGTTCAGCGGATCGATCTTGATGCCCGGCAGGATCACGTCGGCGGTCAGGCCCGGCTGGCCGCGCAGCAAGGCGCCCGGCGCCATGCGGATGAACGGACGGCCAACGGTGGTGTTACCGTTCAGATAGTTCGCCGATGCGGTGAAGACGACGTCCGGCGACGCCTTCCACTTCAGCTTGCCGCGCGTGCTCAGCGTCTCGCGGCCATTGACGTCCTTTCCGTCGAACACGTTGCGGACGTTGCCGCCCCAGTTGGAATAGCTGGCCGAGAAGACATAACCCAGCGTTTCGTTGATCGGGCCGGTGACGCTGAAATTGCCGCCATATTCCTTGTCGTCGGTGGCGAGCAGGTTCGCCTTGACGTGGAAATCATTGGTCGGCTGGGTGGTCATGATCTTGATGAGGCCGGCCGAGGCCGCCTTGCCGTAGAGCGTGCTCTGCGGGCCGCGCAGCACTTCGATCATCGCCACGTCGGGCAGATCGGTGAAGGCGCGTGCCTGGAAGGCAAGCGGAACGCCGTCGACAGTGACCGCGACCGAGGACTCCACGCCGATACCGAAGGCATAGGTGCCGACGCCGCGCAGCGAGACATTCGAGTTCACCGGGTTCTCGGCGGTGCGGATGGTCAGCGACGGGGCGACCTTGCCGAGGTCCTGGAAGTGGCGGACCCCCTGCGCCTCGAGCTGGGCGGGCGTGACGACCTGCACTGCGAGCGGCACGTTCTGGATGTTCTCGAAACGCTTCTGCGCCGTGGTGGTGACGATGATCTCATTGTCATCCTTCACCGGCTTCGCGGCCTGGGCCGGCGCCGTCGCTGCTTCGCGGTGCTCCTCCGCGGCGGTTGCGTGTGCGACACCGCTCAGGAACGATGCGGCGAGCGCAAGCGTACGCAACGGAAACTGGTAACCCCTCATTAATCATGCCCCTTTGGAAGGTGAACTCATCCCTCCTCTCCTATCGAGCGCCTGCGTGCTCCGTTGGCGCGCAGGTCGTTCTGTCCTCACAATTGTAGGACAAAGGGCTGATTTCCCAAATTTGCTTGATGATTATTGAGAAGGTTTGCGATATCGGATCGACACCTGTTGCGCATAGGCAACATTACTGCAAACGTTTGGTCGCCCCGCGAAAAAATTAGGGCGGGAGACTTGCTCCCGCCCTGATCGCGTCGTTTGACGAAAGGTATCAGTAGTTCACGCCGATGCGGATGCCGCCATAGCGGCGGAAGTCGCGGGGGAGGATCGCCTGGGTCGCCAGCTGGTTGCCCCAGTTCCCCGCCGAGTTGATCAGCGACGGATAATATTGCTTGTCGAACAGGTTGTTGACGAAGACCGTCGCTTCCCAGCGGCGGTGATGGTCGCGAGCGCCCAAGGCCAGATTGAAGATGCTGAACCCGGGCTGGAACTGCTGCGGATCCCGCGCGGCGTAATAGACGCTCGACTGGTACTGCCAGCTGAACTGGGCAACCCCGTTCAACGTCTCGGTCAGCGCGGGCGCATAGTCCAGTCCGGCCGAGGTCTTCCACTCCGGTGCCTGCACGGCGCGGGTGCCGGTCAGGTTCTGGAACTTCGGCGAGGTCGGCGTGAGCTGCTGGCAGCCCTGCGCGGCGCTCTGGGTCGGGAAGCACTGCGCAACCGGATAGGACGTGTAGGTCGCATCCAGATAGGTCGCCGCGCCGGTGAGCGTGAGATCGCGGATCGGACGCACCGCCAGCTCGAACTCCAGGCCCTTGGTATTCATCCCGCCGACGTTCGTCAGGCGGAAGTTGGTGGTACCGTCCGACAGGGTCTCGATCGTCTGCGCCTGCAGGTTGGTGTAGTTGGTATCGAAATAGGTGACGTTGAAGGTCATCCGGCGATCGAAGAACTGGGTGCGGATGCCGAACTCCTTGTCCTTCGACGTCTCCGGCTTGATCGGGCCGGCATTGGCGCGGGCGGTGTTGAAGCCCGTGGTCAGATCATAGGTCTGGCCCTTGTAGCCGGTGGCGTAGCTGCCGAAGAGCATCACATCGCGCGTCGCCTGGTAGTTCAGGCCCAGGCGATAGGTGGTGGCGTTGTCGCTGGCATGGCCCGCCCAGCTGCCGCGGGTGGCGGGGACATTGTCGCGGAAGGTATACTGGACGCGTTCGTTCTGCGCGCGACCGCCGACCGTCGCGGTCAGCTTGGGCACGAACTCCCAGTCGATCTGGCCGAACGCTGCGATCTGGCGCGAGCGCGACGTCGCGAACCAGTCCGCGATCGAGTAGGCCGGGCCGCGGGCGAACGGGCGCTGGAAGCGGGTATCGGCGTAATAGATGCCCAGCGCGTAGCGGAACGCATCGGTACCCGGTGAGAGCAGGCGGATTTCCTGCGTGAACAGCTTCGACTTGAAGGCACCGATCTGCAGATTCTTGATCGTCGTCGACGCGGTGTCGTCATGATCGAGATAATCGTCCAGACGGAAGCGGTCATAGCTGGTCAGGCCGAGCAACTGCAGCTTGCCGACATTGATGTCGGTCCGCAGCAGGCCGCCATAGCCCCAATATTTGGTCCGAGAATTATAGTCGTTGCTGACGGTCTGATTCAGCATGCCGATGGTCACGCCCGGCAGCACCACGTTGCTGGTCTGCCCGGGGGTACCGCGCAGCTGCGCCGTCGGCGACATGCGCACGAAGGGACGCCCGACCGTGGTGTTGCCGTTCAGATAGTTGGCCGAAAGCGTGAAGGTGACGTCCGGCGCCGCCTTCCACTTCAGCTTGCCGCGCGTATTCAGCGTCTCGCGACCGTTGACGTTCTGGCCGTTGAACAGGTTTTTGACGTTGCCGTCCCAGGTGGAATAGCTGGCCGAGAACACATAGCCGAGCTTCTCGTTCAGCGGGCCGCTGACGCTGAAGTTGCCGCCATATTCGTTGTCGTCGGTGACGGTCGCATTGGCCTTGATATGAAAGTCGTTGGTCGGCTGCGTGGTCATGATCTTGATCAGACCGGCCGAAGCCGCCTTGCCGTACAGCGTGCTCTGCGGGCCGCGCAGCACTTCGATCATCGCCACGTCGGGCAGATCGGTGAAGGCACGGGCCTGGAAGGCAAGTGCGGCACCGTCCACCGTCACGGCGACGCTGGGCTCGACGCCGATACCGAACGCGAAGGTACCGACGCCGCGCAGCGACACGTTGGCGTTGACGGGATGTTCGGCCGGGCGGATGGTCAGCGACGGCGCGACCTTGCCAAGATCCTGGAAGTGACGGACGCCCTGCGCTTCGAGCTGGGCAGGCGTGACCACCTGCACCGCGAGCGGGACGTTCTGGATGTTTTCGAAGCGCTTCTGCGCCGTGGTGGTGACGATGATCTCGACGTCGTCCTGCGCTGCCTTGCCTGCAGATTGGGCTGCGGCGGCACCTGCCACGGCGGTGGTAGTGGCGGCCGACGTATCAACGGTTTGGGTCTGCGTCTGCGCCTGCGCACTGCCCGCCATGCATGCCGCAACAAGCGCGGCATGCGCGACAGATACTTGGTAACCTCTCATTAATACTCCCCTTGTCCAGCAGGGTTCAACCCGCAATTTATTTTTAGAGCGCTGGACAATAGGTTCCGCATCACTCCGAGAAATATCGGGGAACCACGATATACAATCGTTTTTTACTACTCGGAAACGTGAAATCGTTGCTGCAAGGCAACACTAATAGCATCGTAACCTTCCACGATCACTTGCCTATGGTCACCAATTGGCATCAACAAGGACAGCATTTCGCCATCCAATGTAGTACCAATCATCCCCACTCGGATATGGATGGTTGCGGCCGTAGCGTCACCTTCGATCTGCCAGCGCGTGGTCATGGCCTGCCCGTCGCCGGAATCTTCGATGGCATCGCAGCGGAACGCGCCTTCCCGCGGCGGGAAGAGCCACAGGCCGCGCTGCGGCTCCGCCGAACGCCAGCCGCCCTCGGCGAGGTCGACCAGCATTGCCGAACCGTGCCGCGCGAACAGGGGCGGCGGCCCGTCCAGCGGCGCGGGGACCGTCACCCAGGCGCCACCAGTAAAGGTTTCACCGGTCCACACATGAGTCCATTCCGCCCCGGCCGGGAGATACAGGCTGCGCTCGACGGCCCCCGCCTCAACCACGGGCGCGGCGAGCAGATCGGGGCCGAGCAGATGTTCGTCGCTTTCCACCCAGCATTGGGGATCCTGCGGGAAGACCGCCCAGGTCGGCAGCACCATCGGCGCATAGTCCGCATGGTAGCGATGCAGCAGATCGTAGAAGAACGGCACCAGCCGCTGCCGCAAGCGCATCATCGCCCGGATCGCCGGCAGCGCCGCCGGGTACATCCACGGCTCGTTGACGGTGCGATCGTCGTTCCAGCTATGGATACTGAAGCGCGGCATCAGCACACCCGCCTGCACCCAGCGCACCAGCAATTCCGCGTCGGGCGCCGGCCCGGCAAAGCCGCCGACATCATGCCCGCTGTTCGACACGCCGGACAATGCCAGGCCGATCGCCATGCGGGCATTGTAGCGGAGCGTCTTCCATTCGGTGCGGTTGTCGCCGGTCCAGGTCTGGGCATAGCGCTGCAAACCGGCCATGCCGGCGCGGGTCACCACATAGGGACGCTCGTCCGGCCGCGCCTCAAGCTGCGCGCGACGCGACGCGCGCATCATCAGCAGCGGCTGCACCGGCCGCATCGCCGCTGCCGGAATCGCGGTGCCGAAACCAGCGAAGCGCGCGCGGGCGTCCCACACCTCATATTCGTTGTTGTCGTTCCAGGTCGACCGGATGCCATTGTCGAGCAGCGCGGACTTCACCTGTGCGCGCCACCAGGCGGCGGCATCCGGGTTGGTGAAGTCGATATAGCTGCCGACCTCGTCCCAGAACTGCGCCTCGACCGGCTGGCCATGCTCATCCGCGACGAAATAGCCCGCGGCGGCGACTTCGTCATACCGCGGATGGCTGCGCAGCAGTGCCGGCTTGATGTTCGGCACCAGCTCGACGCCAGCGTCTGCGTAGCTGGAGACAAACGCCTTGGGATCGGGAAACTTGTCGCGGTTCCATTGGAACACGTAGCGCTTGTCGCCGATCGACGTGTAGCCCGACGACAGATGGAAAGAGGTGCAGCCGATGTCATGCTCGGCCAGCTTGTCGAGGAACCCGCCCATCTGCGCTGCCGCGTCGGGCGCGTCGGTATAGGTCATGGTCGAGCCCGAATAGCCAAGCGACCAGCGCGGCATCAGCGCCGGGCGACCGGTCAGCCAGGTGAAGCGCCGGGTGACGGCCAGCGGATCGGGGCCGGCGATCATCCACAGGTCGACGTCGCCATGGTCCGCCACCATGTGGCGATAGGGCCCATGGTAATTGTCCAGTTCGCGGCCAAAATCGAAAGCGACGTCTGCGACTGTATCGTAGAAGGCGCCGTGGCAGCACCCCTCCGCATCCGCGACGAGCACATAGGGGATGGACTTGTACTGCGGGTCGCTCGTCTCCGCATCATAGCCCATCGGATCCAGGTTGGTCAGGCGAAAGCGGCGGCCGGCGCGATTGGCGTCACCGGTGCGATCGCCCAGGCCATAGAAGCGCTCGCCAGGGCGGCGGGCCACATAATGATGCGCCTTGCCGTCCCACCAGCCGAAGTCATAGGCGTGGGTCGGGCGATCCTCGGCCATCAGCCGCCAATTGTCGTCGTCGCGCTGCTCCCAGCGACAGTGCAGCCCGTGCAGCCGCGCGGTGAGGCGGATGCGGTTCGTCTCCAGCACCAGCTGCTCGGCGTCGTGGGTGAGGCGATAGGCCGGGCAACTGAAGCCCGACACGTCCATCCGGTCGCGACCAGGCTCGGCGATATCCGCCTGCCCCGGCGCGATCGCCCAGCTCGGCGGGCTGGTGACAGCCCCGTTCGCGAGCAGCAGCAGGCGCACCATGTCCTGTTCCAGCACGAACAGATGGGCGACGGCGCCGGTATCGGATTCCAGCGTGATCCGCCCCTGCCCCTCCGCGGCGACGACGAAGCGCGGGGGATTGGAAAGCGTGGCGCGTCTCATTTCACGGACTCCGGAAGGCGAAGATGGCGCAGGCCGGCGATCAGCACGATCGCGCCGAGGATGTCGAAAACGGAAAGCATGCCGAACAGGGGCGCATAGCCGACCGTGTCGGCCAGCTGCCCGATCAGCAGCGAGAACAACAGGCCGCCAGTCCAGCCGGCCTGGCCGACGAAGCCGTTGGCCACCCCAACCTCTTCGGCGGTGAACACGTCGGCCGACAGCGTGTTGATCAGCACGGAGATCACCTGGTGTGCGAACCCGCCGATGCAGAACAGGGCGATCGCCACATAGGGGCTCGTCACCAGACCGATGCAGCCGGGCGCGATCATCAGCACGGCGGCGAGCGCGACGCCGGTGACGCGCGAAGTGATCAGCGGCAAATGGAAGCGCTTGACCAGGAAGGGGGAGAAATAGCCGCTGAGCACACCGCCCAGATCAGCGGCAAGGAATGGCAGCCAGGCGAACAGCGCGATCTGCTTGATGTCCATCCCACGCTCGGTCGCGAGGTAGATCGGGATCCAGAAGCTGAAGGTCTGCCAGGCCGGTTCGGCAAGGAAGCGCGGCACCGCGATGACCCAGAAGCGCCTTGTCGTGAGGATCTCCCGCGCGGTGGCGCGCCGGGCGACCGGCTTCGGCCGCCCCTCCGCGATGAGCGCGCGTTCCTTCTCGGTGATCGCGGGATGCGCGCCCGGGCTGCGATAGAAGGCCCACCAGGCGAGGGACCAGAGCAGCCCGACCGCGCCGGTCACCACAAAGGCCATCCGCCAGTCCGTATAGATCATGACGATCGCCACGACCGGGGGCGCGAGCAGCGCACCGAGGGAGGTGCCGGCGTTGAACCAGCCGACCGCAACCGATCGCTCTCGAGCCGGAAACCATTCGGCGATGGCCTTGATGCCCGAGGGTATGGCAGCGGATTCGAACGCGCCGAGCAGCGTGCGGAAGAACACCAGCCCAAGCCAACCCGCGGCCAGCGCATGCAGCATGTTGGCGACGGACCAAGCAGCGCCGAACAAGGCGAACCCGGCGCGCAACCCGATGCGATCGACGATCATGCCGGCGATCGGCTGCATCACGGTATAGGCAAGTTGAAATCCACCAACGACGTAGCTGTACTGCTGGGTCGTCATGTGCAGCACAGTCTTCAGCTCGGGTGCCAGCACCCCTAGCGAATTGCGTGCAAGATAATTGGCAATAGTGCCGGCGCAGATCAGCCCGACAATCCACCAACGAAGATGGGGAATGCCCCGCATATACCTTCCACCGCCCTCTCTGGCAGCCCCTCCCGGCCACCTTGACCAAACTTCGTCTGGCCTTATTGCGCCTTTTGGCCTGACCAATCAAGCATCCGTTTCGGTGACCTTCACCTGATCCCGTGCGCAGACAGCGGCGATGTCGGCGTGTAGAAGCCGATCCGTGACCAAATGATCAACAACCGCGATTTCGGCGATCCGCACCGGGGCGGGTCGACCGAACTTGGTCTGGTCGGTCGCCAGGATCACGGTCCGCGCCTGCTCGATAATCGTCTGGGAAACCCGCACTTCGTCCATGTCGAAATCGAGCAGCGTCCCCTCGCCGTCGATGGCGGAGGCGCCGATCAGCGCATAGTCGAGCTTGAAGCCGCGCAGGAAGTCCATCGCCAGCGCGCCCACCACCGCCCGGTCGTTCGCGCGCACCCGTCCGCCCGCCACGACCACTTCGATGGTCGGCACATTGCCCAATATGTCCGCTACGTTGAGGTTGTTGGTCACCACCAGGAGATGCCGGTGCCCGACCAATGCGCGGGCGATGGCCTCAGTGGTCGTACCAATATTGATGAACAGGCTGGCGCCGTCCGGCACCAGCGCGGCCGCGGCCGCACCGATCGCCGCCTTTGCGTCGGCGGCCACCTGGCGCCGCGCCTCCCGATCAAGGTTATCGACGCCCGAGGTAACCACCGCCCCGCCATGCACCCGCGACAACATCGCCTGTTTGGCGAGCTGGTTGAGATCCCGACGGATCGTCTGGGGCGTGACGTCCAGCGCCGCCGCCAGCGCGTCCACGCTGACGCTTCCCGTGCGACGGGCGAGTTCGAGGATACGCTGGTGACGCCCCGCGACCAGATCGGGGAGATCCTCGGCCATCAGGCCGTGCGTGCCGTCCGCCGGGTGTCGCCCGCCAGATAGGCATCCAGCCGCGCCTCGGTACATTTGGGCACATGAAGCCCAAGCTTGCTGCGCCGGTAGAGGATGTCTTCCGCCGTGACCGCCCATTCGCGGTTGCGCAGATACTCTACCTCGCACACCGTGAGCCCGCCGCCGAGATCAGAACCCAGATCGAACGGCGTCATCGCATCGCCGAGCATGGCGTGGACCCGCGTACCGTAGGCGCGGGCCAGTCGCCGCAGCAGATCGGCCGGCATGCCGGGGCGCGCATATTGCAGCGAGGCTACGAAGCGGTCGAAATCGCCATCCGGCAGATCTCCGCCGGGCAGCACGGCGCCCGCCGTCCACGCATCACGCGCGCCGGGGAAGAACGGCGCCAGTTCGGCCATGGCGTGCTCGGCGAGCTTTCGATAGGTGGTGATCTTGCCGCCGAAGATGCTCAGCATCGGCGCCCGGTCCGCGTCGCCGTCGAGATCGAGCACATAGTCCCGCGTCACGGCAGAGGCATTGCCCGCCTTGTCGTCGTACAGCGGACGAATGCCGGCATAGCTCCACACCACGTCCTTCTCGGACGGCGCATGGGCGAAATAGCGCGCGGCGGTATCCAGCAGGTAGCGGGTTTCCTCGGGGCTGATCTGCGCCTTGCCCGGCGCGCCTTCCCACACTTCGTCGGTGGTGCCGATCAGCGTGTACTTGCCCTCATAGGGCACGGTGAACACGATCCGCCGATCCGGGTTCTGCAGCATGAAGGCGTGATCGCCGGGATAGAGCTTGGGCACGACGAGGTGGCTGCCCTTCACCAGTCGCAGCCCGCGATCGGCGACCACGTCCGGCACGCGGCCCAGCACGTCCGCCACCCAGGGACCGGCGGCGTTGACCAGCGCCTTCGCGCGAACCGTCCGCTCGCCCGCGTCGTCGGCGATGGTCGCGACCCATTCACGGCCTTCGCGCTTCGCGCCGAGCAGGGCGGTGCGGGTGCGGATGGATGCCCCCTTCTCCGCCGCATCCATCGCGTTCAGCACGACCAGCCGGCTGTCCTCCACCCAGCAATCCGAATAGACGAAGGCCTTGCCGCCCGGCGCCTTCAGCCCGCGCCCGAACGGCGTACGCGCCAGATCGATCGTGTCGGTGCCGGGCAGCTTCTTGCGGCCGCCGAGATGGTCATAGAGGAACAGCCCGAGCCGAACCATCCAGGCCGGGCGCGGCGACTGGGTCTGGGGCAGCACGAAGCGGAGCGGCCAGATGATGTGCGGGGCCATGCCCCATAGCCGCTCGCGCTCGATCAGCGCCTCGCGCACCAGGCGGAACTCGCCATATTCGAGATAGCGCAGGCCGCCATGGATCAGCTTGGTCGAGGCCGAGGACGTGTGGCTGGCCAGATCCTCCTTCTCGACCAGCAGCACCGACAGGCCGCGACCGGCCGCATCCCGCGCGATGCCGGCGCCGTTGATGCCGCCGCCCACCACCAGCAGATCGAAACGCTCGTCGGAATCCGTGGCCGCCATGCTTCGCCCCATGTTCGTTATTTTTCGTTTATAGCAAATCGAACACCAAAACGAAAGCGTTGACGCGCGAACGAAAATCTAGGAGCGTCGGACAAACCAAGGAGGGGGACGGCGTGCACCGGAATCACATTCTCGCGATCGATCAGGGCACCACCTCGACGCGCAGCGTGATCTTCGATTCGGCGGGCCGCCGTGTCGCCACCGCCCAGACCGAATTCGAGCAGCATTATCCCGATCAGGGTTGGGTCGAGCACGATCCCGAGACGATCTGGCGCGACGCGCTCACCACGGCCCGGGAGGCGCTGTTGAAAAGCGGCGTGGGCGTGGCGAGCATCGCTGCGATCGGCATCACCAACCAGCGCGAGACGACCCTGGTCTGGGACCGGGCGACCGGCGAACCGATCCACCGCGCGATCGTCTGGCAGGACCGCCGCACCGCCGACCGCTGCGCGGAGCTGAAGGCCGAGGGCGTCGAGACGGAGGTTCGGGCGCGCACCGGCTTGCTGGTCGATCCCTATTTTTCGGCGACGAAGCTCGGCTGGATCCTGGACCATGTGCCAGGCGCCCGGGCGCGGGCGGAACGCGGCGAACTCGCCTTCGGCACGATCGACAGCTTCCTGCTGTGGCGACTGACCAAGGGCGCGGTGCATGCGACCGACGTGACCAATGCCTCCCGCACGTCGCTGTTCAACATCCACACGGGCACCTGGGATGCGGAAATGTGCCGCCTGTTCGGCATTCCAATGGCGCTGCTGCCCGAGGTGCATGACAACGCGCATGTCTATGGCGCCACCGATCCGGAATATTTCGGACTGTCGATCCCGATCGCCGGGATTGCGGGCGACCAACAGGCGGCACTGTTCGGCCAATGCTGCTTCGCGCCGGGTACCGCCAAGTCGACCTATGGCACCGGCTGCTTCCTGCTGCTCAACACCGGGGACAAGGCCGTCGCGTCCGAGCATCGGATGCTCACGACCCCCGCCTACCGGATCAACGGCCGCACCGCCTATGCGCTGGAAGGCTCGATCTTCGTCGCGGGTGCCGCGATCAAATGGCTGCGCGACGGCATCGGCGTAATCACCCATGCCCGCCAGACCAACGACATGGCGACACGCGTCTCGGACAGCCACGGCGTCTACATGGTCCCCGCGTTCGTCGGCCTCGGCGCGCCGCACTGGGATCCGGAAGCGCGCGGCGCCATTTTCGGGCTTACGCTCAGCGCCACCCAGGCCCATCTCGCGCGCGCCGCGCTGGAGGCGGTGGCCTATCAGACCTACGACCTCGTCGCGGCGATGGTGCAGGACGGCGGCGTGCGGCCGGCGATGCTCCGCGTCGATGGCGGCATGGCGGCCAACGACTGGCTGTGCCGGTTCCTCGCCGACATTCTCGACGTCGCCGTCGAGCGGCCGGACGATCTGGAGACAACGGCACGCGGGGCGGCCTTCCATGCCGGGCTGGCGGTGGGGCTGTGGTCGGGGCTGGACGAGCTGTCGGCGATCTGGTCGCGCCAGGCGTGTTTCGAGCCGGCGATGGAAGCCGGGCATCGGACCACGCTGCTGGCGGGGTGGCACGACGCCTTGCGGCGGACGCTGGGGTGATATCCCCTGTCAAACCCCTCCTCCCTGGAGGAGGGGTTGGGGTGGTGGGATTCCAGAACATCTGCCGGGCTCGGTGAGGCACTGGCCCACCCCAACCCCGCATCAGGTAAACAGCGCCCCGCGCTGTTTACCTGATGCGCCTGAAGGGGAGGGGCTATTATCGTCACCCCACTTGCCTTTCCCCGCGATTCCTCTTAACACTGAACCAGATGGTTCAGTATAGCAGTGCCGCGCTGGATGCTTCGTTCGCCGCGCTCGCCGATGCCACGCGCCGGGGCATCTTGGAGCGGCTCGGACGGTGCGAAAGCTCGGTCTCGGCACTCGCCGATGCCTTCGGCATGACCCTTACCGGCATGAAGAAACATATCGGCGTGCTGGAACAGGCGGGGCTCGTCACCACCGAGAAGGTCGGGCGGGTGCGGACCTGTCGGCTGGCCGGCCAGGGCCTGCGCGCCGAGGCCGGCTGGATCGATGGAATACAGCAACTTTGGGACGCGCGGTTCGACGCGCTGGACGGAATCGTAGAGGAACGCAAACGCAAGGAGCAGTCGGATGGGCCTGAGCATGCATGACGCGGCGACGTCGCGGACCAAGGTGGAGCGTACCTCGGACGTGGACCTGGTCGTCCAGCGAACCTTCGATGCCCCCGCTAGGCTCGTCTTCCAGGCGTGGAGCGACGCCCAGCTGTTCCGCCGCTGGTGGGTGCCCGCCTCGGCGCCCGTCCGCCTGCGGACCTGTGAAATGGATGTGCGCACCGGCGGCAGCTACCGGCTCGAATTCGGCGCGGACGAGGGGCCGGTGCACGCCTTTTTCGGCCGCTATGTCGAGGTAGTGCCGAACGAGAAGATCGTCTGGACCAACGAGGAGAGCACCGACGGCGCGCTGACCACCGTCACCTTCGAGGAAAGCGACGGCAAGACGCTGGTGACCTATCATGACCGGCATGGCTCGAAGGAGGCGCTCGACGAAGCCTTCGAGGGGATGGAGGGCGGAATCGCCGAGCAGTTCGAGCAGTTGGCTGCGGTGCTGGCGGGCTGATTGTTTAATTCCAAGCCCCTCCCCTGAAGGGGAGGGGCTTAGTTGCCGCTCACAACGTCAGCGCGAACTTAAGGCCGAGCACGCCGACATCCTTGGCGTTCTTCACCCCGCCGGGCTGGTGGATCCACTGCACGTTCGGCTGCACCACCAGCCACTCGGTCGGCGAGACACTGTAGTAGAGCTCGGCCGCATATTCCGCGTCGCGCGCGGGCTTGCCGGCGAGGCGATCCGCGGTGTCGATCCGACCGTTCACGTTGGTCCGCGCAACCGCCAGCCCGATCACGTCGCCCGGCAGGCTCGGCGCGAGGCCCTTGTAGAACAGGCCGACCGAGACCTGGTTGTCGGTCAGCGAGGTCGCGCGATCGGCAAAGGTGACGTTGGCGAACATGCTGAACCCGGTCAGCGACCGCCCGTCCTTCGAGGTACCGGTCAGCTGTTGCTGGACACTGGCGAACACGCCGTATCGGCTCGAATGCTGGAGCGGGGCCAGCCCCGTCACTGCGCGCGGCTGGCGGTTGACGTCGAGCACCAGATCGTCGCCATCGGCGGTCGAGACCCAGCCGCCGAGCTTGTACGAGCCGACCTTCCCCTTGTCGCCGCCACGCGTCCAGCCGATCTCGGCGGGGAGCAGCACGCCCGTCGCGCCCTTGAAATGACCGATGAAGAAGGTGCTCTCCAGGTTGCGCGGATTCACCTCATAGGCACCGCCCTGGACATAGACGCCGGGTGCCACGTCGACATGGACGTTGGCGCCCCATTGGCTGACCGGCCAGTTGTACCAATAGTCGCCGACGAGATTGCCCGGCTGCGCGCCGCAAAAGCTCAGATTCTGGAAATGGCAGGAGAAGACCGCGAAATCCTCGCCCGGATTGGTGCGGCCCAGCTTCACTTCCACCTTTTCGCCCAGCTTCTGCTGGAGCCACAGCTGCGTTACGCGCACGGTCTGGCCGCGGCCATAGACTTCCTGCACCTGCTGCAGCGCGCCAAGGCCTGCCGTGGTGGTCAGGTCGATGCCGCGACGCCAGGTGACCGTGCCCTGCAGCGCCGCCCCGCCCCAGCTGACCAGCTTGTCGAGATCGAGCAGCGCACCGACATCGAACTGGCCGGTTTCCGCCACCAGGCTGCGATCGCCGCCGGTGACGTTATAGGCGGTTTCGGAGGCGTAGCGCGCCGACAGGCCGATGCCGCGCTCGCCCATGCGGGTGCGGATCTTCTGCCAGTCGCCGATCAACCCAGGCGGGGGCGCGCTTTGCGTGTCGCCGGCCAGCGAAGAAGGCGAGGGATCGCGCGGGTGGAGCATATGGCTGCGAACGCGGCGCTGGGTATCGGCACGGGGCCCGGAGCCCGCGTCTTCCTGCGTGGCGTCCGGCTTCGGCTTGTTGAGTTCGTCCGCTGGGGGCGGTGGCGCCCCGACATCGACCTGCTGCGCCAAGGCCGGCACGGCGATTCCCAACCCCATGATCGCGATCAGGGCCCCCTTCCCCGCCCGCCAACTCCCACGCTTCATTGTACTTCCCTTTGTATTGCGGCGCATCAAAGTGCGGAGGGGCCAATTGGTTGCGAGGCATCGCGGCCCCTGCAAACCGCCCCGGCGACGGCGCCGCATAGGAGGGCAGGACGGTAGCGCATAGTCTGGCGCGGCGGCCCCTATACCTTGGGGTTAGGCGCGGCGCACCGCCATCGCCTCCATCATCGGTGCGCAGCGTATTGACGGGCCGCCCCCCGCCGGCCCGTCACACGCCAATGCCGGCACGAAACCGTACGGCCCCCGCCGCCCGATCCGTTGCCGCGCGTCTCTCCTGCCGAGGCGTCGACAAGATCGCCGACCCCCTGCAATGCCGGCGTAGCGCAGCCCCCGATCAGCGCGCAGACCGCCTTGCAAGCTTCCCGGCAGACGGGGCGTCATCCCTCCCCTTGGGAACAGGGCGGCGACTAGGAGCGAGACCGCATGCCTGCCATCGGAAATCGACGCCTGAGAAAATATGCGGCGCATTTGAGACGGTTCGCCACACGCGATCCGCGCGCTTCCCCGCCGGGGCATGCCTCATCCCGGCAGATGGACGGCTTCCATGGCCCGGATCCACTGTGGCAGCAGCACGTCGCCCGCGCCCGCGCCCGCTGTCGCCTCGGGCGGGAGCGACCCTGCGCCCGCTCGCGCTTCGCTGGGGGTGATACCGAACGCCGCCTTGAACGCGCGCGAGAAGGTGGACCAATCGGCAAACCCCCAGCCATAGGCGATCTCGGCGATCGACTTGCCGCGCGCCGCCGGGTCACCCAGCTCGATCAACACCCGTTTCAGCCGCTGCCGCCGGATGAAATCGCCGACGGTGCCCAGCGGTGCGAACGCGCGATACAGCGAGGCGCGCGACATACCCATCGCCTTCGCAACCATGTCCGGCCCCAGATTGGGATGGGCAAGGTTGGCGCGGATGAAGCGCTTGATCCGGAACAGCGCCGCCACCGCCACCGAGGCGCGCTGCCCGCCTTCCTGGGCGGCCGGCGCGATCAGCCCGCCCATCATCAGCCCGGTCGCCCGTGCGACCGCGAGCGCATCGTCCGGACGGGCATGGGGCAGCCGATCGACCAGCATCCGGGCATGCTCGCCCAGCAATTGTGCCGCGAGCGTTTCGCGCCGGAGGACCAGCCCGTGCAGGCCATCGAGGCGCGGCTCATCCAGGCCCAGTGCGCCGTGATGCACGACCATGCTGATATTCTCGCAACCATCGGTGCGGGTGGCAAAGGGGCGCGTCATGTCGGCGATGCAGATGTCGCCGGGACGTGTCACCGTCGCCTCCCCCTCGTGCAGCCGCACGTCACCACCGCCGGTGACGATCTGCACCAGCACCGCCTCGACGCCCGTCCGCGCGACTTTGCGGACGTTCCGGTCATAGTGGAACGTTGCCCCCCACATGCGCGATCGGCCGATCAGCACCGGACCTGCGTTGAACCCGTCCAGTCCTACGCTGAAATCCGACTCCACCCCTTCCCGCCGGGTGTCGAAGATCGGGTCGACGGATTCGGCATACGCGTCGAACCGCAACGCGGGCGGCGCGTTCGAAACGTTGAAATAAGGGACGCCGGCCGCATCCGCCCGGCGCTGTCGATCACGCTGTTCCTGCACTGCCGCCATGTACCTTGGATTTGTAACGCAGGCGTTGTGTTTTGAATATGGGTGGCGGGTGCATCTGTCTCGATCCCGCACAGGGCCGTCTTACGGATCCGGACTCTCCGCCGTGAAGGCCGAGCAGCAGGGTTTGGAAGACGGCTTGAACTCCATCAGTTCCACGCGCGTGCCGTCGGGATCGTAGAAATTGGCCTGCCATTTGCCGTCCAGGCCCATCTGCGGACCATCGTGGCGCGGGCTCAGCCGGTTCTCACGATACAGTGTCGTCACCGCCGCCTGCATGTTCACGACGCCGAGCGAGAGGTGGTTGAGAACCCCGAGCTGCCGTGCATCGACCTTGTCGAGCGTGACGTCCGAGCCCGGCCCTACCATCATATATTCCAGCCAGTCGCGCCCATCGGGCACCTGCTGCGACACCCAGTCGACCTTGTCTTCATGGAACGCGCCGAACCAATAGGCGCGGAACCCGAGCAGCGTGCGATAGAAGCCATCCTGCTTGACGCGATCGTGCACGGCATGGCCCACATGGATGATGCGCCCGCTGATCGCGCCCTTCTCCGCCGTAGTGACGCGGCTGCCCGGCTGGACGAACTGCACCGCATTGCCTTCGGGATCCTGCCCGCCGAACCATCGATCCCCTCCCGGCCCATGCTGAATCTGGGTGAGCCTGGAGACCCCATGCGCGCCAAGCCACGTCCGAAGTCCGGCAGCGTCGGTGGTGATATAGCCGACATGGGCGAGCATGCTGGGCCCATGATCCTTCGGCGCCGGCAGCACCTCCACGAATTGCCGGGGGCTGAAATAGTAGCGCACGCCCGCCGAATCCTCGGGGTCCAGACCCTTTCGTGCGCCGAGCACGACGCGGTAGAAATGGTCGGACGCGGCCATGTCGGTCGCGTAGACCGCGAGGTGGGAGATGCCGGTGATCGGCGGACGGTCCGCCTGCGATGAAGCGGCCCCGATCGTCGTCGCCGCAATCAGGGCAAGGGCGGCGAAACGCCGCGGCAGCGGCTTGCGGTGTATCGGCATCGTGTCTCTCCTGGTGACGACGCTTCACACGTCTTTCCAGCAGCATAGCACGCGCCTGCGGTCTGTCACCGCTTGTTCGGCGCCGGCCCCGTGCTGGCGCGTCGGATCAGTTCGTGCGCCAGGGTGAGTTGACGGTCGACGGGCGCATCGCCGCCAAGGATGCCGACCAGCAGCTCCACCGCGCGCCGGCCGATCATGCCCTTGGGCTGGGCTATGGTGGTCAGCGCCGGATGGAAGAAGCGCGCCAATGGGAGATCGTCGAAGCCGATGACCGACACATCCCCAGGGCAGGACAGACCCGCCGCCCCCACCGCACTGATCGCCCCCAGCGCCATCTCGTCGCTGAAGCAGAATAACGCGGTAACGCCCTCTGCGATCAGCGCCCGCGCGGCGCGGTGGGCGGAATCGGCGCCGTAATCGCCCTCGCGGAGATGCAGACGATCCTTGAGCCCGTGCCGCTCCGCCGCCCGCAAAGCGCCGGCCAGACGGTCGCGGCTGATCGGGCTGATCGGCGGCCCGGTGATTACGCCGATCGCGTGGTGGCCGAGCTCGACGAGATGCTCGATCGCATCCGCGCTGCCCGCGGCATTGTCGATATGGACGCTCGGTACGCCGATCTCCGGGCTGTATTCGCAGCCATTGACGATCGGCGCTGATGCCCCCTGCTGCGCGACCAGCGCCTCGAGACTGGCGGGAAGCCGGTGCCCCAGAAAGACGAGGCCGTCCACCTCCCGGCGTGACAGCATTTCAGCATATTGATCCTCGACCTCGGGGTCGTGCCGCGTGTCGCCGAGCACCACCGCATAGCCTGCATCGCGCGCCGCTTCCTCGGCCCCGCGAATGACGCTGGCGAAGAACGGGTTGGAGATGTCGGGCACCGTCAGCAGGATCTTGGCGGCGCGCAGCGTGCGGAGCGTGCGCGCGGCGACGTTCGGCCGATAATCCAGCGCCGCGACCACTTCGAGCACCCGCCGCCGTGTCGGTTCGGCCACGCGCCCGGGCTGGCTTAGCACGCGCGAGACCGTGGCGGTGGAAACACCCGCTGCCGCGGCGACCTCGATAATCGTAGCCATGCAAGTATCTTTGTCCCTTGCGGCGAGCCGTGTCGAGCCCCGCGAATGTAATCCTTTACATCATTACTCCGTGTGCATAGGCTGCGAGTCGAACAGCGGCAAAGCCGCACGGGGGAGAGGAAGCGCATGGTCGCTGCGGAAGGGTTGGTCGCGAACGGCGCGCAGCCGGTATCGGGATTGCTCACGGGTCGCCTTAGCGCCCTGATGTTCATGCAGTTCTTCGTCTGGGGGGCGTGGAACGTCACGCTGGGCCTGGTGATGCAGACCGTCGGCGTCGGCAGCCTGATCGCCAATGCCTTTTCGGTGGGCCCGATCGCCTCGATCGTCGGCTCCTTCCTGCTCGGCATGGCAGCGGCGCGGTTCCTCAGCCCCAAGATGCTGATGGTGGTGCTCCACCTGGTCGGCGGCGTGCTGCTCTTCATTCTCCCGACGCTGCTCACCCCCGAGCACGGCGCCAGCTTCGTCTGGCTGCTGCTCGGCTACATGATCCTCTACATGCCGACCGTGGGCCTCGCGAACACGATCGCGCTCAAGAGCTTCGGCGAGCGGGTCGATCGCTTCCCCTTCGTCCGCGCGTTCGGCACGCTGGGCTGGATCGTCGCGGGGCTGATCATCGGCTGGGCGGGCCTTTCGGCCAGCCCGCATATCTTCGAAGTGGCGGGCGTGGTCTCGATCGCGCTCGGTCTCTACAGCATCACCCTGCCGAACGTTCAGCCCGATGCCCCGCAGGGCAAGAGCCTGGCCGCCGAGGTGTTCTGCACCGAAGCCTTCGGCCTGATGCGCAACCGCTCGTTCCTGATCTTCATCCTGTGCGCCACGCTGATCTCGATCCCGCTGGCGATGTACTATGCCTATGCCTCGCCCTATGTCGGCGCGGCGGGCATCGAGAATGTCGGCGGCACGCTGGCGATCGGCCAGATGTCCGAGCTGGTCTTCATGTTCTCGATGCCGTTCCTCTATCGCCGCTTCGGGGTGAAACCGCTGCTGCTGGTCGGCATGATCGCCTGGGCGCTGCGCTATGCCCTGTTCGCGATCGGCGATGGCGGCGCGGGGATCTGGGCGATCTATCTCGGCGTCGCGCTGCACGGCGTGTGCTACGACTTCTTCTTCGTCGCCGGCGCGATCTACACCGGCACCATCGCCACGCCCAAGGGGGTCAACGCCCAGGCGCAGGGCATGCTGACGCTGTTCACCTATGGCGTCGGCATGCTGCTCGGCTCGCAGATCGGCGGGCTGCTCTATGCCCAGCTGCCGGCCAACGCGACCGTCGCCGACTGGCACCATCTCTGGTGGTACCCGGCGATCGCCGCCGCGGTGATCGCGCTGCTCTTCCAGTTCACCTTCAAAAATAACCGTACGGAGACGCACGCATGACCGCGATGCAGGGCCCCGGCATCTTCCTTGCCCAGTTCCTCGGCGACGCCGCGCCGTTCGACACGCTCGACCACATGGCCGAATGGGCCGCCGGTCTCGGCTATGTCGGGGTGCAGATTCCATGCGACCCGCGCCTGATCGACTTGCACCAGGCCGCCGAAAGCCAGGCCTATTGCGACGATCTCCGCGCCCGGCTCGACAAGTTCGGCATCCAGCCGACCGAGCTTTCGACGCACCTCCAGGGCCAGCTCGTCGCCGTGCATCCGGCCTATGACACGCTGTTCGACGGCTTCGCGCCGGCCGAGCTGCACGGCAAGCCGGCCGAGCGCCAGGCCTGGGCGGTCGAGCAGGTCAAGCTCGCCGCCCGCGCCAGCGGCCGGCTGGGGCTGAAGGCGCACGCGACCTTCTCGGGCGCGCTCGCCTGGCCCTATGTCTATCCCTGGCCGCAGCGCCCGGCCGGGCTGGTCGAGGAGGCGTTCGCCGAACTCGCCCGCCGCTGGCTGCCGATCCTCGACGTGTTCGAGGAAGCGGGCGTCGACTGCGCCTATGAGATCCACCCCGGCGAGGACATCCACGACGGCGCGACATGGGAGCGCTTTCTCGAGGCGGTGAACCATCACCCCCGCGCGCGTATCCTGTTCGATCCGTCGCACTATGTGCTGCAGCAACTCGATTACCTCGACTTCATCGACCGCTATCACGATCGGATTGCGTGCTTCCACGTGAAGGACGCCGAGTTCAACCCGACGGGCCGCAGCGGCGTCTATGGCGGGTACGAGAGCTGGGTGAATCGCGCCGGTCGCTTCCGCTCGACCGGCGACGGCCAGGTCGATTTCGTCGGCATCTTCAGCAAGCTCGCCCAGTATGGCTATCGCGGCTGGGCCGTGATCGAGTGGGAATGCGCGCTGAAGAACAGCGAGGACGGTGCCCGCGAAGGCGCACCGTTCATCCGCGACCATATCATCCGCGTCACCGAGCGCGCGTTCGACGATTTCGCTTCGAGCGGTGTCGACAAGGATGCGATCCGCACCCTGCTGGGGTTGGGAAACCGCGACGCATGATCCGGCATCCGCTGAAACTGGGCATGGTCGGCGGCGGCGAAGGGGCGTTCATCGGCGCGGTGCATCGCATGGCGGCGGCGCTCGACGGCGACTGGCGGCTGGCCGCCGGCGCGTTCAGCACGGACGCCGGCAAGAATGCGCGGACCGGCGACCTGCTCGGTCTGAATCCGGCGCGGGTCTATGCGACCTATGACGCGCTGCTCGCTGGCGAGGCCGCGCTGCCGGAAGGCGAGCGCATCGACGCGGTGGCGATCGTCACGCCGAACCATCTCCACGCCCCCGTCGCCATCGCCGCGCTGAACGCGGGCTTCCACGTCTTCTGCGAAAAGCCGATGGCGATGAACGGCGACGAGGCCCGCGCCATCGCCGCCGCGGCGCAGGCGAGCGGGAAGCAGTTCGGCCTCGCCTTCACCTATAGCGGCTATCCGCTGGTCGAGGAGGCGCGCGCGCGCGTCGCCCGCGGCGATTTCGGCGCGATCCGGCTCGTGCAGGTGGAATATATCCAGGGCTGGCTGAGCGGTTCGCTCGACACCGAGGGCAACAAGCAGGCCGAATGGCGCACCGATCCGGCCCGCGCCGGCCTCGGCGGCTGCCTTGGCGACATCGGCACCCACGCCTTCCATCTGGCCGAGCTGGTCTCCGGCCTGCGCGTCGAGACGCTGTCCGCCGAACTCGCGACGCATGTCCCGGGCCGGCGCCTGGACGACGACGTCAGCGCGCTGCTTCGCTTCGAAGGCGGCGCACGCGGCACGCTCAAGGCAACCCAGGTCGCCGCAGGCGAGGAAAACGGCCTGCGCCTGCGCATCCATGGCGAGCGCGGCGGGCTGGACTGGGCGCAGATGGAGCCGAACACGCTCACCCTGCGCTGGCTCGATCGCCCCGCCGAAACGATCCGCGCGGGCGGCCCCGGCCTGGGTGCGAGCACTACGCCCCTGCTCCGTACACCTGCCGGACATCCCGAAGGCTATATCGAAGCGTTTGCAAATCTTTATCGTGGGTTCGCAGCCATTGTTCGCGGCGATTCGGCGCAGGTGCCGGGCGTCGCGGACGGGTTGCGGACGATGGCCTTCGTCGAAGCGATGATCGCCAATGCGAAGGCCGACACCAAATGGACCGAGATCGTAACCGGAGAGCGTAGATGAAGTTCTGGATGGCACTTGCCGCAACCGCGGCGCTGACGGCGAGCGCGCCCGCCTGGGCGCAGACTGCCGCCCCGCCCGCCTTTGCCGCCTGCAAGGCGTGCCACACCGTCGAGAAGGGCGGGAAGAACGGCGTGGGCCCCAATCTCAACGGCGTGGTGGGGCGCCCGGCGGCCTCCGCGCCCGGCTTCAACTATTCGACGGCGCTCAAGAATTCCAAGCTGACCTGGGATCCGGCGACGCTCGACCAGTTCATTGCCGCGCCGATGAAGAAGGTGCCGGGCACCCGCATGCCGATCGGCATGGCGGATCCCGCCAAGCGCCAGCAGATCATCGCCTATCTGAAGGCGATGAGCGGCAAATGAGCGTGACGCGCCGCACCGTCTTGGCCGGCGCGACGGCGATGCCCCTGGTGGCATCCTCGGCGCGCGGCCAGTCGAATGCGGCGCGTTTCTCGCTCCATTTCGCGCCGCACGAGGGCAGCTTCGCCAGCCGCGGCGGTCGTCTGGAGCAGATCGCCTTCGCCGCCGACCAGGGCTTCACCGCCTGGGAGGACAATGAGGCGGCCGGTCGGACGGTCGACGAGCAGGTGGCGATGGCCAAGGCGCTGTCGAGCCGGGGCATGACGATGGGCGTGTTCGTCGCCTCGATGCCCAGATGGGGGCAGTCGCGGCCGATTCTGGGCGCGAACGACGGCGCCGAGCGCGAGGCGTTCCTGGCCGATATCCGCGCCTCGATCGATGTCGCCAAGCGGCTGAACGCCACGCGCATGACGGTGGTGACCGGCTTCCTCGATCCCAGGGTGCCGCTCGACATCCAGACCGCGCGGGTGATCGACCTGATGCGCCGCGCGGGCGACCTGGTCGCGCCGCACGGGATGGCGCTGGTGATGGAGCCGCTCAACACCCGCACCAACCATCCGGGTGTCTACATGCAGAGCATCGCGCAGGGCTATGCGGTGGCGCGCGGGGCGAACAGCCCGGGGGTCAAGATCCTCGCCGACCTGTATCACGAGCAGATTCAGTCCGGGAACCTGATCCCGGTGCTCGACACCTGCTGGAGCGAGATCGGCTATATCCAGTTCGGCGACAATCCCGGCCGCAACGAGCCGGGCACCGGCGAAATCAACTTTACGAACATCGTTCGCTGGTTGCGCGGGCGAAGCTATGCCGGGGTGATCGGCATGGAACATGGCAATTCGGTCAAGGGGCGCGCGGGCGAGGAGCGGCTGATCGCCGCCTATCGCACGATCGACGCCGTCTGAGGGGAGAGAGAAGCATGTCGAGACGCACACAGGTGCTGCTCGCGGGTCTGGCGGTGCTTGCCGCGACGCCCGCTGCGGCACAGGAAAAACCGGGGTTCAAGGACACCCCGATCCTGCCGGGGGGCGGGAACTGGCACGTCCATGATTCGGACCGTCCTTACCCGACCGTCGTCACCCCCGCAGCGCAGCCCGGTGGCGCCCCCTCGGATGCAATCGTGCTCTTCGACGGCCGCTCGCTCGACGCATGGACGGCGCAGCGCAAGCTGTGGCCGGTGGCGAACGGCGTGCTCACCGTGCCGACCCGCGCGAGCAGCGGCGGCGAGAATGCGTTGATCTCCAAGCAGAGCTTCGGCGACGTCCAGCTGCACCTCGAATTCCGCTCGCCCAACCCGCCGACCAAGAGTTCGCAGGATCGTGGCAACAGCGGCATCTGGTTCATGCAGCGCTACGAGATCCAGATTCTCGACGGCTATCAGAACCCCACCTATGCCGATGGCACGGTGGGCGGCGTCTATGGCTGGAAGCCGCCGCTGGTGAACCCGTCGCGCAAGCCCGGCGAATGGCAGAGCTACGACATCGTCTTCGAGCGTCCCCGCTTCGCCGCCGACGGCAAGCTGCTGCGCCCGGCCTATATCACGGCGTTCCTCAACGGCGTGCTCGTGCAGAACCACCAGGCGATGCTGGGCACCACCAACTGGCGCCACATCGCCGAATATACCGCGCATGCCGATGCCCTGCCGATCCAGCTGCAGGACCATGACTCGCCGGTGTCGTTCCGCAACATCTGGGTGCGCCCGCTGCCCGAGGCCGCGATCGCCCAGGACCTTCCGGGAGACCGCAAATGAACATCGACCGCCGCGCCGCGCTGACCGGTGTGCTCGCCCTGTTCGGGGCGGGCGTGTTCGCCCCCATCGCCCGCGCCGCGCAGATGACCGCGACGCAGATGATCCCGGACGGGCCGCCCAGCGTCGCCGTGTTCAATCCCGCCCAGCGCGCGCTGATGACCGCGCTGAGCGAGCGGGTGATCCCCACCACCGACACGCCGGGCGCGATCGCCGCCGGGGTACCCGCCTTCATCGAGAAGCTGCTCGCCGACTGGGCGATGCCGGCAGACCGCGTGCCGATCCTTGCCGGGCTCGATGCGATCGAGGCGCGGTCGCAGCAGGACTACAAGGTCGCCGCTGCCAAGGCGACGCCCACGCAACAGGACGCGCTGCTCACCCTGGCGATGAACGGCCAGATCGCGGGCGGCAAGACCTTCTTCGAAGCGTTCCGCCAGCTGGTGATCACGGGGTATTATACCTCGGAGATCGGCATCACCCAGGAACGTGAATATCTGCCGGTGCCGGGCGAATATAACGGCGCCTTCCCCTATTCCCAGGTCAACAAGGTGTACAGCGCATGATGATCACCCGTCGTACCCTGCTCGCCGGTGCGGGCGGCGTCACCGCCCTCGCGCTGATGGATCGCCTGATCCCCCACGCCTATGCCGCGCAGATCCCCGCCGTGGGCATCCAGCTCTATACCGTGCGCGACATCTTCCAGAAGGATCCCGTCGGCACGCTCAATGCGATCGCGAAGATCGGCTATCGCGAGATCGAGTTCGGCGGTGGCGGCTATGACAGCATGGACCCGGCGATGCTGCGCCGGACAATGGACAAGGCCGGCCTGCGCTGTCCCTCGCTCCACATCGGCTATGACGCGCTGCTCGGCCAGTTCGACAAGTCCGTGGCGATGGCGCGCGCGCTCGGCGCGCAGACCGTGGTGCTGCCGTACATGACGGACGAACATCGCACGGAAGCGGGCTGGAACGCCGCGCTGCCCAACTTCAACAAGTTCGCGCGCGAGCTGAAGAAGGCGGGCTTCGGCTTCGCCTATCACAACCATGATTTCGAGTTCACCATCAAGCCCGGCGGCGTCAGCCTCTACGACCGGTTCCTGAAGGAAACCGATCCCGCGCTGGTGAAGGTCGAGCTTGATCTCTACTGGGCCAAGCACGCCGGCCAGGACCTGGGGCAGCTGGTCGACCGCCTGAACAAGCGAGTCTACGCCTATCATGTCAAGGACATGCGCGCCGACGGCAGCATGTCGGCGGTGGGCACCGGCACGATCGACTTCGCGGCGCTGTTCAAGCGTCCGTCGAGCGCGGGCGTGCGCCACTTCTATGTCGAGAATGATCAGGCGCCCGCGCCGTATCTTCCGGACATCACCACCAGCTTCAAGACGCTGCAAGCACTGCGCTTCTGACCAGACAACACTCCCTGGGAGAGGGAAACGAAATGGCTGCTACCAACAGGTTCGATGCGATCGTCATCGGCTCCGGCGTGAGCGGCGGCTTTGCCGCCAAGGAACTGACCGAGAAGGGGCTGCGCGTGCTGATGCTCGATCGCGGCCGCATGGTCGAGCATGGCGAGGGCTATCCGTATGACGGCAAGCCCGCATTCGACGTGCCCGCCCGCAACATCATGCCCAAGCCGCTGCAGGAGAGCGATTATTTCATCGCCAAGCGCGGTTACGTGCAGCCCAGCAACATGGGCTTCTACAATAACGACCGGCTGAACCCCTATGCCTATGACGAGGGAAGCAAATTCTACTGGATCCGCCCCGGTGCCGTCGGCGGCAAGTCGCTGATCTGGGGACGGTGGAGCTTCCGCTGGAGCCCCGAGGATTTCGAGGCGAACAAGCGCGAGGGCATCGATGGCGCCTGGCCGATCGGCTATGACGACCTCGCACCCTGGTACGCCAAGGTCGAGGACTATATCGGCGTCTCGGGCTCGCGCGAGAACCTCCCCTATCTGCCGGACAGCAACTTCCAGCCGCCGATGCCGATGAACATCGCCGAGAAGTGGCTGAAGGAACGGCTGGAATCCAAGTTCCCCGGCCGCAAGCTGATCAACACGCGCCTGTCCAACATGACCGAGGACAAGCCGGACCAGGGCCGCACCAAATGCCAGTTCCGCAACCAGTGCGGCAATGGTTGCTCGTTCGGAGCTTATTTCTCGACCCAGGCCGTCACGCTCCCCGCCGCGCGTGCCACGGGCAAGCTCACGCTCCAGTCGGACGCGGTCGTGACCAACCTCGAATATGACGCGACCAAGAAGCGCGTCACCGGCGTCCGTTACGTCGATGCCAAGAGCGGGCAGGCGCAGGTGGTGAATGCCGACCTCGTCTTCCTCTGCGCCTCGGCGATGGGATCGAACCAGATCCTGCTCAACTCGCGTCCGGCGGGCAGCGAGCGCAGCCATTTCGACAGCAGCGGAACATTAGGCCGCTATGTCATGGACCATATCTTCCGCGTCGGCATCGACGGGGAGATTCCGGGCATGACCGACTTCATCGAATATGGCCGGCGGCCGGGCGGCGTCTACATTCCCCGCTTCCGCAACATCGGCGGCGAGGAAGGCGTGGGCTTCAAGCGCGGCTATGGCTATCAGGGCAGTGCCTGGCGCGTGCCGGCGGCGCCGGTGGGCTTCGGTGCCGAGATGAAGCACGGGATGCGCCGCTATGGCCCCTGGCGCTTCAGCATGGGCGCGTTCGGCGAGTGCCTGCCGTACAAGGACAATCGCGTTTCGCTGCACCCCAGCAAGGTCGATCGCTTCGGGGTGCCGCTGATGCGCTTCGACGTCACCTTCCGCGAAAACGAGCTGAAGCTCATCGCCGACGCCAAGGTCCAGGGCGAAGCGATGCTCCGCGCCGCGGGCCTGCAGAATGTTACGAGCAACGAGGGCGAGCACGTCCCCGGCGATGCCATCCACGAAATGGGTGGCGCGCGCATGGGTGCCGATCCGCGCAATTCGGTGCTGAACGGCTTCAGTCAGGCGCATGACGCGTCGAACCTCTATGTCACCGATGGCGCGCAGATGGCTTCCGTCTCCTGCGTCAATCCGTCGCTGACCTTCATGGCGCTGACGATGCGCGCCGCCGATCATGCGGTGAAGCAGCTCCGCGGCTGAACCGGCAGCAGGGCGCGGATCGCGCCGCGCCCTGCCCCGCCGTTACCCAAGCAGGCTGTGCAGCTCGTCATACAGCGCGTCCGGGTCGAACGGCTTGGCGAGGAACCGGGAGGCCCCGGCTTCCAGCGCACGTCGCTCCACATCCTCGCTGGCAAAGGCGGTGATGAGGATCACCGGCGCCCATCCGGCCGCGCGCAACCGGCGCGCCAGCTGGATGCCGTCGGTGCCGGGCATCTGTACGTCGCTGATGAAACAATCGAAGCCGGAGAGATCGTCGCGCGCAAGCAGCGCATCCGCGGATTCGAACAGCACCGCCGCATGCCCGGCACTGTCCACGAGCATCTCGAGCGAGAGCCGCACATCCTCGTCATCATCCACCACAGCCACGAGCGATTGGACGCTCACGCCAGCAATCCTCCGTCGCGACTATTCCGTCCGCAACTGTGAAGGCGCCTCCATATCGACACAAGCATACCGCGGTAGGGGCGCCATGCCTGAACGAAGGGTAGGCTTTTGCGACAGTCGAGGCTAAACCAGTGTAGCGGCATTGGCGCCCTGCGTTCCCGGATTCGTTCCTACGGTGAAGAAACATGATGTCATGGAGGGATCGGTCTCGCCGGCTGGCAATTTCGCCTCGGCAACCGGTCTATCCGACCCGTACGAGCTGCTGAACGAAAGTGTCGCCCGTTTCGATCCGCAGGGCCGGATCCTTGGCTGGAATCGCGCAGCCCAGCGGCTCTACGGTGCGAGCCGAGCCGCCGCACTGGGCCAGGCCTTCGCCGTGCTGCTGGAAGACCGCAGCGAAGATTGGGACCTTCGCCTGGACGCGTCGGACAACTGGGTCGGCGATGTCGTCCGGCGGACGGTCGACGGTCCGGCTCTCGTCCAGCTGCGCTGGGCAGCCGTTCGGGACGGCGACGGGACACTGCGCGAGATCATCGAGACCAGCCGCGCCGCGCCCGAACTGGAGCGTCTTCGGCGGGAAGTTCGCGGCGCGACCTATCGCTACGAGAACCTGTTCCAGGCGCTGGCCGTCAGCTTTTTCGAGACCGACTTCCGCAAGGTGGGCGATGCGCTGAAGCGCGTGCGCGACAGCGGCGTGACCGACCTGCGCGCCTATCTGCTGGAAGATCCCGCCCGCGTTCGCGCGCTGATGGATCTGGAAGATGTGGTCGACGTCAACGCCGCTGCGGTGAAGCTGTTCGGCGCCACCGAGGTTGCCGACCTCACCGGCATGCGGAGCAGCCGTCTCTGGCCGGACGAGAGCATCCCGGATTATGTCGGCGCGCTGATCGCCGTGATGGAAAAGAAGCCGCACTATGTCTGCGAAACGCGGCTTCGCGCGCTGGACGGTGCGCTGATCGACACGCTGTTCACCGTCGCATGGTCCCCCGAAAGCGCCAAGCGGGGCGTTATGATCGTCGGTATCGTCGACGTGCGCGACCAGAAGAACGCCTTTGCCGAACTCAAGCGCAGCGAGGAGAAGTTCCGACGGCTGTTCGACGCGATGTCGATCGGCTTGCTCGAATATGATTTCTCCAAGGCGGACCCGCTGATCGCGCGCTACCGCGACGACGGCGTGGTCGATTTGGAAAGCCTGTTGCTGGGCGACCCGGTGCGGATGCAGGAAATAGTCGATGCCATGCGGGTCGGCGCCATCAACCAGCGCGCGATGGAGATTTTCGGCCTCGCGCCCGAAGATATCAAGCCGCAGGGCGTAGGCTGGCTTTGGCCGCCCCATACCTGGCCCATTGTCGCCCATGCCGTGAACGGCCGCCTTCATCGGCGCACGATCGCGCCGCAGGACCATCGCTTCCGGCGACCGGACGGGCGCGAGATCGACGTGAACATCACGCTCTGGGCCGATCCCGAACGCCGGCCCGATCGCCCGGTCCTCTGCGGGGTCATCGACATCAGCGAGCGGCTGGAGGCACAGCAACGGCTGGAAGTGCTGCGCACGGAGTTCGCCCATGCCTCCCGCATCGCCACGCTGGGCGAGCTGGTCGCATCGGTCGCGCACGAGATAAACCAGCCGCTGTCGGCGATCATCACCAATGCGGGCACCGCGATCCGCACGCTGGACCGCGACGAGCCCAAGCTGCCGCTGCTCCGCTCGCTGGCGGATCGCAGCCTGGGGGCCGCGCGGCGCGCCGCCGACATCGTCGCCCGCATCCGATCGGTAGTCGCCCCGATCGCACCCGAACGCGAACCGCTGTCACTGCATTCGATGGTGTCCGAAGCCCTGCCCTTTGTCCGCTACGAACTGAAGCAGGGCCAGGTCCATCTCGAGCTGCGGCTCGATTCGAACCTGCCGCGCGCCTCGGGCGACCGGGTCCAGCTGCAACAGGTGGTCGTGAATCTCGTGCTGAACGCGATCCAGGCCTTGCAGGATATTCCGGCCGCCGAACGCCGGATCGAGATCGTCACCGCCCGCGAAGGCGATTTCGTGACGCTGACGGTCGATGATACCGGGCCCGGCTTCGCGCCCGACGATGCGGATCGGCTGTTCGATTCCTTCTATACCACCAAGCCCAGCGGCATGGGCATCGGCCTGGCGGTATGCCGCTCGATCGCGGAATCGCATGGCGGCACCATCCGTGCGAGGGCGCTGGACCGCGGCGCGCGCTTCGTTCTGGCCATCCCACATCTCGAGAGCTCGGAGCCGGACGCGCACCACCTTTGACCTTTGCCGCAACATTCCGCACAACCGCGCGGATGCCGGATCCCTTGCGCAGCGTTGCCCTTGAAGGCGTCGGCAAATCCTACGCGCGGGGCGTGCGGGCGGTCGACGACATATCGTTGACCATCACGGGCGGCAGCTTCGTTGCGCTGGTGGGCGCCTCGGGATCGGGCAAGTCGACCCTGCTGAAGATGATCAACCGGCTGATCGCGCCGAGCGAGGGCCGTGTTACCATCGATGGCGTTCCGGTCGATGCCGAGCCCGCCCCCCTGCTCCGCCGCCGCATCGGCTATGTCTTCCAGAATGTCGGCCTGTTCCCGCACCTGACGGTCGGCGAGAATGTCGCGATCGGGCTGCGGCTGGCGGGGCTGCGCGACCGGGATGCGCGCACTGCCGAGCTGCTTCGTCTGGTCGACCTGCCGGAATCCATGGCCCAGCGCATGCCGGATGCCCTGTCGGGCGGCCAGCGCCAGCGCGTCGGTGTCGCCCGCGCGCTCGCCACCAGCCCGAAGCTTCTGCTGATGGACGAGCCGTTCGGCGCGCTCGATCCGGTCACCCGCGACGCGCTGGGCAAGGCGATCCGCGCGCTGCACGAAACGATGGGCCTCACCACCATTCTCGTCACCCATGACATGGCCGAAGCGCTGCTGCTCGCCGATCGCATTCTGGTGATGGAGGGTGGAAAGCTCGTCGGCGACGCCACCCCGCGCGCGTTGCTCGCCGGCGAGGGCGGCCCGGCCGCCGACGCGCTGGTGGCGGTGCCGCGCGAACAGGCCGAGCGGCTGGCGGCGCTCGCCCGATGACGGCTGCCTTCGCCCGTGTGCCCGAATTGCTGGCGCAGCATCTGTTGCTCGCCTTTGCCGCGCTGCTGCTCGGCATCGCGGTCAGCCTGCCGCTCGCGGTGCTGTCGGCACGGCACCGCGGTGTCGCGCGGGTGGCGCTCGGGCTCGCCAGCCTGATCCAGACCATTCCCAGCCTCGCGCTGCTCGCATTATTCTACCCGCTGCTGCTCTCGCTGTCGGCGCTGGTGGGCGGCGGGATACCGGCGCTAGGGTTCCTCCCGTCGCTGCTGGCGCTCACGCTCTACGCGCTGCTGCCGATCCTGCGGAATGCCGTCACCGGTCTCGTCACGCTGGATCCGGCGGTGCGCGAGGCAGCGGACGGCGTGGGCATGACGCGCTGGCAGAGGCTGCGCATCGTCGAGGCGCCGCTGGTCGCACCCGTGGTGATGGCGGGGATCCGCACCGCCGCCGTCTGGACGATCGGCGCGGCGACACTCTCGACCACGGTCGGCCAGCCGAGCCTTGGCGATCTGATCTTCGCCGGGCTCCAGACCCAGAACTGGACGCTGGTGCTGGTCGGCTGCCTCGCGGCCGCGGCGCTCGCCCTGGCGGTCGATGCGCTGCTCGGGCTGGCGGAATGGGGCATCGGGCGCCGGCGACGCGGCGTGGTGTGGCTGAGCCTCGGCCTGCTAGCCGCCGGCGCGCTGGCGGCACTCGCCCCTGCCTGGCCGGCACCGCGCGGCACGGTGACGATCGGGGCCAAGGGCTTTTCGGAGCAATATATCCTCGCCCGTCTCATCGGCGCGCGGCTGGAAGCGGCGGGGTATCAGGTGCGGTATCGCGAGGGGCTCGGCTCGGGCGTCGCCTATGGCGCGCTCACGAGCAATGCGATCGACGTCTATGTCGATTACTCGGGCACGATCTGGACCAACCAGATGCGCCGCACCGACGTGCCGTCGCGCGCTGCCATGGTTCGCGGCGTGGCGAACTGGGCAAAGCGGACGAACGACGTCACGCTGCTGGGAACGCTTGGGTTCGAAAATGCCTATGCGTTCGTGATGCGCGGCGACGATGCGAAGCGGCGCGGCATCGCCACCATCGCCGATCTTGCCCGGGTGGCGCCTTCGCTGAAGCTGGCGACCGACATCGAGTTTCTCGAACGCTCCGAATGGAAGGCCGTACAGGCAGCCTATGGCCTCCGCTTCGCCGAGGCGCATCCCTATCAACCGACCTTCATGTACCGGGCGCTGACCAGCGGCGCGGCAGACGTGATCCCGGCCTTTTCCTCCGATGGCCGCATCGCCGCGCAGCACCTCACCGTCCTCAAGGATCCGAAGGGCGCGATTCCCGGCTATGATGCGATCCTGCTGGTTTCGCCGGGGCGTTCCGGTGACCAGCATTTCCAGGCTGCCTTGCGACCGCTGATCGGCGCCATTCCGGTCGAGCGGATGCGCGAGGCCAACTATATGGTCGACCGCGACACCGACAAGCAGACCCCCGACGCCGCCGCCAGATGGCTCGCGCGGACGCTCCCACGCTGATCGGGGGATCGCGGCGGAGGCAGCACGCCCGTCCCAGGGCCGCGCAGGCTCCCTGCCGGACGGCGCGGTTGCTGCGGAGGTCGCTCGGTGCGGCTATCACGGTCGGCGGACCGGCCAGGATCGCCTCTTACAGGCCACGGCGATTGCAGGCTCGCTGACGTTCGCTGCGGGATGCACCCCGGAGCCGTTTGTACCATCCGCGCGCCCGGCGTCCTTCGACCGAAACGAGATCTACCACCAACGCCGGTGAGGCTCGGTCGTGCCACAAACTTCCTGCGGGCTTCACTGCCGTATTCCCAATCCCAGCCGGATCCAGGCCTCAAGCTGACCGAACGACCGTTTCGGCGATGTTTGACGATCCATATAATCAAGCTATATCTACTGCGAATCAGTAGCATTATCAAACAAGGGGAGTTTTCGTGAATCATGCAATCGTCCGCCTGACCGGGGCGGCGAGCCTTTTTGCCTATGTGGCTTCCGCGCCTGCCTTCGCTCAAGCGCGTCAGACCACCGTCGCGGCGGAGGTAGACGGTAAGCTCGATCCGTCCACGATCACGGTCACCGCAACGCGCCTTGCCACCGATACGCAGAAGGTGCCGGCGAACGTCACAGTCGTCACCGACGAGAAGATGGCCGACCAGCTTGTCAGCGACGTCAAGGATCTGGTTCGCTTCGAACCCGGCGTGAGCGTGCCGCGTCAACCAGCACGTTTCGGTGCGGCATCGGGCACTACCGGCCGCGCAGGGAATGAGGGTTTTGTCGTTCGCGGCATCGGCGGCAATCGCGTTCTGATCCAGGTGGACGGCGTGCGTGTGCCCGACGGCTTCACCTTCGGCGCGCAGAGCGTGGGGCGCGGCGACTATGTCGATCTCGGCTTGGTAAAGTCGGTGGAGATCCTGCGCGGTCCGGCATCGGCGCTTTACGGCAGCGATGGCCTTGCTGGCGCGATCAGTTTCACCACCGCCGATCCGGGCGACTTCTTGGCAGGCGACAAGTCCGTGGGGGGGCTCGTGCGCGCGGGTTACCAGTCGTCTGACCAGGATTGGACCGAGACCGGCATTTTGGCGGGCAAGTCCGGTGCGTGGTCGGCGATGGTCGCTTATACCCGCCGCGACTTCGCCGAGCTGAAGAACAAGGGCCGCGTCGGTGGCAGCGGGGCTGCGCGCACCAAGGCCAACCCGCAGGATGGCGATTCGAACGCGTTGCTGGGCCGGATCGTCTACGAGCCCGGCGCCGGTCACAAGCTGCGGCTGACCGGAGAATATCTAGACAATCGTCTCGACAGCAACGTGCTGACCAGCGTCAGCGCCAGTGTCGCCGGTACCACCGCCAACGACAACACGAAGCGCAAGCGCGCCGCGTTCGACTGGATCTGGGACGGCCAAGGCAAGATCCAGCGCGCCCGCCTCAGCCTCTACTGGCAGCAGGCCAAGGACCGTCAGTTCTCCGCCGAGGACCGTACCGTGCTTGCCGATCGTACCCGGCTGAACACCTTCGACAATCGCGTGTTCGGTGGATCGGGCGAGATTGTTTTGGACTATGGGACAGGCGCGCTCCGCCACCGACTGATCGTCGGGGCGGACGCAAGCCGTACCCGGCAGGAAGGCATCCGCGACGGCACCGTACCACCGGCGGGTGAGACCTATCCCACCCGTGCCTTCCCGATCACCGATTTCACATTGGCGGGCCTGTTTGTGTCAGACGAGATCAGCGTCGGGCCGGTGACGCTGTTCCCGGCGCTGCGCTTCGACCATTATTCGCTAGACCCCAAGAAGGATGCAGCGCTGCCGACGTTCAACTCGGCGCGCCAGAGCGGTTCGCGCGTCTCGCCCAAGATCGGCGCGACCTGGTCGCTGAGCCCCGACGTGAGCCTGTTCGCCAACTATGCACAGGGCTTCAAGGCGCCCGAGCCCTCCCAAGTGAACCAGTTTTTCCAGAACCTCGCCTTTGGCTATCGCTCCGAGCCCAACCCAAATCTTAAGCCCGAGACAAGCCGCAGCGTCGAAGGCGGCATCCGCTTCGGCGGCGGCGGCGTGCGCGTGCAGTTGACCGGCTTTCATGCCGACTACGACAACTTCATTTCGCAGGAAGTGGTTGGCGGCGCGTTCACCCCTGCCAACCCCGCGGTGTACCAGTTCATCAATCTCGACAAGGCGCGGGTGAACGGGATCGAAGGGCGTGTTGACGCGCGATTTGGTCGCGGATTCACCGCCAACTTTGCCTTTGCCTATGCCGATGGCGATGTGATCCGCAACGGCGCCCAGGCGTCACTGGCGACTGTCGATCCGGCGAAGATGGTCGGCGGGCTCGGCTACCGCGCCCCGGACGGAAGCTTCGGCGGTCAGCTGATCGTGACGCACAGCATCCGGAAGGAAGCGAGCGCCACCACCGGCGTATGCGCCGCCGCCTGCTACCGGCCCGATGCCTTCACCATCGTCGATGCCACCGCCTTCGTGCAGTTGATCCCGGGGCTCACCCTGCGCGCGGGCATCTTCAATCTGTTCGACACGAAATATGCCTGGTGGAACGACGTGCGCGGCCTCGCCGCCAGCTCGACCATCACCGACGCCTACACCCAGCCGGGACGCAACGGCAGCGTCTCGATCAGCTACCGCTTCTGACCATCGGAGGGCACATCATGAAGTTTCGACACATCGGCCTGCTGGCCCTCGTCCTCGCCACGCTGCTGCCGGCACGGCCCGCGGCGGCCGACGGCCCGGTCCGCCCACGCAGCGCCGCCGAGGAGCAGGCGTCGTTCGAGGCCGATCGGCGCGACATCCTCGCCATGGCGGGCACCTTCAAGGTCCGCTTCGACATGCAGGAATCGACATCGTGGCGCGCCGACTACACCCCAATCGACCGCTCGATCTCCGGCGGCAACGAGGTGGTGCGGGTGATCGAGGACACCGGCCGCCATGTCGTCCTCCAGCACCTGCTGGTGGCGGAACAGGGGGGCAAGCCCATAGTGATCAAGCACTGGCGCCAAGACTGGGACTATGAGCCCGCGCGTATACTCGTCTATGCCGGCCCGAACACGTGGACATGGGAAGCGGTGCCCGAGGCGATGCGCCGCGGCCGCTGGTCGCAGACCGTGTACCAGGTCGACGACAGCCCGCGCTATGGCAGCTGGGGCCAGTGGACAACCGAAGGCGGCGTACGGCGATGGCGTTCCGGCTGGACCTGGCGTCCGCTCGCCCGGCGCGACGCGGTGCGCGGCCCCATCTATGACCGCTATCTTGGCATCAACCGCCACCAGCCGACGCCGACCGGCTGGATCCATTGGCAGGACAACACCAAAATGGGCGTGATCGACGGCAAGCTCGCTCCGGTCGTCCAGGAATATGTGCTGAATAGCTACACCCGATTCGACGGCTACGACGTAGCGGCGGCGGACGCCTATTGGACGGCGACCAAGGGGTATTGGGCGGCGATCCGTGCGGAATGGAATCGCATCGCCAACGCAAAGAACGGTATCCGCATCACCGAGGCGGCGCAGGCGGGCACCGTGATCGCGAGCCGACTGCTGGAAATTGCCGACGACCTACGGACCGGGAAGACCGAGGAAGCCGACGCGATCGCGCTGGCGAAGAAGCTCATGGATCAGGCGACCAAGGCTGCCTGATCCAGCGCGCGGGCCGGGGAGTTCGAAGGCCACCGGCCCGCACGCGAATAGGTGACCCTAGGATCGAAGGAGCCGGAGCAAGTCTCTAGATCACAGCGATTATACGCCTCGGACACCGTGGCATCGAGCACACCGATCTTCGTCGTCAGCGGATCGACAGGCGGAGCGGGTCGCGATCAGCGCTACGGCAAGAAAGCACGAGGTCATCATGTTCACCAGCCTGTCAGTTCATCTGGCCTCGGAGGAAGGCTATCAGCTTGGAATCGCTGCCAGTGCGCTCGAGGATCGGTAGGATAATCCGCCATCCGTTGTCGCTGTTGGTCAGGATGACGATCCCGTCTCCGGTTGTGCGATCGATGGCGGCGAATGTGAAGGAACCGGCATCCTTGCCGGTGTGGAGCATCGTTGTCCCGCCGGGAAAGCCCAGCAGCTGCCAGCCCAGCCCAAAGCCAGTCCAGGCAGGGCACGTGCTTCCTTTCGGGCCAGCGCATGTATCGGGCGTTAGATCCGCCTGCAGCCGGCTGCGCTCTGCCGCGATCGAAGACGCCAAGCCCTTGTCCGCTTGGACCTCGATGAGGAATTTGGCGTAATCTCGAGCCGTCGCATGGGCCAGGTCCGCGGCATTGTAGTGCATCACCGGCTCGGCGGGCAGCGGCTTCCCGGCGGCATCATAGGGCAAGGCGACGGGGATCGTGGCGCCTTGCGCTGACACATAGCCCGATGCGCGCATGTTCGACGGAGCGAAAAGCCAGCGCGCGGCAAGCGCTTCAAACGACTGCCCGGTGCGATGCTCGGCATACCGCGCGGCATATTGATAGCCTTCCCCGGAATAGCCTGTGGTGGTGCCAGGGTCATGATCGAAAGCCAGGCCAGTCTTGTCGCGCCAGTTCGGCAGACCGGTACGGTGACTGAGCGCCATGCGGACCGTCAGCTTCATCCGCCGAGGATCGTTCGTCAGATCAGGGTCGCTCCAATAGCGATCCATCGGTTCATCGAGCGACAATTTGCCTGCCGACACCAGTCGCAGGACAATTTCCGCCGTCAGCGGCTTCGTCAGCGAAGCCAGATTATAGGGTGTGTCGACCGTCGCCGCCCTGCGCGGTCCTGCCATGCCCCAAGCGCCCGTCGCGACGATCCGCCCGTTGCGGATCAGGGCGACCGACATACTCTTCACATGGTGATCACGCAGCGTCGCGGTCATGTCCGGAAGTACCGCACGCGGTTTTGCGTCTGCCATGGAAACCAACGCCGGAAGGACTATCATTGCGCCGAAGACCATTCGCTTCAGCGATGCGCCAAGTGATATACTCATATAATACAGCTAGCCAAGTTTACGTTCGGCATCAACATCGATTTTTGCCGACCGCATCGCCCTTTTAGCCCGTTGCGCTCTCTCACAGAAACGTCCCGCAACGAGCGGGAAATTGGCAGGCGAAGCCCGAAGAATGATCCATTCTAAATCTGACTGGCCCGGGCAAATCGCCGCAAGGGCAAGTCAACCTTCGCTCACCAGATGCATTAGCAAACCCCTCGGATCGCCAAGCAAGACAGTCAGTCCCATGTCCCCGACGAGCATCATCCTCGCTCGCGAACAGCGACCGGGGCGGTCCGGCTTGGTACGGCCAAGCGACCGAGTGGATCGCCCGCAAAGCCGCAAGGATGCAGGAGCGGCGCATCGGGCAAACCCGCCGAGGAGCCTGCATAACGATAATATACCGTATAATATGCCATTGACCCTGGGCAAGCAGCATGGTCTAAACACCGCCGGGATGGGGGCTATCAGGATGGGGCATATGCGTAGATCGCAACGGCGGCGGCTTGGACTGGCGTTGCTGTTGGCAGCCCCCCTGTCGGCACTCGCTCAGCCGGCGCCACAGACGATCGAAGCACGCTATGCACTCGCCGACCGCTATCTTGGCGACGGGCTGAGCAAGCTGATCGTCGATCGCAGCCTGCGTGCGGCCTTTACCACCGACAGCGCCGGCATCGTCTATCGGCATGGCCCTTCGGGTGCGCGGACGATCGCCTATTTCGATATCGCCACTGCGAGCACGCGCCCCATCGGTAGCGAAGCAGCGATCGCCGCCGCGATCGCCAGGGCGACCGGTCAGCCGCTCAAGCCCGATGCGCTCCAGATCGACGATGCCGCGTTCGATCGCGCGACCGGTACGCTGCGGTTCAGCGCCGGACATCGCGACTGGGTGTGGCGCGCCGACGGAACACTGACCCCCGGCGCGGACCCCCAGGAATCGCGGTCACCGGACGGGCGCTTCGGAATCGTCGCGCGCGACAACAATCTCTATGCCGTCGATACTGCCAGCGGCCGCGAAGTCGCGCTGACCACCGACGGCACGCGCGACCAGCCCTATGGCCGTGGCATTCCCGAGCTCGCCGACATCCTGGCGCAGGGGACCGAGGATCCCAGGATGCCGGTCTCGATCCGCTGGTCGCCCGACAGCAAGCGGATCGTTACCTGGCGCCTCGATACGCGCGACGTGGTGCGGCTCGGCATCGTGCAGGCGACTCCGCCCGGCAGCCTCTACCCGCGAACCTTCCGCTACATCTATCCGCTCGCCGGTGCGGAGAAGCTGCCCCAGGCGACCCGCTACGTGGTCGATGTCGAGGACGCGCTGCGCCGGCGCAAGGCGCGGCTGGTGAAACTCGACATCCCGAGCGAATCGCTGCTCTACCCGGCCGATCCGGACATGAATTGGGTGAACGGCAAGGTTCGCGCGCAATGGACCGAACGCGGCTACACGCAACTCGTCGTGTATCACGCCGATCCGGAGACCGGCGCCGCGACGGTGGTCGCGCGTGAGGCGCTGGCGCCGAATGTTTCGGTCGTCTCGAGCTTCCTGATGCCCGCACCCGATTTGGGCGGCGAGCTCGTCGTCTCCGAACGCAGCGGCTGGGCGCAGCTCTATCTCGTCCGTCCCGATGCACCGGCGGGCGGCATCCCGCTGACCCGCGGCGAATGGGAGGTTATCGGCGTCGACCATGTCGATGCGGCCGCGGGCGCGATTCTGGTGCGCGGCGTAGGCCGGGAGCAGGATCGCAATCCCTACTACACTGCGCTCTACCGGGTGAGCACGCGCGGCGCGCAGCCGCTGCTGCTCACGCCCGAGCCGGTGAACCACGATGTTCTCGTCGCGCCGGACGGCAAGACCTTCCTCGACGCAATGTCGACGCCCGCCCAGCCGACCCGCACGGTCGTGCGCAGCGCGGTGGATGGCCATGTCCTGGCCGAACTGGGCCGGGCAGACCCCAGTGCGCTGCTCGCCGGCGGATATCGGATGCCGGAGCCGTTCCAGGGCGTAGCGGCCGACGGCAAGACGCCGATCTACGGCATGATCTATCGCCCCGCGCAGTTCGATGCGAACCGCCGCTATCCGGTGATCGACAATGTCTATACCGGCCCCACCACCACGCAGGTGCCGGTAAGCTGGACGGCCGCGGTGGGGGCGCCGGGCTCCAGCGTTTCGCAGCTTGGCGCGATCGTGGTGATGATCGATGGCCGCGGCACTTCGCGGCGCGGTCGCGCGTTTCGCATGCCCGCCTATCAGAATTTGGGCGAGGTGGGGCTGGACGACCATATTGCGCTGATCCGCCAGATGGCCGAACGCTACCCGCAGCTCGACCTTTCCCGCGTCGGCGTCTTCGGCGGATCCGCCGGCGGATATGATGCCGCGCGCTTCACGATCCGGCGGCCCGGCTTCTTCAAGGTCGGCATAGCCTCGTCGGGCAATCACGACCTGCGGCTGGACAAGGCCTGGTGGCCCGAAGTGACGATGGGCGCCGCAAGCCCCAACGACTGGGCGCGGAACTCGAACATGGTCGCGGCGCCCAATCTCGGCGCCAAGCTGCTGCTGATCCATGGCGACATCGACGACAATGTCCCGATCACCGAGAGCTTCCAGCTCGCCACGGCACTGATCTGGGCGGGGCGAGACGTCGACATGGTGGTGCTGCCGAACACCACCCATTCGGTCTACCAGCCCTATTTCTGGCGCAAGTTCCGCGATTATTTCGTCCGCAACCTGATCGGCGAGGCGCCGCCCGCCGATATCGGTTTCGACGCGCCCGCCTGGCGCGAACAACGCCCGCTGCTGCGCCCTGAACAATGAGGTCCCCGATGCGCTCCGCCCGCCTGATCCTCGCCGCCGCCGCGCTTGCGGGCGTCAGCAGCCTGCCGTTCTCCGCCCCGTTGTCCGCACAGGAACAGCAAGCGCCGAAACCGGTCTATCCCCCGATCCGCACGACAGCGCTGCGCGTCGGCGGCTTCCTGCTCGAGCTGCGCAGCGACACCGGAACGCTCGCCCGCCTGTCGCCCGCCGCCGAGCCAGCGTTCGACTTCGTTCCGGGGGCCCGTGAAGCGGAACGGCAGGGCGACGGCTATAATCATATCGGCGATATCAACCTTCGCCTGCGGACTGCCGGCGGTGATTGGCGCGACTTTGCCTCGGCCCGCGCGCGAAGGCCGATCCGCTCCTTGCCCGCCGCCCCCGGCGTGCTGGCGGCGGCCGACATTAGCGCCAGCATGGGCGAAGGCATGCCGCTGCGCGTCGAGCGGCGCTGGATCGCCGCGGCCGGCGTGCCGGTGCTGCGCTTCCGGCTGGTCAACACCTCCCACACCCCGGTGGAGATCGGCGGGCTGGGCCTGCCGATGGTGTTCGACAACATCATCCGCGACCGCACATTGGAAACCGCCCACGCCCAAGCGAGCTTCGTCGATCCCTATATCGGCCGCGATGCCGGCTATCTCCAGGTCACGCGGCTGAGCGGCAAGGGCCCGGCGCTGCTGGTGCTGCCCGACGGCAAGACGCCATTGGAGAACTACGCCCCGCTCAAGAACCCGCGCGAGCCCGGCGCGATCTTCACCGACAAGAGCGAGCGCAGCCAAGTCTCGGAAGGCTTTTACGACTGGACGGTCGCCTCCAGGGGATTTGTCGACCAGGAATGGCGCAAGGCCGGCGAGCAATGGAACCCCGCCAGCAGCTTCACCCTCGCGCCGGGCGAGGCACGCGAGATCGGCGTGCGGCTGGTGCAGGCACCGTCGATCCGCGGCATTCAAGCAACGCTGATCGCGCAAGGGCGGCCGGTCGCGCTCGGCGTGCCCGGCTATGTCGTGCCGAACGATCTCGAAGCGTCGCTCTTCCTCCACTATACGAAGCCCGTCGCGAAGGTGGACGTCTCCCCCGCCGGGGCGATGACCCTGACGGCGGCCGGGACGGTGAATGGCTGGCGGCGCTACACGGTGCGGGGCCTTGGCTGGGGCCGAGCCCGCGTCACCATCACCTATGCGGACGGGACCGCGCAGACGGTCAGCTATTTCGTCACCAAGCCGCTCGAAAAGACCATGGCCGATCTCGGCCGCTTCACCACGACGAAGCAATGGTTCGACGATCCCAAGGACCCGTTCGGTCGTTCGCCCGCGATTCTCAGCTATGATCGTGAAGCGGACAAGATCCTCACCCAGGAACCGCGCGTGTGGATCGCAGGGATGAGCGACGAGGGCGGCGCCGGCGGCTGGATCGCGGCGATCATGAAGCAGCTCGACAATCCCGATCCGGCCGAGATCGATCGACTCGAGACGCTGGTCGACAAGACGATCTTCGGCAAGCTCCAGGAGGCCGGCGGCGAGCATATCGGCGCCGTGAAGAAGAGCCTGTTCTACTACGATCCCGCCGCCTTCCCGAGCTATTACGACCCGGCGGCGAACTGGAAGACCTGGACAAGCTGGTCGAAGAAGGATGCGGGCGATCTCGGCCGTTCGTTCAACTACCCGCATGTCGCGCTCGGCTATTGGACGCTGTACCGGCTGGCGCGCAACCACCCCGGGCTCGTCACCCATCACGACTGGCGCTGGTATCTCGACCATGCCCGGATGACGATCGTCGCGATGATGCGCGATGCACCCTATTACACCCAGTTCGGGCAAATGGAGGGCGAAGTCTTCGTCGATATTCTCGACGATCTGAAGCGCGAGGGGATCGCCGACGGCGCGGCGCAAATCGAGGCGCTGATGAAGTCGCGGGCGGATCACTGGGCGGGGCTCGCCTATCCGTTCGGCAGCGAGATGGCGTGGGATTCGACCGGTCAGCCCGAAGTCTATGCCTGGATGCGCTATTTCGACCATCCGAAACAGGCGGCGGAGACGGTGGAAGTGATCCTCGGCTATGATCCGTTGATCCCGCACTGGGGCTATAACGGCAATGCCCGGCGCTATTGGGACTTCCTCTATGGCGGCAAATATCCGCGCATCGAGCGCCAGATCCACCATTACGGCTCGACCAACAATGCGCTGCCGCTGTTCGAGGCGTTCCGCGCGAACCCCACCGACCTGCATCTGTTGCGCGTCGCCTATGGCGGGCTGATGGGCGGCATCACCAATATCGATCGCGACGGGTTCGGATCGGCGGCGTTCCACAGCTGGCCGGACCGGATGGAATGGGATCCGTATAGCGGCGACTATGGCTCCGGCTATTTCGCCCATGCCTATGGCGCCGCCACCTATCTGGTGAAGGACCCGGTGTTCGGCTGGCTCGGCTATGGCGGCAATGTGCGGATGGCCGCCGATGCCGTGACGATCTCGCCTAAGGACGGTGCGCGCAGCCGGCTGTTCGTTGCACCGGCGGGGCTATGGATTACGCTGGAAGCGGGCAAGATCGCCGCCGCACGCTATGCCCCGGCGACCGGCGTGGTGACGCTCACGCTGGATCCGCGCACCGCCATGACCCCGCGCGCGCTGATCCGGCTGGAGAAAACCACCCCCGGGCGGAGCTATCAGGTCGAGGACGGCACGCCCGAACGCGGCGGCGCGACCCTATCGCTCGCTGCCAGCCCGCTAACGGTGCGCTTGTTGCCCTCACGGCCTTAGCCCGCGCGCACATCGAAGGTGCCCGCACCGATCTGCGCCGCCAGCTGCGTGGCTGATCCCCCGCCTCGGCGCATCGTGCCGCGCGGCCGCAAGAACCATCCGCCACGCAGTCACATCCTGGGAATGGCACTGCGGGCGCCTTTACCGAAAGAGCCATCATGCGCGCCCTACTGCCTCTGATCGCCCTGCTCCCCGCGCCCGTGCTTGCACAGGCCCAAGCCGACGCGCCGACCGTGCAAGGTGCGGGCAATCCCATTCTTGCCGACGGACGCTATTACAGCACGGATCCCGCGCCGTTCGTCGATGGAGACACATTGTGGATCCTCGCCGGGCGCGACGAAGCGCCCGCTGGGATCAATGATTTCATCATGAACGAGTGGCAGTTACTCGCCACCAACGATCCCGCGACGGGCGAATGGCGGCACACCCCGGCAATCGCGCGTCCCGAAACCATGTTCGCCTGGGCAGAGCCGGGACGCGCCTATGCCGGCCAGATCGTCAAGGCCCGCGACGGGCGCTTCTATTTCTATGCCGCCGTTCTGCAGAACGAGAAGACCGCCGCCCCCGGCACGCGGGACCGGTTCGCCATCGGCGTGGCAGTGGCCGATCGCCCGACCGGGCCGTGGCGGGATGCGCATCCTGCGGGCCCGATCGTGTCGCAGGCTGTACCCATCGCCAACGATATCCAGAACATCGATCCCACCGTGTTCATCGACGATGATGGCAGGGTTTTCCTCTATTGGGGTACGTTCGGCAGGCTTCGCGCCGTCGAGCTTGCGCCCGACATGGTGACGATCAAGGGGCAGGAACAACCGATCGCAGGCGCCACCGGCTTTTTCGAGGCGCCCTGGCTGATGAAGCGCAACGGCACCTATTATCTTCTCTATGCCGCCAACAATGCAGGGCCGAACAGCCCGTGCACCCCGGCAATCTATCATGCCTGCCAGGCCTATGCGTCGGCGCCCTCGCCGCTCGGACCCTGGACCTATCGGGGCGTGATCCTGCGGCCGGTCTCCTCGACGACCTCGCATGCAGGCGCCGTTGCGTTCAAGGGACGCTGGTATCTTGCCTATCACACCGCCGATGCCGCCGGGGGCGGGCACTTCCGGCGCTCCGTCGCGCTGGACCTGCTGGCGTGGGACGACACGGTGTCCCCCGCCGCGATCCGCCCGGTGACGCCGACGCGCAGGCCCGCCCCGCCGCCGCCACCCAGTCGCAACGTGGCGCCCGGCGCGGTCGCCGCGGCGTCGAACGAACCGGTGCCGGTGCAGTACTGGATCGCCGCGCTCAACGACGGCCTCATCCGCGAGGCGCCGCTGCCGCCGGACATGTGGGCCAACTGGAGCCGCGCCAATCCCGCGCGCGCCTGGATCGAATATCGCTGGGCGGCGCCGGTGACGCTCAACGCCAGCCGCATCCGCTTCTTTGCCGATCATCCCGCCGGCGCGAGCGAGGGAATCGCCCCGCCGGCGCGCTGGCATCTCGAATTTTGGCGCAACGGCTGGAAACCGGTTCGCGCGGCCGGTGGCGCCGCCCCCCGCGCCGACCATTTCGCAGAGCTGCGCTTCGCACCGGTCACGACGCGCTGCCTGCGTGCAGTGTTCGATGCATCGGGTGGCGGGGGCACCTATTCGGGCGTGGGCGTGCAGGAATGGGAAGCGCTGGCGGTCAAGCCCGTACCGCGTCCGTCGCGGCCGACGGGTGTCGTACCGCCCTGCGACGGGCGATGACGGTCGCACGTCGCCACGCCGAAAATGACGGGCTGCCCGGCGCCGGGACGCCGGGCAGCCCGCAACCTCAGAAACGGGCCGATATGCCCACCCGCAAGGTCCGTCCCCGCACGTCGTAATAGGCGGGGAAGGTGTTGAAATACTGCCCGATAATGTAGGATGGGTCGTTGCCGATCAGGGGCGGGTGCTTGTCGAACAGATTCTGGACGTTGAACCGCAGGTCGATCCCCTTCACCAGCGTGACATTCGAGTTGAAATCGAAATAGCTGTAGCCGGGGATATGGCTGGCCAGCGGATAGGTCTGCCCCGGTGCCGCGGCCAGCACGGTGTTGCTCGACAATTTCGAGATGCGGGTCGGCCCGGTGTAGCGCCAGGTAAGGCCTACCCCGCCCTTGATCCACGGCAGCTGCCACTGCACGGCCGCGACATGACGCCAGCGCGGCATCGGATCGCCGCACGCGAAGCCGAAATAGCCGAGGCACGACCAGGGGGTGTTGCCGGGCGCGAACTGCCGCTCATACTTCGTCGTCAGCGTGCCGTTGAGGTTCAGGTTGAATGTACCAAGATGATCGCCAATCCCCAGCCGCTTCGGATCGAGCGCATAGTTGGTCGAGAAGTCGATGCCGCGCGTAGCAGTGTAGCCGGAATTATTGTAGCGGGCGTCGGCCACCAGCAGCACGCCCGACTGGGGATCACGCTTGTAGAACTGGCAGAAGAACTGGACCTTGTTATCATAGCATTGGCTGAACGCCATGCCGATGCGGGTCCATTCGAACGCGCCGCGGATCATGATGTCATACCAGTCTACCGTGGCGGTGAAGCCTGGGAAGAAGCTTGGCTGAATCACCGTACCCACGGTGATGCTGCGCGAGCGTTCCGGCTGCAGGCTCGAATTGCCGCCATTGACCAGCGTCGTCGGGCAGAAGCCGTTGGAATCGCAGCCGGTGTAGCTGCTCAGCGCATCATATTGCGCCCGCGTCATGCCGATCGAGCATTGCTCGAACGTGTAGCGCTTCGGGCCGTTGCCGCTCGCAGAGGCGCGCGGCGGTGCGCACAGGTCGAGCATCGGCGAGTTCGAATAGCGGTTTTCGCCCTCCAGCCGCTCCAGCACGCCGACGCGCACCGCGCGGTTGTAGCTGCCGCGGAAGCGCAGGCCGTCGACCGGGGCCCAGCTCGCCTCTGCCTTCCAGCTGTGGATCAGGCTGCTGTACACGTCGTAATCGGAAATCCGGTAGCCGCCGTTGACGGTGAGCTCCTTGAAGAACGGCTTGTTCTCGATCAGCGGAATGTCGATTTCGCCGCCCAGCTCGCGGACGCTGGTGCTTCCGTCGAAGGTGGTAAAGTTCGACCAGACACCATAGCCCTGCGACTGGTTCCGATATTTTCGATACTCGCCGGTGACCGCGAACCCGATGCCGCTGGTGGCGAACGGGCTCTTCAGGCCATAATCCTCCAGCGTGCCGGAAACGACGCCGTTGAGCACCCGGAGGTCGTTCTGCTGCCGGCGGCTACCCGCCGACGTCACCCAATTATACACCGCGTCGCTGATCGACGTGTTCGACGAGAAGGCGTCGATCGGCTGGCAGTTGGGATCGGTGCCGTCGATCTTCGACAGGCAGGTCGGGGTGCCGTTGACGTTGCGCACCTGCAACCCGCGCGCCATACGATCGGGAAGATCGTCATACCACAGGTGGTCGGCCGAGCCCTGCTGGATATTGCGCGTCTGCTGATAGCCCAGCTCGAACCGGACCTTGTCGACGATCTTGCCCGACAGCGTCAGCGCGCCGCGCCAGTCGGTGGTGGTGTTGCGGAAGTTCTGGAACATGCCCGGCCGGAACAACGACAGGCTGATCGGATCACTGAGCGCCGCGGTGCCCGCTGCCGGGCCGCATATCATCTGCGCCTGCTGCTGGCCGAGGAACGGATTGTCGCAGTTGACCGGCGCCGAGGGCGTCCACAGGCCGCCATCGACCGAGTTGCGGCCATTTTCGACGATGTGGCTCCACAGGAAGCTGCCGCCCAGTCGCATGCCGAAGGGCAGGTCCGCGGTGACGAAGCCGCCGGCATTCACCGTCTCGCTGCGTCGCTGCACCGAGTCGACCCGCTGGATGCGCTTTTCGTCGGCCGTGTCGTACGGGCGGAAGCTGCGCGAGCCGTCCTTCGCGTTGGTCATGTCCTGACCGTTCACGGTAAAATAGTTGTACGGGTTGTAGGTGGTGCCGTCACACGTCCACTTCGTGTTGCCCGCACTCGGATTGGTGGGATCGAACATCAGCAGCGGGCAATTGGTGGTGTCCAGGTCCCGGTACTGGATCGGGTCGGCCTTCTTGTACGTCGCGAAGCCGCTGATGTTGACATGGTCGCCGAGGAACGACTTGCCCGCCGCCAGCGACGCGAAGTAGTTCCCGCCGCCAAGATAATAGCCATTAGGAAACGAATAGCCCGCATTCCGGGCGACCCCGGCCAGCAGCTTGCTGTTGTTGTTATGGTTGAATCCGCTGACCTCGCCATCGAACGCAATCCCGTTGAATTTGCGCTTGATGATGAAATTGACAACGCCGGCGATCGCATCCGAACCATAGACGGCGGAGGCGCCGCCGGTCATGATGTCGATCCGCTCGATCAGCGCGCCGGGGACGATGTTGACGTCATTGTCCATGCGCTGCCCGTTGAGCAGGGTAAGCGTCCGTCCGGCGCCCAGCCGGCGCAGGCCGACGGGTGCAGCGCCCGAAGTCCAGCTGGCACCCTGCAACCCCAGCATCGGCGTGACCTGCGGCAATTGCGCCAGCGCGTCCTCGACACGCGCGAGGCCCCGCTCCTTCAGATACGCGGCATCAATGGTGGTGATCGGGGCGTTGCTCGTCATGTTCGGGCGAACGATGCGTGTGCCCGTCACGATGATGTCGTCGCTGTCCCGCTGGGTCTTTTCCGCGTCTGCCGTGTCGGCCGTGACGGGGACGGAACTTGAATCCTGCTGAGGGCCACTCAAGCTCGCCGTGCTGACCTGCGCCGATGCTGCCCCGGTCAGCGACATCGCGATCAAAGACACACCCACGCTCAACTGCTTGGCGCGATATTTCATCAACTTACCCCCCGGTTCGTTTTTATCGTCCGGGGAGGCTACCGCAGCTTGGATCCATACGCAAATATATTATACGATATTCAGTGTGGGCAGTGCTGCACGCGATGTCGCTGCCTGCCAATTCTTGCGCCTGCGGTGCTGTGATTGCGTGCCGAACGGCCGACAGAGTGGCTCGAGAACGAAAATCCGCGCTTCACGATCGAGCATTGGCCGATCCCGGAGTCTCATTGAGAAGCCCAAAAGGCACGGCGCCACAGCGACTCGGTCGACATGGTCATCGCGCTGGGCATGGCGAAGGAAGGCTTCAACTGAATCTGGCGCGAACCTGCGATGACCGCAGGCCATCGCTCGAGCCTGACCGATGCGCCATCCCGCATCGCCACTTCCATGGCAGCCCAGCCACGGCGAACGCACAGCCCTTCGCGCACGACCGACTGGTTCGCGGTTCGCGGGCTAAGGCGTGGGGTGACTTTAAAGGAAATCTGGCTGGGGCGGGAGGATTCGAACCTCCGAATGACGGTACCAAAAACCGTTGCCTTACCACTTGGCGACGCCCCAACGGGAAGCGGGCTTATAGAGCCTCAGAACAGACGTTCAAGCCATCCGTGCGCATCCGGCGCCACCCCACGCTGAATTCCCACCAGCTGTTCGCGAAGACGCTCGGTCAGCAGGCCGGGGCCGCCATTGCCGATCTGGAACTCGAAGCCATTGCCACGCACCGCGCCGATCGGCGTCACCACCGCGGCGGTGCCGCAGGCAAAGGCTTCGCGCAGGCGGCCGCTCGTCGCGTCCTCGCGCCACTGGTCGATCGAATAGCGCTCCTCGCGCACCTCGACGCCCGCGCCGCGCGCCAGCGTTATCAGCGATTCGCGGGTGATGCCCGGCAGGATCGTGCCCGAGAGCGGCGGGGTGGAAATGGTGCCGTCGTCGAACACGAAGAACACGTTCATGCCGCCCAGTTCCTCGACATAGCGGTTTTCCACCGCATCGAGGAACACCACCTGGTCGCAGCCCTGCCGGATCGCCTCGGCCTGGGCGACCAGGCTGGCGGCATAGTTGCCGCCGCACTTGGCAGCACCCGTGCCGCCCGGCGCCGCGCGAGTATAGTGATCGGACACCCACAGCTTCACCGACGGCGCGCCGCCCTTGAAATACGCACCCGCGGGCGAGGCGATGACAAGGTAGAGATATTCGCTGGCGGGCTTCACCCCCAGGAACGTCTCGCTCGCAAACATGAAGGGGCGCAGATAGAGCGAGGCGCCCTCGCCCTCCGGGATCCAGTCGCGATCGGCCTTCACCAGCGCGCGGATCGAGGCGAGGAACAGTGCCTCGGGCAGCGGCGTCATCGCCATGCGCTCGGCCGACTCGCGGAAGCGGCGGGCATTTTCCTGCGGGCGGAACAGTCCAGCACCGCCATCGGGCAGGCGATAGGCCTTGAGCCCCTCGAAAATCTCCTGCGCATAATGGAGGACCGCGCAGGCTGGGTCGATCTGGAGCGGCGCATAGGGCTGGATGCGCGCATCGTGCCAGCCCTTGTCTGCCGAATAGCGGATCACCGCCATGTGATCGGTGAATACCTTGCCGAAGCCGGGGTTCGCGAGGATCGTCGCGCGCTCGTCGCCGGTGCGCGGGTTGGTGTGGGCTTCGAATTCGAAATCCAGGATCGTCGCGTCTTCCATCACTCGGTCTTTCTCGTCCCCAGAGCCTCGGGTTGCGCAGGACTAGGCGCGGTGGCAGAAACGGTCAACATGGCTGCCCCAATTCCTGCCTCTCCCCTCTTTCTCCGCGAACCCGAAATCCGGCGCGGCATCGAGCTGCTCTATTTCGGCTATTCGCACCTCACCCGCTCGATCGACGACGGGCTGGCGCGCCAGGGGCTGGGCCGGGCGCACCATCGCGCGCTCTATTTCATCGCCCGCAAGCCCGACCTGACGGTGAGCGAACTGCTCTCGCTGCTGGCGATCACCAAGCAGTCGCTGGGTCGGGTGCTGGGAGAGCTGGCGGAGCGGGGCTTGGTGGAAACGCGCGCGGGCACGCGCGACCGCCGGCAGCGGCTGCTGCGGCTCACCGACGCGGGTGCCAGGCTCGAATCGGAACTGTTCGAGGCGCTGCGCGAAAAAATGGCCGGCGCCTATTCGAGCGCCGGCCAGGGAGCTGTCGGAGGATTCTGGGCCGTGCTCGAAGGGCTGATGCCCGAGGACGAGCGCGGCCGGGTGGCGACGCTGGGGCGCTGAGCGCCCCGGCGCCAAGGCCGATCAGGCGAGCTTGAAGCCTTCCTTGTTCATCGCGTGGGTGAGCGCCTTGTTCTTTTCCTCGCTCAGCTGGGCGCGGAGCTCGGGGAACAGCGTGTCCTCTTCCTCGCGGATGTGCTTTTCCAGCGCGGCGCGGAATTCCTTCACCTTCTCCAGCCACTTGGGCGAGGTGCTCGGCATGTTCTCCAGCTCGTAGAGGAACTGCTTCACATAGCCATGCTCGGCGTTGAGTTCGTCGGCCTGCTCGGTCTTGCCCGCTTCGCGGAGCGCCGGATAGATGACATTCTCTTCCTCGATCGCATGCTTCACCAGCGCATGCTTGATATGCGCGAGGAGCATGTTGCGGCGGATCGTCGCCTTGTCGTCGGTCGCTTCGAGCGTGTCGAACACCTTGAGCACCGCCTTGTGCTCGGCCTTGAGCGCGTCGTCCCAATTCCCGGCGAGCGCGCTCGGCGCCTGCACCGCCGCCTTGCGGCCGAGCATCGCGAGCAGGCCCAGCGCCGCACCGCCGGCGGCTGCGCCGGCGATTACGCCCAGGCTGGTGCCGCTGCCGGTCTTGCTCGTATCCTTGGCGCTGGTCTTCGCAGTCCGCTTCGGTTCGGTCGTCGTAGCCATGGTAGCCTCCGTCGATACATGAGATCGGAGACTTAACCGCTGGGAGTAGTGCGCGTTCCGTCGACTGGCGCGCTATTTGCGCGCTTCGGCGGCCATCTCGGCATTACGGCGCGCGGATGCGGCAAGTGTCTCGCGAAGCAACACCTTCAGTGCACCATCGCGGTCGAGCACGTTGAGCCCTTCGCGGGTCGAACCGCCGGGGCTGGCGACGCGATCGGCCAGCACCGCCGGGCTTTCGCTCGCAGCAGCGGCCATCAACCCGGATCCTTCGACGGTGGCGAGCGCCAGTCGCTGCGCCTGGTCGGCCGGTAGGCCCAGCGCCGCACCCGCCTCGGCAAGCGCATCGACGAAGCGAAAGACGAAGCCGGGACCACAGCCGGCGAGCGCGGTCAGCGCATCGAGCATCGTCTCGCTCGGCACCCATTCGACCAGTCCGAGCGGCTGCATCAGCGTTTCGGCCGCGGCACGGGCCTCGGCATCGTCGCTCGGTGTGGTGAGGCCGACGACGCCCTTGCCGATCGCCACCGGCAGGTTCGGCATCGCGCGCACCACGGTCTGCGCCCCCAGCGCGTCCGCCAGCGTCGCAACTTCCACGCCCGCGAGGATCGACACCAGCAGCGGCACGCCCGCAACGAAGGGCGCCAGTACCGGCGCGACAGTGTGGAGCTGCTGCGGCTTCACCGCGAGCACCAGCGCGGTCGGCCTCTCGCCCTCGGGCGGCGCGGTCAGATGCCGCACGCCTTCGGGCACCACGGGGCTGCCCGGGTCGATGACGGTGATCGCGGCGGGGGCGATCCCCGCCCCTGCCCAGCGGCGGAGCATCGCCCCGCCCATGTTGCCGGCACCGACCAGCCAGATCCGCGACAGCAGCGCCATGTCAGGCCTCGCCCTGGGTCTCGATCAGCGCCGCGGCGATCGCCTCGGTCGGCGTTTTGCCGCCCCACAGGACGAACTGGAAGACGGGGTAGAAGCGCTCGCACTCGTCGATCGCGCTTTCCACCAGCAGTTCGGCCTGGGCGAGCGTCAGCGACGCGCCCTCATCGCCGTCGATCAGCGCGGCGTGGCGGAACAGCAGGATGCCGGTCGAGGACCAGAGCTCGAAATGGCCGATCCACAGCTGTTCGTTGACCAGCCCGATCGTCTCGTAGACCAGCCCACGCCGCTCCTCGGGGACGCGCACGTCGGGGAAGCCCATGAACTGCAGTACGCCGTCGTCCTCGCGCCAGATCGCGCGGAGTTCGTACTGGGTCCAGCTGCCCTTCACCTTGGCGACGATCTCGTCGTCCTCGCGCTCATGGGTCCAGCCATGCGCGGCGAAATAGGTCTCGAGCATGTCGATGGGTGCCGCGGCGTCGCGGTCGAATTCCGCTTCGTCTAGCATGCCCATGTCGCCCTCGGTCGTGTAGCCATGCCCGCTAGTGCCAAGCACGCGGACGGGGCACAAGCTTGCGCCTGCGCCCCGCCGCCGAAAGCTGTGGACAAGGAAAGCCTAGCCAGCGTCACGCATTCCCTTGCGGGTTGAGCTTCGCCTCGAGCGCATCGAGGCGCGCCTTCAGCGCATCGGCCTCGTCGCGCGCGGCGGCGGCCATCGCCTTTACGGCTTCGAACTCGTCGCGGCTGACGAAATCGAGGCCGCCGATCCATTCGCGGGCGCGCTCGCGGGCGCCGGCCTCGGCTTCGCGGGCCACCCCGGCGAAGGTGCCGGCGGCGCCGTTCACCATCTTCACCAGATCGTCGAACAGGCGGTTGTCGGTCTGCATGTCAAAGAATCCCAGTCAAAGCGTGTGGAGGCCGATGTGGGCGTTCGGCGCCGCCGACGCAATCTTTTCTGCACCGGGATTCAGATCGCGGACCTGCGAAAACAGCACGCTCGCGAAGCACACCCAGGCCAGATAGGGCAGCAGCATCAGCCCGGCGAGGCTGCGGACCCGCCAGAAGGCGACCATCGTCATCGCCACCAGCACCGCCAGCGCCACGATCACGATCAGCGCGAGGTCGAGCATGTGGAAGCGGAAGAAGATCGGCGACCAGGCAAGATTGACGCCAAGCTGGAGGACGAACAGCACGACCGCCGCGGTCCGCCCGCGTGCGCCGCGCGCGCTCAGCACCAGCGCGAGCGCCAGCCCCATCAGCACGTAGAGGATCGTCCAGACGACCGGAAAGGCGATGTTCGGCGGCTGGATCGCCGGCTTGGCGAGCGCGGTGAACCACGGGTTCTGGTCGCCGGCGGGCGCGACCATCGCCGATCCGAAGCCGAGCAGCACCACCAGCGGCACCGTCACCAGCGCACGCCGCCAGAAGCTGCGGCGCAGTTGCGCCTTCGATGCCAGTGCGTTCACGTGCCGTTTCCCCTCTGCGATCCGTTGTTTCCGTACGCCTAAGCGATCGCGCAGGGCATGCAAGGGGCCGGACCTACCATCGGCGGCTCCCGCCCGGTTGCGGACATCGGCGTGGCGCTGCATAAAGAAGGCGTTCCTGACCCTGTCGGCCGCACTCGGCCTCGCAGGCTGCGCAGCGGCCTCTTCCACCGAATGCAAATCCATTTCTAAAGAGAAGGCGGTAGAGCTTGCGAGAGAGCAGAAGCGCGGGATGCTTAGCCGCGCTTTTCGCTCCAGGCAGGAAAACTTTGCGTCCGACACCGCAATATTGGCCGGGGACCGCGCCGGTTATGCGGCAAAGGTCAGCTTCAAAGGAAAAGATGGTCAAGAGCTTGTCGGGTTGATCGGCGAAGACTGCTATGTCGGATGGACAATTAAATGACGGCTTCCCACCCTAACGCAGCCGCTCCAGGGCGCATCCACATCCCGCCAGATCAACTCAGCCTTCTGCGCCATCCCGCCGCATCGCCCCGATCAGAAACTCCACATTGCCCTCCGGCCCGGTGATCGGGCTGCGCGTGACGCCGAGCACTTGCCAGCCCTTGCCTTCCAGCCAGACGGCCACCTCGGCGCAGACCCGCTCGTGCACGGCAGGATCGCGGACCACCCCGCCCTTGCCGACCTCCTCGCGCCCCGCCTCGAACTGCGGCTTGATCAGCGCCGCCAGTCGCGCGCCGGGCCGGGTGAAGCCCAAAGGCACGTCGAGCACCTTGGCCAGCCCGATGAAGCTCGCATCGCATACCACCAGGTCGATCGGCTCGGGAATGTGCGCCGGCGTGAGGATGCGCGCGCTGGTCTGTTCGTGGACCACCACGCGCTCGTCCTGGCGCAGCTTCCAGGCGAGCTGGTTGGTGCCGCTGTCCACCGCATAGACGCGCGCCGCGCCGTTCGTCAGCAGTACGTCGGTAAAGCCGCCGGTCGAGGAGCCGACGTCGATCGCGACCGCGCCGGTCACCTCCCAGCCGAAATGCTCGAGCGCATGGGCGAGCTTGATGCCACCGCGCGACACCCAGGGATGGTCGCGCCCCCGCACCTCGATCGCTGCATCCTCGGCGAGCATCTGGCCCGCCTTCTCGATCTTGCGCTCGCCGGTGAAGGCGAGCCCCGCCATGATGAGCGCCTGCGCCCGCGTGCGGCTCTCGGCGAGCCCGCGGTCGACGAGCAGTTGATCGGCGCGAAGCTTTACCATGCCGCCCTTTAGGCGCGGCCAACGCCCCGGCGCAACCGCTCCTCCGTTCGGCGCAAGGCTTATTGCCCACTAATCCGATAGGGATTATGTCGTGAGTCCGGCCAGTCCCTCCAAGGACCAAGGAGAGGAACGCAATGACGATCTTTTCGCCGATCGATGATCGCTCGCCGATCATCCTTACCGTACCCGGCCTCGGCGGCTCTGGGCCGTCGCACTGGCAGACCTTGTGGGAGCAGTCCCGCCCCGACACGCACCGAGTCGAACTCGGCATGTGGAATACGCCGCATCGCAATGCCTGGGTAACCAAGCTCGACCAGGCGATCCGCAACGCACAGGCCCCGGTGGTACTCGCAGCGCATAGCCTGGGGTGCCTCGCGGTTGCCTGGTGGGCAACCCTTGCTGGGCAGACCTTCGGCACGCCGGTCGCCGGCGCGCTGCTGGTGGCGCCGGCCGATGTCGACCGCGACTCGGCGCCGTCCGAGCTGCACGCCTTCCGCCCGACGCCCGCGACGCTCCTGCCCTTCCCCAGCGTGGTAGTGGCAAGCAGCGACGATCCATGGATGTCGATCGAGCGCTCCGAGGACCTTGCCCGCGGCTGGGGCAGCCTGTTCGTGGATGCGGGCCCGCAGGGCCATCTGAACGCGGCCAGCGGAATCGGCTGGTGGGAAGAAGGTCAGGCCCTGCTCGACCGCCTGCTCGATACCGCTGCCGAGCGCAGCGGATCGGTACGCACCACCGCAGATGCACGCTCGCTGTTGGCCGTCCATGCCACCGAAGCGGCCCAGGCGCATTATCTCGGCAGCGCTCCGCCGCAGCAGAGACAAAATGCGATCAAACCGGCGCAACCGCACTGGTAAAATCAGGGAGGACAATCTATAGTAATGTTCATGGGCATGGCCGGGTGGCGTACCCTAGAGCGTCATCCGGCCTACCCTTCGCAGCGCTACGTGATCTTTACTGAATTGTGACGCGATTAGCGCGAGCTTTGTTGCATTTCTTGCAACTCCTTCGTCACGATCAGCATCAACTTTCGACGCCACTCGCGAAGGCTGCCTCCAACCGGAACGACCGCCCGTAACGAACAGCAGCACGTGCGGCTTTGGTCGCGCCACCAGATTAACCGCGAATTTGCGTCATGATATGTTGTACCGCCGCTTGGTCGGGTCTATATGTCGCCGGATGTCGCTGAGTATTCCCATAGCCCGCTGGTGGGCGGGCCTGGATGGCGCTTTTGATCGCATCGCGATCGGGATCAGCGGACTCTGCCTGATTCACTGCATCGCGACGACGGTGCTGCTCACCATCGTTTCTACCGCAGGCGGCCTGCTGAATCCGCATATTCACGAGGTGGGCCTGATGCTGGCGATTGGCTTCGGCGTCTATGCGCTGGGGCGCGGCATCGTGCATCATGGCTATATGGCGCCCGCGATCGTCGGGGCATTCGGCCTGGGAATCATGAGCGGCGCACTCAGCCTGCCGCATGGCGGGTTCGAGACCCTGTGGACGCTGATCGGCGTGTCGCTGGTGGCACTCGGCCATGATCTCAACCGCCGCGCCACCTATTGAGCCGCACCCGCCCGCTGCTTGCCGCAGCGGCCTGCAACGCCTAAATTGCCTGCATGTCCGCACATCATCATCACGAGCATCACGGAGCCGATCTTACCAAGGCGGCCCGCACCCGGCTGGAAGAGGCCGGCGAGCAGTGGACGGCGATGCGCGAGCGCGTATTCGAGGCATTGGCCGGGTTCGAAAAGCCGGCTTCGGCCTATGACATCGCCGAGGCGGTATCCAAGACAGAAGGCCGCCGTGTCGCGGCCAACAGCGTGTACCGCATCCTCGATCTGTTCGTCGGCTCCAATCTGGCACGCCGGGTGGAAAGCGCGAACGCGTACGTCGCCAATGCCCATCCGGAATGCCTGCACGACTGCATCTTCCTGGTGTGCGACAGCTGCGGCCAGACCACCCATATCGACGATGATACGATCACCAAGAACGTACGGTCCGCTGCGCAGCACGCCGGTTTTTCACCTGTTCGCCCGGTCATCGAGGTGCGGGGCAAGTGCGGCAAGTGCGACTGACCTGCCCAATAGACCGTTCGACTTGAGACTAACGTTGCGCTAACAAAGCCCATGGCTGACCTACCCAAGACGCCGCTGCTCGACACGGTCGACACGCCGCAGGACCTCCGGAAGCTCGCCCCCGCCCAGCTGCGCCAGCTGGCCGACGAGCTTCGCGCCGAAACCATCAGTGCGGTGGGCTCCACCGGCGGACATCTCGGCTCCGGCCTGGGCGTCGTCGAGCTGACGGTGGCGATCCACTATGTGTTCAATACCCCCGACGACCGGCTGATCTGGGACGTCGGGCATCAGTGCTACCCGCACAAGATCCTGACCGGCCGGCGCGATCGGATCCGTACGATCCGGCAGGGCGGCGGCCTCTCCGGCTTCACCAAGCGCAGCGAGAGCGAGTATGATCCGTTCGGCGCCGCGCACTCGTCGACCTCGATCTCCGCGGCGCTCGGCTTCGCCATCGCCAACAAGCTGAACGAGGCGCCGGGCAAGGCGATCGCGGTGATCGGCGACGGCGCGATGAGCGCCGGCATGGCCTATGAGGCGATGAACAACGCCGAGGCGGCTGGCAACCGGCTGGTGGTGATCCTCAACGACAACGACATGTCGATCGCGCCGCCGGTCGGCGGGCTTTCGGCCTATCTTGCGCGGCTGATCTCCTCGTCCGAATATCTCGGCCTGCGCGAGCTCGCCAAGCGCTTCACCCGCAAGCTCTCGCGCCGCCTCACCGTGGCGGCCGGCAAGGCGGAGGAATTCGCCCGGGGCATGGCAACCGGCGGCACGCTCTTCGAGGAGCTGGGCTTCTATTATGTCGGCCCGATCGACGGCCATAATCTCGAGCACCTGATCCCGGTGCTGGAGAATGTCCGCGACAGCGAGCAGGGCCCGATCCTGATCCATGTCGTGACCAAGAAGGGCAAGGGCTATGCCCCGGCCGAGGCGGCGGCGGACAAATATCACGGCGTGCAGAAGTTCGACGTGATCACCGGCGCACAGGCCAAGGCGCCCCCGGGCCCGCCGGCCTATACCAAGGTGTTCGCCGACGCGCTGCTCGCCGAGGCGGAGCGCGACGCGTCCGTCTGCGCGATCACTGCGGCGATGCCGTCGGGCACCGGCCTCGACAAGTTCCAGGCAACCTTCCCGGATCGCACCTTCGACGTGGGCATCGCCGAGCAGCATGCCGTAACCTTCGCGGCGGGCCTCGCCGCGCAGGGGATGCGGCCGTTCTGCGCGATCTACTCGACCTTCCTGCAGCGCGCCTATGACCAGGTCGTCCACGACGTCGCGATTCAGAACTTGCCGGTCCGCTTCGCGATCGACCGCGCCGGCTTGGTCGGTGCCGACGGCGCGACGCATGCCGGCAGCTTCGACGTGACCTATCTCGCCAGCCTGCCCAATTTCGTGGTGATGGCGGCGGCGGACGAGGTCGAGCTCGTCCACATGACCCACACCGCCGCGCTGCACGACAGCGGGCCGATCGCGCTGCGCTATCCGCGCGGCAACGGCGTCGGGCTGGAACTGCCCGAGGTTCCGGAGCGGCTGGAGATCGGCAAGGGCCGCGTGGTGCGCGAAGGCAAGAAGGTAGCGATCCTGTCGCTCGGCACCCGCCTCGCCGAGGCGCTCAAGGCCGCCGACACGCTCGAGGCAAAGGGGCTTTCGACGACGGTCGCCGACTTGCGCTTCGCCAAGCCGCTCGACGAGGATCTGATCCGCCGCCTGCTGACCACGCATGAAGTGGCGGTGACGATCGAGGAAGGCGCGATCGGCGGCCTCGGTGCGCATGTGCTCACGCTGGCCAGCGACACGGGCCTGATCGACGGCGGCCTCAAGCTGCGCACGATGCGCCTGCCGGACGTGTTCCAGGACCAGGACAAGCCTGAGAAGCAATATGACGAAGCGGGGCTGAACGCCGCGCACATCGTCGATACGGTGCTGAAGGCGCTGCGCTACAACGAGGCCGAGCTGGCTGACGGCGTGCGGGCGTAAACACGCCACATCCTCCCCCGCCAGGGGGAGGTGTCAGGCGCAGCCTGACGGAGGGGGAGGAAGCACGGCGGCCGAGAGGCTCTGGCATCCGCCCCCTCCCTCGCCTTCGGCGCCACCTCCCCCTGGCGGGGGAGGAAACACCTGTATCCTTGAATCTCCAACATGCACATGTTATGTACATGTGCATGGCAACGCAGCTTCCAGAGACCCGCTCCAGCCGTGTCGTCGTGCTGGTATCGCCCGAGGAAAAGCGGCGTATTTCCGCCAACGCGGAGGCTGCCGACATGACGGTGAGCGACTTCATGCGCACCGCCGCCGAACGCTATACCGAACCAACGCCTGCCGAGATGGCGCTGATGCGCGACCTGCTCGCCCAGCTCGAACAGGCCAATGCCCGTACGGACGAGGCCTTCGCAAGGCTCGAGTCGGCGCGCACGGCTGCGGCCGCGTTCGACGAGGACGCCTATCGCGCCCAAGTCCGCGAACAGCTGCTGGCCGATTCCTCGATCGACTGGGATGCGCTGTCCACCGCCCTGTCCGGCTGGGCCCGCCCGTGAGCTTCTGGACCGATGCGTTGCGCGCCCTCCAGCAGGTCGCGCTCCTCCAGCACAAGGTAGACCAGGCGCTGACCACCGCCGAGGAGGCCCGCCGCCACTCGATCGAGACGCGCGAGCGGGTGATCCGCCTGGAAACGCTGATCGATATCGCGATGAAGCGCCAGCCATCCGCGCCACCGCCCGCGCAGCCCGCCCTTCCCGAAAGTCCACAAGCGGGCAGCTAGCGCGCGCTTCCCCGAGCGCGTACATCGCGGTCCGTGCTGAAAATGACTGTACTCCCGCTCACCGCCCGCCCCCGCGCGCTTGCGCACTGGCTGTTCGTCGTTGCCGCGATGATCGTCGCGATGGTCGTCGTGGGGGGCATTACCCGGCTCACCGAATCGGGCCTGTCGATCACCGAATGGAAACCGATCTCGGGCATCATTCCCCCGCTCAACGAGGCGCAGTGGCAGGCGGAGTTCGACCATTACAAGCAGATCGGCCAGTATGAGCAGCTGAACCAGGGCATGACGCTCGCCGGGTTCAAGAGCATCTTCTTCTGGGAATATATCCACCGCCTGCTCGGCCGCCTGATCGGCATGGTGTTCGCGCTGCCCTTGCTGTGGTTCTGGATCCGCAAGCAGATCCCGCAGGGCTATGGCTGGCGGCTGGTGGCGCTGCTCGCGCTGGGCGGGCTGCAGGGCGCGTTTGGCTGGTGGATGGTGAAGTCCGGGCTCAACCACACCCGCACCTCGGTCAGCCATTTCTGGCTGGCGACCCACCTGATGACCGCGCTGTTCACGCTGGGCGGGATCGTCTGGACCATGCTCGACCTGCGCGCGCTCGCCGCCAACCACGCCGAGCGCCCCGCCCGGCTGAGCGGCCTCGGCGCAGGCGTGCTGGTGCTGCTGGCGATCCAGCTCTTTTACGGAGCCCTCGTCGCGGGGCTCGATGCCGGACTGGTCACCGATCAGTGGCCGCTGATGAACGACCGCTTCTTCCCCGGTATCAGCCAGATCGGCGAGAGCCCGCTCCACGCCGCGCTGTATGACCCCGCGATCGTCCACTTCATCCACCGCTGGTGGGCCTGGGTGGTCGTAGGCGGACTGATTATCCTCGCCCGCAAGGCCAAGGCAGCCGGCGATCGCCGCGCCTCGATCGCGATCCACTCGGCCTTCGGCATCCAGATCCTGCTCGGCATCGCGACGGTGATGACCGGGGTGAACCTCCACCTCGCCGCCACCCACCAACTGGTCGGCGCGCTGCTAGTATGCGCGACCGTGTGGGGCGTCCACTCGATCGGCCGGATCCGGTGAGCGACACCGCCCTCCTCTATGTCACCTTTGCCAGCCGCGCCGATGCCGAGCGGGTGGCGGAGACGGTGCTGGCGGACCGGCTGGCCGCCTGCGTCAACATCCTCGCGCCCTGCACCTCGATCTATCGCTGGCAGGGCGGCATCGAGCGCGGCGAGGAAGTCCCCGCCCTGTTCAAGACCCGCCCTGCCCTGGCGCTGCGCCTGCGCGAGCGGATCGCGGCACTCCACGGCTATGACCTCCCGGTGATCGAGCAATGGCCGGTCGAGGCGGGCAACGCCGTCGCCCGCTGGATCGCCGACGAGACGCGCTAAGCTAACAGGTATTATTTTACCCGTCAGCAAACCCACGCATTTCTTGACTTTCAGGCCCCAAATCGTCAGAGGGACATCGATCGCGCTGCCGGCAACGGTGGCGCGTATGCATTTCCTACGCGAAAGGTCACAGGCCATGAAGGCGCTGATGAAGACCACCAAGTCGGCCAAGCCGGCCGAGGTGGAGAAGAAGTGGCACATCGTCGACGCCGAAGGGCTCGTCGTCGGTCGTGCAGCGGTGGTGATCGCGAACGTCCTGCGCGGCAAGCACAAGACCAGCTTCACCCCGCACGTCGACTGCGGTGACAATGTCATCGTGATCAACGCGGACAAGATCCGTTTCACCGGCAAGAAGCTCGGCCAGAAGGTGTACTACAAGCACACCGGCTATGCGGGCGGCATCAAGGGCATCACCGCCGCCAAGGTTCTCGAAGGCCGCTTCCCGGAGCGCGTTCTGGAGAAGGCCGTGGAGCGCATGATCCCGCGCGGCCCGCTCGGTCGCCAGCAGATGCGCAACCTGCGCATCTTCGCCGGTTCGGAGCATCCGCATGAAGCTCAGAACCCCGAGGTTCTCGACATCGCCGGCATGAGCCGCAAGAACAAGGTGGGTGCATAATGTCTGACAACCGCCAGTCGCTTTCCGACCTGGGTGCCGCGCTGGGCCAGCAGCCCGCCGCGCCGACCGAAGGCCAGGCCGCCGCGCCGGCTGCCGCCGCCGCTGCAGACGCCTATCTCGCCGGCCAGATCGACGAGCCGGCCGCCCCGACCACGCCGCTGCGTGCGCAGGAGCTGGACCAGTATGGCCGCGCCTATGCCACCGGCCGTCGTAAGGACGCCGTGGCCCGCGTGTGGCTGAAGCCGGGCACGGGCAAGATCACGATCAACGGTCGTGACCAGGAAATCTATTTCGCGCGTCCGACGCTGCGTCTCGTCATCAACCAGCCGTTCGGTGTCGCCGAGCGTGAGGGCCAGTATGACGTGATCTGCACCGTCAAGGGCGGCGGTCTCTCGGGCCAGGCCGGTGCTGTGAAGCACGGCATCTCGCAGGCGCTGACCAAGTATGAGCCGGTGCTGCGCGCCCCGGTGAAGAAGGCCGGCTTCCTGACCCGCGACAGCCGCGCCGTCGAGCGTAAGAAGTACGGCAAGGCGAAGGCCCGCCGCAGCTTCCAGTTCTCGAAGCGCTAAGCGTCTCGGCTTCGGCCAAGGAACAAGGGGCGGTCCGGCAACGGGCCGCCCTTTTTCGTACGCGAACCACCGGACCGGCGGTCGCGCCGCGCATACCCAATTTGGTGCAAAGCCGCAGAAAACCGGGAGAATCGGAAAGATCCGTTGGCCAGCCAAATCCGCCGGGATTGCCGCGGCTACGCAATCGGGCCCTTTCGGATGCATGATCTCGACGTGAATCGCCGCACCCCGACAACGACTGACCGCAAGATTTTTCGATACGATACCGAAACTATGCTGGAAGATGCGGACTCCTTCCCGATATCGCAGCCGATCCCAGTCTGGGACAGGTCTTCCTAAAAATTTCGTTCCGCCATAGAGCGTAGCTGCAACGCGGCAAAACCTGCGGGCGGGGAATTCAGACATGCGTATCAAGTGGAAGGCGGTCGCGCTCGGCGCGGTCGGCCTGCTGTCGGCGTGCGACGGCGGCAGCACGAATGTGAACCTGGCAGACAGCCAGATGACCAGCGGCTTGGTCAGCATGGCGACGGCCAATGCCGGGACGTCTCCGGCCCAGTCGCAGATGACCGACGCCATCCGGCTCGCCCGGCAGGCCAGCTTCGGTCCGACGCCCGCGCTGCTCGAACAGATCGCGAAGGTCGGGATCGAGGGCTGGATCGACCAGCAACTGGAAGCGCGCGGCAGCACCTATGCGGATCTCGCCGTCCCCCGGCGGCGCGACCTCTGCAAGGATGCCGATTGCAGCCGCCGCTATTTCAGCCGCGTGCCGGTGGCCATGCGCTTCTATACCGATGCGGTTGCCGCGCCGGACCAGCTCCGCCAGCGTGTCGCGTTTGCCCTGTCGCAGATGATCGTCGCATCGGAGGTCGAAGTATTTGCCACCTCCGGCATCGCCGGCTTCAACCAGCTGTTCCTCGACAATGCCTTCGGCAATTACCGCACGCTGCTGAAGGCCGTCACGCTGAATCCCTATATGGGCCAGTATCTCGACATGGCCGGCAGCAACCGAAGTGCCCCTTCGGAGAATTACGCCCGGGAGATGCTGCAGCTCTTCTCGATGGGGCCGAACCAGCTGAACGCGGACGGCACGCCGCGCCGGGATGCGACCGGCGGCACCATCCCAAATTACGGCCCCGATGATATTCGCGGGGTGTCGCGTGCGCTCACCGGCTGGGACATGGCGCGCACGGGCAGCGGCCAGGGCTTCAACGACGATGTCCGCCCGATGGTGCCCGTGCCTGCGCGCTACGATAGTGGTGAAAAACGCTTCCTCGGCGTGACAGTGCCTGCGGGCGCGTCGCCGCAAGCGAGCGTAGACGCCGTGGTGGATGCAGCGTTCAGCCATCCCTCGACGCCACCGTTCGTTTCGCGCCACCTCATCGTCCACTTGGTGACCGCCAACCCCAGTCCTGCCTATGTCGGGCGGGTCGCGCGGGTGTTCGTCAACAACGGCGCAGGCGTTCGGGGTGACCTGAAAGCGGTGGTGCGGGCGATCCTCACCGATCCGGAAGCAAGGACGGCCCCGCGCAACGATCGCGGCAAGCTGAAGGAACCGGTGCTGGCGATGCTGTCGCTCGCCCGCGCCATCGGCATGACGACCGACGGTTTCGCCTTCATGAACCGCGATACCGCGCTGGGGCAGCCGGTGATGCGCGCGCCCTCGGTGTTCAACTTCTACCCGATCGATTATCCTTTGCCCGGCAGCCAGACGCTACGCAGCCCGGCGTCAAAGCTGTTCAACAGCAGTACCGTGCTGCGCTTCCACAATCTGGTGTACGACTGGACCGTCCGAGACAATGCCGCTGCGTCGGAATTTCGGCCGCAGAAGTGGATGGGCAGCGCCGGTACCAAGCTGGTGTGGACGACATGGGAAACCTTCGGCGACAATATCGATGCGATGATCGCCGCCGTCGACGTGCTGGTGCTTGGCAACACCATCACGCCCGTCCAACGAGCGGCACTGCGGAATGCCGCGCTCGCCGTGAACGACAAGAATACGCGCCTTCGCGCCCGCAAGCGCGCGCAACTCCTGTTCTACATCGCCGCCACCAGCCCGCAATTCCTGGTCGACCGGTAAGGGACCGATCCGATGACGCTTTCCCGACGCGATTTTGCCCGCCTCACCGCCGGCACCGGCGCCCTCGCCGCCCTGGGCCATCTTGGCCGTACCGCCGCCATCGCCGCCCCGTCCGGCAACTTCCGCGCGATGGTCGGGATCTTCCTCTATGGCGGCAATGACGGGTGGAACATGGTCGTCCCCACAGACGCCCGCCACGCCGCCTACCAGGCCGCCCGCGGCAGCATCGCGCTTCCGCGCAATGCGCTGACGCCCCTGACGAACAGCAGCTATGCCCTGCACCCGGCGATGGCGGCGTTGCGCCCGATATGGGACGAAGGTGCGCTTTCGCTGGTGCTTAACACCGGCACGCTGTTCGCGCCGCTGACCAAGACGACCTTCCAGACGCGCCCGGATCTGCGCCCCAGCAACCTGATGAGCCATGCGGATGAGCAGGACCATTGGCAGGGACTACGCGCGCGCGACGTGAGCAGCGACGGGTTCATGGGCCGCATCGCCGACCGCATGACGGGCGGCCGCCTGCCGCCGCTGATCTCGCTCGTGGGATCCACCCTTGCCGTGATCGGCCGGCAGAGCACGCCATTGGTCGTACCGGCCACCGGACTGCCCCCTCGCTCCGGATATCGGCTCGACGAGGCCGCGAAGAATCTGGCGATCACCGCGATGGCGACCAGCGCCGGTGGCCCGATCATGGACGGTGTCGCGACGACCCTCAGCGGCACCTATGCCCAGGCCGACCTCGCCAACGCCCTGCTATCCGGCGCGAGCAGCGTCAGCCGCCATTTTGTCGACTCCGCCGGCCGACCGCTGACCAGCGACCTCGCCCTGCAGTTGCTCGGCGCCGCCCGGATGATCGAGGCGCGCGGATCGCTGGGCCACACCCGCCAGACCTTCCTGGTCGGCCAGGGCGGCTTCGATCATCACGCCAATCAGGTCCAGGGCGGCACACCCACTGCCGGTGCGCAGGCCACCATGCTGGGTGGACTCGCCCAGGCAATGGCCGCCTTCCATCGTGCGATGAAGGCGCTGGGCGTGGCATCGAACGTCACCACCTTCACGATGAGCGACTTCGGCCGGACCTATGCGTCCAACGCGCAGTTCGGTACCGATCATGCCTGGGGCAACAACCATCTGGTCATGGGGGGCGACGTGACGAAGGGTGGCATCTTCGGGCGCTATCCCGACCCGGTGTTGGGCGGCGCCGACGACATAACGGATCAGGGCCGCTTCATTCCCGGCATTGCGCAGGAGGAATATCTCGGCGCCATCGCGCGCTGGCACGGGGTAAGCAACGCCGACATGCCCTATGTCTTCCCCAACTGGCAGACCTGGTCGACCGCAGGCCGCGGACCGCTGCCACTGTTCCGCAGCTAGAGCGCCACGCTCGGTTCGCCGAGGAAGCGGGCGCGGGTGGAAAAACCCGTGCCGTCCACGGTGATCTCGTTGAACGACGGCGGCTGGTCGCGCGTGCGCTCGGAAAGCGTGCCCGCGCCGATCAGACGAACCGCATGGTCGCCGATCCGGTGTTCGATGTCGAACGGATCATGGACATGGCCGCTCAGTACCGCGTCCGCCCCTGCCTGTGCGAGCGCCTCCAGTGCCCGCCTCCCGCCATGCGTGCGCGAGGTGGCCCGCGTGCCGGCCTCGACCAGGGGATGGTGCGCAGCGACGAACACCAGATCGCCGGTCGGTACCGCCTCCGCCAGCGCGAGCGATTTCCGCAGGGCGCGGGTGCTGACATGGCCCTTTGACCAATTGGTGCGGAACTGGAAGCGCGCGGTCGTCTTCAGCGGCACGATCGACACGCCGCGAACGTCGAGCGGGCGCTCGATCATCCGTTCCAGCGACCGGTAGCGGCGATAGGGCATCGCCAGGCGCGCGAACGGGTTGAAATAGGGCAGATCGTGGTTGCCCACCTCCACCGTCACCGGCACGCCCAGGCTTTCGAGCCATTCGGCGGCGGCGGCAAACTCCTTTGCCCGGGCCCGCATGGTGAGGTCGCCGGTCATGATTACCGCGGCCGGCTTTTCGTCGCGCACCCTGGCGTTGAACCAGTCGACCGCCTCCCGGTTCTCGCGACCGAAATGCACGTCGCTGACATGGAAGAAGCGGGTCATGCGGCGGCGCCTTCCGCGCGGGTGGCGATGAACGTCTCGAGGCTGCGTCCGGCGCGGATCGTGATCCCGGGATCGAGCGTTTCCGGCTCGCCGTCGAACAGCGCGAGCACCGGTCTGCGTTCGCCAAGCCGCAGCGTTTCGGCGCGGCTTTCGGTCACCGCCCGCGCCGCGACCCAATCGCCGGTTACCCATTCCCATCCCAGTTGCGCAATCGAACCCCAGTCGCGCGCGTCGACCGCTGCTACCTCCAAGCCTTCCAGCGTCGGAGTCACGAAGACGGCCTGATAGCGATCCCCCAGGTTGCGCGCACCTTCCACCCGCACGCCGCGTCGGTGGAAGGTATTCCGCCAGGCGCCCCGTACCGCCGCGATCAGACGCCCGAACCGGCCCTTGCGCACCACCTCTCGCGCCCGGAACCAGCTCGCCGCGGGTCCCAGGATCAGCCCCACGAATGCTCGATACTCGCCCGCGACGATATAGGGCAGCGCCACGCGCCGATCACAGCCATGCGCGGCATGGATAATCTTGTGCGGATCCGTTTCGGCATGCAGCGCCTTGGCGAGCAGGTTCATCGTGCCTCCCGGCAGGATCAGGAACGCCCCTTCCCAATCCGCCAGCGCGCGCAGTGCCGCGTTGATGGTTCCGTCACCCGCGAACAGAACGACCGTATCCACGTCCGCCGCGTAGAGCATCGCTGCCGGTGGCAGCGGATCTTCGGGGAAGTTGGTCCGGCCGGCGAGCGTCAGCCCGCGCTCGTCGAACACCGCCTCCATTGCATCGCATTTCGCCTGCGACGTCGTGCCGGAATTGGGGTTGGTGATGAACCAGAGCTTCTGCATGGTCCTCGTAACGCCCGAGAACCGATTTCGTGGCGTACCTCAACGCCCCGTAAAATGTGGCTCCCGCTTGGCGAGGAACGCAGCAATCGCCTCACGGCAGTCTTCGGTTTTCGCGGCGATGCTCTGATGCTCCGCCTCGATCTCCATCGTCTCGGTCAGCGTACCCGATAGCGCCACGCCGACCTGCCTGCGGATGAGACCCAGCGCTACCGTGGGCATTCCTGCCAGCTTCGCAGCAAGCCCGTGCGTGACCTGCCCCAAGGCACCGTCTTCCACCACTCGCGTGACAAGTCCGTTCGCGAGCGCCTCCTCCGCCAGCATCCGCTCTCCGAGCAGCGCCATCTCGAGCAGCCGCGCCCGGCCGGCCGCCTTGCCGATCAGCCATGTTGCGCCCGCGTCCGGCACCAGCCCGATATTGGCGAAGGCAAGCAGCAGATAGGCGGATTGCGCCATCACCACGATGTCCGCCGCCAACGCGATCGACGCCCCTGCCCCCGCCGCGGCGCCGTTCACCGCGCAGACGATCGGAATCGGCAGCTCGGCCATCGTGGCGATCACCGGATTATAATGCTGCCGCAGCGCCTCGCCCGAATCGCGCATGCCGACGCTCGCGGTGAGGTCTGCACCCGCGCAGAACGCGCGTCCCTCGCCGGTGAGGAGCACCGCTCGCGCGCCCTGCGCCGGCGCCTGCCGTAGCGTCGCCGCAAGCAGATCGAGCATCTCGGGCGTTAGCGCGTTGAGCCGATCGGGGCGGTTCAGGCGCACCACCGCGACATCGCCTTCCATCGCAAGCAGCACCGGCGCGTCGGACATCCTCATTTCTCCCTAGAACTGGAGAAGGGGATGCCCGCGCCGGCCTGCCCGCGCAACTCAAAGCTCTTTAAGCACCGTCATCGGGTCAGCGAGCGTGGCCGGATCGATCACCATCCGCTCGGTCACCAGCCGCTTGCCCTGCACATAGTCGCGCATGGCGTTGACGCAGTCGAGCGCGACCACCCGCCCCTGTTTCAGGTAGATCACCGAAAAGGAACGCGCCGCCGGATCGCCGCGCAGCACCACCGCGTCATGGCCGATCGAAAGACCCACCGTCTGCAGCTTCAGGTCGTACTGGTTCGACCAGAACCACGGCACCGCATCATAATGGGCCTCCTGGCCGGTCAGCAGCTTGGCGACCGTGTTCGCCTGGTCGTTGGCATTCTGCACCGATTCCAGCCGGATCTCGGTGCCGTCAGCATAGCGGTTCGCGTGCAGCGCGCAGTCCCCGATGGCGAACACGTCCGGCAGGTTGGTGCGGCACTGCGCGTCCACGCGTACGCCGTTTCCGCCAGCAGCGCCCGCATCGAGCAGCGGGGCCACTTCCGGCACGATGCCGATGCCGACAATTACCATGTCCGCCGGCAGCACCTCGCCATCGGCAAGCCGCACGCCGCAGACCCGCCCGTCCTGCCCCTCCAGGCATTCGACCATCGCACCGGTCCGTATCTCTACGCCGTGGGCACGATGCTCTGCCTCATAGAAGCGCGACAGCGGTTCCCCGGCGACCCGCGCCAGCACCCGGTCCATCGCCTCCAGAACGACCACCTGTTTGTCTGCCTTGATCAGCGCAGCGGCCGCCTCCAGCCCGATATAGCCGCCACCGATCACCACGATGCGCTGCGTGGTCGGCAGTTCGGCAAGCAGTTGGTCGACGTCGCGCTTGGTGCGGATGGCGTGCACGCCGGCAAGATCGTGCCCGCTGCACGCCAGCCGCCGCGCACTGCCGCCAGCCGACCAGACGAGCGCGCCATAACCGATCCGCGCACCAGCAGAATCGGTAACGGTCTTGCCCGCCGGATCCACCGCGACCACGCGCCGGCCGGTCAACATCGTCACCTGCCGCTCTTCCCAAAAGCCGGGCGCACGTATCAGGATACGATCAAAGCTCTTTTCGCCTTTCAGATAGTCCTTCGAGAGCGGCGGCCGCTCATAGGGAATCTCGGGATCCTCACCGATAACCGCGAGTGTGCCTGCGAACCCCGCCTGGCGTAGCGCCACCGCACACTGCGCCCCGCCATGGCCGCTACCCACGATCAGAATGTCGTACCTGTCCAAACGCCCTCTCCCCGCGCGACCCGCACCAGTTTGCTATAACACATAGCATATACGCAAATTCCTCAGGTGCGATGCCTTATCGCGGGCCTTGGCTTCCGCCAACGGGCCACCGCCCCAAGCGCTGCCGTATTCATCGCGCGATCAACCCTATCCAAGACGGACTTAACCGATGCGGTTACGTAATGATTCGGCGCCCTCGGACATTAACGGCGACAGCAAAGCCTCCGGATATCCGTAGACTGTCCCACTTCGGTGCAGAACTTGATCCGCCAGCGCCGCCGAACGAAAATGGCGCAGTCCGCAAAGACATGACACAAGTCCATGTTTCTAAATAAATATGCCGGGCGCCTACCTGAGACTTCGGCGATCCCCGACCGGGCGTGACTATCTGCCGCACCACCCGCTCGGCGATTTTGACAGATTAAGGGTGGATTAACCCCTACGATTATCTTATAGTTCTTCTACAGAAAAAATAGAGTTAGGATGAGGGTCTGAGCGGCCTGTTTGGAGTATAGCTTCAACAAGAGGGGGCCTGGGCAGTATCGTCAGGGGCACCTTCAGGCGCGCTTAGGGGGCTACCTTGAACACTACCATAGCAATCGCTCGAAAAGAGATGCAGGTGGAATTAGTGGGCCTTCAGGCTTCCGCACCCACCAGAACGCAGTCTGCCACTGTTATCCGTGCTTGCGATATCGTTCTCGCGTCCCTGCTCCTCGTGTTTCTGGCCCCGATGATGCTGCTCATCGCGATCTGCACCTATGTGGCGGATCCCGGCCCGATACTTTTCGCCCATCGTCGGGTTGGACATGGCGGGAAAATGTTTCCCTGCTTCAAGTTCCGGTCGATGGCGGTCGATGCGGCCGAGCGACTGAAGGAACTGCTCGAGAACGACCCCGCGGCCCGTGAGGAATGGGCGCGAGATCACAAGCTGCGGAACGATCCACGCATCGTCGGCATTGGCCGCTTTTTGCGCAAATCGAGTCTCGACGAGCTCCCTCAGCTCCTGAACGTCTTGCGCGGCGAGATGAGCCTTGTCGGCCCTCGGCCGATCGTCGTCGACGAAATCGAGCGCTATGGTCGCTATTTCAGCAAATATTGCGAAGTAAAGCCCGGCATCGCGGGACTCTGGCAGGTTAGCGGCCGTAATGACGTATCCTACCGCCGACGGGTCGCCATGGACGTAAAGTTCGCCGAGAAACAGTCGGTCACGTTGTACTTCAAGATACTCGTACTGACTGTGCCCATGGTACTGCTATCGCGCGGAAGCTACTGAACGGCGATGGCGCGCCGTTCCCTTCTGCATGGAGGGAGCGGCAGCGCCGGCGACAGGGTACCGCATGCTATCGAACAGCAGAACGCCGATTGGTAAAGCGCGCGCACTCCATTTTGCGGCTTTTCCTTTCGGCGCTGCCGCGTCTCACGTGCATATAGCGGTCGCGTTACCTACGTTTTCTCGATTACAAACATGTGATGGAAAGAGGACATCCATGCGATACTAGCGCAGCGTTCGAGCACATATCTAAAGCGCGCTTTAGACCGGAGGCCGTCTCAATGCTTTAATGCATCGAGATTCTATGCAAACGCCGCGAAATCTAGTCGGCGCGAATGCCAATGTCGCGACGAATGCATCTCGATCCAAAACATCTTTCGACTTCCACGGTTTTTGCTGCCTTGCACAATAAAGGCTTTTCCTGCAAATCTTACCGGCGAGCCACTGCATGCCGAGGGGGATACATGCCAGGCATCTACGTCATCATCGCCACGATCGGTCGGGCGGAACTCACCCGACTGACCGTAGACCGTCTTGCGGACCAAACGCGTCCGCCCGACGGCGTCGTGGTGGTTTCCGTTAAACCAGAGGACGTGACCGGTGTCGACCAGGCGCGTGGCAATGTTTCGGTCGTGTTCTCCGAGAAGGGCTCCAGCCATCAGCGCAATCGCGGCATTGATCTCGTCATCGACAAGGCAGATATCCTGATCTTCTTCGATGACGATTTTCTGCCCTGCGATAACTATCTCGAAGAAGCCGAGCGAATCCTTACGGCGTCACCCGATATTGCCGGCATCACCGGTGATCTTATAGCTGACGGAATTCACACGGGTGGCTATACGTTCGAGGAAGCCGTGGCGATGGTAGACAGCCATACGCCGCCAGCTGAACCGCAAGTTCGGGATCGTCCCGCGCTGTATGGTTGCAACATGGCGATCCGCGCATCTGCGGCGCGGGATATTCGATTCGATGAGACACTCCCGCAATATGCATGGCTGGAGGATATCGACTATGCGCGCCAGGTCTTCGTGCGGGGCCGGTTGATTTCCAGCAGCGCCGTCAGCGGCGTCCATCTAGGCGTACGCGGTGGGCGCACATCGGGCATCAAGCTCGGCTATTCGCAGGTTGCTAACGTCGTTTATCTGAAGCGAAAGGGCACCATCCAGCCGTGGCTGGGCGAAAGACTGCTGCTCCAGCAGCTTACGTCGAATCTGCTTCGAAGCCTGCGCCCTGAGCCGAATATTGATCGGAGGGGGCGTCTGAAGGGCAATCTCATGGCCATTGGCGATATATTATTCCGAGGCCGCATAGACCCTGGCCGTATCAACCGCCTATAGGATGGCGCTTGTCGCCCGCAAGCATCGCTGGCGGGACTGCGCTACCCGTACCGTTCTGTGCACGACGCGGGACCTGTACAGCGGAGCCAAACCGCGTGCGCGGCGGCGGTGCCATCGAATCGCTTTCTACGCGGAATTCGCCATCAATTCTGACGCTTTGCTGCCATCCCTATCTCGTCGACAGATGTTTCTGCGGCCAATGATCCTGGCGACCTCGCGTTAAAATAGTCAGCGCACGCCGTAGAAACGCGATACGCATCAGTCTATGCTTGCGCAGTCCTAATCGTCTAGCGTCGGAAAGTACCGTCGGATGCCGGGAAGCGCCCTAAAAGCCGTGAGCGGAAACAAGCGCCGTCGCCGATTGCGGATTTGGACATGCATGATTGGAGCCGCAGCGATTGGTGCGCTGGCGTTCCAGGCAGCCTCTTTTTCCGCGCAGCTGTCGCCGGACGAAGCGCATGCCGAGAACATGGTAGCCGGCGCGACGTTGCGTTCTCTCCTCTCAGTCCAAATCGTCGGAAATGTCCCGTTTGATCTGCAATTGGCCACGGCGCGAAAGCTTGGGGTCGGTGGCGTTCGCATGGGCATGTACTGGGATCGCACGGAAGTTCGCGTCGGCGAGTATGATTGGCGTCAGAATGACGCGCGCGTGGCCGCAGCACGCGGCGCAGGGCTTTGGACCATTCTGACGCTCTTCGGCAAAGCACAGGGCTATGTCTCCGCCGATCCCACGACCCGCGCGCCCGCCGGTGGCGATGCGCAGGCAGGCTTTGCGCGTTTCGCCGCCGCCGCTGCGCAGCGTTATGGCGCTGGCACGGCTGTAGCGCCGGTGATTTACGAAATCTGGAACGAGCCGAACACACGCACCTTTTGGGGCGGTAGCGGACCCGATCCCGAGGGCTATGCGGGCATGGCAACAGAGGTGTGTGAGGCGATCAAGGCGGCGCTATCGCAAGCGACGGTGTCCGGGCTTGTGATGGAAGGGACGCCGGTGAAACCCGCCCATTTCGTGCCTTCCTATGGCATGGACATTTACCAGCAATGGGCGGGTCGGGCTGCGGAGCCCAGGCTGATGGCGTGCCTGGATGCAGTGAGCTTGCACCCCTATCTCAATACGCCCGAAGCCTATCTGAAGGACGAACCAGCCCTTGAGCGGTTCTTCGCCGAACACCCGTTGCGCGGACGTGCGACCCGCATCATCAACAGCGAGGCCGGCTTCGCGGTAAACATGGCCAAGGGCGTTGCCGAAGACCAGCAAGCCGCCCTCGATCTCCGAACGGTATTGATCTACACCGCGCGCGGTCGCACGACCAACCTGTACCAGGCGGTGGACACGGGATCGGACCGGACGAATTCGGAACTGTCGTTCGGCCTTGCGACCACCACCGGAGAGCTAAAGCCTGCCGGCGCAGCGATTGCCCGACTGATGCAGCAAATCGGCGACTTCGAGATCGTCGGCATTACGCCGCTTCGCGATCGGCCAGACCTTTTAATGTTCACGGCGCGGCGTGGTGGCGCGCACGCCTATGTGTTGTGGTCGGTCGCCAGCCAAGCAGAGGCAGTTGACCCGCGCGATTTGCCGGCCCCCGTGACGCGCGGCATCGACCTCGTTTCCGGACGCGCCCTCGCCTTGAGCGCGCCACTCATGGTCGGCGCCTCACCGGTGCTTCTGACAAACCTGGATGAATAGCCGCTTTGCGCGAAACCCAAGGCGATCATGGCCCCTCCACCGGCCGAGCTTCTCGAAGAAGGCCATAACGGTGATATTGCGCACGCCAGGATTCCGCCGTCACGCTTTGACGCGATGACGTGGCACGTGCCCGCAATGCCAGCGCCGCAGCAGCGAAGATCGCGAAATTGGCGCCAGGATCCGCGCTCGGTGATCCGACCGCCTGCGGGATCAGGACACCAAGGGCAGCCCAAGACGCGGCGACACCCAACCCAAGCATTGGATCATCCGTCGCGCCATAGGTGCTGTTCCGCAGCGGCTTCAGAACCCAGAGCACATAGGTCACAAAGGTCACCGCCCCGATCACGCCCATCGATCCAAGAACTGCGGTGATGAGGCTGGACGAGCGGAAGCTGCCTGGACCGATCCCGAGGCCGTGACTCACCCAGAATGCCTCGAATCCCTTTTTCGCCCAGAACGCACGCTGCAGGCCGGACTCGGAAGTCCCTTTATCCACCGTCATGTGGTAGAACATGTCGCCGAATGCCGTCGGCAGCGCCGGCACAATCAGACACACCGCCGCCACCAGCGTTGCCCCGCCCAACAGCGCGCCGAGGAGATAGGGCATGCTTCGGCCCAACACGCTGCCGGGAATGAGCACCCGCAACATCAGGATCAACGAATATCCGCCCAGCCCGACATAGGCGAGCCCCGACGTCGAAAACACCAGAAGCAGCCCCATCGCCGCGGCGGTAATCCCGGTCACGCGCGGCCAGATCCCGCGCAACCAGCTCTCGAACATCAGCACGAACCAGCCAAAGGCAAAGCCCGAATAGGCGGACGGCTCCGGCGTGATCCCGGTCAGGCGAATGAACCCGCCATAGCTCTGATCGAGTTGCGCATAGTTGCCGTTGCGGAAGAACTGGAAGAACGCGTCTGCCGGCGTCCCCTTGAGCGCTACCCCGGCGACGCCCAGGATCATGTGGATCCAGCACAAGGCCACGGCCGTGCGAAGGAAATAACGCGGGCCAGCATCGGTACGAATCGCCGCATGTACGCAGATCGCGATCAGCAAGGTGCCGACCATATAGACCGAGGTCGTGATGTTCTGCGACGACGGCGCCAGCGGTACGGCCGCGTAGATGTAGGTGAGGCCGGTGAAACGCAGCGGCGGTACTTGCATGCTTCCGGCGAAAATCCGCGGCAGCGCGTATGATCCGATGATGCCGTACAAGACGAAAACGAGCAGGGGTGCATTCGCCTTGATCGCGTCGCCGAGCCGCGCAAGACTGCCCGGGGTGGGTAGCAGGACGCGAAGCGCGAGGAAGCCGAGCGCCAATTGCGCCGGCGGAATCGAAGAAGCACCCAGCGCCGTCATGATGATCGCTGCCGACCCGATCATGAGGCTGGTCAGCATGAGAAACGACATCATCGCCGCGCTCGAGCCGATGGCGAGCAGCAGCGCCCCGACGATGACGACGAACAGGCCGATCGTGGTCGGAAGCATTAAACCCCCTGCATCCGCCCGGCGCGCGTCCCATCAGGCAAGGGCAACGACACGCTCACGCAAGCGCCGCAATCATGCCGTCGTCAAAGCGCTCGGGAGCGAAGCGCGCTGCCTGTGCGATCGCGCAATCCGGATCGAAATGCGGAAGCCACCGCTCGAAACGCTCCACCGCCTCGACAAGCGAGTCCGGCGTTTGCGCATCGAAAAACATCCCGGTTTGATCGGGAACGATGCTGTCCAGTGCCCCGCCGCGGCCATAGGCGATCACAGGACGCCCCGAGGCCATCGCTTCGACCGGCACGATCCCGAAATCCTCTTCGGCAGTGAAGATCAGCGCGCGCGCCGAAGCATAGGCATGCTGAAGTCCCGAGAGATCGAGCCGCTCGACAAAGCGAATGTTGGGCCCTGCACGGCGACGCAGTTCCGCAGCCATCTCGCCATCGCCCACCATCAGCAGCGGCAAGCCCAGGCGATTGAACGCCTCTACCGCGAGGTCCGCGCGTTTGTAGGGGGTCATCTGACCTACCCAGAGATAGTGCGGCTCGACGGCATCGATCTTACCGAACAGATGTGTCGCCACCGGCGGGTGCACCACCTCCGCCTCCCGCCCCCAGGTTCGGGCGATCCTGCGTTTGATGAAGTTCGAGTTCGCGACCAGTCGATCGACCCGGGCCGCGGACGTGACATCCCAGCTTCGCAGGCGGTGGAAGAGAAAAGGCATAAGCGCTCGGCTCACGGTCCCGGCGGTTTCACGATAATCGTGATAATGGTCCCACAGATAGCGCATCGGGGAGTGGACATAGCTGAGGTGCAATGCATCGGGCGCTGCGATCACGCCCTTCGCTGGTCCGGATTCGCTGCTCAGCACCAGATCATATCCGCGCAGATCGAGTTCCTCGAGCGCCATCGGCATCAGCGGGAGATATTTCTGATAGTGCTTCGTCGCTCCCGGGAGGCGACTGATGAAGCTCGTCGTCACCTTTCGAGCGCGAATGATGTCGGACATTTTTTCCGGCACGTACACATGCGTGAAAATGTCCGCGTTGGGAAAGAGGTGCAGCAGGCGCTCGATCACGCGCTCGCCCCCTCTCATGGTGACCAGCCAATAGTGGATGATGGCCACGCGTTGATAGCGTCGGCGCAGTGCCTCTAGCGAAGGCAGGTCCGCGCTATCACGCATAATAGCTACGGTAGGATCCGTAGTGGAATTCGCCGTCGCCATAACCGTATTTTACCTGCCTCTTCATATCGACCTGGGTAAGGGCCACGCCGACAAGGTTGACGTCTTGCGGGGGCAGCATGCGCAATGCTGCGCGAACCGCGGTGTCAGGGGTCCTGCGCCACTGCACCAGCAGCAGGGCGGCATCGGCCTTCGTCGCAACCAATCGCGCGTCGGCGGTCGGCAATAGCGGCGCGGTGTCGAGGATTACCCGTGCAAAGCGCTGCCGCAGGGTTACGAGAAGATCGTCGAACGCCTTGCCCGTGAGCAACTCCGTTCCGTCGACATCATCGATCGAGAGGGCGAGGACATGGAGTCCGGTGCCCTCCTTGATCAGCGCGTCCGAAAGCGTTGCCGTACCCCGCAGAACGTCGATCAGACCCGCGCGGAGCTGGGATCCTTCGATCGAGCGGGTTACGCCTTTACGGCGCAGGTCGCAGTCGACCAACACCGTGCTTTGCCCGGAAAGCTGATAGGAGCGGGCGAGGCAGATCGCGGTCGTCGTCTTGCCTTCCTTGGGCAAGGAAGAAGCGACGGCAATCACCTGGGCGCCGCAGCGATTGAAGAAGCTCAAGGTTGCGCGCAACGAACGGAAAGCCTCCGCAAAGGGCGAGCGCGGATCGTTGACGACGGCCGAAACCGGGGTGTCCTTCGTCTTGCGCACCGATTTCAGCGTGGGGATCATCCCGACATAGGGCACATGCAGGCGGCCTTCGACATCTTCACCTGTCGTAAGCCCCGAATAGAGCAGCTCGGTGGCGAGCGCTGCCGCCGCGCCCACCCCCGCGCCGACCACAAGGGCGAGCGCCAGGTTCAGCATCGGACGAGGAGAAAATGGCCGCTCCGGCACGCTCGCCGGCGACAGGATGCGGGAGCCGGGCTGCTCCGTGCCTTCCTGTGCCAGGACTTCCTTGTATCGATTGAGATAGTTCTCGTAGAGCCCCTGCGATGTCGATGCCCGCCGCATGAGATCGTCGAGTCCGGCCATCGCGCGGTTGTTCTGGGCCAGGGCACCGGACGCCTTGTTGAGCGACCCCTTCAGAGAACCCTCGCGTTGCACCGAAACGCGCTGCTTTGCCTCCAGGTTGGAGATGATGCGCTTGATCTCCGCCTCAACCTGCTGATTGATTGCGTTGAGCTGGCTCTCGGTCTTGACGACCTCCGGGTACAAGTTGCCGTAATTCGCTTTCAGGTTAGCCAGTTGGGCGATCAGTTCGGCCTGTCGGGCGCGAAGCGCCGTCACCACCGGCGATTGCAGCGCCTCTCCGACATCGTCCCCGCTGGACCCGCGCGCCAGCTGGCTCCGTGCCGTATTCAGGCGTGCCGCATCTTCCGCGCTCTGCGCATGTGCCGACGCGACCGCCTGGTTATAACTGGAAATTTCCTGCTCGGTGAGATTGGCACCGGTAGTGCTCGGCAGATTGTTGGCGATTCGATAGCGTTGCACCGCTTCCGTGTCGGCCTGCGCTTCCTTGCGCAGTTGCTCCAGGCGCCCTGAGAGAAACTGGGTCGACTGCTTGCTCTGCAGCTTTTTGTCGATGATGTCGGCGTAGGTGTATTGCCGTGCATATTCGTTCGCCATTGCTGCGGCGAAGGCAGGATCTGGATCCGTGAAGCCGATAAGCAACACCAACGTCTCGCCCACCCGCTGCGCCGTCACATGCGTCTGAAGATACAGCGCCGCATTGGCCTTCGCCTGCTCGACCGTCAGCGGTGTCGCCGGCGTCGCGGCGATCAAGCCGAACAACTGCGCTGGTCGTGCCGGCACTTCCCGAAAGCGCGCCTGCTGCGCCAAGTTCAGCGCATTGACGACGCGCATCGCCATGTCCTGCGAGGTAATGACTTGCACCTGCGTGTCGGCATAGGTGCTGGTTGGCGGCACCTGCTGCGACACGGAAGCCGTCGTGCTGGTCGGCGCGATTTGGTTGGTTTGCGAATTCAACGAAATTTGCGCGGCCGCGGTGTAAAGCGGCGTCTGCTTCAGCGTAAAGACAAGCCCAAGAAGCAGCGCTGACACCACGATCGCGATGAAAACGCCGATGCGGCGCCGAAATATCGACCAGATGCCGCGAAAGTCGAGACGATCTGCCCCCGCCGCGCGTTCACCACGAACCTCCGGCAGGATTTCGCCGCCCGCAGGCGTCAGGGTAAGCGCCTTGTTCACCGCCGTGTTACTCCAATCAAGACTGGCCTGGCCATATTGTTTCCGATCAATACTTTGCGACCGCACCCACACGAATTTCGCTCGCGTCGAAGTTGCGCGTGGCAATAGCGGAGGATTGGTTGCGAAAACTGACCGATGCAGTCAGGTCGATAAACCGTGTAAGATTGTACCGCCCACTCAAACTGCTGACCAGCCGGTTTTCGGAACGCCCTATTCCGCGAAAATTGGTACGAAGATGTTCGACAGCACCGGTTATGACCATCCGGCGGAGCACTTCATAGTCCGCCGTCAGTCGCACGATATCTTGGTCGAGGGCGGAAACATCCTGCAACGGGGCGCGCTGCAGCGTGCGCATCGCCACAAGTTCAAGGCTGAGCAGGGTCGTGGGGTTCCAGTACAGCTTGGTCGAATAACCGAGCCCGCCGACGTCCCGAAAAAGCGAGGAGACAAACCGCTGCTTGAGATAGGTGACCGTCACCTCGCCGCCTACAACATCCCCCAGGTCGAACTGAAGACCACCCCCTGCCGTATAGCCGTCGGACGCGCGATCGATAGCTTGCGGCCTGGGGTATCGCGCGCGATTCACGGAACCGCTGGCGAAGAGATAGATGCCTGGCCTGACTTCATATCCACCACGCGCGGTGAGCGAAGCGGTCTCGAAATCGCGGCCGCCCAGATCTACGACAGATCCGTCGGCGGCACGACTATCCAGATAGCTGAACTTCGTCGCACTGCCGTCAAGCCGGAACAACATGCGCCCGGGCGTCAGCGCAACACCCAATCCCGCCGATGTCTGATTATAGCGGGTAGGCCGCGGTCCAATGAAAACATCGGTCGCACTGCCACGCTCCTCGATACGGTGCGCGAAACCACCACTGACGTTGAGGCGGACGTCCCGGGCAAGGTCATAACGACCGACGAGGTTCGTACTGAATTGATTGGAATTCTCGGTCTTCAGGTCGAAATAGCGCCGCGCTTCCCCGTCCATCGTGAGCCGCAGCGAATGCCGGCTCCAGGAAGAGCGCAGCGCCAGACTCGGGCTGAACCGTACATGCCCCTCGCTTAGGATCGGCGCATTGCGATTATACACATTGTCGTCATAGCCGATCATCGTTCCAAGCGCCGGAACCAACCTGAAGCCGCCGACGGGAATTCCCTGCGGCGTGACACCGGGGAGCGTGCGCGCCGAGACCGAACTTTGCTGCGCGAGGGACAGATCAGAATTCTGCGCTGCGGCGCACCCCGGCACGAACGTGAGGGCGAGCACCACCAATCGCAAACCGTCTTGCCCCAAAAGCGTCATGTGAAACGAGCGCCTCCCCTTCAAGGGGCTAGCATAATCAGAGCAATCTGTCCCCTTATTATTGCGGCAGTGCAGCGTAGGCTGTGCATTTCTGAAACGGTTCTATCCCTCCGGAAGGGAATCCTTGGAGCGCAGACTAGTCTCTTCCGGAACGACAGCATCCGATCGCCGCACTTTTTCTGCGCAAAATCAGTCTGATGCTAGCAGTTCATGATGCAGTCTGGAGCGATGGCCAACATGCCCTGCAAAAAGTCAGTTGGCCGTTGTACAATATTGTGCACTCGCGGTACGATAATGCATCTGCCAGGGGAATCACGATGAAGAGACGAACATTCGCTGCGGCCCTTGTGGTGGGCATGGGCGCGCTTTCGGCTTGCGCATCTACTCCGCCGGCGCTGGAAGCGAGTCAGATTGCGCCACTCAACGCAGGCTATTTGTTGGCGGCCGGGGACCGGGTGCGCATCATTGTATTCAACGAGACCAGCCTCACCGGCGAGTACAGCGTCACGCCCCAGGGCACGATCGCATTCCCCCTCATCGGCACCATCCAGGCAGACGGCAAGACAACCGAGGACGTCAGCCAATTCGTCCGCGAAAAGCTGAAGCAGGGGTATGTGCTGGATCCTCGCGTGAGCGTCGAGGTCATCAGCTACCGGCCCTATTACATCCTCGGCGAGGTAAACAAGCCCGGCGAATATTCCTTCTCCAACGGCCTTACCGTTCAGCAGGCGGTAGCTGCCGCCGGCGGTTTCAGCTATCGCGCAAATCGCGGCAAGGTATTTCTTCGTCGCCGCGCGGGTGAGGAGCGCACCGTTGATCTGAACGGCCCGGCAGTTCAAGTACTCCCCGGCGATACGATCCGCGTCGGCGAACGCTATCTATAATGCCCGGACGTTGCGCCATCGCGCGTGCCGTGGGCTTAACGGGATATCAAGTCGCGCGCGGATACGACGGTCTCCATGCTGGAACCGTCGACATTGGCGCCTGTTCACTTCGTGCGGCTCGCGCGCGCGGCGGCGCTTGCCTTGCTGATGCTGATGGCGCTTCTCGCTAGCTCCGGGTCTCGATCCTCACTGCCGGTCCTTCTGTATTTCCTCACGATCGCGCTGATGGTCGGCTTCCCCAAACTGCGCAGCGGCGACATCGCAGGATTCTTAGTATCGATCGCTATCCTGCTGTGCTTCATCGAGTTGTCTGAAAGTCACAGCCTTTCCTGGGAGCGCGCCTGCACGCTTGCCGCGGGAATTGGCGCCGCCATCTTCCCGTTCAAGGCGAGCCGAATCCGACGCTTGGCGAATAGCGAACTTTATCGCACGCTCGCGGATAGGCGAGATCGCGCAGCACGATCGACTTCGTCGGAAGCGAGCAGCGCGCTTATCATCATCAAAGCGCCATAAAACGGCACAACAGGCGGCTTGTAGACACCGCCGGGATGATTGCGCAGTTGTATGCTGCGTCGCAACAAGTTACTGAGTCAGACGATCGACCGGAAGCGAACCGGCGGCCTTATTGCCTGGGGGGGCGCGCACGTCCATGACTCGCATCGCGATATTCAGCGTCAAATACAGTCCCAATCTGGGTGATGGTCTGCTGTCGGAATGCCTGGAGCACGAATTGCAGCGCCATGTTCCAGGGCTTGCGCTGACGTCGCTCGACCTTGCTGGCCGTGCCGCCTATGGGCGGTCCCTCCCCAACCGCAAGCTTGCGCTTCGTGCTCTGGGGCTGATGCCAAAGCCCTTGCGGCGATTCGCCACCCGCACGGCGCTCGAGCGGCTGGCGAGACGGCGGCTTCATCCTGCCTGGCGGGCCGCACTCGCAGACTGCGACGCGGCGATCATCGGCGGCGGCAATCTGTTCGCCGATGCCGATCTTAACTTCCCGATCAAGATCAACGTGGCGCTGCAGGAGTTACGCGATCGCGGCATTCCGGTTGCCGTATATGGCGTGGGGGTTACCCGGAACTGGTCCCCGGCAGGGCATCGACTATTCAGCCAGGGACTTGCCGACGCGGAGGTAGTGGACGTGACGGTGCGCGACACGCGCTCCCAGGTCATCTGGAACGACTTGCTCGCGACTTCTGGCGCGCCGTCGGCAGGGCTCTCACACGATCCGGGACTGCTCACCGCGCGCTACTTTCCAGCAGCGACCGAAAAATCGGACCGCATCGGCTTCTGCATCACCGATCCGGTGGCGCTTCGCTACCATGCGGCAGCGGGGGCCGTGCGCGGGGACCTTCGGACCTGGTACGACGAAGCGATCGCCGCGCTGGCCGCCAATGGTCGATCGGTCATTTTGTTCACCAATGGCAGCCCCGAAGACGAAGCGTTCCTCGCCCTGCATGCGAACCGCTGGGCCAGCATAGCGGGCGTGTCGGTCGCCCCCAGCTTCGACCGCCCCGCACAATTGGCGGAATGTATCTCGCGCTGCGCGATGGTGATCGCGCATCGCATGCACGCCTGCATCGCTGCACATTCCTATGGCATCCCGGCGATCGGGTTGGCGTGGGACGTGAAGCTCAACAGCTTCTTTGACTTGGTCGGACGCTCTGCTTGGGTGATTGATCCCGCCGCAGTTCCGCCCTCGGACATCCCGGCACTGGCGCAGCGCGCGACCTCGCAAGGCATCGATGCGCCGTCGCTGAGGATGTTGATCGAAGCGTGTAGCAACGATGTCCGGCGCCTGGCCGACACGCTGCTCGCGGCGGCCGGCAAAAGATGATCCGACGCATCGTCATCCTGAACGATCTCGCCGAGCCCAAGGGCGGCGCGACGGCGCTGGCGCTGCTTTCCGCACATCGATTTCTCCAGCGCGGCCACCCGGTGACATTCATCACGGGCGACAGCGGCGACAACGCCCAACTTCGCGAGGACGGCGCAGAAATCGTGGCACTCGGCCAGAACAGGCTTTTGTCGGGGTCCACCCTGGCCGCCATGCGGGTGGGTTTATATAATGGCGCGGCATACCGCATGGTTGCCGACTGGATTCGCGCGAACGATACGCCGGGCACCGTCTACCACCTGCATGGCTGGGCGCAGATTTTGTCGCCTTCGATATTTCGTGCGCTCCAGCAGGTGCTCGATCGCGTGGTGCTATCAGCGCACGACTTCTTTCTCGCCTGTCCAAATGGCAGCTATTCTCTGCTCAAGACCGGCGAGGTGTGCACCCTCTCCCCAATGTCGCTGCGTTGCATCGCCACCAATTGCGACCGTCGCAACTATGTTCACAAGCTTTGGCGGGTCACGCGTCAGGCGATCCAGCGCTACTTCTACAATCGACGCACCTCCCCGCCGATATTGGCGATCCACGAGGCGATGCGCCCTTTCCTGATGCGCGCCGGCATACCCAGTTCGGCGATCAGGACGCTGCCCAATCCAGTGACGGCCTGGACTCAAACGCGGATCGTTGCGGAGGAGAACCGCGATATCCTGTTTGTCGGCAGGCTTGAAGAAACCAAGGGCGCGGATCTCGCGGCACAGGCGTGCAAAATGGCAGGCGCAAAGCTTCGCTGCATCGGCGACGGCGTATTGCGAGCGGCGCTTTCCCGCAATCCTGCCGTGCAACTGGAAGGCCGTCAGAACGCAGCGGGAATCGCCGCCATTGCAGCGCAGGCACGCCTTCTGGTGATGCCCAGTCGCTACCCCGAGCCCTATGGCCTCGTCGCCGCCGAAGCTGCCTGGAGTGGATTGCCGGTGATCGCTCCGCCCACCGCATTTCTGACCGGCGACCTTGTCGCGGCGGGCGCCGGTATGGCGGTAGAGCCGCGCGACACCGCCAATTTCGCCGCCACCCTGCGTCGGATTATCGACGACGATGCGCTTTGCGCACAGATGAGCCACGCCGCTTTTTCGGGTACCCGCGCGATCGCGCTGGATCCTGACGCGTGGATCGATCGCCTTCTCGACACATATAGCGAGCGGCTTTCGATCTCTAGCGCAGCAGAGCTGCATGCTTCATAAACCCGCCACTTCCTTGTCCCACGCAGGCGGCAGCCTCCCGATCAAAGGTCAAGCGCGGATGAGACCCTGGCCGACTACAAGGTGGATCATCAACGGACGGTTTCTGACCCAGAAAACTACCGGCGTGCAACGCGTGGCGCGCGAATTGACCAAGGCGATCGACGACATAATCGGTACGCGCACAATCCCCGCGACGTTCCAGTTGATGTGCGAGCACAATGCCGACCTGTCGAGTCTGCAGCTTCGCAATATCGCCGTGGAACCCGTTGGTCATACGACCGGGTATGTATGGGAGCAGGTCACGCTTCCGCGCGCGGCCGGAAATGCCAATCTATTGTGCCTGGGGAACACGGCCCCCCTCTGGCCTCTGGCCAGGAACCGCAGCGTCAGTGTCATGATACACGATCTGTCGTACCGGCTCTATCCAGAGGCATACAGCCTACCCTATCGCGCCGCCCACGCCGTCATGCTGCCGCTGATCCTCAAGCGCGCCCGCCATATCATTGCGGTTTCCGAAACGGAGAAAGCCAGCATCTCCGCCTTGGAAGACGATTTGCACAATCGCATTACCGTTGCCCAGAACGGAGGCTGCATTGACCGCGGCGGCCACGCCATGGCCAACATTAAAGCACGCTTTGGTAACGGCTACGTACTGTACGTCGGTTCTCTTTCTCTACGTAAGAACATTTCGGGCCTAAAGCAAGTCGCGGTTCGGCTAGCGCGAGAAAGAGGACAATCTTTTCTCTTCGTCGGGTCAAACAGTCGTTTTTTTGCCGAAACCGATCTCAATATTCCTGAAGATGTCGCACATCTCGTCAAGTTCGTAGGACATATCGAGGATCTGGATCAGATCAGCGAAATCTATCAAAACGCACGATGCCTCGTCTTCCCATCTTTCTACGAGGCATCCCCCCTGCCGCCTCTGGAAGCCATGTCCTGCGGCTGCCCCGTCGTGGGATCGGATATTCCCTCTATGCGCGAACGGTGCGGTGAGGCCATCGGCTATTGCAACCCTCATGATCTCAACGACATATACCGCATGGTCTCCGCGGTGCTTGACGATCCAGATTTAACGGCAAAGCTGGTTGCAAAAGGCTATGAGCAGTCGCAACGCTTTTCCTGGCAGCGGCAGGCAGAGCATATCCTGGCGGCATTGCTGGCCGATTGACGGCGCCATACGGCCGCGCTCAGCCCTGCGGTCCGCAGCGGAGAGCGCTGGCGCCCGATCAAGTCCGCTACGGTGCATGTTCGCCGGCCAGCCCTTGTAAGAGATCTTGGAGGCGCGCATACTCCTCCTCCGGCAGCATATACCCGCTGTTAACATGCGTGATAATATGCGGGGCCGGTTGGAGAGGCTCGCAATGCCACGCCGAGGTTTTTTGTCAGAAATCCGTCGCCGCGACGGTACGATGCCGCCCGCACCGGGGCGACCGCCCCAGGCGAGTGCGCCGGAGGCGGCAACCCCTTCTCCGGAAGACGCGGAAAGCGAGCGGACCATCGGTGCGCCTGCCCCACGGGCGCCCGTGGGAGACCTCCAATTCAAGCTACGTGCCGCTCTCGATCAGCTGCCTGAGCCGGAGGTCACCAAATTCCCCCGCGCCGTGCGCCTTGGCCTGTTGCTCGTTCCGGCCATTGTCCTGTGGTTGGGCGTGACCTGGCTACTCCGAGCCGTTAGCTAAACTTTAGCCCGACGCACCTCGAATGGCGGGCGTACGCCTTCCACAAGAACCTGCGGGCACCCTTGGCAGCGCCGCCAACGAGTTGAAAAATACGCCGTTGAAAAACTAGAGCAATTTCACATTGACCGTTGATATCCAGCGGCCTGGAAGAAGTTGGCACATTCGCA
>NZ_LXVY01000002.1 GCF_001650735.1 Sphingomonas sp. TDK1 | reverse complement strand
CCAGCTTTGTGGCTCCCTCTACCGGACGTGAAACCGCGGCGATGTCGCCAAGATGGTCCAGGTGAAGGGCCGGGCCGCCGGGAAGTTTCACGATCAGTTCTAGCTTGCCACCGACCGCCTCTACGTAGCTACGCAACGTAGATAGATACATGTCGGCCTGCTTCTCGATCTTGGAGACGGACGGCTGTTTGATGTTCAGGGCGTTGGCGATGTCCTCCTGTGCCTTGCCGGCGATCTGGCGCAGCTCCCGCAAACCTTCAACCTCCTGCCGCATCGCCTGATAGCGGGCTTCTACTTGGTCCTGCTGATCCTGGGGCAGCGAGGCGATAACTTCGGTTAGGCTCCCGCCCATTACAATCTTCCCTTCTTTGCGCTTTTCAGGTTTTCCAGATGCTCGGAAAACCGGCTGTCCGCCTTTGTGATAAGCTGCTTGTAGAAGCGTTTCTGGCTGCCGCCCGATTTGTCGCCCGCGACGAGAAGGATGGCCTTCCGTTCGGGATCGAAGGCGAAGGCAGCGCGCCATTCGCCATCGGCGGCCGAGAAACGCATCTCCTTCATGTTGGCGTGTTTCGAGCCTTTGAGCGTGTCGGCGTAGGGCCGACCGAGCTGCGGGCCGTATTCGCCTAGCAGCTTCGCGACCGCCAGCAATTCGGTCTGGACCTCGCGCTCGAAAGCCAGAAACTCCGCCTCGAAGGCATCATGCAGTCTGACGTTCCAAGTCATATAGCCTCCAAGCTATGCGGAGTCAATGGTGAGCTGGATCGCATCAGTTGCCGCCCTCGGCTACGCCGGCCTGGCGCAGCAGGTCGCCAAGACTGGCGCCACCGATGCGGCAGCGTGCGATAACGCGGTCAAAGGAGCGGACACGGCCGCTGCGCCCGCGCTCGGATGTGCATATGACCTTGCGCTGCAGGGCCAGGTGTTCGAGCGTCGTCTTGGCTGCGGGACCGCCGGGAGTGTGTAGCTCCGGAGCATTGAAATCGACGAGGCGGACTTCAATCCACTCATTGGGGTCCGCCGTTCGCCCGACACAGAGGCCGTCGCCGTCGCCCACATATCGGACGATGCCGGAGAACTGGACGCCCGCCCGCGTGGGAAGAGTGCCTTCGCACGGATCTGCGTGGGCCGGGGCGGTGTAGCAGAGAGCGGCGGCGGCCAGCAGGAGAAGCCGACCGCTCACGCTGCCTTCTTCAAGGCGCTGGCGCCTTTCTTCTTCGTCAGCATCGCGCGGACGGACTTGTCCCACTTTGCCATGCCGGCGCGCTTCTCGGGCATGTAGTTCCAGCGGTCGTAGTTCTTGGAGCTGACGTCCTGAAGCGCGTGGTTCTGGAGACGATCACGGATTTCCTTGGAGACACCGGCCTTGCCGGCGAGCGTCTTGAAGGTCCGACGGAGATCGCGGTTCGTCACATAGGGGATTACGCCGCGATCGCGCTGGCGCCACATGAACGAGTAAAGCGTACCATGGCTGACAGGCTTCGACGGGTCAGTCGCAGAGGGGAAGAACCAGCCATATTCGTTCACGTTGATGGATTCGAGCAATTCGGCGGCAAGCGACGGCACGGGAACGGCGTGCGGCTGAAGGTTCTTGGTCTTCGACCAGTCGATGATTCGCTCCCTGGCATCCCATTGGTCGATGTGGAGGCGAGCAATTTCCTGGACTCGCTGGCCGGTCAGCATGAGAATGCGAACGGCGCGGGTATAGGGCGGGTGGATTGGCGTGTCGGGGCTTTCCAGCCAGCGATAAAGCCGCACGAACTCGTCCTCGTCGAGCCAGCGCGTGCCTTGGACCTTGGGTTCGGTCGGAATGCCCGTGGCCGGGTTGAAGGGAATTCGGAAGCGGCGCGGTGAAGTGTTCCGATAGTCATTGTCCGACTTCATGCCCCAGCCATAAGCTGCGTGGATATAGCCGCGAACATGATCGGCCATCGCCCTCGCTCCGCGGTCGTAGATCGGTCGGATGACTTCGACGATCTCTTCGGGATCGATCTCGCGGGCGAGGCGATTGCGGCCAAGCGTGTCGGCGATCTTGTTCAGGCCCTTTTCCGTTTCTTTCCACGACGGCTTGCCTGCGGTCTTGAGCGAGGCGACATAGCCCTCGAACAGGTCGGCGACAGTACCGGGCCGCGTGTCGGTCGCGATCCTGATGCTCCGGCCCTTCTGGATGACGTCAGCGTAGTCGCGTTTGTAGATCTCGCGCGCTTCGGCGAGCGACATGGACGGATAGGCGCCGATCTTCTTCTTGGTGCGCTTGCCTTCGCGCCATTGCTGCGCCATCCAATCGGCGGTCACGCGCTTAGGCATCGGCTTCAGGACGAGGACGAGCCGCCCTGTCCCGCGCCCTTCGCCATCGGCAAGGTTTTCTTGTTTCTGGCTCGCTTCGACGCGCTTCAACGCATGTCGGATCGTGGTATCGGTCAGGCTTGGCATCACGTTTCTCCTGTCCCGCAACTGGGATCGGTCAAGGAGAAACGAGGATCGTTTGCTGGGAGCGGAATGCCGTTTCCTACCCCTTAAACCGCCCCCAATTTGCCAAAACCGCCCCCACTACGCAAGACCAAAATTATGCAAATTTCCTAGTGATTCAGCGTGCTTGTGCGTGATCCAGTGTGATCGATCTGAGAGAGTGGGATGGTTGTGGACCAGGATCAGCGCCGCCGAGCCCAGGTGCAGCGCGCGGGCGATCACCTGGCGGACGTAGAGCGGCGCCTCGTCGATCGAGCCTTCGTTCATCAGCTCGTCGCGGATCAGCATGTTGCGAGTGTTGAGGTGAAGCACGCGCACCCGTTCGATCGCGTGGGGGGCCATGTCGGCGCGGAGATAGTCGAGCAGCGCCTGCCAGTTGGCAAGGACCGGCTTCTCGCGGACCCGCGCCTGGAGTAATCGCAGTGCCGCCGCGTGCACGGCCTTCAGTGCAGCGATCTGGGTGTCCTTCACACCGTCGATCCGCAGCATCGCCTCGGGATCGGCGGCGAGCAATCCGGGCAGGCCACCAAATTCCTGGAGCAGCGTCTTGGCGAGCGGCTTGGTATCCTTGCGCGGGATGGTGAGGGCCAGCAGATACTCGATGAGTTCGTGATCGAGCAACGCATCCGGCCCGCCTTCGAACAGGCGCTGGCGCAGCCGGGCGCGGTGGCCGCTGTTGTCGGGAGAATCCATCGACATTCGCGCGACTATGCAGATGCGCGCGCACTCCGGCAATCCATGACCGCGGCGGGGGACGTCCGGTGCGCGATCATACTGCCTTCGCTGCACCGCGGGAGACATAAACGGCGGATTTCCGCGCCCGCGAACATTGTTGATGGAGACGAAGCGGCAACGAAGCGCAGCATCTTGCAACGGTTGACTCGGTCGATTGGTCTTCCTAAAGCGCCCGTACATCGCGGCCATCGGCTTGCGGTGCTGTATGTCGCCCGCCCGATGCGCGGCGGCTTTTTCATATCTGGATCGCCGTGCTCGCTTTGTCTGACGACCCTATCCGTTCCGACCTCGACCGTCGCATCGCCGATGCGAAGGCGGCGGTGCGTGCGGATGCGGAGCAGGTGCGCAAGCCCGAAAAGGGCTATAAGCAGGGCTCGCGGGTGCTCGCCGAACTGATCGGCGCACCGCTGGGCGGCGGGGTGATCGGTTTCGCGCTCGATCGCTGGCTGGGAACGAGCCCCTGGGGCCTCTTGATCCTGCTGGTGCTCAGCGTGATCGTGGCGTTTCGCAACATCTACAAGATTTCGAAGGAGCGCGCAGAGTGAGCGCCGGCAAAATCGATCCGATGGAGCAGTTCAAGGTCGAGCCCGTACTGGGCCGGCATATCGACCTGTTCGGCTATGACATCTCCTTCACCAACTCGGCGCTGTTCATGTTCGTGGTCGCCGCGCTGCTGTTCATCTTCATGGTGGGCGGCATGCAGCGCAAGCTGATCCCGGGCAAGTGGCAGCTGATGGTGGAAGGGGCGGTCGGGTTCATCGACTCGATGGTCAACGTCAACATCGGCAAGGGCGGCAAGAAGTTCGCGCCGTACATCTTCTCGCTGTTCTTCTTCATCCTGTTCGCCAATCTGGTCGGCGTGCTGCCGCTGGCGATCCTGCCGGGGCTGCACACCTTCGCGGTCACCAGCCACATCACCGTCACCGCGGTGCTCGCCTTCTTCTCGTTCGGCATCGTCCTCGCGGTCGGCCTGATCAAGCACGGCTTCAAGTTCTTCTCGCTGTTCGTGCCGCACGGCGCGCCGGGTTGGCTGATGCCGGTGATCATTCCAGTCGAGCTCGTCTCGTTCCTGGTCCGCCCCTTCTCGCTGGGCTTGCGACTGTTCGTCGCGATGACCGCAGGGCACATTCTGCTGGAAGTGTTTGGCAGCTTCGTCGTCCAGGGGCTGAGCAGCGGAACGCCGCTGGGCGGCGTGGTCGGCGTGCTCAGCTTCGCCATGATCGTCGGCGTCAGCGCGCTCGAGCTGCTGGTCTGCGCGATCCAGGCCTATGTGTTCGCGCTGCTGACCTCGCTGTATCTCCACGACGCGGTGCACCTGCACTAAGTCGTTCCGTTTCGAATTACCGTTTTTACCGAATTATCTAGGGAGCTAGAAATGACTGATCTGGGTGCAATGTACATCGGTGCCGGCCTGGCTGCGATCGGTATCGGCCTCGCCGCGCTCGGCGTGGGCAACGTGTTCGGTTCGTTCCTCGAGGGCGCGCTGCGCAACCCGGGTGCGGCTGACGGCCAGCAGGGCCGCCTGTTCATCGGTTTCGCCGCGTCGGAACTGCTGGGCCTGATCGCGTTCGTCGTCGCGATCCTGATCCTCTTCGTCGTCAAGTAAGCAAGAACGGAGGCCTCGGCCCATGCCGCAGCTATCCCAGATCGGTGAAATCTACGCCTCGCAGCTCTTCTGGCTCGCGATCGTATTCGCCCTGATCTATTTCGGGATCGGCAAGGCGATGGTCCCGAAGATCGAGCGGACGATGGAAGATCGCTCCGCCCGCATCGCCGGGGACCTCGCTGCGGCCGAGGCCGCACGCGACTCTGCGCGCGCTGCCGACGAGGCCTATCAGGCGGGGCTGGAAGCCGCCCGTGCCGAGGCGCTGCGGGTGACCGCCGGCGCCAAGGCACAGGCTTCCGCCGCTGCCGAAGCCAAGCTCAAGGCCGCCACCGCGGCCGACGATGCGCGGCTGGCCGACGCCACCCGCACCATCGCCGAGCGTGAACGGGCGGCAATCGTCGAGATCGAAGCGGCGACTGTCGAGGCCGTCGAAGCGATCGTCGCACGCGTCTCCGGCGTTGCCGTTGACCGCGCCAGCGTCGAACAGAAGGTGAAGGCGGCGCTTGCCCATGGCTGAACAAGCTCATTCCCTGAACGCCGAGGTCGGTACCGTGGAACTCCATCATGAGCCGGCGGTGTTCGGCATCACTGCGCCGGGCTTCGTGGCGCTGTCCATGCTGGTCGTGGTGGTGATCATCCTCGTCAACAAGGTGCCGAGCATGATCGGCGCCATGCTCGACAAGCAGATTTCCAAGATCCGCACCCAGCTCGACGAAGCGTCGAAGCTGCGGAGCGAAGCCGAGGCGTTGCTCGCCGAGGCGAAGGCCCGCACCGCGTCCGCCGATGCCGATGCAAAGGCCGTCGTCGCCAACGCGCAGGCCGAGGCAGCTGCGATGCAGGCGAAGGCCGAGGCCGATGCAGCCGACCTGATCGCCCGCCGCACCCGCATGGCCGAAGACAAGATCGCGGCCGCCGAGCGCAGCGCGATCCAGTCGATCCGCGCCAAGGCAGCCGATGCCGCCACGACGGCCGCCACGGCGGTGATCGCGGAGAAGCATGGTGCCGAAGCCGACAAGGCGCTGGTCGACAAGACCATCGCCGGGCTGGGCCGGCTCAACTGAGCTGGCCTGCCACGCCGCCCATGCTATGGGACGGGGATGGCGGAACATAAATCCTATCGCTGGCTGAGCGCCGGTGCCCTGGTGGCACTGGCGCTCGCTGCGTTTGTGGCGGTGGTGGCAGTGCGCCACGCGGCCGACGATCACGCGCGCGCGACCGATGTGAGGGCGCGGGCGGACGCGACGATGCGACGGATCGAGGCGCAGGTGGACCAGCTGGAGAACGAGGCGGGTACTCAGTAGCGCGGTAACCGTATCCTCCCCCGCCAGGGGGAGGTGGCAGGCGCAGCCTGACGGAGGGGGAGGAAGCACGGCGGCGAGGTTCTGGCATCCTCCCCCTCCGACCCGCTTGCGCGGGCCACCTCCCCCTGGCGGGGGAGGATATGGCTTCCTTGATGTGTCGTCGTGCCCGAGATTAAGTGGCATCCGCCCTCTTCCACCCCTACATCGGCGGCAATGAACGACCCCAATTCCCCCGAGCGATTCAACGAGGAAAAGGCCACCTATGCGGTCCGCGGCGCCGAGACGCCGGACCTCGAGGCGGGTGTAGCCGCGATCCGCAACGTGCTGCAGACGCTGCCGATTCGCCCGGGCGTCTACCGGATGCAGGACGCGCGTGGCGACGTGCTCTATGTTGGCAAGGCGCGGGCGCTGAAGAACCGGGTGACCAACTACACCCAGGTCAACCGCCTCTCGAAGCGGCTCCAGCGCATGGTCGCGCAGACCCGTTCGATGACGATCGTCACGACCAACAACGAGGCCGAGGCGCTGCTGCTCGAGGCGCAGCTGATCAAGCGCTACCGGCCGCCCTACAATGTGCTGCTGCGCGACGATAAGTCGTTCCCGTTCATCCTGCTGCGGCAGGATCACGACTTCGCCCGCGTCCAGCTGCATCGCGGCGCGCGGCGGGCCAAGGGCGATTATTTCGGCCCGTTCGCGGGCGCCGGGCAGGTACGCAAGACGCTCAACGCGCTGCAGAAGCTGTTCCTGCTGCGTAGCTGCACCGACGGCTTCTTCGCCAGCCGCGACCGGCCGTGCCTGCTGTACCAGATCCGCCGCTGCTCGGCGCCCTGCGTGGGCCGCATCGACCAGGACGGCTATGCCGAGCTGGTCAACGATGCGCGTGACTTCCTCCAGGGCAAGTCCACCAAGGTCCAGGCCAAGCTGGGCGAGCAGATGCAGGCCGCGGCGGAGAATTTGGATTTCGAGCTGGCCGCGATCCTGCGTGACCGGCTGAAGGCGCTCACCTTCATCCAGGGCAGCCAGGCGATCAACGCCGAGGGCGTTGGGGATGCCGATATCTTCGCGCTCGCCGCCAAGTCGGGCGTGATCGGCATCGAGGCCTTCTTCATCCGCGGCGGCCAGAACTGGGGCCATCGCAGCTTCTTCCCGAGCCACACCCAGGACGTGCCCGAGGACGAGGTGCTCGCCGCCTTCCTGATGCAGTTCTACGAGGAGGTGCCGCCGGCGCGGAACGTGTTCGTCGACCGCGATCTGCCCGAGGCCGAGCTGCTCGCCGAGGCGATGGGCGAGCGTGCTGGGCACAAGGTGGCGCTGTCGGTCCCCCAGCGCGGCGCCCGCCGCCGCCTGCTCGACCAGGCCAAGCGCAACGCCGAGGAAGCCCTCGACCGCCGCCTCGCCGAGAGCACAACGCAGGCCAAGCTGCTCCGAGAGATGGCCGACCTGTTCGACCTGCCCGAGCCGCCCAACCGCATCGAAGTCTACGACAACAGCCATATCCAGGGCACCAATGCGGTGGGCGCGATGATCGTCGCCGGGCCCGAGGGCTTCCGCAAGAGCCAGTATCGCAAGTTCAACATCAAGCGTCCCGAGACCATCGCCGGCGACGATTACGGGATGATGCGCGAGGTGCTCAGCCGCCGCTTCGCTCGCGCGCAGGACGAGGACCCCGATCGCAGTCAGGGCGACTGGCCGGACCTGGTGCTGCTTGACGGCGGCCGCGGGCAGCTCAACGCCGCGCGCGCGGTGTTGGAGGAAATGGGCATCGAGGATGTCTGCATGGTCGGCGTCGCCAAGGGGCCGCACCATGGCCGCGACGGCCGCGAGGTGTTCCACCTGATGGACGGCAGCGAGCGGATGCTGCCGGTCAACGCGCCCTTGCTGTTCTACCTCCAGCGGCTGCGCGACGAGGTCCACCGTTTCGTCATCGGCGCGCACCGCGACAAGCGCGCCAAGGCGATCGGCGCCAGCCCGCTGGACGAAGTGCCCGGCATCGGCCCGGCGCGGAAGAAGGCGCTGCTGATGCACTTCGGCACCGCACGGGCGGTGCGCAACGCGAGCCTGGAGGATCTGCAAAAGGCGCCGGGCGTCTCGGCCGGCGTGGCGCAGCAGGTCTACGATTTCTATCACAGCCGATAGCGCAAACGCTTCGTCGCGCGCAGAGGGCACTTGAGCGTCCCGCCGCATGCGCTACGCTCCAACTTGGTTTTGAGGGGGAGTTGCATGCGGGGGCGTCGAGTGTTGTTGGCCGTGTTGTTGTTGTCCACGGCAGGGGTAGCGCATGCCGGGGACAAGCCGCTCTACCAGCCGGCGCCCGCCTGGGTGCTGCCCGCCCCGGCGGTGGATACCGCCAAGCTCGACGATGCCGCGCCGGTGCTGCAGATCTTCGATCAGCAGCAGCGCTTCGAGGACGGGCAGGTCGCGATCTATTTCGAAAGCGCGATCCGGGTCGCCTCGCCCCAGATGCTTACGCAGAGCGGCACGCTGCCGCTGCAATGGGATCCCGGCAAGGGCGACCTAATTATCCACAAGCTGCAGATCCTGCGCGCCGGCGAGCGGGTTGACCTGCTGGCCAAGGGGACGCGCTTCAACGTGCTCCAGCGCGAGCAGAAGCTGGAGCAGTTCGCACTCGACGGCATGCTCACCGCTACGGTGGCGCTGGAGGGGCTGCGCGTGGGCGACGTGCTGGACGTGGCCTTCACGATCACCCGCAAGGATGCGGTGCTCGGCAAGAACATCATGAGCGTGGTGCCGATGGTCCCCGCGCCGGCGAAGCTGGGCTTCGGCCGTGCCCGCCTGCTCTGGAAGGACGACATCCCGCTGGCATGGCGCGACTATAGCGGCGGCGTGTTCGGCTCGGCGGACCGGCATGGGCCGGAGCCGAAGCCCGTCGCGGGCGGCTATCGCGAAGTGCTCCTGCCGCTGCCGACGCCGAAACCACCCGAGCTGCCGGACGATGCGCCCGCCCGGTACAAGCCGCTGCCGATGCTGGACGTGAGCAGCTATGCGGACTGGGCGTCGATCTCGCGGGCGATGGCGCCCTATTATCGGAGTGAGGGCGCCATCCCGGTCGGGAGCCCGCTCGCCGCCGAAGTCGCACGCATCGCAGCCGCCAGCAAGGATCCGCGGACGCGTGCAGCGATGGCGCTGCGGCTCGTGCAGGATCAGGTCCGCTACCTGTTTCGCGGCATGGACAGCGGCAACTATCGCCCCCAGGCGCCCGCGGAAACCTGGACGCTGCGCTATGGCGACTGCAAGGCCAAGACGCTGCTGCTCGTTTCACTGCTGCGGGCGCTGGATATCGAGGCCGAGCCGGCGCTGGTGAGCAGCGGCCTGGGCGACCTCGTCGAATCACGGCTGCCATCGCCGGGCGCATTCGACCATGTGATCGTGCGCGCGACGGTGGCCGGCAAGACGCTGTGGCTGGACGGCACCCAGGGCGGCTCGCGCGTCGAGGATCTGGACGATGTGCCGGCCTTCAAGACGGCGCTGCCGATCCGCGCCGCAGGCGCGGGGTTGGAGGCGATGCCGATGCGGCCGCCCGCACGCCCCGCCCAGCAAGTGTCGGTCACTTTCGATGCGACGGCGGGCATCGACTTCCCGGAGCTCTACACGATCCGCATCGTCTATAGCGGCGCGATGGCCGAGGCCCTGCGGGGGGCTCGCTCACAGATCGACAAGGACAAGCTGGTCGCGTTCCTCGATCCGCAGATCACGGCGGTGCTGGGCAATCACAGCGCCTATGACCAGAAGATGGAGGACGATCCAGCCGGTGGCACCGTTACCGTTTCGGCCAGCGGCGTTGCCTATCAGGACTGGCAGGAGGATCGTGGCCGTCAGCGCCTCTCGATCGACGCCACGGCCGATCGAATCAGCTTCGCGCCAAACCGCGCGCGTACGGCGTGGAAAGCCATCCCGGCGGTGAGCGGCGCCGCTGGCGACGTGTGGGTGGAGCGCCGGTGGCAGCTGCCCAATGGCGGCGACGGGTTCACGCTCGAAGGCCAGCAGACACTGCCGGCGGCGCTGGCGGGGATGCAGCTTTCGCGCAAGGTGGCGCTGGGCAATGGCTGGGTGTCGCTGCAGGACCGCATCACCACGGGGCTGCAGGAGGTTGCCGCGGCGCAAATTCCGGCTGCACGCGCCGAGGTGGCGCGAGTGAAGGCCAATCCGCTCCGTCTGGTCGCGCCGGCGGATCAGCCGCCGCGCTGGGCCGCAATCCTGTCCGCGCGTTCGAGCATTCGCCTGAAGCCGATCTTCGAAGCCTATGCCAAGGCCATAGCCGCCAAGCCCGAAGATCCGGACGGCTATACCGACCGCGCATGGTTCTACGAGACGATCTATGATCGCGAGGATGCGATCAGCGATCTGACAAAGGCCATCGCACTGGCGCCGACGGCCGATACGTTGCTCCGGCGCGCCCAGGCCTATTTCGCGCTGCATCAGGACGACAAGGCATTGGCCGACCTGCAGGCCGCGCTGGAGCTGGAGCCGGATTCGGACGGTGCCACCGCCGCGCTGGCGACTTTCAAGCGCGACAAGGGCCAGTTGGACGAGGCGCGCGGGCTGATTGAGGCGCGGATCGACCAAGGGGGAGAGAAGAAGCTCGGCTGGCAGATGCAGCTTGCCGACTTGCTCGCGGAGGCCGGACAGGTCGACGAGGCCGTCGCCGTGCTCGACGAGGCGATCGCGGCCGCACCGCGCAATGCTTCGCTGCTCAACAGCCGCTGCTGGATCCGGGCGACGCATAATATCGCGATTCCGGAAGCGCTTCAGGATTGTACCAGCGGCGTGGAGCTGGGCAGCAGCTCGGCCGCAGTGCTCGACAGCCGCGCCATGGTCTATTTCCGCATGGGGAAGCTCGATGCGGCGCTGACCGATCTCGATGCGGCGCTGCGGGCCAGCCCCGAGCAATCGGCGAGCCTTTATATGCGGGGCGTGATCGGCAAGCGGACCAAAGCGAAGGATGCCGATGCCTATCTCGCGGCGGCACGGATGATCGAACCGCGAATCGACGAGCGGTTCGCACGCTATGGGATCAAACCCTGAGCGCTTTGCCATTTCTTCATTCTGGGTAGGTTAGGCCAGTTCGCGACAGACCCCAGTCTCCGGGGCGAGAGCGAGACGCGCCTGCATGCCTACCCATGTCTTCCTGACGATTGATACCGAGCTGATGTGGCGCCACCACGTCGCCGGTCTCGATCTGGCGGAAGTGGTGACGAGATCGTTCGAGCCGGCCGGAGTCGGCGTAGGCTGGCAGTTGGAGCGGCTTGCGCATTACGGGCTCAAGGCATGTTTCTTCGTTGATCCGATGCCGGCGCTGGTACACGGCATCGCGCCGATTACGGCGATCGTCCGGGCGATCCGTGCGGCTGGGCAGGAAGTGCAACTGCATCTCCATCCGAACTGGACCGGCGCGAGTGCGACGGATCGCGGCCAGATCCCGACGCGGTTCGATCTCGTCGATTACGGTGCTGAGGAGCAGCGCAAGTTGATTCGGCAGGCCCGGTCGCTGCTGATCGAGGCGGGGGCGTCGGCGCCGATCGCGTTTCGAGGGGGCAGCTATTCGGCCAACGACGCGACCTTGGCGGCCCTGGCGACAGAAGGCTTCTTGTATGATTCGAGCCATAACGGCTCCGAGCAGCCCTGGCCGAGCGCGATCGGGCTTTCGGCGCGCCGCATTGCCCCGGTAATGCACCAGGGGATTATCGAAGTGCCGGTGACGCTGATCGATGCGGGCACCCAGTTACGGCACTTCCAGATCTGTGCGCTTTCGGCCCGCGAGATGCGTGCGGCGCTTGATCATGCGGTGGCGGCGCACCACGCCGCAGTGACGATCGTCAGCCATGGCTTCGAACTGGCCAACCGCACGGGAACGCGGCCCAATGCGGTGCATGTCCGGCGCTTCGAGACCTTGTGCGGCATGCTGGCTGCCCGGCGAGATCTGCTGCCGACCGCCCATTTCGCCGACCGGCCGCCGCTGGTGCTGCACCAGGACGATGCACCGCTAGCCCCCAGCAGGCTGCGCACCCGCCTGCGGCAGGCCGAGCAGCTCTGGTCCAATATCGTCGAGGAACGGGCGGGGTGAGCGGCGCGCACTCCGTGTCGATCCGCTTCATGGTCGGCGCGCGCACGCTGACCTCGGTGCGACGGCGGCTGGTGCGGGTTCCGCACACGCTGGCTGAGGTGCGGTCGGGACGCTGCCGTGCGTTGCCGCCGCTGCCGGCGGACGCCGAAGGCTATCTGGTGACGTCGTTGCCGGAAGCGGCGTGCGATTCATTGCTTGGCAATGGGATGCTCGGGCTCGTCCGGCAGCGCTACACTCGCTTTCATGTCGACCTGTCGCTCGGGTTCGATGCCTGGGGGGCGGGCTTGTCGGCGAACACGCGGCAAGGACTGAAGCGCAAGGCGCGCCGGATCGGGGGGGAGGTGCGGCGCTTCCGTACCCCCGAGGAAATGGCGGTCTTCCACCCCCTGGCGCGGGCGGTCTCGGCGCGGACCTATCAGGAGCGATTACTGGGCGCGGGGTTGCCAGAGGACCCGGTCGGATTGCAGCGGCTTGCGGCAGCGGATGCAGTGCGCGCCTGGCTGCTGATGCTCGGCGAGCGGCCGGTGGCCTATCTCTGCTGCCCGGCGGAGGGCGACACGCTGATCTATGCGCATGTCGGACATGATCCGGAGTTCGCCGCGCTGTCGCCCGGCGCGGTGCTGCAGCTGGAAGCGCTGCGCGACCTGTTCGCCGAAGGTCGCTTCGCCTGGTTCGATTTCACCGAGGGCGAGGGGCAGCACAAGCGCCAGATGGCGAGCGGCGGGGTAGCCTGCCTCGACCTGATGATGCTGCGCCCAACGCTGAGCAACCGGGCGCTGATCGCTTCGCTGGCGGGGTTCGACAGCGGCGTGGCGCTAGCCAAGCGTGCCATTCAATGGGTCGGCGCCGAACGGATCTCCCGGCGCCTGCGACGCGGTTAGCCTAGCACGCGGTCCACGCGCGCGGCGGAGAGGCCGTAATAGTTGGACACGCGATCGGCATAGGCTTGGGTGAATTCCGGTGCGTTGCTCGCCCAGCTTGGGCCACCTTCGAGCACGCGGCGGTCGATCGTGACGACATAGTCGTCGCCCGTCGCGTCGTAGGCAATCAGCTCGAAGGGCAGGGGGTAATAGCTCTTGCCCATGCCGAGGAACCCGCCCAGGCTGAGCACCGCGTAGAGTGTGTGGCCGGTGCCCTTTTCGACCATGAAGGCCTGTACCTGGCCCAGCGAGTCCCCGTCGCGGCTGCGCACCTTTAGCCCGTCGACGCGGGCGGTGACGAGCAGACTGGTGGTTTCGGGCGTATCGGACATGGTCGGACTTCCTTCTGGAACTTGCGCTCTTCGGAATGCACGAGCCCCGAACCTCGTTCCGCAGACGGGACGACCCGTACCAAGTTTCCGCTGCACGCTGGTGGAGGGCGCGCCCAGATTGCGTTTAGGACGCCATAGCCATCCGACTTCAGCGAAGCGCTTCGGCAAGCCGCAACAGGGCTGCGGCGATCGTCCCGGGATCGAGCGGGGCGGAAGCGTTACGCAGCCGCGCTTCCACTTCCGACACGATGCCGGACGCCGCAGCCAGCACCTCGCGTCCGCGCTCGGTCAGTTCGGTAGTCTGTACGCGTCCATGGTCGGGATGCGGCGCGCGGACGATGAATCCGGAACGCTCGAGCGCCACCACGATTCCCTGCATCGTTTGCGGCGTCACGAAAGATCGCCGCGCGAGCTCGGCGTTCGAAGCGCCCGGCTTCGCCTTGAGGAAGTTGAGCACCGCATATTGCGGCGTGGTGAGCCCGATCCGCTGGAGCCCGGCGTCCATATGCGTGCGCAATGCCTGCTGCGCCAGCTTCAATGCAAATCCAATGGTGGCGTACGGGTCAGCCATTTCCGTCTCCAGCTTTTGGCTTGACATATCAGGGTCCTTATATATTATCAGGGTGCTGATACATTATGTGTCACAAAAAAAGGAAGCACGCCATGGCCCACCTCCTCGGTCCCGACTTCATCAGCATCCAGACGCAGGACCTCGATGCTGCCCGGATCTTCTACAACGAGGTGGTCGGGCTGAAGCTCGCGCCGCAAAGCCCTCCGGGCGCGGTCGTGTTCGATACCGGCGCGGTTTCGTTCGCCGTCCGCACGCCGGTCGGGCCGCTGAATACCGAGAATGCGCTGGGGGAGGGCGTCGCGCTCTGGTTCGGCTGCGACGATGCCGATGCGCTGCACGGGCAATTGGTAGCGAACGGCACGTCGATCGTCTTCGCGCCGAAGGACGGACCATTCGGCCGCTATTTCGCGTTCCGCGATCCGTTCGGCTATGCGATCACGGCGCACACGGTGGGTTGAGGCAGGCGCGCGTCGCACTTCCGCCGACGGTGTGGGCGGGAGTGCCGACGGCGCTCAGCCCCGGCGGCGCATCACCGCCGCTTGCCGAACCAGATGACATGGCGCGGGCCCTTGCCGTTCTGGCGGGCGCGCACGGCGACTTCCTCCACCTGGAACCCGCTGTCGCGCATCCGGCGCGCGAAGGGCGCGTCGGGTGCTGCGGACCACACCGCGAGGATGCCGCCGGGGCGAAGCGCCTGGCGGGCGGAATCGAGGCCGCGCATCGAATAGAGGCTATCATTGCCGATACGGGTCAACCCGTCCGGGCCGTTGTCGACGTCGAGCAGGACCGCGTCATAGGCATTCTGGCCATCGGCGATTACCCGGCCGACATCGTCGAACACAATCTTGACGCGCGGATCGTCGAGGCACCCATTGGTCAGCGCCGCCATCGGTCCGCGCGCCCAGTCGACGATCTTGGGGACCAGCTCGGCCACCGTCACCTTGGCGTTGCTCCCGAGAACGCCCAGCGCGGCGCGGAGGGTGAAGCCCATGCCATAGCCGCCGATCAGCACCCGCGCCTCGCGCTTGCCGAGCCGTTCGAGCGTCATCACCGCCAGTGCTTCTTCCGAACCGCTCATCCGGCTGTTCATCAGCTCGTTGCGTTCGAGCACGATCATGTGATCGTCGCCCCGACGGAACAGCCGTAGCGGCTCGCCGCCGGGGACGTCGGCGGTGTCGAGCAATTCGCGGGGGGTCATGCGGCTAACCCCAAGCTGTCATCCCGGCGGAAGCCGGGATCCATTCGCCACTCGGTTCCAGCTTGAGCTTGGACGGCGACCCCAATGGATTCCGGCTTTCGCCGGAATGACGACTGATGGGTACGGGTAAAAGCCATCAACCGAGCGCCGCCTTCAACTTAGCGAAGAAGCCGCTCGATTGCGGGCATTCCTCGCCCGTCTCGGTCTTGCGGAATTCCTCGAGCAGCTCGCGCTGCTTGGCCGTCAGCTTGGTCGGCGTCTCCACCTCCAGACGGACCACCAGGTCACCGCGACCGCGACCCTGCAGCACCGGCATGCCGGCGCCGCGATGGCGCATCTCGCGGCCGGACTGGGTGCCGGCATGGATCTTGATCACATGCTCCTCGCCGTCGAGCCCCGGGATGCGGATCTCGCCGCCCAGCGCCGCCGTGGTGAAGCTGATCGGCGCATGGGCGTACAGCGTCGTGCCCTGCCGCTCATAGAGCGAGTGGCGCGTCACATGGAGGAAGATGTAGAGATCGCCCGCCGGTGCCCCGCGTGCGCCGGCCTCGCCCTCGCCGGTCAGGCGGATACGGGTGCCTTCGTCGACGCCGGGGGGAATCTCGATCTTGAGCGTCTTGGTCTTGTCGGTCCGGCCCTCGCCGCGGCAGCTGCGGCAGGGTTCGGCGATCACCTCGCCCGCACCATGGCAGGTGGGGCAGGTGCGCTCGACCATGAAAAAGCCCTGCTGCGCGCGCACCTTGCCGTGGCCGGCGCAGGTGGTGCAGGTCTTGGCCTTGGTGCCGGGCGTGGCGCCGGAGCCGTTGCAGCTGTCGCAGGGGCCCGAGACGTCGATGGTGATCTCAGTGGAATGGCCGTGGAAGGCCTGTTCGAGCGAGATTTCCATGTCGTAGCGTAGGTCCGCGCCGCGCCGCTGGGGCCGGCCACTGCCGCGCCCGCCGCCCATGAATTCGCCGAACACGCTTTCGAAAATGTCGCTGAACGCGCCGAAATCGCCGTTGCCGCCGTGATGGCCGCCGCCGCCATTCTGGAACGCGGCATGGCCGAAGCGATCATATGCTGCGCGCTTTTGTGGATCCTTCAGACAGTCATAGGCTTCGTTGATCGCCTTGAACTTGTCTTCATGTTCCTTGCACCCGCCATTCTTGTCCGGGTGATATTTGATCGCCAGTTTTCGATAGGCCGACTTGATCGTCGCATCATCGGCGGTGCGCTCGACTTCGAGCAGTTCGTAATAATCGACTTCGGTGGTCATTCAAAAAAGCCCTCTCCCCGCTTGCGAGGAGAGGGTTGGGAGTGGAGCCTGTCCGACACGGTACGCGTCATCTCGCCGCACTCCCCCTCTCCCCGGCCCTCTCCCCCAACGGGGAGAGGGAGGGGCAATAGTTACGCCTTGTTGTCGTCCACTTCCGAGAACTCGGCGTCGACCACTTCTTCGCCACCGGCTTCGCTGCCGGCCGCGGCACCCGCGTTCGGCGAGGCGTTCTCGGCAGCCTGCTTCTCGTAGATCGCCTGGCCGAGCTTCATCGCCACCTGGGCGAGGTTCTGCGCCTTGGCGGTCATCGCATCGGCGTCGCCGCTCTCGATCGCCGACTTGGTCTCGGCGATCGCCGCCTCGATCTCGCCCTTCAGCGACGCGTCGACCTTGTCGCCATTCTCGGCGAGCTGACGCTCGGTGGTGTGGACGAGGCTCTCGGCGTTGTTCTTCGCTTCGGCCGCCGCACGGCGCTTCTTGTCCTCGTCGGCGAACTTCTCGGCATCGCGAACCATCTGCTCGATGTCGCCGTCCGAAAGACCGCCCGAGGCCTGGATGCGGATCTGTTGCTCCTTGCCGGTGCCCTTGTCCTTCGCCGAGACGTTGACGATGCCGTTTGCGTCAATGTCGAAGGTAACTTCGATCTGCGGCACGCCGCGCGGCGCCGGCGGGATGCCCACCAGGTCGAACTGGCCGAGCATCTTGTTGTCGGCCGCCATCTCGCGCTCGCCTTGGAAGACGCGGATCGTCACCGCCTGCTGATTGTCGTCAGCGGTGGAGTAAACCTGCGACTTCTTGGTCGGGATCGTGGTGTTGCGGTCGATCATGCGGGTGAACACGCCGCCCAGCGTCTCAATGCCCAGCGACAGCGGGGTCACGTCGAGCAGCAGCACGTCCTTTACGTCGCCCTGGAGCACGCCGGCCTGGATCGCCGCGCCGATGGCGACGACTTCGTCCGGGTTGACGCCGGTGTGCGGCTCCTTGCCGAAGAAGTCCTTCACGACCTGGCGGACCTTGGGCATGCGGGTCATGCCGCCGACGAGCACGACTTCGTCGATCGCCTCGGCCTTGACGCCCGCATCGGCCAGCGCCTTGCGGCACGGCTCGAGGGTGCGCTTGATCAGGTCGTCGACCAGGCGCTCCAGATCGGCGCGGGTGATCGTCTCCACCAGGTGCAGCGGGGTGGTCGCGCCACCTTCCATGCGGGCGGTGATGAAGGGCAGGTTGATCTCGGTCGTCGCCGCCGACGACAGCTCGATCTTCGCCTTCTCGGCCGATTCCTTCAGGCGCTGCAGTGCCAGCTTGTCCGTGCGAAGGTCGAGACCTTCCTTCTTCTTGAACTGATCGGCCAGGTAATCGACGATCTTGTTGTCGAAGTCCTCGCCGCCGAGGAAGGTGTCGCCGTTCGTTGCCTTCACTTCGAACACGCCGTCGCCGATTTCGAGCACGGAGATGTCGAAGGTGCCGCCGCCAAGGTCATAGACCACGATGGTCTTGTTGTTGTCCTTGTCGAGGCCATAGGCGAGCGCCGCTGCCGTCGGCTCGTTGATGATGCGCAGCACTTCGAGGCCCGCGATCTTGCCGGCGTCCTTGGTCGCCTGGCGCTGCGCGTCGTTGAAGTACGCCGGCACGGTGATGACGGCCTGCGTCACGCTCTCACCGAGGTACGACTCCGCGGTTTCCTTCATCTTCTGTAGGATGAAGGCCGAGATCTGCGACGGGCTGTACTCTTCGCCGCCGGCCTTGACCCAGGCGTCGCCGTTCGAGCCGCGCGCGATCGTGTAGGGCACCAGCTCGGTGTCCTTCTTGGTCACGGGGTCGTCGAAGCGGCGGCCGATCAGGCGCTTCACCGCGAAGATGGTGTTGTCCGGGTTGGTCACCGCCTGGCGCTTGGCCGGCTGGCCGATCAGGCGCTCGCCATCCTTGGCGAAGGCGACGATCGACGGCGTGGTGCGCGCACCTTCGACATTCTCGATGACCTTGGGCTTGCCGCCTTCCATAACGGCGACGCAGCTGTTGGTCGTGCCCAGGTCGATACCGATAACTTTAGCCATGGTCCTCGTTGGCCCCCACAATCGAAACAAAAGGGTTCATAAGCGTTGTCCGGATGCCGGCCCCAGAAGAGGCGGCCGTCGTCCAGATGTCCGAGGGGGGATATAGGTGCGTCGTGCCTTGCCGCAAGACGCCCGTCTTTCTACAAGATTTCCCAAATCAAAGAGGGAGGATGCCGATGCGGAGTCTGGCGGGGCTATTGGCGGTGACGATGTTGGCGGCCTGTTCGCCGCAATCGGACGGCGTGAAGGTCGACGGCGCCTGGATACGCCTGCCGGCGGTGGCCGGCCAGCCCGGTGCCGCGTACTTCACGCTGCACGGCGGACGCGAGGCGGAGACGCTGGTCGGGATCTCTACCCGCGCGGCGGACCGGGCGGAAATCCACGAGAGCGTGAAGGATGCCGGTGGGGTGGTGAAGATGACACCGCTTGCCAGCATCGACCTGCCGGTGGGGTCGGAGGTGAAGTTCGCGCCGGGCGGCAAGCATATCATGTTATTCGGGATGGTGCCGAACGTCCATGGCGGCGAGAAGGTGCCGCTGACATTGCGCTTCGCCAGTGGACACACGCTTACGGCAGAGGCGGATGTCGCGGTGCCCGGCGCCGAGGGACGGTAGGGTTTACTGGCTCCCCTCCCGCCTATGGGAGGGGAGTGCCGGCCTCAGAAGGACAACCGTGCGCGGCCCAGAACGCGGTTGCCGCTGTGTCGCAGGTCCGCATAAGGGGATGTGACGGCACGGTTGGTGTCGATGTCCGTCCCGACATAGTCAACGCCTAGTGTCAGCGGCCCGGTGACATGTTCCACGCCGATCCGCCAGTCCGTATAGTCGCCGGTTGGGCGCAGCCGGGCTGCGCGGGCGTCGTCGGTGCTGCCGGTCGTGTGGCCGATCGACCCGGACACGGTGAACGGCGTTGTCGGGATTCCTACTGCTGCGCCGGCGTGCAGATAGAGATTGTCGCCGCCGATCGGCCCCTGGTCGGGCGCATAGGTTGCGCCCCCGTTCAGCCGCAGCGGCCCAAGCGAAAAACTGCCGTCGGCGCCGACCTCGACATAGTCCATCGCCCGCGCCGCACCGGTAAAGACATGGCCGGTCACGAAGCCGCGCAGGTTGAATGCGCCGATGCCGAAGCCATGACCGGCCTCTAGATCGAACACCGTATCGGCGCCGGCATGGCGGCTGGATTCGCGTACCATCGCGACGCGGGCGGAGGCGTCGAAGCCAAGGATACCGGCACTCGCGTCGGCGGAGGCGCTCAACTGATTCTCGCTCCAGCTTAGGCCGCGGCGGCTCTCGTCGGTCGAAAGCTCGACGCCGCCGGAAACCTTCGGCAGCACCTGGGCCTGGGCAGCGAGCGGAAGGGCGAGCGCGGCAAACGCGGCAATAGCAATCGGGATACGCATCAGGTGTTTACACGTCCTATTTGATCGAGTTCGGCGCGCAGCATTTCGGCATCCCGGGCCGCCAGCGCTTCGACCGCGCCTCGCATGTCCTTCGTTGCACTGGCAACGTCCTTGGTGATGGCCGCGCGGTTGGCGGTGCACCAGCCGGGACGACTGCCCGAGGCGACGGCCTCCTGCCGCAACTCGCGCTGCAGCGTGCCGGCGGCGTGGCGAGCTTGACGGTCGACCACCAGATCCGCCTGCCAGCGGCACCGCAACGTCGAGGCGCGTCCGCCGGGCGCCGCCACGCCGAGCTGCTGGTGGCGAATGTCGATCTGCGCACGATAGTCAGTGTGAACCGGGCCGGCGGGGTGGTCGATGCGCACGCTGTGCGCGATCTCGGAAAAGGGGGCGGCGAGCAGCAGCCCCAGAATTAACGGGATCATGGCTCTTCTCCTGCGGTCGCCCCGGCTGTTGTCGCCGGTGGCACCGCGTCTTTGCGCGCCGTCTTTGCCCCAATGCAAGTTACCAAGTGTTTCCGGGGGCTTGGCCGGCGCCGCTGAAATGTCGACCGTCGTACGGGTTGTGGGGCGGGGCGGGAGGCCTACATCGCGGCCAAACAAGCGGAGAAGCACATGACCGGCACGCGCACCGAAACCGATTCGATCGGCGCGATCGAAGTTCCCGCCGACGCCTATTGGGGCGCCCAGACCCAGCGATCGATCCAGAATTTCCCCTTCGGGCCGGAGGAGCGGATGCCGATCGGCATCGTGCATGCCCAGGCGATCGTGAAGCAGGCTGCCGCCCGCGTGAACGTGAAGCACGGGCTGGACCCCAAGATCGCCGAGGTGATCGACCAGGTCGCGCAGGAAGTGATCGACGGCAAGCTGGACGACCAGTTCCCGCTGGTGATCTGGCAGACCGGCAGCGGCACCCAGACCAACATGAACGTCAACGAGGTGATCGCCGGCCGCGCCAACGAGATCCTCACGGGAAAGCGTGGCGGCAAGAGCCCGATTCACCCCAACGATCACGTCAACATGGCGCAATCGTCAAACGACAGCTTCCCGACCGCGCTGCACATCGCCGCTGCCCGCGCGGTGACGCTGGACCTGTTCCCCGCGCTGGAGCGGCTGCACACCGCGCTGGACCGCAAGGCGCACGACTGGGATCATATCGTCAAGATCGGCCGTACCCATCTGCAGGACGCGACGCCGCTGACGCTCGGCCAGGAATTCTCCGGCTATGCCGCGATGCTCGCCTCGGCGCGGGCGCGCTTTCAGAGCGTGCTGGAGCTCGACATCTTCAAACTGGCGCTGGGTGGCACGGCGGTGGGCACCGGCCTCAACTCGCCGCCCCATTATGCCGAAGATGTGGCGGCGGAGATCGCCAAGATCACCGGCCTTCCCTTCGTCTCGGCGCCGAACAAATTCGAGATGCTGGCGACCAAGGACCAGCTGGTGAACCTGTCCGGCGTCTGCAACACGCTGGCGGTGTCGCTCACCAAGATCGCCAACGACATCCGCCTGCTGGGTTCCGGCCCGCGCTCCGGCCTCGGCGAACTGGAACTGCCGGCGAACGAGCCGGGCAGCTCGATCATGCCCGGCAAGGTCAATCCCACGCAGAGCGAATCGCTGACGATGGTCGCGGCGCAGGTGATCGGCAACCACACCGCCGTCACCGTGGGCGGCATGCAGGGCCATTTCGAGCTCAACGTGTTCAAGCCGCTGATCGGCGCCAACGTCCTGCGCTCGATCACCCTCATGGCGATCGGCATGACCAACTTCGCCGAGCGCGCGGTGGACGGCGCGGTGGCGAACGAGGCGCGGATCAAGGAGCTGGTCGATCGCTCGCTGATGCTGGTCACCGCGCTGGCGCCGGCGATCGGCTACGACGCGGCGGCGAAGATCGCCAAGAACGCGCACGAGAAGGGGCTGACCCTCAAGGAATCCGGCCTGGCGCTCAGCCTTGTCGATGAAGCGACCTTCGACAAGTTCGTGAAGCCGGAGACGATGATCGGCCGTTGATCAGCTGCGGCGAGCGGCGGGAACGCTGCCGCCGCACCACCGTTCTTGCGGGGAAGGAGAAGACGATGATCGGCAAGTTGATTGCAGGCTGGGTCGGCAGCAAGATCGACCGGCGCGACGGCGAGGGCGGCGCGGTCGGCGCGGCGGTCGGCGTCGCGACCTGGGAAGTCGCCAAGCGCGTCGTCCCGGCGGCGTTCGTGCTGGGCGCTGGCGCGGTGGGCGCGGCCTATCTCAAGCGCAAGCTGACGACCGAGCACGGTCCCGATACGGGGCTCGGCGCGTAAATCGCGAAACGGTGCCCGGGCTTGACGGCCCGGGTACCGCTACGCCAAAGGCGCGCATGGCCCATACGCACCAGAACGACCCGCATGGATTCCATCGCCGCGGGGTTTTGTTTGTCCTTTCGTCGCCCTCGGGCGCCGGCAAGTCGACCATCGCCCGCAAGCTGCTGGCCGCCGAACCCGATCTCGCCGTCTCCGTCTCGGTAACCACGCGCGAGCCGCGGCCAGGCGAAGTGAACGGGGTCGACTATACGTTCGTCAGCGTCGACCGGTTCCGCGAGATGGTCTCGCAGCACCATTTCATCGAATGGGCGCACGTCTTCAAGCATCGCTACGGTACGCCCAAGGGCCCGGTCGACGCGGTGCTCGCCACCGGCCGCGACATGCTGTTCGACATCGACTGGCAGGGCGCACAGCAGCTGCACCAGACGATGGGCGGCGACGTGGTCCGTGTATTCATCCTGCCGCCGTCGATGGCCGAGCTGCACCGCCGCCTCGAAGGCCGTCGTACCGACTCGCCGGAGGTCATCGCCCACCGCATGGCCCGCGCCTCGAACGAGGTGAGCCACTGGGACGGCTATGACTATGTCCTGGTCAACGACGACGCCGACAAGTGTTTCGAGGCCGTCCACACCATCCTCAAGGCCGAGCGGCTGAAGCGCTCGCGCCAGACCGGGCTGATCGGCTTCATCCGCGGCCTGATGAAGCGCGGCGATCCCACCGGGGAGTCGGACGTCCTGTAAAGCGCCCGGGCGCGAGAATGCATCTCGCCTCGAGACACAAGGAAAACGGGCCCCGCCTTTCGGCGAGGCCCGTTTGTCTGATAGGTGCAGCGATCAGCGACGGTGGTTGTTGCGATCGTGCCTTTCATATCGGATCTTCGCCGACAGCGCGTCGTAGCGGCGGTCGAGATCGCGGCGTTCCTGCATCGTCAGGCCGGGACGCGAGGCGCGATAGCGGGCTTCCAGGCGGACCAAGCCGCGATACTCGTTGCGGATCTGCGTCGCCTCACGGCGGCTGAGCGAACCCGAGCGGATCCCCTGGTCGATGCGCTGCTCGATGCGCGCCTGACGAGCGTTGATGTTCTGCCAGCCCGGCTGATAGGCAGCGGCCGACGCGGGCACGGCGGCGGTGGCAACACCCAGACCGGCAATCAGCAGCATGAACTTCTTCATCGGGTACTCCTCACTTCAACTGGACCGCCCCTGCGGTCGAGAGCCGTTGTGGAACGCCGATGTCGCGATTTTGTCCCACCACCTGCGGTTTTGCGTCACCAATTGTCGCAAGCCGGAGCGGTTCGTTCAGGTTCAGGCGGCGAGCAGTCGCTCCGCCTGGGCACGTGCCTCGGGGGTGATTTCCGCTCCGGAAAGCATGCGTGCAATCTCCTCGCGGCGCTGCTCGGGGCTGAGCGGCGTGACGCCGGTGCGCGTGACGATACCGTCGTGGCGCTTTGCGATCAGCAGGTGCCGCGCCCCGCGCGCCGCGACCTGCGGGCTATGCGTCACCACCAGCAGCTGCGAGCCCTGGGCGAGGCGGGCCAGCCGCTCGCCGATCGCATCCGCCACCGCGCCGCCCACGCCGCGATCGATCTCGTCGAAGATCAGCGTGCGGGCGCCGCCTTCCTCGGCCAGCGCCACCTTCATCGCAAGGATAAAGCGCGACAGCTCGCCGCCGCTGGCGATTTTCATTAGCGGCGCGAACGGTGCGCCGGGGTTGGTCGAGACTTCGAACTCCACCCGGTCCATGCCGGCGGCGCTCCACTGATTCTCCTCCAGCGGCTCCACCACGGTGCGGAAGCGCGCCGCATCCAGCTTCAGCGGCTTGAGTTCGGTCGCCACCGCCGCATCCAGCCGCGCCGCCGCCATGGTGCGCATGGCGGAGAGGGTCTGTGCCGCCTCGCGATAGGTGGCGTGTGCTTGTGTCGCCGCCTTCTCCAGCTTGGCGATGCCTGCGCCGCCGCTGGTCAGCCGCTCCATCCGGCCGGAAAGCTCGGCGAGCAGCGCGGGGAGTTCGTCCGGCTGGACCCGGTGCTTGCGGGCGACCGCGCGAAGTTCGAACAGCCGGGCCTCGTCCGCCTCGAGCGCGGCAGGATCGAATGCCAGCGCCTCGGCCGCGGCATCGACCTGCGCCTGCGCCTCGCTGCCTTCGGTGATCGCGCGATCGATCGCTGCCAGTGCCTCGGCCAGCGCCTCGTGATCGTCCGACACGCGCTCCAGAATCCGCGCCGCCTGCCGTAGCCGCGCGAGCCCGCCGTCCGAGCCTTCGAGCAGATCCGCGATGCCCTGCAGGTCGGTCGCGATCTTCTCGCCGCGCTGCATCGAGGCGCGGCGTTCGGCGAGCCGTTCCTCCTCGCCTTCCTCCGGCGCAAGCGCGGCGAGTTCGGTGACCGCGTGTTCGAGCCATTCGCGGTCCCGCTCGGCGCTGTCCTGTTCGGCGCGGGCCACCGCCAGCGCATCCTCGGCCGCGCGCCAGGCGCGGTGGGCGATCGACACCGGCCCGCTATCGCAGCGTCCGAAGGAATCCAGCAGCACCCGGTGGCCGCGCGGGTTGAGCAGGCCGCGATCGTCGTGCTGTCCGTGAATTTCGACGAGATGCGGCGCCAGCTCGCGCAGGAACCCGGCCGAAGCGGGCTGGTCGTTGACAAAGGCGCGGCTGCCGCCATCGGCCTTGACCAGACGGCGGATCAGCAGGGGCTCGCCCGGCTCCAGCTCCATGCCGTTCTGCGCAAACAGGTTGGCGATGGCGCTGTCGGCAGCGGGCGGCAGGAAGCTCGCGACCACCACCGCCTGCGCCGCGCCGCTGCGGACCAGGCCGCTATCGGCGCGGGCACCCAGCGCAAGCCCCAGCGCATCGAGCAGGATCGACTTGCCCGCCCCGGTCTCGCCGGTCAGCACGCCGAGCCCTTCGCCGAACTCCAGGTCCAGCGCCTCGATCAGCACCACGTCGCGAATGGATAGCGCGGTCAGCATCGGGGCCCCCTATCGCAGGAACAGGAGTAGAACGGAAGTGGTTTTACGCTGGAATCAGCTCTTTGGCTTGGGCGGCGGGCTCGCCTTGGCGGCGGCGGCCAGCTTGTCCTGGTTTTCCTGCATCAGCTCATAGGCGTGCTTGTACCAGTCGGTGCCCGGATAGTTGGCGCCGAGCACGGCGGCCGCCTTGTTCGCTTCCTCGGGCACGCCCATCGCCAGATAGCTCTCGGTGAGGCGCATCAGCGCTTCCGGCACATGGGTGGTCATCTGGTAATTGTCGACCACGGTGCGGAAGCGGAGCGCCGCTGCCAGCCACTGGCCGCGCTTCTCGTAGAAGCGGCCGACTTCCATTTCCTTGCCGCCGAGATGGTCGCGCACAAGGTCGAGCTTCAGGCGGGCGTCGGCAGCGTATTTCGAGTTCGGGTAGCGGCGAATCAGCTCGCCGAGCGAATCGAGCGCCTGCTGGGTGATCTTCTGGTCGCGGGTGACGTCGCTGATCTGCTCGTAATAGGAAATGCCGATGAGATAATAAGCATAGGGCGCATCGCGGTTACCAGGGTGCACCGCCAGGAAGCGCTGCGCCGAGGCGATGGCTTCTGCATAGTCGCGATTCAGATAATAGCTGAACGCGCCCATCAGCTGTGCGCGGCGGGCCCAGACCGAATAGGGGTGCTGGCGCTCGACTTCGTCGAACAGCGCGGCGGCGAGCTTGTACTGGTGCTGATCCAGCTTCTGCTTGGCCGTGCTGTACAGCGTGCCGACGTCGCGGGCGACGTAAGGCAGATCCTTCACCCCGCCGCGCTTGGCACAGCCGGCGACGGAAAGGGCGAACACCGGAAGGAGCGCGAACGCAAGCGCGCGAGGCAGAGGACTACGCATATGGCGGGGTTCTTAGACCGGGCCAGTGGCTGCAAACAATCCTTTTCGGGGCGGGATTGCGGCGGAACCCGCTTCGCGCCACATGCGCTGGCGTTTCCGTACCGTTCAACGAAGGGGATCTGCCATGCCCGCAACGCTTCTCGCCACCCATCGCGTCGAAAAACCCTGGGGCCGCCACACCCTGTATCCGGGCTTTGCCGATCCCGCCAAGGATGGCGACCCGGTCGGCGAGGTCTGGTTCCAGACGCCGGGCGACAGCACCCCCGATCTGCTGATCAAATATCTGTTCACGAGCGAGAAATTGTCGGTGCAGGTCCACCCGAACGACGAGCAGGCGCACGCCGCCGGTCTGCCGCGCGGCAAGGACGAATGCTGGGTGATCCTCGACGCACAGCCCGATTCGACGATCGCGCTCGGCACCAAGCAACCCTATAGCCGCGAGGAACTGCGTGCCGGTGCGCTGGATGGCTCGATCGAGGGCATGCTGGACTGGAAGCCGGTCAAGGCGGGCGATTTCTTTTACTCGGCCTCGGGCACGGTGCACGCGATCGGCGCGGGAATCACGCTGATCGAAGTGCAGCAGAACAGCGAGACGACCTATCGCCTCTATGACTATGGTCGTCCGCGCGAGCTGCACCTGGACGAAGGCATCGCCGTTTCCGAACCGGTGCCGTTCGTGCCGCACCCGATGCCGGGCGCGGTCGCGCCGAACCGCACGATCCTGGTCGAAGGGCCGAAGTTCGTGCTCGAGCGTTGGGAAGGCGGGCATCGCCGCTTCACCCTGCCCGAAGGCACGACCGGCTGGCTGATCCCGGTGAAGGGGGAGGGCGTGGTGGACGGCGTCGCCTTCAAGGCGGGCGAGTGCCTGACCGTGGAAGGCCATGCCGAGCTGGAGGCGACGGTGGGCAGCGATCTGCTGTTCGCCTATCCGGGCGATGCGCGTGTCCCGTCGATGGACGCTGCATGAACCGGGCGTAGTTTCATGTTCACGCAACCTGCCGCCGCTTGCATACGTTCGGCACGCATCGATAACGACAAGGATTAGGTCACGATGCGCATTCTGTTCGTAGCCGCCGCGGCGGCGGCGCTGACCCTGCCGACGGTGCCTGCAATGGCGCAGGGTTGGCAAAACCGCGACGCCCATTGGCAGGACCGCGATCATGGCCGCGACCGCGACGGTCGCTGGAACGATCGCGGCCCGGGCCGGGGTCACGGCCCGGAACGCGGCGATTGGCGCCGCTTCCGCAACTATGACTATAACCGCCTGCCGCCGGGCCAGCGTCGCTATTATGCGGACCAATATTATCGCGACGGTCGCTATTATCAGGAGCGTCGCCTGAGCCGGAACGACCGTATCTATCGCGGCAATGACGGGCGCTATTATTGCCGCCGCAACGACGGCACGACCGGTCTGATCGTGGGCGGCGTCGCCGGTGGTCTGCTGGGCAACGCGCTGTCCTCGGGCGGCAATGCGACCCTCGGCACGCTCCTTGGTGCCGCAGCAGGCGGCGCGCTCGGCCACTCGGTGGACCGCGGCAACGTCCGCTGCCGCTAAGCCGGCATGGCTTGCACGAAGAGGGGTCCGGTTCGCCGGGCCCCTTTTTTGTCGCCTAGATGAAGCCGCCGGTGAGCATCAGCCGCACCCCGCTGATGATGAGGATCAGCAGGTTGAGGTTCCGCCCCGCGGTTCCCCGCGAAAGCATCCCGACGACCGTGCCAGTGACCGCGATCGGAAAGGCAATCCAGTTGATCAGCGGCACGAAGGGAAGCGGGATGATCCCCACCAGCGCAAAGGGCAGCGCCACCAGCCCGATCAGCAGCGAGAGTGCGTTGAACATGGATGGGGATATGGGGCGGCGGAGGTGTGTTATCAAGATAGCACGGGTCATCAGTTCGCGCACGCGCTATGCGCGCGCCACAGCGCTGGTGGAGGAAGGGGCACCATAGCGGCTCACGCCCGTCTCGGCCGTTCGGATCGTCGACCCGCAATCCCAAAAGATGCCGATCGTTGAGCGGGTGCTGTCCCGATTTCTCCTCCCCGGCGTGCTATTTCGGGGAATGGGAATCCGAAGCGCCTTTTTCGGGAAAGCGCATGGGCTGAACGACTTGCCGACCGAACGCCGGGGCGCCGATCCCGAAAAAGATTCCTGATCGGGACGTCGCTGCTACGCCAGTAGCGAAAATGAGTTGCCGAAATTGTGCAGCAGGACCGGCAGAAGCAGGCTCCCTGTCCGCAGGCGCAGCCAGACGGCGATGAATGATGGAACTGCCGTCAGCGCCATTGTCATAAGGTCGAAGGAGAAGCTGCCGTGTGAGAAGCCGAAGGCATGCGCCATGCCGAACAGGAAGCATGACAGCACGGAACCCCAGCCCCAATCGACCCCGAAAAACCGCTTCCTGCCGGTGAACGCCTGATCGAGCGCGAACAGGAGGACGCCCCGGTAGAAGGGTTCCTCTTCCAGACCCGGCATGGTCAATTGGAAAGCCATTTCCTCCCCACGCGATGGGCCGTCCGGAAAGGCCACTGCGATCACGACGAAGAAAGCGCAGTAGAGTATTGCGACCGGCAACGCGGCCCTCACGCTTCCCGGTTCCTGTGCGATCGTTAGACCGACACGACGAAACCCGAATGCCGGTGACGCGGCAATGGCGAGGGTGGCGGCTAACGCTAGCAGCTTGCCTTGCCAGTTCCACTCTCCACCGATCAGATCGGGCAGCAATCCGTAGGCGCGGGTAAGAAGCGCATCGTTGATCGCCACCAGCAGCGCCGCGATCAGCAGCCAGCGCGGAGAGAAGCGTTTCCGATCGCTAAATCCGATCACCGCCCCCAGGACGACGAACAGAACCAGTGTTCCGCCCAAACCGATCAAACCGTTCACACACCCACCTTCAACCCATGTAGCGAGAGCGTGCTACCCGCGGGACAACGGTTTGCCCTCTCAAAACCCGGCATTTCGCTCCTCAAAACCCGGCTTTCGTCAAGTGCGTGTCGTTTGCTTCGCCCTGACGCACGGCGGTTCGGTAGTCGCTGGGGGTGCGCCCTTCGATCGCCCTGAAGGCGCGGTTGAAGCTGGCAAGCGAAGCAAAGCCGCTGTCCAGCGCGACGGTGATGAGCTTGTCCTCGCAATTTCGATCGCCCAGCAACCGACGTGCCTCCGCGACCCGGTAGTGGTTCAGGAACGTACGGAAATGATCATAGCCCAGCTCGTGATTGATGAGCGTCCGCACAGCGCGCTCCGGCGCGCCCATGCGCTCGACAAAGGTGGAGAAGGTCAGTTCGGGATCGAGGAACACGCGCTCGGTTTCCATCAGGCCAGACAGTCGACGATACAGCGCGCCATCAGGTCGGGGGCCGGACTGCGGTGTTGGTCCCGCCAGCAGCGGCGGGTTCGCGATGACACCGAAGGTCAGCACATCGACACGCACGGTCAGCAGCCGGCCGGCCAGCCAGAGGCCGAAGGCGAGCACCATCGCGTTCTGCGTCATGGCGAACGCGAGCGGACGCCATGCGAAGCCGAACAACGCATCGGCCGCTAGGTCGATGAAAAGCATTCCGCCGAGCAGAACCGCGACCATGATCCGGGCGTCGTGACGGCGCTGGATCAGGTCGCCCTGACGTTCGGCCAGCAGGCGCCAGACCATATGGGCGACGATCGCGAAGCCTAGAGGGACCAGCAGCAACGATAGCCCTTTGCCCGCAAGGGTATCGCCGAGCAGCCCGCGATCCGCTGCGGCGATGGCGATCCAGGCTAAACCGACGCGCAGCACGGCGCCTCGCAGTCTGAACCGGCTATCGAAGCACGACAGGCAAAACCACCACAGGAAGGCCACCGCGAAACCACTCACCGTGTGAGCGATGGCACCGGCGATTCCGGCGGGGGCCAGCGCGGCGATCGGCGTATTGCCGAGGACAAAGCCAGAGAGGCAGAGCGCCAAAGGTGCAAATAGTGCCGCAGGCGAGCCAACCCGGTGACGCGCGCTGACCAGGAGCCATGCCAGCAGGAGGATCGTGCTGACAGCACCTGCCCGGATCGCGGCGTCAAGTTGGCCAATGTTCATGCCGTCACGGTACGAGACGCCCCGGCACCAAGCCAACACCCATCTTTGGCCGACTGATCGACGGTAGTCGATCTAGCGGTGAGTTTCGGGAACCGAATTTTCGTTCCTGAAACACCATCGACTTCGGACGGCAGCCATAGCCTGCCTCATCCTGAAATCCGCCTCACCGCTTCTCACCAATTCCAAACATGCACAGCGGGAGCATGCAGCTCTTACCGACGCGACAGTCAGGACCGTACACACACACCATCCTTCGCGGTGCCTACCGATTGATCGCTCGCCATGCGAAGCCTGTTCTTTGATACGGTCTGGCTAGTTCATCCGCGTGCGACAGGCCGCCGCAAACGCGTTCGCGCGTGTGAACCTTGGCAACTTGGCTCGCCCGCCAGTCCCGATGTACGCCTTGGCAGACTGCGCAAATGCGCGACCTTTGTGGACATGGGCCCGTGACTGCCCGCCGACGCAGGGGCTGTTTGGGGCCCGCCGACAACCGCCCACCCCGAAACTTCCCCTTTCGCCCGATTCGCGCTAGGGGCACAGCATGCCCAATCTTTTTCTCGTGATGCTCGGCGGGGCCATCGGCTCCGCGGCCCGCTACGGCGTTGGTCGCGCCGGCGTCGCTCTGCTCGGCCCGGCCTTCCCCTGGGGGACCCTTGCCGTCAACATCGTCGGCGGCTTCCTGATGGGGCTGCTTGGCGCCAGCCTGATCCGCTTCGGCCAGAATGCCGAGCAGGCGCGGTTGCTGCTCGGCGTCGGCGTGCTCGGTGGCTTCACCACCTTCTCGTCCTTCTCGCTTGAAACTTTCGCGATGATCGAGCGCGGCGACGTGCTGACGGCGCTGGGCTATGTCCTCGCCTCGGTGATCGGCGCGATCGGCGCGGTCGCCATCGGCATGACGCTGGCCCGGGCGGTGACGGCATGAGCGGCAGCGAGGACGGCGTCCGCCAGTTCGTCGTCGGCTATGACGATGACGGCATCCGGCTCGACCGCTGGTTCAAGCGGCATCTGCCCGACGTCAGCTTCAACCTCGTCTCGCGCTGGGCGCGGACCGGCCAGCTCCGCGTCGACGGCGCGCGTGCTACGCCGGGCGACCGCATCGCCGCGGGCCAGCAGATCCGCGTACCCCCGGCCGAGCCTGCCAAGCCCGCCGCCGCGGCCCGACCCAAGTCGAACCGCCCGCCGCTCAGCGCCGAGCAGACCGAGCTGGCGCAGTCCATGGTCATCCACCGCGATGCCCAGGCGATCGTGCTCAACAAGCCGCCCGGCCTCGCGACGCAGGGCGGCACCAAGACCTTCGAGCATGTCGACGGCCTGCTCGACGCGCTGCAGTTCGAGGCGGAAGGCCGCCCCAAGCTGGTCCACCGGCTCGACAAGGATACCTCGGGCGCGCTGTTGATCGCGCGGTCCGCGCGCGCGGCGGCCTTCTTCTCCAAGAGCTTCTCCAGCCGCACCGCGCGGAAAATCTACTGGGCGCTGGTGATGGGCGTGCCGGAGATCGAAGACGGCTTCATCGAGCTGCCGATCGGCAAGCAGCCGGGCACCGGCGGCGAAAAGATGCAGGTGGACATGGAAGAGGGCCAGCCCGCCCGCACCCGCTACCGGGTGATCGAAATGGCCGGCAATCGCTGCGCCTGGGTCGAGCTCCAGCCCTTCACTGGCCGCACCCACCAGCTGCGCGTCCACATGGCGGCGATCGGCCACCCGATCGTCGGCGACGGGAAATACGGGTTGCAGGAGGCGTTCCTTACCGGCGGGATCAGCCGCAAGATGCACCTGCACGCACGCCGCATCCGCATCGACCATCCCGATGGCGGCCGGATCGACGTGCGCGCCGAGCTGCCGCACCATTTCGCGGAATCGATGCACACGCTGGGCTTCGATCTGGCGGTGGGCAATGCGCTGGAGATCGACGACGGTCCCCCGCCGATGAGCAAGGAACTGCTCAAGCAGAAGGCCAAGGCGCACGCCAAGGCCTATCGCAAGGAACGCCGCGGCGAACGGCGGGGTCGGGGCGCGAAGAAGTGATGTCCCTGAAGTCCCCCTCCCGCTTGCGGGAGGGGCCAGGGGCGGGGGAGTCGTGGAGGCTCCCTCCGCATCGGAACAACGCGCTTCCAGCACGCACCCTTCCGTCCCCTCCCGCATGCAGGAGGGGGGATTAGGCAGCCATGAACCGCTTGGCACTCTTCGATTGCGACGGCACGCTGGTCGATAGCCAGGCGAGCATCTGCCTCGCCATGGAACATTGTTTTATCGGCCAGAAGCTCGATCCGCCGACCCGCGCGGCGATCCGCCGGATCGTCGGCCTCAGCCTGGTCGAGGCGATCGCCCAGCTGCTGCCGGAGGCCGAGGACGACCTCCACCGCCACCTCGCCGAGGAATATAAGCGCGCCTATTTCACGCTGCGTACCTCGGGCCATATCGAGGACGAGCCGCTCTATGACGGTATCCGCGAGGCGATCGAGACGCTGGATGCAAATGGCTGGCTGCTCGGTGTCGCTACCGGCAAGTCGGATCGCGGGCTGATCCGGGTGCTGGAGGCGCATGGCCTGCGCCAGCGCTTCATCACGCTGCAGACCGCCGACCGCCACCCCTCCAAGCCGCATCCCTCGATGATCCAGACCGCCATCGCCGAGGCGGGTGCGAGCGCGGCGACGACGGTCATGATCGGCGACACCAGCTTCGACATGGCGATGGCGGTCGCCGCCGATGCGCATCCTCTGGGTGTTGCATGGGGCTACCACACGCCCCATGATCTGCATGCGGCCGGCGCGGTGCGGGTCGTGGAGCATGCGTCGGCAATTCCGGTGCATCTGGAGGCCCTGTGACTGGAGGCATCGTGACCGAAGCCGATCGCATTGCGCGCAACCGCTACTTCCTGATGATGGGGGCAAACTGCGTCGGGGTGGCGGGCGCGGTGCTGGCGCTGCTCATCCTGGGCCGGGCCACCACCACCGAACTGACCATGCTGGGTATCGCGCTGATGCTCGCCTCGTTCTGGGTCATGGCGGCGATCCCCAAGATGCTCGCCCGCCGCTGGAGGACACCCCCCGAAGCATGAAACGATTCTGGAAGACCGTTGCCATCGTCGATGGCGGCATCGAACTCGACGGTCGCCCCGTCCGGACCCCCGCCCGCACCGCCCTTGCACTGCCGACACCGCAGCTGGCCGAAGCGGTGGCCGAGGAATGGCGCGGCGTCGGCGAGGAACTCGATCCGCGCGCGATGCCGCTGACCGGGCTCGCCAACGCCGCGATCGACCAGATCGCGCCCAACCCCGCGCCCTTCGCGGCGGACTTGGCCCGCTATGGCGAAAGCGACCTGCTCTGTTACCGCGCCGAGCTGCCGGAACCGCTGGTGGAGCGCCAGGCCGAGCAGTGGGACCCGCTGCTCGACTGGGCGCGCGCGCGCTACGACGTGCATTTCGAGACGACGGCCGGGATCATGCACCGCCCCCAGCCCGCGGCGACGATCGCCCGGCTGAACGAGGTGGTTGCAGCGCTCGATCCGTTCCGGCTGGCGGCGCTGAACCCGCTGGTGACGATCAGCGGCTCGCTGGTGGCGGCGCTGGCGCTGCTCGAAGGCGCGGCCGATCGCGACACGGTGTGGCGCGCTGTCCAGCTCGACGAGGATTGGCAGGCCGAGCAATGGGGCGAAGACGAACTCGCTACCCGTGCCCGGGAAGCGCGGCGCGCGGATTTCGAGGCGGGGGCGCGATTCCTCGCGCTGCTCTAGCGCGGAATCGTCGCCGCATCCGTGAAGGGCGGATGCACTTCGGGTTGATGCGCCTCGGCCGCGTGTGTCGTGTGCATCGCGTCCCCCTATCCCGACGGACAGGATCGCAGGCGGTCAGCTCTCCGTCTTGGGCTGCGTGCGGCGGGTGCGCGGCTTGGCGCTCGTGTCGCTCGCCTTGCGCGTCCGACGAGGCGGGGGCGCCTTGACGGGCTTCGGGCTCGCGGTGTCCGTACCCTTTTCGGTGGTCGCCGCTGCAGGCTTCGCGACGGGGGTGGCGGGCTTCCGCGTGCGGCGTGTCGTCGCGGGCTTGGCAAGGGGCTCGGCCGGCGCAGGGGCTTCCGCGGAGGCTGCCGCAGATTTGCGGATGCGCTTGACGGCGGGCGCGGCGGCGGGCGCTGGCGTGGCTTCCGACGTTGTCTCCGGAGCCGGGGCGGTGCTCGTCTCGGCCACGGGTTGGGGCGGCGGGGCGGGTTCGGCCACGGCCTTGGCGTCGCCGCCCTTGATCCGCTGCGCCAGCGCGACCAGGCCGGAGGCGATCAGGTCCGCGATCACCGGATGCTTGGCGAGGTTGCTGAGCTGGCGACGGGTGTCCTTGGGCAATTTGATGCCGTCGATCACCTTCGGCAGCAGGGAAGACTTCTTGTCGCCCTTCTTCGCCTTCTTCTCTTTCTTGCCGGCCATGCCGCACCTCCCTCCATGGGTGAAGCGATCAGCTTCCGCCAAGCGAGTCATGCTGTCAACTTAAGGCAGCGCGCTCAATGATGGGTGGGCCCTTCGGACTCCCAATCGAAGACGATTTCAAACTCGGTTTCTGCCGCTGCGGGCGACGGCGCAGCCCGGCGCAAATGGCGTGGCAACGAGGTTGCATGCGAGGGGCGTCGGCGGGGCGATCGGTACGGTTTGGGCTTCTGCATCTGGAACTCCTTGCCTCCCCGGGCAGCTATCGAACCCCTGCATATTCGCTCAGGTTCCCCGATGCGCGGCGACGAGTCCATTCAGGAAGTTATGCAATCGTTCGCTATTGGCGGCCCACGTAAAGGGTTCGGCGTGCGCGCGGACAGCCGTCGCAGCGGGCGGCGCGGCGAGCAGGTCCGCGATGCCCGCGGCGATCGCGGCGGGGGTGCGGTCCACAATGCGGCCCGCGTCGGCGCCCGTCACCACCTGGCGTGCCCCGCCGATATCCGGGATCACGATCGGCGTGCCGCTGGCCAGCGCCTCGAGCCAGGCATTGGCCAGCCCTTCCGAGGAGGAGGCCAATGCCATCACGTCGGCCGCGGCGAGCAGTTCGGCGATCTGGTCCGGCGGCAGCGGGCCGCACAGCCGGATGCGGCTTGAGCATCCCCTTGCGCTGATCCGTGCGGCGAGGCGTTCGCGCTCCGGACCTTGGCCGGCGATGGCGAGATGGACGCCGGGCAGGCTGGCGACCGCGTCGATCAGCAGGTCATGTCCCTTGAGCGGGATCAGCGCGCCGATGGACGCGACGAGGGGGCCGTCGACCCCCAATGCATGTTTGGTTGCGATACGGTCACGCGGGGCGAAGCGGGTTAGGTCGACACCGGTTACGATGCACTGGATACGGTCTGCGGGCATGCCGAGCGCGATCATGTCGTCGCGTAGTGCAAGCGAGACCGACAGCAGGCCGTCGGCCGCTTGTCCTGCCGCGACGATCTGCCGGGCGATGGCGGGGCGGCGGGTCCATTGATGGATGTCCGATCCGCGCGCCTTGATCGAGACCGGCACGCCGAACGTCTCGCCGAGGGCGATGGCGGCGGGGCCGTCTGGAAAGAAGAACTCCGTGCTGATCACGTCGAAGGGGAAGGTGCGGCGCAGCTCGGCCAGCGTCGGTCGGAGTGCGTGGGCCAGCATGGTCGCGTGAGCGCGACCGCCCGTTCCCGGCAAGTTGAGGAAGCGGGGACGATGGACAATGAGGCCGTTCCACGCCTCGCGGACCGGCTGGGCGGCAAGCTGCGCATAGCGCGGGTGACGCGAAAGCGGGAAGGGGGGCAGGCCGCGTGGCGCGACGATCTGCACGTCCACCCCGGCGCGCGCGGCGAGTGCCCGCGTCTGCCGTTCGACGAAGATGCCGAAATTTGGACGTGATGCATCCGGAAAAAGCGTGGAGAGGACGACGACGCGCAGCATGCCCCGGAGCTATAGCGCTCCGGGGTTAATGCTTCGGCGCGTTAGCGGCAGCTGTTGCCGCTACGCTCGATCGCGCGACCGGCCAGCGCGCCCGCGACGCCGCCCAGCACCGTGCCCGCCGTGCGATCGCCGCTGGTATCGATGGTACGGCCGAGCAGCGCGCCGCCCACGGCACCGATCACCGTGCCGGTGGTGCCATCCGGCTTGCGGCAATAACGACGGCCATCCCGGCCGCGCCACTCGCGATAGGCGTAGCGGCGATGATCGTCGCGATAGCGGCGGTCGTCATGGTCGCGATAATAGCGATCCTGAGCGATGGCGGTCTTGGCCTCGGCGGTCGCAGCCGGAAGGACGGCGACAGCGGGAACGGCGAGCGCCGCAGCGCTGAGCGAAAGAAGCAGGGTACGCATATCTATAAACTCCCCGATATATGATCGATGAAACGAACGTGTCGGGTTTAGCTGCGGTTGCATGAACCTGATACTACGTCCCGTTCAGGCAGGAGGCAGGCAGTTGGACGAAGCGCGGGCGATCATCGAGCGGCTGGCACTGGCGTCGCACCCGGAAGGTGGCTGGTATCGCGAGACGTGGCGCGCAAGCGGGGAAGGGAGAGGCCGCTCCCCGGCTACCGCGATCCTGTTCCTGCTGGAGGCAGGCCAGCGGTCGCACTGGCACCGGGTCGACGCGGAGGAACTGTGGCTCTGGCATGCCGGATCGCCCCTGGAACTGCAGCTAGGTCATGCCGACGGCGGCGTGGAGCGGATCGCGTTGGGGTCGGACGTGCTGGGAGGCCAGTCGCCCCAGGCGCGGGTGCCGGCGGGCCGATGGCAGGCGACCGAGGCACCGAACGGCTGGGGCTTGGTCAGCTGCATCGTCGTGCCAGGCTTCGATTTCGCAGGGTTCGAACTGGCGGCGCCGGGCTGGGCACCCCCAGGCGCCTAAAGCGGTTATCCCCGTTATCCACACTATCCACAGGCCGTCGCCATCGCTTTGGCGTTGGTGCGACTCGTCTTGGATGAGACCCTCACACGGGTAAGGCAACCGATCACGCGAACGGAAACGCCCGCGGTATCAGTATCTTACAGTCGCTCGACGCTGTGCCGCAAGGAAACAGCCTCGGGAGGCGCAGGGATGCCTGCATCGCTACCCCGGTGGCGATCGTCATTCCTATCCGGTGCATGTCCCCCTGCCGGGGCAGTCGCCGGAGGCCGTCTGCGGCGGGTGACGCGCTTCCGCGCAGGACCTGCGCCGACGACATGGGGCCGGTGGAAACGCCGGCCCCGTTAGCGCGATGGAATGCCCCTGGTTGGCAAGTACGCCGATGCCACGCATAGCTGCTCCGCCACGCATCGGGAGCATCGGCTTGGGACGCATTTTCGAACGGTTCGCGCAGAGCGTAGCGGGGTGGGCCGGTCGTCCGCCGGCCTTTGCCTTCGCCTTTGTGATCATCATCGTCTGGGGCGCGAGTGGGCCGATCTTCCACTGGTCCGATACGTGGCAGCTGGTGATCAATACCGGCACTACCATCGTCACCTTCCTGATGGTGTTCCTGATTCAGAATGCACAGAACCGTGATGCTGCCGCGTTGCAGGCCAAGCTGGACGAAGTGATCCGCGCCATTGCCGAAGCGCGCAACGAATTTATCGGCATCGAGCACCTGAGCGAGAAGCAATTGCTCGATATTCGCGACCGGCTGGAGCGTGAATTCGGCGAAAGCGATCCCGCCCGCCACGAATCGATCGAGGCGGTGATCGGGCGTCGCTAGAACGCGGCAGGCGTCAGTCCGCAGGGGCCTCCCAAAGCTCGATAGGATTGCCTTCGGGATCGTGGATCCGTGCGAAGCGCCCTGTTTCGGGGCTGTCCCATTCGGGTCGTGTCTCGATGGCAATGCCGGCGGCGTTGAGCTGTTCCAGCAGGCCGTCGAGATCAATGACGCGGAGGTTGAGCATCACCTGTTTGTCCGCCGCATAATAGCTGCTGTCCGCAGCAAAGGGCTGGAATACGATGCCCCCTGGTTCGGGATACCAGAACCAGGGGCTGGCCTGCCCGCTGGCATCGGTGCCGCAGCCGCCACCGACGCCCAACATTTCCTGATACCAGCTCTTCAATCCTTCCGGATCCCTCGCGCGGAAGAAATAGCCCCCAAGTCCCACTACCGGCATGCTTGATCCCCCCGATCATGCGGCCTGGGCGATCTCCTCGCCCGCCGCGGCTTCCAGTAGACGCCGCTCGATCGTCTTGAGTCGCGACGTCGAACTGATCTTATCGCCGATCAGGTCTGTAAGATAGAAAGTATCGACGGCACGCTCACCATAGGTGGCGACATGCGCCGAATGGATCGTCACCTTCGACTGGAACAGTGCGTTGGCAAGGCTATAGAGCAGCGCCGGCCGATCGCGTGCATTGACTTCGATGACGGTAAAGCGGTTCGACGCCTTGTTGTCGATGAACACATTGGGTTCGATCGAGAAGGCATCGGCACGCGGGCGCACCGGTGCCTTGGTCTTGAGCCGTTCCGAAAGGCGGGCGCGGTTCGCGAGCGCATCGGCGATGCCGGTTTTCAGCCGGTTGAGTCGTGCCTCCTCGTCGAACGGTTGGCCGAACGGATCCTGCACGAGGAAATTGTCGAGCGCCATGCCGTCGCGCGTGGTGTGGATGCGCGCGTCGATGATGTTGCCGCCTGCGACATGGATTGCGCCGGCAATGCGGTAGAAGAGGCCGGGATGGTCGGCGGCATAGACCGTTACCAGTGTCGCGCCGCGGTCCGGGTAGACCTGTGCTTCGACGTGCAGCGTCGCGTCGCCGGCTTCCGCGACCATGATCGCGTTGCGCTGGAGCACATCGGTCGGCTCGGCGATCCAGTAGCTTTCGGTGAAACGGCGCTTGAACGCTTCGAGCCTGCCCGGTTCCCAGCCGAGCGCCGCGGCCAGTTCGTCCTGCTTGGCGGCAATGCGTTCGGTGCGACCGCGCTGCTTGTGGCCCAGCCGCAGCACTTCCTCGGCGGCTTCGTACAGGCCGCCGAGCAGCTGGCGCTTCCAGCCGTTCCAGACCCCGGGGCCTACCGCGCGGATGTCGACCACGGTTAGCGCCAGCAGCATGCGCAGACGTTCGGCGCTCTGCACCTGGGCGGTGAAATCCAGGATGGTCTTGAAGTCGGCCAGGTCGCGCTTGAAGGCGGTGGCCGACATCAGCAGGTGCCAACGGACCAGCCAGGCGACCATCTCGGTTTCGCCGGGCGTAAGCCCCAGGCGCGGGCACAGCCGCTCGGCGACTTCCGCGCCCAGGATCGAGTGATCGCCGCTGCGCCCCTTGGCGATATCGTGCAGCAGCACCGCGACATAGAGCGCACGGCGCGACGCCAGCTGGTGCAGGAGCCCGGTGGCGAGCGGATGATCGTCCTTCAGCTGCCCCTTCTCGATCTTGCTGAGCAGCCCGATGGCGCGGATCGAGTGTTCGTCGACCGTATAATGGTGGTACATGTCGAACTGCATCTGCGCGACGACGCGGCCGAAATCGGGCACGAAGCGGCCGAACACGCCGGCTTCGTTCATCCAGCGCAGCACCGTCTCCGGATCGCGGGGCGAGGTCAACACCTCGAGGAACAGCGCGTTGGCGCGTGCATCGTTGCGGACGTCGTCGACCAGTTTGGCGTCGCGGGCGGCGGCGCGCATGGCGAGCGGGTGGATTTCCAGTTCATGCTGGTCGGCCAGTGCGAAGAGCTCGATCAGGCGTACCGGATCCTCGCGGAAGAAAGTGTCGCGCGGCAGGGCGAGGCGGCCGCGCTCCAGCACGAAGCCCTTCAGCTTGCGCCGCCCGCGCCACAGCGCCGGGAAGCCGAAACGCCGGCCGCGCGCGGCGAACTTCTCGTCGAGATGCGCGAGGAACACGCCGGTGAGGTCGCCCACCACCTTCGCCTGGAGAAAATAATAGCGCATGAAGCGCTCGACCTTGGGCATGCCCGGCCGGTCGGCGAAGCGCATCCGCTCGGCGATCTCGCGCTGCACGTCGAAGGTCAGGCGATCCTCGGGGCGATTGGTGATCAGGTGCAATTGGCAGCGCACCGCCCAGAGGAAGTTCTCGGCGCGGCGGAACTGGCGATATTCGGCAGGCGTCAGCAGCCCGGCCTCGACCAGCTCGGCGGGTTCGCGGACATTGTAGGCGAACTTGCCGATCCAGAAGAGCGTGTGCAGGTCACGCAGGCCGCCCTTGCCCTCCTTCACATTGGGTTCGACGACATAGCGGCTGTCGCCCATCTTCTTGTGACGTGCGTTGCGCTCTTCCAGCTTCGCGGTGATGAACCCGCGCGCGCTGTCCGCCTGAATCTCCGCCTTGAAGCGCTTCGCCGCCTCGTCATACAGGTCGGTGTCGCCCCAGACGTAGCGCGCCTCGAGCAGCGCAGTGCAGACGGTGACGTCGGCCTTGGCCTGGCGGACCATCTCGTCGAGCGAGCGCGAGGAATGGCCGACCTTCAGCCGCATGTCCCATAGCGAGTAGAGCATGGACTCGATCACCTGCTCGCTCCAGCCGGTGACTTTCCAGGGGGTGAGGAAACCGATGTCGATGTCCGAATGCGGCGCCATCTCGCCGCGGCCATAGCCGCCGACAGCGATCAGTGTCATCCGCTCCGCAGCGGTGGGATTGGCATTGGGGTGGAGCCGCTCGACAGTGAAATCCCACAAGAGGCGCAGGATCTGATCGGTGAGGAAGGCGCCGGCAGCGGCGGCCTCCAGCCCTCGCGAGGGATGTTCGGCGAGGCGGCGGGCAATCTCGGCCTGGCCCGCATCAAGGGCTGCCTTGAGCTCCGCGGTACCCGCCTGGCGCAGTGCAGCGGTGTCGCGGGGCTCAAGAGCAGAAAGTCGCTCGGCGACGGCGCGGCGATCGATCAGGGCACGGCGATGGGGCACGGAAGCAAAGCGGGTCGGCATGGGGAGTCAGATAGGAGGATTTGCGGGCAAGTTCACGCGGGAAGGGAGGGGGGAGGACGATTTAGGCCCCTCCGTTTCAGGGGAGGGGTTGGGGGTGGGGGGCTGATCGAGAAATTTGGCCCTCGCGCATCCGTCATGCCCCACCCCAACCCGTCCCCCTGAAGGGGAGGGGCTATTGCTTGCTTCATCGTTCGGGAACCAAACACACGCCATGCGGGTAGGGCGGGGCAACCTCATGCGGAGACGCTGTTTGCCCTTGAAGACCTGCTCCATCGCCGCGACGCTGCTGCTTCTCGCACCCCTGGCCGCCTGCAACGGTCCCCAGGCCGCCGACAATGCCGTCACGGCGAACGTCGACGCACCGGTCGTCGCGACGCCCAGCCCGACACCGACTTCCAGCACCACGCCGGTGACGAAGGACGAGGCCTCGCCCCAATCCGCCGCCAAGCAATGCCGCTTCGAGGTCGACGGCAAGACGCTGCTCGACGGCCGGTGCCAGGTCTATCCGATGGGTGACGGCGGCTACACACTGAACACCTGGAGCGCGGGCAAGCCTGCCCAGTCGCACTTCGCCGTGGTGACCACCCGCGCCGACGGCAAGGCCGACGCCTCGTGGAATGCGGATCCGGACGACGACAAGGCGATGGACCCGCTCGGTATCGTCACGCTTCGGGACGGGTGCTGGGTGAACGATCGGGCGCGGATCTGCGCGAAGTGATCGGAGCGCCCTCGGAACAGGGCTGCGGCTCGGCCCGTTGACGGCCCCGTAACCGAAAGGAACCCTAAATGGCCACCGACAGCAAGACGCCGAAGTCCACCACGCCGCGCAAGCGCACGCCGAAGGCTGCCGCCGCAACGGCTGCAGTCGCCAAGCCTGAGACCAAGGGTCGCCCTGCCAGTGCCAAGCCCGCTGCCAAGGCCCGTCCGAAGCGCGCGCCCAAGGCAGCAGCCCCCGCGGCAAAGGTCGAGAAGCGCTCGACGTTGCGTCGCACAGGCATCGCCGCGATCGCCGCGACCGGACTGGGCGCCATCGGTGCGATCGCGCTGGGCGTGCTGCGCGCGCGTCGCAACGCTGCCGCCGAGCCCGGAACGGTGCCGACCGATCTGATGGGGCAACGTCATCCGGATGGCAGCCAGCGCGCGATCGAGCAGTTCCGTCCGGATCCCACCGCGTCCGTTCCGGCCAAGGAGCGCGAGGCCTTTGCGCCCGCGCTGGCCGGTGGCTCGGCCCCGACGCTGGTCGCTGGTCAGGCCGACGAGCTTCGCCGCAGCGACGCCGCACCTTCCTGATCCTCCCCGGATCGGCACGGCGGCGGCAACCTTCGGCGCGGCCGTGCATTGGCCACCCACTTTCATATCGATCAGGAGAGACCCGATGCGCATCTTCGCTATTAGCATGGTCGCGGCCGCGACGCTGGTTTCCGGCTGCGCCGAGGGCGGCTACGGCCCCGGCTATGCCGGCGGCGGCGGCTATCGCCAATACGACTATAACCGCCCCGACCCCGCCTATAACGGCTATTATGCCGACCGCTATTATCGCGAGGATCAGCGCGCGCGCGAACGTCGCCTGTCGCGCAACGACCGCGTCTATCGTGGGCAGGACGGCCGCTATTATTGCCGCCGCAACGACGGCACTACCGGCCTGATCGTCGGTGGCGTCGCCGGCGGCGTGCTCGGCAACCTTATCGCGCCGGGCGGATCGCAGACACTGGGCACGTTGCTCGGCGCCGCGGCGGGTGCCGCTGCCGGTCGCTCGATCGATCGCAACAACGTCACGTGCAAGTGATACATGTGGGCCGGGGTCGATTCCCCGGCCCATTCTTTTCCAGGAGCCTGCCATGACCACGCGCACCGCCACCGCCCGCTACACCGGCTTCGGCAAGGCCGGCAAAGGCCAGCTGACCAGCCCTTCGGGCGTGCTCGAGGCTACGCCCTACAGCTTCAACACGCGCTTCGGCGACGAGAAGGGCACCAACCCGGAAGAGCTTATCGCGGCGGCGCATGCCGGCTGCTTCACCATGGCGCTGAGCTTCGCGCTTGCCCAGGCGGGGTTCAGCGACGGCACGCTCGAGACCACGGCGGCGGTGAAGCTGGAGCAGGACGGCGACGGCTTCACCATCACCCGTTCGGACCTGAAGCTGCGCGCGGACGTTCCCGGCATCAGCCAGGAGCAGTTCGAGGCGCTCGCCAAGGGGGCCGAGGCGAACTGCCCGGTGTCCAAGCTGCTCAAGGCCCAGATCGCGCTGGAGTGGGAACTGGCCTGAACCCTATCCCCAAAGGGGTGTGGAGAGGGCGGGCGGGTGCCGGTGCACCCGCCCGTTTTCGCATCAGCGCAAGGGCGCCACGCGCAGCGACGCCATCGGTGCGTCCTTGGTGCGGGTATTCACCTTCCAGGTGATCACCTTCTCGCTGCCGACGGTCTCGGCGCCGGCCTCGTTGTTCTGGCTGATCACCTCGGCATCGGTGGTGAGGGTGAAGCTTCCCTCCATGCGATCGGCCGCCGCCGCGCCCTCGGACAGGCCGCCGCCCATGCCGCCCAGGCCCGCCGCCTCGTTCTTCTGCCGGGCAAAGCCCTGCGCCTTCACGCGCACCGCGTCCTTGCCGCGCAGCTCGATCGCGATCCAGGGCAGGACGATCTCATTGTCCTGATTGTACGGATAGACGAAGGCATGATCGAGCACGCCCGAAAGCGCGAAATCGACATAGAAGATGCCGTTCCCACGATATTCGACGCTGCGATAGCCCGCTTCCTTGGCGAGCTCGATCGCGAGCTTGCGATATTCTTCGTCGCGCTTCGCCTGCTCAGCCGCCTTCACCTTGGCGGGATCGGCCGAGCCGTTCTTGCCGCCCTTCTTGCCGCCTTCTTCCTCGGCAATCTTCATGAAGTCGCCGCCGAGACCCTTGAGGTCGATGGCGACCACCTCGCCCTTGTAGGTGAAGGTGAAGCTGCGATCGCGGTGGATGGTGAGCGCGGAATCAAACTTGCCGGGCACGAACAGGCAGCTCGCCAGCACCAGCGGGGCAAGCACCACCGCCGCTAGCGTTCGCAACATCCTGGTCATGCCCGTGGTCCTCAGTCGCGCGTGTTCACCGCGTAGAGCGCCACGGCTGCGGCGTTCGACACGTTCAGGCTTTCCACCTTGGGCGAGATCGGCAGGCGCGCCAACTGGTCGCAATGCGCCTCGGTGTTCTGGCGCATGCCTTCGCCCTCGGCGCCGAGCACCAGCGCGACGCGGCCTTCGCCCATCACCTCGCCCAGCGTCGCCTTGGCGTGACCGGTGAGGCCGACGCGCCAGAAGCCGGCCTCGGCGATCTCGTCGAGCGCGCGCGACAGGTTCACCACGCGGACCCAGGGCACGACTTCCAGCGTCCCCGCCGCGGAGCGGGCGAGGGTGCCGGTCTCGGGCGGCGCATGGCGGTCCTGCGTCACAATGCCCAGCGCGTCGAACGCTGCCGCCGAGCGCAGGATCGCGCCTACATTGTGCGGATCGGTCACCTGGTCCAGCACCAGCAGCGGGCGCTTGTCCTCGGCGCCCTGCTCGAGCAGATCGCCAAGCCAGATCTCCTCGAGCGGATCGACTTCGGCGACCAGCCCCTGGTGCGGCGCGTCGGACGGCACGAGGCGCCCAAGATCGGCCGCGTCGGCATAGGTGATCGGAATGACCGGGGGCAGGTCCAGCGCCGACAGCGCCTCGCGCGTGCCCCAGATCTTGCGCACCGTCCGCTCGGGATTGGCGAGTGCCGCGAGCACCGCGTGGCGGCCGTAGAAACGCGGCCGCGATGCAGGGGCTTGGCTGGGACGATGGCCTCGACGTTTCATCAGTGTGCGGACTCCGGGAAGGGATAGAATTGATCGGCCGGGGTCGGCGCGGTCGCAAGCGGCGCGCGCGGCAGCGGCTGATCGCTGTTGGCGGCGTTGATCAGGAATGCGGCGAGGATGGTTGCGCCCTGGCGCATATCGTCGGCCTTCAGATGATCGAACGTATCGACGTCCGTATGATGCACCATGGAGCCATAGTCGAGGGGGTCCTGGATGAACTGGAACGCCGGGATGCCCACCGCGTCGAAGAAGACATGGTCGGTGCTGCCGGTGCGCCGCGCGGAGACCATCGTGGCGCCCATGGCGTGAAACGGCGTGAACCACTGCTCGAAGATCGGCATCGCCGCGGTGTTGCCCTGCGCATAGATGCCGCGAATCTTGCCCGAGCCGTTGTCGAGGTTGAAATAGGCGGCGAGCTTGCCGTGGTCCGGCCCCGGGGTGATCGGGAAGGCACGGCTCCACGTCATGTAGCGGACGGTGCCCGTTGCGCTGGGATCGACCGGGCGCTTGGCGATGTGGGCCTCGACATAGGCCATCGAGCCGAGCAGACCCTGCTCCTCGCCCGCCCACAGTGCGAAGCGGATCGCGCGCTTGGTCTTGATGCCCGAGGCGCGGATGATGCGGGCGGCTTCCATCACCATCGCGCTGCCGGCGGCGTTGTCGGCGGCGCCGTCGCCCATTGCCCAGCTGTCCAGATGCGCGCCGGCCATCACATAGCCCGCCTTGGGATCGGTGCCGGGGATATCGGCGAGGATGTTGTAGCCCTTGGTGTCGCTGTCGTCGAAGCGGTTGACCGCGTCGATCTCCAGCGTCGGCTTGGCGCCCATCTTGGCGAGGCGGGCGAGGCGACGATAGTCTTCCGCCGCGATCTCGATCCCCGGCAGTGCGCCCGACTGGCCGACCTGGAACTGGCTGTTCTGGCCGTGGACCAGCTTGCCGTTGCGGCTGGACATGATCGCATAGCCGATCGCGCCCTCTTCCTTGAGGAAGGCGTCGCGCTTGCCTGCGAAGGTGAGGCGGGCCGAATTGAAGGGGCGTTCCCCGCCGCCGTTGGGCAGATCATAGAAGTCGCGCTTGGCCATTTCCTCGACGCTCCAGCGCTTGAAGGATGCTTCGGTCGGGTCCTCGATTTCCTTGGGCTCGGTAATCAGCACCATTTTGCCCTTCAGCTTGCCCTTATACTGGGCGAAGGCGGCCTCGTCGGCGAGCGGCGCGAGCACGACCTCGCCGGTGATCGCACCGTTGGTGCCCGGGGTCCAGGGCAGGGGGGCTGCGATCAGCTGGAGCGGGCGGGGGGCTACCATGCGTACGGCCAGCTTTTCGTTCGACCAGCCGCGGCCGAACTCGAACCCCTCCTTGTGGACGTTCACCAGGCCCCATGCGCGGAACTTGGCCTGGGTCCAGTCCTCGGCCTTGCGGATGCCGGGCGAGTTGGTGAGGCGCGCGCCGATCACGTCGGTGAGATACTGCGCGATTCGCATCACTTCCGAATGGTTCGTGCCCTGGTCGATCACGCGATCGGTCGGACTGGTCTGGATCGTCTGGGCCGCGATCGGTGCGCTGGCGAGCAGCGTGGCGGTGAGTGCAAGCATGGTGCGACGCATCGGTTATCCCCCCAAAATGTAAGCGCGGGACGCTATGCGCGCAAAAGAGTGCACGCAAGGCGTTGACAGGTTCGATTCGCTTCGGCATTGGGCCCCCTCGCTCGCAAGCGGCGGTCTCCATGGATAGGTGGCCGAGTGGTTAAAGGCAGCAGACTGTAAATCTGCCGGGCTTCGCCCTACGGTGGTTCGAATCCATCCCTATCCACCACCGCCGCTGCGAGCGATCCTTCCCGGATCGCCGCATGAGGGAGCGCCGCCAACCGCGGTGCATTACTTCTTGCCGTAAATGGCCAGCGTGCGATCGCGATATTCGATCAGTTGCAGCAAATGGTCCAGTTCGCAGATGTGCTGCACCGGAGCACCCTCGCGAATTGCCCTTTCGATCTGTTCGAGCAGATAGGCAGCGCTGCCGGTGCCATGTGTCAGATAGATGGTCTCGGCACGTTCAAGAAGCGTAGAAAGCGGCGTCACTGGCCCTCCTTGCAGGCGGAGCCATTCTTCATATCCATAATGAATATACTATCGCAATGCGCAAAGGGTTGCGGTTACGATCGACCGTGTTCTAGGTGTGTCCCGCGTCGGGATAATTCCTGACTTGTCGCTGCGTACCAAAAAATCCAATGTGGATATAAAGATACGCGAGTTTTTGACAGAATGGACGAACGGGGCGCAGCTATCGAGACGGTGTGTACGCACCTGTTGGACGCGATCGCGTTACTCGATCAATTGGGTGAAGACGCGGAGGCGGCAAACGTCTCGCTCTCGCTCGAACGGCTCACCAACAAATATGGGGTTATGGTTCCCTCGGCTGCGACGCGCGATCCAGGATAAGGTCGAAATATCGATCCAGCGCGGCGCCCGTTTTGTCGCTAAGCTCCAAATAGGTGAAACGCCGGTCGGTGGCGAGGCTGCGCTTGTGGATCATGCCGCGGCGGGTAAGCGCGTTGATCCAGCGCAGCGCCGTTGTCGTCGGTACGCCGGACGCCGTGCAGGCGGCGGACGTGGAGACGTCTTTGCTTTCCGCACGGCTGACATAGAGCGTCAGCAGAATGTTGAACGCCGGGTCGGCAAACAGGTCCTTGGCGACTTCGCGCTCAAGCAGCGTGCGACCCCATAGAATCATGCGCGCAAGATCCACCCGGCGGAACTGCCCACGCGCTGATTCGCCGGCGGCCGCAGGGGCTTCGCCGGCGAACTGCGTGAAAAGTCGCTTGATTTCGCTCAGCCGCGCATCGACTTCATCGAATAGTTCGGTGCCGCGCACCCCCAATTTGTCCTCCATCGTCGCCCGTGCTTAGGCAGCGATCGTTACTCGATCAATATATGGACGTCGTTAGGATAGCTTAAACCTTCGAACCCGCGAAGTTGAGCAAGCGCCAATTCGGCTTCGATCAGAACACCGAAGCGACCAATTGACGGAACGCATCGGCGCGGTGGCTCATCGCATGCTTGGCGCTTGGATCCATTTCTCCAAACGTTTCCACCTCACCGAGCGGGACGAACATAGGATCATAGCCGAAGCCCTTGGTGCCCCGCGGCGGCCAGACGAGTTCGCCGTGCACGCGGCCCTCGAACCATTCGACATGACCATCCGGCCAGGCGAGGGCGAGCGCGCAGACGAAATGTGCGGCGCGGCTGGTTTCGGGCGGGAGGGCCGCCAGCTTGTTCTCCACCCGCTGCATCGCCAGGCCGAAGTCGCGGCCCTCGAAGGGGGCGACAGGCTCGAGCCCGTCCATGCCCGGCGCCGCGACGCCCCAGCGGGCAGAGTAGATGCCCGGCGCGAGGCCCAGTGCCTCGACGCAGAGGCCGGAATCATCGGCGAGCGCGGGCAGGCCGGACAGGTCCGCCGCCTGCAGCGCCTTGAGCTCGGCATTGGCGACGAAGCTGGTGCCGGTCTCTTCGGGCTCGGGCAGGTCGAGTTCGGCGGCCGAGACCGGCTCGATCCCATAGGGACCGAGCAGTTCTCGGATCTCGCGCACCTTGCCTTCATTGTGGCTGGCGATCACCAGCCGGCCCGGCGCGAGCTTGCGGATCGCCTGGGGCGTGTCGCCCTCGCCGCTCATCCGACCGCTTTCAGCTGGGCGTCGAAGATGCGGGTGCAGCCGATGCGGGCAAGGCGGAGCAGTCGCAGCAGCCCTTCCTCGTCATAGGTCGCGCCTTCGGCAGTTGCCTGCGCCTCGGCGATGTTGCCATTGGCGAGCAGCACGAAGTTCGCGTCTGCATCGGCCGAGGAGTCCTCGGGGTAGTCGAGATCGAGTACCGGGGTACCCTGATAGATGCCGCAGCTCACTGCGGCGACCTGGGTGGTGATCGGATCGGCGGTGATCGCGCCTGCCGCCATCAGCTTGTTGACCGCCAGCCGCAGCGCCACCCAGGCGCCCGAGATCGCCGCGGTGCGCGTCCCGCCATCGGCCTGCAGCACGTCGCAGTCGAGGGTGATCTGGCGCTCGCCGAGCAGCTTGAGGTCGGTCACCGCGCGTAGCGAGCGGCCGATCAGACGCTGGATTTCCTGGGTACGGCCCGACTGCTTGCCCTTGGCCGCTTCGCGCTGGCCGCGGGTATGGGTGGCGCGGGGGAGCATGCCATATTCGGCGGTCACCCAGCCTTCGCCCTTGCCGCGCAGGAACGGCGGCACGCGCTCCTCGACGCTGGCCGTGACGAGCACGCGGGTGTCGCCGAAGCCGATCAGCACCGAACCTTCGGCGTGACGGGTGAAGTTCGGAGTGATGGTGATTTCCCGCATCTCGTCGGGGGCGCGGCCGGATGGGCGCATGCGATTCAGTCTCCCTAAAGGTCGAGCCGGGCACCTAGACCGTGGCGGCGCGTTCCGCCAGTGTCGCACAGAGGCGAGCACAAGGCATGGGGGAGAAAGACACAGATGCGGGTTCTGGTTGCATTGGTTTTCGGTGGAGCGATGCTCGGCGGCTGCATTCCGCAGGTCGCGCCACCGCAGGGGCCCGCGCGTCCGGCACCTGCCGGGCCCATGCGTCCGACGCCCCCGCCGCCGCCGGTCAGCAGCGGCACGCCCGCCGGACCCTCGGCGCCGATCGTCCGGGGAGAGATGATCCGCTATACGACCACGCCTTGCGGCGGAGCCTGCCCGGTCTATTCCGTCACCGTCCGGCCGGACGGGACCGGCACCTTCGAGGGGCAGCGCTTCACCGCCGTCAGCGGTGCACGGGATTTCCGGGTATCCCCCGGGCAATATGAGTCTTTTCTGACCCGTCTCGCGCCCTATCGTCCTCGCAGCGGCAGCGTCCGGATCGCGCCTGGCACGCCGAGCTGCGGCCAGCATGCCACGGACATGCCGAGCGTCGAGGTGCAGTGGGACGGAAAGGCAGGGCATCGCGCGCTCTCCTATTATTTCGGCTGCGAGCGAGCGCGGAACGCCAGCATGGCCGATGCGATCGGCTCCGCGCCGGATCTGCTGCCGATTGCCAGCCTCATCGGTGCCCGGCCTTGAAGCCTGGCCGTCCCACCGCCTAGATACGGGCCACCATGATCACGCCGCCGATCCACGAGCTGACCGACCGCGCGCGCGACGTGTTCCGCATCGTGGTGGAATCCTATCTCGACAACGGGGCGCCGGTGGGCTCGCGCACCATCTCGCGCATCTCGGCGCTCAATCTCTCCCCGGCGTCGATCCGCAACGTGATGCAGGACCTGGAGGAGTTGGGCCTGCTCGCCGCACCGCACACCAGCGCCGGCCGTATGCCGACTGAAAGCGGCCTCCGCCTGTTCGTCGACGGCATGATGCAGGCGAGCGAACCCTCGGTGGAGGAGCGCGCGGCGATCGAGGCGCGGGCCGGGGCGGGTGGCCCGGTGGAAGACGCCATCGCCGGGACCACTGCGGCGTTGTCCGGACTGTCCGCCTGTGCCGGACTGGTGCTGGTGCCCAAGGCCGAGACGGTGCTGCGACAGTTCGGCTTCGTGCCCTTGAGCCAGGATCGCGCGCTTGCCGTGCTGGTTGGCGAGGACGGCTCGGTCGAGAACCGGGTGGTCGAGCTGCCCGGCGGCGTCGATCCGATGTCGTTGCAGCGGGCGGCGAACTATATGAGCGCCACGCTTGCCGGCCTTACCCTCGCCGAGGCGCGCGGCCGTATCGAGCGGGAACTGCGCCAGCAGCAGGCGGCACTCGACGCCGCCGCCGCCGATCTGGTCGAACGCGGGCTTGCCGTGTGGAGCGAGGATAGCGGCCGGCGTCCGGTGCTGATCGTCCGCGGCCAGGCCCGGCTGATCGACACCGGCGCTACCGAGGATCTCGACCGGGTCCGCCAGCTGCTCGACGAGCTGGAGGGCAAGGAGGAAATCGCCCGCCTGCTCGACAGCGCCCGGGAGGGCGAGGCGGCGCGCATCTTCATCGGCTCCGAGAACAAGCTGTTCGCACTTTCCGGCTCGTCGGTCATCGCCAAGCCGGTGCGGGCGCTGGACGGCCGGGTGGTCGGCGTCGTCGGCGTGATCGGCCCCACCCGGTTGAACTATGCCCGCGTCGTGCCCATGGTGGATTTCACGGCGGCCACATTGGCCCGTTTGCTGGCCTGAAGAAAACAGGGAACCATGTCCGAGAACATCGAAAATACCGAACCGACCCAAGGCGAATCGCTAGGGCAAGACACTGCACCGGCTGCCCCCGAGGTTGCCGAGCAGGACCGTGTCGCCGAGCTGGAGGCGCAGCTGGCCGAGGCCAAGCAGGCGCATCTCTACGTCCAGGCCGACATGCAGAATCTGCGCCGCCGCACCGAGAAGGAAGTGGCGGACGCGCGCGCCTATGCCGCGACCAGCTTTGCCCGCGACATCCTCTCCGTCGCGGACAATCTCGGCCGGGCGCTGCAGGCCATTCCGGCCGAGCTGCGCGAGGACGAGAAGATGAAGGGCCTGGTCACCGGCCTTGAAGCCACCGGCCGCGAGCTGGAGGCGATCTTCGGCCGCCACGGCATCTCCAAGGTGGTGGCGCTGGGTGAGGTGCTCGATCCCAACAAACACCAGGCGATGATGGAAATGCCCGTCGCCGACAAGGAGCCCGGCACCGTGGTGCAGGAGATCCAGTCCGGCTACATGATCAAGGACCGGCTGCTGCGCCCGGCGCTCGTCGCCGTCGCCAAAAAGCCCGACTGACCGGTCTTCGCCCCGCTCCGACAGGGGCGGGGCATTGCCTCGCAGCGCCGCCGTGCTGCCTCCGTTCCTCGCACCGCCATTGCATTCCCCGGTCTAAACGCCCACATATGGGGTGCTGAAGTCGCAAATCGTTGGTCTCTGGTGCTTTGCGGCTCCGTTTTCCTTCCATCCCTGCCCCTGAAGCGCGAGGTCCGCCCGCACGGGGCGCGCCGACAATGTAAGGAAAACACCCATGACCATTTCTGGCACCGTCAAGTTCTTCAACGCCGACAAGGGCTATGGCTTCATTGCGCCGGATACCGGCGGCAACGACGCCTTCGTCCACATCACGGCCGTGGAACGCGCCGGCATGATCACGCTGCAGCAGAACCAGCGCGTGACCTACGAACTGGAGCAGGATCGCCGCGGCAAGATGGCGGCGGTCAACCTCCAGGCGGCTGACTGACCTGATCCCAAGACGGCGGTCCCATCCGGGGCCGCCGTTTTCGCATCAACTACCTTCCTCCTCCAGCGGAGAGCCTCGCCGATGACCACCGAAATCGAACTGTTCCGCGCCCGGGCCGACGAAGCCGGGACCGCCGCCGCCCGGAGCGATCTCGACAATGTCCGCGAACGGCACCTCCGGTCCCAGGCCGCCTGGGAGGCGATGGCCGTCCGCGCCGAGCGCGTCGCCACGCAGCGGGCGCTCAACGAGGCCGAGAAGGAAGCGCGCGCCCTGATCTCGGCCTAGGCTGTCGCGCGCTTATCGCGGCGCCCGGACGTCCATCAACCGGGCGATATCCGCATGCAGCGAATCGATCTTTGCATGCAGCTCCTCGATCTGCGCCTCGGCGCGCAGGTTGGTCTCATAGTCGAGCCGCGCCTCTAGCCGGTCCTTCGCCGCCTGTCGGTTCTGGCTCATCATGATGATCGGGGCCTGGAGCGCCGCGAGCATCGACAGCATCAAATTCAAGAAGATGAACGGGAACGGGTCGAACGCGTGCGCTGCCAGCACGACGGTGTTGATCAGCGCCCAGGCGCCGAGAAACACGCCGAAGCCGATGATGAACCCCCAGGAGCCGCCGACCGCCGCGACCCGATCGGCGAGGCGCTCGCCGAAGGTCAGGCGTTCGTCGAACACCGTGTTGAGGTCCCGCGCCCCGCCGCCCATACGGCGCAGGTCGTTCAGGAAACGAATGGCTGCATTCATGGGAACACCTCACTGCCGACCGGCCCGTCCGGGCCGGCGCGTGCGGTGATCGGCAACGATCAGTTCAGCGCGGCGGCCCGGACAGGCGCGGTCGGTCTACTTTGATCGTTACTGGGCATGGTTCCTTCTCGGATCCGTTGGCGTTTGGCCGCACCGTGGGGAGCGACCGCAGCGGGAGATGGGCGCGGGGCAGGGCGGTGTCAACCCGGCCGCCGACGCCGCCGTCCCGGGATGCGACGAAGCGGGCGGGGGCGGGGCCTTTCTACCCCCTTCCGCTTGCGGGCGGCGGGCAGGAACAACGCGCGAGCATCGCTCGACGCATTGCCAATAGCAAAATAGTGCAGGAAGATAGCTGCGACTCTTCGAAGAGTCGAAACCGAACAGAGGGAGAAGACGATGCGGTGGATGCAAGTCGCAGCGAAGTTGGGGGCCCTGGCCGTTGTCGTAACCTTTGCCACGTCGACCCGTCAGCCGGCGATGGCCGCGCGTGCCGCCTATGTGTGCAATGATGCGCTGTTGTACTGCAAATATGGCAAGTGGCAGGGGCTCTATGCCAGCTTTCCCGAATGCCTGGAGCAGGAAAGCCTGATCCGCTGCCCGTTCGGCGAGCCGCAGTTCGTGCCGAACAAGGCGCAGTCGGCGCTCTGGATCGACCCGAAGAAGATCGCCGCCTGAGGCGCGCGCCGCGGTACCGCCGGCATCGGGGACGTTCCCGGTGCCGGTTTGCGCGCGTCCGCTCACCGCGGGCGGGGTGCCGGGGTTTGTGAGTAGGTGAGGCTGGGCGCTCGGTGATAAGGGCGGCAGATCAGGGATAGTGCTGGCGGGCATGCACGACGCCCATCACCTCGATGACGTCGCCAACGCGGTAGACCAGAATGTAGTTGGGGTGGACCACCGCTTCTCGCGTGCCGGGAAGGCGGCCGGGGCGGTAGAGATAGGGGTGATCGGGCAGGCGTTCGGCGGCGTCGCGGATCGTTGCGGCGAGCCGCGCAGCCGCTGGCGGGTTTCGCGCATCGATGAAGTCGATGATGGCTTCGAATTCCTCCAGCGCCTCAGGGTGCCAGAGGACCGGCCGCATCAGCGCACTTTGCGCCGATCGAGAATGGCCTGCACGCGCGCCATGGCTTCGTCGTGCGGGATGCCCGGCGTGTTGGAGGCCAGCCGCGGTTCGATCCTGGCGCGAAACCACGCGTTATAGGCTTCGGCCGCTTCGGTCGATTCGAACTCGGACTCGATGGGCGAGAGCTTGGCCATATTGGGGAATATAGCGCGGAAGCGGGGGCGGCAGAAGGGGTTTGCGCGCATAGGGCAGAGGCGCGAAGCCACCTCAATCCTCCCCCGCCAGGGGGAGGTGGCGCGCACCGCGCGACGGAGGGGGAGGAAGCCCGACGCTGGCGAGGTTCCGGCGTCCCCCTCCGTCAGGCTGCCGACGCATCCAGCCGCTGCTACGCTAGTGGATGCAGCGTTAAGAGCGCTGCGTGTTACTTAGTTCGCTTGTATTCAAGCAAACTTAGCATGTTAGTGAAATTAATAACGCCCCAACACTCTCGGATCGAAAGGCTAATTAAAAAGTACAGCCAAAATCCCGATAAGAGTGTATCGATATGACCTCCGAAAACGCGTATCCTGATTCCGCCCCCGGCCATCACGGCCACAAAGCCAACCATCAGAAGAATTATAAGTATGGCTAATTGAAAGCCATAAATATATTCTTCGGCTGATCGATCGTTCCTAAAAAGGGCCTCTCGGAGCTCTTTGGTTTGGAGAATGGTCGATGCGCGAGTTGTCCAAGCCATCGACATGCCAATAAAAATCGAGGTTGCTGGGAAAAGGGCTTTCGATGCAAAAGAGAAAGGATCGCTTCGAATCAGTAACGTTGCAATGATCGCAATCGATGCATGAAGTAATAGGTAAAAATTGACTACATTCCGGAAACCGGCAGGAGAATTTTCTCTCCTTACAAATAGCCATTTCCAGAAACTATCCATTAGTTTTCCACTGGTCCGCGGACGCGTCGGTATGCGAACCTTGCGCGTTCCAAAATTGCCTCGAAAATCGATTTGTCCTCCCCGGGGTCAACCCTTTCAATGACCGGATTTCCGCTCAGGTAGATTCGCTTGGAACGGCTGCGCTCATTCTCTTTGATATTGGCAGCTGCCTGCTCTCCATCTGCAGCAACTGCCTTTGCAACATCCTCAATAAGGTCGCGGTCAAGGTCAGCTCCCTCAACCTCAATCTTCGTTTTCTCGCCGCCAGACTTTTCAGTGAACTCTTTGGCGGGCCCTTGGATCAGCCTATTCACGTCATGGGGGTTGGGTCGGCTGACGGTGAAGCTGAATCTCGTAACAGCAGCTGCAGAATGAATAGCCTCAATAAAGTTTATAGGGTCGGGTATTGGCTCAACCACTATTTGACTGTTTGAATCGCGGGGGTACGGGGTTGAGTTAAGCAGTCTCGCGAGTTTCATCCCGATTTCATTGATATTTTGAGACACGCCGCTCTTCCGGATGATGCCGCAAACCTGGGTGTCTTGGTCGAATACGCCCACCGTGAAAGGTGCGCGCATAGCCTCTTCCTCCAGGAAGTCATGAGTTCTCCAATCAAACTGAGGCGTTGTAACCGCCTGAGTTCGACCCATTGCGAAGGCTATACCGCCGCCCTTTATGGCCTCCACATTCCCAATGTGCCATTCCGAGCCCCTCCCGACGTCAGCCGTAGGCTTGGCCTGAAAGGATTTCGTAATGACGTCCACGGGATTGCTGATTGACCTTAAAAAGTCCTCTTGAGAATGGCGTTCGCATTTAACTCGAAGAACGTGAATGTAGAACATAGCCCCTCCGCTATGGAAGGCTACTCTGCGGCGACTTTCCTGTCACCTCCCCGCGGCTTGAGCAACGGCGCCAGATACCGCCCGGTGTAGCTGCCCGGCACCTTCGCCACCTGCTCCGGCGTGCCTTCGGCGACGATCTCGCCGCCCTTCACGCCGCCTTCGGGCCCCAGGTCGAGGATCCAGTCGGCGGTCTTGATGACGTCGAGATTGTGCTCGATCACCACCACCGTGTTGCCCTGTTCCACCAGCGCGTGGAGCACTTCCAGGAGCTTGCGCACATCCTCGAAGTGCAGGCCCGTGGTGGGTTCGTCGAGGATGTACAGCGTCTGCCCGGTGGCGCGGCGCGCCAGTTCCTTGGCGAGCTTCACCCGCTGCGCCTCGCCGCCCGACAGCGTCGTCGCCTGCTGGCCCACCTTGACATAGCCGAGGCCCACTTCGGCGAGCATCGCCATGCGGTCGCGGATCGGCGGCACGGCCTTGAAGAACTCGACCGCGTCTTCCACCGTCATGTCGAGCACGTCGGCGATCGACTTGCCCTTGAACTTCACCTCCAGCGTCTCGCGATTGTAGCGCGCGCCGTGGCACACGTCGCAGGTGACATAGACGTCGGGGAGGAAGTGCATCTCAATCTTGAGCACGCCGTCGCCCTGGCACGCCTCGCACCGGCCGCCCTTGACGTTGAAGCTGAACCGGCCGGGCTTGTAGCCGCGCGCCTGTGCCTCGGGGAGGCCGGCGAACCAGTCGCGGATGTTGGTGAAGGCGCCGGTATAGGTCGCCGGGTTCGAGCGCGGGGTGCGGCCGATCGGCGACTGGTCGATGTCGATCACCTTGTCGCAGTTTTCCAGCCCGGTGATCTTGTCGTGCTTGCCGGCGAGCACGCGCGCGCCGTTGAGCTGGCGCGCGGCCGAGGCATAGAGCGTGTCGAGCGTGAAGCTGGACTTGCCCGAGCCTGAGACGCCGGTGATGCAGGTGAAGGTGCCGAGCGGGATGCTCGCGGTGACGCCCTTGAGGTTGTTGGCGACGGCGTTGTGCACCGTGATCTTCTTGCCGTTGCCCTTGCGGCGCTTGGCCGGCAGCGGCACTTCGCGGGTGCCGTTGAGATAGTCGGCGGTGACGCTGCCCTCGGTGGCCAGCACCTCGTCGAGCGTGCCCTTGGCGACGATCTCGCCGCCATGGACGCCGGCGCCCGGTCCCATGTCGATCACATAGTCGGCGGTGCGGATCGCATCCTCGTCATGCTCGACGACGAGCACGGTGTTGCCGAGGTCGCGGAGGCGCTTGAGCGTGGCGAGCAGCATGTCGTTGTCGCGCTGGTGCAGGCCGATGCTCGGCTCGTCGAGGACGTAGAGCACGCCCGACAGCCCGCTGCCGATCTGGCTGGCGAGGCGGATGCGCTGGCTTTCGCCGCCGGACAAGGTGCCCGAGGTGCGATCGAGGTTGAGATAGTCGAGCCCGACATTGTTGAGGAAGCCGAGCCGCTCGTCGATTTCCTTGAGGATCGCGCGGGCGATCTCGCGCTGCTGCGGCGTGAAGGTCTTGGGCAGGGTCTGGAAGAAGCCGAGCGCGTCGACCACCGAGAGATGGGTGGCATAGGCGATGTCCTGTCCGGCGACCTTCACTGCCAGCGCCTCGGGCTTGAGGCGCGCGCCGCCGCACACCTCGCAGGGGTGGGAGGCCTGGTACTTGCCCAGCTCCTCGCGCATCCACGCGCTCTCGGTCTGCAGCATGCGGCGGTTGAGGTTCCCGATCACGCCCTCGAACGGCTTCTTGACGTCGTAGCTCTTGCGGCCGTCGACAAAGGTGAGGGTGACGGCCTTGCCGCCGGTGCCGTGGAGGATGATCAGCTTGACCTCGCCGGGCAGGTCCTTCCACGGCGTGTCGAGACTGAAGCCGAACTCGCGGGCGAGGCTGCCCAGCACCTGCATGTAATAGGGCGAGGGCGGGTTGGACTTGGCCCAGGGCACCACCGCGCCCTTCTTGATGCTGAGATCGTGGTTGGGGACGACGAGGTCCTCGTCGAACTCCAGCTTCTCGCCGAGGCCGTCGCACGCCGGGCAGGCGCCCTGGGGCGCGTTGAACGAGAACAGCCGGGGCTCGATCTCGGGAATCGTGAAGCCGGAGACCGGGCAGGCGAACTTCTCGGAGAAGACGATGCGGTTGTCGGGGATGCCGGTGTTCTTCATCCCCTTCTGCTTCTTCAGCCCCTCCCCTTCAGGGGAGGGGTTGGGGTGGGGGCCGTCCTGTCCTTCGGCTGCGAACGTCTGGGGTGCTTCTCGTACCACTGCACCCGCGCCCTGCAGCGCCTCGACCGTGGTATCCACCAGGTCGACATAGGCCAGCCCCTCGGCCAGCTTGAGCGCCGTCTCGAAGCTCTCGGCCAGCCGCGTGCCGATATCGTCGCGCACCACCAGGCGATCGACCACCACCTCGATATCGTGCTTGAACTTCTTGTCGAGCGCCGGGGCCTCTTCGATCAGGTACATTTCGCCGTCGATGCGGACACGGCTGAACCCGGCCTTCTGCCATTCGGCGAGTTCCTTGCGATACTCGCCCTTGCGGCCGCGCACGACGGGGGCGAGCAGCAGCAGCCGGGTGCCCTCGGGCAGCGCCAGCACGCGGTCTACCATCTGGCTCACCGTCTGCGCGCTGATCGGCAGCCCGGTGGCGGGCGAATAGGGTACGCCCACCCGCGCCCAGAGCAGGCGCATATAGTCGTAGATCTCGGTGACCGTCGCCACCGTCGAGCGCGGGTTGCGGCTGGTGGTCTTCTGCTCGATCGATATGGCAGGGCTGAGGCCCTCGATATGCTCGACATTGGGCTTCTGCATCAGCTCGAGGAACTGGCGCGCATAGGCCGAGAGCGACTCGACATAGCGGCGCTGCCCCTCGGCATAGATGGTGTCGAAGGCGAGGCTCGACTTGCCCGACCCCGACAGCCCGGTGATGACCGTCAGCGTGTCGCGGGGAATGTCGATGTCGACGCCCTTGAGATTATGCTCGCGCGCGCCGCGGACGGAGATCGTGGTGAGTGCCATAGACGAGGTTCTAGCTTTGTTCTGAATGGTTTTCCAGTAGCGGAGATAGGAAGTCGATGCCGCCGCTGCGAGGGGGACGATGGTGCAGCGCGTCGGAAGGCACCGTTGCGTTGGCGTGACGGCCGTCACAGGACCGCGTGACCCAGCCGACGTATAGCGCTGTCAGCGCCGGAGTTTTTCCCATTGGCTCGCGGCGCGACGGGTCTACCGGGGGTGCCGCGCTTCGGGGGAAGCCTGGCATCCACGCGGGCGGGCATGTTCAGGCCGGGGGGCTGGACACGCCCGCCCGCTGCATTTGCCGGTACCCAAACCCCGCCATCCGCCGATGCCCCGCTGCTTCCCCGTCTGCACCCGCTACCGCCACCAGCGATGCTTGCTCGTCGCGCCGAGCGGGACTGGCTCAGTTGTAGTAATAGGGCGAGCGCTTGGCCCAGATTGTGCCGGGGTAGCGGGTGTGGAGCAGGCGGAACGCGCGCTTGCCCATCTGGTTGGCGTTGCCGCCCCAGCGCCCTACGCGAATCAGCCGATACAGCGTCTCGCCCGCGCGCGGATCCTTCGGATGCGCGGCGACATAGGCCAGCGCCGCTTCCCACAGGGTTTTGCCGCCGGCCGTTCCCTCGGGCAGGTCCGCGATCGTGCGATAGGCGCTCCGCTCGCGCAGGGCGGTATCCTGCAGTGGCACCGCAAAGGGCGCGAGATGGATCGGGAAGGGGGCGCCGCACTTGCTGTCGCAGGTGCGGTCGACGGCGGAATCGTCCGAGCCCGACTCCCGGCGGTTCCACCAGCCATCGCCATAGGCGCCGGCGGGTGGGAAGCGAAGGGCATTCGGGCCGCGCGGAGGCTGCACCAGCCATGCTTCCCAATAACCGCCGAACGAAGCAGTGGTGCCGGAAGGGCGGTGATAGTCGGCAAGATCGGCGCGCAGGCTGGGGATCTTGGTCATCACGAAGATCTCGGCAAAGCGCTTGTCGGCGCCCGGCGCGGTTCGCAGGATCCGCTGCCAGTCGCCGCGCACCTGGGGCAGCAGCGTGACGAGCGCGCGCGCCGTCTCATCCACCGCCGCGTCGTCTCGTAGCAGCACTGCCCGCGTGTAGTTGGTGAGCGTCAGATCCAGCCGCAATTCGGTCGGCAGATCGGTGGAGCGGGCAAGCTCGAGCCGAACGGGCAGTGGCAGGCGATCGATCAGCAGTGTGGCGTCCGAGCCGAACGCCACCCAGCCCGCCCCCCGGCGCGCAAGCTGTCCGTCGCTGATCGCGCCGGCATAGCCCAGGCAATCGGCCTGGCCTTCCTGGCAATAGGGCTGGCGCAGCGCATGGGTGGCGAAATCGGCGAGGCTGGTGGCCAGCTGGGTGCGGATGGCGAGGAAGATGTTGCGGTCGGATGGGGTGAGATCGGTCCGCGCGAGGATCGCATCGGCCTGATCGCGCAGCGGGGCGTCCGCTCCGCTACCCATGCGGAGCCGCAGCCAATGATAGCGGGCGGTAAGCCAGGCGGGATCGTCGGCCGGCACGCGCCCGGCCGCGTCGGCAAGCGCGGCGGCGCCCGCGTCCGTTCGCCCGGCAAGGCTCAGCGCGGCGAGCAGCCAGGCATTGCGGTGGGTGGCCTGCCACCGCGCGGTCGCATGGGCGAGACCCTCGGCACGATCACGGGTGCCGAGCGTGGCGATCCAGTCGGCGGCCTCGGGCCGCTCGGCCTTGTCGTTCGAAAGGCTCCAGTAATCCTTGAACTTCACCGCGATGTCCGGCGTGGCGGGCTTGGCGTTCAGTGCCTGGTCCAGCCGGTCGCGCAGCGCGGCGGGGTGCTCGTTATAGTCGAGCACCTGCTGCATCCGCCCGATCTCGCCCTTGCCATAGGTGCCGTCCGGCGCGGCGGCGAGGGTGGCGATGGCGGCATGGGCGCGCGCGAAGGCGGCGGGATCGCGGGTGGTGAGGGCGGCGCGCTGCGCGGTGCGGGTCTGCAGGTAGAGCGCCAGCTTCTGCCAGGGCGACTGGGGATCGCGGCCGATGTCGGCGAAGGTCCGGTCGGCATCGGCAAGGCGACCGTCATACAGCGCGAGCGCGGCCTGCTGGTACAGCCGGTCCGCCCGCAGCCAGGCGGGGGCGGCGGGATCGAGCGGCGGAAGCGAGACGCCGGGCTTGCTGCACGCGGCGAACACCGCATCCTGCCCGGCCACCCAGGCGCGGACCCAGGGCGATCCGGCACCATGGGCGGCGACCCGTGCCTTCAGCGTCGCGGCGGCGGTGGTGAAGGCGTCGCCGAAGCAGGTGGGGATGGAGGTGTAATTGGGGCCGTCGCGCTCGGTGGAGATCCAGTAGAGGTCCGTCGCGACGCCGGGCACCTCGCGGCGGGCGGCGAGCCACGCGCCGGTAAGATCCTGCCAGTCCCCGCAACAGGGCGTGGCGAGCTGTTCGGTGACGTCGGCGCCGGTATCGAGCCCGTTGAGCAGCCGCCAGTCGAGATAGCGGACCGCGGCGGGCGCATCGGGCTTGACGATGCCGACCCGACCGGCGGCCAGGGCGGCGCGATCGATCGGGTGCAGGGCGTGGCTGGTTACGTAATCGAGCAGCGGCCCCGGATCGCCCGAGCCGACCGCCTGCGTCCCCGCCAGCACCGCCATGCCTGCCGCCGCCGCCAGCCACCACCCGCGCTTCATCGCCACTGCTCCACCCTTTTGCGTACCGCATCGAAGGTGGAGGGAGTCCAGCTTTGCGGTGCGAACAGGTAGATCCTACGCCCGGCGGGCGCGCGGGCAATGGGGGTGTCGGCGGAAATTGCGAGCGCTTTGCGGCAGGCGGGTTCGGTCCAGTCGCCGCCACCCTCGATGCGCGCGCGGATCGAGGCATCGCCGCGGCCCATGCGAAACAGCATCGGCACGATTTCGTCGACGGGCAGGCTGCCCAGCCAGTCTTCCTGGCACCAGCTGGCGATCGCAGTCATCGAGAGCGGCGTGCCGCGCGGGAGGCCGGCGCGGACGTCGTGCAGGAGGTCGGCGAGAATCCGGCGCTGCGACTGCCGCACCTCGAAGTCGATCTGGACGCGTGGGGCGGGGACGACGCGGGCGTAATGGAGCACGGCGGCGGCAACGCGGGCACGCAGCATCGGCGTCCAGTGCAGCGGTCGGGAATCATCGATCTGGATATGGACCAGGGCGGTGCCCGGCTGGCGACCGGTACGCAGCGGATAGCGGCGGCCCCGGGCGAGAAAGTTATCGCCGGAAAGCTCGAGAAAGCCGGTCTGCACTGCCACTTCGGCATCCCCCGGCAGGAAGCGAAGGTCCTCGGGGCGTTCCCAGGCCCAGACGATCAGCTTCGGCGGGGCCGTCGCGGGCTTGCAGGCGGCGAGCGCGAGGAGCGGGAGCAGGGGCAGTGGGAGAAGGCGGCGCATGGGGCTCCGGGGGCAGACGGCATGGCTATGCATCATTTTGGCAGGGGTTGCATGCAAGCATCGCCGCATCCGGCGCGCGCCAGGGGAGGGTGCCGCGCCACGTTAGGGGGAGCGTACGCAATGCCACAGATGCCCAAATATGCGGACTATATGTTACCCACGCTGCAGATCCTGCGCGATCTGGGCGGATCGGGCGCCGTCGAGGAGATCGAGGATGCGCTGATCGCCCGGCTGGGCCTGCACGAAAATCTGCTGCACGAGACCTATCCGAAAAGCGGTGCGCCGATCGTGTCGGATCGCATGTCCTGGGCGCGGACCTATCTCAAGAATGCGGGCCTGGTGGAGAGCGGCGGGCGCGGGGTGTGGCTGCTGACCGAGGAAGGATGGCGCGCGGCCGAAAACCGGGCCGAGGACGTGAAGCGTCATGTACTCGATGCGCATAAGGTCGCGCGCGCCGCCTTTCGCAAGCGGCCGCCCGGCGGGGAGGAAGGCGGTTCGGCGACAGCGCTGTCGGAATTCTACGACATCGCCGAAGGCAGTGCCGACTGGGCGGACCAGCTGCTATCGGTGCTGCGCCGGCTGACCCCCGCTGCGTTCGAGCGGCTGTGCCACCGGCTGCTGCGCGAAAGCGGCTTCGTGAAGGTGGAGGTGACCGGGCGTTCCGGCGACGGCGGTATCGACGGTACCGGCGTGCTGCGGATGAACCTGATCAGCTTCCACGTGCTGTTCCAGTGCAAGCGTTATGCAGGGTCGGTGTCGTCGCCGACGGTGCGCGACTTCCGCGGGGCGATGCAGGGGCGGGCGGACAAGGGGCTGATCCTTACCACCGGCAGCTTTACCGCCGATGCCAGGCGGGAGGCCACCCGCGACGGCGCCCCGGCGATCGACCTGATCGACGGCGCGGCGCTGTGCGAACTGCTCAAGGAGCGCGCGATGGGTGTGCGGGTGGAGCCGGTCGTGATCGAGCGGGTGCGGGTGCAGCCGGACTTCTTCGCGGAGATCTGAGCGTGGGGCTCAGAAGGCGCGGGTGAATCCGATCGTCGCGGCCTTGCGGCTATAGTCGTAGATGCCGACGGTCGACTGGTTGCGTTCCCAATCGAGCCGCACGATCGGCGCGAAGCCGTGGATCTGGAGACGGCGGAAGGTGGCGCCGGCGCCGAGGCTGATGTTCCAGTCCCTGCGGCGTTCGGGGAACAGGAACAGTCGGGCATCGCCTTCCAGCCGGCGCAGGCCCGCCGTGGCATAGACGGTGGTACGGCCGAATTCGCGCCAGCCGAGCAGGCTCGCCGCGCCCGAGGCGGTGGCATAGCCGGGGTCCTTGGCGGTCTGGCGCGTGGCGGAGACGGTGATGCTGCCGCCCGCGCGGGCGCTGAAGGCACGCTCATAGGTGACCGCGCCGTTGAGCAGCACACCGTTCTGCAGCGCATTGCCGCGATACCGGGTGTCGGCGATCGTCGCGCTGGTGGTGAGCTGCGCCTTGCTGCCGAGCGGGTGCTGCCAATCCAGCGCGGCGGTAGCGGTACGCGCATAGGGGGTGCCGCCATACCAGCGCTGGGTGCCGCCCACCGAGGGGCGCAGCCGGTCACGGCCGAGGCTCCATTCAAGACCGACCAGCGCCGAGGTCGAGACGTCGTCGAACCGGGCCTGGCGGTAGAAATCGCCCTGGCCGGAGACGCGGGGGACCAGCGACAGATTCTCGGCGATCGGCACCCGGGCGTAGAGCTGGCCGCCCGCATGCGCGCCGATCCCGGATTGCTCGCGGGCGTCGCGCGAAAGCTGGAGCGGGGCGAGCACGGTGTCGAGCGTCGCGGCATCGGTGGCGCGGTTGACGTTGCTGTCCGGCACCAGCGCAACCTCGAGGCTGGCGCCCCAGGGTTTGCGTGAGCGGAGCGCGGCGGCGAACTGATCGACGAGCTGCGCGACCTGTGGCGGGAGGCCGCCGGCCTGGGCCTGGCGCAGTTCACGACGCGCGGCGCCCTCGTCGCCCATCTGCGTGAGCAGCCGGGCGAGTTCCAGCCGCACCCGGGCGGCATCCGGCTTCTCGTCGAGCAGTGCACGATAGGTTGTCGCCGCCTCGCGCTTGCGGCCGAGCCGCTCGAGCAGCTGGCCAAGGCGGAAACGGGCCTCGGCGCGGACCTCGGCATCCGGGTCCTTGGCGAGGGCGCGGTACATGGTCTCGGCATCGCCCGGCTGGCCGCCCGTCTCGGCCTTGGCGGCCAGCGCGAACAGCTCGACCGCCGAGACCTGCCGCTGCGCGGTCGCCTGGGCAAGCGCCGGCAGCGGTGCGAGCAGTGCCAGCGCGAGGGAGAGCAGCGTCCTGTGGGTCACTGCGCCTTCTTAGCCAGCGTTGCGCCGTTGAGAACCGCCTTGTCGCCATTCGCCAGCGTGCGGACCGCATCGAACTTCGCACCGATCTCCTGCGCCTGCGGACCGAAGAACCAGCCGGTCAGGCTACCCGAGCCGCCCGCGGCGTTCAGCGAGCCGGTGAAGCCGTTGGCCGATACGCCTGCGCCGCTGAAGTCGAAGCTGCCGAAGTCGCGGCTGCCCGCCGCTCCGGCGCCGGTGATGGTGAGGCTGCCGCTGGCGCTGGCGCGGGCAAAGTCGACCGCGAAGCCGCTGGTGCCGCCCAGCGTGTAGCTGGCGCCGCCCGCCGTGCCGGTGCCGAACACCAGGCCGGTATAGCTGGCAGTGCCGGTGCGCGGCATCTGGTCGGCCGTCGTACGCTGGCCGAAGGGCAGGTACCAACGCTGCGGATCGCTGCCCGCGGGCGCGGTATTCGCCAGATAGGCGAGCTCGGCGAAGCTGGCATAGCTGAGCGCGAGCGGACCCTTGCCCGCATCGTAGATCCGCGCCTGCACCGCGCCGGCGGCGAGCGTCTTGCGGTAGACATCGAACCCGACATCGCTGGTGATCGCCTCGCGATCGGCGGCGGTGAGCAGTACCAACGTCTCGGCAAGGCCGGGCAGGCCGACGACGCCATAGCCGTTGGCGGCGTCGCCCGAAAAGTCGGGCGCGGCGAGCACGGCGCCCGCGGCGCTGCTGCCCACCGACTTGCCGCCGACCAGGCTGATCGCGGCAGCCTCGCCTGCGGCATCGGTCAGCGCGGCACTGGCGCCGACTTCCTCGCCGTTGGGACCATAGAAGTGGCCGACCAGCGCGCCGTTATAGCCGGCGAACAGGGCGAGGTTGAGGTTGCCGGAAAAGCTGTTGGCGCTGCTGGACAGCGTAGCCGATCCGGTGAAGCTGCCATTGGCGGTGGTGGTGGCGTTGCTCGCATCGATGAAGCTTGCGGTCGCGGTGCCGTTGGTGGCGATGGCGCCGCTGGCGAAATCGGCCGTCAGCGTGCCGGTGCCGCTCAGCGTATAGGGGCCCGGCTGGCCGCCATCCGCCAGCGCGCCGGCGAGCCGGACATCGTAGCTGGCCGAGCCGGTGCGCGGCAGGCCGGCGACGGTGGTCGGCATGCCGAAGGCGAAAGCGTCGGTGAGATAGGCGTTGACGCCGTTGCCGCTCGCCGTGGTCGCCCATCGCCCGGCGCGGACATAGCGCAGGCCGTTCAGCGCATCGAGCGTCAGCTGGTCCGGCGTGCCGGCGGTGGGGCTGGCGGGGAATACGCCGCTGCGGGCGCCGGCGATCACCGTATAATTGCCCGAGGCCGCATCATAGCTGACGATCACCGGCTGCGCGGCCACCGAAGCGCTGTTGAGCGCGCCGCTGGTGCCGTCATAGGCGGCGGCGAGCGCCGTCGTCTCGCCGGTGAAGATCTGGCCGGCGGTGAGATTGTCGAGCCCGGTATTGCCGGTCTGCGCGCCCGACTGGCGGCCGATCAGCACGCCGGCGGCGGCGCGGCCATCGGCATTGGCGGCGCTCCACGAGGCGCCCACTTCCTGCGCGCCCGGGCCGTAGAAGCGGCCATTCATCTGGCCGTTCAGGTCGCCGCCCGAAAAGGCGAAGATGCCCGCGAAATCGTTGCTGTTCGAGGCGAGCTGGCCGAGGCCGGTGAACACCGAGGTGGTGATGGTGTTGCCGGTGGTGGTCGATACTTCCCGCACCGCGCCGCTGGTCACGATCACCCCGCGCAGGAAATCGATGTTGAGCGTGCCGCTGCCGACCAGGCTTTCGGGCACGCCATAGCCGAGCGACCCGACCAGATCGACCGCATAGGCGCCGTTGCCCAGGCGGGGCAGGGCGGTGACGGGCGTCTCCACGCCATAGGTGAAGGCATCGAAGCGCAGCGCGGCGTTGCCACTCGCGTCGAAATCTGCGCGCTGCCAGAAGCCTGCACCGGCATATTGGTAGGTCAGCGTGCCGCTGGTGCCGGGCAGGGTAAGCGATAGCGTATAGTCGCTGTTCGCCCCGGCATGGCGATACACGCGCAGCACGGAATTCGACTGGCTGGAGTCTACGTCGCCGGGAAGGAACGTCTCGGTATTGACGCCGTCGCTGACGGTGTAGCCGCTCGTCGCCGCATCGAAGCGAATGGTAAGTCCCAGCGTCGCAGACAGGCAGCCGCAGGAGCGGGCGTCCGGATAGAAGGTGCCCGCGAAGCCCGCGGCGTTGTTGTCGAACGCCTCGGTCTGGGTAAGCGACAGCAGCGACGCGTTGATCTGGGGGGAGGTCGCCGCCGGGGTCGGACTGGGTGTCGGGGTGGGCGTTGGCGTCGGCGTCGGCGTCGGCGTTGGCGTCGGAGTGGGAGCGGGTGTCGGCGTCGGGGTTGGAGTAGGCGTCGGGGTCGGCGTCGGCGTCGGCGTTGGAGCAGGCGTTGGCGTCGGCGCAGGCGTGGGGCTCGGCGCAGGCGATGGGCTCGGACTCGGGCTCGGCGCGGGCGAGGTGTCCGGGCTGGGGCTGGGTGCCGCGGGCGTCGACGACACGCCGCCGCCACCGCCACCGCCGCTGCACGCCGCAAGCAACGCCAGGGCTGAAACCATTGTCGGGAGCACGACTGCGCGCTTCATGCCGAATCCTCGTAAGTACGCGTTAACCATCGAGTCCGGCTATGCGGCGGGGGGTGATAAGTTTTGGTTAAGGCGGCATTCGCCTTTGCCGTTAAGTGCTTCAGCGCAATGCTTTGTCACGTCCGTCAGGCTTTGTTCACCGCGTTCGGACGATGCTGTCGGCAACAAGATATGTACGGGGTGATGTAATGGTGCGGATGCAACGATTTCTATGCGGCGCGGGCGGCCTGGCGCTGCTCTGCGGCTGTACCGATGCCGGCTTCGCACAGAATGCCCGGGTCGTCTCGGCGAGTTCCGCCGCCGTCGATGCCGAGGGCGAGGATGCCTATCGCTGGATCGACCGCGCCCGCGCGCTGTGGGACACGATTGGCGATGCCCCGCCCGATTACAGCTTCGGCTTCGACGGCGGCAGCCCGGTCGCCTGGGAGACCCGCGACGGCTATTGGGTGGTGGTGGAGGAGCGGCCCGAGGGCGCGCGCACTTATTTCTTCGCGCCTGGCGAGCGCGGCCCGTTCCTGGTACGCGAGGCGGATCGCAGCTTCGGCTTCCAGGACGGCAATGTCGCGGCGGTCTATGACGGCGGCGGGACGCTGCTTTCGAGCTATGACGGCGCCCGATGGCTGGGGGAAGGCGAACGGCTGTACCAGCGCGGTCGGCGGGTGCGGAGCGCGCTGCTCGACCGCCAATGGTCGCCCGTCGACACCACGAGCTGGGCGGACCTCAACCTGTTCTTCGTCGGTATCGACTCGGGCTGGGATTCGGGCTGGCGCTACCGCAACGACGGCTATGCGCTGGCCGAGCAGCGCCGCTGGGCCGAGGAGCGCGCCCGCCGCGCCGCGATGGCCGCAGCCTTCGCGCAGTGGCGGAACGGCGGCTTCCAGGGGCCGCCGCCTCCGGGACTAGGGCATCGCTGGCAGCATCGCCCACCGCGGCCGGGCAGTCCGCCCTATGGCGCGCAGCCGCCGCGCCCACCACGACCGCCGGTCGCCGGCCAGCCCGCCCCGCCGCGCCCCGGCGATGGGCGGCCCGGGCGCCCCTGGATGTGGGGTGGACTGCCGGGCGGGCAGGGGGGCGTGCGTCCCGACCGCCCGCATGGGGGCACACGCCCGACGCCGATACCGCCGGGCACGGTTCCCGGCGCACCCCCGCCCGGCACCGTGCCCGGAACGCAGCCCCCGGCCGCCGGTGCGCCCGGTCAGCCGCCGGCAGCCGGTGCCCCGGGCTGGCATGGCTGGGGGCCCGGCGGCCCTCGACGGCCGCGCCCGGACGGATCGGTCGGGCGACCGCCGCGCCCCGATGGCGACGGCCCAGGCCGCCCCGGTTGGCAGGGACCTCGACCCGGCTGGCAGGGACCTCGACCCGGCTGGCAGGGACCTCGACCCGGCTGGCAGGGTGGCCGGCCGGGCGGTGCTGCGCCGCAGCCCGGATCGCCGCCGGGCACGGCACCCGCCGCGCCGCCGCCGCCCGCCGGGGCACAGGGCGAGCCGCCCCGACGTGGCGGCGGCTGGATGTCGCCTGGCTGGGCGCGGCAGGGCCGCATCGACGCCGGTGGCGGGGCCGCGCCTGCACCGGCGCCGGCGCGACCGGCACCACCGCCGCCGGCCCCCCATGTGGCGCCGGCGGCCAGGCCCGCCCCGCCGCCCCGGCCGGAGGCGCGTTCGGTGTCCCCGGCGGTGCGGGGGAGGATGGAGGCGCGCAGCGAGTAGCGGCAGAAGCGGGGCGGACGCCCATTCGAGGGGGGGAGCCATCCCCCCATTCGGGCTTGCCGCCAAAGTTGCGCTCGCGCACCGGTTGTTGCGAAAGGATCGCAGCATGACCCGCGTCGCCCCCGTTTCCGAAGCGCAGCCCGTGGTGCTGGTCGTCGACGACGATCCGCTGGTACGCGGTGCGCTCGATTCGCTCTTTCGCTCGGTCGACTTCGCCGTGCGCAACTATGGCTCGGCCCAGGAATTATTGGATGCGCCGCTGCCGGAGACGCCCTGCTGCCTGGTGGTGGACGTGCGCATGCCGCACATGGGCGGCTTCGAATGCCGCGACCGGCTGGTTGAGCGCGGCGTCGACCTGCCGGTGATCTTCCTCACCGGGCATGGCGATATTCCCATGTCGGTCAAGGCGATGAAGGGGGGCGCGGTAGACTTCCTGACCAAGCCGTTCCGCGACCAGGATCTGCTCGACGCGGTCAACACCGGGCTCGCCCGTGCCGCCGAGCGGCGGAGCGCCTATCGCGATGCCGCGGCGATGCGTGAGCGTTTCGCCACGCTCACCGCCCGCGAGCGCCAGGTGATGGAGGGGGTGGTGCGGGGCCTGCTCAACAAGCAGATCGCCGGCGAGCTGGGCATCGCCGAGATCACCGTGAAGCTCCACCGCGCCAGCCTGATGCGCAAGATGGGGCTGCGCACGGTGCCGGATCTGGTGCGCGCGGCCGAAGGGCTTACGTCCCAATCTGCAAATGCGTAGATTCCCGAATAAACAGGCGTATAGCTTACAGTCGGGTTCGCGCTCCCTACTTTTGCCCAAAGTACCGGATGCCCCGGTGTGCAAGGAGCGTAGCGCGTGCCGGATAGCCTGGTTGCCGTGGTGGACGATGATGCCCTGGTTCGGGATGCGGCGGCGAGCCTGATCCGGTCGCTCGGCTATCGCACGGCGCAATATCCCTCCGCCGACGCCTATCTCGACGCGAGCCCCGCCGATACCGATGTGGTGCTGACCGACATGCAGATGCCGGGGCGCTCGGGGCTGGAATTGCGCCACATGCTGCGCGAGCGCGGATCGCGGGTGCCGGTAATCCTGATGACCGCCTATCTGACCGACGAACTGCGCGCGCGCGCCGAAGCGCTCGATCTGGTCGCGCTGCTGGACAAGCCGGTCAATCCCGATCTCCTCTCCGACGCACTGGCGGCAGCGGTCCGCTAAAGGATCAGGCGGCGATCGGCAGCTCGATCGCGGCGAGCGCACCGCCATCGGGGTGATTGCTGAGCGCGATCCGCCCATCGTGCAGCTCGACGATCGAGCGGCAGATCGACAGGCCCAGTCCCATGCCGCCGGGCTTGGTGGTGGCGAAGGTTTCGAACGGCTCGGTGATGTCGGTGGAAAGGCCTGGGCCATGGTCCCGCAGCAGCAGCAGGACGTGATCGTCGTTCGCGTGCAGCGTCAGGTCCATGCGCTTGTCGGCGATGCCGGCGCTTTCCATCGCCTGAAGTGCATTGGTGATCAGGTTGAGCAGCAAATGCTTGAGCAGGATCCGGTCTCCGACCACCGTCGGCTCGCTTAGCGCCGCGACATGGATGCGCGCGCCGTGCGCGTCGAGGTCGCGCGCGGCGATGGCAAGCGTGTCGGCGACCAGCGTGCCGAGCCGGAGCGGCGCCATCTCCCCTTGCGAGCCGCCGACCAGCGAGCGAACCCGCTGGATCACCGCATGCACGTTCGCGACCGCCTGGTTGAGCCCGGCGAGCGACAGCCGCACTTCGTCCAGGTCCGGCTCGGGCCGGGCGAGCCAGCGGGCGGCGGAATCGGCATAGCTCTGCAGCGCGGAGATCGGCTGGTTGATCTCGTGTGCGATCGAAGCCGACATCGCCCCGATCGCCACGGTGCGCTGAACGCGTTCCAGCTCCATGCGCGTACGTTCGACGGTGCTTTCCAGCCGTTTGCGCTGGCGGACGTCGAGGATGCTGCCGGGCACGTGCGCTAGACAGGTGCCCGGCGCGAGGCTGAAGGCGATGATGATGTCGATCGGCGTGCCGTCGGCGGCGATCACCTGGGTCTCGGCCTGGAACATCGGCCGCCGCTCGTCGATCGCGAGGATGCAATCAGCGAAGCTGGCGTCGGTTTCGGGGAGGAAATCGCTAAGCTTGCGGAAGAAGGCAGCCTTGTTCGGTACTCCCATCAGTTCAAGTGCGGTCTTGTTGACGTCGGTGATGCGGACCTGACGCCGGATCTCGACGACGAATTCGGGATGCGCGCGGAGATAGGCGCGCAGATCGGTGACGCCGCACGCCCGCAGCGCGTGGATCGCTGCGTCGACGCAGCTGAAGTCATGCTCCCAGATCGCGACTGCCAGCGTGTCCGTCATCGTCGTATAGCGGCGCTCCTCGCGCGCCATGCGCTGGTCCAGCGTGATGCGGTGGAGTAGCAACGCAGTGGTGACCGTATTGGCGGCGATGCTCACCAGCAGGCGCAGCACGGCTTCGGTCGCGGGCGCATCGCGATGCACGACGACGAAGCTTGTCAGGGTAAGCGCCGCGCAGGTCACCGCCCAGCCGAGCAGTTGCCGCCGGGTGAGGTTCGCACCGGCGAGCAGCAGCACGAGCACGTACAGCGTCGCGATCGCGCTGTGGAAGCTAGTGAAGCTGTCGATCCAGAAGATGCCGAGCGCGAGCAGCGCGGCGGCCAGCGCGCGGAGGCGGGCGCCGTCCAGGCTGGTGCGCAGCCGCGTCACGCCCGACAGGGAGACGCTGCCGCCGCCCCTGGCTCGATCCCCGAAATCCGACATGGGAGGAAGGATGCCGTGGTGACTGCGATGTCACCAGCCCAAGGCGAGCGACGCGGTACCCCCCTTTTGGGGGTTGCGCCGGGTGTGTGGAGTCGGAGGCAAGACATGGTTGCCGCGCACCATCCATCATCCCGGCGAAAGCCGGGGCCCGTCGCCTTTTGCCAGCAACGAGAGCCGCAACGATGACTCCAATGGATCCCGGCTTCCGCCGGGATGACGACGGGGAAGGCCGGTGCAGAAAACCCCGGCGACCCGCCCGCCGAAAAATTAGATCGCGTTTTCTTCGCGCACCGCCTCGGTCGCGCCCATCAGCGCCGGGAAGAAGCCTTCATGCGCGGCGCGCAGATCGGTCAGGTTAACGCAGAAATCGCCTTCTTCCATCTCGAAGATGATGCGGTTGGCGATGGTGCGGCCGATCGGATCGGCCGCGAGGCCGGCCTTGTCGGCGGCGACCAGGAAGTCGGCCAGCGCCTCGTCCTTCACCGTCACCACGTACAGGCCCTGGTCCTCGCCGAACCAGCTGCCGGCGACGCCGAAGGGCTGGGGCTGATCGAGAATCGCGCCGATGTTCGAGGCCAGCGCCATCTCGGCCACCGCGACCGCGAGGCCGCCGTCCGACACGTCATGGCAGGCGGTGATCGCACCGCCGCAGATCGCCGAGCGGATGAACGCGCCGGTGCGGCGCTCCATCATCAGGTCGACCGGCGGGGGCGGGCCTTCCTCGCGGCCGCAGATCTCGCGCAGCCAGATCGACTGGCCGAGATGACCGCCGCGCTCGCCGACCGCGATGATCACGTCGCCGGTGCCCTTGAAGGCGATGGTGCAGTTCTTCTGCCAGTCCTTGAGCAGGCCGATCGCGCCGATCGCAGGCGTCGGCAGGATCGCCGAGCCGCCGCCGGTGGCCTTGCTTTCGTTGTAGAGGCTGACATTGCCCGAGACGATCGGGAAGTCGAGCGCGCGGCACGCCTCGCTCATGCCTTCGAGCGCGCCGACGATCTGGCCCATGATCTCCGGGCGCTGCGGGTTGGCGAAGTTGAGGCAGTTGGTCACCGCCAGCGGGGTCGCCCCCACCGAAGAGAGGTTGCGCCAGGCTTCTGCAATGGCTTGCTTGCCGCCCTCGACCGGGTCGGCGAAGCAATAGCGCGGGGTGCAATCGGTGGTGATCGCCAGGCCCTTGTCGGTACCGTGGACGCGTACGACCGCGGCGTCGCCGCCCGGGCGCTGCACCGTGTCGCCGCCGACCATGTGGTCATACTGCTCCCAGATCCAGCGGCGGCTGGCGATGTCCGGCGAGCCCATCAGCTTGACGAGATCGGCGGCGGGATCGGTGCATTCCGGCACGTTCTGCAACTCGGCCGGCTTGGGCGTCGGCACGTGCGGGCGATCGTAGAGCGGTGCCTCGTCGGCGAGCGGGGCGAGCGGGATGTCGCACACCACGTCGCCCTTCCACTTGAGCACCATGCGGCCGGTGTCGGTCACATGGCCGATCACCGCGAAGTCGAGCTCCCACTTGCGGAAGATGGCTTCCGCGAAATCCTCGCGGCCGGGCTTGAGCACCATCAGCATGCGCTCCTGCGACTCGGAGAGCATCATCTCATAGGGCGTCATGCCGGTTTCGCGCTGGGGCACGTCGTCCATGATCAGCTCGATGCCGACGCCGCCCTTGGATGCCATCTCGACGCTGGAGGAAGTGAGGCCGGCGGCGCCCATGTCCTGGATCGCGACGATCGCGTCCGAAGCCATCAGCTCGAGACAGGCCTCGATCAGCAGCTTCTCGGTGAACGGATCGCCGACCTGGACGGTGGGGCGCTTCTCTTCCGAATCCTCGCCGAAATCGGCCGAGGCCATCGTTGCGCCGTGGATGCCGTCGCGGCCGGTCTTGGAGCCGACATAGACGATCGAATTGCCGACGCCGGAGGCCGCCGAATAGAAGATCTTGTCGGTATCGGCGATGCCGACGGTCATCGCGTTGACCAGGATGTTGCCGTCATAGGCGGGGTGGAAGTTCACCTCGCCGCCCACGGTCGGCACGCCGACGCAATTGCCATAGCCGCCGATGCCGTGGACGACGCCGGCGATCAGGTGCTTCATCTTGGGATGGTCGGGGCGGCCGAAGCGCAGCGCGTTCATGTTGGCGATCGGTCGCGCGCCCATGGTGAACACGTCGCGCAGGATGCCGCCTACGCCGGTCGCCGCACCCTGATAGGGCTCGATGTAGCTCGGGTGGTTGTGGCTCTCCATCTTGAAGATCGCCGCCTGGCCGTCGCCGATGTCGACGACGCCGGCATTCTCGCCGGGGCCGCAGATCACCTGCGGGCCGGTGGTCGGCAGCTTCTTCAGGTGGATGCGGCTGGACTTGTAGCTGCAATGCTCGGACCACATCACCGAGAAGATGCCGAGCTCGGTCAGGTTGGGCTCGCGACCAAGCGCCTTGAGGACGCGGTCATACTCTTCGGGCGACAGGCCGTGCTCGGCCACGATCTCGGGCGTGATCTGGGTCATGGCCGGACCCCTTAGCGGGGTGTTGCGCGCGCGTCACCCCGGGAGTTACGGAGGGAGCCGAGAACCGCTCGTTAACATAGATCATGTTGGAACACTGCCATGTTCGTTCAGCCTCTTCCCGGCTCAGGACTGTGTGCGCGCGATCCGCTGATCCCGCTCCCGGCCGCGTGGGAGTGCGATCTCGACACCAACGCGATCCGCTGGTCGCCGGGCGTCTACGATCTTTTCGGCATCCCGCGGGGCGCGCCGGTGACGCGCGACGACATCGTCGCGATGTACACGCCGGAGTCGCGCGGGTTGCTGGAGGCAGTGCGGAGCAGGGCGATCGCGGAAGGCGGCAGCTTTACCATCGACGTGCAGATCCAGCGCCGCGATGGCGCCGTGCGCAGGATGCGGCTGACCGCCGACGTGCAGTTCGAGCAGGGCCGGCCCGTGCGCCTCTACGGCACCAAGCTGGACGTGACGGACGAATAGCGCCCAGGATTCGGGGGCATCGCGATGCCTACAACACCGCCCATAGGGTCAGCAGCAGCGCGGTCATCGCGGCGTTCAGGGCCATCCCGATGCCGGCGAAGGTGCCGCCGATCTCCGTAACCTGGAAAGCGCGGGCGGTGCCGAATCCATGGGCGGCTACTCCGGCGGCGAATCCCCGGACGCGGTAATCGGACATGCGGAGTGCATTGAGCAGGGGCGTGGCGATCATCGCGCCGAACACGCCGGCGATCAGCACCACCACCGCCGCCAGTGCGGGGATGCCGCCGAGCTGCGTCGCCAGCGCCATCGCGACCGGCGTGGTCACCGAACGCGGCGCGACCGTCGCAAGGATCTGGGCACTGCCGCCAAAGGCCCAGACTATTCCGGTGACGCTGCAAATCGCGGTCAGCGATCCGGCGAACAGCGCGAGCAGCAGCGGTCCGGCGGCGCGGCGAACCAGCGCACGGTTGCGCCATAGCGGCACCGCCAGCCCCACCGTCGCCGGGCCGAGCAGAAAGCCGAGCATGGCGGTGTTCTGCGCATAGACGGGGTAGGGCGTATGGGTGGCGAGCAGGAGCGCGATCAGCACCGGCGTCGCCAGCAGCACTGGGTGGCAGAGCGGATGGCGGTTGCTGCGCTTCGACAGGCGATCGGCGCCCTCGAACACCAGCAGCGTCACCGCCAGCCAGGAAAGGGGGGTGCCCTGCAGCATATGCAACATTGCGCTCATGCGCCGCGCTCCGTCCGCGCCAGCGCCCAGCGGAAGACGAGCGCAGTAACCGCCATGGTCAGCAGCGTCGACACGAGCGTCGCGACGACGATCGCCACGCCGTTGCGGGCAAGGACCGGGCCCTCCTCGATCAGGCCCACCGCCGCGGGGACGAACATCACCGAGAGATGCGCGGTCAGCCAGGCCGAGACCTGGACCAGGGTGGGCCGCTCGCCCGGGCGGAGCAGCAGCCAGCCGAGCAGCAGGAACATGCCGATGACGGCCCCCGGCAGCGGCAGGCCGGAGAGCAGGTGGATCCCCTCGCCGAGCAGCTGGCAGAGGAGCAGGGTGGCGATGGCGGCGATCATGGCCGGATGCCATGCCATGCCCGCGCGGCGAGGTACACTGCGGGGTAGGGGAGGGCTGGTTGCGGGGGGGGCGTAAGCGGTCCGGGCGGCTGTTGGCGGAGGACATTGGGCGCACCCCTCCGTTCGTCATCCCGGCGAAAGCCGGGATCCAGTCGCCTCTCGGCTTCAGCAAGCGCCGGAACGGAGACCCCAATGGATCCCGGCTTTCGCCGGGATGACGGCTCAAGGTTACTCCGCCGCCTCTGCCTGCGCTTCCAGCGGCATCAGCGCCGTGATGTTGGCCTGGATCCACTCGACCAGATCCTCGACCTTCGCCGCCGCCTCCGCGCCGAGCGGGGTCAAGCTGTATTCGACGTGCGGCGGCACCACCGGCAGGCTGCGGCGGGTGACGAGCTGATGCGCCTCGAGCTGCTGGAGCGTCTGGGCGAGCATGCGTTCGCTCACCCCGTTCACCCGGCGGCGGAGTTCGCTGAAGCGGCGGGTGCCGTCGCGGAGTGCCACCAGGACAAGCAGGCCCCAGCTGCTGGTGATTCGCTTGAGTACCGCGCGCGAGGGGCAATCCGGGACGAACACGTCGCCGCGCGCCATCATCGCGGCCAGGGTGCGGGGTGTTTCGTCCGACATTTTTTGACACTTACCTTTATGTGCGTACTTACGATTCGTAAGTGGGGTGTTACATCGCTCGGGTCAATCCATGATTGGAAGGAACTGCCATGTACGCCGTTACCGGAGCTTCGGGCCAGCTCGGCCGCCTCGTCCTCGAATCGCTGCTGGAGAAGGTCGCGCCGAGCGAGATCGTCGCGCTCGTGCGCAATCCCGACAGCGTCGCCGACCTCGCCGCAAAGGGCGTGACCGTGCGCGCGTTCGACTATGATGCGCCGGAGACGCTGGCGTCGGGGCTGGCGGGCGTGAGCCGGCTGCTGCTCATTTCCGGCAACGCCATCGGCAGCCGCGTACCCCAGCACCGAGCGGTGATCGATGCCGCCAAGGCGGCGGGCGTGCAGCTGATCGCCTATACCAGCCTGCTCCGCGCGCAGACCTCGCCGATGCAGATGGCGGTCGAGCACAAGGCGACCGAGGATCTGCTCGCGGCCAGCGGCGTGCCCCACGCATTGCTGCGCAACGGCTGGTACACCGAAAATTACCTGATGAGCGCCGGTCCCGCCATCGAACATGGCGTGCTGATCGGCAGCGCGGGTGACGGGCTGGTCTCGGGGGCTGCGCGCGCGGACTATGCCGAGGCGGCGGCGGTGGTGCTCGCGCGTGGGGAGGCAGGGACCTATGAGCTGGCCGGCGATACCGGCTTCACCCATGCCGAGCTCGCTGCGGCGCTGGCCGAGGCGTCGGGCAAGCCGGTCGCGTATCAGGACCTGCCCCAGGCCGAATACGCCAAGGCGCTGGAAGGCGCTGGGCTGCCGGGCCCGTTCGCGGCGATCCTCGCCGACAGCGATGCGCGGGTTGCCGACGGCGCGCTGTTCGAGGACTCGAAGACGCTGTCCGGGCTGATCGGCCGGCCGACCACGCCGTGGCGCGATACGATCGCGGCGGGGGTGCGGGGCTGAAAAATTCCTCCCCGGAACGGGGAGGGGGACCATTCGCGCCAGCGAATGGTGGAGGGGCCGCGCCGAAAGGCGCGGAAACCTCACCGCGGGGGACACCGCCGCGTGCGCGGCGGCCCCTCCACCACCGTCTTCGGCGGCGGTCCCCCTCCCCGTGCCGGGGAGGAGCTTTTTACAGGATTTCCCGCACCTTCTCGGGCGGCCGTCCCAGCCGAACGCCGCGCTCGGTGACCACCAGCGGGCGTTCGATCAGGATCGGATTCGCCGCCATCGCATCGAGGATCGTGTCATCGTCCGCACCTTTCAGCGGCTTGGCGGCGTCCTCGGCGATGCGCAGGCCTTCGCGCGCGGTCATGCCGGCGCGCTTGTACAGCTCCGCCAGCGTCGCGCGGCTGGGCGGGGTCTTCAGATACTCGATCACCTCCACCTCGGCGCCGGCGTCCTTGAGGATCGCCAGCGCCTCGCGCGACTTGGAACAGCGCGGGTTGTGGTAGAGGGTGGCCTTCACGCCGCGGCGGCCTCGTCCTGGCGGGCGAGCCACTCTTCGAGCCACTTGATCGTATAATCGCCCTTCAGGAACTCGGGATCGTCGAGCAGCGCCTGATGGAGCGGGATCGTCGTCTTGATGCCGTCGACCACGAATTCTTCCAGGGCACGCTTCAGCCGCAGGATGCAGCTTTCGCGGGTGCGGCCATAGACGATCAGCTTGGCGATCATCGAATCATAGTAGGGCGGGATCCGATAGCCCGAATAGATGCCGCTATCGACGCGGACGTGCATGCCGCCCGGCGCGTGGAAGTGGGTGATCGTGCCCGGCGAAGGCGCGAAGGTCCGTGGATCCTCGGCGTTGATGCGGCATTCGATCGCGTGTCCGCGGAACTCGAGGTCCTCCTGGCGCACCGACAGGCCATGCCCTTCGGCGACGCGAATCTGCTCGCGGACCAGGTCCATCCCGGTGATCATCTCGGTCACCGGATGCTCGACCTGGAGGCGGGTGTTCATCTCGATGAAGTAGAACTCGCCATTTTCCCACAGGAACTCGATCGTGCCGGCGCCGCGATAGCCCATGTCGGACATCGCCTTGGCGACGATGCCGCCCATGCGCGCCCGCTCCTCCGGCGTGATTACCGGCGACAGCGCCTCTTCGAGCACCTTCTGATGGCGGCGCTGGAGCGAGCAGTCGCGCTCGCCGAGATGGATCGCATTGCCGTTGCCGTCGCCGAACACCTGGAACTCGATGTGACGCGGATTGCCGAGATACTTTTCCAGGTACACCGTGGCGTCGCCGAACGCGGCCTTCGCCTCACTGCCCGCCTGCTGCATCAGCGTCTCGAGCTGATCCTCGCTGGTGCACACCTTCATGCCGCGACCGCCGCCGCCCGAGGCGGCCTTGATGATCACCGGATAGCCGGCCTTGGCGGCGATCGCCTTGGCCTCTTCCAGATCGCTGATCGGGCCGTCCGAGCCCGGCACCAGCGGCAGGCCGAGCGCGCCGGCGGTGCGCTTCGCCTCGATCTTGTCGCCCATGGTGCGGATATGCTCGGGCTTGGGCCCGACGAAGATCAGCCCGTGCGCCTCGACGATCTCGGCGAACTGGGCGTTCTCCGAAAGGAAGCCATAGCCCGGGTGGATCGCGTCCGCGCCCGAGATCTCGGCGGCCGAGATGATGTTCGGGATGTTCAGATAGCTCTCCGCCGCAGCCGGCGGGCCGATGCAGATCGCCTCGTCCGCCAGGCGCACATGCATCGCATCGGCATCGGCGGTGGAGTGCACCGCCACCGTCTTGATGCCCATTTCATGGCAGGCGCGGTGGATGCGTAGGGCGATCTCGCCGCGATTGGCGATCAGGAGCTTCTTGATCTCGGGCATGGTCGTTCCGTTACTCGACCACGACGAGCGGCTGGTCGAACTCGACCGGCTGGCCGTTCTCGACCAGGATCGCCTTGACCGTGCCGGCGCTGGGCGCGTGGATCGGGTTCATCACCTTCATCGCCTCGATGATCAGCAGGGTATCGCCCGCGGCGACCTGCTGGCCGACCGTGACGAAGGTCTTCGCCTCGGGGTTCGGCTTCAGATAGGCGGTGCCGACCATCGGCGACTTGACCGCATTGGCGGCCGGCTGCGGCGCAGCGACGATCTCGGCCGGAGCAGCGGCGGCCGGCGTGGCGGCGAGCATCGGCGCGGCCGGCGCGGCATATTGCACCGCTGCGGGCGCTGCGGTCACCTTGCGGGCGACGCGGACGCGGCGCTCGCCGTCCTCGACTTCGATCTCGGTGAGCTGGGTGTCATCGAGCACGGCGGCAAGCTGGCGAACCAGCTCGATGTCGACCATCATTGCACCCGACTTGGTTTCTTCGGCCATACGACCCTTCTTTGAAATTCTGTAAACGAAACGGCGCCCTCTGTCAGAGACGCGCGGCGGCTTCAAGCGCGAGTATATAGGATTGTGCCCCGAACCCGGCCACCGTGCCCTTCGCGGCACGGCCGACGAAGCTGGTGTGGCGGAAGGATTCGCGCGCGTGCGGATTGGAGAGATGCACCTCGATCACCGGCGTGCGGATGCTCTTGATCGCATCGTGCAGCGCGATCGAGGTGTGGGTGTAGCCACCCGGATTGAGCAGCACGGCGCGGGCGCCATCGGCCTGCGCCTCGTGCAGCCAGTCGATCAGATGGCCCTCATGGTTGGACTGGCGCACCTCGACCTCGAGCCCCAGCTCGCGGGCGCGGTCCTCCAGCATGCCGGCAATGTCGTCCAGCGTGTCCGACCCATAGATTTCCGGCTCGCGCAGACCCAGCAGGTTGAGGTTGGGGCCATTCAAGACGAAGATCGTATCGGCCAAAGCAGGCGCCTTTCGGTTGCGGGCAGGATGCGGTCCTCCCTATATGAGCCGGCGTCTCCGATCAAATCCAAGGCTCTTCATGCACAGCGACGGCACCGTTTCCATCCGCGTCAACGGCGAACACAAGCGCATCATCGCCGGGCTCACGCTCGCGCAACTCGCAACTGAGCTGGGGCTGGTGCCCGAGAAGGTTGCGGTGGAGCGCAATCTGGAGGTGGTGCCGCGCTCGACGCTGGCGCAAGTGATCGTCGAGGATGGCGATGAGCTGGAAATCGTGCATTTCGTTGGTGGTGGCGACCATGCCGGCCCCCTGGCTGACGACAGCTGGACGGTGGCGGGCAAGACCTTCCGCTCGCGCCTGATCGTCGGCACCGGCAAGTACAAGGACTTCGAGCAGAACGCGGCGGCGGTCGCCGCCTCTGGCGCCGAAATCGTCACCGTGGCGGTGCGCCGGGTGAATGTCAGCGACCCCAAGGCGCCGATGCTCACCGACTATATCGACCCGAAGAAGATCACCTATCTGCCCAACACCGCGGGCTGCTTCGATGCCGATTCGGCGATCCGCACGCTCCGGCTGGCGCGCGAGGCGGGCGGCTGGGAACTGGTGAAGCTGGAGGTGCTGGGCGAGGCGCGGACGCTGTATCCGGACATGGTCGAGACGCTGCGCGCGACCGAGGTGCTGGCCAAGGAAGGCTTCCTCCCGATGGTCTATTGTGTCGACGATCCCATCGCCGCCAAGCGGCTGGAGGATGCCGGCGCGGTCGCGATCATGCCGCTGGGCGCGCCGATCGGTTCGGGGCTGGGCATCCAGAACCAGGTGACGATCCGGCTGATCGTCGAAGGCGCCAAGGTGCCGGTGCTGGTCGATGCGGGCGTCGGCTCGGCCTCGGACGCGGCGGTGGCGATGGAGCTTGGCTGCGACGGCGTGCTGATGAACACCGCGATCGCGGAGGCCAAGGATCCGATTTTGATGGCGGCGGCGATGAAGGCGGCGGTGGAGGCCGGGCGGCTTTCCTATCGCGCCGGCCGCATGGCGAAGCGCCGCTATGCCGATCCGTCGAGCCCGCTGGCGGGCCTGATCTGATGCGGGCGGCGCTGGCGGCACTCGCACTGGTCATGACGGCCGGGTGCCACCCGCGGCCGCAGGGCGATCCGGTCGAGAATCAGGGGCCGATTTCGGCCGAGCCGGTGACGCTGCGCGCCGCCGACGGCGTGAAGGTCGCGGGCGTCTACACCAAGGCGTTCAAGCCGAAGGCGCTGGTGCTGCTGTTCCATCAGGCGGAATCGAGCAAGGATGAGTATGCGCTGCTCAGCCCCCAGCTTGCGCAGGCGGGCTATTCGTCCCTGCGCATCGACCAGCGCGCGGGCGGCACGCTGTTTGGCGGGAACGAAACCGTGCGGATGCTCGGCCATTCGGCGAGCTATGCCGAGGCCAGGCGCGATCTCGATGCCGCGTTCGCCTGGGCGCAGCAGCAGAAGCTGCCGATCATTCTGTGGGGCAGCAGCTATTCCGCCGCGCTGATCTTCCCGCTCGCCTCCGAGCATCCGGGGCAGGTCAAGGCGCTGCTGGCCTTCTCGCCCGGCGAATATCTGGACGAGAAGGGCGCCGTGGCGCGCGCGGCGGCGAAGGTCGAAGCGCCGATCTTCGTGACCTCGGCGCAGGACGGCAAGGAGGAGGATGCGGCGCGGACCATCCTCGCGGCGTCCCCGTCCAAGCAGAAGACGCAGTTCGTGCCGAGACTGGGCGGGGTGCATGGCAGCTCGACGCTGTTGCGAACGAAGAACCCGGACGGTGCGCAGGAAGCATGGCGCGCTACGATGGCGTTTCTGGGCGAAGTGACGCGCGGCTGAGCGGGAACCGGGGCGGCTCCACATACGTTATTTCCAGCAAGTCGCAGGTGCCGTGTTGTGTGGTACCCGACCCTAGCCAGGAGTATCGATCATGGGCGAGCTGACCGACAAGATCAAAGGCAATCTCAACGAGCTGGCCGGCAAGGTGAAGCAGCACAGCGACAACGCCGACACCCAGGCCGAAGGTGCGGCGCAGGAAGCCAAGGGAAAGGCGCAGCAGCTCGGCGGCAAGATCAAGGGTGCGCTCGGCGACGACATCTGAGTCGCGGATCCAACCGGACAATTGGACGGGTCGCACCGAAAGGTGCGGCCCGTCTTCGTTTGCGGCAAATCGTAGCCTTGCCCGTTCCAGGGAAACGCTTGAGCGCCTGGGCTCAATCCGGCACGTAGAAGGCCCACATGTCCGGTTCGACCTGTGCGGCGGCGAAGCGGACGGGGGCCGTTGCGGGGCCGATCTCGCAGATCATGAACGAGAGGACGTCGCTGGTATGCAGCGGGTGGGGCAGGCGCACCATGTTCTTGTTGATCCAGCGCCATTCACACTGCCAGACCTGTCGCCCGCCCAATCGAAAGCGATCTCCGCGCTTGCCGAGATGCGCTGTCCTCCACCGTTCTACCGTTTGTTGTCCCATGCTGCCATCCTATCGCAGCGACGGTTAACGCGGCCCTATCCGTTCAACGATTTCGTATCTTCGTGATCGTGGTGGCGGCGCTGATCACCTCGACATCTGTCTTGCAGTGCAACAGCTTGAGGCCCGGCTGGGCGAGCGCGAGGGCGAGCGCCGGCGCGAAGGCCTCGGTCGTCTCCACGGTGGTGGCCCAGCCGCCGAACGCGCGGGCGAGCGCCGCGAAATCGGGGTTGCGCAGCGTGGTACCGGACAAGCGTGCCGGAAACTCGCGTTCCTGGTGCATGCGGATCGTGCCATAGGCGCCGTTGTCGACCACGATCACCAGCAGGTCCGCATCCTGCTGGACCGCGGTGGCGAGTTCCTGCCCGTTCATCAGGAAGTCGCCGTCGCCGGCGATCGCAACGACCCGGCGATCGGGGAAGCGCAGCGCGGCGGCGACGGCGGCGGGGACGCCATAGCCCATCGCGCCCGCCGTGGGCGCCAGCTGCGAAGGCTGCGCCGCATAGTGCCAATAGCGATGCCACCAGCCCGAGAAATTGCCCGCGCCGTTGCAGATGATCGTGTCCGCCGGCAGCGTCTCGCGCATCGCGGCGACACAGGGACCTAGGTCGAGCGCCACGCCCGCGCGCGGCTTGGGGCTGGACCATTCGCGCCACTCGGCATGGGCGGCGGCGCCATCGAAGCGGGGCAGGCGGGCGGCCTCGGCGGTAGCGGCCGCGGCGACGGCGAATTCGAACGGCCGCGCGCAGATCGGCAGGTCCACGCGGTAGACGCGGTGAAACTCGTTCGGGTCCGGATGGACATGGACCAGCGTCTGCCCCGGATGTTCGGGGGTGATCAGGCTGTAGCCGTCGGTCGTCGCCTCGCCGAGCCGCGCGCCGACCACCAGCAGCAGGTCCGCCGCCTTGATCCGCGCGACCAGCTTGGGGTTCGGGCCATAGCCGAGATTGCCCGCCCAGACCGGCGAGGCATTGTCGATCGCGTCCTGCCGCCGGAAGGCGCAGGCGACCGGCAGATCGATCGATTCGGCGAAGCGGGCAAAATCCTGCGCCGTGTCCGAATCCCAGCCGCCCCCGCCCACGATCGCAATCGGGCGCTCGGCCTCCCGCAGCAGATCGTAGAGCTGATCGAGATCGAAGGCGTCGGCCGCCTGGATCGGCTCGGAGATCGCGGGTCGGTCGATCGCCTCGACGGCGTCGAGCAGCATGTCCTCGGGGAGCGCGATCACCACCGGGCCCGGCCGGCCGGAGGTGGCGATATTCCAGGCGCGGGCGATATATTCGGGGATGCGCCGCGCGTCCTCGATCCGTGTCGCCCATTTGGCGAGCGGCGCGAACATTGCGGGCAGGTCGACTTCCTGGAAGCCCTCCCGGTCGCGCATGCCGCGATCGACATCGCCGATGAACAGCAGCATGGGCTGCGAATCCTGCATCGCGACATGCACGCCGATGCTGGCATTGGTCGCACCGGGGCCGCGGGTGACGAAGCACACGCCCGGCCGCCCCGTCATCGCGCCGTCGGCGCAGGCCATGAAGGCCGCGCCGCCTTCCTGGCGGCAGGTCACGAGATCGATGCCGGGCGTATCGTGCAGCGCATCCAGCACGGCGAGGAAGCTCTCGCCCGGGACGTGAAAGATCCGGTCGCAGCCCTGCGCCACCAGATTGTCGACGAGGATCCTGCCCCCGGTACGGTTCGTAGTCATGGGCCGATGCTAGGGGAGAACGGCGCGCCGTCCAATCCTCCCCGGCATGCGTGCGTCAACGCGTGGCGTTGTACTTCAGCTGATCGTCGGTGAGCTGGAAGCCGACCAGCGCCTCGAACGTGGCGGACAGCACCGAGCGGCGGATCGCCGGATCGGACAGCGGATCGGTCGCGGCCGACTGCTCGCCTGCCTTGCGCTTCTCGGTCAGGCGGCGGCGGACCTCGTCGGGCAGCGTCGCGGCGGCGTGCGAGACGCTGCTGGTCGCCTGGCCGACGGCGCTGGCGCGAATCTGGCCAGCGTCGAAGTGGAGCGTGATGTTGGAAACGCGCTTCGCCTCGACCTGGGTACCGCCGCGGACGACGGTGAGGAAATAGGGCAGGGTGACGTCGCGCGCCGGGCCGGCGTCGCGGCGGCGGGCCAGCACGTCGAACTTGATGTTCGTTACCACCTGCGCGCTGGCATCGTCGCAGCTCGCCTGGATGTTGGTGATCGTGGCCACCACGTCGATCGCGCTCGCTTCGCGGCTGGTCGCCGGATCGAACAGCGTCACGTCGCCGAGGCCTGCGGGAATCGCCACTGTCGGGCAGGCGGTGCGCACCGCGCTGATGCCGCCTTCGGTGATTTCGCCCGTGCGGCTGCAGCCACCGGCGGCGAGCAGGATCAGGGCGGGAACGGTGAACTTGGCGACAGACAAGGAGGGCAACCTTTCGAACCGAACAGCCGCCCCCCATCTTGCAAGCCGGGGGCCGGAACGGCGCGCACCATAGGAACCGCCTTCCGCCCGCGCAAGCAATCGCGTAGAGGCTCCACCCGATGGCAAACACCGAAAAGCGTCCCCTGGAGCTGCTGATCGCAGCGCCCCGCGGCTTCTGCGCCGGCGTCGACCGCGCGATCCGCATCGTCGAACTCGCGATCGAGAAATATGGCGCGCCGGTCTATGTCCGGCACGAGATCGTCCACAACAAGTTCGTCGTCGAGAATCTGCGCGCCAAGGGCGCCGTGTTCGTCGAGACGCTGGACCATGTGCCGGACGGGGTGCCGGTGGTGTTCTCCGCCCACGGCGTGCCCAAGGCGGTGCCGCACAAGGCCGAGCAGCGCGGGCTTTCCTATCTGGACGCGACCTGCCCGCTGGTCTCCAAGGTCCATCGCCAGGCCGAGCGCCATGTCGCCGCCGGGCGCCACATCCTGTTCGTCGGGCATCAGGGCCACCCGGAGGTGATCGGCACCTTCGGCCAGGTGCCGGAAGGGTCGATGACGCTGGTCGAGACCGAAGCCGATGCCGAATCGGTGGCGGTGCCCGATCCGGAGAACCTCGCCTTCCTCACCCAGACGACTCTGTCGGTGGACGATACCGCCGCGGTGCTCGGCATCCTCAAGCGCCGCTTCCCGACGATGCTGGCGCCCGGCGCGGACGATATCTGCTACGCCACCTCGAACCGCCAGGGCGCGGTGAAGGCGATCGCCGAAAAGGCCGAGCTGGTGCTGGTGATTGGCGCCCCCAATTCGTCCAACTCGCTGCGGCTGGTCGAAGTCGCCAAGCGCGGCGGCGCGCGTGCGGTGCTGATCCAGCGCGCTGCCGAGATCGACTTCGCCTGGTTCGACGGCGTGACCAAGGTCGGCATCAGCGCCGGCGCTTCCGCGCCCGAAGTACTGGTGCGCGAGGTGGTCGAGCAGATCGGCACCCGGTTCGCGGTAACCGAGCGCGAGGTCGAGACGGTGGAGGAAAGCGTCGTGTTCAAGCTGCCGCGCGGGCTCGAGGCTGCGTAATGGCCGTCTACACGCAGGTCTCGGCCGAGGCGCTGTCCGCGTTCCTCGAGCGGTTCGACGTCGGTGAGCTCGTCTCCGCCAAGGGCATCGCCGAGGGGGTGGAGAACAGCAACTACCTCGTCGACACAACCAAGAGCCGCTTCATCCTGACGCTCTACGAGAAGCGCGTCGATCAGGGCGATCTGCCCTATTTCATGGCGCTGCTCGATCACTGCGCCGATCGCGGGCTGCCGGTGCCCCCCGCGGTGCCCGATCGCGACGGCACGCTGATCCACACGCTGGAGGGGCGCCCGGCCTGCCTGATCCAGTTCCTCTCCGGCGTCTCGGTCTCGCACCCGACGCCGGCGCAGGCGCGCGCCGCCGCCGAGGCGATGGGGCGGATGCACAAGGCGGTGGCCGACTTCCCGCAGGATCGACCCAACTCGATGGGCGTTGACACCTGGCGCCCGCTGTTCGAGCGCTGCGGCACCAGCCTCAACCAGATCGCGCCCGGCTTGTACGACGAGATCGGCGCAGCACTCGACCGCGTCACCGCCGCCTGGCCGCGCGAAGGCTTCGACCGCTGCGCGATCCATGCCGACCTGTTCCCGGACAATGTCCTGATGCTCGGCAACCGGGTGACCGGGCTGATCGACTTCTACTTCGCCTCCACCGACCTGCGGCTCTATGACCTCGCGGTGATGCACACCGCCTGGGCATTCGATTCCACGGGCGAGCGGTTCGATCCGTACGTCTCCGAGGCGCTGCTCCAGGGGTACGAAACCAGCTACAAGCTGTCGGAAAAGGAGCGCGCGATCCTGCCGCTGCTGGCGACCGGCGCCTGCATCCGCTTCACCCTGTCGCGCGCCTGGGACTGGCTCAACACGCCTGCCGACGCGCTGGTGACCCGCAAGGACCCGATGGCCTTCTGGCGCCGCGCGCACGTCTATGCCTCGGCACTGGCGGCGATCGCATGACCGCCGAACTCCAGCATGTCGAGATCGCGACCGACGGCGCGTGCAAGGGCAATCCCGGGCCGGGTGGCTGGGGCGCGCTGCTCCGTATGGGCGACGTCGAGAAGGAAATGTCCGGCGGCGAGGCGCACACCACCAACAACCGCATGGAGCTGATGGCCGCGATCGAGGGGCTGAAGGCGCTCAAGCGTCCCTGCCGGGTGACGCTCTCCACCGACAGCCGCTATGTGATGGACGGCCTCACCAAGTGGATCCACGGCTGGATGAAGAATGGCTGGCGCACGGCGGACAAGAAGCCGGTCAAGAACGCCGACCTCTGGCAGGAACTGCTCGCCGCCGCCAAGCCCCACCGGGTCGAGTGGAAATGGGTCAAGGGCCATGCCGGCCACCCGGACAACGAGCGGGCGGACAAGCTGGCCAGCGACGCTGCGATCGCGGCAAGATAGACATCGACCAACTTCCGGAGGGTGACCATGCGCGCGTACGGACTTCTGCTGGCCCTTGTCGCCCCGCTCGGTGCCGCTCCGGCCTCGGCCCAGACGGCGTCCGTGGCTCCGGCCCAGGCCGAGCATGTCGCGATCCAGGCCAGCGATATCGACCGCAGCGCGGCCTTCTACCACGAGGCATTCGGGCTGCGCCTGATTCCCACCCCGCTCAAGAACCGCCGCTGGCTGGACCTCGGCCACGGCATGGCGCTGCACATCCTCGACGGCCGCACCGCGCCCAAGCCGTCGAACCGCGACGAGCATCTCGCCCTCCATGTCGACGATCTCGCGACGGTGACAGCATGGCTCGACGCGCACCATCTCGCCTGGACCAACTTCACCGGCGAGCCGCGCAAGATGCAACTCCGCTTTGACGGCGTGCGGCAAATCTATGTGCAGGATCCCGACGGGTACTGGCTGGAGGTGGGGGACAGCCGGGGCGTGCCGGCGAAGTGAAGAGCGGCAGGCGGCGGCGGCTTTCACCCCAGTTGTGGGCGGTAGAGCTCTCGTGCTGCTATGAACATGGCGGTCTGACGGTTACCTTCGCCTCGGGATAGACCGTTACTCAGCTAGATTCTCTGCGCTGTCGCGGAGTTCGATCGAGAGTTCCAGCGCGCTGTTGGAGTCGGCGAAGATACGACACCCGTCTTCGAACTCGATCAAGAGTTCGCCGCTTCGATTGCGCACGACTCGCCGGACGATCTTCCCGCGAAGCAATTCCGTCGCTCGGTCGGCTTCTTCCTCAAGGGTCATGCACACAGGCTATACGGCAGCCCTTCTCCGTTCCAGCCGAATCCTCCCCCGCCAGGGGGAGGTGGCGCCGAAGGCGGCGGAGGGGGAGGAAGCACGACGGCCGGCGCGTTCTGGCATCCTCCCCCTCCGACCCGCTGGCGCGGGCCACCTCCCCCTGGCGGGGGAGGATATGCTAAGCCCCTCACGCCGTCGCCAGCGCCACCTCATACTTTGCCGTGGTCTTCGCCGCGACTTCCTCCGCGGTCACGCCCGGCGCCAGCTCGATCAGCCGGAACGGCGAGCCATGGTCCGCCCGCTGGAACACCGCGAGATCGGTGATGATCATGTCGACCACGTTCTTGCCCGTCAGCGGCAGCGTGCAGTCGGGGATGAACTTGGGGCTGCCGTCCTTGGCGGTGTGTTCCATCACCACGATGATCTTCTTCACGCCCGCGACCAGGTCCATCGCGCCGCCCATGCCCTTGATCATCTTGCCCGGGATCATCCAGTTGGCGATGTCGCCGGCCTGGCTCACTTCCATCGCGCCGAGCACGGTCAGATCGATATGGCCGCCGCGGATCATCGCGAAGCTGTCCGACGAGCTGAAATAGACCGAACTGGGCAGCTCGCTGATCGTCTGCTTGCCGGCGTTGATCAGGTCCGGGTCCTCGTCGCCCTCATAGGGGAACGGGCCGATGCCGAGCATGCCGTTCTCCGACTGGAGCGTCACCTCGACGCCAGCCGGGATATGGTTCGCCACCAGCGTCGGGATGCCGATGCCCAGATTGACATAGAAGCCGTCGCGCAGCTCCTTCGCGGCGCGTGCCGCCATGTCGTCGCGGGTCCAGGCCATCAGTGCTTCTCCTGCGGATCCGTCCAGCGCGTCGCCGACGGGAAGGTTTGGTCATAGGTGGAACCGAGCCCGGTTCCGTAGACGGGGTTGGGCAGCACGAACCAGCCATGCCCCCAATAGGGCGCGATCGCCGGGCTCGCCGCCGCCGCGCGCCGCTCGGGCGGGGAGAGCCCGGCGAACAGGTCGGTGAAGTCGCCGAGTTGGTCGCCCCCCATCGCCACCACGCACCAGCGCTGGGCAATGGCGTCGCGCCGGGCGTCCTTGCCCGACTTGCCGTCGACATCACCCTTGAGGAACAGCGTCTCGCCATGCCTGGCCGGGCCCAGCCCGGCGAAGTTCAGCGCGGCTTCGGTCTGCTCGGCACTGGCGGCGGCGCGATTGGTATTGAAGATCACCGTGACGCCCATCGCCCTGAGCGCGCGCACCGCGTCGAGCGCACCTGGCACGGCGGCGACCTTCATCGCGCCGGTCTTTTCCCAGCGATCCCAGCGCGCCGAATCCCAGCCGCCCGAGCGCTGCGCATCGTCGCCCTCATAGCCGAGGTTGAGCAGCAGCGTCTCGTCGACGTCGAACACCACGGCAGGCGGCTTGGTCCCGCAGGTCTGAACCCGGGGCGACGCGAGCGACGCGCCCTGCGCGAACACCACCGACTTGCGCGGCGCCACGCCTTGTACCGGCTCCAGGCGGGCCCGGACCCAGTCGACCAGCACGTTATACGCCTGCACGCTCAGCGCCGCCGCCTCGCCCGAGCCGTAGAGATACTGCATCCCTGGCGGCACGCCGCCCGGCGCGGGGGCGGCCGCCGGCGCGGGCGGCGCCTGTGTCACGCTCGCGTCGACGACGCAGCCCGACAAGGCCAGCCCCGCCCCCGCCAGCAGCAGCGCGGTACGGATCATGCCGCCTCGCGCGGGCGGACGGTGCGGAACTCGATCTTCTTGTCATAGGGCGCGCCGACGATCAGCCGCTTCACATAGATGCCCGGCAGGTGGATCTGGTCGGGGTCGAGGCTGCCGACCGGCACTACTTCCTCCACTTCGGCCACGCACATATGGCTGGCGGTGGCCATCGGCTGGTTGAAGTTGCGCGCGGTCTTGCGGAAGATCAGGTTGCCTGCCTCGTCGGCCTTCCAACCCTTGATGATCGACAGATCGGCGCGGATGCCGCGTTCCAGAATATACTCCTCGCCATCGAAGACCTTCACTTCCTTGCCCTCGGCCACCTTCGTGCCGACGCCGGTCTTGGTGTAGAAGCCGGGGATGCCCGCGCCACCGGCACGGCAGCGCTCGGCCAGCGTGCCCTGCGGGCAGAACTCCACCTCCAGCTCACCGGAGAGATACTGCCGCTCGAACTCCTTGTTCTCGCCGACGTACGAGGAGATCATCTTCTTGACCTGGCGGCTGCGCAGCAGCTTGCCCAGGCCCTCATTGTCGATGCCGGCATTGTTCGAGGCGATGGTGAGGTCCTTCACGCCCGCCGCCTGGATCGCGTCGATCAGCCGCTCGGGGATGCCGCTCAGGCCGAAGCCGCCCGCGCAGATCATCATCCCGTCGAACAGCAGCCCTTCCAGCGCTGCGTTCGCGTTGGGGTAGAGCTTGTCCATCGACGATTCCCTCCGAATGTTTGGGGCGGCGATAATACCGGCAGGGCAGCCCGGTCAAGCGAACCTGAACCGGCTTTCAACTTGGCGTGATTCGGCGTTTGCGGCGGAGCCCAAGGCATAACCGTTGCGCATGTGCAACACATACCAATGTAATCCATCTGTCATATTGCACCCGCGAACGGAGCGCCTAGGTAGGGGGCCTGGATGGCCATCCTGTAGCAATAAGTAACAAGTCCAAAGGTAAGAGATTATGCGTATTTTCGCAGTGACCGCGCTCGCCCTCGTTGCATCGGCGACTCCCGCACTCGCACAGGATGCCACCTTCCAGGGCCCGCGCGTCGAGGCCGTTGCCGGATGGGACCGCCTTGAGACCAAGGGTCCGGACGCGTCGGGCTTCGTCTATGGCGGCGCAGCCGGCTATGACCTGCAGCGCGGCAACTTCGTGGTCGGCGTCGATGGCGAAATCACGGGTACCACCGCCAAGAAGACCGTCGGTGCCGTCCAGGTGAAGGGCGGCCGCGACTTCTACGCTGGCGCGCGCGTGGGCTATGTCGTGCTGCCGAACACCCTGCTGTACGGCAAGGTCGGCTATGACAACAGCCGCGTGATCACCCGCTCGGGCAAGCTGCACGTCGCCGACAACGTCGACGGCATCCGTCTGGGCGCGGGCGTCGAGCGCACCTTCGGCCACTATTTCGGCAAGGTCGAGTATCGCTACACCAACGCCTCGGACCATATCGAGCGCCACCAGGTGCTCGCCGGCGTCGGCTATCGCTTCTGATAGAAGGCTGGAGCGGGGGCGCCACTGCACCCCCTTTCCCGGACAAGCCTCGCACCCCTGCGGTGCGGGGCTTTTTTCGTGGGCAATGCACCGCAATCCCGATTGACTCCGACAAGCGCGCCCGCCAAGGCGGCGTTGTCGATGCCGGGCGACCGGCATGGGCATGCGCGGGAGAGAATCCGGTTCGCCGGATCGCCGAAGGAGCAACCGCCCCGGAATCTCTCAGGCACCGAGGACCGCGCAGGCCACGACACTCTGGAAAGCGAGCCGGCCTTCGAGGCTGGGCTCCACCGAAGGGGTAAGCCGGGCCCAAACCCGTGCGAAAGCTCTCAGGTTCCGTGACAGAGGGGGCGATGGTGTTGCGGGGGGCTCGGCTCCATGCGCGCCGTTGAACCCTTGATGCCCGGAGTGCCCCGATGAGCGAAGCCGCCGAAGACACCGCCACCGACCTGCCGATCGAGACGTTGCCGCTCGACGCCTGGCACCGCGCGCGCGGCGGCCGGATGGTGCCGTTCGCGGGCTATGCGATGCCGGTCCAGTATGAAGGCATCATGGCCGAGCATCTCTGGACGCGCGAGCATGCCGGGCTGTTCGACGTCAGCCATATGGGCCAACTGCTTTTCTCGGGTGTCGACTTCGATGCCGGTCTCGAAAAGCTGCTGCCGGGCGACGTGAAGGGCCTGGGCGAGGGCCGGATGCGCTATTCGCTGCTGCTCAGCGAAGAAGGCGGCATCCATGACGACCTGATGATGACTCGCCTGCCCGCGGACAACGCCTTCGAGATCGACGGCGGCACGATCTATATGGTCGTCAACGGTGCTACCAAGTGGGACGATCTCGGCGTGTTCCGCGAGTTCCTGCCCGACGAAGTGACGATCAACCACCTCGAAGACCAGGCGTTGCTGGCGCTGCAGGGGCCGGAGGCGGTCACCGCGCTCGCCCGCGTGCTGCCCGGCGTTGAGAAGCTGGTGTTCATGACCGCCGCCGCGTTCGCGTGGAACGGCAACCCGCTCTGGGTCAGCCGCTCGGGCTATACCGGCGAGGACGGCTACGAGATCTCGCTGCCGGGCGAGGCGGCGGAGGCGTTCGCCGACGCGCTCACCGCGCAGCCCGAAGTCAAGCCGATCGGCCTGGGCGCGCGCGATTCGCTGCGCCTCGAGGCCGGGCTGCCGCTCTACGGCCATGACCTCGATCTGGAGACCACGCCGGTCGCCGCCGATCTCGGCTTCGCGCTGTCCAAGCGCCGCCGCGAAGAGGGTGGCTTCGCCGGTGCAGATCGCATCCTCGCCGAGCGCGAGCAGGGCGGCGCGATGAAGCGCGTCGGCCTGATCGTCGAGGGCCGCCAGCCGGTGCGGGAAGGCGCGGCGGTGGTCGATGCTTCGGGCGCGGAAGTCGGCAAGGTCACTTCGGGCGGGTTCGCGCCTTCGGTGCAGAAGCCGATTGCGATGGCCTATGTGCCGTCGGCCCTTGCAGCGGCCGGCACCAAGATTACGCTTGTCCAGCGGGGCAAGCAGCATTCCGCGGAGGTCGTTGCGATGCCCTTCGTACCCCACCGCTATGTCCGAAAGGGAGCGTGACATGAGCCGTTATTTTACCGAAGACCATGAGTGGATCGAAGTCGACGGCGACGTCGCGACGGTCGGCATCACCGAATATGCCCAGAGCCAGCTCGGCGACATCGTGTTCGTCGAAGTGCCCGACGAGGGCAAGGAACTGACCAAGGGCGACGATGCCGCCGTTGTCGAGAGCGTGAAGGCGGCTTCGGACGTCTATGCACCGGTGTCGGGCACCGTCGTCGAGGGCAATGAAGACCTCGCCGAGAACCCCGCGCTGGTGAACGAAGATCCGGAAGGCGAAGGCTGGTTCTTCAAGATGACGCTCAGCGACGAGAGCGAGCTGGAAGGCCTGATGAACGAGGCCAAGTATCAGGCGTTCGTGAGCAAGCTGTGATGTGATTTAGCCCCTCCCCTTCAGGGGAGGGGTTGGGGTGGGGGCCTCTCCACGAGCGATCCGCCCCGCTGACCGGACTGCCCCACCCCAACCCCTCCCCTGAAGGGGAGGGGCTTAGAAGTGGGAGGGGCCACGAGATTCTTCCCCTCCCGCGTGCGGGAGGGGGCAGGGGGTGGGCCCACGCTCACCCCAAAACCGAAAGGCCCGCGGATGGCGGGCACCCACCCCCAACCCCTCCCGCATGCGGGAGGGGAGTAGGACAGTCGATGCGCTACCTGCCCCTTACCCCGGCCGACCGTCAGGCGATGCTTGGCACGATCGGCGCCCAGTCGATCGACGATCTGTTCGTCGACGTGCCCGAAAGCGCCCGCCTCAGCGGGCCGATCGCCGGCCTGCCGATGCACGCATCGGAGCTCGCGGTCGAACGCCACATGACCGCGCTGGCGCGCAAGAACCTGGCGGCCGGCGAAGCGCCGTTCTTCCTGGGGGCGGGGGCCTATCGCCACCATGTGCCGGCCTCGGTCGACCACCTCATCCAGCGCGGCGAGTTCCTCACCGCCTACACGCCCTACCAGCCGGAAATCGCGCAGGGCACGCTGCAGATGATGTTCGAGTTCCAGAGCCAGATCGCCCGGCTGCTGGGTTGCGACGTCGCCAACGCCTCGATGTACGACGGCTCGACCGCGTGCTGGGAAGCGATCTCGATGGCGCGCCGCGTCACCAAGCGCGGCAAGGCGATCCTCTCGGGCGGCCTGCACCCGCATTATGTCTCGGTCGCCAAGACGATGGCGCGCTTCACCGGCGACCAGCTCGTCACCGGCGTGCCGACGCTGAGCCCCGAACCCGACACGCTCGACCTCATTAACTCCATCGACGCCGACACCTCGTGCGTCGTCGTCCAGTATCCCGACATTCTCGGCCGCATCGAGGACATGTCGGCGCTGGCCGAGGCCTGCCACGCCAAGAAGGCGCTGCTGATCGCCGTGGTCACCGAGCCGGTGGCGCTGGGGGCGATCAAGGCGCCGGGCGAGATGGGCGCGGACATCGTCGTCGGCGAGGGCCAGTCGCTCGGCGTCGGCCTCCAGTTCGGCGGTCCTTATGTGGGCCTGTTCGCCTGCTCGGAAAAGCTGGTCCGCCAGATGCCGGGCCGGCTCTGTGGTGAAACGGTGGACGCCAGCGGCAAGCGCGGCTTCGTGCTGACGCTCTCCACCCGCGAGCAGCATATCCGCCGCGAAAAGGCGACGTCGAACATCTGCACCAGCTCGGTGCTGTGCGCGCTTGCCATGTCGGTGCACATGACGCTGCTGGGCGAAAAGGGCCTGCGCCAGCTCGCCGAGCTCAACCATGTCGGCGCCAGCGCCGCCGCCGATCGCCTCGCCGAAGTGGACGGGGTCGAGCTGGTCACCGACCGGTTCTTCAACGAATTCACGCTGAAGCTGTCCAAGGAAGCGCGCCCCGTCGTCCGCCAGCTGGCGGACAAGGGCATCCTGGCCGGCGTGTCGCTCGGCCGACTCTATCCGGGCGTGACGGAGCTGGAGAACGGCCTCGTCGTCGCGGTCACCGAAACCACCACGGAGGAGGACGTCGAGACGCTTGCCTCCGCACTCGAGGAGGTGCTGGCATGAGCACGATCAACCAGTCGGGCTGGCGCCCCACCACGCCGCAGGCCGGCGAAAGCGACGCCGCCACCTTCACCGGCAACCGCGCGCTGATGCTGGAAGAGGCGCTGATCTTCGAGATCGGCTCCACCGACACCACCGGCGTCGATTTCGGCGAGGCCCCCGCGGGCAAGTCGCGCCTCGCGGGCATGGAGCGTAGCAAGCCGATCGGCCTGCCGGGCCTGTCCGAGCCGGAGACGGTGCGCCACTATACCCGCCTCAGCCGCCAGAACTATGCGATCGACCTCGGCCTGTTCCCGCTGGGCAGCTGCACGATGAAGCACAATCCGCGCCTCAACGAGCGGATGGCGCGCCTGCCGGGCTTCGCCGACATCCACCCGCTTGCACCCGTCGATACCGTGCAGGGCGCGCTGGAGGCGATCGACCAGCTGGCGCACTGGCTGATCACGCTCACCGGCATGCAGGCCGTGGCGATGAGCCCCAAGGCAGGCGCGCATGGCGAACTCTGCGGCGTGCTGGCGATCCGCGCCGCGCTCGACGCCAAGGGCGAGACCGCGCGCCGCATCATGCTGGTGCCCGAGTCCGCGCACGGCACCAACCCGGCGACGGCGGCGTTCGCCGGCTTCGCGGTGGAGGACATCCCCGCGACGCCGGAGGGCCGGGTCGACGTGGCGGCGCTCAAGGCGCGGCTGGGGCCTGACATCGCCGGCGTGATGATCACCAACCCGAACACCTGCGGGCTGTTCGAGCCGGACCTCAAGGACATTTCCGACGCGGTCCACGCCGCCGGCGGCTATGTCTATTGCGACGGCGCCAACTTCAACGCGATCGTCGGCCGGGTGCGCCCGGGCGACCTCGGCGTCGATGCGATGCACATCAACCTGCACAAGACCTTCTCCACCCCGCATGGCGGCGGCGGCCCGGGTTCGGGGCCGGTGGTGCTGTCGGCGGCGCTGGCGCCGTACGCGCCGCTGCCCTTCGTCGAGAAGACCGACAGCGGCTATCGCATCGTCGAGGAAGAGAATGCCGAGGAGCATCATGCCGGCACTTTTGGCCGCATGACCGCCTTCCACGGCCAGATGGGCATGTTCACCCGCGCGCTGACCTATATCCTCAGCCACGGTGCCGACGGCCTGCGCCAGGTCGCCGAGGATTCGGTGCTCAACGCCAACTATGTGCTGCGTTCGATGGAGGACGTGCTCGACGCGCCCTTCGCCAAGACCGGCCCATGCATGCATGAGGCGATCTTCAGCGACAAGGGCCTGCCCGAGGGCTTCTCGACGATCGACATCGCCAAGGGGCTGATCGACGAGGGCTATCACCCGATGACGGTGTATTTCCCGCTGGTCGTCCACGGCGCGATGCTGGTCGAGCCGACCGAGACCGAGAGCAAGGCGGCGCTCGACCAGTTCATCGGCGCGTTCCGCAACGTCGCCAGCAAGGCCAAGCAGGGCGAGGCGGCGCTGAAGAGCGCCCCGCACTTCGCGCCCCGCCGCCGCCTTGACGAGACGCTCGCCGCGCGCAAGCCGGTGCTGGCCTACAAGGACGCGGCACCCGCCGAAGCGGCCGAGTAACACCGACCCGTTACCCCCCGAGAGGGTCGCACACGCCGGTTGGAAGCCCCCGCTTCCAGCCGGCGTTTTGCGTTTGGGGAAGGTAGCTGGGACTATTGCGGTCACGACCGCTGCTCTGCATACAGGTTGTGCCCGTTCGCACTGCGCCGGGTCCGCATGGGGGAAGCGGCAGGTCATGCGCCTTGGGCCCTCCTCCCTGCGGCTGGCCGACTCCTCTCCTTTCGGAAAGTCTCTCGATGCGCCTGATCGCCTGCTGTCTTCTGGCTTCCCTGACCGCCGGCACCGCGACCGCGCAGCAACGCCCGGTGCTAACCGACTCAGATTATAGCCGCGCCGCGCACCAGCTGGCGCCCTGGACCGCGCCGCTGGTCGACCATGCGGTGCGTTCGGTACACTGGATCGACGCAAGCCGCTTCTGGTATGTCGACACCGACCACGGCATGCCGAAGATCCTGCTGGTCGACGCCGCCAAGCGCACCAAGAAGGCGGCGTTCCAGACCAAAGCGCTGCTGGCGTCGCTCAACGCCGCCGGACTGAAGGAGCAGGACCCCGCCAAGCTGTACATCAGCGATTTCGCGCCGAATCTCGCCAAGAACAGCGCGGTCCTCACCGTCGGCGGCAAGCGCTATGCGTGCGCCATGGCGCAGCCCTATGCTTGCAAGGAATCGGCAGCGCCGAGCGCCGGGCAGATCGCCGGCTATCTGGCGCAGCAGGGCCCGGCCGATGCGGTGCTCTCTCCGGACGGCAAGCGCGCCGCCTTCGTCCGCGACTGGAACCTGTGGGTCCGCGACATGGCGACGGGCGCGGAGCGGCAGCTGACCACCGACGGCGTCAGGGACTTCGGCTACGCGACGGACAATGCCGGCTGGAAGCATTCGGACCAGGCGATCGTGATCTGGTCCCCGGACTCCAGAAAGCTGGCGACCTTCCAGCAGGACCAGCGCGCGGTTGCGGACTTCTCCACCACCACGACCCAGGTCGGCCATTCGAAGGTCGACACGTGGAAATACCCGTTCGTCGGCGACAAGGAGATTATCCAGATCCAGCGCGTCATCGTCGACGTCGACGCGGGCCAAGTGATCCGTATCAAGATGCCGGCCGAACCGCACCGCTCCTCGTTGTGCGACGACGTGGTGTGCGGCGAGGGGCCGCAGGACATGCAGTGGGCGAAGGACGCCCGGACGCTCGCCTTCGTCTCCACCTCGCGTGACCACAAGGTGGAGACGGTGCGGATCGCCGATGCGGCCAGCGGTGCGGTGCGCGACCTGTTCACCGAGACCGTGCCGACCTGGTTCGACAGCGGCTATAATGACGAAGGGATCAACTGGCGCTATCTGTCCGAGCGCGGCGAAATCCTGTGGTGGTCGCAGCGCGACGACTGGGGCCATTATTACCTGTACAGCGCTGCCACCGGCAAGCTGGTCCGCCAGGTGACCCAGGGCCAGTGGAATGTCGACCACCCGGTCTTCATCGACGAGCGTAGCGGCAAGATGCTGGTCGCCGGTGTCGGCCGCGAGCCCGGCACCGATCCCTATTATCGCAGCATCTATGCGATCGACCTGAAGGGCGGAAAGCCCAAGCTGCTGACATCGGAGAAGCAGGATCATATCGCGTTCCCGTCGAGCGACGGGCGCTATTTCGTCGACATCTATTCGACTCCGCAGCAGCCGCAGACCGCCGTGCTGCGCCGCGCCGACGGATCGGTGGTCGAGACGTTGGCAAAGGGCGACGCGACGCGTCTGCAGGCGGCCGGCTGGCAGGCGCCGGAGAGCATCGCCGTCCAATGCAGCGACGGCAAGACCCTCTGCCATGGCCTGTTGTTCAAGCCGGCGGGGCTCGATCCGCAGCGCAAATATCCGGTGATCGACTATGTCTATCCGGGCCCGTTCATGGGGACGATCCCCTCGCGACAGTTCGCCGCGTCCCAGGGGGATGCGGGTGCGCTGGCGCAACTGGGCTTTGCCGTGGTCGAGATCGACGCGCTGGGCACGCCGCGTCGTTCGAAGGCCTTCCAGGACTATTATTATCGCGACATGGGCAAACAGGCGGTCCCCGACCAGGCCAGCGGCATCAAGGATCTGGGCAAGCGCTATGCCTGGATCGACCTCGACCGGGTCGGCATCTGGGGCCATTCGGGCGGCGGTAATGCGACCGCGACGGCGATGTTCCTCTATCCCGATTTCTTCAAGGTCGGGATCTCCGAGAGCGGCAATCACGACAACCGCAACTATGAGGACGATTTCTACGAGAAATATCTCGGCCTGCTCGAACGCCAAGGCGAAAAGAGCAACTACGACCTACAGGCAAACCAGGACATCGCCAAGAACCTGAAGGGCAAGCTGCTGCTGGCGCACGGCATGCTCGACGACAATGTGCCGGTATCGTCGACACTGCTGGTGGTCGACGCGCTGGAAAAGGCCAACAAGGATTTCGACCTCGTCCTGTTTCCGCGCGCGCACCACGGCTATGGCGACCAATCCTACTATATGATGCGCCGTCGCTGGGACTATTTCGTCGAGAACCTGATGGGCGCGCCGCCGCCGAAGGAATACCGGATCGAGCGCCCGGGCAACTGACGTCGAGCCACCATCAAGATCGGGCCGCGATCGGCGTCGCGGTCCGGGACACGGCGTGAAAACGGCGTTTTGACGCCGCCGCGCTTCCCCTTATGCTGCACCGCATCGATTCCGGGGGACTCCGCCATGCAGTTCGATACGCCGCACCTGATCCGCTACGGCATCACCGCGCTCGTCATAGGCCTGATCCTCGCGCTTCGCCTTCGCGGCATGTCGAAGGCGCGACCGCTCACCCTGGAGCGGCTGTGGATCGTGCCCAGCCTCTATGCGCTGCTCGTCGCCAGCCTGTTCGTCCAGGCGCAGCCGAGCCTCGGCGGCTGTGCGCTGTGCGCCGCCGCGCTGGTGGTCGGCGCGGGGCTGGGGTGGCAGCGCGGCAAGCTGATGCAGCTCTCGGTCGATCCCGCCACCCACCAGCTCAACCAGAAGGCGTCGATTGGCGGTCTGCTGTTCATCGTCGTGCTGATCGCGATCAAGCTGGTCGGGCAGGCCGAGGGCTCTGCGCTGCACCTCGACGTGATGCTGCTCACCCAGGCCTTCGGGACGATGGCGCTGGGGCTGTTCAGCGCGATGCGGGTCGAGATGTACCTGCGCGGCAAGCGGCTGCTTGCCCAGGCGCGCGCGGCGGCATGAGCGATCGTGAGCGCAGCTGGCTTGCCCCGCCCGAAGGTGTGCGACGCCATGCTCCCGCGACGCTGCGCAACCGCGCACCGATCGCGACGATGCTCGGCGCGCTCCTGCCTGCCGCCGGCCGTGTGCTCGAAGTGGCGAGCGGCAGCGGCGAGCATTGCGCCTATTTTGCCGAGCATTTCCCCAAGCTGGAATGGCATCCGAGCGATCCCGATCCCGATGCGCTCGGTTCGATCGCGGCGTGGTGCGAGGGGCTGGCTAATGTCCGCGCGCCGGTGGCGCTGGATGCGGCGGCGCCGGCGTGGCCGGTCCTGCATGCCGATGCGATCCTGTGCATCAACATGGTGCATATCAGCCCATGGGAGGCGACGCTGGGTCTCATGATGGGGGCGGAGAGAGTATTGCCGCCGGGCGGACCGCTGATCCTGTACGGGCCTTATCGTGAGGCAGGCGTGCCTACCGCACCTTCGAATGAGGAATTCGATCAGTCGCTGCGCGCACGAAACCCGGTCTGGGGACTCCGGTTGCTGGAGGAGGTCGTTGCGGCGGCGGAATCGAGGGGGCTGGTATTCGAGCGTCGGGTGGCGATGCCCGCCAACAACCTCATAGTGGCGTTTCGGCGTAGCTAGCCTGGCCGCGCGCCAGCTTCTGTTCTCGATAAACGATGTAGAGCCCGCTGGCGATGATCACCGGCGCGCCGAGCCAGGTCGAGAAGGTCGGGAACACGTCAAACAGCAGCCAACCGTAGAGCGTTGCCCAGATCAGGCCCGAATAATCCATCGGCACAACCGCGGAGACCGGCGCGAAGCGCATCGCGCCGGTAAGGGCCAGCTGGCCGACGCCGCCGACCAGCCCGGTGGCGATCAGCAGCGCCCAGGTCTGCGGATCGTGCGGCCGGTAATTGAACACATAGATCGCGCCCAGCACGGGTACGGACAGCAGCGAGAACCAGAATACCGTAGTGCCGGCGCTTTCGGTCCTGCCGATCTGCCGCAGCGTGATCGCGACGATGGCCACGAACAGCGCCGCCATGAGTCCCACAAATGCACCGAAGATCGGAATAGCTTCGCGCCCCGGCTGGACGACGATCAGCACGCCGACAAAGCCCAGGATCACCGCGCCCCAGCGGTGCCACCCGGTGGGCTCGCCGAGCAGTAGCGCGCCGAGCAGGGTCGCGAAGATGGGGACGGTAAACTGGAAGGTCTGCGCCTCGGCCAGCGGCAGCAGGATCACCGCGCCGAAGGTGAAGATCATGCCGGTAAGCCCCACCGCGGTGCGCCAGACATGCGCGCCGAAGCGTGCGGTCTTGAGCGACTTGAGGCCGGGACCCATCGCCACCCACAGGGTGACCAGCGGGACCGCCCAGAGCTGGCGGTGGAACATCGTCTCGATCAGCGAGGCGCCGCGCAGTTCCGACATCTTGATGAGCGCCGACATGGTCGACATGCAGGCGATGGCGAACAGGCGAAGCGCCAGGCCGGTGGCGATGCGGTCGGGGCGGGCTTCGGACACGGGGGGACGGTTAAGGGCCGCGTGCTCGGGCGGCAAGTCGTTTTGTGGCTTGCCAAATGTGCGTATGGCGCGGCGCAGCAATAGTCGGTTGCCCGCCTATGGAATATCCCTTACCCGATCGTCGCACGGCAAGAACCGCCGGCAGCGGCGGTGCGGCGGGCCCCGTCGATGGCGAATGCGGCCGTGCCTGTTCCTTATCGCAGACCGGGGCTGATTACCGATGCTTCACGTGATCCTGACGCGCTTCAACATCGCCAGCCCGGGCCGCGAGGTCGCGATCCGCAACTCGCCCGGCTGGCTTGATCGGCGTTTCGGGTTGTTCGAGCAGTTCTGCCTGCCGAGCATCGCCGGGCAGACCGAGCGCAACTTTCATTGGCTGGTCTATTTCGACAAGGATACGCCCGCCGAGTTCCGCGAACGGATCGAGCGCGATCGACAGATCTTCAACTTCACCCCGCGCTATGTTGCGATGTTTGATAAGGGGATGATCGCCGATGACGTTCGCGGGCTCGCGATGCCCGGCGAGCAGTTGATCGTAACCACCCGCCTTGACAATGACGACGCACTCTCGAGCGACTTCGTTGCGCGAGTGCAGGCCGAGGCGGCAGACGCGCCGCCACGCACGGTGCTGAACTTCACCCAAGGCATCGCGATGCGGAACGGTCAGCTCTATACCGCGAGCGATCACAGCAATCCGTTTACCTCGTTGGTGGAGCGCGATCTTGCTGGGGTAGAGACGATCTGGGCCAAGTCACACCACGAGCTGGGCGAGAAATGGACGATCGTTCAAGTCCCCTCGCGGCCATTGTGGCTGCAAGTGGTGCATGGCGAAAATGTCACCAATCGGATCAAGGGCAGGCTGGTATCGGATGTGGAGATCATCAACTCGTTCAAGATTCGCGAAGATGTCGCAGCCGAGCGAGTAAGCGGTGCTGGAGTCGTCTTCGATCATCTGGTCGCGTCTCCGGTCCGAGTGCTGCGAGAGGCAGCGATCAAGCTGATCAAGCCGCTGGTCGTCCGGATCCGGGACCGAAAGGGCTGAATGCTATAATCGCCGCGTCGTGATTCCATCTTTCGCCGGTGTGTCCGGATGTAGATACTCCTCCGTAGTTTTTCCGGGGGGAACCGAATCGTGACCATCGAAGCCAGTATTGCGGACTTCCATTTCTTCACACGCGAGCGGCTGAATGCCCTTGCCGACCAGTATCAGGAGCAATTCGCGAACGCCGAGCCCTATGAGCATGTGGCGATTGACAATTTTCTGCCCGAGGACATGGCGCGGCGGATCGCCGGCGCCTTTCCTGGGCTGGATAGCATCAATTGGCGCCTCGAAGGGCCGGGGGACAGCGCGCATAGCGGCGATCGGAAGATCGAGAAGATCACCACTTCCGACGAGGAGCAGTTTCCGCCGCTGGTCCGCCTGATGATGATGCAGTTCCAGTCGGGCCTGTTCTGCAACTTCCTCGACCGGCTGACGGCCCGCAAGCATTTGCTGCCCGACCCCAACCATTATGGCTGCGGATTGCATTCCACCGGATCGGGCGGTCGGTTGATGCTGCACATCGATGCCTCGCGCCATCCCAATAAAAAGCTGAGCCAACAGATCAATTGCATCTACTATTGCACGCCCGACTGGCAGGACGAATGGGGCGGCAATCTGGAACTTTGGGACGAGGGCGCTACCAACTGCGTGTCCAGCATCGCGCCCAGGTTCAACCGGCTGGCGATCTTCCGGGTGTCCGGCAAGTCGTGGCACGGGCAACCCTTCCCGCTGAAGACGCCGTCGGGTATCCGCCGCAACTCGCTCGCGCTCTATTACTACAGCGCCGAGGAGGACACGGAGGGGCTGGGCTATTCCAATTTCGTGCGCTGGAAAGCGGTCTCCGAGCATGACAAGCGTACGCCGCTGCACCGGGTGAAGGCAGTAATCCGCGATCATGCGCCGACGCCGGTGATCAACGGCCTCGCCAAGTTCGCTCGGAAGACCGGGCTGAACTTCAAGCGCTGATGGGCTTGTTCCCGCGCTTCTCCCCCGCGCCGCCGGAATCGCCCTGTCGCAAGGTCTGTCGCCTCGACATGGAGATTCGGCTGTGCCTGGGGTGCTGGCGCACGCCCGCCGAAATCGCGAATTGGCGGGAGCTGAGCACGCGCGCGCAGCGGCGAGTGCTCGCACAGCTGCGCGGGCGGGAACAGGAGCATGGCGGGCGGGGCTGATGCCGCACCCGTGTCGCTCAGCCGAGCAGGCGATCCAGCACCACGCCCAGCGACTCCTGCCAAGCCGGCGCGCGGTAGCCGAAAGTCTCGGCGAACCGCGTGCAGTCCAGCCGGGAATTGGCCGGGCGTTTGGCAGGGGTGGGGTATTCCGAGCTCGGGATGCCCGTGACGCTGGCCGAAGGGCCGCCGCGCCGGGCACTTTCCGCGAAGATCGTCGCGGCGAACTCGGCCCAGTTGGTCTCACCCGAACCGGCGAAGTGATAGAGGCCACTCGCCGCGCCATCCTTCTGCCAGCGCGCGACGACCGCCAGGATCGCCTGCGCGATGTCCAGCGCCGAGCTGGGGCAGCCATATTGGTCTTCCACCACGTTCAGCACGTCGCGCGTCTCGGCAAGGCGGAGCATCGTCTTGACGAAGTTGTTGCCGAATGGGCTGTAGACCCAGGCGAGCCGCACCACCGCATGCGTGGCGCCCGAAGCCTGCACTGCCTGCTCGCCGGCAAGCTTGGTCGCGCCATAGACGCCGAGCGGGCCGGTGGGGTCGTCTTCGCGCCAGGGACGATCAAGGCTACCGTCGAACACATAGTCGGTCGACAAATGGATGATCGGCGCACCGATCTTCGCCCCCGCGCGCGCCAGCACGCCGGGTCCGTCGCCGTTGATCGCCATGGCGCGCTCGGGTTCGCTCTCGGACTTGTCGACCGCGGTATAGGCGGCCGCCGAGACGATCAGCTCGGGCTGGATCCGCGCTACCGCCGCCTCGATCGTTTCCGGCTTCGACAGATCGAAATCGGGATAGCTGGTGAAGACGAGGTCATGGCCGATCGCCTTCTCGCCGAGCGACTGCGCGACCTGACCGTCGTGCCCGGTGACGAGGATGCGCATCAGGCAGTCTGGCCCAGACGCTCGCCGGCATATTTGCCCGAGCGGATCGGTCCCCACCACCATTCATTGTCGAGATACCAGTCGATCGTCGCGGCGATGCCGGTGTCGAAATTCTCCTCGGCCTTCCAGCCCAGCTCGGTCTCGAGCTTGGTCGCGTCGATCGCATAGCGGCGATCATGGCCGGGGCGATCGGTGACGAAGGTGATCAGCTCGCGGCGCTTGCGGCCGTCCTTCAGCGGGATGCGCTGGTCGAGCAGATCGCAGATCGTCTCGACCACCTGGAGGTTGGTCCGCTCGTTGCGGCCGCCGACATTGTAGCTCTGGCCGACCTTGCCGGTGGTGGCGATGGTCGCCAGCGCCTTGGCGTGATCGTCGACATACAGCCAGTCGCGGATATTCTCGCCCTTGCCGTAGACGGGCAGGGGCTTGCCCTCCAGCGCGTTGAGGATGGTCAGCGGGATCAGCTTTTCGGGGAAGTGGAACGGCCCGTAATTGTTCGAGCAGTTCGACAGCACCACCGGCAGGCCATAGGTGTGGCCCCAGGCGCGGACCAAGTGATCGCTTGCCGCCTTCGACGCCGAATAGGGCGAGGAGGGGTCATAGGGCGTGTCTTCGGTGAAGATGCCGCTGTCGAACGGCAGGTCGCCGAACACTTCGTCGGTGGAAATATGGTGAAAGCGGAACGTGTCGCGCTTCTCGCCTTCCAGCTCGCGCCAATATTGCAGCGCCGACTGGAGCAGCTTGAAGGTGCCGACGACGTTGGTCTCGATGAACTCGCCCGGGCCGTCGATCGAGCGATCGACATGGCTCTCGGCGGCGAGGTGCATCACGACATCGACCTGCTCTTCGCGCAGCAGCGGCAGGATCGTCGCGGTATCGGCGATGTCGGCATGCACGAATCGATAGTTGGGCGCGTTCTCGATCGCGGTCAGCGAGGCCGGGTTGCCGGCATAGGTGAGCTTGTCGAGATTGATGACACGCGCGCCCTGGCGGACGAGATGGCGCACCACGGCCGAGCCGATGAAGCCAGCGCCGCCGGTGACGAGGAAAGTCTGCTGCATGACTCAGCCCTGATAGAAGAAGGGGGTGTTAAAGTCGGCGAAGGACGGCGCGATCGCGTCCTTTTCGGACAGGACCGGCTCCACGCCGATGTCCGGCCAGGCGATGGCGAGGTCGGGATCGTCCCAGCGGATCGCCATTTCTTCGTCTTTCGCGTACTTGGCGCTGACCTTGTAGAGGATCTCGCAATCCGGAACGAGCGTCATGAAGCCGTGCGCATAGCCGGCGGGGACCAGCAGCTGGTTCCATTTCTCCGCCGACAGCTCGACGCCGACCCACTTGCCATAGGTGGGGGAGCCGCGACGGATGTCGACGGCGACGTCGAAAATCGCGCCGCGCAGCACGCGAACCAGCTTTGCCTGCGCGAAGGGCGGGGCCTGGAGGTGCAGGCCGCGGATCGTGCCGGGCTGGGCCGAGAAGCTCTGATTGTCCTGTACCCAGCGCGCCTCGACGCCCTCGGCGTCGAGAACGGACTGCTTGAACACTTCCGAGAAGAAGCCGCGATGGTCGCCATATTTGGGTGGCGTGAATTCGATGACGCCGGACAACGCGTGGTGATGGACCTGCGTCATGCTGCTGCCACCAACTTGCGGAGGTACGACGCATAGCCGGTCTTGCCGAGCCCGGCGGCGCGCTTCAGCAGGTCCTCGGCGCCGAGCCAGCCCGCCTCGAAGGCGACTTCCTCGGGACAGGCGATCTTGACGCCGGTACGATGCTCGAGCGTGCGAACGAACGAACCGGCATCGTGCAGGCTGTCATGCGTGCCGGTATCGAGCCAGGCATAGCCGCGGCCGAGACGCGTGATGTGCAAGTCACCGCGTTCCATGTAGATGCGATTGACGTCGGTGATCTCAAGCTCGCCGCGCGCCGAGGGCCGGATCGACTTGGCGATCTCCACTACGTCCTTGTCGTAGAAGTACAGGCCGGTGATCGCCCAGTTGGACTTCGGGTTCGCCGGCTTCTCTTCAACGCTGGTCGCGACGCCCGTCTCCGGGTCGAACGCAACGACGCCATAGCGCTCGGGATCGTCGACATGATAGGCGAACACGTTGGCGCCGCCTTGCGATGCCTGGGTCGCCGCTGCCTGGCAGCGCTCGCCCATCTTTTCGCCGTGGTAGATGTTGTCGCCCAGGATCAGTGCGCTCGGATCGTTGCCGACGAAATCGGCGCCGATGAGAAACGCTTCGGCCAGGCCGTTCGGCGACGGCTGCTCGGCATAGCTGAGGTTGATACCGAAGGCGGACCCGTCGCCCAGCAGCGCCTGAAACATCGGCAGGTCGCGCGGCGTCGAAATGATCAGGATGTCCCGGATGCCGGTGAGCATCAGGACCGACAGGGGATAGAAGATCATCGGCTTGTCATAGACCGGAAGCAGCTGCTTCGAGATCGACAGCGTTGCGGGGTAGAGGCGCGTGCCGCTGCCCCCCGCAAGGATGATGCCCTTCATTCAATACTCCCCGATCATGCGGGCGAAGCCCGCCGCTACAATGAAATAAAATTGCACAGCCGCTGGCGCGCTTGTAAATTTATCTGCGCCATCTGTCGCCTGGTTCGCCGTCAAAACGCGTTGGAATGGACGATCACCCGCAACGTCTTGAACAGGATGGTGATGTCGCGCCAGATGTCCCAACCGTCGATATATTCCATGTCCGCCTGGAGGCGGTTGGTAAGATCGACTCGACGGTCAGTAGCGCCGCGGAAGCCGCGCACCTGTGCCAGCCCGGTCATGCCTGGCTTGAGCGTGTGGCGCTGCCAGTAGCGCTCGTCGATTTCCCAGAAGAAATGGTTGGCCGCGCGCGACCCGAGCGCATGCGGGCGGGGCCCCACCACGCTCATGTCGCCGCGAAGCACGTTGAGCAGCTGGGGCAATTCGTCGATGCTCGTCTTGCGGATGAAGCGGCCGACCCGGGTGATGCGATCATCGTCGCGGCTGGCTGAGACATTGCCGTCGGCGTCGCACAGCGTCTGGCGCATCGACCGGAACTTTAGGATCTTGAACAGGCGATTTCCGCGGCCGACGCGGTCCTGCGCGAAGAGGATCGGGCCCGGGCTTTCCAGCCGGATGGCGATTGCCACCAGGATCATCAGGGGCGCCAGCGCAAGCAACGCGGGCAAGGTGATCGCGAGATCCAGCGCCCGCTTCTTCGCGCGGTTGGGCATGTTGAGCGGCCCTTGCGAGACCACCAGCGTGTCCTTGCCGTCGAACGCGTCGACGCCGATCGCGCCCAGCGCGTTGAACTGCGGGACGAGGATCTCGCCCTTGATGTTCATGCCCTTGAGCAGCAAGGCCCAGACGGCGCGATGCTCCTCGCTGCACGCGACGATCACCCGGTCGAACCCAGAAACCGCAGTGCCCAGCCGGTGAAGCATCTGCGGATCGCGCGGATTAGGCGAGAGATTGATGATCCGCGCATCCAGCGCGATCGTATCGCCGGCCACGTCGAGCGGCACGCCGTCCACGATTACCAATTCGTCGAGCAGCTTGCCGCCCGTCGCCCCGCGCACATGGCTGCGGAAGCCGAGGCGGCCCATCGTGATCAGCGTGAGCGCCAACACCGCGCCCTCGGCCAGCTGCACGCGCGACAAGGGTAGCTCGGCGGTAAGCATGTAGCTGCCCAGCAGCACGACGAATATCGAGAAGAAGAAGGCGGAGAAGATGCTCTTCACCCCGCTCACGGGATAGCGCAGACAGGCTAGCGAATAGGTGCCGCTGGCCAGCGCGGTGCCGAGCGTGATCGGCAACAGGAACACGCCGACATTGACGCCGGCGAGCGAGAGCCAGTTGCCGTCGCGGGTGCAGGCCGCAATGTAGAAGCCGAGCAGGATGGCTGCACTGTCGAGCAGGACCAATTCGGTGTAGAGCATCATGCGCAGCGTGGAGCGGCGCCATACCTGGCCCGCCGAGGCGTCGGGGCGCGCATGCGCCCGTAGCTGCTCCTCAAAGGCGCGCTGTGCTTCGAAAGCGTTCATTGCCTCGTCGGGCTCCTTCAACGGATCGTGCACGCTGCCAGCGGCCGAGTCGGCCTGTTGCACTGCGTTGTAGAGAGACGCAAGGCGGTGGGGAAGTCTGCACATCGGCCAGCCGGTCTAATTATGAGACTAGGAATCAACAAGATTTTCCCCCCAGGCCGCTCCATTAGTGCCGACGCAACCGACCATAACGCACCGAGTGCTGCTGAATATCCCTCCTGCGCCATCACTGTTTTACAAGGTTACCCAAATTTGTTGAACAGGTCTGTTACGGATGCGTTCCAGGGCCGATTTCGGGGCGCGATCGCCCGCCGGTTCTCGCTTTCGCAACACTTTCTTCGCGACCGCAGCGTGAAATCAGCGCAAAAATGCTGCGTTGCACATGCGGCTGGACACCTGGCGATACGCATGCGCAGGGCCCGACAGAGCGACGGCATACCCCGCCGCCATTAAGGATGGTTGAACGGCGCCGTAACAACTTTCCCGGCTACGCAAAAATCCTGAAAACCTACGCTTAAGCGAGTCTTTACCGTCCTTCTTCATCATGGCCGCGGATAGTAGCGCCATGGAGGCAGAGTTCCGGAATGACACGCGACGAGATGCAGGCGCATCTGCAAAGCGCTTTCGACGCCCAGGCGGCGGCGGCGAGCGAAGCAGAGCTGCGCGAATCCGGGCTGACGGCGCTGTCGCTGCTGCTCGGCGTCCATAATATCGTCATCACGCCCGAACAGCTGCGGCACATGCTCGGCCACGCGGACACGCCGAGCATCGACGAACTCATCCTCCTAGCAAAACGTCAGCAGGGCGTGCGTGCCAAGGCGGTGGAAGTGCCGCGTGGCGGCCTTGCCCGCCAGCCTCTCCCGGCAATCGCCGACGGTCCGGAGGGCTGGTTCGTGATCGGCGGTCTCACCGAACATGGCGTGATCATCCAGCGCCCCGGCCGTGCACCCGAACAGGTGGACCGGGAAGGGCTGGACGCCATCTGGTCCGGCACGCTGCTGCTGCTCACCACGCGTGCGGTAAACGGCCAGCCGCTGCGCTTCGGCTTCTCGTGGTTCACCGCGCAGTTCAAGCGCTATCGCCGCCTCTTCGCCGAAGTGCTCGGCATCACGCTCGCGCTCAATCTGCTCGGACTGGCGGCGCCGCTGCTGTTCCAGAGCGTGATCGACAAGGTGCTGATCCACAACAGCATGAGCACCCTGAGCGTGTTGGCTTTTGCCTTCCTGATCGTTTCCATCTGGGAAGTGGCGCTGGGCTGGATCCGCACGCGGGTGTTCACCGAAACCACGCAGAAGATCGACGTGGAACTGGGCGCGCGCCTGTTCCACCATCTGCTTGCACTGCCGCTCGATTATTTCGAGAAGCGGCGCGTGGGCGACACCGTCACCCGCGTCCGCCAGCTGGAAACGATTCGCGAATTTCTCACCAACGCGTCGCTGACGGTGATGGTCGATCCGCTGTTCACGATCGTGTTCCTGGCGGCGATGCTGTTCTATTCACCCATGCTCTCCGCCATCGTGCTGGTATCGCTGGTCGCCTATGCGATCGTGTCGTTCAGCGTGTCGGGGCCGCTGCGCGCCCGCGTTGAGGACAAGTTCGAGAAGAGCTCGGCGAGCAACGCGCTGCTCGTGGAAAGCGTGTCCGGCATCCACACGATCAAGGCAACCGCGGTCGAGCCGCACTGGCAGAATCGCTGGGAACGCCAGCTCGCCGCCTATACGGCGTCGTCGCAGCGGCTGATCAACACCGCGAATACCGGCAGCCAGGCGATCGAGATGATCTCGAAGCTGAGCTTCGCGGCCATCCTTTTCTTCGGCGCGCAGGCGGTGATCGGCGGCGCGATGAGCGTCGGCGCACTTGTCGCCTTCAACATGTTCGCCCAGCGCGTATCGAGTCCGGTGATCCGCATGGCGCAGCTATGGCAGGATTTTCAGCAGGTCCGGATCTCGATCGAGCGGCTCGGGGATGTGCTCAATCACCCGGTGGAGCCGCGACCGGCCTCGGCGGCGACGCTGCCGGTGCTGCGTGGCGCCATCCGGTTCGAGAACGTGACCTTCCGCTATGCGCCGGACCAGCCGCCCGTGCTGAGCGAAATCACGCTGGACATCCCGGCGGGCAGTTCGCTCGGCATCGTCGGCTCGTCGGGATCGGGCAAGTCGACCCTCGCCAAGCTGCTGCAGCGGCTCAACATCCCCGATCTCGGCCGCGTCCTGGTCGACGAGGTGGATGTCGCCCAGCTGGATCCCGCGTGGCTCCGCCGCCAGATCGGCGTGGTGCTGCAGGAGAATCTGCTGTTCAGTCGCACCATTCGCGAGAATATCGCGCTGTCCAACCCGGCCATGCCGTTCGAGCATGTCGTGGCCGCGGCGACGCTGGCAGGCGCGCACGACTTCATCCTGCGCCAGCCGCGCGGCTATGACACGGAGATTGTCGAGCGCGGCGTGAACCTGTCCGGCGGCCAGCGCCAGCGGCTCGCCATTGCCCGCGCGCTGGTCGGCAACCCGCGCATCCTGGTGTTCGACGAGGCCACCTCGGCGCTGGACGCCGAAAGCGAGGAGCTGATCCAGAATAATCTGCGCGCCATCGCTGCCGGGCGCACCATGGTGATCATCGCCCATCGTCTGTCGGCGGTGCGCGCCTGCGACCGGATCATCACGCTCGAACAGGGCCGCATCGTCGAGAGCGGTCGCCACGACGAACTGCTTCGCATGGGCGGCCGCTATGCCGACCTGCACCGCCGCCAAAGCGGCTATGGGGAGATTGCCGCATGAACGCCGTAGTACCGATCGGCCGCGGCGGCCCGATCGCCCGGATGCGCGGCACGCTGCTGCCCGCCCGTGCCGACGCCTATGACACCGCCTTCCTGCCGGCGGCGCTCGAAATCATCGAGCGCCCGGTATCGCCGACAGCGCGGCTCACCGCCAAGGTGATGCTGGCGGGCCTCGCCATCACCACGGCATGGCTGGCGATCGGCAAGGTCGAAGTGGTGGCGCCCACACAGGGGCGCATCGCCCCGATCGGCGAGACCAAGGTCGTCCAGACGCCCGAGACCGGCATCGTCCGCCAGATCCTCGTGCGCGAGGGGCAGCAGGTCGCCAAGGGCCAGGTGCTGATCACGCTAGACCCTACCATGTCGGCGGCGGATGCGGCGCAGGCGAGGGTATCGTTGCTTAGCGCACAGCTGGATGCAGCCCGGAACCACGCGATCATCGACGTGCTCGACGGCAAGGGATTCCGGTTCGTCGCGCCGGCTGGCGCCACTCCGGCCGAAGTGGAGACGCATCGCGGCCTCGCCCGCGCGCGGCTCGGCCAGATCGAGGCGGCGATCGCTGGCGGCCGATCGGACAGTGGGGCTGCCGTCTCCGCCTCGATCGAGGCGCAGGCCCAGGTTCGCAAGCTGGAACAGTCGCTGCCGCTGCTCGAACAGCAGATCGCGGCGAACGAGGCGATGGCCGCCAAGGGCTATGTCTCGAAGCTGCGAGTCGTAGAGATGCGCCGCCAGCTGATTTCCGAGCGCCAGGACCTCAACGCCGCGCGCGCCACGGTCACCAAGCTGGGCCAGCAGTCCCGCAGCGCCAGCAGCATGTCCGCCAAGACGCGCGAAGAGGCGCGGGCGCAGGTGCTGCAGGAACTGGTGAAGGCCGAGGACGAGGTGCGTGCGCGCGGACAGGACGTCGCCAAGGCGGGGCTGCGCAGCTCGTTCCGTGAGCTCCGGGCGCCGGTGAGCGGCACCATCTCGCAGCTGCAGGTGCATACCGAGGGCGGCGTCGTGGAGGGCGTGAAGCCGCTGCTTTCGATCGTTCCCGATCATGCCCGGCTGGAGGCCGAGGTGATGATCGACAATAGCGATATCGGCTTCGTACGGACGGGCATGCCGGTGAAGGTGAAGCTCCAGGCATTCCCCTACACGCGCTACGGCATGATCCCCGGCACCGTGGTGGGGATCAGCCCGGAGGCCGTGCAGGTGAAGGAAGGACAGGCGCCGGTCTACAAGGCGCGGATCGCGCTCGATCGCGGTTATGTGGTCGCCAACGGCGCCCAGGTGCCGCTGCGGCCGGGCATGATCGCCAGCGCCGACATCGTTACCGGCAAACGCACGCTGCTCAGCTATCTGGTGGGCCCGGTGCTGGAAACCGGCACCGACGCGCTGCACGAGCGCTGAGGCTGGATCAGGCTGGGAGGGGAGGGGGCGACGGCGACGTCGCCCCCTTTTTCGTTCAGGCGCGGGCGCTGCTGTGCGGTGCGATTTCCTGCGTCAGCTGCGTGCCGAGCAACGGGCGCAGGACGCGCGGATCCAGCGTTTTCACCAGTTCGCGCGCGAAGTCGAGATTGGCAGCAAGCCCCTCTTCCACATCCGCCGTAACGGTCGAGATGCGGACGAGCACGCCGTCGACGATCCAGCCGGCGATCTGGCTCTTCAGCCGGGCGAGCAGCTGTTCGTTGCCGGTCTGCGGCAGATATTCGCCCACCCGCGCCCAATAGAGGATCTGCTCGGTGCGGTTGTAATTGGTTGCGGTCAGCGCCCGCCCCGGGATTTCCACCTTGCCGGCGACGGGGATCATCTGCGGATGGCTCTCCAGCACCGTAAAGCCGAAAAACGGGTAGCAGACTTCCGGCCGGTGCAGCTGGAGCAGATCGGTCTGCGCATTGCCATAGGCGATCAGCAACATCACCGTCGCGCCGTCGGGACGCGAAAAGGCGCGGCTGACGACCTGATTGTACAGCTTGTCTTCGAGGCTGCCTTCGCGGGGCGGGGCGATCAGGGCGCCGGTATCCTCGGCCTTCCAGTTGCCGAACGCCTTGGGCATCAGCGTTTCGAGCTTGGTGGCGCCGAGCAGGTCCATACGGCGATGGGGCTTCATCCCCAGCGACACGCCGGCCGCGGTAAAGCATCCTGCGCCGATCAGCAGGTCACGCCGGTTGAACATGGGGCCTCCGACGCAGGAGCATCAACTGCTCGACCACCCAGTCGATCGCGAAGATGCAGAGCAGCGCCACTACGAACATTACCATACCGGTGGAAACGTGGAGAAAGCTCTGCGCGGCTTCGTCGCCGACATGATAGGTGATCAGCACCAGGATGATGATCCGCAGGATGTTGGTGACGACCGCGACCGGAATCACCAGCGCGGCGATGAACAGCGCATAGCCCCAGGACGGCTTGTTCTTGATGTAGATGTACAGCAGCGTGACGACGATCAGGCTCGACAGCGAACGCAGGCCCGAACACGCATCTTCCACCAGCAGCTGATAGGGGCCGACGAACAGCGTCACGCCCTGGCGCAGGATCGGGTAATCGAGCCAGGAGAGGAAGCCGGTCGCCGCATAGGAGACGAATTCCTTGAGCGGGGCCGTGACGCGATCGACCAGCCAGCCGGGCGGCGGCACCAGGAAGAACAGCCAGAGTGCCGGGAACCAGGCGGCCCGCAGTGCGCGGCCGCCGAAATAGAGATAGCCCGAGGCGATCACCGCCGAGACCAGCCCGAACGTCTCGATGCTGATGAAGTCGAAGATACGGCCGACCGTGTAGATCAGCAGTGCCAGCAACAGGGCGAGACCGCCCAGCAGGAAATTGCCGGGCGCACGGAGCGTCTCGATCGTATCGCGCTGGCGGGCGAGCATCCAGATGCCGGTCGCAAGCACGATCGGACCGTGCACGCCGCCTTCCGCGCTCCAGACCTGCCGGCCCAGCGTGATGAAGGTGCCGATGGCGAGCGTCACCAGGCCCGCAACGGCGAGCCAATAGCCGCCGCCGGTCCGGTCCTGACGCCGCTCCAGAGCGGTGGCGGTCATATGGTCCAAATCAGTAACCGTTCAGCACGCAGCCGACGACATTGGTGCGATCGGCGCGCAGCGTGCGGGTCAGCGTGTTAACGTCGCGGATATAGCTGCTGTCCTTGCGGGCGACGATCATCGCATAGCCGGCCACGTTGGCGACGCGCTGCGCATCGGCGCAGGTGTTCGATGCCGTGGTGTCGAAGATGGTGATGTCGAATTCGCGGAGCAGCTGCGTCGTGACGTCGCGGAACTGTTCGGAAGAAAGCAGTTCCTGCGGACTGTGCTCGACATGGCCGGCGGGGATGATCGACAGCTGGTCGAGCCCGGTCGGATGGATGATCGAGGCCAGTTCGACATTGCCCGAGGCGAGATAGTCGGCCAGGCCGGGCTTGGCCGGATCGATGCCGAACGCCGTGCCGACGCTGGGCGCGCGCAGATTGGCGTCGACCAGCGCGGTCTTGATGCCGATCTGCGCCAGCGCGGTCGCCAGATTGATCGCGATAAAGCTGCAACCGGCACCTTCGGACGCTGCGCAGAGCGCCAGCGCGCGCCGGCCCTCGCGCAGATGCTGGGCGATGATGCGGGTGCGGAGCGCGCGGATCGCCTCGGCTTCGATCCCGGTGGGGTCGGACAGGACAAGCTGATATTCGAGCGCGCCGATCGTGTCCGGCGTGGTCGGCACGGCGCTCGGACGATCGCCTTCGGGCAGCGGTTCAGGCGTGGTCATCGCGTCCATCAGTTTACTGCAGCTCCGTGCGAGTCGGCGGATTCGCCGGCATGTTCATAGGCGCGGCGAAGGCGCGCGGACAATGACGCGCGGCTCTGCACGACGCCCAGCACCGGCGCATCCACCGCCACCTCCAGGTCCTCGGGGCTGCGCACCCGGCGGGCGAGCAGCTCGACCAACAGGGCGACCAGCAGGCCAAGACCCAGGCCGAGGCCGGCGGCACCGCCGATGATCAGCGGCACCTTCGGGTAATAGGGCGATTCCGGCGCGGTCGCTTCGCTCAGCGTCGACATGCCGGTATCATCGCTGCTGGCCTCGAGCCGCAGGTCGGCCACGCGCTGGGCGGCCTTCATATACTGGTCTTGCTTCAGCGACACGTCGCGCTGCAGCTGGGTCAGCCGATCGACTTCCTCGCGGTTGCCGATGACGCGGGCGCGGGCAGCGCTGGTAGCGCTTTCGATCGCACCGCGGCCGCCGCCGCCGCCGCCGCTCAGCTGCACGCGCTCCTGCGCCGCGGCCTTGGCATAGACCTCGCGCTGCCGCTGCAATGCCTGGAAGGCGGGATGGTTCGGCCCGAGGCTGGTAGCTGCCTGCTGGATCTGCTGGTCGAGCTGCGCAAGTTGCAGCTGCGCCGGGCCCATCGCGCCGGCCGTGGACATCTGCGGTGCGACCGCAAGCGCGCTCGCGCCTTCGAGCTGGGCGAGGCGCTGCGTGTCGAGGTCGCTGCCGGTGTCGGTAAGAACGATGCCCGACTTCTTCACATAGTCGGTGCGCGCTTGCACGGCCGATGCCAGCGCTTGGCGCGCGGCCTCCGCCTGCTGGGCATACCAGTCCGCCGACTTCGTCGCCGACTGGCGCTTGCTGGCGAGCGCGAGGGCGAGGAAGTTGGTGCGGATGATGTTGGCGATGCGTTCCGCGCGCTCCGCCGAACTGTCCGTATAGGTGATCTCGAGGATGTTGCTGCCCTCGATCATGCCCGCTTTGGTGTTGGCGATGATCTGCTTGGCGAGCCAGCGACGGATGTCGCCGGTGCCCGCAGCGGACGAGGCGTTGAACGCGGCGATGTTGGCCGGATCGTTCGCCCAGCCCAGCTCGTCGACGACGCGGCCGGCGACGGCATAGTCCTCGATCAGCTCCGTCTGGGTCTGCACATAGGCGCGCATGAACTGCGAGCTCATCACCTGGCCGGTGACGGGATCGGGCTTGAACGTGTTCAGCGCCACGCGCGTCGTAGCGAGATAGCGCTCCGGCAGGAACTGCACCACGATCGTGGCGGTGGCCACACAGACGAGGAAAGCCGGAATGATGATCCACCGGCGTGCCCAGAGAATGCGGAAGAATTGTACGATATTCACTGGCTTGCCTCGTCAGCTACCGAAAGCAGTGGTTAGAACAGTCGCTCGCCGATGACGATGGTGTCGCCGGGCTTGATCAGGTCTTCCATCTTCAATTTGATTTCCTGACCATCGCGCGTGACCTTGACCCGCTTGCTCGAACCCGCCGGCGTGAGGCCACCGCCCTGTGCGAGAGCGCGGCGCAGCGTCATGTCCGCTCGAATCGGATATACGCCCGGCGCGTTAATTTGACCATAAATGTAGAAGCGCTCGACTTCCGGCACGAACAGCTTGTCGCCGGCCGTGACGACGGGGTCGTCTTGCGGGCCGCCCTGGGCGAGCTTTTTGTAGTCGAGCTTAACGCTGGTGCCGTCCGCGCGGGTGAGGACCACGAAATCGGCGGCGTCGGCGCGAAGGCCGCCAGCGCGCGCGATGATCTCCGAGACGTGATAGCCGCGGTCAACCGGCTGCAGCCCCGAAGAGCCGACCTGGCCCAGCACGGTCACGAAGTTGCTGACGAAGCTGACGATTTCCACGCTGACGATCGGCTTGGCGTAGTAGCCGCCGGCGCGAAGCTGCGCGGCAAGCTTGTCGGCCAGCGAAACCGCAGTATCGCCCTTCACCTGCACTGCGCCCAGATAGGGAAGGGTGACGGTGCCGTCGGACCGCACGCGCGCGCGCGTCTTGAAATCGGCCTGGCCGAGCACGTCGGCCTCGATCACATCGTCCACGCCGATCTTGTAGCCGGCCGGTGCCGCGCCGTTCGGCAGCGGGGCGGCGACGGGCGCCGGGTCGGTGGCGGGCTGAGGTTGTTGCTGTGCGGGCGCAACCGGCCGCGCGCCAGTGTTCTGCGCCGGGAGCCGCGTAGGAATCTGGGCCAGTGCCGTCGTCGGCAAGGCTAGGGCGCCCGTGAGGGCGGAGACGATCAGAAGGCGACGGTTTCGATACATGGGTCCTGCCCTATCAGAGCGCCAAGGAAGTCGTGAGAGCGATTCGCTTCGCGCGATACTTGAATAGCTGGGTATTGGTGGAGCGATCGTTATACGCGCCTGTCAGCGAGAAGCTGAGGCGACGGCTTGGTATGTAGGTTGCAGTCGCCGAGAGCGAGGACGTCTTGTCATGCCCTGCGATAAGAGCGTTCGGGAACAGCGTGGACGCGGTGAAATCGCGCCATGTCCGTGCTGCCCCCACCGAAACGCGAAGGCGCTCAGAAAGTTCCTTGGTGGCCGACAAGGACAGTGTCGTTGTGATGTTATAGCTGACAAAATAGATGACCGACGGCTCTGCGTTGCGAGAGCCCGTCAGCGAGATGCTGTAGTCCTCGCCGCGATACAGTCCTGACACGCTATAGCCGACCCCGGAGAAGCTCTTGGTTCCCGGAAGTTTTGGATCCACCTTGATGTAGTTCGCCGAGCCCGTGAAGTTGAGTCGGTTGCCGACCATGCGCTCGAACTGCACGCCCGCCGCGTAGGTCTTGATGCCGTCGCGGCCGCCGGTCGGCGTCACGCGGCGCACATAGCGGCTATCGGACATGCGTCCGAAAACCGAGAAAGTGCCTATCGGCGTTGTCGGCAGGCCAAGTTGCGCCGTGAAGCTGTCGGTGTCGGAATCGGCAAACTGGCGGAGAGCCAGTGTATTGCGGACCTGCGAGTGGCTATAGGCTAGCGCAGGGCGCAGGCCGAGCGGCGCAGAGCAGCCGACATCCGCCGAAATCTGGCGTGATTCTTCGGTGTTGCGAAAGCTTCCGGCGGCGTCCTGTACATAGAGGTTGCCGAGATCGGTCAGCGAACGGTTGTAGTTGGCCTCGCCGTGCACGAGGCAAGAGGCCAGGCGTTGGTCGGCGCCGCCGGTGAGCGTCACGAACTCGCGATTCAGACCGGTATATTTCGTGTAGAAGCGGTAGCCTAGGGACCCCGCCAGATACACGTCCCCGGTCGCACGCGGCAGCAGGATGTTGAGGTTCAACGTCGGCGACAGGATCACGTCGCCCTTGGTGCCGCCGCCGCTGATGCGCGGGTCACTGAGAACGACGTTGTCGTTATACTCGATCGTGCCCGCAGCGCGAACGTCGATCTGTCGCGTACTGCCGCTCGGGCGCGCGGCGAATCCGCCGCTCTGCGCGAGGACTGGCGTCGCCGCGGTCGTCGCCAATGCGAAGGCGATGCAGGTCGCGGCTGAAGATGTGCAGCTGAATCGGCGCAAATATTCGCCCCTCTGAAGGTTTTTTACTTGCACGCATTTCCCCCCGGTTGCCGGTCTCATTATCAATCACCTCTCTCACAAGCAACCGCATAGGCCGTCGCCGGAGGCGTGCGCCCTGTGTCATATGTCCTGCAATCGGGCAGCCTGTTGCAGTGCGGCGACCGGTCGTGTCCCGTCGTGGTACCACGTGGACAGCAAGGGCCGCCCAAAGCGCCTGCTAAGCTTCTGTGCATCTAGCGGGTTGCTGCAGGCGCTGCTAGTGCAAGTCGAACGACGCGCCGGGCGGTTTCTCCGGTGCGAGCAGAAAGGACTTGCATGCAGACGCCCTATGATTGGGTGACCATCGCGATTTTCGCAGGCCTGATCGTGATTTTCCTGCAGAGATCGCAGCCCGATTCCTCGGTACGGGATACCATGATCAGCTATTTGCCGCCGGCAATCGGCTGTGCTGTGGCGAATTATCTCGGCAATGAGGGCTATGATCTGCTGGCGATCCTCACCATCGGTCTCGTGCTCGCGTATATTGCGCTGGTGATCAAGCCGTACGAGTTTTTCAAGCGCCGCTGAGAGCGGCGGTCGCGATTTGTAAATGGTGCGCGTGCCATGGATAAGGGTCTGAAAGCCGTCGCGCGCGCCGACGCGCCGCGGCGCAGATTTTAAGAGGGATGATCTTGTGGCTGTAGGTTCCGCGCTGAAATTCTTGTGGCCCTTCGGACGGCGGGATGCGGCGGAAGAGGAAAGCTATCTTCCGATGCCGGCGACCATCGTGCCACATCGGGACGGCATCCGCGGCCGCCCGGATTTCCCTACTTTCCGCGCCTCCGCGCTTGATCGGCCGCTGGACCGGCGCCGCGAGGAGCGACGGGAAATCACCCGTGCCCGCTTCGCGCTGGCGACCTTCCTCACGCCGACACAGCCGGTCGCCGACCGGGCGAGCTTCGCGGGTCGCCTGGGCGTGCTCGCTCGGCTGATCTCCGCGATCGAGAGTCAGCGCAGTCATGTCGTGCTGTATGGAGAGCGCGGCATCGGCAAGACCTCGCTGCTGCACGTGCTGGCCGATGTGGCGCGCGAATCCAGCTATATCGTCAGCTATGCGACCTGCGGCGCAGACGCGAACTTCTCCGACCTGTTCCGCGCGGTGCTGCACGACGTGCCGCTGCTGTTCCACCGCGACGTGGCGCCCAACGCAGGTGAGGCGGAGAGCGGCGGCAGCCTCGCGGACCGTCTGCCGGCAGGCAAGTTCGGCGCCGGCGAACTTGCCGACCTGTGCTCGGACGTCACCGGCACGCGCGTACTGATCGTCCTCGACGAATATGATCGGGTCGCCGACACCAATTTCCGCCAGCAGGTCGCCGAACTGATCAAGAATCTCTCGGACCGTTCGGCACGCGTCCAGCTCGTGCTGGCCGGCGTCGCGTCGAATCTGCAGGAGCTGATCGGCTATGTGCCCTCGATCCGGCGCAACGTCATCGGCCTGCCGATGCCGCGGTTGCAGGAAACCGAAGTGCAGGAGATGATCGCGCTGGGTGAGACCGCGTCGGGCTTGCGATTCGATCCGAGCCTGACCCGCGTCATCCACTTGCTCGCGTTGGGGTCACCTTATCTGGCGCGCCTGCTGGCGCACCATGCCGCGCTGGAGGCGCTCGACCAGGGGCGGCTTACCGTCGATGCCGGCCATCTTCGCCGCGCGATCGACCAGGCGATCATCGAGATCGAAGGGCGCATGGCGCCCAGGACGGTGCTGGACATGCGCAAGCTGGTCGGCGGGCGCTATGATCCGCTGGTCGCCGCGCTGGCCGAAGCTTCGCGCTCGATCGACGGCTGGTTCGGTGCCCGTGCCGTAGTCGAGCTGCTGCCGGCCTCCACCGTCACGGCGGCGCAGCTGGAGCAGGAGCTTGCCGGCCTCACGGCCCAGCTTGGGCTGGAGACCGAGATGCAGGACGGCGAACGCCGTTTCCGCTTCAACGACGATTCGCTGCCGGTCTATCTGTGGCTGATGGTCGGGCGCCTGCGCCTCGACAGCGGCACGCTGGAAGACGCGCTGGCCACTGCCTGATCGGCCTGTGTTTCGGGGAGGCGGCGTGCCGCGCCGCCCCCTGCTGAATCAGATGTTGCGGCCGAGCAGTTGCAGCAGGCCGGCACCGCCCCGCCAGAAGCGCAGGGCGACAAGCATCGCGATCGCGCGGCCCCGTGCACCCTCGGTACCCGGCGTCCGCAGGATCTTGGCGGCATCCGACGGGATTAGCGCGGGCTGGAGTACCGAACGTGCGAGCCAGCGCAACCGCCCCTTCGGTCGCTCGATGTTGAACAGGAACAGTTCCTGCTGGATGCGGCGGCTCTTCACCAGCAGCGCCGCCCAGTCCGGCCGGGGCGGGTGGCCGACCGAAGCATCGGCGGCATAGTCGATGGTCAGGCCCCGGGCGATCGCGCGGTGGCACCATTCCAGGTCCTCCGACACGCCGGTGCGGAAACCGCCGACCCGCTCGAAATCCGCGCGCATCACGAACAGGTTCGCGGTGACGGTGAACTTGGTACGCCGGACATAGCCCTCATTGTCGAACGACAACGCCATCTCGAGCGCGGCCACCCCGTTCGGGCGGCCCGCGGGCTGCAGCACATACATATGGCCGCCAAGGAACGTGCCGGGGGCGATCTGCGCGGCGCCGGCGGCAAGCCAGCCGGGCTCGACCACGCAATCGCTGTCGGTGAAGGCGAGGATGTCGCCGCGCGCTTCCGCGGCCGCGCCGTTGCGGGCCGGACCTGCGCCCTTCTCCATCACGGTGACGATCCGCGCGCGACCGGCGACGGCGTCCTCCACCGCTGCCAGTCCGCAGGGCGAGTTGTTGTCGCCGACGATGACCTCGAAGGCGTCGCGCCCGACTGTCTGGCGCTCCAGCGCATCGAGGCAGAGGCGCAGGCTCGCCGGATCGTTATAGTGCGGGATGACGACGCTGATGCGAGGCATGCTCACCGCTTGGGCCCCCATTCCGCGAGCAGCTGCCGCAGCCGGGCGGCAAGGGCGCTATGGTCGGTCGTCGCCAGCCGCGGTTCGGTGGCCTTCGCCGCCGCCACCGCCACGCCGAGCTGACGTTCGTCGCGCACGGCGTGCAGAAGGCCGCGATCGGCGAAGGTCTGGGCGATCTCCTCCTGATGATCGTCATAATGCTCGCCGAGATCGTGGCGCCGCGGGAACGCCACCACGCGACAGCCGGCGCGGAGCGCGGTGACCAGCGACCCGGTACCGCCATGGCAGATCACCATGTCCGCATCGCGCAGCAGGAGCTGGAGATCGTCGAACGGGATGGTGCGGCGAATTTCCACATCGGGGATGCCCGGGTCGGCCAGCTCCTGGTCGCCATATTGCAGGATCAGCTTGCCCGGCAGACCGCCGGCACGCTTGAGATCGAGCACCGCCTGGACCAGCCGGGGGAAGGGCAGGGTGGCGCCCACGGTCGCGAAGGTCAGCGCCTGCTTGGGCGGGCGGGGGGTATCGAGCAGGCGGAACGGATCGAACAGCTCGGCATCGGGCCAGGTCTGCTTGAGCGCGGCCGACTGCACGATCGTCACCGTGGCGATGCCCTTCACCATCTTGCCGAAGGCGGAAGGGTGATCGAAGCGCGCGAAGCTTTCGATATGGACGAACTTCGCGCCGGACAGCTTGGCGAGCAGCGCGGTGAAATACACCGCGCCGGCACCGGTGGAGATCACCACGTCGGGCTTGTGGCGTCGCAGGATCGACAGGCTCTGGCGGAAGTTGCGCAGGGCGCCGCCGAGCATGCGGAAGGGGTGGCCCAGCTTGGCCTGTCCCAATGCATAATGTTCGACCAATTCCACCGGATGCTTTTCGGCCAGGCTGCGGCCCAGCGCGGTATCTTCGGTGACGAAGAAATAGTCATGTTCGCGCCACACGGATTCCAGGTCCAGGATCTGGCGCAGATGGCCCCCGCCGGAGGCGGCGAGGCACATTTTCAGCGGCTTGCCCGCAGCTTGTTCCGTTGCGGTCGCTTCCGACATGCCGTTCCCTTCGTACCATCTGTCTCCCGGCGGGAGCGATGTTGCACTGCCAACGCTATTGCGGATGCCCGCCTGCCCGAATAGGTTCAAGTAGAAGTTTGTGCCGTGCGCAATTCCGTGCCGGTGGGGAGGTCTTCATGAAGAAATGGTTCCTGGTGACGGCGGTCGCGGCTGCCGCGCTTGCCGTGTCCGGTTGCGGCGGCAAGGACGGCAAGCTCGACAAGGGGCAGGTGGTTGCCAGCGTGGATGGCGACGAAATCACCGTTTTCGAGCTGAACGCGGAAGTGCAGGCGTCGCAGGTGCCGCCGGGGACGGATCGCAAGCTGGCCGAGCAGCTCGCGCTGCAGCGCATCATCGAGCGCAAGATCCTCGTGAAGGTCGCGCGCGAGCAGAAGCTCGACAAGACCCCCGCCTTCCTGATCCAGCAGCGCCGCGCCGACGAGCTGATCCTCGCCACCATGCTGCGCGACAAGATCGCCAGCGGCATCGCGCAGCCGACCGATGCGGAGATCGCCCAGTATCAGACGGCGCATCCCGACCGGTTCGCGCAGCGCAAGATCTACAGCATCGAGCAGATCGTGTTCCCGCCGCCGGGCTCGGCGGACAAGTTCAAGCAGTTCGCCCCGCTGAAGACGCTGGACCAGCTTGCCGCCAAGCTGACCGCCGACGGCGTGCAGTTCCGGCGCGCACCGAGCCAGATCGACACCGCGGCGCTGCCGCCGGAGATCGCCGGCAAGATCGCGGCGCTGCCGCCGCAGGAGATGTTCATCCTGCCGAGCCAGCAGGGGCTGACCGCGAATGTGATCACCGGCGTTACCATCCAGCCGCTGCCGGCGGACCAGGCGCGCGAGCTGGCGCTCAATTCGCTGCGCACCGAGCGGTTCAGCAAGGCGGCCGACGCGCAGCTGAACGAGCGCCTGAAGAAGGCGCGCGCCAGCGTGAAGTACCAGCCGGGCTATGGCGCGCCGCCCCAGCTGAACGGGGCCCCCGCACCGAAGGACGGCGGAAACGCGCCTGCCGGCGGGAACTGATCTTGGAGAACCGGGCCGCCATCGATCGCGCGGCCCGGGTTTTTAGCGTGGATCGCCGGTTCGGCGATAGCCGTACCACCAGCGCGGACGTTCGTTCAGCACCGCCCGCCAACCCTTTGCCAGCTGTCGCAATCGGTCCGCATCGTGCGGCTTGAGCCGCGCGAGCAGCGGTGCGATCGCAGCGTATTTCGCTGCTGTAAGCCATAGCGCGCAGCCAGTAATCCAGGCGCCGAGCGGGCTGAAATGCTTGCGCGCATAATGCATGCGCCCTGTCGTCAAATATATCAGACGGCTGCCCGACATCGATTGTCCACTGCCCGTATTGTGTACGACGCCTACACCGGGGTCCACCAGGACGATATCGCCGCGGCTGCGGATGCGCTCGAAGAGATCAATCTCCTCGGCGTAGAGAAAGAAGCCCTCGTCGAAGCCGCCGATGGCCCGCCAAACATCGGTTCGCACCATCATGAAACCGCCGTTCAGGACATCGACCGGGCCCGGTTCGACGGCGTTGGGGGCGAGGCCGCCTCGACGCAGCGGGCTGCTGTCAACGATGGATACGACAAAATCGCCCGGTGTCGGCAGCGCCATGAAATTCGCAGGGTCGAGGTCGCCCTTCGGAGAGTAGGATCGGCCGCCCCACGCTGCCGCTTCCGGTCGCTGCTTTGAGAACGCAACCAGGCGATCGATCGATCCGGGCATCGGTGCTGCGTCCGGGTTGACGAGCAGCAGGCGCGGCGCGCGAGCGTGCCGTGCTAGACGATTGTTGCCCGCGCCGAAGCCGATATTGCCCTCGCTCGCGACAATTCGAACATCTGGAAATTGCGCGCGCGTGAAGGCTTCGCTTGAGCCGTCGCCGTTGTCGATCAACAGGATTTCAAACCGCGTTCCCCTGGCGGCTGCGGCGATGCTCGAGAAGCATTCAGCGAGAAACGGCACCGACTGGTAGGCGACCACCAGGACGCTGACCTCAGGATCTGGGCATACGGACATGCCACATCATAGCTACGCTGCAATGCGGCGTCGAGCGGCAAACCATTGCAGCAGCCGCAGATTTTCTAGCCTCGTGAGAGGCTGGAAAGGAAATGTTTACCGCGTCCTTTTGGCCAATATTCAAGCGGCCATAGTATTCAGGCTGGTGGGGTTAATGTTCGACGTGGGGTCGAACTAGTGAGAGTACCGCACATGCCGGATATTATCGTTAAGAATCAGACGGAGCTGGACGCTGCGATCAAGGCGGCAAAGGGTGGCGAGACAATCAAGCTGGCTGCCGGAACCTATACGGGTGTAAGTGTCGTCAACAAGAACTTCACCTCGAACGTAACGATCACTTCCTTGGATCCCAAAGCGAAGGTGAACGTGACGAAGTTCGCCGTCACCGGTTCAAGCAACGTGACGTTGAAGGACATCGACGCCAAGGTCAGCGTGATGGCGACTACCGAGGATGCAAAGGTAAACGTCGTCTACAGCTCGAGCAACGTCGTCTTGGATGGCATGGGCATCAGCGGCGGCACGGGTGACCCTTCCGCATCGCTCGGCTACGGCATTCATGTCCGTAACAATACGGGGTTCACCATTAAGAACTCGTCGATCGACCATTACACGGTCGGCATGTTGGTGCAGAATGTCGACGATATGAAGGTGCTGAATAACAGCTTTCTCAACAATCGTCGCGATCACACCAATTTCACCGAGATGAGCAATCTGGTGATCGACGGAAACAGCTTTACCAATCTGTTCCCGGTGGGCGATGAGCATCCCGATGCCATCCAGTTCTTCACGGCCAACAAGGTCAAGGCCAACACCGACATCACCATTCAGAACAATGTGATCATGCAGGGCGCCGGCCGAGGATCGCAGGGTATTTTCATGGGCGAGGAGACGGGCGGAAAGCTTCCCTACAAAAACGTCAACATTAAGAACAACATGGTGTACGTGACCGGGTGGTACCAGGGCATCATGGTCGCCAACGGCTCGAACGTGAATGTCGTCTCGAACACGGTCGTCTCGAAGGTGGATACCCAGGATTTCTGGATCCAGCTCAACAATATTAATGGCGGGACGGTTGCCGACAACGTGACCGACAGCCTGGTGCTGAACGGCACGTCGAACCTCACGATGGGCAAGAATGCCATCCTCAAGCAGGATTCAGCCACGCTGCGCCAGGTCGTCGGCATCAACGCCGTCAACTCCGCGCGTCTCGCTGATCTGATAGTGCCCGGCATGGGCTATCACCCGCCGGCGGGCAGCGCAGCCGCAGCGCTGGTGAACAGCCAGATCCTCGCAGCGAAGCCAGCCAACCCGTCGCTGGTGCTGGACCTCAGCTTCAACGCCAACGGTGTGGTCGATCAGTCGCGCTGGAACTCGGTCCAGACGGCGATCGCACCGAATCCGGACCTAATCCAGGGCGATCGGTTCCAGCTGCGCACCGGCGGCGGGATGGAGCTGAATCGCGGTTTCAGCCGTCAGATCTACGGCATGTCGGCGTTCACGCTCAGCTTCGACCTGCAGCGCGACGCGCCGACCAGCCCCGCTGGCCAGATTATCGGGATCTTCCGCTCCTGGGGCCTGGTGCTGCGCGCGGATGGTGAACTCGCGTTCTCGATGACGAATGCGGCCGGCCAGAACTTCGCCTTCAACACCAAGGGCGCGAAGCTCATCGATGCGGCAAATCACAAGATCGCAGTGACCTACGACAGCGCGCGTAGCCAGGCGATCATCTATGTCGACGGTGTCGAAAAGGGTGTGGGGGTGATCAGCGGCACGACCCGGCCGCCCGAATCCTGGGGTCTGTATCTTGGATCGCCGTTTGGCGGTGGTACCGCGAGTGCCAAGATCGGCGACATCGAGATCCGGGACGTCGCGCTCAGCGGGGCGCAGGTCCAGACGCTTGGCCTCCCCCAGCAGAATGCTGGCTCGGATGCGGGCAAGTATGGCCTCACCAAGGGGATCGTATCGACCGCGACCCAGGTTCTGGCAAATGCGGGTAACCAGACGCTGGCACCTGCCGCGACCCTGGCGACGATGACGACCGTGACGACCGCTACGGCGCAGGTGTCACAACTCCAGCAGGTGCTTGCCAACAAGACGTTGCTCGGCGAGGGCACCGTGTCTGCCGGTCTTGGTGGATCGACCTTTGCGCAGCGACTGTCCTTTGACCTCTATCACGTCTGAGGCGCGGAGGTAGCGCGCGAACGATAGGCGGGGGCGGCGCACGTCGTCGCCCCCGCCTTCTTTCGAACCGTGTCACGCCGCTTGCTTTCTGTGTGTTGCTGAACCAAACGAACCGCGGTGACGTGCGCTGTTTCGGCTGTTTCCCGGCAGCGGTGCCATTTCGTTTGATTGAGGAGGGTGTCGATGGCGACCGCGTCGCGTGGGTTCCGTGTAGAGCCGATTCGCGCCTTTGCCGTACGCCATCGGCTTCGTTGGCTGGAAACCCTCGTCCAGAAGCGCCGGGACGTGCTGCCCTCCTATGTTCCCCAACGTGCCGGTTGGGCAATTGCCGGACGCCGCCTCCTGTTGGTCACAACGGTGGTACTCGTTGCGGCCTTCTACGGACTTGCGTCGGCGATTCTGCCGCCGACCCTTCTGGCAATGATCGCAGCGCCATATGGCCTGCTCGCGCTTCTCGTCATCTGGGCGTTGCCCAATGCGAAGACCGCGCCGACCGAGTTGCTAGTCCGCCTTTTCCTTCTGTATCTAGTCATCCAGCTGTTGTGGCCGGTTTATCTCGCTTTTGAGACCAGCGGCTTGCCCCGTATGGCACCGCGGCGCGTGGTGGGCACCATACAAGCGCTCATCCTGTTGATCTGCCTTTCGATGTCGCGTCCTTTCTGGTCTCAAATGGCCACGCTGCTCAAGGATACGCGGCCCGTCTCCACCTTCTTCATCGTCTTCTTCATCGGGCAGTTCCTCTCTACCCTCTTCTCCGCGTCTCCGCTCGCGGCGATTGGGCCATGGATCGGTGGTACGCTCGTCAACACGCCGATGTTCTTCATCACCCTTTGGATCTTGGGTACCAGGACGCGCTCGATCGACTGGTGGGTCGGGTGGCTGCTGTTTTGCGTGGGCGTCATGATGGTGATCGGCTTTGTCGAGTTCCGAGCGCAGCACATTCTTTGGGCGAACTCGATCCCGTCGTTCCTTCGGGTCGACGAGAACATGCTGGAGGTGATTCTCACGCCCAATTTTCGAGGCCATTACCGCGTCGTCACCACCTTCTCGTCCCCGTTGGTGTGGGGCGAGCTGACCGCGCTCGCCATGCCGTTCGTATTGCATCGCATCGCTAACGCGAAGACGACCCAGATCCGCCTTTTCTGGATCGCCTTCGATTTAGCGCTGGTGGTCTCGGCGTATTTGAGCGGCGCGCGTCTTGCGATGGTCGGCGGCATCAGCGCGCACGTCCTGTATCTCTTTTTCTGGGCGATCCGCCGCTGGCGCAACGATCGTGGAAGCCTTCTCGGCATTGCTACGACGATGATGTATCCTGCGTTCGTTCTGGTGCTGTTGTTGGCGGTGGCGTTCGTGCCTGCCGTTCACAACCGCGTGCTCGGCGGTGGGACCGCCCAGGCCAGCAACTACGCCCGGCAGGAGCAATTCCGACTTGCCGTACCGGCAGTAGCCAAGCGACCGATCTTCGGTTGGGGACCGGGCTATGGTGCGCAGGCAGTTGGTTGGCACAATGAGGCCGGCTTCCTGTCAATCGACAGTGCCTTCCTGATGACCGCGGCGGATAATGGGCTGGTGGGGTTGATCAGCTACTTCGGCGGGGTCGTGCTGATGATGGTGATGCTAGCGCTACGCGGCTTTCGATCTCGCACGGAGGGGATGCCGATGGAATTCGCGCTAGTGTCCGTCTACGCGGTATTCCTGCTGAGCCGTTCGGTATTGTCGCAACGCGACAACGACAATCTATATTGGATGCTGTTCGGGATCGGCGCCGCGCTACTATACCTAAACAGGGATCTTCGGGCGCCACATAAAACACGTGCCGGAGCCGCCGCCTGAGCGGCGGCTACCGCGGCGCCTTGCGAAGGATCAGGATGCCAGCAACATCGCGACGTTGCGCGGCAGATCATGATATAGATAGCCCCCGGACAACAGGGTCTGCCGCCGCTGCACAAAATTCTGTCGTCCGGTATCCACGAAGCGCTCGATCACCCGCCGCGTTTCCTCGGGCAGCGAGGTGCCGAATTTGTCAATCAGGGCCTGGGCCTGCATTCGGCGCAGGTGCATCCCTCGCCGTACCTTGCTGATCTTCCCCCTGGCGAGCAGATAGTCGACGAAGCTCGACTTCTTGGGTGCCGATGAATTGCTGGCATGCACACGGTACGACATCGTCGTCTGATCGATTGACTCAAGGTGACCGAAAGCCGCGGCAACGAGTAGCATCCACCAGTCATGCCCGGTCACAGCGTCCAGCGGCGTGTCGCGGGCAAGGAGGTTGAGGGCGCGGTTGGAACCGGACGCGCAGCCGATCATCGGCGCACATACCAGCATGGTCGCCAGGCTGAAGGTGCTAGGATCGCCCATGCGCTTGTAGGCGCGATAGCTGGGGGCGATCACGGCATCTTGGGCATCCACGACGCGCGCGTCGCTATAGGCATAGATCGGCGTCTCCGCGCCCAGTCGCCCTTCGGCCATGCGCAGCGCGTCGAGCGTGAGGTCAACCTTCGTATCGTCCCACACGTCGTCGGCATCGGCGTAGAGCGTGTACGGCGCGGTGCTAAGGTGGAGCAAGCGCGTGAAATTTGCCTTGGCCGAGCCGCTTGGTTCCCCCGTTAGCAACACGACGGGCCGACCAAAATCCTGGAGCTCCTCGCGTAGGATTGCTACCGTATCGTCCCGCGATCCGTCGTCACGAACGATCAGCCGAAAGTCTCGGTTGCGCTGCGCCCGGATCGAGCGGACCATTGGCCGGAGGAAGGCGGCGCTGTTGTAGGTCGCCATTAGGATATCACACGAAATGCCATCGGCATTCAGGATCGCGCGATCGCCCATCAAAAACTCGTCGGCCATGGGATCCTTTTGATACGCTGTGTGTCGAACGCGTAAACTGTCTGTCAGAGCTTAAGGTTTCCTATCGTCGCTCTCAGGGCACATTCCGCCGTCGGACCAGCCTCGCCACAAGCGATGCGAGCAGACGCTGGTCCGTGCGGGGCAGGATCCTCCACGCGCAGAAGGCGATCGCGAAACTCCACACGATGGTTGCCGCGGTCCAGGCGGGAAATGAAATCCGATACAGCGCCCCGATCAGAGCGGCGATAGTAAGCGTGACGGCGCAGATGCCCACGCCCTTTGCAGTGTCGGATAGCAGTTCCCCGCGCCATCCCAGCAGCGCGAAATCGGCAGCTGCGCGTACAAGATATACGCCGGCGCAGGCGGCGACTCCGCCATAATGGGCGGCAAGGTAGAGGCCGGCGACGAACGGCACGAGCTCTGCCAGCTGGATCATGGCGCTCCCCTTGGGGTCGCCGGTCGCTTGTAGGCCGCTGAACGGGATCACTGCTAGCGCCGTCCACCAAGCGCCGAAAAAGAGCAGCAGCGCGGAGGGCGTCGCCGCGCCGCCAATCGACTTGCCCAGCCAAAGGTCAAGGAACGGGGCGGTGATCAGCAATCCGCCGCCGATCGCCAGAGTCAGGGACGACAAGATGAGCTGAAGCGCGCGCACCTGCATGCTGTGCTTCTCATCAGGCCCCGCCGTCGGCAGGTGCGGGAACAGCGCGCTGGAAAGGGCGGCCGGCAGCAATGATACGCGCTGCGCCAGCTGCAGCGGCGCGGTGTAGATCGTAACTGCCACAGGCCCGAGAACCGCAGCGATGATGAGGCGATCGGCCATGGTCAGCGCCGTCGCGACGATCGTTGTCAGCGACGCCCATCTTCCATATCCGAGAAGCATCCCAGCCTCCCGGCGAGAAAAGCGCACGACGAACCGCTGCAGGATGTTGCGCTTCAGTGCGGGCAACAGGCCAAGCATCGGCAATGCCCGCCCTATGAACGCAGCGATCAGGAGGTTGCGAAGCTGGGGGCCGGCGGCATAGGCGGCGATCAACGGCACCACCTGAAAGAGCACTGAGGAGGCGGTGGTTGAAACGTTGACCAGCACAAAAAGGCGCCGCCCCAGCAGCGCGCCATTGATCACCGCGGAAAACAATACGAGCGGCCAGCACGCCGCAATCACATAGGCGCTGCTAGCGATCTCCGCCTGTAACGATGCGCTGCCGTTGAACTTGCCTGAGAAGAAATAGCTGATCGCTCCGAAGATCATGCCAAAGCCGATCAGCGACATCGGCACGCACAGAGTCAGTGCGGTGAATACGATGTTGGCGGTGCGGGCCGGGTCGCGATCAACGTTGGCCGCAACGCTGTATTGCGTCGCGCGCGTCACGCCGAAATCAAGGAAGTTGAAGGTCGACAGGAAGAGCCACGCGATCGCCAGCACGCCGAAACGATCTGCGCCGATCGCGTGCAGGTACAACGGCACCGTCAGAATGCCCACCAAGCTGGCGATGATCGTGCCTGCGAGGTTCGTCGCAGTGTTGCGGCCTATGCTCACGCCGCCTCCTGACCGTCGATTGTCCGCGTGAGCTGGCGACTGCCCGAAAACGTCGCGGTAGAGAAGTCGGTCGCCTGCATAGCCGAGGTATGCCCTATATCGCTGACCCCATGATTCGTGCACGGTGTCCGCAGGACTGTTGCGGTGCGCAATAGCAAACTGTCAAGCGACCTGGGGAGGGGCTTTTTGCGGCCGGTGTGATGATGCTGCGACGCGACAATATGGGGTCGAAACAAGGCTTCCGTCCTTGTACCCGGGTGCAAGGCGGCGCTAGGTAGTGGGGCGCCTTCTGCCCCTCTACCACGCCCGGAGATATGAGATGACCATGGCCGTACTCGCCTTGATGACCACAGTGGCAGTATCGACGCCAGCGCAGCTTACTGCGGCGATCAACAAGGCGCGCGGCGGGGAAGAGATCGTTCTAGCGCCGGGTGACTATGCTGCGCAGCGATTCATCGAGATCAAATATGCTCAGCCGGTTACGCTGCGGAGCGCTGATCCGGAGCATCCGGCGCGCATTGCCAAACTCAACATGCTGAATGCGCGCAACGTGGTGTTTCAGGACATCGAGTTCACGCGAAACCGGGGGGGCGAGCCGTACTGGTTCGGTATTGTGACGATTACCGCAGGGGAGAATATCGTCTTTCGGAGGGGCAGCATCCACGGAAGTCTGAACGGGAATGCCAGTGACGACCAGATGGGCATCGTTTCGCACGGAACCAATGGTCTCAATCTGACCGGTGTGACCTTCAAGCAACTCAACGTCGCTCTTGTCCTGAATGATTCCACTAACCTCGTCGTCCAGGGTAACTCGTTCAGTGAGCTCGCTACCGATTCCATGGAGATTCCCGGTACCAAGGGAGCGTTGATCGAGAATAATCACTTTTTTAACTACCAGCCCAATCCCGGTGCGCATACCGATGGTATTCAATGCTGGACGAGAAACAAGAAATCTGCCTGCAAGGATATCATCATCCGCAAGAATTGGTTCGACAGTGCTCCTGGCAAGGAGTTCCAGGGAATATTTTTCGGAGATGAAGCGAATATCGGCGGGTATGATCGCATAGAAATCAGTAACAACAAATTCAATGCGACGATGTGGCATGCCATTTTTGTCGGTGCGGGCAGCGATATTGTCATCAAGGACAATGTCATTACGGCAGGTCCGACGATGAAGCCCTGGATCAAGACAGCATCACCTGCGACCGTTACAGGTAACTCCGCACCTGCGTACATTATCGCTGGTTCGATGAAAGTCCCCAAGGGCAACAAGATCGGCGGCCTCTTCAAGCGCTGACGTGCCGGATCGGCGTGCCGGCCCTTGCGTCGGCGCGCCCGTGCGCTAAGCGCTGGGACATGATCAAGCACGCCCTTTCCGTCACGCGCGACGGCGATTTCGCGCAATGGTACCAGACCGTCATCAGCGAAGCCGACATGGCCGAGGATTCGGGCGTGCGCGGCTGCATGGTCATCCGGCCATGGGGCTATGGCATCTGGGAGCGCATCCAGCGCCTGCTCGACGATCGCATCAAGGCGACGGGCCACGAGAATTGCTATTTCCCGCTGTTCATCCCGCTTTCCTATTTCGAGAAGGAAGCCGAGCATGTCGACGGCTTCGCCAAGGAAATGGCGGTCGTCACGCACCACCGCCTCGTCCAGAAGGACGGCAAGCTGATCCCCGATCCCGAGGCGAAGCTGGAAGAGCCCTTGGTCGTCCGTCCCACCTCGGAGACGGTGATCGGCGCGGCGATGTCGCGCTGGGTGCAGAGCTGGCGTGACCTGCCGGTGCTGATCAACCAGTGGGCGAACGTCGTCCGCTGGGAAATGCGCACCCGCATGTTCCTGCGCACCGCCGAATTCCTGTGGCAGGAAGGGCATACCGCCCACGCTACGGTGGAGGAGGCGCAGGAAGAGACCTTGAAGATGCTCGAGGTCTATCGCAGCTTCGCGGAGGACTGCCTGGCGATGCCGGTGGTCGCGGGCGAGAAGCCGGAGAATGAGCGTTTCCCGGGCGCGGTCTCGACCTTCTCGATCGAGGCGATGATGCAGGACGGCAAGGCGCTACAGGCCGGCACCTCGCACTTCCTCGGCACCACCTTCTCCTCGGCGCAGGACATCAAGTTCCAGAATTCGGAAGGCCAGTTCGAGCTGGCGCAGACGACCAGCTGGGGCGTCTCCACCCGCATGATCGGCGGGCTCATCATGGTGCACGGCGATGATGACGGCCTGCGCGTGCCGCCGATGGTGGCACCGTGGCAGATCGTGATCGTGCCGATGCTGCGCGACCAGCCCGAGGACGCGGCGACGATCGACTATTGCAAGTCGTTCCAGGCCGAACTCGCCAAGCTGACCGCGCTCGGCGAACCGGTGCGCGCGCTGCTCGACCTGAAGGCGGTGAAGGCGCAGACCAAGCGCTGGGGCTGGCTGAAGAAGGGCGCGCCGATCGTGATCGAGGTCGGCGGGCGCGACGTCGCCGGCGGCAATGTTTCGGTGATCCAGCGCAACAAGCTCTATCGCGAGGACGGCAAGCTCGATTCGCAGATCATGCCGCGCGGTGATTTCGTGGCGGAAGCGGCGGCGATCCTGGAGAGCATCCAGCAGGGCCTGTATCTCGACGCGCGCGAGCGGCTGGACAGCAATATCCGCCGCGACGTGACCGACTTCGATGCGCTGGCCGCGATGTTCGCCGATTCGGTGAAGTTCCCCGGCTGGGCCGAAGTCAGCTGGGCGAAGCCGACCGGTGCCGAACTGGACGCGGTGGTCGAGCGGCTCAAGGCGCTCAAGCTCACCTTCCGCAACGTGCCGGGCGATGCCACCCCGGCCGAAGGCACCTGCCTGTTCACCGGCAAGCCGGCGGTCGAGCGCATTCTGGTCGCGCGCGCCTACTGATCGTCGGATTCGCCCCAACCGGGAGGATCCGGCTTGACCGACCTCGTGTCACCTGCAAGCACCCTGCTCCCGCGAAGGGGGCAGGGCCGATGCGGGTGGTACTGGCGACGATGGGCACGTTGGGGGACGTTCATCCCTTCATCGCGCTGGCGCTTGGCATGCAGGCGCGGGGGCACGAACCCGTCTTCGCCGGCGCCGAGTCGGTGCGGGGGATCGCCGAGCGGCATGGCATCGAATTCCATCCCGTCCGCCCGGATGGCCCGCAGCTGCTTGCCGATACCGGTATGGACGAGGGCGAGATCGCGCGGGCTCTGGCCACGGATTTCGGCTTCGTCATCGATCGCGTGCTGGTGCCGTACGCCGAGGCGACACTGGCCGACTTGATGCCGGTGATCGCGAGCGCCGATCTCGTGCTCACCAGCAGTTTCTCCATCCATGCGCGGATCGCGGCGCAGGCGGCGGGGGTACGGCTCGCCTCGGCGCTGCTCCAGCCCATCACCCTGCTTTCCGCCGAGGATCCGCCGGTGCTGCCGCGCGGCGAAACCATGCTGGTGGCGCTGCGGCGGTGGTTCGGGGCACGTGCGGTGCGGCCGCTGCTGCGGCTGGCCGAACGGACCTATGCCCGGAAACTGCGCCCCTTCGCCGCCTTGCGCGCGCGGATCGGAGCGCCCCCCTTTTCGGGCAACGAGATGCTGTCCGGCCCGCTCGCCGTGGACCGGGCCATCGGCCTCTGGTCCCCCGCCTTCGCCCCGGCGCCCGCCGATGCGCCTGCGTGTTTCGTCCAGACGGGCTTCGTCTTCTATGACGGGGGCTTTGCCGGGCAGGGGCTTTCGGCCGCGGTGGAAGCCTTTCTGCAGGCGGGGCCGCCGCCGCTGGTCTTCACGCTCGGCACCATGGCCATCTACGCCGAGGACGGCTTCTACGCCGAGAGTGCGGAGGCCGCGCGCCGGCTCGGTCGTCGCGCGGTGTTGCTCGTCGGCGACGATCTGCTGACGAAGCAGCAGGCACTTGCCGGGCCGGATGTGCTGGTGGTGGGATATGCCCCGCATTCGCAGCTGTTCCCGCGCGCTGCCGCGGTGATCGGCCATGGCGGCATCGGTACGACGGGGCAAGCGATCCGTGCGGGGATACCGCAACTCGTCTGCCCGATCTTCGGCGACCAGTTCGACAATGCGGCGCGTATCGCCCGCGCCGGATTGGGCCTCGTGCTGCCCAAGCGTCGCTACACCGCAGTCCGCGCTGCCGAGGTGATCGAGCGACTGCTCGGTAGCGACGCCATCGCCGGTCGTGCGCGACAGGCGGGGGCGGACATTGCGGTCGAGGATGCGGTCGGCCGGGCGCTCGACGCCCTGGGCATCGACGCCGGTTCCTGAGTCGGTCGCCCGAATCGATTCGCGCGCAGCAAGGGCCGCCTGGCTGATTCTATCCGATAACCAGTGCGGCCGATCCCGCTTTGCGGCGATGCATGGTTACCGGCGAACCAAAACGTCCCGTTCCGCGCCAGTTGGGAAAGCGGATGCTGCGGTTCTGCTCCCGAATGATGGTAAACGCGCTTTTCATCATCCCAAAGCGACCCCATAACGTCGTAAGAGGGGCCGGTCGGGACGGTCCGATGAAGCAGAGGACGGCTGAGCGGTGACCGCATTATCTCGTTTCCCGCGTTTCTTCGTTACCAGTCCGTCGCCTTGCCCGTATCTTCCCGGACGCCAGGAACGGAAGATCTTCACGGAACTTTCCGGCCAGCATGCCGGCGAACTGAACGACGCGCTGAGCCGCATCGGTTTCCGCCGCAGCCAGTCGGTCGCCTATCGCCCCAGCTGCGCGGGTTGCACCGCCTGTGTTTCGGTGCGGGTGGTGACGGACGGCTTCCAGCCCAATGCTACTCAGCGCAAGCTGATGAAGCGCTATGGCGACCTCGAAGTCACCGCCTGCAAGCCTTGGGCGACCGGCGAGCAATATGAGTTGCTGAAGCGCTATCTCGACTCCCGCCATCCCGGTGGCGGCATGGCGGCGATGGACGAGAGCGACTATGCCGACATGGTCGAGCAGTCGCCGGTCAGCTCCTATGTCATCGAATATCGCGAGCCGTCGGTCGACGGGCAGCGTGGGCGGCTGGTGGGCGCGTGCATCACCGATCAGCAGGGCGACGGCCTGTCGATGATCTACAGCTTCTTCGTGACGGACGACGAGGCGCGGCCCGGCATGGGCAATTTCATCATCATGGATCACATCCTGCGCGCCCGTGCCGCGGGGCTGCCCTATGTCTATCTCGGCTATTGGGTGAAGGGCAGCGCGCGCATGGCGTACAAGACGCGCTATCGTCCGATCGAAGTGCTCGGCCCCACCGGCTGGGCGCTGCTGGGCGATACCGAAGACACCGGCGCGATGCCGAGCGCCATGGCGGCGGCATTCGCCTGAACGACGGGCCGGTGACCGCCGGCCGCCATTTCGAAGCGGGCCGCCCTCCCGGACCGTCCAATTAGCCGCCGGCGTCCATCGGGAGGGCGCGCGCTACAGGGGCTTGCCTATTCCTCGTTGCCCAGCCGGTCGACATGCAGGTCGACCGCGAGCTGTTCCTCGCCATGGCCGATGCGGTGCCCCGCCACGGCCGCGGCGCCTTCCGAATCCAGGCCGACTGCAACCCGTACATAGCCCCCGTCGGGGGACATGCCGGCGACCGGATCGAACGCGACCCAGCCCAGCCCGTCGATCCAGGCCTCGCACCAGGCGTGCGGCGCGCATTGCGCGCGATCGTCGAGCCGATAGCCGGAAACATAGCGGGCGGGGGCATCGAGCGTGCGCGCGGCGGAGACGAACATCTGCGCCACGTCGCGCGATGCCGTGGCCTTGCCGGCAAAGGCCTGCTGCGCGGTAAGGCCGGTGTCGGGGACGTCGGGCACGCAGTGGAACCGCGCATGCAGCGCCTGATTCAGCCGGTGCAGCCGCTCGATCGGGTCGGCGGTGCCGCCGGCCACTTCCGCGGCGAAGGCGGCGAGTTCCGGGCTCGGCGCCGTCCGCGGCGTGGTGCGCAGGAACAAAGCGGGGGGCAGGGGTTCGGCCGTGCCGCGCAGCACGCCGACATTGTCGGAGGTCAGCACTTCGCCGGTGACCGCGATCTCGATCGCCTCGATCGGTCCCTCGGCGTAGAGCATCGTCACGGCGTTGCCATAGCCGTCCACCGCGTCGCGCAGGCGCGCATCGCAATCGACGCCCACCATCCAGCTCACCACCGTCTGGTGCTGGGTGTCGCCGGGGGTCAGCCGCAGCATCTGGACGATCCGCGCCTGGGGCTGGGTGAAGCGATAGATGGAGCGATGTTCGACGGCGATGCGCATCAGAGGAACCGGAACTGGCGAGCGATCGCGCCGTCGAGCAGCGCGTTCTCGGTGATGAACTTCTCCAGATATTCGTGCAGCCCGCCGACGATGATGTCGGGCGTACGCGCCTTCTGGCAGCGGGCAAGCCGCGCGCGGGCCATGCGATCGGCCTCGCCCTGCAGGCCGGTGCGCTTGGCGAGTGCACTGAGCAGCGTCACCGTCTCCTCCACGCAGGCAGCAAGACTGCGCGGCAACTCCGACCGGCTCACCAGCAGGTCGATCACGTTGTCCGGCCGCAACCCCTCCGAATAGAGCCAGCGATAGGCGGTGACGGCGGAAACGGTCTGCAGGATCGTCGTCCACTGGTCGCGATCGACCGCACCGCCGACGCTCTCGCCGGCCGGCAGCAGCAGATGATATTTCACGTCGACCAGTCGCGCGGTGTTGTCCGCCCGCTCGATCGCGGCGCCGAGCTGGATCAGCAGCGTCGCCTCGTTGCGCATCATCCGGTGCGTCGCGCCTTCGAAGCCGCGCGTCTCGCCCTTCACCTGTTCGACCAGGTTGAGCGTTTCGGTCGCGCCGCCGGTCGAGGCACGGTTGGCGAACAGCCACCAGGCACGGTTTATCGCGGTCCAGGCCTCGCGGGTGAGCGCGGTGCGCACGGCGCGGGCGTTGTTGCGGGCCATTTCCAGGCAGCGGATGATCGAGCCGGGGTTGCTGGCGTCGAGCGTCAGGAATCGCGCGACATGCGCCTGGGTCGCGGGATGGCCGGTCGCGGCGAACGCTTCGTCGGTATAGCTGACGGCGAGTGCGCTCAGCCAGGCGGCTTCCCCGGCGGGCCGGGCGGAAAGCGCATCGAGGCGGATCGTGGCTTCCACCAGCCGCGCGATGAAATCCGCGCGCTCGACATAGCGGCCGAGCCAGTAGAGCGCGGCGGCGGTGCGGGAGAGCATCATCATGGGCGTGCCTCCCCACCATCCGTCATCCCGGCGAAAGCCGGGATCCATTCCATACTCGGTGGAAGCACGAGCCGATGCGCTGAGGGCAATCGATCCCGACTTTCGTCGGGATGACGATCACAGGTGGCGCGTACCCCCCTCATGCCGCATCCCCCAGCAGCACGAAGCTGTCCTTGGTGCCGCCGCCCTGGCTGGAATTCACCACCAGCGATCCTTCGCGCAGCGCGACGCGGGTGAGCCCGCCGGGTACCACCCGCACCTTGTCGCTGCCGGTCAACACGAAGGGGCGGAAGTCGACATGGCGCGGGGCGAGGCCCTTGTCCGTCAGCGTCGGCACGGTCGACAGCGCCAGCGTCGGCTGCGCGATATAGCGGTGCGGCTCGGCGATCAGCGCCGCGCGGAACGTCTCGATCTGCTCGCTGGTCGCGGTGGGCCCGACGAGCATGCCATAGCCGCCCGACCCGTCGACCAGCTTCACCACCAGCTCGGGCAGGTGATCCAGCACATATTTCAGCGCCTGCGGTTCGCGGCAGCGCCAGGTCTCGACGTTCGGCAGCTTGGCCTCGCCGCCCGAATAGAAGCGGACGATCTCGGGCATATAGCTGTAGATCGCCTTGTCGTCGGCGATCCCGTTGCCCGGCGCATTGAGCAGCGCGACATTGCCCGCGCGATAGGCGGCGATCAGTCCCGGCACGCCGAGCAGCGAGTCCGGCTTGAATACCAACGGGTCGAGGAAATCATCGTCGATGCGGCGGTAGATCACGTCCACCCGCACCCGGCCGGCGATCGTCTCCATATAGACGATGTCGTCGTCGACCACGAGATCGGCGGCCTCGACCAGCTCGACCCCCATCGAATCGGCGAGGAAGCTGTGCTCGTAATAGGCAGAGTTGAAATGCCCCGGCGTCAGCACGACGCACACCGGCCGCGCCCGCCCGAGGGGCGCGACAGAGCGCATCGTTTCCAGCAGCATGTCCGGGTAGCTGTCGACCGGCGCCACGCGGAAATCGCGGAAGAGCTCCGGGCACAGCCGGATCATCGCCTCGCGATTTTCCAGCATGTAGGACACGCCGGAAGGCGTGCGGGCATTGTCTTCCAGCACGTAGAACTCATCGGGCCCGGTGCGCACCAGGTCAATGCCGCAGATATGCGCCCAGACGCCGTGCGGCGGGCGGATTCCCGCGACTTCGGGGCGGAACTGTTCGTTGCGCAGGATCAGTTCGGGCGGCAGGATGCCTTCGTCCAGAATCCGGCGGGCGCCATAGATATCCTCGAGAAAGGCATTGATGGCCTCGACTCGCTGTACCAGGCCCTCGCTCAGCTTCTCCCACTCATGGCGCAGGAAGATGCGCGGTACGATGTCGAAAGGGATGATGCGCTCGGCGGCGTCGCTATCGCCATAGACGGCGAAGGTGATGCCGAGTTGGCGGAAAGCGGCCTCGGCGGATTGCTGACGGCGCTGCAATTCCTCGGACGGTGTATCCGCTATCCATTGCGACAGCGCGGCAAACGCCTCGCGCGGCGCCTCCGGGCCGCCATGTCCCCAAATTTCGTCGAACGCCCCCAGTGATCCCATCGAAGCTCCCAAACGCCCGAGTGACCGATTGGGTGCATGCTGCAATGCTTCGTTGCGGCGCACAAGCGGCGAATGTGCAGCTCTGCGCATCGGCGGATTTTTAACCGCGGTCGTGCCATGGTGCGGGCATGTCGATGCTGCTCGCGCTTGCGCTATCCGCCGCCCCCTTCACCGTCGCCGAGACGGGGCAGGGCTATCCCACGCTCGCGGCCGCCGTGGATTCGGTACGCGACGGCACCGCCACGATCCTGATCGCGCCCGGCATCTACCACCAGTGCGTAGTGCAGGCGGGCGGGCGGATCACGTTCAAGGCGGTGCAACCGGGCACTGCGATCTTCGAGAACACCGTGTGCGAGGGCAAGGCGGCCTTTGTGCTGCGCGGGCGCGGATCGGCGGTGGACGGCATCGTCTTCCGCAAGTTCCGTGTGCGCGACGGAAACGGGGCGGGCATCCGCATCGAGATGGGCGACCTGACCGTAACCCGCTCGACCTTTCTAGACAGCCAGGAAGGCGTCCTCGGCGGCGGCCATCCCACCGTGCGCACCATCACCATCGATCGCTCCAGCTTCGCCGGCCTCGGCCAGTGCGACGAATCGCCGAGCTGCGCGCATTCGGTGTACCTCTCGGTCGACGGGCTGGTGACGATCACCCATAGCCGCTTCGAGCGCGGCACCGGCGGCCATTACGTCAAGCTGCGTGCGCGTCGGGTGGCGATCACGGACAACAGCTTCGACGACAGTGCGGGGCGCAAGACCAACTATATGATCGACCTGTCCGAGGGCGGCACGGGGACGATCGCCGGCAACCTCTTCGTGCAGGGCAAGGGCAAGGAGAATCGCTCGGGTCTGATCGTCGTCGCCGCGGAGGCGCGGACCTACCCGACCGACGGGCTGCGGGTGGAAGGCAATACCGCCAGCCTCGCGCCGGGCGCGCCGGCGGACCCGGCCTTTGTGGCGGATATCTCCGGCGGGCGCATCACGGTGGCGAACAACCGGCTGACCGGTATGCGCGCGTTCGAGCGGCGGTAAGCCTCTCCACCGTCGCCCCCCTCCCGCGAGCGGGAGGGGGATTGGAAGCAGCTTACTTGCAGCTATCGCCCGCGCCCGCGTCGATATCCAGGCAGCGCCCGTCGATCTCCACCGGCACCGGCACCTTGATCAGCGCGGCAAGGGTGGGTGCGATGTCCACCGTTTCCACCGACAGCGGCTGTTCGAAGCCGGTCATGCCCTTGCGCCAGAACAGGATCGGCACGCGGCGATCATAGTCCCAGAAGCTGCCATGCGTCGCGACATTGCCGACGCCCGGATCGAGGATCGGCGTGACGCGCGGCTTGAGGGCGACGATCAGGTCGCCTGACCGCTGCGGATCATAGGAGGCGCGGGCGCGCTCCAGCAGGCTCCACGTCTCGGGCGGGGTGTGGACGATCGGCGTCGCCTCGATCTGGGCGCGGGTGAACACCGCCTGCACCTGTGGGTTCGCCGCATAGAGCTTCGCCGCCTCGGCGAGCACCGCCGCGCGCTTCGCCTGCGGGACCGACGGGGTGACATACACGTCGCCGCCCGGGCCGCCGACCAGCACCGGGCCGGTCAGGCTCAGCTTGCCCGCCAGCGCACGGCTGATGTTGGTGGTGGTGACGTCGGCGGTGATGCGCTGCTCGGTCGGCGCGCCATGCTCGCGGTGGCGTTCGGGGAGGTCGTGGCCGCCATGGTCGGCGGTGAGCACCACCTGATAGTCGACGTTCGTGCGATCCAGCGCATCGAACAGCCGCCCCAGCGTCTGGTCGAGCGAGAGCAGTTGCAGGCACATCTCGCTGCCTTCGGTGCCGTAGGTGTGGCCGACATAATCGGTCGCCGAGGCGCCGAGGATCAGCAGATCGGTATGCCCCTGCTGGCCGAGCTTCATGTCGGTGGCGAGCTTGGCGCCGAGCGCCAGCACCGCATCGTCGAACTCGGGCGAGATGCGGAACGCCTTGGCGTCGCCTGCCGCACGCGCGAAGCGGCCGTCGCCGACGGTCTTCGTCGCGCTTACCGGAATGGCGCGGCTGCGGGCCTTGCAGAAGGCGGGCAGGTCGAGCGCGGGCTGCGCCTCGGCGATGCGCGCGCTGGTCGCGGCGTTGATCTTGGTGACGGCGTCGGGCGCGGTGCGGCCGGCATAGGAAACGAACGCCTTGCCGTCCCACCACCAGAGTTCGTCGACCTTGTGGCCGCCCATCATCACCGCCGCGCGATCCTTGCCGGCGACCGAGACGACACGCGACTGCGGATCGGCCTGCTTCATCCACTCGCCGAGCGTCGGCACCTTCAGATGCTTGTCGGAGACGGTGTAGTGGTTCGAATCCGTGCCCGGCACGGTCTCGTCCTCGGCGCAATAGACGGTCTTGTCGGCGCGCGGGGCGGCAAAGTCGGTCCAGTCATTGGCGATAATGCCGGTGCGCGACGGATGGTCGCCGGTGAGGATCGTCGAGTGGCCCGGGCAGGTCTCGGTCGCGGCGTGGCTCTGATAGCCGGCGGGGAACACCGCGCCGCTCATCAGCCGGGCGAAGCCGCTGGTGAACTGGCTGCGATATTCGGCGAACAGGTCGGCCGAGAACTGGTCGACCGAGACCACCACCACCAGCTTGGGCGGGCTCGCCGGCAGCGCAGGCGCGGGCGCGGCCTGTTGGGCGAGAGCGGGGGTGGCGGCCAGCGCGAGCGCGGCGGCGAAGGGGGCAAGCAGTTTCATCGGGGCCGGCTCCGGGCACGGGTGGACGTTGGTACACCCAGCTATTGTCGAATGCGGCGAACTGGGCAAGGACGGCGCCATGGCCCAGCTTCGTTTCGCTTTGATGTCGCTCCTGCTCCTCCTGCTCGGCGGCACGCCTGCGATCGCGCAGGGGTTCGCCAAGGGCCCCCATGTCCGCAGCGAACTGGTGGCGGAGACGCAGCGCCCGAAGCCGGGCAGCGACGTGACGCTGGCATTGGTGTCGACCCCCGATCCCAAATGGCATGCCTATTGGCAGAATCCCGGCGATGCGGGGCTTCCCGCCGAGGCGCGCTGGACGCTCCCCGCAGGAGCGCGCGCGGAGGATTTCCGCTATCCGGTGCCGCAGCGGCTGCTGATCGCCGGGCTGATGAACTATGTCTACGAAGGCACGTTCGTCCGGCTGACGACGCTGCACATCCCTGCCGACGCGGCCGGCGTGCTGCCGGTGAAGCTGAAGCTCGACTATCTCGTCTGCACCGATACGCTGTGCGTCCCCGAAAAGGCCGCGCTCGAAACCAGCCTCACCATCGGCGACGGCACGATCGATCCGGCGACGCGCGCGAAGTTCGACGGCTGGCGTGCGAAGCTGCCCAAGCCGCTCAGCACACCGGCGACCTTCCAGGCGGAAGGCGGCACGCTGCGGATCGCGGTGCCCTATCCGGCCGGGGCGACGGCGAAGGACGTGTATTTCTACCCGCTGACCGCCAACGCGGTCGACTATGCCGCACCGCAGACCGTTGCGCGCGACGGTGACCGGCTGCTGCTCGAGACCAAGGCCCGCACCGCGCCCGCAGCGCTCGAAGGCGTGCTGGCGATCGACGGGCAGGGGCTGACGGTCACTGCAACGCCGGGGGCGGTGCCGCCCGGCAGGCCGGCGGCCACGCCCTGGCTGGCGGCGATCGGGGCCTTCTTCGCGGCGGTGCTGGGCGGGCTGATCCTCAACGTGATGCCCTGCGTCTTCCCAATCCTGAGCCTCAAGGCGCTGAGTCTCGCCAAGGCCAATACCGACGCAGGCAGCCCGCGCGCCGAGGCATTGGCGTACACCGCCGGCGTGGTGCTGGTGTGCCTGGCCCTCGGCGGACTGCTGCTCGGCCTGCGCGCGGCGGGCGCGACGGTGGGCTGGGCGTTCCAGCTGCAGGATCCGCGCGTGATCCTGGTGCTGCTGCTGCTCGTCAGCGCGATCGCCTTCAACCTTGCCGGGCTGTTCGAGATCATGACGCCCAGCTTCGTCAATCGCGCGGCGAGCAAGGGCCATGGCGGGGCCTTTGCGACGGGTGCGCTGGCGGCGTTCATCGCCACGCCGTGCACGGGGCCGTTCATGGCCTCCGCGCTGGGAGCGGCGCTGGTGCTCCCTTGGTTCGCCGGGCTGGCGATCTTCGGCGGGCTGGGCCTCGGCATCGCGCTGCCGTTCCTGCTGCTGGGCTTCGTGCCCGCGTTCCGCCGCAAGCTGCCCAAGCCGGGCGCCTGGATGGCGACGATGCGGCATATCCTCTCGGTGCCGATGTTCCTCACCGCGCTGGCGCTCGCCTGGGTGCTGGGCAAGCAGGCGGGTGTCGACGGCATGACGATCGGCCTCGCCGCGACGCTGCTCGCGACGCTGGGCCTGTGGTGGGCGGGTGCGCGGCAGGCCAAGGGCCGCAGCCGCGCGTGGCTGCCGGCGGTGCCGCTGGTGCTGCTGGCGCTCGGTGGCGTGGCGCTGGTGCATCCCGCCGCTGCCGGCCCGCAAGCAGCCGCGATGGCCGGGGCCGAGCCGTTCAGCGAGGCACGCCTTGCCGAGTTGCGCGCGCAGGGCCGTCCGGTCTTCGCCTATTTCACCGCCGACTGGTGCCTGACCTGCAAGGTCAACGAAAAGGCGGTGATCGAGACGGCGGCGGTCGAAAAGGCGCTGGCGGACGGCAAGGTCGCGGTGCTGGTCGGCGACTGGACCAATGGCGACGCGACTCTCGGCCGTTTCATCGAGGCGCACAACCGCGCGGGCGTGCCGCTCTACCTCTGGTACAAGCCGGGGCAGGACGCGCCCGAGGTGCTGCCGCAGGTGCTGACGCAGGATCTGCTCGCCGCCCGCGCGAAGGGCGGCTGATCCTGCTTCGCCTGGGCTTCGAGTTGGTGTAGTAGGCAGGTGCAACACGCTAAGGAGGGATGCACATGCCGCCGATGAGCCCTTGGTCGCACACGCGCCGCGAAGGCTTTGCCGACGATATCGATTTCGAGATCAAGGGGCAGGAACTCCAGTTCGTCGAGATCGAGCTCGATCCCGGCGAGAGCGCGGTGGCCGAGGCCGGTGCGATGGTGTGGAAGGACGCCGCGATCACCATGCAGACGGTGTTCGGCGACGGCAGCAACGCGGGCGGCGGGTTCATGGACAAGCTGCTGGGGGCAGGGAAACGGCTCGTCACCGGCGAGGGGCTGTTCACCACCGTCTTCACCCATCAGGGCAGCGGCAAGGCGCGCGTCTCCTTCGCAGCGCCGATCCCCGGCGCGATCGTGCCGCTGCGGCTGGCCGATATCGGGGGCACGCTGATCTGCCAGAAGGATGCCTTCCTCGCCGCCGCCAAGGGCGTGCAGATGGGCATCGCCTTCCAGCGCCGGGTGATGACCGGGCTGTTCGGCGGCGAGGGCTTCATCATGCAGCGGCTGGACGGCGATGGCTGGGTGTTCGTCCAGATGGGCGGGGCGATCGTCGAGCGCGAGCTGGCGCCGGGCGAGGAACTCCATGTCGATACCGGCTGCCTCGCCGCGCTGACGCCCTCGGTGGACTTCGACCTCGTCTCGGTCGGCGGGGTGCGCAGCATGCTCTTCGGCGGCGAGGGCGTGTTCTTCGCGCGGCTGCGCGGGCCCGGCAAGGTGTGGATCCAGTCGCTGCCGTTCGCGCGGCTGGCCGGGCGGATGCTCGCCGCGGCCAATGGCGGCGGGCACAATCGCGGCGAGGGTTCGGTGCTGGGCGGGCTGGGCGACCTGATCGGTGGCAATCGCTGATTCGACGGGCGCCGCGCGCGGCACGCCGGTGCTGACCACCGCGCGGCTGCGCTTGCGGCCGCGTACGGTGGACGATGCCGAGGCGCTGTTCCCCAGCCTCTCCGATGCCGAACTGATGACCTGGTGGAGCCATGCCCCCCACCAGACCCTCGATCAGACCCGCGCCAGCCTGGCGCGCGGCGACCCGGCCTGGCGTGTCTGGGCGATCACGCTTGCCGGGGACGATACCGCGATCGGCTATGTCGCAGTGGGGGAGAAACGGGCGGCGGTCAGCGAGATCGGCTATCTCCTCGCCCGCGCGCACTGGGGGCAGGGGATTGCCGAAGAGGCGCTGACCGCCACGCTCGACCAGCTCTTCCTTGCCGAGCAGCATCGGCGGGTTTTTGCGGACACGGACCCGGACAATGTGTATTCGCGCCGGCTGCTCGAACGGCTGGGCTTCCGGCTGGAGGGGGTGCTGCGCGCCGAATGGGAGACCCATATCGGCGTGCGCGACACCACGCTCTACGGGCTGCTGAAGGAAGAATGGACATGCCGACCCCGCCCCGCCTGAACGACCCGGCCGAGCGCGCCGCTTACAAGGCCGAGCTCAAGCAGATCGCGCGGCCGCTGCGGATGGGCGCGGTGTGGCTGGCGGTGCTCGGCGCGCTGCTCGCGGCGCTGCGGGCGAAGGTGTGGCCGATGCCGGTCGCGGTGCCGGCGGCGGTGCTGGGCGTGGCGTTCTTCCTGATGGTGCTCGGCATCACCGTGCGGGTGAAATACCACCAGCGCCGGATGCGCGGGGAGCTGTAGGGTACCCATCCGAAAGTGCGGCGCGCGGAGGATCCGATTCGGTGCGTTTCTCCGCGCTACGGTGTGATTGGCGCTGTCCTACACAGCATGTTTTCGTTTGCGTTTTGTTCTCTATCGGAGGGCGGCGTATGCGAGGAGCGAGCAGTCAAACCATGGGGAACAGCGCCTTCGCGCGCTACCTGCGAACTGGCCGGCATGTGCCGGATCTGCCCGACGACGGCGCGATCGAACGGATGTTCAACCCGAACCACCATCCGGGCGACGGGCGATTCACCTCGGGGCCGGGGGGGCAGCCAAGCGGGGGCCCGGGCCCGCGAGTCGAGCGGCGGCAGGCGTACCGGGCGTGCAACGCGATTCGATGATGGCGCCAGCCTAGGCATTCTCTCCGAGCGCCACGAGACAAGCGGGCGCGGGCCCGGCACGGTTAGCACCGGAAAGGCGATGCGGGCGGCGTGTCCGATGGCAGCTACCAGCTCGCAACCAATACCGGAGACGCCGCCGCCTTCATGGCGAGCGATGCGGTTCGCAACGTTACTTGGTCGATCGCCGTGCAGCATGGTCACGCGGCCAACATTCTCGCCGATGCGGTGCGCCAGACCGACCGGACGGTGGCAAGGTCCGATCCGAGATACGAGGAGGCGTTGATCAACAATGCGTATGCGCGGCGGGGCGAGCATGTTCGGCACCTGTGGAAGCGTCAACTCGCCACCGGAAAGCGCGACCAAGCCAGCCAATCTGCCGATATTCTGAGAAAACGCTATCCGCAGGAACATGCCGATGCGCTAGACATGTTGCGGAAGGAACGTGGTCGATAAGGCGCGGGAGGCGTGCATCATGTTCAATGGGTTGATGCTGGCGGCAATGATCTTCGCAGGCGCGCCCGCCATGGGACAGGACGCGAAACAGGCATTTCCGCCCAGCTATTTTGTCTGTGTTCGGCAGGCCAAGGCCCGCTTCTCGAAGAACGAGGTGCGGCGAGACGCGGCCGAAGAGAATTGCGCGGAAGATGCATTCGAGCGCCGCGAACTGATCCTGAACGCAACCTATGAGTCGCTGCGCGACAGCCTGCCTCTGGAGCGAAGGACGCGCTTGATTACGCTCCAGCGGGCATGGTCCAATGCGACCGAGGACAAATGCTGGGATCAAACCGCCCGGGACAGGGCGGAACCGTATTACGTGATCCTCTATGCCTGCAAGCTGATCGAGACCGATCAGCGCATTACCTGGCTGCGTGCGCAGACGCATTCGGGGCGTTCCGAGCGACGGCCATAAGCGGCGCGACGATCAGACTGCTTGGAAGCATTGGTGCGGCCCTGGCCTTGCGCTTCAGATGGCGACGAAAGGTGGATTCCGATGCTTACATTTCTGGCGATGCTGTTGGGGCCCGGGCCGATGCCCGTGCAATCGCCGGCATGGCAGGGCGAATTGTCGGCGTCGTTTCACGCCTGCATGCGCGCCGCGAAGCGATGGCAGCGAAGCCGGTCCGACGATGAGAACCTGTTCGAGATAGGCCGCATGGCCTGTGCGGAGACGGAGTGGAAGCGGCGCGATCGGGTGCTGAACCAGCTGTACAAGCGCGTGCGCGACCGCCTCCCGCCGGCGCAGCGCACGCGGCTGGCCGCGCTGGAGCGGCAGTGGGTCACCGAGCGCGAAATGCAGTGCAATGCCGAGACCGAGAAACACCCGTTCGAGAGCGAAGGCGTGACCTTCTATCTCTGCCGCGTGCATGCGACCAACCGGCGCATCCACTGGCTGCGCCCGCCCGATGCCCGTGCGACGCGCAACGCGCCGCGCTGAGCCGCGCCCGCTCAGGCGTCGATCACTTCCTCGTCCAGCCGCGCCGCATTCTCCTGGATGAAGGCGAAGCGGTGCGCCGGGTTGTTGCCCATCAGCCGGTCGACCAGGTCCTTCACGCCTGCACGCTCCTCATATTCCTGCGGCAGCGTCACGCGCAGCATGCCGCGCGTCTTGGGATCCATCGTGGTTTCCTTGAGCTGGTTGGGGTTCATCTCGCCGAGGCCCTTGAACCGGCTGACTTCCACCTTCTTGCCCTTGAACGCCGTCTTCTCGATCTCGATGCGGTGCGCGTCGTCGCGGGCGTAGAGGCTCTTGGAGCCCACGGTCAGGCGGTAGAGCGGCGGCTGGGCGAGGTAGAGATGCCCCTTGCGCACCAGGTCCGGCATTTCCTGGAAGAAGAAGGTCATCAGCAGCGTCGCGATATGCGCGCCGTCGACATCGGCGTCGGTCATGATGATGATGCGCTCGTAGCGCAGATGGGCGGCATCGCAGTCCTTGCGGGTGCCGCAGCCCAGCGCCTGGATCAGGTCGGCGATTTCCTGGTTCGCCAGGATCTTGGCCGAGGTCGCGCTGGCGACGTTGAGGATCTTGCCGCGGATCGGCAGGATCGCCTGGGTCTTGCGGTCGCGCGCCTGCTTGGCCGATCCGCCGGCCGAATCGCCCTCGACGATGAACAGCTCGGTGCCTTCGGGGCTGTCGGCCGAACAGTCGGTCAGCTTGCCCGGGAGGCGCAGCTTGCGGCCCGTGGTGGCCGACTTGCGCTTGACCTCGCGCTCCTGCTTGCGACGCAGGCGATCGTCCATCCGCTCGAGCACATAGCCGAGCAGCGCCTTGCCGCGCTCCATATTGTCGGTGAGGAAATGGTCGAAATGGTCGCGCACCGCCTTTTCGACCAGCGCGGTCGCCTCGGGGCTGGTCAGGCGGTCCTTGGTCTGGCTCTGGAACTGCGGCTCGCGGATGAACACCGAGAGCATCACCTCGGAGCCGGTGACGACGTCGTCGGGGTTGAGGTCCTTGGCCTTCTTGTTGCCGACCAGATCGGCGAAGCTGCGCAGGCTGCGCACCAGCGCCTGGCGCAGGCCCTGCTCGTGCGTGCCGCCATCGGGCGTCGGGATGGTGTTGCAGTACCAGCTATAGCTGCCGTCGCTCCACAGCGGCCAGGCGACCGCCCATTCGACGCGGCCCTGCGAATCGGGAAATTCCTGGGTGCCCGCGAAGAAATCGGCGGTGGCGCATTCGCGGCTGCCCACCTGTTCCTTCAGGTGATCGGCAAGGCCGCCGGGGAACTGGAACACGGCTTCGGCGGGCGTGTCGTCGGTAATCAGCGCGGGATCGCACTTCCAGCGGATCTCGACGCCGGCGAACAGATAGGCCTTGGAGCGGGCGAGCTTGTACAGCCGCGCCGGCTTGAACAGCATCTCGCCGAAAATCTCGGGGTCGGGGGTGAAGGCGACGCTGGTGCCGCGCCGGTTGGGGGTGCCGCCGATCTTCTCCAGCGGGCCCAGCGTCTGGCCCTGGCTGAAGCGCTGGCGATAGAGCTGCTTGTCGCGCGCGACCTCGACCACGGTGTCCACCGACAGCGCGTTGACCACCGAGATGCCGACGCCGTGCAGACCGCCCGAGGTGGCATAGGCCTTGCCCGAGAATTTGCCGCCCGAATGGAGCATCGAGAGAATCACCTCGAGCGCCGACTTGTCCGGGAAGCGCGGATGCGGGTCGACCGGCATGCCGCGGCCATTGTCGACGATGGTGATGCGGTTGGGCGCCGCCAGCGTCACCTCGATGCGGTTGGCATGGCCGGCGACGGCCTCGTCCATCGCATTGTCGAGGATTTCCGCGGCAAGATGGTGGAGCGCGCGCTCGTCGGTGCCGCCGATATACATGCCCGGCCGGCGCCGGACCGGTTCCAGGCCTTCGAGCACCTCGATCGACGAGGCGTCATAGGTGCCGGAGGGGACGGAGGGCGCAGCGAAGAGGTCTTCGGACATGCGGAACGTATAGGGGGTGCGGGGCCCGCCGCGCAAGGCGGCGGTGGGGGCGGGATTTGCCGGAGGGAGCGGCGGTCCGGCGTGAGCGGCGATCGCTCCCCGCCCGCTCGCGGGAGGGGCGGGGAGGGACCGATCTGGAAGAAGCGCGGCTGGATTTCAGCCCCGCCCCTAGCCCCTCCCGCAAGCGGGAGGGGAATGCGGGTGGAGAGACTTGCCGCGTCTCAGCGCGGGCGCGGGGTGCCGCCAAAGGGCATGGTCGGCGCCGGACGACGATCGCGGCGGGGCAATTGTGCCTGATAGGCGTGGCCGCAATGGTCGACGCAATAGGGGAAGCCCGGGTTCACCTTCTCGCCGCAGAAATGGAAGTCCGGCTCGCCCGGATGGCCGAGCGGCCACTTGCAGATCTTGTCGTTGAGATCGAGCAGCGTCGTCTTGCCGGCAATCGCCTCGCTAGGCTTGGCGGGAACGAGGCGGCGCGGCGGCGCAGGTGCGCTCGGCGGGGCCTGCTCGCCCGGATTCTGGCGGATGAAGCCACCGGGGCCGACCGAGCGCAGCACCGGCTGCGGTGCGCGCGGCGCATCGGGCTCGGCTGCATCCGCAGGCGCGGGGGCCTCGGCCTGGACGCGGGGCGCGGCCGGGGCGGGTGCCGCCGGGCGCGGTGCGGGGGCGGGTGCCTCGGCCTGGACGCGGGGGGCGGCCGGCGCGGGCGCGGGCTTCGGCGCGGGGGCCGGCTTCGGCTCGGCCGGAGCGGCAGGCGCAGCGGCGGCGGCAGCCTTGGCTTCGCTGGCCTTCACCGGCGACGGGCGCGAGGGCAGGCCGAGGCGGTGGGCCTTGCCGATCACCGCGTTGCGCGACACGCCGCCCAGCTCTTCGGCGATCTGCGTCGCGGTCAGGCCGCTGTCCCACATCTTCTTCAGCGTTTCGATACGCTCGTCGGTCCAGCTCACTTCGGTTCCTTCGTCTTGCGGGCGGCGGCGTCAGCGGGTACGCGATCGCGCCATGAGCAGCCACCCCGAAATCGGTTCACAGCTTCCCGAGCCGGGCGTTCCGGTGATTCGCAACGTCAACTGGGGAGGCTTGCGCACCCTCTATATCAAGGAGGTGCGCCGTTTCTTCAAGGTGCAGCTCCAGACGGTGTGGGCACCCGCCGTCACCACCCTGCTCTATCTCGTGATCTTCACGGTCGCGCTGGGCGGCGGCGGGCGGACGGTGACGCTGGACGGCGTCTCGATTCACTATGCCGATTTCATCGCCCCCGGCCTGATCGTGATGGGCATGCTGCAGAACGCCTTCGCCAATGCCAGCTTCTCGCTGCTGGTCGGCAAGATCCAGGGCACCATCGTCGATTATCTGATGCCGCCCCTCTCCACCGGCGAGATGCTGGCGGCGCTGGCCGGCGGATCGGTGACGCGGGCCTTCTGCGTCGGCGGCACGGTATGGCTGGCGATGGCCTTGTGGGGCGTCCACGTCTTCCCGGCGCATTTCTGGGCCGTCCTCTGGTTCGGCTTCCTCGGCTCGCTGTTCCTCGCGCTGATGGGGGTGATGACCTCGATCTGGGCGGAGAAGTTCGATCACGCCGCGGCGGTGACGAACTTCGTCGTGGCGCCGCTCGCGCTGCTGTCGGGCACCTTCTATTCGGTGGAGAATCTTTCGCCGGTGTTCCGCGCGATCAGCCATGCCAACCCCTTCTTCTACATCATCTCCGGCTTCCGCTACGGCTTCCTCGGCGTGGCGGACTCGCCGATCCTCGTCGGCAGCCTGGTGATCCTGACGCTGGACGTGGTGCTGGGCCTGTTCTGCTACGGGCTGCTGCGCCGCGGCTGGAAGATTAAGAGTTAAGCGCAACCAACGCTTAAGCGCGATCACGCTATGGGTGCCGCCCCACTTTCGGACGCGCCCGCCATGCTGCACTACGACTCGACCCATTTCGACACGCGGTCCGACGGTACGACGTCGCTCGCCGAGATCCTCGGCGCCTTCTCCTATGCGCTGGACCTGACCGAGGGGCAGCCCGAGGGCCATTCGCTGCGCGCCTGCTGGATCGCCAGTTGCATGGCCGCGGCGCTGCGGCTGCCCGCGGCGGAGCGCCGGACGGTCTATTATGCCACGTTGCTCAAGGACCTTGGCTGCAGCAGCAACGCAGCGCGGATCGCCGAACTCTATCTCGCCGACGATCGCCAGGTGAAGCAGGAGCACAAGCTGCTCGCCGTGGGGCTGGGGCCGACCTTGCGCTATGTCTTCACCCGCACCGGTCAGGGCCAGCGGCTGGGCGCGCGGGCAAAGGCGATCCTCGCCATCCTGCGCGACGGCAACGCGATCGTGACCGACCTGATCCAGACCCGCTGCACCCGCGGCGCGGATATCGCCCGGCAACTCCGCTTTCCGGAGCCCGTCGCCCAGGCGATCGCGGCGCTGGACGAGCATTGGGACGGCAGCGGCAAGCCGCTCGGCCTGCGGGGCGACGCGATCCCGCTGGCGGCGCAGCTGGCCCTGCTCGCGCAGATCGTGGACGTGTTCCATGCCGCGGGCGGCCCCGAGGCGGCGATCGAGGAAGTGACGGTGCGCGCCGGCAGCTGGTTCGATCCGGCGCTCGCGCGCTGCTTCGTGCTGGTGGCGCGCGAACCCGGCTTCTGGGCGGAACTGGTCCATCCTGCGCTCGAGGCCCGCGTCCGCGCCTTCGAGCCGGAGGAGCAGCGCGTCGCGGTTGACGAGGACTATCTGGACGACATCGCGGCGGCCTTCGGCGCGGTGATCGACGCCAAGAGCCCCTATACCGGCGGCCATTCCGGCCGGGTGGGGGACTATACCGCGGCGCTGGGCAAGGCGCTGGGCTTCGGCGGCGCGACGCTGCGCACGCTCAAGCGCGGCGCCATGCTCCACGATGTCGGCAAGCTGGCGGTGAGCAGCCGCGTGCTGGAGAAGCCGGGCAAGCTCGACGATGGCGAGTGGGAGGAGATGCGCAGCCACGCCGCGCACACCACCGCCATCCTCTCGCGCATCGGCCCGCTGCGCGACATGGCGGCGGTGGCCGGTGCGCATCACGAGCGGCTGGACGGGCGGGGCTATCCGCTGGGGCTGGACGCGATGCTGATCGCCCGCGAGGCGCGGATCATCACCGTCTGCGATTTCTACGACGCGCTCACCGCCGATCGGCCGTACCGGGCGGCGCTGCCGGTGGAGCAGGCGCTCGCCATCATGGGCGGCGAGGTGGGCAAGGCGATCGACGGGGATGTCTTCGCCGCGCTGCGCGAAATCGTTACGAAGTGAAAACCCTTCCGGCATAGGGTCCTGCGCGACGACTCGCGGGGGCGAGGCGACAGGGCCTGAGGGGGGATCCATGCATTTACTGCGTTCATTGGCGGTGCTCGTCGCCGCGGGATTGTCGCTGGCCGGATGCAGCCAGCCGCGGCCCAAGCCCATCCTGGGCTGCAACTATCAGGTCGTGCCGCTCACCGTCGGCCCGCGCTGGCGGACATCGGCGCGGATCGATGGATTGGCGACGGCGGTCCAGGAACCCGCAGATGCCCGCATCGGCGCACTGCTGCGCGAACGCCGCGCGCGACGCGCGCCGCTGCTCGGGGCGGAGGCTGCCAAGGCGGGGGCCTCGTCCGATCAGTTCCTGGCGCTCAGCGGCGGCGGCCAGCATGGCGCGTTCGGCGCCGGCTTCTTCTACGGCATGGGAAGCCTGCCCAGCTGGGACATCGTGACGGGCGTCAGCACCGGCTCGCTCCAGAGCACCTTGTTGTTCCTCGCCAACCAGCCCGTGCCCGCGGACCGCACCGACTATGACTGGGTCGACGGACCATTGTCCGGGAAGCAGGGGGCCACCGGCTTCGTGGTGAAGCCGGGCAGCTCGAATGTCGGCGATCTCGTCCTCGCTTATTCGATCGCGCGGGAAGCGGACCTGTTGCGCAAGCGCGCAGGCGGCGCGGCGATGGGCGCATTGCTCAGGGGGTCCACCGCCAGCTTCGCGCCGCTGCGGGCCCGGCTGGGCAAGATCATGACGATCGGCACCCTGCAGGCGGTCGGCCGCGAGTGGCGCGACCAGAAGCGGCAGCTGTTCGTCGGGGTAAGCAGCCTCGACGACGGCGAAGGCTATGGCATCGACATGACCGAACTGGCCGCGCGCACGCTCTCGACCGATTCCCCTGCCGAACTGGCGCGGCTGCAGGGCTGCTATGTCGACGCACTGCTCGCGTCCTCCTCGGTGCCGCCGGGGGTGCCGCCGATCACGCTCCAGACCGTGCGCAGCACCGAAATGTACATGGATGGCGGCGCGCGTTTCGGCATGTTCCTGCAACCGGTGACGGCTGCGCTGCGGGGTGCGGGGGGCGACGGGCAGGGGCACGTCACGCTGATGGTGAACACGACGATGGACGCAGGGCCCTGGAGCGGCACCGGCCAGCCGATGCAGCGCTGGTCCGCGGTGACGGCGGCGTTGCGCGCGGTCGATCTGCTGGAAACCCAGGTCTATCGCTTCTCGGCGGCGGAGGTGGAGGCGCTCGGCATCGCCAGGGGCGGGCTCGACATGGCCTATCTCAGCGCGTCCGGCGTCTCGGGCGGCGAGCAGCCCGCCGACCATGTCTTCAACGGCAAGCCCTGCGCGGCCTGGCAGGCGATCGACGCCAGGGCCAAGCCGTTGCAATTCTACCCCTGGTACATGGCCTGTACCGCCGATTACGGTCGATCGCGCGGGGCCGCCGGCCAGTGGAATCACCGCGTCTCGCCCCCGCACTAAAGGCAGGTTGACCTGTGGCCCCGCTGGGCCGTAAACAGCGCAGCGGGCGGCCCGGATAGGTCGCCCTTTTGCGTTTCTGGAGTTTTTCCAACCCTTTTTCTTCGTAAGGAGTATCGTTCCCATGACCATCACCCCGCTCATGCCCGTTTACCCGCGGTGCGGTGTGCGGCCGGTGCGAGGCGAGGGCTGCTACCTGATCGGGGAACGAGGGGAACGCTATCTCGATTTCGCCGCCGGTATCGCCGTCAACGCGCTGGGCCATGGCCACCCGCATCTGGTGAAGGCGATCGCCGACCAGGCCGCCACGCTGATGCACGTCTCGAACCTCTATGGCTCGCCGCAGGGCGAGGCGCTGGCCGAGCGGATCCTGAAGCACAGCTTCGCCGATACGGTGTTCTTCACCAATTCGGGCGTCGAGGCGATCGAGTGCGCGATCAAGACCGCGCGTCGCTATCACCATGCCAATGGCAACCCGCAGCGGCACAAGCTGATCACCTTCAAGAACGCCTTCCACGGGCGTTCGCTGGGCGCGATCTCGGCGACCGATCAGGGTAAGATGCGCGACGGCTTCGAGCCGCTGCTGCCGGGCTTCGACTATGTGCCGTTCAACGATCTCGCGGGCGCGCTCGCCAAGATCGATGGCGAGACCGCAGGCTTTCTGGTGGAGACGATCCAGGGCGAGGGCGGCATGACCGCCGGCAAGCCCGAGTTTATCCAGGGGCTGCGCAAGGCCTGCGACGAGCACGGCCTGCTGCTGATCCTCGACGAGATCCAGTGCGGCTATGGCCGGACCGGCAAGATGTGGGCCTATGAGCATTACGGCATCACGCCCGACATCATGACGGTCGCCAAGGGCATCGGCGGCGGCTTCCCGCTGGGCGCGTGCCTCGCCACCGAGGAAGCGGCCAAGGGCATGGTCGCCGGCACCCATGGGTCCACCTATGGCGGCAACCCGCTGGCGATGGCCGCGGGCCAGGCGGTGCTCGACGTGATGGAGGAGCCCGGCTTCCTCGAGCATGTCACCCGCATGGGCGAGCGGCTGCGCCAGGCCTTCGAGCAGCTGATCCCGAACCACGATCACCTGTTCGAGGAGATTCGCGGCAAGGGCCTGATGCTCGGCATCAAGATGAAGGACAGCGTGGTGAGCCGCGACTTCGTCGCCCATCTGCGCGACCATCACGGGCTGCTGACCGTGGCGGCCGGCGAGAACGTGTTCCGCGTGCTGCCGCCGCTGGTGATCGACGAAAGCCACATCGCCGAGGCGGTCGACAAGCTGAGCGCGGGCGCGCGCAGCTTCGCACCCGCACCCGCCAACTGAAGTGTTTCCTCCCCCGCGCGAGCCGGGGGAGGAGGACCATGCGCAGCATGGTGGAGGGGGCTTTCCCCGCGCGATGCATTGATGGTGCGAGGATCGCCTCCACCTCGGGCGTCGCCGGCAGTTCCCTCCCCTTGCTGACGCGAGGGAGGAAAGCATGACCCGCCACTTTATCGATCTCACCGATGCCGGCCCCGACGCGATCGCGGCGATGCTGAACGACGCGATGGCCCGCAAGACCGCGCGTGCCGGCTGGCCCAAGGGCAAGGCCGATGCCGACGCCCCGCTCGCCGGCCATGTGCTGGCGATGATCTTCGAGAAGAACAGCACCCGCACCCGCGTCTCGTTCGACATGGCGATCCGCCAGCTCGGCGGCACCAGCATCGTGATGGACGCCGGCTCGATGCAGCTCGGTCGCGGCGAGAGCATCGCCGATACCGCGCGCGTGCTCTCGGGCTATGTCGACGCGATCATGATCCGCACCGACGATCACCAGAAGGTGATCGACATGGCGAAATATGCCAGCGTGCCGGTGATCAACGGCCTCACCGATGCCTCGCACCCCTGCCAGATCATGGCCGATCTGCTGACCATCCTCGAGAGCGGCAAGGCGCTGCCGGGCCTGAAGGTGGCCTGGCTGGGCGACGGCAACAACGTCCTCGCCTCGATCATGGAAGCCGGCGGGCTGATGCAGTTCGACGTCGTCGCCGCCTGCCCGCAGGGCTATCAGCCGAGCGACGCCGACGTGGCGCGAGGCAAGGGCCGCGCCCGCGTGGTCGGCACCGCGCGCGAGGCGGTGGAGGGCGCCGACATCATCGTCACCGATACCTGGATCTCGATGGGCCAGGCCCATGCCGAAACCAAGCTCAAGGCGATGATGCCGTTCCAGGTCGACGCGGCGCTGATGGCCGCCGCCAAGCCCGACGCCCGCTTCCTGCACTGCCTGCCCGCGCATCGCGGCGAGGAAGTCACCGACGCGGTGATCGACGGGCCGCAATCGCTGATCTGGCCGGAAGCGGAGAACCGCCTCCACGCGCAGAAATCCGTCCTGCGCTGGTGCTTCGGGCAACTTTGAGGGACGTCTAATCCTCCCCCCCCGGCGGGAGAGGATCTGGGCTCAAATCCCTGCCAGCGCGCTCACTGCGCCGGCATCGGCGATCGGCAATGCCCCCATGGCCTGATCGACCGTCGCCAGCGCCTGTTCGCCCGAGCGCTGGTCGTCATCGTCGCGGTGCCTGGCGCCCTGCCGGCGCAGCGCCGCCTTCAGCGCCCGCGCCAGATCGCGGACGTCGTCCTTGAAGTCGGCATCGGCCTTGGCCCGCGCCCGATCGTTCGCGCTCTTCTCCTCCTGCGCCTTGCTGGTAGCGGGCGCGGGGTCGCCGGGCTTGGCCGGCGTGGCCTCGGCGGCATCGCCCTGCGTTGGCGTGCTTTCCGCGGGCTGCCCGGCCTCTGCCGACTCCGGACCTGCCGGAGCCGTGCCCTCTTCCGCGCCAGCCGGGGCGGCAGCGCCGGCCGCGGCATCGCCCGCATCGGCGCCGCCCAGATCCATCGTGCTGCCGCCCGCGCTGACATAGCTCTTCACCGCACCCGCCAGCTCGCGCGCGATCTGCGCGGCGGCCCTGGCGAGCTTCTTCGGGTCATTGGCATAGAGCAGCTTGAGCGCCTGGAGCCGCGCCTTCAGCTCCTTCACCTTCTGCGCGGCCTGGGCCTTCTGGCTGTCGCTGGTCTTGGTCTTGATCGTCTTGAGAGTCGCGACGGCGTCCTTCGCCTGCTGCAACTTGCGCGCAGCCATCTCCTCCTGCTTGGACGGGGATGCCCCGGCAGTCGATCCTGGCCCGGCACCGCGCGGCTGCACGGCGGTGGCAAGAGCAGCGAAGGAGAGCGTCGGTATCTTCATATCTACGTCATATAGATGAAGTCGCGCACTGCTGTTCACTTCGCATGCGGTTTCTACGGAGGACGGCGGCGCAGACTTATGGCTATCGTCCGCGTTTCCCAATAAGTTCTGTTTCGCGCCCTTTTTCATGCCTGTCCCGCTCGTGCGCCGCCAGGGGCGGACGCGGCCCGATGCATCGCGTCCCGGTGGCGGCCCACGCCGCGCATGCAATCGCGCGAGCCCCTGAACTTCCTCAACTTCACCCCCCGCCGCCCCGGCCGCGGCCCACATTGTTTCCCGCCGCAAAGCCCCTATTTACACCTCCGAACCCAGAAAATGCGTTCGTCGGAGCGCGCGGAGTCCCCCTGACTTCTCGCGGCCGCAAACGAATGCCGGAGACGAACCGTGACCAACCCCGTTCCCGCCGCCGATCTCGATCGCGTGACCGGCTTTGCCATCCCCGAGCGCCATGTCCGCGGCCGCGTCGCGCGGCTGGGCCCGGTGCTGAACGAGATCCTCTCGGCGCATGCCTATCCCGCACCGATCGAGAAGCTGCTGGCCGAGGCGCTGACCCTGACCGCTTTGCTCGGCAGCACGCTCAAGGATGCCGAAGGGCAGATGACGCTGCAGGCGCAGACCCAGCGCGGCATCGTCAGCCTGATGGTGTGCGACTACAAGAATGGCGAGCTGCGCGGCTATGTCCAGTTCGATGCCAAGCGGCTGAGCCAGCTCGGCAAGAATCCGTCGCTCTCGGCGCTGTTCAACGGCGGCTATCTGGCGGTGACCTTCGACCAGGTTGCCACCAAGGAGCGCTATCAGGGCATCGTGCCGCTGGAAGGCGCCTCGATCGCCGAGGCGGCGCAGAGCTATTTCCTCCAGTCGGAACAGATCCCGACGCTGGTGCGGCTCGGCGTGCGCAAGGACAAGGCGACCGGCAGGACGATCGCCGGCGGCCTGTTCCTCCAGCATCTGCCCGAGGGCGAGGTGGGACGCGAGCGGCTGCACGTGCGGCTCGACCATCCCGAATGGCAGCATGTCGAGGCGCTGGGCGGCACGATGGGCGCCGACGAACTGGCCGATCCGGCGATTCCGCTGGAAGGGCTGGTGTGGCGGCTGTTCAACGAGGAAAGCGAGGTGCGCATGCTCGCCGGGCATGATCTGTCGCGCGGCTGCCGCTGCGGGGCGGACTATATCCAGCAGGTGCTCGCCAAGTTCCCCGAGGAAGAGCGGGCGGCGATGGCCGACGAGGGCGGCGTGATCAAGGTCGATTGCGCCTTCTGCTCGAAGCAGTTCCCGGTGGCGCTTGCCGATTTCGTTCCGCCGTCGTTGTAAAGCCGCAATCCTCCTATGATATGTGAATCGGCGGGCGGTGTCGTGGGAGCGGCACCGTCCCCGTTTTGGAGTTTGAACGGGTGAGCAAGCGAGTGGCGTGGGTGCGTCTGACGGCGGTGGCCGGACTGGTTTTGGTGACGGCAAGCGCCGCCGCGCAACAGCAGCCGACGGGCGCGAGCGGCGCGCGTCCGCTGGATATTCCGGCGCTCAACAGCATCCAGAAGGGCAAATGGGCCGCGCGGAACAGCGAGGGCAATGAGCGCACGATGTGCGTCCGCGATGTCTATCAGGTGCTCCGCCCGGAACGCGTCACCACGCCCTGCCAGCATGTGGTGATGGAAAGCGCCGCCAGCCGCGCCACCGTGCGCAGCGTGTGCAGCGGGCACGGCACCATGCTCACCCGCATCACCGTCGATACGCCGCGCCAGGTGACGGTGGACACGCAAGGCGTGATCGACGGCCAGCCTTTTTCGGAAACCTATGACGCGAAGCGCATCGGGGACTGTTCCTGACGCCGTTGGTTACCATTCGTTAACGCATTGAGGGTATAAGGAAATGGTCCCAGGGAGATGTCTCTCTCTGGCTTTGGTTTTCCCATTTCTATCCTTTCCGGGCCGTCCCTTCGGGGGCGGCCATTTTTTTGCCGACGAAAGTCCCTAGATGGCCCCGATGACTCAAAGCATCGCCATCGCCCTGGTATCGGGCGGACTCGATTCGATGGTTTCCGCCGCGCGTGCACGCGAGGACGGCCATCGCCTGCTCGCGCTTTCGATCGACTATAACCAGCGTCACAAGGTGGAGCTGGAAGCGGCAGCGAAGATCGCCGCCATGCTCGGCGCCGAGCGCCACGTCGTCCTGGCGCTGGATCTGCGCGCCTTTGGGGGCTCCGCCCTCACCGCCGATATCGACGTACCGAAGACCGGCGTCGGCAGCGACATTCCGATTACCTATGTGCCGGCGCGCAACACCATCTTCCTCAGCCTCGCGCTCGGCTGGGCCGAAGCGGCGGGGGCACGGGACCTGTATATCGGCGTCAATGCCCTCGATTATTCCGGCTATCCGGATTGCCGGCCCGAGTTCATCGCCGGGTTCGAGAAGCTCGCCGAACTGGCCACCAAGGCGGGTGTCGAAGGCGAGCCTTTCCGCATCCAGGCCCCGCTCCAGACCATGAGCAAGGCCGATATCGTCCGCGAGGCGGCGCGGCTCGGGCTTGATGCGGGGCTCAGCTGGTCCTGCTACGACCCGACCCCGGAGGGGCTGCATTGCGGGCTGTGCGACAGCTGCCGGCTGCGGTCGCGCGGGTTCGAGGAAGCGGGGTTGCCCGATCCGACCCGCTACGCCACCCACCCATGAGCTACGCCGTCAAAGAGATGTTCCTGACCCTGCAGGGGGAGGGGATCAACGCCGGGGCGCGGGCGGTGTTCGTCCGCTTCGCCGGCTGCAATCTGTGGTCGGGCCGGGAAGAAGATCGGGCGACGGCGATATGCCGCTTCTGCGACACCGATTTCGTGGGCATGGACGGGCTCGGCGGCGGCCGGTTCGAGCATGCGACGGCGCTGGTGGACGCGGTCGAGGGGCATTGGGGGCCGGGCCGGGAGGCGCGTTTCGTCGTGCTGACCGGCGGGGAGCCGATGCTGCAGATCGACGACGCCCTGGTCAACGCGCTCCACGCCCGCGGCTTCCGCATCGCGATCGAGAGCAACGGCACGCTGCCGGTGCATCCCGGCATCGACTGGGTGTGCATCAGCCCCAAGGCGGGGAGCGAGGTCGTGCAGCGGCGCGGGGACGAGCTCAAGCTGGTCTGGCCGCAGCCGGGCAGCGACCTGGAGGCGATCGAGGGCTGGGATTTCGCCCATTTCCTGATCCAGCCGATGGACAGCGCCGAGGCCGAAGCGAACACGCGCGCGGCGATCGCGGTGGCGATGGAGCGGCCGCGCTGGCGGCTGACGCTGCAAACCCACAAGCTGCTGGGCCTGCGCTGAGCAAAAAAGAAGGGGTGGCGCGGCGGCCACCCCTTTTTTGTCTCGGCTTGGGTTTGATTCAGCCCAAGGATCCGCACTTGCGGGCCTGGTACTCGCCGTTCCGCCAGCATTTGTCGTTGCCGAACTGCGGCAGCGGGCGCAGGACCGGCCAGACGAAGGTCACGCGGCGGGTGCGGAAATGCTGCTCGCCCCAGGCCTTGAGGCTCTCGCGCAGCTCGCGCATCCGGCGTTGTGCCACGTCGCCTACCGTCCCGCGCGGTGCGTACACCACGTCCTGGCCGATTGAGGCAGTCGTCTGGCAGAAAGACAGCTGACCGGAGACAGTCGAAAAGCTGGAATAGACGCGGGTCGAGAACACGTCGAGCGCATTCTGCGCGGCCTTCTTCGTCTTCATCGTTTTTAGGAAATATTTCTCAAGCGTATCGTACGCTTTATTGAACTCTTCCTCATGATCTTTGCGGGCTGCGACATAGTTGTCATCCGCCAGCAATGTCGGTTCGAACTTGCATTGCAGTGCAGCAACGTTGAGCGCCGCGCGCAGGCTCCACACCAACGCCGCCCGCAATTCTGCCGGCGAGGCGCCAGGCAGCGCCTGGGCGATCATCCCCGGCTCGGTGCCGGTGACCGGGGGACCCGAAAGATCGACCGATTTGAAGAAGAATTGCGCCGATGCAGGCGCCGAAACGCACATTGCCGCGAGGGCAGCCATGCCCAAAGTGATACGCCGACCGAGCATCCCATCCTCTTGATACCGCTATGAGAGATGTTCGTTAGGGCGTTTCGATTCGTCGCCCAAGCCCCTTTTTTTCAAACACGACGATCCGTGGGTTCGCAGGCGGGCGCGGTACCGAAACGAGAAGGGCCGCCCGGTCACCCGGGCGGCCCTTTCGTAGTTCACGCAAAAAGCGCGATGATTACATCGCGTTCGAAGCGTTCACCGTCGCGTTGTCGACAACGGCGTTGTCAACCGGCGCAGCGACGTCAACGTTGGTGACCGAAGCGTCGGTGGTGTTTTCCGGAGCCACGACTTCGGTGGTGTTGTTGACGTTGGTCTCGGTGTTGCTGGTGCACGCCGAGGCCAGGAGGGCCGCACCGGCGATCATCGAACCAGCAACGATCTTCGAAAGGACTGCACGCATGTAATAGCTCCCTAGATAATGGATTTGGACGACGCTTGTCCGCCGTTAATACCCAAACCGTGCTGGACATTAGACGGTTCGGGGGACACCCTCAAGACTCGAATTTATCCCGCGCGATCCAGAGCGTCCAAAAATGGCAAAAATGTGGCGCGCAGGGCTTGATCGAATCGTTCCGTCGCAATCGGTTTGCCCAGCGCGGCGGCGCTGGTGACGGGGAATTCCGCGATTCCGCAGGGTACGATGCCGGTAAAATGCGTCAGGTCCGGATCCAGATTGATCGCGAAGCCGTGCAGCGTCACCCATTGGCGGATGCGCACCCCGATCGCGCCGATCTTCGCCTCGACGCCGCGGTCGAGCGTCCAGATGCCGATCCGCCCCGGCGCGCGGAACGCCTCGATGCCGCAGTCCCCCAGCGCCGCGATGACCCAGCCCTCGATCGCGTGCACATAATTGCGCACGTCGCGCCGGCGTTCGCGCAGGTCGAGCACGACATAGCCGATCCGCTGGCCGGGGCCATGATAGGTGTAGCGGCCGCCGCGTCCGGTGCGGTGCACCGGGAAGCGGGGATCGAGCATCTCGGCGGGATCGGCGCTGGTGCCGGCCGTGTAGACGGGCGGATGTTCGAGCAGCCAGACCAGCTCCTGCGCGGTATGCGCCGTAACGGCGGCGGCGCGCGCCTCCATGGCGGCATGGGCTTCGGCATAGTCGATCGGCTGGGGTTCGACCCGCCATTCGATGGTTTCGTGCATGATCGGCGCCGCTTGCTCCCTTCCTGCGCCCAAGGCAAGCATTGGCAAGCGGCAGCCCCCCGGCTAACACCCCGGGTCCCTCACGCAAGGACTTCGCCGCATGGCAAAAATGGGTATCGTCTGGGACCGGACCTCGGCGTTCGTCGGCGAGCGCTTCGGAGCGCTGGCGACGGTGGCGCTGGCGGCGTTCGTCGTGCCGGGCGTGGTCAGCACCTGGCTGCAGGTCCTTTCCGGCACGGCCGGCTATGGCGCGCGCGTCGTGCTCGGCGCGATCGTGCTGCTGCTGTCGCTGCCGTCGGTCTGGGGATCGCTGACAATCATCGCGCTGGCGACGGGGGAGGGCAGCGTGGGCACCGCCGGGGGGCTGGCGGTCCGGCGGCTGCCGGCGACGGTGATCGTGTCGATCGTGCTGGGGCTGGCGGCGGCGCTGCTCGCGGTCCCGGTGCCGCTGCTCCTTGCCGCGCGCGGCTATGACATCGCGGCGATGGCGGCGGGGCAGGCCGGCGCGATGACGGTCGACGCGCAGACCTCGAGCATGGTGGCACTCTATGTCCTGGTGCTGACGCCGGTGCTGCTGATCGCGCTCACCCGGCTGATCCTGATCAACGCGGTGGTGCTGCGCGAAGGCGCGCTGTTCGGCGCGATCCGGCGCTCCTGGACCCTGACCCGACGCCATGGCTGGCGCATCTTCGGCATGCTGCTGCTGTTCGCGCTGGTCGGCGGCATCGCCCGGCTTGCCGCGCGCACCGTGTTCGGCAGCGTCTTCACGCTGCTGTTCGGTGGCGGGGGCGGGCTGACCACGGCCTTCCTGCTGACCGCGATCGTCACCACCTGCATCCAGGCGGTGGTGATGCTGTTGCTCGCCGCCTTCGAGGGCAAGCTCTACGTCGCGCTGACGACCAGTGATTCGGTGTGGCCCGCATGACGCTCCGCCTTGCCGGCCTGTTCGCCGATGCCAAGCTGTTGTGGGACCGCGAGCGCACGCTGGTGCTGCCGGTCGCCGGCCTGTTCTTCCTGCTGCCCAGCCTCGGCATCCTGTTGCTGATGGTGCAGGGCGCCCCGCAGCTGGAATCGCTGTCGGACCAGGCGGCACTGCTCGCCTTCTACCAGAAGTTCGTCTCGGCGAACGTCGTGCCGCTCATGCTGGCCTATCTCGCGGTCGACTACGGCATCTTCGCGCTGTTCAACCTGTATCTGCGGGGCCACGGAGATACGCTGGGCCAGGTGCTGGCGCAGGCGCTGCGCCGGCTGTTCCCCTTCCTGCTGATCGAGGTGGCGGTGAGCATCGCCTTCCAGCTCGGCTTCTCGCTGTTCATCGCGCCGGGGCTGTTCCTCTTCGCGCGCACCTGGCTTGCCGCGCCCGCCTTCGCGGCGCGGCCGGAGGCCGGGCTGATCCAGGCCTTCCGGCAGGGCTGGGTGCGCAGCGGCGGCATCGCCTGGCTGCTGTTCCTGCTCGTCGCGGCGATCATCTTCGTCGCCGGTATCGGCGCGATGGCGGTGTCGAGCATCGTCACCGGCCTGATCGCGACGGCGGCGGGCGGCGGCCCGCTGCCCGAGTTCCTCGGCTATCTGCTGCTGTCGGTGATCGGCGCGGGCGTGTGGACCGCGCTGGTGATCCTCCGGGTCGCCGCCTATCGCGCGACCGAGCCCAGGCAGGGGATGTGAGGCGCCGCGTCCGCCGGTAACACGCCGAGCAGGCGCGGATCGGGGAAAGTCTCGATCGTGCGCTTGTACGGCACGAATCCGTGCCGACGGTAGAAGCCGAGCGCCGCGGGGTGGTCGAGCGTGCAGGTATGCACCCACACGCGCGCCACGTCCTTGCGCCACGCAGCGGCAAGCGCCTGCGCCATCAGCCAGGCGCCATGGCCCTTGCCGGTGATCTCCGGCACCAGCCCCACATAGGACAGTTCGCACGTCGCTTGCGTCCGGAAATCGAGCTCCAGCATGCCGACCTCGACGCCGCCGCGATCCACCACCGCGTAGACCGCGACCTGCGGGTCGTCGAGAATCGCCCGCAGCCGCGCGTCCTCCATCACCAATCGCGAAAACCACAGCCACGGCCCGCCCACCCGGCGGAACAGCGCGCGATACTTCTCGCTGTCGGGCGCGGGCCAGTGGACCAGCCGGAACGGGGAGGGCGGCATCGGCCGCGGCCTGGGCCGCGCGCGCATCTCCAGCGCGGTGACGATGGTGGCGAGGTGGTCGTCCGCGACGGGCAACAGGCCCATGGGCTCAGCTCCAGGCGGCCATCGGCGGCAGGCTCATCAGGATCGCGTCGACATTGCCGCCGGTCTTGAGGCCGAACAGCGTGCCGCGATCGTAGATCAGGTTGAACTCGGCATAGCGACCCCGCCATTCGAGCTGGCGCTGACGATCGGCGTCGTCGAACGGCTGGTCCATCCGCCGCCGCACCAGCTTCGGATAGATATCCAGGAAGGCGCGGCCGACATCCTGGGTAAGGGCGAAATCCGCTTCCCAGTCGTTTTCCAGATGATCGTAGAAGATGCCGCCCACGCCGCGATGCACCTTGCGATGCGGAATATAGAAATAGTCGTCCGCCCATGCCTTGAAGCGCGGATAATAGGCCGGATCGTGCGCGTCGCACGCCGCCTGCAGCCGGGCGTGAAAGTCGGCGGTGTCCTCGGCATAGGGCAAGGGCGGGTTGAGATCGGCGCCGCCGCCGAACCAGCGCTTGGTGGTCGTCAGGAAGCGCGTGTTCATGTGGACCGCGGGCACATGCGGGTTCGCCATGTGCGCGACCAGGCTGATGCCGGTGGCGAAGAAGCTGGGATCCTCGCCCGCGCCGTGAATGGTCTTGGCGAAATCGCCCTCGAACGCGCCGCCGACCGTGGAGACGTTGACGCCCACCTTTTCGAACACCCGGCCCTTCATCACCCCGCGCACGCCACCGCCGCCGGGCGCGCCGCCCGCGTCGACCCGGTCCCAGGCGAGATAGTCGAACGCGGCGTCCGAGCCGGCCTCGCGCTCGATCGCCTCGAATTCGGCGCAGATCGAATCGCGCAAGGCTTCGAACCAGGTGCGGGCGCGCTGCTGCTGGTCGTCGAGCGGGATCACTGCGTCGGTCACTGGGGAAATCCTTCGGTCTGGCGGAGCGCTTCGGCGAGCCCGATGCCCGTTGCAACCGCGAGGTTCAAGGAGCGGAGCTCCGGGCGAAGCGGTATTCGCACTGCAGCATCGGCGCGGCCGTGCACGAAATCGGGCACGCCGCTGCTCTCGGCGCCGAACAGCAGCGTGTCGCCGGCTTCGAACCGCGCTTCGGGCAGCCGGGTGCCGCCGCGCGTGGTGAACAGCACCAGCCGGCCGGGCAGTCGCGCCGCGAACGCCTCCCAATCGGCGTGCCGCACCATGTCCGGCGCATAGTCCATCGCCGCGCGCTTGCGGGCGCGATCGCCCCAGGGAAATCCCATAGGTTCGATCAGGTCCACCGCCACGCCCATGCAGGCCGCCAGCCGCAAGATAGTGCCGACATTGCCTGCAATTTCAGGCTGGAACAACGCGACGCGAATTGTGGATGGGCAAGTCATTTTGCAGTGCAACATTAAGGCCTTGGAGACAAGAATATGAAAAACCCTGTTGGCAAAGCTGCATTGCGCCGTCTATCAAACTTAGGATAGCCACCGGAAACCCGGCCGGCACTGAGCTTCGTTTCGTCCGCGTTCCCCTCTCCGCGGCTTTCTCGCGGAAGTGTTCCGAAGTGCAAGGGCTAGAGCATGGCAACGTTTGAAGAAGGCGTTACTCCCGATCAGACCATAGGCCCTGGCGGCGAAATTCTACAGAATCCCCGTCGTCGCGATTATCTGCTGTACGCCGCCCCGGCCGTCGCGGCCGTCGGCGCAGGCGTGGTGGTGCTGCCGCTCGTCAACTCGATGAATCCGTCGGCCGACGTGCTGGCGCAGTCGACCACCGAGGTCAATCTCGCGGCGATCGAGCCGGGGCAGGCGATCAAGGCCAGCTTCCGCAAGCAGCCCTTGTTCGTGCGCAACCTGACGCCGGCGGAGATCGCCCAGGCCGATGCGGTGCCGGTCTCCAGCCTGCGCGACCCGCAGACGCTGGATCAGCGCACCAAGGAAGGCCACAAGAACTGGCTGATTACGCTGGGCGTGTGCACGCATCTCGGCTGCGTGCCGCTGGGGGCGGGCGAGGGCGAGAATCGCGGGCCGTTCGGCGGCTATTTCTGCCCGTGCCACGGCTCGGCCTATGATACGGCCGGCCGCATCCGGCAGGGGCCGGCACCGAAGAATCTCGAAGTACCAAAATATAATTTCACGTCCGACACGGTCGTCGTTGTTGGGTGAGGAGAGACCTGGATGAGCTTTCCCTGGGCGCGCCATTACGAGCCGAAAAACCCGGTGATGAAATGGGTGGACGATCGGCTGCCGCTGCCGCGGTTCGTCTATAACGCGATCGGCGCCGGCTATCCGGTGCCGCGCAACCTGAATTACTTCTGGAACTTCGGCATCCTTGCCGGGCTCTCGCTGGTGATTCAGATCGTCACCGGCATCGTGCTGGCGATGCACTTCCACAGCTCGGCCGCCGGGGCCTTCGATTCGGTCAACGGCACGATCATGCGGGATGTGAACGCGGGCTGGTTCCTGCGCTTCGCCCACGCCAACGGCGCCAGCATGTTCTTCGTCGTGGTGTACATCCACATCTTCCGCGGGCTCCACTACGGATCGTACAAGGCGCCGCGCGAGATGGTGTGGCTGCTCGGCGTGGTGATCTTCCTGCTGATGATGGCCACCGCCTTCATGGGCTATGTGCTCCCCTGGGGGCAGATGAGCTTCTGGGGCGCGCAGGTGATCACCGGCTTCTTCTCGGCGATCCCGGTGGTCGGCGACTGGATCCGCATCTGGCTGCTCGGCGGCTATGCGCCGGACGATGCGGCGCTCAACCGCTTCTTCTCGCTCCACTATCTGCTGCCCTTCGTGATCGCGGGCGTCATCATCCTGCATATCTGGGCGCTGCACATCCCGGGGTCGAACAACCCGACCGGCGTGGAGGTGAAGGGCGAACAGGATACGGTGCCCTTCCACCCCTATTACACCGCAAAGGACGGCTTCGGGGTCGGCATCTTCCTGATCCTGTTCTCGACGCTGATCTTCTTCTACCCGGATTATCTGGGCCATCCGGACAATTACATCCCGGCCAACCCGCTCTCGACGCCTGCGCACATCGTGCCCGAATGGTATTTCTGGCCCTTCTACGCGATCCTGCGCGCCTTCACCGCGGACTTCATCCTGCCGGCGAAACTGTGGGGCGTGCTGGCGATGTTCGGCTCGATCGTGCTGCTGTTCTTCCTGCCCTGGCTCGATCGCTCGCCGGTCCGCTCGGCCAATTACCGGCCGATGTACCGCATCGCCTTCTGGGTGCTGGTCGCCGACGTGCTGATCCTCGGCTGGTGCGGCGGTTCGCCCGCGGAGCCGTTCTACGTGATTACCAGCCAGATCGCGGCGGCCTATTATTTCGCGCACTTCCTGATCATCGTGCCGATCATCTCGCGGATCGAGACGCCGCGCCCGCTGCCCAACTCGATCACCGAAGCGGTGCTCGGGGATGAAGGCGGATCGCGCATCACCGCCACCGCGGCGACGGCATAAGGGGGCCGGGAACCATGACGTCGATCTTCTTTCGCTCGATCAAGTTCCTGATTGGTGGCGGCTTCGTCTTCGTGCTGCTGCTCGCCCTGCTGGGCAGCATCACGGGGCTCATCAAGGAGCCGCCCAAGCAGACCGCCGAACAGGCGCTGCACAAGCATCCGAAGGAACTGGACCTCCCCTCGAACGGGCCGCTCGGCAAGTTCGACACCGCCCAGCTCCAGCGCGGCTTCAAGGTGTACAAGGAAGTCTGCGCGGCGTGCCACTCGCTGCACATGATCGCCTTCCGCAACCTCAAGGACCTGGGGTACAGCGACGCGCAGGTGAAGAAGATCGCCAAGGAATGGGCGAACAAGCAGCCGGTGTTCGACGAAAAGGCCGGCACCTGGGGCGAGCGCGACAACATCCCGTCGGACCATATCCCCAAGGTCTATTATGCCGGCACCGGCAATCCGCCGGACCTCAGCCTGATCACCAAGGCGCGGCATGACGGGGCTGCCTATGTCCATTCGCTGCTGACCGGCTATGGCGAGAAGCCCGATGCGGCGAAGGCGGCGCAGTTCCCGGAGGCGATGAAGACGCCCGAGGGCATGCACTTCAATCCCTATTTCGCCAATCTCAACATCGCGATGCCGCCGCCGCTGGTGAGCGACGGCCAGGTCCAGTTCGACGACGGCACCCGCGCAACGGTCGACCAGATGTCGAAGGACGTCTCCGCCTTCCTCGTCTGGACCGCCGAGCCGACGCTGCAGGTGCGCCACCAGGCGGGCGTGGCGGTCGTGATCTTCTTGCTGTTTGCCACCGTGCTCGCCTATGGCGCGTACCTCACGGTTTGGCGCGGCATGAAGCATTGATGGACATCCAGCAGAACGAAGACATCCGCAGTCGCATTCGCACGATCCCCGACTTTCCGAAGCCGGGGATCCTGTTTCGCGACATCACCACGCTGCTGCTCGATCCCGAGGGGCTGCGGCTGACGATCGAGAAGATGGCCGCGCAGGTCGACGGCAAGGTCGATCTCGTCGCCGGGGTCGAGGCGCGTGGCTTCGTGTTCGGCGCGGCGCTGGCGGTGCGGCTCGGCACCGGCGTGCTGCTGATCCGCAAGGACGGCAAGTTGCCGGGTGCCACGATCGCGGAGGATTACGCGCTCGAATATGGCACCGACCGGATCGCCATCCATGCCGATGCGCTGGTGCCCGGTGCCCGGGTGCTGCTGGTCGATGACCTGATCGCCACCGGCGGTACGGCGCGCGCGGCGGTGCGGCTGCTGCGCAAGGCGGGGGCGGAAGTGGTCCAGGCGTCGTTCGTCGTCGATCTGCCCGATCTCGGCGGGGCCGATGCGCTGCGCAGCGACGGGATCGCCGTGTCGGCGCTCGTCGCGTTCGAAGGGCATTGAGGGAACGCATTCGGCCCCTGCGCGCTTCCGCTGCCTAGGGGCGCGCCGGGCCTGACCCCGCCGCGCGCCTCCGGTAAGGAGCGTGAACATGCACATGGGTGTGAAGTCTCTGGTCGGCGCGGTGCTGCTGAGCGGTGCCGCGGCGCTGGGCGGCTGTATGGACGGCGGCTATGGCTATGGCGGATCGCGCGTCGCGGTCGGGTACAATAGCGGCTGGGGCAACCCCTATTGGGGCTGGAACGACGACTATTACTACCCCGGCACCGGCGTGTACGTCTATGACCGCTACCGGCACCGCCACGCCTGGAGTGAGGGTCAGCGTGCCTATTGGGAACACCGCCGCAACACCTGGCGCGGCGATCAGCGCTGGCGTAACAACTGGCGTGATTTTCGTGGACGAACAGGTGGATGGCGCCGCCGCTGATTGTTTCAGATGAAAGTGAATTAAAGGCGATTCACTTTCAACCACGCTGTCGATATTTCAGCTACGAAATTCTTGATGCGTCGAAAGGTCAAGGCTTCGATCAAGATCGACACGCTGCCGCATGTGGCGAGCGTTATTGAACTATCGATCCGCTATATAATTTCGCAAAAGCAACGAGTTGTAGAGATGTTCTCCGTAAAAATACCTCTTGGTGCATTGCGGAATGTTACGACGTTTATTTTCCTATGATGCTTTGACAGAGATCAAAGCATCGAGGTGTTTATGGGGTGGTTCAAGGCAAATGCGCCGATTCGTCTGAAGCTGCTCATAGCCTTTGGGTTGTTCGTCGCGTATCTTCTCACGGTCACTATCGTCGACGCCCTGTTGCCATGGTCCACCTCGCTGGAGATCGATGCAGCCATTACCCTTGTCGCTTTAGTCAGTGCATGGTGGCTACGGGAGGCAATCGCTGTCCCCTACGTGACCACGGTGGTCCGCATGGAGGCGCTGGCGGCGGGTGACCTCAAGAGTCCGATTGCTTATACCGAGTTCACCGATTGTGTGGGTCGCCTGACGCGCGCGATGGCCAGCTTCAAGCGCGCGGCAGAGGCGCAGATTGAGATGAACGCGCTCGCCAAGGAACATGCGGCAGTAGTGCGCGGCATGGGCGTCTATTTCCAGCGGCTGGCGGACGGCGATCTCAGTGCGAAGATCGTAGAGCATTATCCCGACGAGTTCAGCGATTTGAAGCTCGGCTATAATGGCGCCATCGATCGTCTGCGTGACCTGATCGATGCGCTCATGGAAAGCACCCAGTCAATCGAGACCGGAAGCCGCGAGATCGCGCAGGCGTCCGGTAATCTTGCGCGCCGCACCGAACAGGCGGCAGGCGAGCTAAGCCATACTGCCGTGGCGGTGAAGCAGATCACCAGCAGCGTGCGGGAGACCGCCGCGGCTGCCGACCAGTCGCTTGCCGCCAGCCAGTCGGCCCGCACCGCAGTCACAGAGGGGCGCAATCGCACCACCGCCGCCACCGTGGCCATGGATGCGGTAACCGAAAGCTCGCGTGCCATCGATGGCGTCATCGAAGGTCTTGAAAAGATCGCTTTCCAAACGCGGGTGCTGGCGATGAACGCTGCGGTGGAAGCGGGCCGGGCCGGCGAAGCGGGGCGGGGCTTCGCAGTCGTTGCTGATCTGGTGAGCGCGCTCGCGCTGCGGGCGGAAACGGAATCGGCCAGCGCCAAGGAACAGCTGACGCGCGCCCGCGACGAGATCGGTACGGCCGTCTCGGCGGTAGGGCTGATCGATGAAGCCTTTCAAGTCATCGAGGCGTCGACCGAAGATACTGCTCGCCGCGCCGACGAAATCGCCCGCGCCAGTCGCGAGCAGGCCCAGGCAACCAGTTCGGTTTCGGGCGCGCTCACTTCGATCGAGACAGGCATTCAGCAGAACGCGGCGATGGTCGAGGAGACCTCCGCTGCAACCACCCATTTGCTGCGTGAAGTGGAAGTGCTTAGCGGACAGACCGGCGCCTTCAAGCTGGAACGCGGGGCAGCGAAGCGGCATATGCCGTCGGCCAAGGGCCCGCTGCTGGCCGCTTGAGGGCGGCCCTTCAACCTTTCGGGCTGGCTCGGTGTGGCGTGGGGGGCGCGAGGGTGAACAGGCGATCAAAGGCGATGTTCAGCGCAATGACGATCGCCCCGCCGATCATCGTCGCCACCAGCCGGTCGATCAGCAGGCTCGCCTGAATCGGCTTGCCGATGTCCTGCACCACCAGGATCAGCGGCGCCGAAAGGATTGCGTAGAGCAGGTAGCTGCGCATGCGTGCGACCGGCACCAGCGCCCCCAGCACAGCAGCGGTGATGCCGAGGGCGATCGGTCCGTTTGCGACGGCGAAGATCAGCGCGGCCAAGGCAACGCCTCCGACCGGCCCCACCAGTCGCTGGAGCGTCTTCACGGGCTAGTGGGCAACCGCGTTTTCGGTGAGCAGCGCGACGGTCAGCAAGGTCCAGCCGAAATGATGGGCTGGATCTGCGTGGCGCACCATGCTTGCCAGTGCCAGGCCGATCGCCAGTCGCATTGGAAATTGCCACCCGGTCAGGCTCCGCAGTTGTTTGCGGAAATGCGCGCGGCGCTGGTTTGACGTCGGCTGACGGCGTGCTGGGTGAGGCGGAGCGGGTTCCCCTCGACGGCGATAGTCCAGCATCAGGCGCAGTCCGATGTTCCACAAAGCGCCGCAGCTGAAGATTAGCGCTGCGCTGGTGCGATGGGCGGCGCTCCCCTCGACCAGCGTGAAGCCCCGCACGCAATAGATGTTGAAGCGGATCGCCGCCGCCGCGAGTGGGCGGCTGTAATTGACCGACAGTGCGGCACCGCCCACGAGGAGGATGAGCGCCGGGTCCGGCAACGGCAACGCAGCGATCAACGTCGCCGCGGCCACCGCCACCAGTGCCGGAAGCGCCATGGCGACCAGATGCAGGGCAGGGCTGCCGCCGGATACCGCGTCGTTGCTCGTTCCACCCACGAGCAGCACGGCGCCCAGCCCAATCAGGAAGCCGGCATCGACGCGCCCCAGCAACAGGCCGACAGCGACCGGCACCGCCATGCCGAGCACCCCGATGGCGAGCGCAATCGGCCACCCGGATCGGTGCGATCTATGGCCAGTAACGCGCGGAGCAGCGGCGAGGGGAGACGACTGGCGCTCATGCCCTATGGTTCTCGTCGGCGGCGGCCCGGATCGGCGTGCGGAAAGCGGCTTCGTTGATCGCATTGCTTTGCCGCAGGTCGATTGCGCGGTGGGTGCCGGCGTCGAGGCTGGCGTTGAACAGTCCTGCCGGATCCGGCAGCACCGCACCCCGCGCAAAGGTGAGCTTCGCCTTGTCCTTGTAGAATCTCGCCCGTGCAGAGGATGCCGCCATGCGACCAGACGGGCACGCCCCCGGGTTGCTGGGCTTGCGCCACTTCACCTCCTCCTGCGCGCCCGGCAGCGCCTCATGGATCAGACGCCGGACCTTGGCCAGCAATGTGCCCCTCCAACCGGAGAGCGCGGCGATCTGCGCGTCGATCTCCTCGGTAGGTGTCCGGTAGCGATGGCTATGCTCCCTCCCAAGCAGGATCTCGGGGCTGCGTCGGCCCCGGAACTGCACATCCTTCTATAGCGCTGGAATCGCGGCAGGTCTGCCGGCCCAAATCCCGCAAAAAGGGGCATTGGACCAAATGCGGGCTAAACTCAGAGGTGCAAGCGCCTCCCGGCTTGGGACCCGGCGCTCAGTCGGCCTTGCGTCGTGCTACCAGCGCGTTCGCGACGAAGGTCAGGACGGGTTCATCCTTCTGGTTGAAGGTGGTCATCCGACTGCGGACAATGCCCATTTCCGGGCGGCTCTGGGAAGCGCGGGCCTCCAGCACCTCGGTTTCGCAGCGGAGCACGTCGCCCGGATAAACCGGCTTCAGCCAGCGCAGCTCGTCGATACCTGCCGCGCCCAGGCTGGCGATCGGTTCCTCCTGGTGGTGCGCGACCAGCATCGCCATCGTCATCGCGTTGGTGTGCCAGCCGCTCGCGGCTAGTCGCCCGAAATGCGTCCTGGCCGCCGCCTCGTCCGAGAGATGAAAGGGCTGGGGATCGTATTTCCGAGCGAAATCGAGTACTTCGTCGCGAGTGACTTCGTAGCGGCCGAAGCTTGCGCGGTCGCCTACCTGGATGTCGTCGAAGGTACGCATGGCGACGAGTTTCAATCAGAAACCAGACACTGGCAAGCGGATTCAGCGTGACCGGAGCAGTCCCTGGAACGGGGCGTCGTCGCCATCCAGACCTGGCCTGGTCGGCAGCCCGAGCAGGTCGCGCAACAGCGGGGTGATGTCGACATTGTCGAAGGCGGGTACGGTGCCGTGGCGGAAGGCGGGACCGGCGGCGACGAACAGCGCAGCCATGTCCGGCGCGCGATTGTCATAGCCATGTTCGCCATGCGTGAAGGGGGTGTCGGGCAGCTTTTCGACGATCAACCAGCGCGGGTCGGCGAGGCAGAAGATCGCCGCGATGCGGGAATTGGAGCCGAAGCGGAAGCGCGCGGGGATCTCTGCCTTGTGCCAGCATTCCATGTGCGGATGGCGGCCCAGCAGCGCCTTTTCGACTAGCGCTTCCTTGCCGGGCAGCGGATTCAGCGCGGCGAAGGGACCGGCCTCGATCAGGTGATAGCTATCCTTGGGCAGGCCGAGCGGAACTACGCGCGTATCGCTGGTTTCCGACATGCCGTGATCGGAGACGACGATCAGGTTCGCGGGCTGGTGGAGCGCCGCCAGGCCCTGGAGGAGCATGCCGATCTTCGCATCGACCTGCGCGGCGGCCTGCGTCACTGCGGGCGAATCGGGGCCGTGCGTATGGCCGACCATGTCGACCCGGTCGAAATAGAGCGTGACGAAGCGTGGGCGGTCGGCGGCGGGGCGGCGCAGCCAGTCGAGCGCGGTGTCGACGCGCTGGGTGTCACTAATCGCCTGGTTGTACTGTAGCCAATCGCGCGGGCGCGTGCCGCCGGGATAGTCACCGTGATCGGCCTTGATGGCGGTGCTTCCCCAGGCGACGTTGGCCCCCGGCCAGAATACGGTGCCGGTCCGGATGCCCGCCTTTTCCGCCTCGACCCAGATCGGCGCGGCGGCGTTCCACCAATAGGGCGCGTCGCTGGCGGTGGTGAAGGTCTCCCCCGGATGCGCGGGATCCTCCATGCGATTGCCGACGATGCCGTGATGATCGGGCACCATGCCGGTCACCAGCGTCCAGTGGTTGGGGAAGGTCTTGCTCGGAAAGCTCGGGCGCATCGGACCGGTGATGCCTTCCGCCGCGAGGTGGAGGAGATTGGGCGTCACGCCGCGCTGAAGATAGTCGGCGCGGAAGCCGTCGATCGAGATCAGGATCGTCACCGGCGGCCGCGTCTCGGCGATGGCGGCGGGCGGGGGCGGGGTCTGCGCGGGCGGGGTGGCACAAGCCTGGAGGATCGCGACGAGCGCGGCGGCGACGATTCTGGAGGACCAGCGCATGGCACGCGCCATGCGCCGGATTCGTTGCGGGGGGAAGACCGGAGTTCCCCCCGCACCCCCCGCTATTGCCCCAGCCCCAGCCGGGCAAACAGCGTATAGCTCACCGGAGCCTTGCCATACGCCATATCCAGCGCAGCCGGCTTCGCATAGGCCGCCACCGATCCGCCCAGTGCCAGTTCGGCCTTGCCGGCGATAGGAATGCGATAGGCATAACCGCCCTCGAACCGGGTCACGCGGAACTTGCGGTCGTGCAGCGGATCGTCATGGTCGGGGAAAAGCTCGTCATTGGCGACGTTCTCTACCCGCCCGAACAAACTGTGGTGACGGGTGAGATCCCAGTTCGCCTCCGCAGTGAACGCGGTCAGCACGGGCCCCGGCAGGCGATGCTTGGCTGCATAGGCGACCATCGCGGAAACCTTACCGGTGCTGTAGTGGAGGCTGGCGGTGGTGCGCTGCTCATCCTCTCCCTGATGCGTGACTTCGGGGCTCTTGAGGTGCCCGGTCGAAACCTGCGCCACCCAATTGTCCGAAGGCGACCAACTGGCGCGCACGCTCCAGCTGTCGAGCTTGATCGGATCGATGTCCCAGCGATGCTCGTCCGGCTCTCGGCCGTTGAACCAGGATCCTTCAAGTTGCACACGCCCGGCCTGCACGCCGCCGGAGACGACGCCATAGGTGATGTGACTGCTGTCGAACCAATGATGGGCGATGGGAGACAGCGCGAAATAGCGCGCCGAGCGACGATGCATGAACGCGCTGGGGCCGAGCGCGGGCTCGGCCACGGGGCCGCCATAGACGAACAAGCGAGTGCCGGGCGCGACCTGCGTGTCGACCCGAGCGCTCAGCTCCATAAACAGGTCGTGCGGATGCTGGCGGTCAATCAGCGGCTGGCCGTTCGCGGTCTCGCCGCTGGCGAAGAGATTGGGGTAGCCGCGCTTGCCCATGGAGGGCTCCAGGCTGCCCATCGCGCGCAGCTGCAGCGTAGTGCCGTTGCCCCAGTCGCGGGTGGCACTCAGCATGCCCATGGATTCGACAAAGGCCTCGTCGCTGCCGCGCTTGCCGCCCTGATCGGTGTAGACGCCCCAAAGATAGCCGTGCGCCATCACCATCCAGTCGCCATGTGTCAGCATGATGCCGCGCATCGGACCGTCCGCTTGGGGAAGCAGGGACGTGCCCGAGCCGCCGGTCGCGTGATCCGATCCGCCCATGCGCATCATCGGCATCGGCTGGCCCATCGGCATGTCTGCCATGGCATGCCCCATCGCGGCATGGTCTTGCGGGGGCGGTTCGGCGGGCATGCTGCCCATGTCGTGCATGCGGTGACCTTCCTGCGCCAGCGCAGGCAGGGGCGCAAACAGGGCGAGGGCGGTAAGGGTGGTGCGCAACGGATCAGGCTCCCAGTGCGGTGCGCGCGAGCATCCAGAGGCCCATCGCGATCATCATCAGGTTTTCGGTAAGCGACACGAAACCGAGCGGCACGTTGCTGTCGCCGCCGACACAGGCGCACTTCAGCTCGCGCCGGTCGATATAGACCGCCTTGAACACCGACACCGCGCCGATTCCGCCGATGAACAGCGCGAGCGGGGCGGAGAACCAGGTCAACAGGTTCGCGGCCATCAGCAGGCCTGCCGTCGCCTCGGCGAAGGGATAGATCGCGCCATAGGGCACCCAGCGCCGCGCGAGCAGGTCATAGCCGAGGAACATCGTCGCGAAGCTGGAGATGTCGCGCAGCTTGAGCATCGCGAGCAGGCACATCGCGAAGCTGACGAACCATTCGCCCGCGCGCATCGTGAACGGCGTGGCATACACCGCCTGGCTCGCCGCCAACGCCATCAGCGCGGCCATGGCGAACAGCGCGATCACAGGGCGATAGGTCTTTACCTTGGGATCGCGCACCTTCAGGCCCAGATGCCGACGAAGATCGTCATGGCCGCCGATCCGGCGCTCGCCGATGAAGATCTGCGGGGTGGTCGACACGCTGTGGCGTTCCTTGAAGGCGTCCGTTTCCTCGCGCGTGGTGAGGTGGCGATCGTCGACCATGTAGCCGTGGCTTTTCAGAAGATGCAGGGCGCGCAGGCCCCAGGGACAGACATGTTTGTCCATCACCATACGATAGAGAATTGCACTTTTTTCCGAGGCGGATGGCATGATGCTTCCTTTGCGTCCGCCCCCCATATAGGGGCCGTACCATAGTACGGAGTCAAGCGATGTCGCAGCTTACGATCGGAATGCTTGCCGATGCCGGCGGCGTGGGCGTGGAAACGGTGCGCTATTATCAGCGACGGGGCCTGCTCCCCACGCCAGAACGCGGTGGCGGGCCCGACGCGGGCGTGCGCCGCTATGGCGAGGCCGAGGTGCGGCGGCTGCGCTTCATCCGCTCGGCGCAGGCGGCGGGATTCACCCTGGAGGAGATCGGCGAACTGCTCGACCTCGACGCTACCGACGATCGGGCGCGCGCGAGAGAACTGGCGCGAGCGCGGATCGCGGCGCTGGACGTGAAGATCGCCGATCTGGTCCAGGCACGAGAGGGATTGGCGCGGCTGGCGCGGGAGTGCGGATCGGGCAGCGCAGGGCCTTGCCCGATCCTGACGGCGTTCGAGGGATAGGATGGCTGGATCCTCCCGAGGCTGTGTAAAAA
>NZ_LXVY01000001.1 GCF_001650735.1 Sphingomonas sp. TDK1 | reverse complement strand
CGTCCGTGGCATCGATCCGCTCCCCGGTTGGAAAGCAGCTCACATGGGATACCTTTGCTCAGGAGAACAACGTGCGAACACCGGACGGTTACCGGGGGGATAGAAGGGATGGCAAGATAAAAGCGGTGCCTCCAAGCGGCCCCGGAAGTGGCGTCTGCACGTCGTTTTTGATGGAGGCATGGCCATAGCCGTGCCTCCATCGGGAAGGCGCGATCGCCGGAATGCCGGCATTTCTGCGGCTTTCCGGCTCCGCCGAATGGAGGCCCTTGATGGGCGGCGCTGGCACACCCTCATCTGGCGCTTTCCAGCATGGGATAGCGTCATGGCCGAGGATCCATTCGAGCTATGGTTGGGGCGGGTCGGCACGGATCGCTCGTTCGCGCACCAGCTTCGCAAGGCGACCAATCTCGCTGGCGGCGCAGCGCGGTTTTCGGCCGCGCGCGCCCGGCATTTCGACGGCAGCAGGATCGGGCGCGGTTCGGGCGTCGGCCGGGTGCTCGGGGCATCCGATCGCTTCGCTGGAATTCGCGCGCGCCGCGTCGTCGTGAAGGCGCGCTTCGTGAAGCTGGCAGGGAAGGGGACAAAGGGCTCTGTCGCACACCTTCGGTATCTGCAACGCGACGGCACCACGCGAGAGGGGGAGCGCGGCACGCTCTATGCTGCTGATCACGATGTCGCCGACGGCAAAGCATTCCTCAAACGCAGTACCGGCGACCGGCACCAGTTTCGCTTCATCGTCGCGCCCGAAGACGGCACGCAGTACGAAGATCTGAAGCCGCTGGTGCGGCGCTGGATGGCGCAGGTTGAACACGACCTCGGCACGAAGCTCGACTGGGTGGCCGTCGACCATTTCAACACCGGTCATCCGCATTCCCATGTGCTGGTGCGTGGAATCGACGATCGCGGCCAGGATCTGATCATCGCCCGCGAATATATCAGCCAAGGGCTCGCCGCGCGGGCAGCGGAGCTGGTCAATCTTGATCTGGGACCGCGCACTGACCGCGAGATTTTCGAGGGGCGTCAGCGCGAGGTCGGCCGGGAGCGGTTCACCAGCATTGATCGCCGCCTGCTCGCCGCGCGCGAGGCCGACGGGCTGGTGCCCTCCTGGCATGGCGATAGCGTTGAGCAGGGGCTGCGCGCCGCGCGCCTCGGCACGCTGGTGCGCATGGGACTGGCGAGCGACGAAGGCAAAGGTCGCTACCGGCTCGCCGACGATCTGGAACCGACGCTGCGTGCGATGGGCCGCCGCGGCGACATCATCGCGACCATGCACGCGCAGTTAAGGGCGCGTGCGCCCGAAGTGCATCCGCAGGACTATGCGATCTACGACCCAGCCGAGGGCAAGCCGCTGATCGGCCGTGTTGTGGCGACGGGACTGGCGGACGAGCATCGTGACCGCCACTACCTGATCGTGGCAGCGACGGACGGGCGCAGCCACTATGTCGAGCTTGGCAATCGGTCGCTCTCGGAAGTGAGCGAGCGCCCCGAGATTGTGCGGGTGTCGCCGGTCATCGCCGGCATCCGCGATGTCGATCGAACTGTTGCCGAGGTCGCTGCCGCCAACAACGGCAACTACAGCGTCGACGCGCATCTCCGCCATGACGCCAGTGCCAGCCAGCGTTTCGCCGAAGCCCATGTCCGGCGGCTGGAAGCGCTGCGACGGGAAGGGGGCGAGGTCGAGCGCATGCCGGACGGCAGCTGGAAGATCGGCGCCGATCATCTCGACAAGGTGCTGGTCTTCGAGCGGAGGGCGGCTGCGGCACGGCCCGTCGAGATCGAGACGCTGGCCGAGCGCCCGGTCCTGGAACTGGTCCGCCACAACGGCGTGACCTGGCTCGACGAGCAGCATGTCGCGAAGGAACCGGAAGTGCTGGGCGGCGGGTTCGGGGCACAGGTACGGCAGGCATTGGTGCTTCGCCGCCAGTGGCTGATCGAGGAGGACCTCGCCTGGCGCGACGGCGATACCGTCCGCTTCCGCGCCAATCTGCTGACCGAGCTCCGCCGTCGCGAACTGCGGCAGGTGGCGGATCAGATCTCGAAGGAGATGGGACTTGGCTATGCGGAGCATCGCAGCGGCGCGATCGAGGGTATCTATCGCAAGGCGGTGCAGGTCGGCGCCGCGAAATATGCGGTGATCGAGAAATCGCGGGAATTCACGCTGGTGCCTTGGCGGCCGGTGCTGGAAAAGCAGATCGGTCGAACCGTTTCCGGCATCGATCGTGGCGGCGCGATCAGCTGGACATTTGGGCGCCAGCGTTCGGGTCCGGAGATCGGCGGGTTCTGAGTTGCCCCGAATAGGTACCGGGAGTCACCAGCGAGGACCTGTAACGGAAGCGCGAACAGGCGGATTCTGCACAACATGCAGACCCGCAAGACCCGCCACCAATTCTATCTTCCCGACGAACTGTCGGCGAAGCTCGACGCGATGGCTGCGCAGCCGGGATCGTCGAAGACCGCAATTCTGACCGACGCCCTGACCGCCTGGTTCGATCGCCGTGCCGGCCATGAACTCGATCAGCGCTTCGGTGCGCGGCTCGACCGCCAGAACCGTGCCACGGACCGGATGGAGCAGAAGCTCGACTATCTGACCGAGGCTCTTGGGCTCTTCGTCCGCCACCAGCTCACCCTTACGGCGCACCAGCCAACCTTCGATACCGAGACTCAGCGTCTCGGGCGGCTTCGCTACGACGCCTTCGTCGAACTCGTCGGCCGCGCAATAGCGCGCGGGGACACCAACAACCGCATCGCCAACCGTCAATCCCCAGAAGTGGGGAGGGACAGATGAAGGAGCTCGCCATGCGTCCTATGCCAAGCCGGCCAAATGCCGATCTGTCGCCCATCACGCTGCGGGTTGCAGACGCCTGTCGTATCACCGGCATCGGTCGGTCGAAATTCTACGAGCTGATCAAGGCTGGTGAGATCGATGTGATCAAGGTGGGGGCAATCACGCTCGTGCCGATGACCAGCATCAACGCGCTGCTTCAGCGTGGCCGCCCGATTGCGGGCAACGGCGCCCGGCCACACTTAGCGGAGGTGATGCACCCGTTTCTGGCCAATGCCATTTTGACGGCGAGTCTTGCCTCGACCCCTGAGGCGGTTCGATGCGATCTGTCATCGGCGGACGAGGGGAGGCGGGGAAAAGCTGAAGAACTTGTTGTTGAGCGTATGATTTCGGCCCTCTATGATCGAGACGACCAGCTCGACGTGGTTCGTTGATCCCATCTTATGTTGTTCTGCTGTCCTAGCTTTGGCTAGGGTCTGAGCTTTTGGGGCCTTGCTAAAAGTGGCCTGCGTGACAGTCTGAATTTGGGACTTTTCGGCCGTTCCGTGGTGACGTGTTGAACGGCAGGTCTTGCCAGAAGCCGACGTCGAACACTTCGAGCAAATCCAGGCTGGCCTCATCCACGGCAAATCCTCTTCTCTCCTTCGCCGACGCCAAATGTGCTGCCTGCGAAGCGAGCTTCAAGAGAAGCGCGGGGCCGATCATGAAGCTGACACCGGCTCCCTGACGTAAGCCAATTACTCAACGGCCTAGCAATGCGGTACCTGTCGCAGGCACTCCGGCGGGAAGAGGAACCATCGCGGCCCGATGGCATTTTGACAACATGCTGTCGATTAGGTGAGGCGCTGTCAAGATGTCGGGCCAGATAACGGATGCACGCGCGCTCGCGCTCGCCGTGTTCGCAACGAGCGGGCGGTTGATCGCCACAGGAAATGAACTGGTCGCTCCTCTAGGGCTCACCAGCGCCTGGTGGCAGGTGCTCGGCGCGCTGCGCTACTCGCCCGTGCCTCTCCCCACGGCGTCGATCGCGCGCAACATGGGCCTGACCCGACAGGCGGTGCAGCGCATCGTCGACTTGCTCGCCGAGCGCGGCCTGGTGGAATTGCGCGCCAACCCGCACCACCGCCGGGCGAAGCTGATCGTGCTCACCGACGCCGGCACCGCTGCCGTCGCCAACGCCGAGCAGGCGGTCGCGGCACTCGACAGCGAGATTGCCGACCGGGTCGGCTCCGCGCGGATCAAGGACGCCGTGCACACCCTTGAAGCGGTAAGCGCGATTCTAGCCGAGTGGCTCGACCGGACCGCCCCGCCTTCAAACCCCAGTCCCGACGCTTGAAAGGAACAGCTGTCATGATCTTGGTATCAGGTGCAACCGGCGGAATCGGGGGCGAAGTCTGCCGACTTCTCAAGGAGAACCAGACGCCCTTCCGCGCGCTCTGCCGAGAGGAAGAACAGGTCGCGAGCCTCCGCAAGCAGGGAATGGACGCCGTGCTCGGCGATTTCGACCGGCCCGAAACGCTGCCGGCCGCCATGCAGGGCATCGATACGATGTTCCTGATCACCCCGCCCACGCCGCAGCAGGTGGCGCAGGAGACCGCCGCGATCGACGCGGCGAAAGCGGCCGGGGTGGGCCGGATCGTGAAGGTCTCCGCCTCCGACGGCAATGTGCGGTCGCCGGTCCCCTGGGCGAAGGCGCATGCGCTGATCGACCACCATCTCCGCGCCGCGGGCATCGGCTGGACGATCCTGAAGCCCACGGCCTTCATGCAGAATTTCCTGTGGTTCAAGGATCCGATCGCCAGGGGTTTCCTGCCGCAGGTGACGGGCAGCGGATCGGTATCCTGGGTCGATACGCGCGACGTCGCCCGGGTGGCCGCCACCGTGCTCACCGAGGACGGCCACGAAGGCGCGACCTATTTCCTGACCGGGCCGGAGACGCTGGACATGAAGGAGGCCTCCGCCCGCCTCTCGAAGGCGATCGGACACAAGGTCCGCTATCTCGACCTGCCCTCGCCGATCTTCTGGGCCATCCTGCGCCTGACGGGGAATTCGAAGTGGATGGCCAGGGGGCTGGTGGTGCAGTTCGACGACGTGGTCGCGGGGCATCACGACATCGACCCCACGTTCGAGATCGAGCGGCTGACCGGCAAGCCGCCGCACAGTTTCACCGATTTCATCGAGGACCATCGGAAACAGTTTTCCCGATAACCGATTCCACCGGCCGGGCCTTGTCCGACTGCCTTTGATGATCCGAGATGTTCTGGAGACCTCCCATGCAATCGACCAATGCCCCTTTGGCGGGTCACGCCGCGATCGTTACCGGTGCGAGCTCGGGCATCGGTCTCTCGGTCGCCGAGGCGATCGCCGACGCCGGTGCTGCCGTCGCGGTGAATTACCATTCGCACGCCGAAGCCGCCGAGGCTCTTGTGAGCCGCATCCAGGCAAAGGGCGGACGCGCGCTGGCCGTGCAGGCCGATGTGGCGGAGGAAGCGGAGGTCGTCCGCATGTTCGACGAAGCCGCCGCGGCCTTCGGCCGCATCGACCTGCTCGTCGCCAATTCCGGCGTACAGAAGGACGCCGCGATCGCCGAGATGTCGCTCGAGGACTGGAATACCGTCATCGGGATCAACCTGACCGGACAGTTCCTCTGCGCGCGCGAGGCGGTGAAGCGTTTCCGTGCGCAGCCCGAGCAGGATCGCCCCGCCCGCAGCGCCGGGGCGATCATCACCATGAGCTCGGTGCACGAGATCATCCCCTGGGCCGGCCATATCAACTATGCCTCGGCCAAGGGCGGCGTGCGGATGCTGACCCGCTCGCTGGCGCAGGAAGTCGCCGCCGAGGGCATTCGCGTCAATGCGGTTGCGCCAGGCGCGATCCGGACCCCGATCAACAAGGAAGCCTGGGACAGCCAGGAAGCCCTGGAGAAGCTGTTGCGGCTCATCCCCTATGGCCGCATCGGCGAGCCCGAAGATGTGGCGCGCGCGGTGGTCTGGCTGGCATCGGATGCAGCCGACTATGTGACCGGAACGACCCTGTTCGTCGACGGCGGCATGTCGCTCTACCCGGAATTCCGCGACAATGGCTAGGCCGCTGCGGACGATTGGCGAGCACGGCATTATCGGCGATCTGGAGACAGCGGCGCTGGTCGCGCGGAACGGTACGATCGACTATCTCTGCTGGCCTTCGCTCGACAGTCCGACGATCTTCGCAGACCTGCTGGACCCGGAACAGGGTGGCGCCTTCGAAATCCGGCCGGAAGTCGATCAGCCGCGTCACCTTCAGCTTTACGTGCCGGATACTAATGTGCTGCTGACGCGGTGGATGGGCGCGGACGGCAGCGCGGAAGTGGTCGACGTGATGCCGCAGCCCGAGGCGCGCCGCCGCGCCGGGAGCGAGGCGCGCTGCCTGATCCGCCGCTTGACCGTGACCAGCGGGACCGTCCGCTTCACCATGCGGTGCGCGCCGCGCTTCGACTATGCACGCGAGGTGCCCGAGCTTGTCGCGACAAAGGGCGGGGTCCGCTTTTCCGGCCGGGATCTTTCGCTCTGCCTCTTCGCCTCGGTGGAGCTTGATCGGCAGGAGGGATCCGCCAGCGCGCTATTCACGCTATCCAAGGGCGAAAGCGCCTGGTTCGTGCTCGGCGATGACGGCATGTCGCCGCCGGACGACGCTGCGGTGCTGGCCCAGATTGCGGCGAGCACGCAGGAATGGCGATCCTGGCTGGGCAAGACCACCTATCGCGGCCGTTGGCGCGAGCAGGTGCTCCGCTCCGCCCTCACGCTGAAGCTGCTGACCTCCGCGCGGCATGGCTCGATCGCCGCTGCGGCAACCTTCTCGCTTCCCGAGACCAGGGGCGGCGAGCGCAACTGGGACTATCGCGCAACCTGGATCCGCGACGCATCCTTCACCGTCTATGCCTTTCTCCGGCTGGGGTTCATCGACGAGGCCGAACATTTCTATCGGTGGGTGGGGCGCCGCATCATGGCGTCCGACCACGACAATCCGCTGCGAATCCTGTATGCGCTTGACGGAACACTGCCGGGTGAGGAGCGTGCGCTGCCGAATCTCGCAGGCTATGCGGACAGCCGTCCCGTGCGAATCGGCAATGCGGCGAGCAAGCAGACCCAACTCGACATCTTCGGCGACCTTCTCGACAGTGCCTATTTGGCAAACAAATACGGCCCCGCCATTCCACACGAAGGCTGGCAGCATGTCTGCGGGCTAGTCGAGCACGTGATCGAACACTGGCAGTCGCCCGACGCTGGCATCTGGGAAATGCGTTCGGAGCCGCGCCACTTTCTCCATTCGCGCGTGATGTGCTGGGTCGCGCTGGACCGCGCCATCCGGTTGGCGAAGAAACGATCACTGCCGGCGCCGTTGGTTGCCTGGGCGGAGGCGCGCGACGCCATTGTCGATGATGTCTGGAGCAATTTCAGGCACCCTGAGCATGGCTATTTCGTGCAGGCGCGCGGGGGCACCGCCCTTGACGCGGCGCTGCTGATGCTGCCGCTCGTGCGCTTCGTCTCTTCCACCGATCCCGTGTGGCTCAAGACGCTCGATGCGATCGGCGCGCAGCTTTGCGACGACGGGCTGGTCTATCGCTACCGCAGCGACGACGGGTTGGAAGGGCGGGAGGGTGCCTTCACCACCTGCACCTTTTGGTATGCGGAGTGTCTCGCCCGCGCGGGACGGCTGGAGGAGGCACAGATGATCCTGGCGAAAGGGGTCGCCTACGGCAATGATCTGGGCCTGTTTGCCGAAGAAACCGACCCCCAGGGCCTGGCACTTGGCAATTTTCCGCAAGCGCTGACGCACCTGGCCTTCATCAGCGCCGCGCATTTCCTCGACAGGAAGCTCGACCCGTCGCACCGGCCGCTCTGGCAGCCTTGAAAGCGGCTTCACGATCGCGCGTCATCATCGATGCCACGCAGCCCCCGCAGGCGATATCTGGAGAATGGCGGAATGCATGCCGTGATAGTCGTGGTCCACCCCGCCGCCGTCTCTCTGACCCGATCGGTGGCAACCGCGCTTGGCGACGCGCTGGAAGCCAAGGGGCACACCGTGGAAATCGCCGACCTCGTCGCCGAGCGGTTCGTTCCGGTCTTTGGCGCAGCCGATCATGCCGCCTTCGCGGCAGGCGCCCCGGCACCGGCAGACGTCCTGCAGGAACAGCGCCGGCTTGATCGCGCGGATCATCTGATCCTCGTCTATCCGGTCTATTGGTGGTCGATGCCTGCCCTATTGAAAGGGTGGATCGATCGAGTCTTCATCTCGGGATGGGCTTTCGAAGAGAACGCAGGCGGAGGCATCGCCAAGAAGCTCGGCCGGTTAACGGTGCATCTCGTAGCGATCGCGGGCGCTGCCGACCGAACCTACACGAAACGCGGATATCGCCAGGCGATGCGGATCCAGATCGAAGAAGGGATCTTCGACTTTTGCGGCGCGCCGGTCGCAACGTCGCAGTTGCTGACGACGGACGGCGCCGATCCGGTGTTGCTCCTGCAGCGCGCTGCTCAGGCTCTGCTCGAGAAGCTGATGTAAGCGATGAGGCCAGCTTCGCCACCGGCTCGGTGCTGTTCGTCTATGTATGCATCGGCGAAGTCTAAAAAGATGTTGGTCGCAGGCTGGCATGGATTCGAGGGGGCGAGCTTGGATGGCAGCTCTCGGCAGAAGCGGGCATCGTATCCTCAAAATTTTACGGAATGATCTGGTCGGGAGAGGCCACGGGGCGGCGGGTGGGGGCACCAGGCAGCAGCGCGCCCGATCCCGGTCATTCAAACGTTCTTGCGGCGGTCCTGAAGCCTGCCGTTCGTCAGATGCTGTGAGTGGCGGTTGAACCAGCCGATATTGGGACGTTGCTGCCGTTCCCTAGCTATAAGTTGAACGTCAGGTATTGCCATGACCGGGCATTCAGCTTTGCATGTTCCCTATCGGCTAGCTCAGAGAATGCCGCGATGGTTCAAGTTGTCAGCCGTGATCTATAATCGCGGCGTTTCACGTTGCGTCAAGAGAGCCTCGTCCTCATGTGCGATGATTGCTCTGCGCGGCCTGCCCGGTTCCCAGCCTGCCACCATCACTTCGCCGTCAGGACGTTCTGCAGCCAGTCACCGACGAGCGTCACTAGGCGCGGGGAACCGGCGTTCGGCCCCAGCCTTGCCACTTCCTCTTCGCCGCCCGTCACGGTACCTTCCTGGAACCAGTGGCTGAGCCCTTCCAGCACCACCACCTGCCCCCGTGGGTTGTTCGCCAGCGCCTTGCGAGCTTCGGCCGCCTCGTCGGACGCGACGACCAGCGGATCCTTGGAGCCGAACACGGCCAGGACGGGGATGACGAGCGATCGCAGGTCCGACGCGGAGCGCAGCTTGCTCGCCCTTCCGGCCTCCTCGGTGTCGATCATCGCCAGGGCAGCTTCCGCCTGGGGACGCGGAAAGCCCGCGGCCTCGAACCGCTCGATCACCGTCGCCCGGAGCCGCACTATCGTCTCCGCGTCCTTGCCGTCGACCCGTGCCTGCAGCAGCGTCGTCGCCGCATCGGCGGCCGTCGCGGCCCTTTCGGGCGGGCGCCCCGCGACGATCATCTGATTGTAGATGGCCCGCCGAAGATAGGCCAAGCCGTCCCCGACCGATCCTGCCAGCATCACAATCGCGGCGACGTTCGGATCGGCGGCAGCGACCGCCGGCGCGATCACGCCGCCCTGGCTGTGGCCGACCAGGGCGATACGGCGGCCGTCGATGTCCGGGCGGCGGCGCATGGCGGCGACAACGGCGGCAGCATCCGCCGTCAGCTTCTCGGCATCCTCCTCGTACGTGCCGGTGGACTGGCCGACGCCGCGCTTGTCATATTCGAGCACGGCAATGCCGTGGGCGGTCAGCCGCTTGACGATTTCCGTAAAGCCGCCCCGCCCGTTCGGGCCATGGCCCTGGATCACCACGACCAGGGGGACGCGCGCCTGCGCGGTCGCGGTCGGGAAATGCAACGTGCCCGCCAGGGTCACACCCGGGGCACTGGCGATGCGGACGTCGGTCGTGATTTCGGACGGCTGGAACTTGGCAAAGGCACGGGCGATCGCCGTATCGTCGGCGGTACCGCGAAGCACGGCGACGGGCCCCAGTTCGACCCGCGCGGCCGCCTGGCCTAACGGCACCGAAAGCGACTGCGACGTCGCTGCGAGAGCATGCGGCGCAGTGCCGCGAAGGACGATGCGCTGCCAGCGTGTCGTCAGGTTGACGTCGGCGGCGGTCACGCGGGCATAGTCCGGCGCAGGCCCCTGCACTGCGATTGTCAGGTGCGTCGGACGCGCGGCGCGCGCCCAGAAGACGACGGTGATCCGCTCGCCCGCGGCAAGCGCGTCCGGTATCGGAACGACGGCGCCGCGCGACCATGGCGTGGGTGACGGCGTCCCCGGCGCCACGACGAGGATTGCGGATCCCGGCACGGCGGAATCGCGCGCATGGCCGTAGGGCGCGCCATAGACAGCCCATTCATTCACGCCCAGGGCCGCGCTCGTCTGCGCCGCTGCCGGGCTTGTCGCCAGCAACGCGATGCCGAGGGGCACGGCACGCGCGATCGGCCGGACGACCTCCAAGAACCAGCTCCCGGCAATTGCGACCATGCGCTGCATCCGTCCCCTCCTTGTCCCGTACAGTCAGAAAATCGCGGTCGTCTCCTCGGCGGGAGCCGCGTCCTCGAAGCGCGCCAGGCCGGCGATGGTGACGGCCTCGGCGACCAGCGCCAGGAACGGCACCAGCAACACCGCGGCGTCCAGCGCCGCGCAGGCGGTGACGATCGCGAGCGTCGCCATGATCGCTGCGGCGAGGCGCAGGGCCGTTGCGACGCGGTGCCAGTCGCGCTCCAGCACCCACCACGCCGCCGGCAGGTGGCAGGTGGCGAGCAGCAGCATCACCAGCGTCAGCGCGGGCCCCAACGCCAGGGAGCCTGCATCCAGCAGCACGCGATGGGATCCGCTTCCCAAAACCAAACCATGGATGCCGTCGCGCGCTTCGACGAAGGGAAAGCCGGACGCCGCCGCCATCGACAGCGCCGTTGCCATCGGCAGGAACAGCCCGAAGACCAGGGCGTAGCTCGCCAGCGTGAAGCGGCCCTCGGCATGGTCCGGCAAGGAGCGGCACGCACCCAGCAGGCAGCCGAACGCAAAGCGGAATGCCTGCCCGTCGCGGGCTGCGATCTCGAACTCGGACGCCATCGCCAGCGCCCAGTTGCGGCGGTGGGATCCCAGCAGTTGCATCGCCAGGGCCAGCAGCAATCGGGGCAGCGCCTGTCTCATGCGGAGGCCAGACCCCCGTCGACCGCTTCGGATGTTTCGACCTGCGCTTGTGCCAGCCGCACGCCTTCTGCGGTGAGGCGATATGCATGCCTAGGCGGCCGTCCGGGTTGTTCGGGCGCTTGCCACACCGCCTCGACGAGCCCCTGATCCGTCATGCGCATCAGCAGCGGATAGAGCGTGCCGGACAACAGGCCGGTTTCCTTCATCAATTCGTAGCCATGGCACCACGCAGGGGCTCGCGTCACGAGTGCTTTCAGCAGCAGGCGCATTTGCGAAGAGGGACGGCGAAGGCGACGCATTACCATATAACAACATATGTAGAGTTATTGATCAAGCGTCTTTTGGTTCGGTAGAAGCGCATGGCGAATTGCAGCCGTCCGATAGCGCAAATGGCGGAGGATAGGACGTGCGCTACAACCCTGCAGCGTCCAGCTTCGGCGCCTCATAGGCTCCATCTTCGTCCGGATAGCGCCACCGCTGCTCGAACCGGCCGCCCCCTTCGCCAGCGACCATAAGAGGCTTTGTCCGGCAGGCCCGGCGCGGTTCAAATCGCCAATTGAATAGCGGCCTTCTGCGATAACAGACGCTCCAGCCCTGAAGGAATGCCATCGTTGATTGACGAACTTCGGGCCGATTGCATACCAGTAACTTCTGGAGAAAAGTCCATACCCTGCCGCCAGCAACTGGAGGCATTCGTTGTCGAGTGGCTCCACGCGTACCTCAATCCTTCAGAGCGAGGTCCGAGGCGTCGGCGTCGTAATCGAGCAATTCACCCGGCTTACATTCCAGCACCGCGCACATCTTCGCCAAAGTGGCGAAGCGAATACCTCGGACCTTGCCCGAGCGGAACAGTGATAACTGGGTTTCGCTGAGCCCCATTTTTTCGGCGAGCTGCTTGCCCGTCATGCCGCGCCTGGCGAGTGCGGCGTCCAACGTGACCTTGACCGGCATCAGAAGAACGCGTCCAGCTCTTCGCGCATCTCGGAGGCTTGGGCGAGGAGATGCGAGAGCAAGACGAGGGTGGCACCGACCACGCCGAGGGTGATCGCCGCGCCGTCGAAATTTGCAAAGGCGCCGCGACCGTAGAGCAATCTGGTCAGCAAGGTTACGCCGAACACGCTAGCAAGCCCCCCTGCAAACAAAGCCGCGCCAATCCGCAACAACAGCCGCGGCAGCACCTGGCCGAATGCAGCGCCCGATGCGATCGACTTTAGCGCCTGACGCACCATCCAGATCGCGCACACGTAAATGCACATCGGCAGATGGAAGATCAGCATCGGCCCCGAGAGGCGCCCCGTCCATATCGGCGCGAGGATAAGTATCGCGACGGCGGCAAAGAGCAGCACGAAGGGGACCGTCACCAGCCACATCAGCAGGCGGGCGCGGCGGCGGAGAGTTTCGATCGGCATAGCGGCTCCATGGCAGTTCGATAATTTAACCTTGACTTAAATTCCAGCACTATACAAATTTAATCCTGAGTTAAATCGGAGCGCTTCGGAAATGATCGCTGCCCTCGAAACCCATGGCCTGACCAAGGCCTTTGGCAAGGCCGCACCGGCGGTGAATGGAGTGTCGCTGAACGTGCCGCGGCGCGCGATCTATGGCTTTCTCGGGGCCAATGGCGCTGGCAAGACAACGACGCTCAAGCTGGTTCTCGGGCTTTTGCGCGCCGATGCAGGGAGCATTCGGCTGTTCGGGCAGGAAGCCGCGCGCGAGCGCGGGCGGGTTGGGTCGCTGATCGAGACCCCTTCCTCGTACGACCATCTGACCGGGCGGGAAAACCTCGATATCACCCGAATCCTGTTGGGGCTGGAGAGGCGCGAGATCGGGCGGGTTCTGGCGATTGTCGACCTGGCGCATGCCGCCGACCAGCGCGTCGGCAGCTATTCGCTAGGCATGCGCCAGCGGCTGGGCATTGCGCGGGCACTGCTCGGCGATCCGCGCCTGCTGATTCTCGACGAGCCGACAAACGGGCTCGACCCCGACGGCATACGCGATATGCGCGTGCTGCTGCGCCGGCTTCCCGAGGCCGGCGACGTGACGCTGATCGTGTCGAGCCACCTGCTCAGCGAAGTCGAGCAGGTGGCGACGCATGTCGGACTGCTGCACCGGGGGCGACTGTTGCTGGAGTCGCCGCTCGACGCGCTGCTTGGCGGGATAGCGTCGGTCGAGGTCGATACGGATGATCGGGTGCGGGCAGCGACGATCCTGATCGATGCCGGGTTCGCGGTGACGGCGGCAAGCGACAAGCTGCTCGTCGCGGCTGCCGACCCGGCCGAAATCGCAGCACTGCTGATGCGCGAGGGGCAGAGATTGTCACACCTTACCCGCCATCGTCCCTCGCTCGAGGGCATCTATCACCGCCACATCGCCTTGGCCGCCTGAGGGCTTCGCATCATGCTGCACCGCTATCTGTTTGCCGAAATCCTCAAGCTGCGTCGCAGCCTTGCGTTGATGCTTTGCGTCGCCGCGCCAGCGTGCGTAGCCGTGCTGGGAACGGTCATCGCCTTCGACCGAAAAACGCCGGTGCAGCTCGATACTTTTGCCCTCGGCGGCCCCGGCATCTGGTCGTTCGTGATGCTGCCGCTGGCGGTGACGGCGCTCAGCGTGCTGATGGCGCAAATGGAGCATGGTTCGCGGAACTGGAACCATCTCCTCACCTTGCCGCGCGCGCGGCCGAACGTGTTCCTCGCCAAGGCGATCGTGATGCTCGGGCTGGTCGCGATGATGTCGGCGTTGCTGTGGGCGTTCATGCTGGTTGGCGCGGTGGTACTGACAGCATTGCATCCGGCCGGGGTGATCGGCGCGGTGGATACGGCACGGCTTGCCCGTGTGTTGGCGTTGATGACCGTGTGTTCGGCACTGGTGGCGATGCTCCAGCTCTGGGTGGCGCTCGCCTATCGCAGCTTTGTGGTGCCCTTGGTGTTCGGGATCGGCGGGACGTTTGTGGCGATCAGCACGATCGGCGCAGCCAAGGCGGCGTGGTTTCCGTGGCTGCTGGCGACGGGTGTGCTGGCGACCAGGCCCGAGGTCCGGCAGATGGGGTTGCTGTTGGGAGGGATCGGAGGGCTCGCCGTACTCGGAGCGATGCTGGCGCATTTGAGCCGGCGGGAGGCTTAACCCCTTCTCTCCTTCCTGAAGCAGCGGGGCGGCCTAAGTTGGGCGCGTAGTGTCCGTCTGCTTCATCGAAGCGAATGAGCGGTTCTGACGCAAGCAGACATTGGCGCTGCCGCATCAGAACGACGTATGTTGGTCGGGAGCCGTCGGCGCCGATTATCGCATTCTGGTGGGAAACGGACAGGCAGCTTTCGGGAAGGCGCGTGCGATAGCTGCCGTCCAAAAAACGATGGTGGATTGGGAATCGCGCACGCCATAGCCTGATTCGCTATGAGAGCAATCATCGCGAGGTGAATGATGACGACGGACCACTCCGCTGGCTGGGAGGCAGCCTCCGCTCAGTTTATGGCCATTCGCTCACCGATCGGCGTGACGTTGGTTCGATCCTGGGCCAAAGACCGCCTGCCCCGGTCGGCTGCGATCTTGGACATCGGGTGCGGCTCCGGCGTGCCAATCGCTCAATCATTGGTGAACGACGGTTTCTCAGTATGGGGCGTCGATGCATCGCCTTCGCTCATTGCAGCATACCGGCTAAACCTCCCCGCCATGCCCGCCACCTGCGAACCGGCTCAGGACAGCTCCTTCTTCCACAGAAACTTCGTCGGGGTAATCTCGATTGGGCTTATCTTCCTGCTTGGGGAGGAGGACCAGCGAAGGCTTCTCACCAGTGTCGCTCATGTGCTGGAACCCGGCGGACGATTTCTGTTCAGCGCCCCACGCGAGGTCTGCCGTTGGACTGATACGCTAACGGACCGTGCATCAATGTCGCTGGGGGCAGACGCATATGCCGCGCATCTTAACAACGTGGGGCTGCGGCTGGACGACTGCCGGTCCGACGAAGGCGGCAACAACTACTACGATGCGGTCAAACCCATCTGACCCGCCGCCATAGGAAATCCCACAAACAATCGCTGATCTGCAACGGCCGGCATTGGTGGGAAGCGGACATGATCGCTTTTGGGGAGGGCGTTGGCGATAGCTGCCGTCCCGAAAACGATGGTGAAAATGGGAATGCTGCGATGAGCTTCAGGCGCTCCTCTGGCTTGTGTAATCGGGACGCTCGATCCGGTTGGAATCTCGTGCAAAGGCGCTCGAGAACACCTTCTTCACCAGCGGCGTACCGGCCATCCGCATCGCGCCGCGCATGAGCATCAGCTCCGGCGCGTTATGTGGCCACAGCATGCGCGGCACGATCTTAGGAATATTCTGCCCCTCCTTCACGAACGGGCGCATCACCTTCTCATAGCGATCCAAGGCCGAGGCGATATCGGCCTGCCTCGCGATCTCTCCGGCGAGGACGTAACCTCCCACGATCGCAAGCGACGTCCCGATCCCCGAGAGCGGCGTCGGAGCCCAGGCGGCATCGCCGGTGAGCACCACACGATTGTTCGACCAGCGCTCCATGTGAACCTGCCTTAGGACGTCGAAATAGAAGTCATCGACGCCCTTCATGACCTCGAGGATGCGGGGAAACTCCCAGCCATCGCCGGCGAACTGGTCGAGCATATACTGGCGCTGCTGCGCGGGGCTCCAATCCTGCTCGCCGTCGGGCTTCTTGTGGATGCCGACATAGGCCCCAAGCAGCCCGTCTCGCGACGGCTTGAGCGTCGCGCCACGCCCGCCCACCGTGTTGTAGACCCGCGCATAGTCGGTGTCGTGCGGCTGCCGCGGGATGCTGAAATACGCGATCGTAAGGTCCATCCAGCGTGGCTGGTTCTCGCCAGGGAACAGCAGCTCGCGGGTATGTGATCCCACGCCCTCGGCGACCAGGACCAGGTCGTAGCGCGAGCTCCCTCCGCTCTCGAAGATCACCTCGGCGCCGACGTTGTTCTGAGACATGGCCGCAACGCTGTCACCGAACCGAAAGGACGCGCGCTCACGCGCGGCGTCGTAGATCAGCCGCGCAATATCGCCGCGTCGGATCTCCAGCTCGGCCGTGGGAGCGTTGTCGCTTCCCGTGGCGCCGGCTTCGAAGCGCGCGATCGTGTTGTTGTCCTCATCAACCCACTCGGTGCCGAGTTCGGGCGTGCTGCGCTCGAACGCGGCTTTCTCAAGGCCCATGCGGCGCAGCACCTCACGCGCGTTGCCGCGCACGTCGACGTTCTGACCACCTTCCCTGAAGGCAGGCGCCTTCTCGATTACATCGACCTCAAAGCCGAAGCGGGTCAGCCACCATGCGGTGGTACAGCCGGCGACACTAGCGCCAGTCACGAGAATGCGTCGGGACATGGATTAAACTCCTTCCCGGCCATGAACATCACGCGTGATATTATGTTCCGTGAAGGCCTTCCAGGTTGGCGATGACGCGCGCGAGCAAGTCTACGACCAGCGCCGTTTCCTTTGGTGCAAAGCCGCTCACCGCCTTGGCGTTCATCTCCAACAGCGCGGCGCGCCCGATCGCCGCTGCGTCCCGGCCGCGGTCCGTCAGATCGACCGTCGCGGCGCGCCTGTCCGCCGCGCTCGCCAGACGTGTTATCATCCCCGCCGCTTCCAGCTTATCGAGCAGCGCCACCATCGCGGGCTGCTTTACCGCGGAGTGTCGCACGAGGTCGCGCTGGAGCATCGACCCTTTCCACGACAGCAGCAGCAACGGTCCGATCAGCGATAGCGTAAGGCCATGCTCGCGAAGGCGGCCGTCCACCAGCCTGTTGAACACGCGCGCAGCATGGTTGGCGAGGTAGCCTGGAGCTACTGCGGCCTCCGGATGGACGGCTTCAGCATCAGGTTCGATGATATTTTTGATCGCCTCTGTCACGGGGAGACGGTAGGCTGAGCCGTCCTGTTTGAAAATCCATCCAACGACCGATTAGGCGCCGACGCAGGGACGGCATTCCCGATTGGAAGGTCCAGCGGGAAAGGCGTGGCGCGGCAGTGGTTTCATCGTCGCCGCACGAGCCGCTTTCTCAAAATATGCTCCCAATTGCGTTTCCCCGAAATTGCCTGCCGGACATGGAAAACTGGGAGTCTGATGATGGCTCGAAAGGCGGGTTCCAGGATCGTGCGCGTACAGACTGAACGACCGGGTTTGGGCGGGAACCGCCAGAGCGGGACTACGATCTCAGGGCGCTGCCGCCGACGGAGCGATTAGAGCTGCCTGTGGCCGCTTTCGGCCCGAGCACTCGTTCCCGGCGGGTGATGGGGACGGATTGAGTTGGTCGCCAGCTGCCGGGAACGATGCGCCCAATGATGATGCCGGCGAGTTCGCCGAAGGAAGGTGGAAGATTGAGTTTGGGGTGCTAATCAGGCATTCGCCAGCGTTCGAGCAGCTACGGATGCAGACGCCACTGGCCCTAGAACAATCCGTGAAAGTCCGCCGATTTCCAGCTACGGTTTTGCAGTAAATTTGCAGTAAATTGCACGTTCGTGCAGCCGTTCAGCAGCTAAGCCTTTGAAAAGGCTGGTGACCCCTACGGGACTCGAACCCGTGTTTTCGCCGTGAGAGCGCGCGCATGGAAGGCGCAGGCGGGTAACAGTCTCAAGGGAAGCTGCCCGGCAGCAGTCGACCAAAATGCGTCGTTCCGATTTGCTAGCGCGAACGACCGCTTGCGCCGGAAGCGGTCATTGGCAAGGCTGATGTATCCCTCGGCAGTCAGGGCCCAGAGTCAATCACTCGAAGTACCCGGCGCAGTCCTGAAACGGGTGGCGCATGCACGCGGTAAAGAACGATGCGTCTTGGAGGCACCGCCACCGATACGAGCCAGCGCGGCGACCCGCCGGCCAGCCCGCAACGGCTGTCGATCACGCGGCTGTGGGCACCGCATAGTCCATCGCGGCGAGGTCGGTAAGCAGATCGGGGCCTGCCGGCTGCCAACCCAGCCGTTCCCGCGTCCAAGAACTCGATGCAACCATGTCGAGCGCAGCGAAAGGCGCCATCCAGCCGAAATAGTGTGCGACGTCGTGCTTCGCGATCGACCGGACCGGCAGGCCAGTGCCCTGACCGATTGCGTCCGCGATGGCGCGTGCATCAACCCCTTCCTCGACCGCGGCGTGGTACCGTGCCCCCGGCTCGCCCTTTTCGAGCGCCAGCACGTAGAGCCTGGCGACATCGCTGACGTGCGCCGCAGCCCAGCGCGTGCGCCCCGCATCCACATACGCCACCGCCCCGGCACGCCGTGCCTCCGCAACCAGCGGCGTAATCAGCCCAGCCCTGGTGGTGTCGTGCACCTGTGGCAGGCGGATCGTCCGCACGTCGATGCGGCGCGCCATCAGTGCCGCGCCGGCTAGTTCCGTCGCGATGCGCGGATTGGCGTGGAAGGGGTTGAAGACGTCCTCGGTCGCCGGTCCGCCGTGTAGCGGCGAGCCGATGCCAACGCCCGACGTGATCAGGATCGGCTTGTTGGAGCCCGCCAGCGCCTCCCCCATCGCTGCGATATTGCGCGCGTCCTTTTGGGTATTCTCGACGAACGCATCGAAATTGTGGTCGAACGCGCAGTGGATGACCGCGTCCGCGGCCGCCGCGCCTTTCGCGAGCGTTTCTGGTTGTTCCAGATCCCCATGATGGACTTCGGCACCCGCCGCTCTCAGCCGCTGGGCCCCCGCCTCGGAGCGCGTTAGGCCGAGCACTTGGTGACCACGGCCAAGCAGTTCGGGGATGATGTGAGAGCCAATGAAGCCGGTTGCACCAGTCAGGAATACGCGCACGGGAGAATCTCCTTATAGCCTCAACGACGTATCCGCCCCGCATGGAACATGTTAAAGTAGTGACGTTATCCTAGTATAAGCTGCAACAGGATCTGCCATGGTCGATGATGCACCCAATCCGCTGGGTACCTATCTGCGGGACCGCCGTACGCGCCTCGCCCCTGCGGCATTCGGCTTGGCTGTCGGGCGGCGCCGCACGCCGGGTCTTCGCCGGGAGGAGGTGGCGAGCCGCGCCAACATCAGCCCGACATGGTATACGTGGCTCGAGCAGGGCCGTGGCGGCGCGCCGTCACCGGATGTGCTGGACCGCATTGCCAGGGGCCTGATGCTTACCGAGCCTGAGCGCGAGCACATCTACATGCTCGGCCTCGGCCGCCCGCCCGAGGCACGATACCAGCCGGTCGACGGCATAACCCCTCGCTTGCAACGGGTGCTCGACGGAATGGCGCTGAGCCCGGCAATCGTGAAGACCGCGATGTGGGACGTCGTCGGCTGGAACCGGGCGGCCGCGGTACTTCTCACCGACTATGCCAAGCTTCCGCGGGAGGGACGCAACATCCTGCGGCTGATGTTCGGCAGCGATCGCATCCGTGCCCGGAATGCCGATTTCGACAGCATCGCGCGTTTCGTGGTGGGCGCCTTCCGCGCCGATGTGGCGCGCGCTGGCGCCAGCATGAGCGCCGAAGTCACGAAGCTGGTCGCAGAGTTGTCCCGCCTCAGCCCCGAGTTCGCGGCGTTGTGGCAGGACAACGAGGTGGTGTCGCACGGTGAGGGGGTAAAGCGCATCTACCATCCCGACGCCGGTCTGCTGGCGATGGAATACTCATCGTTTGCCGTTGAAGGCAGGCCAGAGCTCGGCATGATCATCTACAATCCCGCTTCAGCGGAGGATGCGGAGCGGCTACGCGTGCTGCTGGACCAACGAAGGGACTGAAGCCGCCTGCATTCAGCGCAGTAATCGACCAGAATGCGTCGTTGATTTATTGCATCTGATCGTCTGGTCACTTCAAAATCTACCGTTCTGAAGACGCCTCAGGTCAAACCCGATCAGACGCGGCAGGACGGAAGCGTGCCGGCCTCTTCGCTCGCTCAGCCTTTTCTCAGTCAGTCGAACGCGCGGCATCAACCAACCATCATCTGGCGTATCAGAACGCCGTTCAACGTGATCACGATGGTCGTGACAAGAAGCGCACCGGTTCGGATCAATCGGCCATTGGCGAAGCGCCCCATTAGTGCCCGGTCGCCGGTGAAGCGCACCAGTGGGACGACGGCGAAAGGAAGTTGCAGGCTTAGCACCACTTGGCTCAGCACAAGGAGCTTCGCCACGCCGCTGTCTCCATACACGCCCGCGACCGCAGCGGCGGGCACGATGGCGAGCCCGCGCGTGATCATGCGCCGCAGCCATTGCGGCAGTCGCAGGTCCAGAAAGCCCTCCATCACGATCTGCCCGGCCAGCGTCCCGGTAATCGTGGCGTTCTGACCGGACGCGAGCAGCGCCACTGCAAAAAGCGTACTTGCCAACCCTACGCCCAGCGCCGGCGCCAGCAAGGCATAAGCGTCGCTGATTTCCGCTACCTTGGTCTGGCCTGATCCGTGAAACGCGGCTGCGGCGAGGATCAGGATCGCTGCATTGACGAAAAGTGCAAGGCTGAGTGCCACCGTGCTGTCGATCGTGGCAAGCCGAATGGCTTCGCGCTTGCCGCGGTCGCTGCGGTCGAAGGCGCGGGTTTGTACGATCGAGGAATGGAGGTAGAGATTGTGCGGCATCACCGTCGCGCCGAGGATGCCGATCGCGACGTACAGCATCGCGGGGTTGGTGACGATCTGCGGCGATGGCAGCAGCCCGGCGCCGATCGCCCCGATGCTTGGCTGCGCCCAGAGGAGTTCCACGGCAAAGCAGAGGGCGATGACGATCAGCAGCGCGACGATGAAAGCTTCCAGCTGTCGAAAGCCGTGGCGCTGCAGCATGAGGATCAGAAACACATCGAGCGAGGTGACGACGATCCCGCCCACGAGCGGAAGTCCGAACAGCAGCTTGAGCGCCACCGCCGTACCGATTACTTCCGCCAGATCGCAGGCGATGATGGCCAGTTCGCAGAGCAGCCAGAGGCCGATCCGGGGAGCCAACGAATAGCGGGCGCGACATGCCTGGGCGAGGTCCAGGCCGGTGACGATGCCCAGTTTCGCCGAAAGGCTCTGGAGCAGCATCGCCATCAGGTTCGAAAGCAAGATGACCGACAACAGCGAATAGCCGAATGCGGAACCGCCGGCGAGGCCGGTCGCCCAGTTTCCGGGGTCCATATAGCCGACCGCGACGAGATAGCCGGGGCCCGCAAAGGCTCCCAGCTTGCGCCAGAACCCCGCGCCGGCGGGAACCACGACGCTCCGGAACGCGCCGGGCAGGCTCGCCGCGCGGATTGCGGTCGAGCCCCCGGACGCGCCCATGTCCCCCTCGAACGGCGGCATCAGCTGGCAGCGCTGAGCTTGATCGTGCCGTTGACGCCGGTGGGGAAGAAGCCGCCACGATCGACCGATGCCTTGTTGAGATACGCGATGTTGAGCACCTGGCCGGCGGATCGGCTGAACGCCACGCCGTTGGAGTCGGTCGGCACGATGTTGGTGGCAGTGCCGATCGGACGAATACCCTGGTCAAGGTCGCTCGATCCGTCCAGGCTGTCGCGCGCGTTGGAAATGGCTTCGGTGGCATCGATGAGCGAGGGCGTCGTCAGCCCCTTGCGATAGAGCGTCGTGCGGATCAGCCCGGCGTGATAGGCCTCTGCGGCAAGGATGCCGGCTGCTGCCTCGAGATAGGTCTTGTTGGTGATCAGCGGCGAAGCGCCCTTGTAGGCGCTGACCCCGACATCTTCGAAGATAAAGGCTGCGAGCAGGAAATTCTCGTCGCTCGCATAGGGATCGAATGCTTGATTGGCACCGACCAGTCCGGCGGCGCGTGCCGCGGTCGAAAATGCGCCGTTTACGTCGGCGGACAGATCGAGATTGGGCTGAGCGACCGCGACGCTACCAAGGGCGCTGCGCAGAAAGGCGACGTGCGCCTGTTCGTCGCCGGCTATCTCCCGGGCATAGCGGGCCACGGCGTCGTCCTTGAAGGTGACCTGCCGCGCGCCGTTCGGTGCGCCGGCCTGACCTGTACCCGACAGCAGGCTGGCCGGCAGCGAAACGCCATTGGCGGCGAAAGAATAGAACTGCGCTTCCAGATATTCCAGATTTAGCGCAAAGTTCAGCACGTCCTGATCGGAGAGCGCGCCGGACGGACTGGGGGTTGGGGTCGGCGTAGGCGTAGGCGTGATCATGGATCCCGGCCCATCGTCATTGCTGCTGCACGCGGCGAGCATGGTAGCGCCCGCGACCGCAAAGCCGGCATTTTTCATGAAAGCCCGGCGCTCGGCGCGGCGAGCGTCGCATGCATCCAGGACCTGGAGAACGATATCATGGTTCATGGCTGAAGCCTCCCTAGGACCGAGCGATCAGTTCGCTGCGCTGGTGACGATGGTGCCGTTGACGCCGTTGGGGAAAAATCCGCCGGCAGTGACGGCCGCCTTGTTCAGGTAGACGATGTTGAGCACCTGGCCCGTCGAGCGGCTATAGGCGAGGCCGTTGGCGTCGAGCGGCGCGATGTTGCTCGAGGTGCCGATCGCGCGGATGCCCTGATCATCGTCGCTCGCCCCGTCGAGACTGTCGCGCGCGTTCGAGATCGCCTCGGTCGCGTCCACCAGGCTGGGGGTTGCGATCCCCTTGGCGTCGAGCGTCGTGCGGACGAGCGCGGCATGATAGGCCTCGACGGCAAGAATGCCTGCCGCGGCCTCGAGGAACACCTTGTTGGTAATGAGCGGCGAAGCGCCCTTATAGGCAGTGACCCCGACATCCTCGAAGATGAACGCGCCGAGGAGGAAGTTCTCGTCGCTTGCATAGGGATCGAAAGAGTCACCCGCGCCGATCAGTCCCGCGGCACGGGCCGCGTTGGAAAAGGCGCTGGTGGGTGAAACCCCGATGTCGATTTGGGGTTGCCCCACGGCGGTAGCGCCGATGGCACTGCGCAGAAACGCGACATGGGCGCGTTCGTCCGCGGCGATTTCCTGAGCATAGGCGGCGACCGCCGGATCCTTGAAAGTCGCCTGGCGTGCGCCCACGGCGGCACCGATCTTGCCGGACCCGGTCAACAGGTCGGCGGAAAGGCCAACGCCGTTCGCCGCATAGGCATAGAATTGCGCCTCGAGATATTCGAGGTTCAGTGCGAAATTGAGGACGTCGCCATCCGTGAGCGTTGCCTGAGCGGCAGCCCGCTGGACGCTTGTTGCCATGGCCAGCCCGCCACCGGCCACTGCGGTTAGCGCGAACGCCTTGAAGAATTCGCGGCGATCTTTTCGGCGTTGGGCTTGTTGCTGGAAAGCTTCGATAAGCTCGACTTCCTGGTTCACGGCGCATGCCTCCCTGATGGTAGCGAGGGTTCGAACCCGGGGCGTTTTCAAGCAGTTCCGGTTCGGCACGGGCTGGGTACGGTGTCGTACAAAATGTCCCCTGCCACGCGTTTTCATGCATCCGTGGCGCCGCACGTTCCGAAGCTTACACGCAACGAGGAGAGGGAGCGGGTCGCGCCGATGTCGAAACCGAACGCCCACTATGCGCCAGACATCCGCGGCAATCTGCTGCTGCGATCGCTCGCGCAAAGCGACGCGTGGTTGCTGATCCCGCACCTCTCCCGCCTTCCCTTCGGCCCACGGGAAAGCGTGGGCCGCACGTCCTGCGGGTCGGTGCAGATGATCTTCCCCGAGACCGCGGTCTTCTGTGTTCGTCAGACGCTTCTCGGCGATCGCCAGCCAGCCCTGGGCTTGGTCGGCCATGAGGGCGTGTTGGGTTGGTCGCTGCTGATGGGGGTGGAAGAAAGCTTCACGCTCGCAACCGTGGAGATGCAGGGCGGTACGGCTTTATCCATTGCGGCTGGGCCCCTGCTGGAGGCTTGCGCAAAGAGTGTGACGCTACGCGCCAATCTGCTGCGGTACGCCGACAATTTTCTCGAGCAGATGGCCTCGATGCTCGGTTCGAACACGATCGATCCCTTGGAACGCCGCGTTGCCCGATGGATATTGATGCTCCACGACCGCAGTCAAGGCGACACGCTGTTGTTGACGCATGACGACGTCGCACGCGCGCTTCACACACGGCGGGCGAGCGTGACCGAATGCTTCCATGTGCTTGAGGGCGAGAAGATACTCCGCTGCGAGCGAGCGCGCGTCACCATTTGTGATCGCGAGCGCCTAATGGTGCTGGCAGGATTTTCCTATGGCGCTGCCGAGGCGCGGTATGCTGCGGAAATTGCGCCTTGGCCGCGGGAACTGCAGCCTCCTCCTCTCTCGCAGGGTCAAGTCCGCTTCTCGCCGCCCGCCTGGCTGCCTTGATTGTACCGATGCGTCGGATTCCGTTCTAAACTTCCTCAGCGCGAAGACGTTGGCATCGAACGATTTTTCACCCAACACCGGCTACTCGGCAGGCAAACTGGCCATGGCACGATTGTCCCACAGCACGGTGAAGAGGCCCCTCGCCGGAGGCGAGGAGCCATCGGGTCAGATTTCGGTGTTCTCTGCAAAAGCAAGCGCGTCTTCCACGTCGATGCCGAGATAGCGCACCGTGTTCTCGATCTTGCTATGACCGAGAAGAATTTGGACTGCACGAAGGTTGCCGGTCGCCCTGTATATGATCGAAGCCTTCGTTCGGCGAAGCGAGTGCGTGCCATACTCGCTTCGCATCAGACCGACGCCGGTCACCCATTCATCGACAAGCCGTGCATACTGGCGGGTGCTGAGATGCCCATTATGATCAATTCTGCTCGGAAAGACATAATCGTCCACTGCGCCGCCCCGCCGTTCAAGCCACGCCAGCAGGCTAGTCCGAGCGTCTGGAAGCAATTCAAACTGAACCGGCCGACCGGTTTTCTGTTGCATCACGATCGCACGCGTTCGGATCTGCCCGCCGCTGACCAAGTCGCGGATCTTCATCTGTACCAGGTCGCAGCCCCGCAGTTTGCTGTCGATCGCCAGGTCGAACAGCGCCCGATCTCGCAAGCGGCGGCGCTGATTGAGGTAAAATCGGATCTCCCATATCTGTTTCGGTTTCAGCGCGCGCTTCGCGCCGACCGTCCGTCCGGCATTCCAGACTGGGCGCTTTGTCGCGGTGAGTTCGGTTTCAGACATCTCCATGATCATTCTCCGATGGCCAGAGCGGCCGTCCGAAGAACGTTTTCGAGCCTCAGAAGCGGGAATGCCCCGAGGCACCTACCGACCAACTCAAGACATTCAGCGTCGTTGATGCGAGCGGCGGCTCTGGCTGGAAGCCGCCATTCCGGTCGCGCAAACCAGTCGGTCGTTTAGCCGCGCGCCGCCGCCAGCAGTTGCGCGGAGGCGTGGGTGTCAAGTTTCCGTTTTTAACGGCATAAATCGGTATTGAGTTTGACGCCGCCTGCACTCGGCGGGTGTCCTGCTCGGTCGGTGCCCATTTGACGCGCCTGCGCTTTGCTGCCAGTTCATTTTGCAACTGCGAAAGGCGCTGGGGTGCGGATCGTCATTGTCGATGACAGCGGAGCCCGCGCATCGGTCCTCGAAGAGGGCCTGCGCGAGGCGGGGTATGACGATATCCATTTCGTTCCGCCGCGCGGGGCTTTTGTCGCGCGGATCGAGCGCATGGCGCCCGACGTCGTTCTGATGGATCTGGGCAGCCCGAGCCGCGACACGCTGGAGGAAATGCTGCTCGTGAGCCGTGCGCTCGCCAAGCCGATCGCAATGTTCGTGGACCAATCCGACGATATGATGATCGGCGCAGCAATCGATGCGGGCGTGTCCGCCTATGTCGTGGACGGATTGCGCAAGGATCGGGTGAAGCCAATCCTGGAACTGGCAGTGCGGCGGTTCACCGCCTTTTCCCGGATGCAGAGCGAACTGGACGAGGCGCGCACCGCGCTCGCCAACCGCAAGACGATCGACAAGGCGAAGGCGATTCTGATGGCACAGCGCGGATTGAACGAAGCCGACGCCTATGCGCTGCTGCGCTCAACCGCGATGAACCAGGGCCGCCGGCTCGTCGATGTGGCGGAGGCGCTGATCACCGCCAGCAGTCTGCTCGGTGGAGGCAATGCATGACACCGATCCGCGCCGCCTTCCTGCCGCTTACCGACAGCGCGGTGTTGGTCGCCGCGCGCGGAAAGGGGTTCGCCGAGGCACAGGGCATCGATCTGGAACTAGTGCGGACGACCAGCTGGGCGACCCTGCGCGACCGGCTGGTCTATGGCCAGGTGCAGGCAGCGCAGATGCTGGCCCCGCTCACCGTGGCGGTGACGCTGGGGCTAAGCCAGCAGCCGGCGGCGCTGTCGGCGCCGTTCAAGCTCAATAGCAACGGCAACATGCTGGTGATGTCGGGCGAATTCGCCGCAGCGCTGGAGCAGGACCTGCCGGCGCGGCTCGCCGATCCGCTGGGCACGGGGCATGATTTCGCCGCGGCGATCGGGCTGTTCAAGCGCAAGCCGATCATCGGCATCGTTCACCGCTTCTCCGGCCACGCTTTGATGCTGCGCTACTGGCTGGGCAGCGTGGGCATCGACCCCGATCGCGACGTGGTGCTGCGCGTGTTGCCGCCCTCGCTGACCGTGGAGGCGATGCGGCTGGGCGAGATTGACGGGTTTATCGCCGGCGATCCGTGGCCGGCGGCGGCGATCGCGCAAGGCTTGGCCGAGGCGGTGGCGATCGGCGCGCGGATCTGGCAGCGCGGCGTGGAGAAGGTGCTGGCGCTGCGCACCGACTGGATGGACGCCAATGCCGAGACGGTCGACCGACTGCTGCTGGCGCTGGCGGCAGCGTCGCGCTGGTGCGACGACCCTGCGAACCGAGAGGAATTGGCGGCGTTGCTGGCGCGGCCCGCCTATGTCGGCGAACCGGCCGAGCTGATCGAGGCGGGGCTTGCAGGACAGGTGCTCCCGCGCGCCGATGCGCCGGTGGTCGAGCAACCCGATTTCCTGCTGTTCCACCGCGAGGCGACCGCCTTTCCGTGGCGCAGCCAAGCGCTGTGGATTTATTCGCAGCTCGTCCGCTGGAAGCAGGCCGAGCCGAGCGCCGAGGCAGAGGCTGCGGCCGGCGCGGTGTTCCGGCCCGACATCTATCGTCGCGCACTGGGCGCCAGCGGCGAAGCGATGCCGGGGGCGAGCATGAAACTGGAAGGCGCGGTAACTTCGCCGATCGGCGTCGGCGCGCATCGCGGCGCGCTGACGCTCGGGCCGGACCGGTTTTTCGACGGCCGCGTGTTCGATCCCGAGCAGCTGGACGCGTATCTGGCGGGATTCGCCGGTCCGCGCGGGTAAAGAGCAAGCGCTCCACCCGCTATAACTTCGCGCTTGCAGCAAAGCTCGTTTCGGGCGATGATCCATGAGTCGCGCGCAAGGATGCGCGCCCATCGGGAGGGCACCCCAACGCCGGGGCCTGCCTCCCCCTCTGAACCCAGCAAAGCCGCTGACCGGATTTCGCACCCACGCGAACGTCCGGCGGGCGGCTTTTTTCTTGTCCTTTTCAGATCGGCATTGGGGAAGTCATCATGGCAACGGCATTTCTGGATCGACGCGTGCACCAATCTACCAGCACGACAAGCGGCGGCAGCTTCTGGCGCAGCGGGCATTGGCCGACGCTGGTCGCCGCATTTCTCTATTTCGATCTCGCCTTCATGGTGTGGGTGCTGCTCGGCCCGCTCGCGCCCGATATCGCCAGGACGCTGCATCTCACCGCCGCACAAAAGGGGCTGATGGTGGCGACGCCGACGCTGGCCGGCGCGTTGCTGCGCGTGGTCAACGGGCTGCTGGTCGATCGCATCGGGCCGAAACGTTCGGGCGCGATCAGCCAGATGATCGTGATCGGCGGGCTGCTGTCCGCCTATCTGCTCGGCGTGAACAGCTTCGGCGGCACGCTGGCGCTGGGCGTGATCCTCGGCTTTGCCGGCGCGAGCTTCGCGATCGCGCTGCCGCTCGCCAGTCGCTGGTACCCGGCCGAGCATCAGGGCAAGGCGATGGGGCTGGCGGGAATGGGCAATTCGGGCACCGTGCTCGCCGCGCTGTTCGCCCCCGCGCTCGCCAAGCTGTTCGGCTGGAACGCCGTGCTGGGGCTGGCGTGCGTTCCGCTGGGCATTGTCTTCATACTCTATCTGGCGATGGCCAAGGACGCACCGAACGCGCCTGCGCCAAAGTCGCTCGTCGAATATCTGCATCCGTTGAAATCGGCCGACGCCTGGTGGCTGATGGGCTTCTATGCGGTCACCTTTGGTGGGTTCGTCGGGCTGGCGGCGTCGCTGCCGATCTATTTCACCGATCAGTTCAAGCTGACGACCATCGTTGCCGGCTATTGCACTGCCGCCTGCGTGTTCGCGGGATCGCTGGTGCGGCCGCTGGGTGGCGCACTCGCCGACAAGATCGGTGGCGTGAAAACGCTCTCGGTCGTGTTTCTGGTCGCCGCCGCCGCGCTGACGGGCGTCAGCGTTGCGCCGACCCTGCCGGCGGCGCTGGGCTGTTTCGTCGTCGCCATGCTGGCGCTGGGCACCGGCAACGGATCGGTGTTCCAGCTGGTGCCCCAGCGTTTCCAAGCGGAGATCGGCGTGATGACCGGGTTGGTCGGCATGGCCGGCGGGATCGGCGGCTTCTATCTCGCCTCGTCGCTCGGCGTTGCCAAGCAGCTGGCGGGCAGCTTCGCGCCGGGCTTCCTGATCTTCGCCGGACTCGCGTTGGTCGCGCTGCTGGGCCTGACGCTGGTCAAGGCCTCGTGGCGCGCGCGCTGGACGAGCGGCGCGCGCATCTAAGTCGGAGGGGAGGGCGGCGCGATACCAAATGCGCCGCCCCATTTTTGGGGGGACTTTCATGCGAACGATCTTAACGACGGCGGCCGCGCTGGCCGTCGCAGGGCCGGCCTGTGCCCAGGACATTGCGGTGAAGCCGCTGATCGAGGCGCGCACCCGCTATGAGCATGTCGACCAGGATGGGCTCGCCCAGACGGCGGATACGTGGACGTTGCGCGTGCGCGCCGGTGCCGAGCTGCACAGCGGCCCATGGGCGGTGTTGGGCGAGGCGCAGGGCAATCTGGCGCTGGTCGGCAACTATTATGACGGGCTGCACGGTGCCGCGACCCGGCCGCTGGTCGCCGATCCGCAGGATGTCGCGATCTACCGCGCACAATTGCAATACCGCACGCGGCCGCTGACCGTCACCGCCGGGCGCCAGCGGATCGCGCTGGACGATGAGCGTTTCGTCGGCAATGTTGGCTTTCGCAACAACGCGCAGACGTTCGACGCGGTGCGCGGCGAGCTGGTACCGCTCAAGGGCGTGAAGCTCGACATCGCCTATGCCTGGGACGTCCGCACCATCTGGGGCACCGATGGTCGCGGCGCGCGGCAGCGGGGTGTGGGCGGCGACAATGTGTTCGCCAATCTCTCCACAGCGACCCCGATCGGCACGCTGACCGGTTTCGCCTATCTGGTCGACCAGGACGAGCCCGAAGTGCAGGGCTATCGTCTCGCCAGCCAGACCTATGGCGGGCGGCTGGCGGGCGGCCGGGCCCTGGGACCAAAGGTGAAGCTGAGCTACCAGCTCAGCTGGGCGACGCAATCCGACTATCACCGCAACCCCAATCGCTACTCCGCCGGCTATTGGCTGGCGGACGCGACGCTGGACGTGCGTGGCTGGAAGCTCAACGGCGGCTATGAAGTCCTGGGCGCGGACAAGGGCGCAGCGCTCACCAGTTTCCAGACGCCGCTCGGTACCAACTTCAAGTTCCAGGGTTGGGCGGACAAGTTCCTGACCACGCCGCCGGACGGCGTGCGCGACCTCTATGCCGGCGGCGGCTATGGCTGGAAGAAGCTGGGCAAGGTGGATGCACTGACGCTGCAGGCGACATGGCATCGGTTCGAAAGCGACCGGCTGGAGCGGCATTATGGCGACGAGATCGACCTGCTCGCTACGGTGAAGATGAAGAAGACGCTGCTGTCGGCGCGCTATGCGCGGTACACGGCCGATCGCCTCGCCACCGATACCAGCAAATTCTGGCTGCAGCTGGATTGGAGCTATTGAGCGGAATCGCTTGAGCGGTTCCGCGAATCGGTTTATGTTGCAACGCGAAGGACAAGGCCGTCCTTCGCACATAGCCACGCCAGCCCGAAGATGGGCAAACGTGGTCCTGTTGATGGCAAAGCCGCCATCCAGCGCTCGGTTCGCAAGTTCCGGGCGCCGGATGGCGGCTTTTTCGTTTTGGAGCGAAGCGGATGGAGTTTCTCGAAGGCACGGCAATCCTCGCCGACGATAGTCCCGCCGGGACCGTCTCGCCGCCCGAGGCGCGCGAGCATCTGGTCGTCATCGGCAACGGCATGGCGGGCTGTCGCGCGGTGGGGGAGCTGCTCGCGCGCGACGGCACGCGCTTCCGCGTCACCATCTTCGGCGCCGAGCCGCACGTTAACTACAACCGCATCATGCTGTCGCCGGTGCTGGCCGGCGAGAAGACGTTTCAGGAGATCGTGATCAACGATCATGCCTGGTATGCGCAGCACGGCATCGAGCTGGTGGCGGGCGATCCAGTGGTGGCGATCGACCGCGCCGCGCGGACCGTCACTGCGAAGTCCGGCCGCGTCACCGGCTATGACAAGCTGTTGATCGCCACCGGCTCCGATCCGTTCATCATTCCCGTGCCGGGGCACGACCTGCCCGGCGTCATCAGCTTCCGCGACATGGCCGATGTCGACGCGATGCTGGCGGCAGCGTGCGGCGGCGGCGAAGCGGTGGTGATCGGCGGCGGGCTGCTCGGGCTGGAAGCGGCACACGGCCTTACGCTGCGCGGCATGAAGGTCACGGTGCTCCACCTGATGCCAACGCTGATGGAACGCCAGCTCGACGAGGCGGCGGGTTGGCTGCTCAAGTCGGCGCTCGAGGCACGCGGGCAGACGATCCTGACCGGCGCCGATACCGCCGCGATCCTCGGCGACGGCAAGGTCGAGGGCGTGCAGCTCAAGGACGGGCGCGTGCTCCCGGCCAAGCTGGTGGTGATGGCGGTCGGCATCCGCCCTTCGGTGAAGCTCGCGCGGGAGGCCGGGCTTGCGGTGGGCCGCGGCATCCAGGTCGACGATCACATGGTGACCAGCGATGCCGACGTGCTTGCGGTGGGCGAATGCGTCGAGCATGACGGGCAGTGCTACGGCCTGGTCGCGCCCTTGTGGGACATGTGCCGCAGTCTGGCCGACGGGCTGGTGGCGCGCGCCAATCCCTATCGCGGATCGGCGACCTCGACCAAGCTCAAGGTCGCCGGGCTCGACGTGTTCTCGGCGGGCGATTTCTCCGGCGGCGAGGGCTGCGAGGACATCGTGCTGCGCGACGCGGCGCGCGGCATCTACAAGCGGGTGGTGCTCAAGGACGACCGCATCATCGGCGCGGTGCTGTTCGGCGATACCGGCGACGGCGGCTGGTATTTCGACCTGCTCAAGAAGGGCGAGGACGTCGCCCCGATCCGCGACGTGCTGATCTACGGCCAGGCCTTCGCCTCGGGAGGGGGGCAGGCGGACCCTAAAGCCGCCGTTGCGGCGCTCTCGGACGATGCCGAGATCTGCGGCTGCAACGGCGTTTCCAAGGGGCAGGTGGTCGCGAGCATCACGGGCGGCGCGTGCAGCCTCGATGCCGTCCGCGCAACCTGCAAGGCCTCGGCCAGTTGCGGATCGTGCACCGGCATCGTCGAGCATCTGCTCGCGCTGACGCTGGGCGAGGAAGCCGTGCAGGCGGGACCGAAGACGATGTGCAAATGCACCAGCTACGGCCATGACGAAGTGCGCCGGGCGATCGTCGAGCAGGGTATGCGTGCGATCCCCGAGGTGATGCAGCGGCTGCACTGGTCGACCCCCGACGGATGTTCGTCCTGCCGGCCGGCGCTCAACTATTATCTGCTCTGCGCGTGGCCGGGCGAATATGTCGACGACCAGCAGAGCCGCTTCGTCAACGAGCGGCTGCACGCCAACATCCAGAAGGACGGCACCTATTCGGTGGTGCCGCGCATGTGGGGCGGAGTGACCACGCCCGCCGAGCTGCGCGCGATCGCCGATGTGGTGGAGAAGTTCAACGCGCCCATGGTGAAGGTGACGGGCGGCCAGCGGCTGGATATCTTCGGCATCCGCAAGGAGGATCTGCCGGCGGTGTGGGCCGATCTGAACGCGGCCGGAATGGTCTCAGGCCATGCCTATGCCAAGGCGCTGCGGACGGTGAAGACCTGTGTCGGCTCCGAATGGTGCCGCTTCGGCACGCAGGATTCGACCGGGCTCGGCATCAAGCTGGAGCGCGGCTTCTGGGGAAGCTGGATGCCGCACAAGTTCAAGATGGCGGTCTCCGGCTGCCCGCGGAACTGCGCCGAAGCGACGATCAAGGACTTCGGCGTGGTATGCGTGGACTCTGGATATGAGCTGCACGTCGGCGGCAATGGCGGCATCCATGTCCGCGCCACCGACCTGCTGGTGAAGGTAACGACCGAGGACGAGGCGATGCACTATGCCGCCGCCTTCGTGCAGCTCTACCGCGAGGAGGCGCGCTATCTCGAGCGCACCGCGCCGTGGATCGAGCGGGTTGGGCTCGCCTATCTGAAGGCCCGCGTCGTCGAGGACGAAGCAGGCCGCGACGCGCTGGCCGCGCGCTTCTTGCATTCCCAGTCCTTCAGCCAGGACGACCCCTGGGCCGAGCGCGTGGCGGGCGCCGACGCCGGCCTGCACCAGCCCCTTCTCGCCGCCGCGGAGTAAGCCGGATGACCGACTGGACCGATATCGGCACGCTCGCCGACCTGCCGCTGCGGGGCAGCCGCACGCTTACCCTTGCCGGGGAACCGGTGGCGGTGTTCCGCACCCATGACGACCAGGTCTTCGCGCTGATCGACCGCTGCCCCCACAAGGGCGGACCGCTGAGCGCAGGCATCGTCCATGGCCATGCGGTGGCCTGCCCGCTGCACAATCTGCGAATCTCCCTCGCGACCGGCACCGCTTTGGAACAGGATGCCGGCTGCACGCCGGTGGTGCCGGTACGAATGGAGGGCGAGCGGATCCTGCTCGCCAGCCCGGTGCGGGCGGCGGCGTGAGCACGGCCACCCGCACCACCTGCGCCTATTGCGGCGTCGGCTGCGGCATCCGCGCGACCGTCACCGCCGAGCGGACCGTCCACATCGAGGGCGATCCCGACCACCCGGCCAATCGCGGCAGGCTCTGCTCCAAGGGCACGCATCTCGGGGAAACCGTAGGGCTGGAGGGACGCCTGCTCCATCCGATGATCGGCGATCGCCGCGCCAGCTGGGACAAGGCGCTCGACCTCGTCGCCCGCCGCTTCCGCGAGGCGATCGCCGAACATGGCCCGGACAGCGTCGCCTTCTACGTCTCGGGCCAGCTGCTGACCGAGGACTATTACGTCGCCAACAAGTTGATGAAGGGCTTCATCGGCTCGGCCAATATCGACACCAACTCGCGGCTGTGCATGTCGAGCGCGGTGGCGGGGCATATGCGCGCGTTCGGTGAGGATGTGGTGGCCGGCAGCTATGCCGATATCGACGCCGCCGATCTGATCGTGCTGGTGGGTTCGAACACCGCCTGGTGCCATCCGGTCGTCTATCAGCGGATCATGGCTGCGCGGGCCGAGCGTGGGACGAAACTGGTCGTGATCGATCCTCGTCGTACCGAGACGGCCGACGAGGCGGACCTTCACCTGGCCCTGCGTCCCGGCAGCGATGTGGCGCTGTTCAACGGCCTGCTCGCCTATTGCCGCGCAGAGGGCTTGGCCGATTCCGCGAACCTCGATGTGCCCGAAGGGTTCTGGGAAGCGCTGGGCGAGGGGCACGATCTCTGGTCCACCGCCCAGGCCTGCGATCTGGCGCCTGCCGATCTCCAGCGCTTCTATCAGCTGTTCGCCGCGAATCCGCGCACCGTCACGCTGTTCAGCCAGGGCATCAACCAGTCGATCCGCGGCACCGATCAGGTGAATGCGATCCTCAATCTCCACCTCGCTACCGGCCGGATCGGCACGCCCGGTGCAGCGCCCTTCTCGATTACCGGCCAGCCCAATGCGATGGGCGGGCGCGAGGTGGGCGGGCTGGCCTCGACGCTGGCGGCGCATCGTGGCTTCGGGGCGGAGGACATCGCCGATGTCGGTCGCTTCTGGGCCGCCGCGCGCATGGCGACCAAGCCTGGCCTGAAGGCCGTCGACCTGTTCCGCGCCGTGGGCGAAGGGCGGATCAAGGCCTTGTGGATTATGGCGACCAACCCCGCCGTGTCGATGCCCGATGCGGGCCGCGTGCGCGAGGCACTGGCCAACTGTCCTTTCGTTGTCGTGTCCGACGTCATCGCCGAGACCGACACCAGCGTCCACGCGCATGTGCGCCTGCCGGCTGCCGCCTGGGGAGAGAAGGACGGCACCGTCACCAACTCCGAACGCACGATCAGCCGCCAGCGCGCCTTCCTGCCGCTGCTCGGCGAGGCAAAGCCCGACTGGTGGATCGTCACCCACGTCGCCCGGCGGATGGGGTTCCGCACCGCCTTCGCCTATGATCGTCCTGCCGAGATCTGGCGCGAGCACGCCCGCCTGACCGCCTATCGCAACGATGGCGCACGGATGCTCGACCTGAAGGCGCAGGCCGCGATCGGCAATCACGCCTATGACGCGATGGCGCCGTTCCAGTGGAATGCCGCGCCGTTCGCCGAGGGGCACTATCCCACGCCGAGCGCCCGCGCGCGGCTCGTCCCGGTGGCGCAGCGCCCGCTGGAGCCGCCGCTGCGCGACTGGCCAATGACGCTCAACACCGGCCGGTACCGCGACCAGTGGCACACGATGACGCGGACAGGCCTGTCGCCCAAGCTCGCCCGGCATCGGGAGGAGCCGCTGGTCGAAATCCACCCGGAAGACGCCTCCGCCCTGGGGCTCGCCGATGGCGCGCTCGCACGGGTGGCGACGCCGCAGGGCGAGAGCCTGTTCCGTGTCGCCCATCAGCCAGGCCAGCGCCGGGGCGAGCTGTTCACGCCGATTCATTGGACCGACCAGCAGTCGCGTGCCGGCCGCACGGGACTGCTCGCCCGCGATCTCGCCGATCCGCATTCGGGCCAACCAGGGTTCAAGCTCTCGCCTGCGCGGATCCTGCCGGTGGCGGTCGACTGGCGCGGCTTTCTGATCGTGCGGGGCGAGGTGCTGGCCCCGGATTGTCTGTGGGCGACCCGCGTGGCGGTGCTGGGAGGCGCGCTCTATGAACTTGCCGGAATCGGCGACGCCGCCGCGGTTGGCCGGGCGCTTCCGCCGGGCGAACGGATCGAGGCGAGCGATCCTGCGCGCGGGACCCTGCGCGTGGCGGTATTGCGGGAGGGCAGACTTGCTGCGGTGCTGTTCGTCACCCGCAGCGGCGAGTTACCGAGCCGCGACTGGCTGATCTCGCAACTCGACCAGCCCCAAGGGCCGCAGGTCCTCGCCGGCCGCGCACCGGGGCGGCGGAGCGATCGGGGGCCGATCGTCTGCGCCTGTTTCGACGTCGGCCTGCACACCATCACTGCAGCCATCCGCGATCAGCGGCTGCAGGACGTTGCCGCGATCGGCGCGGCGCTGGGAGCCGGCACCAATTGCGGATCGTGCCGCCCGGCGCTTGCCCGCATTCTCACCACCATGCCGAAGGAGGCCGCACATGGCTGACGAATTTCCCGCAGGCAGCGTTTGGCTGGTCGGCGCGGGGCCCGGCGATCCCGACCTGCTGACCCGCAAGGCCGAGCGGCTGCTGCGTACCGCGACGATCGTGTTCTACGACGCGTTGGTGGGCGAGGCTGTTCTGGCGCTGATCCCCGCAACGGCGCGCCGGGTGCCGGTCGGCAAGCGCGCCGGCCGGCATTCCAAGGAGCAGCGGGCGATCAACGAGCTTCTCGTCACCGCGGCCCAGGCGGGCGAACGGGTGGTCCGGCTGAAGGGCGGCGACCCCTCGATCTTCGGCCGTTCGATGGAGGAGTGTTCGGCCCTCGTTCAGGCCGGCGTGCCGGTGCGAATTTGCCCCGGCATCACCGCCGCCAGCGCGGCAGCGGCCTCGGCGGGCGTCTCGCTCTCGCTGCGGGGACTGGCGCGGCGCGTGCAGTTCGCCACCGCGCACAAGCGCGGCGATGCACCGCTCGATCTAGACTGGGCAGCCTTGGCGGACCCGCATTGCACGACCGTGTTCTACATGGGGCGTAGTGCGGCTGCAGAGATCAGCCGCAATCTCACGACCGCGGGGCTTTCGGGTGCCACGCCGGTTCTGGTCGCGTGCGATGTGAGCCTTGCCAGCGAGCGGCTCCTGCACACTCGCCTTGATCTGCTCCATATCGCGATATCGGCCTTCCCCAGCGATCAGCCGACTCTCATTCTGGTGGGCGAAGCACTTGCTGTCGGGGGTAGTATGCAAATCGCCGGGTCCGGGCTGAACTCCCCTCGCGATGGGCTACCCCAAAGCAAGAGTCCGGTACGTAAAGTCGATATGCCTCCCACCTTGTTTGCATCAAAGCGACTCTGATGGATTGGGCTTACGGCGTCGTTTACGATACGGGTCGGGCGGACGTTGGAACGACGGCTCCTGAACGAAGCTGCTGTTCCGCATATCACTTGGGAACGGCAGGTAAGTCCCACGTCCGGCCCTTCGGGTTCCGTACTCATTCCCGCGCCATGGCGTCTGGATTCGGGCGTCCGAAGGGCAGATTGGCAGTTCATCATCTGGCGCTTCCCAACCCGCTCCGCCTGACGAATCTGAGACCGGTCGAAGCTGCAACCGGTCAGAGTCGGACAGAGGCGTGCGCCCGCAACCGCAGGGGTCCGGCCGTGTATATTTGACGTGTATTTGACAAGTTTGCTGCTTAGCCAGCTAAGCCATTGAAAATGGTGCACCCGACAGGATTCGAACCTGTGGCCTCTGCCTTCGGAACGATATGGCTGATTAACGGTCAGCAACAAGTGATGTGAGCTTCGACCTTTTAGCGTCCTAGCTTGCCTTCAAGCGCTCGAGATAATCTGACCAGTATTGCATCATCCGAACGCGCTCGTCCCAATGCTCGCCGCGGAGATAGGCTCGACGCACGTCATTTCTCTCTACATGCGCGAGCTGCCGTTCGATCGCATCGGGGTGCCATTTCCTGCTCTCGTTGAGAAGGCTGCTGGCCATCGCGCGGAAGCCATGGCCCGTCATCTGCGCCTTGTCGTACCCCAGCCGGCGCAGGGCGGCGTTGATGGTATTGTCGGAAATCGGGCGAGCGTCTGAGCGGACGCTTGGAAACAGAAGCTGCGACCTGCCGCGCATCTCTCGAAGCTCCGCTAGGAGCGCAAGCACCTGCTTGGAGAGGGGGACCCGATGCGGGCGGCCCATCTTCATCTTCTCGCCGGGGATGGTCCAGACCTTCGCTGACAGGTCGAACTCTGCCCACGCAGCAGCGCGCAGTTCGCCCGGACGCACAAACACGTGTGGGGCGATCCGAAGCGCCAAGGCAACCGATGGCTGGCCCTCGTACCCGTCTAAGGCGCGCAAGAGTGCGCCGACCTTGTCGGGCTCGATGATCGCAGCATGATGTTTGACCTTGGGCGTGATCAGGGCGCCCTGGAGATCGGCGGTCACATCTCTCTGCGCCCGTCCGGTGGCGATCGCGTAGCGAATGACGCTGCTACAGGTACTGCGGAGGCGTCGTGCCGTCTCATAGCGGCCCCGAACCTCCACGGTTCTCAATACTGTGAGCAGCTCTGGCGCGCTGATGTCGCCGATCGGTCGAGTGCCGATCAGCGGGTTGGCGAACGCGATCAGCCAGCGGAGCTTTTCGAGGGTCTTCGCCGCTCGCCCTTCCGCCTCGATCTTCTTCAGCCATTCGTCGGCGACGGTGGCGAACGTATCTCCGGCCGAAATGCTGCCTACCCCGCGCGTCAGTTTGCCGTAGGAGGAGGGGTTGATGCCCTTCTCGAGCAGTTTCCGAGCGTTCTCTCTGCGCTCGCGCGCTTCCTTTAGGGAGACGTTAGGATATACGCCCAGCGCCAACGTGCCGCGCTTGCCGTCGTGACGATAGTCCCATCGCCAGTACCGACCACCGCCAGGCTGAACGAGGAGGTACATGCCGTGCATGTCCTGGGTTTTGAACGCTTTGTCCCGCGGTTTGATTCGACGGACGGCTGCATCGGTGAGCATGACGGTATCTCCTCCGCTGGCGCAGTGCTGATACCGTCAAATATACCGTCAAGGGCCGCGGGTTCCAATGGATCGGCCCGGATTTGGGTGGATCAGATACCGCCAAAACCCGCGGAAATCCGCCAGTTTTGGATGCCCTTGAATGTCTGTGGAAAGGTGGATGGTGCCGGTTGCAGGAATCGAACCCGCGACCTTCGGTTTACAAAACCGCTGCTCTACCAGCTGAGCTAAACCGGCCGGACTTGCTTGCAAGTGGGAAGCGCATCTGAGCGGTTTGGCTGCGCGGGTCAAGCGCGAAGGGGCGTCACCGTCGCGCGCACCCCAAAAAGAAGCGCCTGCCCAGCGGACTGGACAGGCGCAGGTGCTTGGGAACGTATTGCGCCGGCTTTCACCGGCGCCCGATGCGAAATTACATCCGGAAGCTCGCGCTGATCGAGAAGGTCCGGCCGTTCTTGTACAGGGCGGTCGGCGCCTGCGGCGTCGCGCTGTACTGATAATAGGTCTCGTCCAGCAGGTTCGACGCATTCGCCGTGAGCGTGAAATTCTCGAGCACCTTGTACGATGCCGAGAAGTCGAGCTGGCGGTACGAGTCGGTATAGTCCGCCGACGACAGTCGACCGAAGACATAGAAGTACTTCGAACGATAGTTGTAGCTCACGCGCGCCTGGAACGGGCCACTCTCGAAATACGGCACGATGTTGTAGGTATCGCGCGAGAGATAGGGCAGGCCCTGGCCGCTGACGCCGGTATCCGCGTCGGCGAAGGTGTAGTTTGCCTGGATACCGAAGCCATAGGCGATCGGCGTCTGCGCAGTCAGCGAGAAGCCGGTTACCGATGCCCCGCCACCGTTGATCGGCTGCGAAATCGCGTAGTCGCGAGTCTGCTGCGTCAGCGGGTTGGTCAGGCGAACCGTGACGTTGCTGTTCGAGATGTAGTTCGAGATATCGCGGTAGAAGATTTCCGCCGAGATATAGCCGGTCTTGGTGAAATACCATTCCGCCGACAAACCGAAGTTGGTCGCGGCATAGGGCTTCAGGTCCGGGTTGCCTGCGCTGCCGGTGCTCTGCGTGTCGTCCAGCGAGAACGAACCGGCGAGCTGCGAATAGCGCGGGCGCGCCATCACCTTCGCCGCGGCGGCGCGCAGCACCACGCCCGGTGCGGCATCATAGGCGATGTTGAACGCAGGCAGGAAGCGGTTGTCGGTGCTGGACGAGGTCTGCGGGATCGTCTGGCCGTTCGAGCTCAGATAATAGAAGCTGTCATCCTTGGTGCTGACGAAGCGCCCACCGATGTTGCCGCGGAACTTGCCGGACTCGAAGTTCGCCTGGACGTAGCCGGTGTAGATCTTCTCCTTCACGCGGAAGTAGCTGCCGGTGTCGAGCGAACGCGTGACGTTGAGCGTGCCCGGGCCCGTGAGCGCGGCGATCGCATTGGCCTGGTTAAGCGTCGCGTAGGGCGTGCCGTTACCGGTCGTCGAAAGCCCATCGTACAGGTCGCTGGCAAGCGTGTACGAGCCGAGATCCGCCAAGGTGAAGGCACGGTTGGTGAAGGTCGCGCCGCCATAGGTGAGCTGGCGATTCAGGTGGTCGTTGTAGCGACCGCCGAACAGGATCTTGACGAACGGACCGAAGGCGATGTCGCGCTCGAAGTCGAGCTGGCCGTACTTCTCCTTGTCCAGCGTCTGGTCGGCATTGGTGATGCCGCCGATCTGAGCGCCGAAAAAGCCAGCGCCGTTCGTCGCCGCGAGCACCGCGGGCTCGGTCTGCAGGCTCGATTCACCCGGCGAGGTGCTGACCCAGCGCGTGGCATCGCTGGCCGGATACTGCCAGTTGAGCAGCGTGTTGCGGCCGTTGGCACCAACCGTGAAGCCCTGCAGCGTCCGGAAGTTCAGCAGATATTCCGGCTGCTTGCCGCCCGACGCGCGGGTCCAGCCGACATTGCCGGTGACCTTCCAGCCGTTGACGTCCCAGTCCATCGCCAACGTGCCGCTGTCGTTCTTGATGCGGGTGCGGCGGAAGTTGGTGTCGAGTTCGCCGGTCCAGTTGGTGCCGGTACCCGCGCCATAGGTTGCCGAGGTGATCAGCCCATTGGAGATCGTGGCCTGCTGGATCAGGTTGCCCCGGGTGTTGTAGCTATATTCCGACGTGCTGAAATTGTCGTAATTGCCGCGAATGACGAGGCCGGTGGCGGTCAGCGTCAGATTGTCGGCAGGCTTCCACTGCATCGCGCCCGAGAAGCTCAGCCGCTGGCGGGTCTGCTGGAAATATTCGTGGGCCAGGAACGCGGGCAGGCGGGCGTTGACCAGATCCTTGTAGTTGCCGCCGTTGACCTGCAGGTTCGGGTTCGTCGGCACCGGATTGCCGTTGGCATCGTTGATGACGTTGCCGTTCTTGTCCTGCTGGAAGAAGCTCTTGCCCGTCAGATAGCCATAGACCGCCACGCCGGCGCGGGCGAGGTACTGGCGGTCATAGCCGACCGAGCCGAGCACGCCGAACGTGCCGGAGTCGTTATGCCAGCTATAGAGCACCGACGCGCGCGGGCTGCCGCGCGACGAACGGTCGTTATAGGCATAACCGCCCGAGGCCGTGATGGTGTTCGGCTTCAGGTCCAGCGGCTTGCGGGTCACGACGTCGACGGTGCCGCCGATCGCGCCTTCCTGCAGACGGGCCTCCGGCGTCTTGTAGACGATCGCCTGGCTGATGATTTCGGGCGAGAGCAGCGAATAGTTGAAGCTGCGGCTCGAACGGTCCGAGGGATTGCCACCCCAATCGGCCGAGGCGACCGAGTGGCCGTCGATCAGAATGCGGTTGAGCGCGGGCTCAAGGCCGGCGATCGAGACCTGCTCGCCTTCACCGAACTGGTGGTCGACGGTCACGCCCGGCAGGTGCGACAGCGATTCAGCGATGTTGCGGTCGGGGAACTTGCCCACGTCCTCGGCGCTGATCACGTCGACGATCGCATTGGCCTTGCGCTTGGTGGCGGCCGAGTCCGCCAGCGACTTGCGGTAGCCGGTGACGACGATCTGATCGGAATCCGCTGCGGGAGCGGACTGGTCGGCCGTCTGCGCGGCGGCCGGTGCGGCTGCGACGAGCGCCGCTGCGCCCAGCGCAAGGGTAATGCTCGACGAAACCATCAAAGACGTACGAAAACCCCTCATCATTTTTCCTTCCTTCGCCCCCAGGCTGCTATTGTGCTGCTGCAAGTTCTGTTATTTCTTGCGCAGGCTTTCGGCGGCGAGCACGCTCGTCGCCCCCCCAAGATCGGTAACCGCATAGGTAAAGCCGGGCTGGAGCGCATAGGCGCCGACCCGGCCGTTGCGGTCGATGGCGAGGAACGCGACCTGCGCGTCCTTCACGGCATCGCCGCGCAATTTCGCGATGTGCAGCACGGCCTCGCGGCAGGCCGCCATCGGATCCATGCCCGCGCGCATCGACGAGACGACGCGCGCCGAACCGGCAATCCGCGTCACTTCCTCGCCGACACCGGTGGACGTCGCCGCACCGACATCGGGCTCCACCATCAGGCCACATCCGGCCTGAGGCGAATCGCCCACACGGCCGCGCAGCTTGAACGCCATGCCGGAGGTGGTGCATGCGCCTGCCAGGCGTCCATTGGCATCACAGGCGACGATACCAATCGTATCGTGATCGAGCGCTGAACCACGCTGGTTTTCGATATTGGCGATGGGCTTGTACTTGGCGGTCTTCAACCAGTCGCGCCAAGCCGCCTCCGCTTCGGGCGTTAGCAGGCGCGTCTTCGGAAAGCCCTGTTCGAGGGCGAACTGACGCGCGCCTTCGCCGACCAGGAAGGTATGCGGGGTCTTCTCCATGACGCGCCGCGCCACGGAGACGGGGTGAAGAATGTCCTCCAGCGCCGCCACGGCCCCGACATTGCCGCGATCGTCCATGATGATCGCATCGAGCGTGACATGGCCGTCTCGGTCGGGATAGCCGCCCAAGCCCACGGAATGGTTCTTCGGATCGGCCTCGGGCACCCAGCCGCCGGCCTCGACCGCATCGATCAGCGAACCGGTCTTCTTCCACTGGGCATAGGCCGCCGCATTCGCCGCCGCGCCGAAGTCCCAGGTTGAGACGATCAGCGCGCGCGACGCGTCAGTCTGCGCCAGCGCCGTCCCGGCCGGCAGCGCCGCCGCGCCAGCCAACCCCAATTTCAAAGCCTCGCGTCGACCCAGTCCCATCGATGCATCCCCACGCGGCGCCGCTGCACCGCTCTCCTGGTTGAAAGGCGGCGCGTCATCTGTCTGTCACCGCTTGGAAGGGATGCTGTCATAGGTTCTATCGGTATACAATACCAAATGGAGAAACTGGTTTTATATATGACAGCAGATGGTAGCGCTCGATACCATTTTTCTCTCCGAATGTTGCCCAAACGCAACGCGTCGGCGCTCACGGATGCAAGCGCCGACGCAGCGGTCCGCCGGAAAGGTGCCGACGATCAGCGCGGTGCGGTAAAGCCGCCGATCTCGGCAATGGCCAGCTTGGGCTCCGGCAGCGCCGTCTCGGCGAAGCGAAGGCGGAGATATCGCGCAGCACGCGGCGCGCCGAAGGCGATGCGCTGCGTGGAAAGCGCATAGGCGATGTTGCCGAACTCGCCGCTCGCGGCCGGCTGCCATTGCTTTCCGTCGAGGCTGGTTTCGGCCTGATAGCCTTTGGGCGGGGCGGCGTCGGTCATGACGTGGCGCGACGGCGTGAGGCTGAACCCGGCGAGCGTGGTTTCCAGGCCGAGGTCGATGGTCACATCAACGGGTGCGCCCGGCGTGGGCGCGGCTGCCATCCAGATCGTTCCGGGATCGCGATCGATCACTTTGTCCGCGCCCGGCGCGCTCGCCGAGACGATCTTCCAGCTGCGCGTGTCGAGCACGGTAGGATCCGACGAGACGATCGGCGCAACCGGCACCGGCGCGACCGACCGGAACAGCGCAAACTCTGCGATGGCGGGGCAGGCCGGCGCGTCAAGGATGCGCAGCCGCACCCGGCGCGGGGCGATCGGCTGGGGCAGGCGCAGGATTCGCTGGGCGGAAATACATTCCTTCTCCGCCAATAGCTGCCAGCGGCCGTCGATTTCCGCATCCACCGCAAAGCGTGTCACCCGCACGCCCAGCGGCAGATATTCGCGCAGCCGGATCACGTCGAAGCGCGTTCCCGGCTTGAGTTCCAGCGTCAGCACCGGCTTGGTCGTGCTCTCCGGAGTGGACCAGTAGGTCTCGCGGTTGCCGTCGAGTACGCGGGCCGCTTCGAAGCCCGTACCGCGGGTGGCACTGGCATGGGCGACCGCACCCTTGGCCAGATCGCGTGCAAAGGTGGCGCGGATCGCATCGCCATAGCTCTTCAGTATCTTCACATCCTGGTCGGCGATGCGGCCGCGGCGGTCCGGCGGCAGGTTGAGGTTCAGATTGGTCCCACGGCCGACCGACTCGTCGTACAGCTGGATCAGACGTTCGGGGCTTTTGACCCGCGAGTCCTCGTCCGCGTGATAGAACCAGCCGGGACGGATCGAGACATCGGTCTCCGCCGGCCACCACAGCGCGCCGCCGCGCACGCCCGAATTGCCCTCGCTCTGGACATAGGGGTGGCTGGGCATCGTCGGCCAGCAAGGATCCCCCGCCACGCCATCTTCATTGCCCACCCAACGGATGTCCGCTCCCAGCGGATCGAAGGTGCAGGCATCGGGCTGGAGCTGGTGGACGAGGGCGACGATCGACGGCCAGTTGTAATAGGCCGGTGCGTCGATCTTCCGCGTCTCGCGCGCGCCGCCATAATAGCCGTCGCCACCATTGGCGCCGTCGAACCACACTTCGAACAGCTTGCCATATTGGGTGCACAGCTCGGTCAGCTGGGCGCGGTAATAGGCGATATAGCCCGGGCGGCCATAGTCTGGATGGTTGCGGTCCCAGGGCGAGAGATAGACGCCGAAGGGCAGGCCGGCGCGCTTGCACGCATCGGACATCTCGCGGACGATGTCGCCCTGGCCATTCTTGTAGGGGCTGTTGCGGATGCAATGCTCGGTCAGCTTGGTCGGCCAGAGGCAGAAGCCGTCATGATGCTTGCAGACCAGGATCAGGCCCCTCGACCCGCCCGCCTTGGCTGCCGCGACGATCTGGTCGGCGTTGAAGTCGCTGGGGTTGAAGGTCTTGGGGTCCTCGTCGCCATAGCCCCACTCCTTGTCGGTGAAGGTGTTCATCGAGAAATGAATGAAGGCGTATTGCTCGCGCTGGTGCCATTTCCACTGGCGCTCGCTGGGCGTGGCGCCAAAGGGTCGGGGAGCGGGCGTCCTGGTGGCGCCACCGGTCGCGGCATGGGCGAGCGCCGGGGTGGCGATGCCGGCGGCGACGAGCGCGCGGCGGGAAAGGGTCGTCATTTGCGTTCTCCGGAGAGGGGTTCGGGGATGAGCCAGGTCTCGGCGACCTGATGACCACGGCCGCTGCCGCCCATGCCGGCGGGCCGCGTCCAGGCGAGATCGAGCGTGCCGCCGCGCGTGGCGGCGGCGGGGATGGGGATGTCCACCGTCATCGGGTTGGTCGTGCGATCGAGCGGAGGGTGGAGCTCGATGCCGCCATTGGCAACGAGGCGCATCGGCAGCCAATAGTCCTCGCCGGCATAGGTGGCGACGAGTCGGTAGCGCCGCTTCGGATCAAGGCCGGTGTAATGTAGCCGCAGCGGTGCGTCGTAGAGGCTTTCGGCATAGCTGATCCACGACATCCGCCAGCCGTCGTTCGGCGTGCGGTCGGCAATGCCCTCCACCGCGCCGTGGAAGCGCAGCGGATCGGCGAGCGGGCTGCTGCCGCGCACGAGGTGGGGCGCGTTCCAGGGATCGCCGAGATCGTCGTAGAGCGCACCTTCCTTCGCCCGCGCATAGTCGGCGAGCTGGGCGGGGGAGTGGGTGGCGAGCTGACGCTCGATCCAGACGCGATCGTTCAGGTCGACATCGACTCGGTCCAGATTGGCACCGCGCTCGATACTGGTTGCACCGTAGCGTTTCACGCTGAGCTGGAGCCGGGCGCCCTTCCACAACCGCTCGGCGAGCGTGAACAGCCGCGTGCGGAGCGCCGAAACCGGCGTCGGATCGGCCTCGGCGAGCAGCGCGCGGGCGCTCGCTGCATCCGGCGCGGCCCGCGCCGCTGCCTCGCGGGCGCGCGCCGCGATCAGGCGATGGCGAACGATCGCGTCATAGACCGCACGGTAGCGGAGTGCGTCGACCCGCCAGTCGGCCCAGGCGGCGGGTACCAGGCCATCCACCAGTCTCAGCGTCGCGTCGATGCCGGTATTCGCGGCGGGATCGCCGGTCCAATTGTCTTCGAGTGCGAACAGCGCCTGGGCCGCAGCGGGATCGCCGATGAAGGTCGTCGCATACGCCCGTGCGAACGCATCGAGCTTCACGGTTGGATCCCAACCCATCCGGAACCAGAGGAACTGGTTCACATCGTCATTTACGCCCTCCGAATAGGTGACAAAACCGCCATTGTCGGGTGCCAGACGGGTGAACAACTCCTGCATTGCCCGCGGACGCGGGTTGATCGGCTCGCGACCCTCGGTCAGCGCAAAGGCAGGGCTCCAGCGATCGACGGGCACTTGCGCGTGCATGGTATGCGCGATGTCGGGGTAGAGCAGCAGCTGATATCCGACTGGCACATGTCGCCGCTGCACGGCCACAGGATCCCGCGTCTGTGGGCCGGCGAAGATGCCGGTGAGCCATCGCGGACGGCGGGCCAACTGGGCGTAGAAGGCATCAAGCCCTGCCGCGTCGAAGCCCTGGGTCGAGATCCAGACCGTGGCAGCGGGATTGCGCGCGCGCAACGCCGCGGCTTCCGCCGCGACCAATGGGAAAAGCCGGTCGGGCGTGGCGTGCCCCGGGTCGCCGCCGGGTACGTACAGCGCATCCACCTGCGGAAGCTCGCCGAGCAGGGCGCGGAAGCGCTCCAGCTCGGCGCTGCGTTCTTCCTGCGTCTCATAGTCGCGCAGGTTCGGATAGTAGAGCGCGAAGTCGATGCCCAGCCGGTGTGCAAGCACGCCAATGCCGCGCAGCGTCTCCAGCGGTGGGGCCGGGAACAGTGGGCTTGTAGCATCGTCGTCCGATACCGGCGCGATAACCTGCACGCCGCTCGCGCCCCATAACGCAAAGTCCTCGATGCGCCGGCGGAACATCGCCAGCGTCCAGGCATCGTAGCTGTTGTTCTTGGCGCGATATCCGATTTGCGTCAGTCGCACCGGCTGCGCGGGTGCGCTGTCGTAGCGGAGCGGCCGGGCGCCGTTCCGCAGGTACCAGCCAGCGCCATAAACCAGCCCGCGCGTGCCCTGCGCTGTGATCACCAGCGTGTCGCCGACCCTGCGGACGGCAAAGCCGTCGCTTGCAACTCTCCGAGGCGCCACGTCCCGCCACGCCGCGCGTCGGGACGCGGGCAGGGCCGCTTCCACGCGCTGCCGCGGTGCCAGCAGGACATGCGCGCAGGGCGCATGGCGCTCCTCAAGCCGGCTGCGCAGCAGCTCGGCGGCGACCTCACCGCCTGCGCCGGACGTGACGCAGGAGGCCGATGCCAGGAGCGCGCCGGCGACCAGCATCAGCCGGGCGCGCGCCCATTGGAGGGCGGCCGATCGGCAAGCGTGCGGCCGAAGGCGGGGTTGGGCTTGTCCGACATGGTGAAACGCAGCGTGCCGCCCTTCACCAAATCGGCATGGGCGATCCAGCTCTTGCGCCACGGCTTGCCGTTCCAGCGGACGGCCGCGACATAGGGTGTATCGGCGCGGTTGCCCGGCGCCTCAATCACCAGCCGCTTGCCTTCGCCGACGATGACTTCCGCCCGTTCGAACAGCGGCGAGCCGAACACATAGATCGCCTCTACGGGATCGACCGGGTAGAACCCCAATGCCGAGAAGACGAACCACGCGCTCATCTGTCCGCAATCGTCGTTGCCGATGATCCCGTCGGGATCGTTCTTGTACATCTCGGTGCACAGCCGGCGCACCATCGCCTGCGACTTCCACGGCGCGCCGACATAGGCGTAGAGATAGGCCGCGTGCTGGTCGGGTTCGTTGCCGTGCGCGTACTGGCCGACCAGTCCCGAAATGTCCGGCGGCGCATTGGCCGGCAACGTGGAAGGCGCGTTGAACAGCGCATCCAGCTTCGCCTCGAATTTCGAGTCCCCGCCCATATGGGCGATCAGCCCGTAGATGTCGTGCTGGTTGAGGAAAGTCGCCTGCCAGCCATTCGCCTCCGTATAGTCACGCCACCAGGGCTTGGGCATGTGGCCGAGCTGGACGGGATCATAGGGTGTCCACCAGCTGCCGTCCGCGAAGCGCGGTCGCGCGAAGCCGATGTTGCCGTCGATCACATTGCGCCAGTTGCGCGAGCGCTTGCGCAGACGTTCGGCATCGCCCTTCTCGCCGATAGCGGCCGCCAGATGCGAGGATGCCCAGTCGTCATAGGCATATTCCTGGGTGCGGCTCACGCTCTCGAACCATTTGTCCGCAGGTACATAGCCCATGCGATCGTAGAGATCGCGGCCCTTGCTGTTGTCCTTGTCCGGCGCGGTGAAATCGAAGCTGCGGCGGCGGATCGCGGGCCAGGCGGCGGCGTAATCGGCCTTGATGCCTTTGGCCTGCGCTTCGGCGAGCGGCACCACGCCGTGCCAGCCAATCATCGTTCCCGTTTCCTTGCCCTGCAGCGGCCAGACAAGCGGGCCATACCGCGATTGCGCCGTTTGCCGGATCAGATCGTCGACAAGCGATTTGGCGCGCGCCGGCGCGATCAGCGTGAGCAGCGGATGCAGCCCCCGATATGTGTCCCAAAGCGAGTAGGTGCTGTAGGCTGCATCGCCCTTCGGAACGGTGTGAATCTGACCGTCCAGTCCGGCATAGCGGCCGTCCACATCCGAGAACAGGGTAGGTGCGAGTTGGGCGTGGTAGAGCGCGCTTGCGAGGATCGTTCGCTGATCCGCCGTGCCGCCCTCGACACGGACGGCATCCAGCGCCGGTTGCCACCGGGCGGTGGCATCGCGGCGCGTCCGATCAAAGTCCCAATGTCCCGCCTCGGTGACGAGGTTGGCGCGGGCCCCCGCGACGTCCACCGCCGAGATCCCGCAACGTACGAGAATTGGGGCATTTCCGGCATCCGCATAATGCAGGACCGCCTTCAATCTCCGGCCGGTGACCTTGCTGCTCCCCGTCGGCTGCTCCGCATCGTCATCGCCGTAGAATGTGATCCGATCGGGCTGGCGCGACAGCTGGAGCGCGAAGAAGATCTTTCGACCCTTGGCCCAGCGGAAAACTTGTCGCCGACCGGTGATCGTGCCGTCCGGTTCCAATTCCATCAGCGCGTCCGCGATCAGCGGCGGGCTATCCGAACTGTCCAGGACGAGGTGCGACAGGTCAAGTAGCAAATGTCCGGAGCCGGCCGGGAAAGTGTAACGATGCCAACCAGTTCGCTCGGTCGTGGTAAGCTCGGCGAGCACGCCGTTGGCGAGGGCTACACGGTAATAGCCGGGCTGCGCATGCTCGTCATGGTAGCGCTGGCGATAGCCCGTTTCGGGCTTCTCGCGCGTTCCCGGCTGCAACAGCACCGCGCCCCGGCCGGGGGTGACGAGCAGGTCGAGCAGGTCGCCGATGCCGGTGCCGGAAAGATGGGTGTGCGAGAAGCCCAGGATCGATCCGTCGCTGTGATAATAACCCGAACAGGTTTCCCAGCGCTCCACGCCCGTGTCCGCGCTCAACTGCACCATGCCGAAGGGCAGGGTGGCACCAGGAAAGGTGTGGCCGGTCCCGCCGGTGCCGACGAACAGGTTAGGCGCATTTTCAGCTATGGGTTTTGCCAGAACGGTTCGCGGCGCGGCTGCGGCAGCCAAGCCGGCCGCGCTGCTGGCGAGAAGGTGCCGTCGGGTAGGAGTCACAGCATTTCCTGGAGAAGTTTGGGTTGCACCGTCGCGAGGTGGAGAAGAAGTTCGCCGAACAGGCCATTGGCCCATGCGAACCAGTCGCGCGTGAACTTGGAGGGATCGTTCTGATCCACGGCTTCATGGATGAAGCCTGTCCTGGCATCGCTATTGCTAAGCATTCGCAGGATATTGCGAAGCGTTCGCGGATCGCTGTCGTATGAAAATCCGCGCATAATCAACGACATCGGCCAGACATGGTCGAGGCCGACATGCGGCCCGCCAATGCCTTCGACGACACTGCCGCGGGACCAATAGGGATTGGCCGCGCTCCACGCCGCCGCCGCCGTGCGCTGCCACAGAGGGTCCTCGCGATCGACGCAGCGCAGATATGCGAGGCTGGAAAGCGACGGGACATTGGCGTCGTCCATGAAGATTGCGTTGCCGAAGCCGTCGACTTCGAAGGCGATCACCTCGCGCCCGTCGCGCAGTCGCATCGTGCCGTATTCGCGCAGCGCCGCCGCGACTTCATCGGCCAGCGCCTTGGCGTCGTTGGCGAGCGCCACGTCGTTCCGCACCGCCGCCGCCAGCGCGGCCAGCTCACGCAGCGTCGTCACCGCAAAGTAATTGGACGGAATCAGAAAGGGATAGACGCAGGCATCGTCCGATGGGCGGAAACCCGAATGTATGAGACCAATGGGCCGGCTGGGCGGGCCATAGCCATCGAGCATCAGCGTTTCCGTCGGCCGGTCGCTGCTTCGCAGGAAGCGATAGGGGCCAGGGCCGTCCTTGCGCTGCTGCTCGCGGAACGTGCGGAGAATGGCGCGCGCGGCCTCCGCCCACTGCGCGTCGAACGGTGTGGTGTCGCCGGTCGCCTTCCAATAGTCATGGGCGAGCCGGATCGGATAGCAGAGGCTGTCGATCTCCCATTTTCGTTCGGCGACGCCGGGCTTCATCTCGGTCTTGTCGTGCAGTGCCCAGCTCAGCTTGGTGTGGGCATGCGGATCCGAGAGGAAGGCATTGGCGTAGGGATCGAGCAGGATGCAGCGGGCCTGACGAGCGATCAGGCCCTGGTACAGGCGGCGGAGATCGGCGTCCTCTTTTGCCAGATGCAGATAGGGCCGTACCTGCGCTGAGCTGTCGCGCAGCCAGAGCGCATCAATGTCGCCGGTGATGACGAACGCGTCGGGCTTGCCGTCTACCACGCCCATTTTCACGGTGGTGTCGAGCGTGTTCGGATAGCAATTGCCGAACATCCAGCGCAGCTTGGGATCGGCGATCTTGCTGGAAACACGCACGATTTCGCGCTCCACCGCCTTGCTGACGAAGCGGCGTTCGGCCGGCGCGGGCCGCTTGCTGACGAACGCAGCCTCGTTCGCGGCAAAGGCGGGGGTGGCGGCGAGCGCGAGGCCCGAGCCGAGCAGGGTGCGGCGATTGATCATTTCGGCGATCATTTCGGCAGCACCTGCGCGTCCCCGGTTAGCGTGAATTCGGCCCACTGGCCGGCGCCGTCGCCAGGCTGGCCGCCGCCGATCCAGACGCGATAGCTGCCCGGCAGCACCCGGCGGGTGCCGTCGCGCGCGACGCTGCTGATGCTGCGCGGATCGAGCGTGAACGACAGGCTGGCCGACTTGCCCGGCGCGAGCGACGCCCGCTGAAAGCCCGCGAGCTGGCGCTGGAGGACCGGCGTCGTGAACCCGCCTGGTTTGCCGGCGGCCGGCGTCACGACATAGACCTGTGCCACTTCCTCACCGCTGCGGTTGCCCGCGTTGGTGAGCGTGGTGCGGACCTGCACCGGCTGGCCGATGCCTGCGGCCTTCACTGCCACATCGCCATAGGCGAACTTGGTGTAGCTCAGACCATGGCCGAAGCCCCAGAGCGGCTTGCCGGTGAAGTAGCGATAGGTGCGCTCCTTCATGCCGTAATCGACGAACGCCGGCAGATCATCTACCGAGGCGTAGAAGGTCAGCGGCAGACGGCCCGACGGGTTGTTCTTGCCCGCCAGCGTCTCGGCGATCGCGGTGCCGCCCTCTTCGCCGGGATACCAGGCCTCCAGAATCGCGTCGGCGAGGCTCGGGTCGACCGCCACCGCACTGCCGCTGGTGAGGACGAGGACGAGCGGCTTGCCGGTCTTGCGCAGCGCCTTCAGCAATTCGAGCTGCGGGCGAGGCAGCGCGATGTCGGTCCGGTCACCGCCGACGAAACCGGGGATCGAGACGCTGAGCGCCTCGCCCTCGAGATCGGGCGACAGGCCGAGCACCGCGACGATGGTGTCGGCGTTCTTGGCGGCATCGAGTGCCTGGGCGAGCATCGGCTCGGCCGGGGGCTGCCACATCAGGCGGACGCCAAAATCCTCGCTGCGATGGTCGATCTCCATGCGGAAGGGCACGGGGCGGCCCTCGCTGGCGACCTTCACCGCGACGCGCGCCTTGCCGAGCGGACCGTCGTGGAGGAGTTTGCCGTCGACCCACAGCCGTACCGCGTCGTGCGTGGTGCAGTCCTTCCAGCAGGCGGGGATGTCGACCGCAAGCTCATACTCGCCCGCGCCTGGGGGCGTAAACTCGCCGCTCCAGCGCACCGCAAAGCCGGTGGGGTTCAACCCCGGCAGCGGTGCTGCGCGGGTATAGTTGAAGTCGATGCGTCGGTCCTGCCGGGTGGCCACCGGAGTGCCGGTAACCGTCGGCGAGGCGAAATACTCGGCCTTCAGGCCAGGCTTGCCCCCGGCGCGGAAGGCGGTTTCGGGCATGATCACCGCGCCGGCCTCGGCCAGCTGCGAGCCTTGCGCATATACGACGCGATCGGCGCCGAATTGGCGGCGGATGCCGTCGAGCGGGGTCACCGGATCCTTGGCGGTGCCGTGATAATTGCCCTCCAGCACGCCGAGATCGTCGGCATTGGCGCCGATCACCGCGATGCGGCCGCCGGTCGCGAGCGGCAGGCGGTCGCCGTCATTCTTGAGCAGCACGATCGCCTTGCGCGCGGCCTCCAGCGCCAGCGCGCGGCGGGCCGGGGTGCCGAGTTCGCTCGGCTTGATCTTGCCCCACGGATTGGCGCCGCCGAACGCGATGCCGAGCGCGCGGCGGGCGTCGAGCGCGCGCTTCAGCGCCACGTCCACTTCCGCCTCGCTGACCAGCCCGCGCTTCACCGCCTCGGGCAGCGCCGCATAGGTGGTGCCGCAATTCAGGTCGTTCCCGCCCTTGATCGCGACCGCAGCGGCTTCCGCTGCATCCAAGCTGTAATGGTGGAAGCTGTGGATGTTGGCCACCGCGTCGCAGTCCGAGACGGTCAGGCCGGTAAAGCCCCAGTCCTTGCGCAGCTTGTCGTTGAGCAATCCGCCCGCGGCGCAGGCCGGCGTGCCGTGGATCGAGTTGTACGCGCACATCAGCGACTGCGCCTTGCCCTCGGTGATGGCGAGGCGGAAGGCGGGGGTGTAGGTCGATTCCAGATCCTGCGGGCTGGGATCGACGTCGAAGCCGTCGCGCCCGGCTTCGGGACCGCTATGCACCGCGAAATGCTTGGGTGTGGCGAGCACCTTGGGGTGTGCCGGGTCCGGACCCTGCAGCCCCTGGATGAAGCCGATCGCGAGATGGCCGGTGAGGAAGGGATCCTCGCCATAGGTTTCCTGGCCGCGACCCCAGCGCGGATCGCGGAAGATGTTGATGTTGGGCGACCAGATCGTCAGCCCCTCATAGATCTTGCGGTCGGCGCTTACCGGCTTCGCGTTGAACTTGGCGCGCGCCTCGGTGGCGACGGTGTCGCCCACCTTGTGGAGCAGCGGCACGTCCCAGGTGGCGGCGAGGCCGATCGCCTGCGGGAACACCGTGGCGTACCCGTCGCGGGCGAGGCCGTGCAGGCCCTCGTTCCACCAGTCATAGGCGGGCAGGCCGATGGTCGGATCGGCGGGCGCGGTGCTCTGGAGCTGCGCGGCCTTCTGCTCGATCGTCATCTTGGCGATGGCGGCAGCGACCGGATCGGGATCGCCGGCGAGGAGAAGCAGGGGAAGAAGGGGCATCAACGGGGTCCCAGCGTGCGAAGGGTGAGGGCGCGGGCGAGCGCAGCAGCAGTCGCCTCGGAGGTGACGGTGAGCGTACGGCTTTCGCCCGGCAGCAGATCGAAGCCGTTGTCGCTCGGCTGCGCGACGGTGGTGCCGAAATCGAGCATCACCGCGCGGGCGAGGGCGCCGGCGGTGATGGTCACCTGCTTGCCCTGCCAGCGGACGGACAGGCGCGGGGCCGGATAGGCCATGTCCTTGGGCAGGGACCGTTCGAGGATGGCGCGCGAGACCGGCTTGCCGTCGATCCACAACTCGGCGACGGCATAGCTGTCGGCGGGCGCAGTGGCGCCGAACAGATCGGCATCGGCGATGGTGGCGAGTTCGAGCGCGCCCGGCGACAGGTCGAATATCGACGCCTTTGCGCCCAGCGGCTTGCCGTCCATGGTGAAACCGCTCACGCGCCATTCGGCGGCGATCAGCCTGGTCGCGTCGGACACGGCAGCAAGGCGGGTCACGCCGTCCTTGTGCTCGGCGACGATCGCCTGGGGCGCGAACATCCGGCGCGCCTCGTACTGGAGCAGCTTCCACTGGCCGTCATAGTCGATGCTCGCCCAGCTGATCGCCGGCCAGGCATCGTTGAGCTGCCAGTAAAGCGAACCCATGGTGATCGGCGCGCAGGCACGGTGGTGGCGTGCGGCCATGCCGATCGCCTGCATCTGGTTCACCTGGGTGAGGTAGACGAGATCGGCGAAGTCGGCGGGCTTGCGCAGCCGCTGGTCGAGATAGAGCTGGAGGCGGCTATTGCCTTCGCCAGCCAGGAACTTCTGGTGCGCCTTGAGTATCGGGCTGTCGATCGCCAGCGGGCCGTTGCCCGCGAAGCCGCGGATCGTCGACAGGTTCGGCATCGCCTGGAAGCCGTACTCGGACATGAACCGCGCGCAGCCGTTCAGGTAGTTCTCGACCGGCTTGGAACCCGACCACACGTCCCAAAAATGACGGTCGCCGGTCGCATCGGTATCGACCGGGCCGGTATAGTCGTTGGATGGCGAGCCCGGCCAATAGGTGGTGCCCGGCGCTTCCTTCAGCACCGCGTCGCGCAGCGTGCGATCGAACAGCACCGCCATGCCCGCGCCGATCCGCTCCTGCTCGTCGGCGCCGACATTCTTCTTGAACGCCTTGCGATCGGACCAGTTTTCCCAGCCCGACAGGATCTCGTTGCCGCCGTTCCAGCCGACGATCGACGGATGCGGCTGGAGCCGGGCGACCTGCTCTTCTGCCTCGATGCGCACATTCTCGCGGAACGCCGCGTCGGGCGGGGTGATCGAGCCGCCGAACATGAAGTCCTGCCACACCATCAGCCCGAGCTCGTCGGCGGCGGCGTAGAAGGCGTCGTCGAGATAGTATCCGCCGCCCCAGACGCGGATCATGTTCATGTTGGTGTCACGCGCATCGGTGAGCATGCGGCGCATGCGCGCTTCGGACACGTTGTTGGGGAACATGTCGAACGGGATCAGGTTCGCGCCCTTGGCGAAGATGCGCAGCCCGTTGACGCGGAAGCCGAAGCCGCCGCCCTGGGTGAGCAGCTCGACGGTGCGCAGGCCGATGCGCTGCGAGACGCGGTCGCTGACCGCGCCGTCTTCTTCCAGCGTCGCCTCGACCTTGTAGAGGGGCTGCGCGCCATAGCCCGCCGGCCACCAGAGCTGGGGCTTGGCTAACGTGAGCGGCACGCTGACCGCGTTCTCGCCAGCGCCGAGGGTGAGCGTGCGCGCCGCTTCGACGGTCTGTCCGTCGGGGCCGGTGATGCGGGTGCGGACGGTGACGGCGCGCGCGCGGTCGCCGAGCAGCTTCCACCGTGCCACCAGCCGGGCCTCGGCGGGGTTCAGCGCTTCCTGATCGACGCGGAAGCCGTCGATGCGGGCATCGTCCCAGGCCTCCAGCCGTACCGGCCGCCACAGGCCGATCTTGACCAGGCGCGGCGCCCAGTCCCAGCTGTAATCGTACTTGGGTTTGCGGATATAGGGCGAGGTCTGCTTGCCCTTGGGTTCGTCGCCGAACGCGGAATCATATTCGCCGGGCAGCGGAAATTTCTCCGCCAGCACCATTGGCTGCAGCGTCTTGATCGGCGAGGCGATGGTGACGACCAGCTCGTTCGCGCCGGCTTTCAGCGCATCTTTGGCGTCCACCCGCCAGCGGCGGTGGGCGTTGTCGGTCTCGATCAGCTTGCGGCCGTTGAGCGTAACGCTCGCGAAGGTGTCGAGCCCGTCGAATACCAGGTCGAGATGGTCGCGCGCCAGCATCTCGGGCGTGACATTCAGCGTGCGGCGGAACTGCCAGCGGGTGAGGCCGGCCCATTGGATCGGCGCCTCGTTGATGCCCTTATAGGGATCGGGCACGCGCTTCGCCGCGATCAGGTCCTGCTGGACGCTGCCGGGGACCTTGGCGGGGAACCAGGCGGCTTCCTTCGGATGCGCCTTGGCCGCCTCGGCGTCGCTGGGGTCGATGCGGACCTGCCAGGTGCCGTCGAGCGAGATCGACTGGCGCGGATCGGCCCAGGCCGGCGTGACCAGTGCAAGCAGCGGCAGCAGGGCGAGCGAGCGGGCCGTCACTTCGCGTTCTCCGTCAGCACCACGCGCTCGACCGTGTAGAACGGGTCACTGAGCGGGGAGGTGAACTGGAAGCACAGATCCTCGTCGCCGCCGAGCTTGGGCAGCGTGCCGGTGAAGCGGAACTGCTGCGGCGCCTTGGCGGGATCGGGCAGCGGGAAGGTGCCGACCACGATCGGCTTGATCGACGGGTCCTTGGCGGCGGCGATGCAGCGCGCGCGGACGATCAGCTCGCCGTACGTGCTGACGTTGTAATGCGCCCGCACCTTGTTGAAGTCGTGCGCGAGGCCATAGTTGCGCGGGGTGCGGGCGACATCGACGGTGAAGCCGGTCGCGACGTCCAGCGGCGCGGCCGGGTATGCCGTGCAGGTGTCGAACAGGTTGACGTTGAACACCGGCGCATTCTCCTGCGCCTCGGCATTGAGCGGCACGCGCAGGCCCAACGCGCCCTTGGGGCAGGCGATCATGTCCGAGCTGGTGCGGGTGAGCAGCGCGGCGCGGCTGGTGTCGAAGGTGCGCGGCGTCGCGGTGGCCACGCCCGCAGCGTCGAACGCCGCGGCGGCGATCGTCGTGCCGGGCTTGAGCGTCAGCGGCGCCTTGTAGACCGGCGACTTCGCCGTGGGCTGCTTGCCGTCGAGCGTGTAGCGGATCGTGCCGAAGCCGGTCTGGGTGGTCAGCGCCACCTTGGCCTGGTTCGCCCGCAGCGCATCGCCGCGGGTGCCCTGGAGCTTGTAGTCGACCGCAAAGGCGCTGTCGGCGACTTCCATGCCCGATCGGCGCCAGCGCGCCATCTGCGGCTGAAGGCGCGTGACGAAGCCGGTGAAGTCGCGCTTGTCCTTGCCCGACCAGGTGATCTCCGCGATCGCCGCGGCGCGCGGGAACAGCATGTGTTGCACCTGGTACGGCGTGATCAGATACTCGCTCCACGCGTTGCCCTGCGCGCCCAGCACATGGCTCGCCTTGGCGGCGTCGATGCCGACCGGCATCGGCTCGTACTTGTACACGTCGGCCAGCGTCTGGATCGACAGGCGGCCCGGCGGCTCGTCGCGCCGGTCGCTCTGCAGGCTGTCGAGATAGAGCGTCGGGGCGGGGGTCAGCACCACGTCATGCCCCTGGTTCGCGGCTTCCACCGCGCCCTTCTCGCCACGCCACGACATTACCGAGGCCGATTTCGGCAGCCCGCCTTCGAGGATCTCGTCCCAGCCGATCAGGCGGCGGCCATGTTGTTCGAGATAGGCGCCGAACTGCTCGATCATCCAGCTCTGCAGCGCATTCTCGTCCTTGAGGCCGAGCGCCTTGATCTGCGCCTGCACCTCCGGCGAGCGCTCCCACTGGTCCTTCACCGCCTCGTCGCCGCCGAGATGGACATAGGTGCCGGGGAACACGGCCATCAACTCGTCGAGCAGTTGCTTGACGAAGGCGATGCCCTTGGGGCCGGGGTTGAAGAGGTAGGGGTTCACGCCCCAGTCGTGCGACACTTCGGTATGGTCGCCGAAGATGCCGAGTTCCGGGTAGGCGGCGACCAGCGCCTGGGCGTGGCCGGGCAAATCGATTTCGGGGACGATTGTCACGCCGCGCTCGGCGGCATAGGCGACCAGGGCTTTCAGCTGCTCCTGCGTGTAGAAGCCGCCGACCTTGGGGCCGGGCGCGCCGCCCGTGCTCGGCGGGGTGCGCCAGCCGCCGATTTCGGTGAGCTTGGGATAGCGCTTCACCTCAAAGCGCCACCCTTGATCGTCGGTGAGATGCAGGTGGAGCGTGTTGAGCTTCACGGACGCCATCTGGTCGACCACGCCGTACACGAATTCGATCGGCTGGAAGTGACGGGCGACGTCGAGCATCAGCCCGCGCCAGCCGAAGCGGGGCGCGTCTTCCACGTCCAGGGCGGGCAGCTTCACTGGCTTGCCGAAACCGTGATCGGGGCTGAGCAACTGCGCGAGCGTCATCGCGCCGTACAGCAGCCCGCGATCGCCCGAGGCGGCGATGCGCACGCCCTTGGCGTCGACGGTCATGCGATAGGCTTCGTCGCCCTTGATCGCCGGATCGCGTTCGAACCGAATCGAGCCGTTGGAGCCGGCGGTGCCAAGGGTGAGGCCGCGTTCCGTCTTCACATGCGCCGCCAGTAGGCGGGAGGCGGCAGCGGCGGCGTTGTCGCCCGCCGGCACGGAAATGGCGGTGCCGTTGCTCACCGTGAAGCTGCCCTTGCCCATGGTGACGCTGGCGGGAAGGGGGGTTAGCGGCGGCACGGTCTGGGCAATCGCGGTGGAGGACAGCAAGAGGGCCATCCAGCCCGAATACCTTGCCTGCTTCAAAAACGCGCCCATCCGATACTCCCCTCTCGTGCGGCCGCCGAGCGGGGCCGAAGCAAGGGTGTAACCAATTTAGATCCTATCGGACAATAGGCTTGCGCGAACGGACAAAGTTCTTTGCATTTAGCCTCTTGACCTAGACCTTTGCGGCTGTTGGTATCATCGTACCAATGTAAGTCCGTAGGAACGCGGGTTCGTTCTGCGGGAAACCTGCTGTAGGCACTGTGGTCCGGTCGGGCAACGGTGTCAGGCAAGGGGGAGGACAGATGACGTTTTCGGATCAGATAGGCCGGTTTCGCGAAGGCAATCCGTCGCCGCTGTATCTGCAGCTGCAGCAACTGATCCGAGAGGCGATCAGCGGCAAGCTATTGAGCCAGGGTGATGCGATTCCGCCGGAGCGCGACCTCGCCGTGGAATATGACGTGTCGCGTATCACCGTGCGCAAGGCGATCGGCGGCCTGGTCGAGGAAGGGCTGCTCACGCGCCGCCGCGGCGCCGGCACCTTCGTTGCCGAGCGTGTCGAAAAGAGCTTCTCCAAGCTCTCCTCGTTCACCGAAGACATGGCTGCCCGCGGCCGCGCCGCAAGCAGCAGCTGGATCGCGCGCTCCGTCGGTCAGGTAACGCCGGAAGAGGCAATGGCGCTGGGCCTGTCGCCGGGCGCGGGCGTCCTGCGCTTCTCGCGTATCCGCTTTGCCGATGGCGAGCCGATGGCGCTCGAGTTCTCGACCATCGCCGGCTATTGCCTGCCCTCCGTCGATGCGGTGGGGGACTCGCTATACACCGCACTCGAAGCTGCCGGGAACCGGCCGGTGCGCGCGCTTCAGCGGCTGCGCGCGGTGCCGTTCCTGGGCGAGCACGCAAAGATGCTTGGTGTCGATCCCGGCCATGCCGGCCTGCTGATCGAGCGTCGCGCCTTCCTGCGCGACGGGCGTCCGGCTGAGGTGACGCGTTCCTACTATCGGGGCGATGCCTATGATTTCGTGGCGGAACTCAGCGACGTCTGAGCCGGTCTGTTTTGCGTTGGGGGGAGTGTTGTTGATGGATCGTCGCCAGTTGCTGCTCGGCAGCGCGGGGTTGGGGGTGCTTGCCTCGCTTGGGATGCCCGAGGCCGAGGCGGCGGCGCGAATCGTAGAGGGCGATGGCCTGCCCATGCCCGCGCCGAAGACGCTGCTGATGCCGCGCCTGCCGGACGGCGATCCCACGCGGACCCGCATCGAGCATGGCTGGCGCTTCCATGAGGGCGATGTGGTCCCGCCCGCGCCGCGGGACCATGACGAAACCTATGGCAGCGTGAAGGCTGGAGCCGCACGCGGCGCCGCCGCACCCGCCTATGACGATAGCGATTGGATGGAAGTGCGCTTGCCGCATGACTGGGCGTCGTTCCAGCCGTTCGAGAAGACCGCCAATGTCTCGCAAGGCTATCGCAAGCGCGGCATCGGCTGGTACCGTCGACGCCTGACGCTCGATCCCGCCGATCACGGCAAGACGATCGAGGTGCACCTCGACGGCGTCGCCACGAATGCGACGGTGTGGGTGAATGGCAGCATCGTCGCGCACAGCTGGTCCGGCTATGCCAGCATCATCGTCGACATGACGCCGTTCGCGCGGTTCGGCGATGAAGACAATGTCATTGCGATTCGCGTCGATGCCGAGGCGATGGAAGGCTGGTGGTATGAAGGGGCGGGGCTTTATCGCCATGCCTGGCTCGTGCGCCGCGCGCCGGTCTCGATCATCACCGACGGTGTGCATTGCGATCCCCGCAAGACGGACACGGGCTGGAACGTGCCGGTCACCGTCACCGCGGGAAATATCGAGCGCGTGCCCGTGGCGGTGGCGCTTGAGGTGGAACTGCTGGATCCCAGCGGCAAGCGCGTGGCGTCCGGCACCACCGCCGGCAGCGTCCCGGTGCTGGACCGGGCCGAGCTTGCACTGACGCTGTCGTTGGGCAGCCCCAGGCTCTGGTCGGTGGACACGCCGACGCTGTACACCATCCACAGTCGCCTGCTGCGCGATGGCAAGCTGATCGACGAGCGCCGCACCGCGATCGGCTTCCGCACGATCCGATTCGATGCCGATCAGGGCCTGTTCGTCAACGATCAGCACGTCAAGCTCAAGGGCGTGTGCATCCACCAGGACCATGCAGGGGTCGGCGTCGCGCAATATGACGCGCTGCTTGGCTGGCGGCTGGAGCGGTTGAAGGCGATGGGCTGCAATGCCATCCGCATGTCGCACAATGCGCCGACCGCGGAGCTGCTCGACTGGTGCGACCGGATGGGCTTCCTCGTCATGGACGAGAACCGCCACTTCAATCCCGCGCCCGACTATCTTGCCCAGCTCAGCTGGATGGTGCGGCGCGACCGCAACCATCCGAGCGTGATCCTCTGGTCGGTGTTCAATGAAGAACCGATGCAGGGCACCGAAGCGGGCGTCGAGATGGTCCGCCGCATGGAAGCCGCCGTGCGCAAGCTCGACGACAGCCGGCCGGTCACCTCGGCGATGAACGGCTCCTTCTACAATCCGTCGAACGTGTCCTCGGTCGTCGACGTGATGGGGTTCAACTATTACCAGGACGAATATGAGAAGTGGCACCGGCTGAACCCGGGCCGGCCCAGCACCAGCTCCGAGGATACCAGCGCCTTCGAGACGCGGGGCGCCTTTGCGAGCGATCCGGCCAAGCACGTCATCACCTCCTATGATGACGAGGCTGCTGCCTGGGGCAATACCCATCGCAGGGCGTGGCAGTTGATTGCCGCCAAGCCCTTCATCGCGGGTGGGTTCGTGTGGACCGGATTCGATTATCACGGCGAGCCGACGCCCTATGACTGGCCGACCATCGCCAGCTTCTTCGGCATCATGGATCTGTGCGGCTTCCCCAAGACCGCGTTCGGTATCCACAGTGCCGCCTGGATCGACGATGCGCCGGTAGTGTGGCTCGTCCCGCACTGGACCTGGCCGGGAAAGGAAGGGCAGAATATCAAGGTGTTCGTCGCCTCCAATGCCGAGAGCGTGACGCTGCTGCTCAACGGCAAGACGATCGGCACGCAAAAGGTCGATCGGCTGCAGGGCAATGAATGGCAGGTGCCCTATGCGCCCGGCCGGCTCGAGGCGCAGGCGATGCGCGGGGGCAAGGTCGTCGCGCGCATGGTGCATGAGACGGTCGGCAAGCCGGTCGCGCTGCGGCTCACCCCGGCGCGCACGGTGATGGCGGGCGACGACGAGGACGTGCAGCCGATCACCATCGACGCGGTGGACGCGAAGGGGCGGCACGTGCCGACGGCGAACCTGATGGCCAACTTCACGGTCGAGGGCGCGGCGATCCTCGGCGTGGGCAATGGTGACCCGAACAGCCATGAGCCGGAGAAGGGCAATGCCCGCTCGCTGTTCAACGGCCTCGCCCAGATCCTGGTGCAGGCGGGCACCGGCCGCGGCAAGATCACCGTTCGAGCGACCGCCGAGGGGTTGAAACCCGCACTGCTGACCATCGACCGCGCCGATATCACGCCGCGCCCGCAGATCGGCGTCACCCCGCCGCTGATGGTGCTGGGGGACTGGCGCCGTTCGCCATCCACGGCGGCGAAGCCGACGCCCGGACTCGTGCCGGACAATAATAGCTGGTCCAGCCTGCGCAGCGCCGTACCGACGCCTGCCGAACCCCAGGCGGGTTGGCGCGTCTATGCCAATCGGGTGACGCCATGGAAGCGCGTCGCTGCCGAAGGCGGAACCCTGCGCTTCGCCAGCATCGGCGGCCGAGCCGAATTGTGGATCGACGGCAAGAAAGTCGCCGAGAAGACCGACGCTGCGCCCGCCGCCTTGGACGCGAAGTTTCCCGCCGGGGCCGGCCAGCGGACAATCGAGCTGATCGTCCAGGCAGTCGCGAACGCGCCGTCCGGCTTGCTCGGTAAGGTTACCTTGACGCCGCGCTGAGCTGATCGGGGAGGGGCGCTCGGCCGGGCGATCCGATACCCCTCCACCACGTTAACCAAGTCCGTTCATGGCTGGTTGGTACCGCTAACCTTAGGGCTTCGGCACCAAGGGGGCGCCATGAATCGATTGATCGGATGGCTGGTCGGCGAGCGCGTCGGGCGCGCCTTCCGTGCGCATGATTTTGCAACCGGTAACGCGCTTTGGGGCCTTTTCCTCTGGTGGGGGGTGGGCTGGCTGGGCGCGACGGCTGCTACCTACAACCTGGGCAAGCACTGGGCCGTGCCAGGCTGTATCGGGGCGCTGGGCCTGGCGCTGCTACTCTGTCTTCGGCGCCCGCTCGCATCGGGGCTGAAGCAGGCGATGCTGAACGCGATCGGCTATACGGCGCGGTGGGTGATGGCGCTCAGCGCCGCCTATGTCGCAATCCGCATCTTCTGCGCCGCGATCTTCGGCGAGATGAAGGCCCACGGCCTCGCCGCGCTTCCCTGGCAAAGCCTGGAATTCGCCTCGCTGCTGTTTATCGGCGGCGGCACGGTCGCGATCGCGGTGTCCTCGTTGTTCGCCGCAGACCGCCTGCGCCTGGACGGTGAGCGGAAGGCGCGGCTGGCGTGGCACGAGGCCCGCCGCCGTGCCTCCGAGAACGCGGCGGCAGGGCCTCCCCCGCCGCCGCCGCCGACAGTCGAGGATGCCTGGTGGACCGTGCTGGAAGTAGCGCCCGACGCAACCAGGGCCCAGTTCGAGGCGCAGGGGCGCACCCTACTGAAGCAATATCACCCCGATCGCTGGATGACCGCGCCCCGGCACCTGAAGGCGCAGGCCGAGCATCAGACGATACGCATCCTCAAGGCGCTCGCCGAGGCTCGTGCCGCCGCCAAGGCAAGTTGCACAGCGTAAGGCGGATCCCGTCCCGGCTCCTCTTGCGGCAATTAAGCCTTTGCAAAGGCGCCCGCTTTATAATGGGTGGCGATGTACACGATCCGCTTCCAGCCCGAGCGCAGCCTCCTCGACATCGCCTGGCACAGCATCTTCCTGCCCGATCAAGTTCCGGAATATGCCCAGCAATGCCTGCGACAGTTTCTCGCCGAAGGGCTAAAGCCAGGGTACCTGCTACGCATGGACATGCGCCGGAGCGCCGTGCAGCCGCGCGACACGCTCGAATCCTTCGCGCACAATTTCCGGGACTTTCCCAAGGCCTCGCGCATCGCCGTCGTCACGGCCAGCGCCCTGCAGCGGATGCAGGTCTTGCGGGTGATGACGCAGCCGTACCTCCGCGTCTTCGACGATGCGGATAGCGCCCTCGACTGGCTGCTTGGCGACGACGCTTCGGGGCCAGCCGAGGAAGGGACGAACGCGGGTAACGCTTGAGCGCGGGCCCCTTCGGGGCTGCGCCGGAATCGTCAGCGGCGGAGCTTTTCGAGCGCGGTATCGTCGCCGAGCAGGTGCAGCACCGCGGCCGAGGGGCGGGCAACCCCGCGAAGGCCGAGTGCGACCAGCGCGCTGTCGTCCACACGCGCGGCGTCCGCAATCTCCACGCGCAGGCGATGGTCATGCGCGCTGACCGAGCGGATGTTCGCCGCGCCGCCCAGTGCTGCCAGCGCCGCAGGTTGGAGCGCCACGGGCGCTTCGGGCGCCTGGGCGGTCACGGGAGCCGCAGGCGCCGCAACGCCGCCGCGCGCAGTCGCGTCGCGGATCTCTACCGCCACGACATCGGCGATGGGGCCGAGCACCACCTGCAGCGCGCGCTCCGAAGGGCGCAGGATGCCGTGCGCGCCAAGCGCCTTGAGCGCTGCATCGTCTACCCTGCTCTGGTCGGCGACGATCAAGCGCAAGCGGGTGGTGCAGGCGCCGATCTCGACCAGGTTTGCTGGGCCGCCCAACGCGCGAGCGAACGCCTCGCCGCGCGAACCCGCCGTCGCGGTGCCGGCAGCTTCCGTCGTCGTGGGCGCCTCGGCTTCGCGGCCCGGGGTCTTCAGGTCGAAGCGGCGGATCGCCCAGCTGAAGATGCCGTAATAGAGCGCGAAATAGACCAGCCCGACCGGGATCAGCAGCAGCGGCTTGGTCGCCTTGCCGAAATTCAGGATATAGTCGAACAGGCCTGCGGAGAAGCCGAAGCCGAGCTTCACGCCCAGCAGGTCCATCACCACCATCGCCACGCCGGTCAGTACCGCATGGACGACGTAGAGCGCGGGGGCGAGGAACATGAAGCTGTATTCGATCGGCTCGGTGACGCCGGTCAGCAGCGAGGTGAGCGCGAGGCTGAACAGCAGACCGCCCACTGCCTTGCGGCGCTCGGGCAGCGCGGCGCGGTACATGGCGAGGCAGGCGGCGGGCAGGCCGAACATCATCACCGGGAAGAAGCCGGCCATGAACGCGCCGGCGCTCGGATCGCCCGCGAAAAAGCGGCGCAGGTCGCCCGTCGCGCCGTTATAGTCGCCCTGGACGAACCAGAACACGTTGTTGAGGATGTGGTGGAGACCGGTCACCAGCAGCACGCGGTTGAGCACGCCGAAGGCGAACAGGCCGAATGCGCCCGCGCCGGCAATGCCGTGGCTCAGCCCGTCCACGCCCGCGCTGATGTGGGGGAAGCCCACGCCGACGATCACCGCGATGAACAGGCCCGCCAGCCCGCTGACGATCGGCACGAAGCGCCGCCCGCCGAAAAAGGCGAGATAGGAGGGCAGCTTGATCGCCGAGAAGCGGTTGTAGAAGACGCCGCCGATCAGGCCCGAGGCGATGCCGATCGGCACGTCGAGCCGGGCGACCGCCTTGGCCTTCCATGCCGCCACGGCCAGCGCCGCCTGATCCTTGTCGAGGCCCGCACCGATCGTGTCCGGTACCGCAAGCAGGCTCTTGCCCGCCTCGGTCGAGACCAGGAAGCAGACGATGCCGGCGAGCGCGGCCGCACCGTTGCCGTCCTTGGCATAGCCGGTCGCCACGCCGATCGCGAACAGCAGGCCAAGATGCGAAAACAGCGCGTCGCCGGCGGCGCTGACAAAGGCGATGTTGAGCAGGTCTGGCTGGCCGAGCCGCAACAGCAGGCCGGCCACGGGCAGCACCGCGATCGGCAGCATCAGCGCGCGGCCGAGCGGCTGGAGCGTTTCGAGGATCTGCTTCATGCGGTGAATTCCCGGGCAAGGCGGCGGACATCGGCGGCGGTGGCGCAGGCCAGCGCGGCGGCGGCATGGGCGCGGGCGCGCTCCAGCGTGAGGGTAGCGAGCAGCGCCTTCACTTCCGGCACCACCGAGACGGTGGCGGAAAGCTCGGTGACACCGAGGCCGACCAGGATCGGCACCGCCAGCGGATCGGAGGCAAGTCCGCCGCACACGCCGACCCAGCGGCCCTTTGCGCTGGCGCCCCGGCAGGTATCGGCGATCAGGCGCAGCACCGCCGGGTGGAGCCCGTCGATGCCGCTGGCCACCGCCGGGTTCCCGCGGTCCATGGCGAGCGTGTACTGGGTGAGATCGTTGGTGCCGATCGACAGGAAGTCGGCTTCGGCGGCGAGTAGGTCGGCGGTTGCGGCCGCGGCCGGCGTCTCGACCATGATGCCGAGCTCGACATTCTCGACGATGCCGAGCTCGCCGCGCAGGCGATCGAGAACCGCCCGAACCGCGCGCAGCTCGCCTACGCTGGCGATCATCGGCAGCATGATCTTAGCGATGCCGATCGGGCGCACGCCCAGGATCGCGCGTAGCTGGTCTTCAAGGACCTGCGGATGGGCGAGGCCGACACGGATGCCGCGCAGCCCCAGCGCCGGATTCTCCTCCGCCGCGATCGGCAGATAAGGCGCGGGCTTGTCGCCGCCGATGTCGAGCAGGCGGATGATCAGCGGGCGGCCCTGCAGCGCGTCTGCGATCGCCTGATATTCGGCGGTCTGCTCGGCGACGCCGGGGGGCGTCTCGCGATCGAGGAACAGGAATTCGGTCCGCAGCAGGCCGCTGCCCTCGGCACCCGCCGCCACCGCACGCTCGGCATCGCGTACCGAACCGAGATTGGCGAACACTTCAATGCGCGTGCCGTCGGCGAGCTTGGCCTGCGCGCCAGCTGCGGCCCGCGCGGCCGCCAGCGCGGCGGCGCGGGCATCGACGCGGGTCCGAGCGTCGCTGCGTTGGGTTCCGGTCGGTGCCACCCGGAGCGTGCCTGCGGTGGCATCGAGGATGACCGTCTCGCTTTCCCGCACGGCGCGCAACGGTGCGCCCATCGCCACGAGGGCAGGAATGCCCAGGCTCGCGGCGAGGATGGCGACGTGTGACGTCGGGCCGCCGCGCACCGTGCAGAAGCCGCGCACCTGTGCCGGATCGAGCGCGGTTACCTGCGAGGGCAGGAGGTCGTCGGCCAGAAGAATGGTATCGGGCGGGAACGACAGTGGGGCGTCCTGTACGCCCTCGATCGCCGAGATGACCCGGCGCTCCAGGTCGACCATGTCGTCGGCCCGTTCGGCGAGATGCGCGTCGCCGCTCTGGCGGAGCAGTTCGGCCTGGGGACGCACTGCCTGGCGCCACGCCATGCCGGCGCTGGCACCGTCGAGGATCGCCTGACGCGCGGCCTCCAGCAGCTCGTGATCGTCGAGCATCGAGCGATGCGCAGCCAGGATCGAACGCATCGGACCGGCTGCGTGGCTCAGATCGCCATCGATCGCCCGAATGACGCGGGCAATGCCATCCTCCAGCCGCGCGCGCTCTAGGCTCGCGCCCTTGCCGATCGGATCGATCGTCAGTTCCGGCAGGCGGAAGAAGCGGGCGGTTCCGATGGCGAGGCCCGGCGCGGCGGGCACGCCCGCGAGCAGGCCAGGCTCATTTGCTGTCGGCGAAACGATGACGGCCGCGGCAGGAGAGGGCGCCGCAGCGGTTGTGGGATCGGCCTTCTCGCCCATGCCGCTTTCGATCAGCGCGGCGAGTGTTGCCGCAGCTTCGTCGGCGCGGCCGCCCTCGGCGGTGATGCGGATCGCATCGCCCAGCTTGATGCCCAGCGTCATCAGCCGCACCGGGCTCCGCGCATCGGCGCTCTGCGTGCCCTTGGTGATCGTCACCTTGGCGGCGAACGGTACCAGCACTTCGCGCAGCTTTGCGGCGGGGCGGGCGTGGATGCCGTGCGCCAGCGGCACGATCACGTCGCGGAAGGCGGTTTCACCCACGGCTTCTGTACTCGCCTCGGCCGAGACATCGCCGCGCCGGATCGCGAAGATTGGCTCTCCCGGTGCAACCATGCCGCCGCCGTGCTTGCCCGTGATCGTCAGGCCGTCCTGTGCGATCAGTAGCACCGGCGTCACCACGGACGGTGCGCCGCATACCACTGCGTCTAGGTCGAAGCGGATCAGGGCCTGGCCTGCGCGCACCCGATCGCCCACCTTCACCTGCGGATCGAAGCCGGCGCCGCCCAGTTGCACCGTGTCGATGCCGATGTGCATCAGCAGTTCCATGCCGTCGCCGGCGCGCAGGGTGATCGCGTGGCCGGTCGGCTGCAGTACCGTCACTTCACCGTCGCAGGGCGCGTAGAGGCAGCCTTCGGTAGGATCGATCGCCACGCCGTCACCCAGCATTCGCTGCGCGAAGACGGGGTCTGGAACCTCCTCCAGCGGCATCAGCCAGCCGGCCATCGGTGCGCCGATGGCGAGGGCCCCGGCCTTGGCGTCGTCATGGGAAGAGGGCGGCGCGATCGTGCTCAGGGCGGGTCTCCGTGGGCTCAGGGGAAGCGGGTTGCGCCGATCCAGCAACCGGCGGGCTGGAAGTCGCGGGTCATCTGCACCCAGTCGGCGCGCAGGCCGGGCGCAAGCGTGCCGCGTTCGTGCGACAGGCCGAGGAAGGCGGCGGGGCTGGCGGCGGCCATCATCGCGGTATCTTCGGGCGACGTGCCGATGCGGGTGACCATGTGGCGGAACGCGCCGGTCATGTCGAGCGCCGAGCCCGCCAACGTACCGTCGACGCCGAGCAGCCGCCCGCCTTCGACGCGGATATGCTGGCCGTGCAGATCGAACGACGTCATGTCCGAGCCTACATTGGGCATTGCGTCGGTAACCAGCACGAAGCGATCGTGCGGCCGCGCGTGCAGCGCGATGCGCAGCGCCGCGTCATGGACATGGAAGCCGTCGGGAATGATGCCGCAATAGGCAGTCTGGTTCTCGAGCGAGGCACCCACCACGCCAGGCGCGCGGTGGAGCAGCGGCGACATCGCGTTGTAGAGATGCGTGACGCCGGTCATGCCGGCCTCGAAGGCGGCAACCGCGGTCTCATAGGTGGCGTCGCTATGGCCGATCGCGAGCAGCACGCCGGCCTCCGCCAGGCGGCGGACATCGGCGAGGTCGACCATCTCAGGCGCGAGCGTCACCAGCACCTTGCCGCGGCGCGGGCGGCCGAGCAGTTCGACCATGGCGGTGTCCAGGCCACGGAACTTGCCCGCATCGTGGATGCCCTTGCGCGCCTTGTTGAGGATCGGGCCCTCGATGTGCACGCCCACGCAGCCAGGCACGCCTGCCTCGATCGCGGCATCGGCTGCATCGAGCGCCTTGGCGATCACTTCGGGAACGTCGCTGATCAGCGTCGGCAGGAAGGCCGTGGTGCCGAACGTTGCATGCGCCGCGCCGATGGCGGCAATGCCTTCCACCGTCGGCACATCATTGAACAGCACGCCGCCGCCGCCATTGACCTGGACGTCGATGAAACCGGGAACGATCCAGCCACCATCCAGGTCGATCGTGTCGGTGCCGGTGCCTTCGGATGCGATAGAGACGATGCGGCCCTGATCGACTTCGATCACGGCTTCCGGCAGCGTGCCGGCGGCGGTGATGACATGGCCGTTGACGAAGCGGAAACTGCTCATCGAGTCTCGGTTACCTTGCGGAGATATAGCGGCGCATCGGGATTGTTGCCGCGCGCCAGTGAAAGTGCGTTCACCATCGGGTAGAAGCTCTGGACCATCAGGATCGGCTCCACCGCAGGGTGGGCGGCGATCACCGGCAGCGGCGAGGCGTCGTTCGCCTTGGCATCTGCCAGGCAGATACGCGCGCCGCGTTCGGCGAACTCGGCACATGCTTCCCGGACGCTGTCGCCTGCGGTGTCCGACGTTGCGAATGCGAGCACCGGGAAGCCGTCACCCACGATTGCCATCGGGCCATGGCGGACTTCGGCGGCACTGAACGCTTCGGCGTGCAGGCTGCAGGTTTCCTTGAACTTCAGTGCTGCTTCCTGGGCTACGGCGAAGCTGTAGCCGCGACCGATCACGAACAGGTTGGTGGCATTGCGCAGCGTGTCGACGACCGGGCTCCAGTCGAAGTCTCGGGCCCGTTCCAGCTGCGCGGGCAGCGCTGTCAAAGCGGTCGCCAGCGCTTCGTCCTGTGCCCATTCGGCGACCAGCGCGGCGAAAGCCGCCAGCGCGGTGATGTAAGACTTGGTGGCGGCGACCGATCGCTCCGGGCCCGCCTTGAGCCCGATCGTGGTGTCGGCCATCGCCGCGAGCGGCGATTCCTCGTCGTTCACGAAGGCGACCACGCGAGCGCCGGCATCCTGATATGCCTTCACCGTGGCGAGCAGATCCGGGCTACGGCCGCTCTGCGACACGGCGATGCAAAGCGCGCGCGTGGTGGCGACCGAAGCCTCGAACACCGATGCCACCGACGGCGCCGCCGAGGCGACCGGCACGCCGATCAAAGTCTCGATCAGATATTTGCCGTAGGTCGCCGAATGATCGGACGAACCGCGCGCGCACGTGACGACCAGCGCGGGGGTATTGGCACGCAGGTCCCGCGCCAGCGCGGCGAGGGCGGGGCCATTCGCGTCAAGCAGGCGGCGAACTGCCGCACCGGCTTCAGCAGCCTCCGACGCCATCAGCGTCGTGCCACCTGCGGGCTTTTCGATTTCGGCGATCATGTCCCCCATGCCTCCACTGGCTATGACAGAATCAGGGATAAGTTACATATTGGTATTGTTCAAGCGCTAGCTTGCGCGTCCAGCAATTTACGCAGGGCACGAACCTTCTTCGCATCGGTAGCGAGGCGTGGTCCTGTCTGGAATCCGAACGCGATTTCCCGGGCGTTCGCAGTTTCCTGCGGGCTTCTGCACGAGGCATGGACCTCGCGCACGCCCGTATTTAGAATCGGCGGCAGCGTTGTCGCGTCGACGCCGCTCCCTGCCAGGATGGTGAGGCGATCGCCTGCGGCTGCGACGAGCTTGGCCAGCATCTCCCGCCCGTCGATTGCCTTGGGTGTGCAGCCGGAGGTGAGGATCCGATCGAAGCCGAGGGCAATCGCCGTTTCCAGCGACGCCACGGGATCGGGGCACAGATCGAAGGCGCGATGCAGCGTGAGCGAAAGCGGTCGGCTGCCGCTCCTGGCGACCGCGATCCATGCGGCCAGCACTTCAGCGTCGAGATGATGGTCGACGCAGCTGGCACCGATCACTACTCCGGCGAGGCCCGCCTCGGACGCGGCGCGAATGTCGGCTGCTACCAGCCCCGCCTCGGCGGCGGTATAGACGAAATTGCCGTCGCGGGGGCGCGCGAGCAGATGGACGGGTATCGGCGCCTTCGCGGCCGCCGCGATCAACGAAGCGGGCGGGGTAAGGCCCCCAACCGCCAGCGCCGCGCACAGCTCGATCCGGTCCGCGCCGCCCGCCACGGCCGCCTCTACTCCGGCAATGTCTTCCACACAGACTTCGAGCGATCGACGCATAGGTATTCGGCCCAGCAAGGAAGGTTCTAGAAAAGTCCTATTCCTCAGGGCACGCCGAACGTCCAGCCCTCGGTGCGGGCAAGTTCGGGCGTCAGCCCTGCGGGATGCCATAGCGGCGCTTGCCTTGCTGCCACTCGCAGCCAGGCGGCGCTCAGGATCGCGTCGGTCGCGTGATCGTCATAGCGCGGCAGCGGTGCGTGCGGGGCAGAGCCGAAGGCGGCTAGCATGATATTCAGCGTCTCCGCGTCGCGGATCTTGGAAATGCCCTTGCGCATCCCCGCTAGCCGCGCAGCGAGCGAGGTGTATATCTCCACCAAAACAGGGCCGGTTTCCGGCAACGGGTCGAAAGGCCACATTCCGATGCGTCCGCGCAAACGGTGCAGCACGCGCATGCCGGTGAGGCTCGATTTTCCCACCTGACTTGCGCCGACTAGATTGAAGCAGCTGTAGGGCGAGAGCGCCATCTTTTCCTGGCCGAACTCGCAGACGCGGAACCGGCCGCGTCCTCCGGGAAACAGGTCGCCGCAATCGCCCGTCTGACGGAAGTGGCGACGCGCCTCGGGATGTCGAACGAAGCTGCTGGCGGCGAGGTGGGGATCTGCCTCGGAAACCCGCTCGACCAGCGCCCACAGCTTGGGTCCATCGGCAGGGCTTTCTTCCCAGCCGGGAAAATAAGCGCCCGCGTCGGCGAAGGGGAATGCCGGGGACAGGTCCAGGCCGATCAGCGCCCGCGTACCAGACTCTGCCAGTTGGTCGAGAAAAGCTAGGATATCGACGCGCGACCAGGGCCGGTCGATCAGTGTCGGTGCCGCGTCACCGGCGCGCGCATGGGCCACTGCCAGCCCCTTGGGGCGCTCGACCGCCTGGCCGGACCAGTCGATCGCAATGAAATCGGTGAGGGTCAGGGGCGCGTTCCCAGACCGGCGGCGAGGCGTTGTGCTTTCTTTGCGCGATCCCACCAGGCGCGCTGTATGTAGAGCTCGATCCGCGCGCGTGCCGACGTGCCGTAGCGGACGAGCAGCATCGGGTAGTTGCGATAATGATCGGTCTGCCAGAAGGTCTCGGGATCGGTCTCTAGCAGCATCGGCTTCTCGTCTTGGCGGATCATCAGCCCAAAGCTGCCCGGCTCCCGGCTGGGCGAAAGCAGCCCCTTGCCGTTGATCTTCGGACAGGGCGTGTTCCACCAGCTGCCGATCTCGACCTCCGGCAGCGAACACGCATAGGCACAGGCATCCTCCCAATCATCCATCGCGCCGTTGCTCCCGCATCGCCGCCCACCAGGCGAGCCGCTCGGCCACGCGCTTCTCGTGCCCGCGATCGGTGGGGGTGTAGAAGGTCTGCGGCTCCATCTCTGCCGGCCAGTAATTGTCGCCGGAGAAGCCGCCCTCGGCGTCATGGTCGTAGGTATAGCCGGTGCCGTAGCCGATCTGCTTCATCAGCTTGGTCGGCGCGTTGAGGATGTTCTGCGGCGGCATCAGCGAGCCGGTTTCCTTCGCCACCTTCCAGGCCGCTTTCTGCGCCTTGTAGGCGGCGTTCGATTTGGGGGCTGTCGCCAGGTAGAGACAGGCTTGGACGATCGCCAGCTCCCCCTCCGGCGAGCCGAGAAAATCATAGGTGTCCTTGGCTGCCATGCACTGCACCAGCGCGTTGGGATCGGCCATGCCGATGTCCTCCACGGCCATGCGGACGAGGCGGCGGAGCAGGTACAGCGGCTCCTCGCCCGCGGTGAGCATGCGTGCGAGATAATAGAGCGCCGCCTGCGGATCGGAGCCGCGCACCGATTTATGCAGCGCCGAGATCAGGTTGTAATGCCCCTCGCGATCCTTGTCGTAGACCGCGACGCGGCGCTGGAGAAAGGCGGAAAGCCCGGCGGGATCGAGCGGCGCCTCGAACTGCACGGAGAAGAGCGTCTCGGCCTGGTTGAGCAGGAAGCGGCCGTCGCCGTCCGCGCTCGCCACCAGCGCGTCGCGTGCTTCAGGCGTAAGAGGCAGGGGGCGTTCCTCCAGCGCCTCGGCGCGATCGAGCAGCTGGCTCAGCGCCGCATGGTCGAGGCGATGGAGGATCAGCACCTGGGCGCGGCTGAGCAAGGCGGCGTTGAGCTCGAACGAGGGGTTCTCGGTCGTGGCGCCGACCAGCGTGACGGTGCCGTCCTCGACATAGGGCAGGAAGCCGTCCTGCTGCGCACGATTGAAGCGGTGGATCTCGTCCACGAACAGCAGGGTGCGCTTGCCGATCCGGGCATGGTCGCGCGCCTCGGCGAACACCTTCTTGAGGTCGGCAACACCCGAGAACACGGCGGAGATGGCGACGAAGCGTAGCCCCACCGCATCGGCGAGCAGGCGCGACATGGTGGTCTTGCCGGTGCCCGGCGGACCCCAGAAGATGATCGAGCTGAGCTTGCCCGCCGCGACCATCCGCCCGATCGCGCCCTGTGGCCCGGTGAGATGTTCCTGACCGACCACTTCGTCAAGCTTCTGCGGACGCAGGCGATCGGCAAGCGGGCCGCCGGCAGGGGGCGAGTCGGCGGCGGGTTGTTCGTGGGTCGCGAAAAGGTCGGCCATTGCGGCCAAGATAGGCGGCTGTGCTGCGATTTGCATCCCGCTGGTTGATCGGGCGCAAGGCCGCGCCGCGCATGCCCCTTCAAACCGTGGGCAATCCCGGCGAAGGCCGGGGTTCGTTCGCCCCTCCGGTGCAGCGGGAGCCGACGCGGTAAGCGTCTGGATCCGGCCTTCGCCGGACCATGGCGGGTGGTGGGGAAGTGGCCCCCGAACGCCATAGGGCGGGGTGGGGCGGAGTAGCGGAGGATCGGGCATGGACTGCGACGTCGTCATCGTCGGGGGAGGGCCGGCCGGCCTCGCCTTCGCACGTTCGCTGGAAGATAGCGGGCTTAGCATCGTGCTGCTCGAGCGCGCGCCGCTGGAGGCGCTGGCAAGTCCGCGCTTCGACGGGCGCGAGATCGCGCTCACGCATGGTTCGAAGCGAATCCTCGAGCAGCTGGGAGCCTGGGGGCGGCTACCGGCCGAGGAGATCGCGCCGATGCACGCGGCCAAGGTGGTAAACGGCGATTCGCCGTTCTCGCTAAACTTCACCGCCAGTAAGGAAGACGACCAGCTCGGTTATCTCGTGCCCAATCACCGCATTCGCGCAGCGCTGTACAATGCAGTGAAGCACCAGCCCGGGCTGCGGCTGGTGACGGGGGCCGAAGTGGTGCACGCGCGCTCGGGGGCCACCGGGCCACGCGCGGAAGTGCTGCTTTCCTCGGGCGAGGTCGTGCGGGCGCGGCTCTTGGTGGTTGCGGACTCGCGCCTTTCCAGGACGCGCGAGGCGCTGGGGATCGAGGCCGATATCAATCCGCTGGGCCGATCGATGATGGTCATGCGCGTGCAGCATGAGCTACCGCATGGCCAAACCGCACTGGAATGGTTCGACCACCGCCAGACACTGGCGCTGCTGCCGCTGAACGGCAATCTCGCCGGTGCAGTGGTGACGCTGCCCGAAGATGCCGCGCGGCGGGTCGCCGCGTTCGACGATGCCGCGCTCGGCCGCGACCTCACCCGCCGTTTCCGCCAGCGGCTGGGACGGATGGAAGTGGTGAGCGATCGCAACATCTATCCGCTGGTCACAACCTGGGCGCATCAGTTCGTCAGCGGCCGCGCGGCGCTGATCGGTGATGCGGCGGTGGGCATGCACCCGGTTACGGCACACGGCTTCAACCTGGGATTGAGCGGCCAGGCGCTGCTTGCGACGGAAGTACGGGACGCGGTGCGGCGGGGCATGGATCCGGCGATGCCGGCGGTGTTGCGGCGGTTCGAGAACGGCCATCGCGCGGCGTGCAAGCCGCTCTACACCGGGACCAATCTGCTGGTGCGCCTGTTCACCGACGAGCGACTGCCGGCCCGCGCGATGCGGCATGCGGTGCTGCGGCTGGGCGCGGGGCTGCCCTTTGTCCGGCCCACGGTGCGGGCGATGCTGACGCATTAAGGCAGATCTGGAGCTCCTCCCCTTCAGGCGCATCAGGTCGGCGCTGCCCCGGCAGCGTCGGCACAGCGCGGGCGCTGTTCACCTGATGCGGGGTTGGGGCGGAGCGTGTCTCACCGAGACCAACTTCTGGTCTGGAATTCCTCCATCCCAACCCCTCCTCCGAGGAGAGGGGGCTAAAGAAAGCCCTTGCACAATCTCTTTCAAGATATATCTTGTGCGCATCAAGACTCACACAGGATGTGCATTGCCATGTTTTTCCAATTTGGCCGTCATGGCCATCATCAACATTCTCACGGTCGCCATTTCGGTCCTCGTGGCCGCGGCGGCTGGGGCGGGGGCTTTCCCGGCGGCTTCGACATGCGTTTCGAAATGGGCGAGCGTGGCCATGGCGGCCGTGGCCGACGGATGTTCGGCGGCGACGAGCTCCGCCTGATCCTGCTCAAGCTGATCGCGGAAGCGCCGCGCCACGGCTATGATCTTATCCGTGAGATCGAGGCGCGCTCGAACGGCGCCTATGCTCCGAGCCCCGGCGTCGTCTATCCGACGCTGACCATGCTCGACGACATGGACCTGATTGCCGAACACAAGAGTGACGGTGCCAAGAAGCAGTTCGCCATCACCGAAGCCGGCACCGCCCATCTCGAGGAGAATGCCGCAGAGGTGGAAGCCCTGTTCCAGCGGCTGGCGGATCTCGGCGAGCGCCATGCGCGCACCAGCGGCGGCCCGGTGCGCCGGGCGATGCATAACCTCAAGACCGTGCTCGCCGCCAGCGTGTTCGACGAGGAGGTTGATCCCGAACGCCTGCACGCGATCGCCGAGATCCTCGACGAGGCCGCGCGCAAGATCGAACGGCTGTAAGCAACGATGCCCCGGATCGAGGTGTTACGCCGTCGGCTGGGGATCGTCCCCGTCGCGGCCAAGGAGAGCAGAATGACGATTGCCCCATTCACTAGCCACGCGCTCGTGCCTACCGAGCACGCCAGTCGCTACCTCCAGCAACTGTGCAAGCACTGGCAGCATAATTTGCAGGTGGAGTTCACGCCCGAGAACGGCACCGTGGTATTTCCCAAGGATGCGCGCGGCGCCGATCACCCCGGCGATGCGGTGGTAGCGTTCAACGTCGCCGAAACCGGTCTCGACGTGCGGATCGACGCCACCTCGGAAGATCAGCTGGAGGGACTGAAGGGCGCGGTCGCCCGACATCTCGATCGCTTCGCCTTCCGCGAGGGCGAACTGCGCTTCGATTGGCAGTAGGCGCGCAAGTTGCCGTTTAATCCGCGAGAATTTGCCGGTATGAACCTTCCATAAGAAGGTTGCATTGGCGGTGCTTGGGAGAGGGCGAGTGATCGGGTCGCGGATCCAGGAAGACGTTGCGAGTGCAACGGAGCGCCGCGAAGCCCGGTTGCTTGGCTTGCTTGCAGATTGTGCGGGCAAAATGTTGGGCGCTTCCGATCCGACGGCGATGATCGACTATCTGTTTGAGATGGTCCGCGATGAGCTGTTGCTGGACGTTTATTTCCATTATCGCGCTGAGCCCGATCATTTGCTGGTGCTGGAAGCCTGTGGTGGCCTGAACGAGGCGCAGCAGCAGGCAGGGGCGCGGCTTCAGTTTGGCCAGGCGGTGTGCGGCATGGTTGCGCGCGATCGCACCCCGCGTGTGGTCGCACAGGTGCAGGGCAGCGACAATCCGATGACCAACTTCATTCGCGACGTCGGCTTGGACAGCTATGCCTGCACGCCGCTGCTGCACGGCGAGGTTCTGCTCGGCACCCTCGGCTTCGGGCGGCGCAGCGGCGTTCCGTTCACCGAAACCGAGCTGCGGTTCCTCCGCACCATCTGCAGCTATGTCGCGGTCGCGAAGAATCGCCTGCTGGTGGAGCGGGAAATGCTCGCTGCGATGAAGGCGCGCGACGCCCTGGAAAAGGCGCAGCGCGCGCTGATCGGGAGCATCTCGCGCAGCGCCGCGGAAGAAGACGCTGCTACTGCTGCCATGCTGGCGCACGAAATGGTGCAGCCGCTGTCCGCCGCGTCGAACTATATTGCGACCGTCGAAATGGCGCTGCGCGGCACTGGCGGTCCCGACGTGTTGCGCCAGCTCGCCCAGGCCCGCGCGCAGATCGGGCGGTCGTCACAGATCGTCGCGCGAACGCGGGCGCTGGTCGAGCATGGCGAGATCGACGCTGAATTCGTCGCAGCGGAAACCCTGTTCGAGGAAGCGCTGGAGCTTTTCGGCGCGGCATGGAGCGGGCCCGCGCCGGAGATCGCGGTGAAGGTGCAGCAAGGGTTGGGCGCGCTGCTGGCCGATCGGGTGCAGATCGGGCAAGTGCTGGCCAATCTTCTCCGCAATGCTGCGCAGGCGCTTCGCGGAACGCCGGGCGCGTGGATCCGGCTTTCCGCGTGCGCTGTCAGCGACGGCGTCGAGATGTCCGTGGCCGACAATGGTCCGGGTTTCCCCGGTGGGGTGCTGCCCGAGCCGGGCCGGTCGACCAGCGGCGGGCAGGGCATCGGCCTCAACGTCACCCAGCGGATTCTCGAAGCCCATCAGACGGCGCTGAAATTGCACACACCGCCCGAAGGCGGTTCGCGGCTGGGCTTTGTCCTGGCCGCGCGCGGCGGGCTCGCCGGCTAGGCCTCGGCGATTATCGGCCTTTTCGGGCCAGGATTTCGATGTAGCTGTCCAGCACGGCGCGGTTCACCCGGTCCCAAACATAGGCTTGCGCCTTTTCGTGTCCGGCCGCCCCGGCGGCCGCGGCCAGCGCCGGGTCGCGGATCAGCTGCGCGATCGCATCGGCATAGGCATTCACGTCGCGTGGCGGCACGAGGAAGCCGTTCACGCCTTCCTCCACCAGGTCGATCGCGCCCGTCGCGCGCGCGGCGACGATCGGCACGGCGCACGCCATCGCTTCCGACGTGACGTTGCCGAAGGTCTCCGTGACCGAGGGATTGAACAGCACGTCCATCGAGGCGACCGCCCGCGCCAGATCGTCCCCACGCTGGAAGCCGGTGAAGATGGCACCGGGCACATGCTCGGCGAACCAGGGGCGGGCGGGGCCTTCGCCGATGACCAGAACCTTGTGCGGTACGCCGCGCGCGGTGAGTGCGTTGCAGACCTCGGCGAAGATATCCAGGCCCTTCTCCAGCACCAGCCGCCCGAGAAAGCCGACCGCGAATTCATTATCGGCGATGCCCAAAGCGCGGCGCCATTCCAGGCTGCGGCGCGCCGGATTGAAGCGATCGTGATCCACGCCGCGCGACCAGATGCGGATCGGTGTCGTCACGCCCCAGTCGCGGATCAGCTGGGCGGTCGAATCACCGGGCGTCACCACTTGGTCGACGCGATTGTAGAACCGCGTCAGCAGCTTGATGATAACCGGCGCCACGAAGCCCAGATGGTAATAGGCGGGGTAGGTCTCGAACCGCGTGTGCAGCGAGGCAAGTGTAGCAATGTCGTGCTTGCGCGCCCAGCGCACGGCCCCGTGGCACAGGAACTCCGGCGCAGACACATGCACCATGTTCGGGGCGAACCCTTCGAGGTCCGCACGGATGCTCTTCGGCAGGCCGGTCGCAAACTTGTACTCGGCGCGGCCGCCTGGCACCGGCAAGGCAGGTACGCTCACCAGATCACCGGTGGGCGCGAAGGCGGGCGTATCGGTGGTGGGTGAATAGACGCGGACCTTCACGCCCTGGTCCAGCAGATAGCCGACGAGCTTGTTGAGCGCCTGGTTCGCGCCATCGCGAACATAGTTGTAATTGCCGCTGAAGAGCGCGACGCGAAGATCGGAGGGTTGCATTTGTACCCGCGCCTTAATCGGCAGCGGCGGGGCGGGCAAGCGGACGACTTGTCCCAGCAGCGGAACATGGCTCAGGGTCGGGCGATTATGCCCATTATGAGCAAGCATTTCGCGAAGGGCGCCGCGGTGCGCTGGAACTGGGGCGGCCACCAGGCGCATGGCAAGGTGGCCGAACGCTTCGAGCGCCGTGTGCAGCGCACGATCAAGGGCGAGAAGATCGTGCGGAACGGAACGAAGGAAAACCCCGCCTATCTCGTAGAGCAGGAAGGCGGGGGCCGTGCGCTGAAGCTGGAAAGCGAGCTGGACGCTAGCTCATAGCCCCCCGTCCTCACCGTACGTACAGCGCCCGCGCATCCGCCTTGAACGCCTCGGCGCTCGCCTTGCGGGAATAGAACATATGGCCGCCGGGATAGACCCCCAGCTTCACCCGTTGCTCCACGCCGAAGCGCGGCATCTGGTCAATGATCAGCCGCGATCCGAAATAGGGGCAGGACAGATCGTTATAGCCATGAACGATCAGCACACCCATTTTCGGATCGTTGGCAACAGCCTTGCGTAGATCGCTGACCGGCGCGTCGTCCGGCGTGCCACGGTCCCAGGCCGAGTTCACCGAAAAGGACAGCGCATTGTACCGCGCAGTCGTCTTCCAGCCTACTTCGCGGGTGATGAAGTCCACCATCGCGCTGGTCGTCGGCGCGATGATTCCTTCCAGGATCGGGTCGCCGGACTTGCGCTCGGCGGCGTTGGGGAAGGGATCGAAGGCGTCGACGTTCGAATCGTAGACGCTGCCGATCCTGCCGTCGTCGCGGTGCACCTCGCGCAGATAGGTGCCCTCGTCGATTCGTCCGTCCAGGCGGCCGACCAGCTTGGGATCGAGCCCAGTCAGTTCCGCCACCTTGCCGCTCAGTCGCGCCGTCGCCTGGGGATCGGACCGGCCCGCGAGCAGGTCGGTCGCGAAGCCACCGCGCGTATAGGCCTCCACGCCGGCCATGGCTTGCGGCGTCAGCTTGCCCTCGCGCTCGAAATGGCCTGCCGCCATCGAGGGAAGGGTAATCATCCACGGGAGTGGGGAGAGTGCATCCGATCCCGCCGTCGCGGCCGGATCGAGATAGGGCGACACCATCACGATACCGTTGATGCCGACGCCGAGTTGAGTCTGCAGCTCATAGGCAATGCGCGGTGCGCGATAGCCGCCATAGCTCTCGCCCATCACGAACTTCGGCGAACGCAGCCGCTCGTTCTTGACCAGCCAGTCATAGACGATTCGCGAGAGATATTTGACGTCCGGCTCGGTGGCATAAAACGCCTTCTTGGTCGCGTCCGCGTCGACCAGGCTGCGGCTGAAGCCGGTCCCGACCGGATCGATGAACACCAAGTCGGTCATGTCCAGCCAGCTGGAAGGGTTGTCGACCAGCAGCGGCGCATCGGAGGGCGCGTCGCCCTTGTCGCCGAACTGCACGCGCTTCGGTCCCACCGCGCCTAGGTTGAGATAGACCGAGGCCGCGCCCGGGCCGCCATTAAACGCGAAAGTCACCGGCCGCTGGGCGCCGCCGCCGGGTACGACATAGGCCGTGTAGACGACCTCGCCGATCTTCTTGCCCTTGTCGTCATAGACCGGCAGCTTGCCGACGGTCGCCTGATACCGGATCGCCTTGCCCCCGATGACCGCGCTCTGGCTGATTGTCTTGTCGTCGGGGAGTGGTGGCAGATCGCTCTTGTCGGCGTTCGACTCCGATTTGGCTTCGGCGGTATCCGCCTTCTTGTCCTGCGCGGGTGCCTGGGGGGCGAGCAGAAGGGCGGCGACGGAAGCAGCGATTAGGGTCGAACGGCGCAAGATATTGTCCCCCGGCATGAATGTTGATGCAGCTGTCTAGCGCCGGGACAGAGACGAATCCATCGCCCGCTCAAAGTGTTCGGCGCATCCACCGGGCGGCCGCGCCATAGCCCGCGACCTTGGCGGCGAGGGCTGGCGAGGGTGGTTCCACGTCGAAACCCAGCCGGGCCCAGTACTCGGCTGCGCCTTCCACCGCGATCAACTCGGCGGACACCAGCCCATCCGCCGCCGCGCGGCTGAGGGCGTGCTCCACCAGCATGCGTCCGATTCCAGAACCACGCCCCGCATCGGAAACGGCCAAGTCGTGCAGGTACAGCGTGTCGCCGGTGACGTCGGGATCCAGGACCACACCCACCGGGGGCGGCGACTCACCCGTCCAGCCATGCGCCAACAAATAGCCGAGCAACGCGCCGTCCCGCTCCGCGACGACATTGTACGGCGCTGCGACCTGCAGGCGGCTGGCGAATGCAGGCGCGGCCTCGACGAGAAACGCAGGATAGGCCTGCGACTGGAGCGCCAGTGCCTGCGGCAGATGGCGCGGCTCGAACGGCATGAACAGAATCTGGGTCATGCGCGGCGGTCTGCCATGTCCGGAACCGACGGGCCACATCCGTAACAATGCCACGAAAACCGTAGAGTCCAGCCTCCGCATCCGCCCGGACGCGCATAGTTAAGAAGCGATTAACCGCGGCTACTAACCAAGGCAGGAAACTAGATATTTTCCCGGAGGTGGCAAGGTCAGTCTCGAATAGTCGGCCGATCGATGGCCGTTCGCGGCGGAGTTTGCCATGCGAGGAGTTCGCGTTTTACTTGGCCTAATGCTGGCAGCCGGCGCACCGATGCTGGTCGCGGCAGGTGATGCGCCCGATCTGGAAGATCAGGTTCTGGCGCGGATCAATCAGGTTCGCCAAGACCCGGTCGGCTATGCGCAGCACTTGCGCAGCCTGCGCGCGCGCTTCAGCGGCCGGACATTGTTTCTGCCCGGCAGCGACCGCGGACTTCTTACGCAAGAGGGCGTGGCCGCGCTGGAAGAGGCGATCGCCTATCTAGAGCTGCAGTCGCCGCTGCCGCCGCTCAGTCGTGGGGCGCTGCTCGACCTCGCCGCGCGGGAGCATGTCGCGGTGCAGGGCTCGCTCGGCACGCGTGGACATATCTCGCCGGACGGATCCACGCCGGGGCAGCGCGTGCAGCGGCGAGGTGGCGGCCCGCTGGTCGGCGAGGATATTTCCTACGGATATGCCGATCCGGACGATGTCGTGCGCCAGCTGGTGATCGACGACGGCGTGCCCGATCGCGGCCACCGCGATCTGCTGTTCAACCGCGAACTCCGCTATGCAGGGGTCGGCTGCGGTAGCCATAGCCGCTATGGCCATATGTGCGTGATCGATGTCAGCCGCACTCGTAACGGCATGTCGGTCTACGCATCCTTCGCGCAGAACGAGGCCCGCGCGGGCGGCAGCGGCGCCGGCCAGCCTTGAATTTCAGGGGACGACGGAAACCACGTCGCCGCGTTTCGCCACCGCAAACAGCTTCTGCGCGAAGGCGAGCGGTACACCGATGCAGCCATGGGTGGCGAGGCCCTGCTGAACATTGCTGCCATGGATGGCGACGCCGTCGGCGGTAAGCCACAGCGTATAGGGCATCATCGCGTCATAGTTGCGCGACCGATGGTTGGTTTCCAGTCCACGAATGGGGAAGTTGCCGGTCGGCGTCGGTGTTGCGTCCTGACCATACAGAATCACGCTGGTGCCAATCTCGTCCTCGCCGCGAAACACGGAAAGGATCTGGCGGGACAGATCCACGCGCATCCAGATCGGCCCTGCGGGCACACCGGTCTCGTCCCAGGCAAAATCGCCGAACGCCATTCGGTTCGGTACCTGCAACAGGCTGCGGATCACGCGTGTCGTACCATCCGCCAGCGGCACCTGCTGGAGATCGGCATTGGAGAAACGGATGCGGTCCTTTGCCTGCGTGGTTTTCGGTGCAGAAGGGGTGATTACCGCCTGGGGCGCGACGAGCTGGGGCGCCAGCGCTTTCGCCGCCAGCGCGCACACCAGCAGCGACGCCGCCCCTACCGAAACCCAGATGCCGATCTGGCGGGTCGTAATCATCAGGCGGGCATGTGGCTCCGCCTGCGGCGGCGCATTGCGCCGCCGACAAATGCGAACGCCGTGAGCAGCATCAGCCACTGCGCCGGCTCGGGAACGGCCGTGGGCGGCGGCGGTGGCGGCGGCGGATTCGGCGGCTGCGTCGGATTGCCGCCGATGGGCGGAACGCCGCCACCGCCGCCACCGCCACCGCCACCGCCAGGCGGTATCGAGTTGGTACCGATGACGCCACCGGGCGCGCCTGCCGGGATCACGTCCGAAATCGGCGAAAAGATGTCACTTCCCGGCGGCGGCGAGTCGACTAGCGGCAGATCGGGCGGCAGAGGCGCAGCCTCCGGAACCGGCGCGGGCGGCAGCGAGAAATCGAAGACGCTTGCAGCATCGGGTTTGGAGGGTGGGGGTGGGGTATCAACGTGATACTTACCCTTCACGCTGTACGCACCCGCCGCGCGGACGCCTGGCGACCGCGACGAGAGAACGGAGAGCGCCGTCGAGACATGCTCCACCGCAGCCGCCAGGGGCGGCACCGCGATGCCGGCGGAGGTTGCGGAGAGCAGGGAAACCGCCGTCACGGCGGCACCAAGCTTGCGCAGGGGAACGGCCACCTTCGGCGCTCCTCCCGTCTTCCATTGCTTGCTGCCCAACTTCGCCCCCATCTGCCTGTCCTACGTCTTCGTCAACGTTCCGAAAATACAGGAAAATACTTAACATAGCGGAACTGCCGCCACACCGGGATAGTTCCCGCCATGCCGCGCTACAAGACGTTCCTGGAGAATCGTCAGCCCCCCGGCTGTTCCTACTGTATCAAAACGAAAGCCGGTTTACCATTAGATGTGCAGAAATGCGCATGCTCAAGGTTAACGCCCCAATAATTGCCCCACCAGCGCTTGAAGACTGCGGAAGTTGGAAACGGCCAGCGGCGCCGAGTCGCTTCCTTTCGTCTGTGCCGCGAGCGGCGCCAGCGCTTTCGAAAATCCGAGCTTTGCTGCTTCCCGCATGCGCAGCGCGGCGTGTGCCACCGGTCGTACTTCGCCGGACAAGGCGATTTCCCCGAATACCACCGCGTCCGCCGGCAGCGGCCGTTCGGAAAGCGCGGACACAAGTGCTGCCGCGATCGCCAGATCGGCGGCCGGATCCTGCACCCGATAGCCGCCGGCAATGTTCAGATAGACTTCGCAGGCGGAGAAGCTCAGCCCGCAACGCGCCTCCAGCACCGCAAGCACCATCGACAGGCGCGAGGAATCCCACCCGACCACGGATCGCCGCGGCGTAGCCCCGGAGGCCAGCCGCACGGTCAGCGCCTGGACCTCCACCAGCACCGGGCGCGTGCCCTCCAGCGCCGGAAACACGACGGCGCCGGTCACATTCTCGTCGCGCTGGGTAAGGAACAGCGAGGAGGGGTTCGCCACTTCCGTCAGTCCCTCGGTCTGCATCGAGAAAACGCCGATCTCGTCCGTACCGCCGAAGCGGTTCTTCACCGCCCGCAGGATCCGGTAGAGATGGCTCCGCTCGCCTTCAAAAGCGAGCACCGTATCCACCATATGCTCCAGCACGCGCGGGCCGGCGATGGAGCCATCCTTGGTGACGTGGCCCACCATCACCAGCGCGGTGCCACGTTCCTTGGCAAAGCGAATCAGTTCCTGCGCGCTGGCCCGCACCTGGCTGACCGTGCCGGGCGCGCCTTCGATCAGGTCCGAATGCATCGTCTGGATCGAATCGATGATCAACAGGTCGGGCGGGGTCGCCATGCTCAGCGTCGTCAGGATGTCGCGCACCGACGTGGCCGCGGCCAGCTGCACCGGCGCCTGACCCAGCCCGAGGCGGCGCGCACGTAGCCGCACCTGGTCCGCCGCTTCCTCGCCCGAGACATAAGCGACCGATAGGCCGCGGCTCGCGATCCGGGCTGCGGCCTGGAGCAGCAGCGTCGACTTGCCAATGCCCGGGTCGCCGCCGATCAGCGTCGCCGAGCCTTCCACAAAGCCGCCGCCCAGCGCACGGTCGAACTCGGCGATGCCGCTCGGCATGCGTTCGGGAAGCGTCACTTCCGCATCGAGGCCGGAAAGCAGGATCATCCGCCCGCCCGATTGCAGGTGGTGCTTCGCCTGGAACGGCGTGGCGGGGCCGCCGGCTTCCTCGACCAACGTGTTCCATTCCGCGCAATCGGCGCATTGGCCCGCCCATTTCGAGGTCGCCGAGCCGCAGGCCTGGCACACATAGCGCTTCTGGAGTTTTGCCATGGCCGCTCTGTAGCGAAGCGGAAACGAAAAGGGAACATGGTGCGCGGGACGGTTTCGCAATCACGGCCTCTTCACCGCGCGCGCCACGCTGCTATGGAGCGGCCATGACCGGGCTCGACATCGTCACGCTTCTCATCATCGCAGGTGCGGCCATTCTCGGCTTCTTGCGCGGATTCACCACCGAGGTGCTGGCATTCCTCGCCTGGATCCTCGTGGTCGTGGCGGTAAAGTTCTTCCATGCCGGTTTTACCGCGCTGCTCGCGCCCATGATCGGCACCGAGGGCGGGGCGGCGGTGCTCGCCTTCGCCGTGCTGGCTGGGCTCAGCTATTTCGGGGGGCGGCTCATCGCCAACACGCTGGGCGGGCAAATGCGCAACTCGATGCTGGGCCCGATCGATCGCGCGCTGGGGGTCGGGTTCGGCGTGGCCAAGGGGCTAATTCTGGTCAGCATGGGTTTCCTGGTGATGATGCTGGTACTCGATACGTTCGAGGGCGGCCGCACGCACCGGCCGAAATGGATCACCCGATCGGTCACCTATCCGCTCCTCGACACGACCAGCGCGGCGATCGCCGACTTCGTCGATCGCCGTCGCAAGGGCGAACCGGTGTTCGGCGATGACAATGGGAGCACGGATGCGGCCGAGCCGGAGGACGCGCATCCGCGCCGCCGCAAGGCGGACTGATCCGCTGGAAGCCAAGGGGCCGCACCGCGCAACCCATACGAAGGATGGGTAATTCGCGCTCGCAACTGCCGGGCGGCTACCCTAGATCGGGGGGATGAACGCCCCGCTCTACAATATGGAAATCCTGCGCCTGGCTGCTGCCATCCCCCATCATGCGCGGCTGGAGCAGCCCGGCGGCACGTCCGAGAAACGCTCGCCGGTATGCGGGAGCCGGGTGACCGTCGACATTTCGGTCGATGAGTCCGGCCGGGTGGGGGCGGTTGGCATGCTGGTCCGGGCCTGTGCGCTGGGTCAGGCGTCGGCGGCGCTGATGGGCGAGGCGGTGGTAGGTCGCACCCCCGCCGACATCGCCACGGCACGCGACCAGCTGACGGCGTGGCTGGCGGGTGAGCGCGATGCGCCGCCCGAATGGCCCGGCATGGAGCTGTTCATCCCCGCCCTTCCGCACCGCGGTCGTCACGCCTCGATCCGGCTGGCCTTCGAGGCCGCGGCGGAAGCCGCTGCCCAGGCGGTGGAGGCGCGCGTCTGATGGAGCATGCTGCAGACGGTTCAATGCTGGTCGATGCGGTGCCGATGCTCGGCTTCGCGCTGTTCTTCGTGCTGCTGTTCCGGCGGCTGGGACTTGGTGCGACCCTCGGCTTCCTTGTCGCCGGTGCGCTGGTCGGCCCGCATGTGCTGCGGCTGGTCGGCGATGCCGAGGGCAAGATGGGGATCGCCGAACTCGGCATCGCGCTCCTCCTGTTTCTCGTGGGGCTGGAGCTGAGCCCGTCGCGCCTGTGGCGGATGCGGCGCGATATTTTCGGGCTCGGGCTGTTGCAGGTGGCGCTCTGCGGTATCGCGATCGCGGCGATCGTTTGGGCGGTGACGGGCTCCACGCTTGCCGCCGCGCTGGCGCTCGGCCTGCCGATGGGCTTGTCCTCGACCGCCCAGGTGCTGCCGCTGCTGCAATCCGCCGGGCGCTTGCGCACCCCGTTCGGCGAGCGCGCCTTCGCGATCCTGCTGTTCCAGGATCTGTCGATCGTGCCGCTGATCACCATCGTCGCGGCGCTGTCGCGCAATCCGGCCGACCAGGGCGGACCGCCGGGCTGGCTGCTGGGTCTCTATACCGTCGGGGCGATCGTCGGGCTGGTGGTGGCGGGACGCTTTCTACTGCGGCCGCTGTTCCGGCTGATCGGCAATCTGGACGAGCGCGAGATGTTCGTCTTCGCCGGTCTGCTGACGGTGATCGCCAGCGCGGCAGTGATGGAGGCGCTGGGCCTGTCGGCGGCGCTCGGTGCGTTCATCGCGGGCGTGATGCTCGCAGACTCGCCGTTCCGCCACGAGATCGAAGCCGATGTCGAGCCGTTTCGTGCGATCCTGCTCGGGCTGTTCTTCGTGGCGGTGGGCATGACGCTGGACCTCCACGCGATTGCCGAACGGCCCTTCTTCGTCGCCGGCATGGCGCTGGCGCTGATCGCCGCCAAGGCGGCGCTGATCATGGGGCTGGGGCTGCTGTTCGGAATGAAGACGCGCGGTGCCTTCGCGCTTGGCGTGCTGCTCAGCCAGGGCGGTGAGTTCGGCTTCGTGCTGTTCGCCCAGGCGCAGAAGGCGCTGCTGATCGAGCCGCAGGCGGCAAGCGTGTTCAGCGCGATCGTCACCGTCTCGATGGCGACCACGCCGTTCCTGATGATGGCCACCAGGCGCCTGCGTGCCGAACCGGTCAAGGCCGGCGCGACGCCCGATGGTCCCCGGCAGGAAGGGGCCAACGCGGTGGTGGTCGGCTATGGCCGTTTCGGCCAGACGGTGTCGCAGATGCTGATCGCGCAAGGGATCCCGGTGACGATCATCGACCGCGACGTCGAGATGATCGAGACCGCCGGCAGCTTCGGGATGAAGGTCTATTATGGCGACGGCACCCGCATCGATCTGCTCCGCCAGGCGGGGGCCGCGGAAGCCGAGCTCATCATGTTCTGCCAGGACGGCGACGTAATGGACACCGAGGTGGTGGAGGGCGTGCACGCAGCGTTCCCGCATGCGAGCATCTTCGTGCGCGCCTATGACCGCCGCAGCGTGATGAAACTCAACGGTGCGCCGCTGTCCGGCGTGGTGCGCGAGGTGCTGGAGAGTGCCATCGTGATGGCGCGGCGGGCGATGGACGCGGTGGGCGTCGACGGTGCCGAGATCGACCGGACCGAGGCCGAATATCGCCGCACCGATCTCGCGCGGCTCAAGGCGCAGAAGGAGACCGGCGACATCTATGCCGGGCGAGACGGGATGTTCAGCCAGGCCGCGGCGGCGGCCGCGGCGGTGCAGGATCGCGGCGATGGTTGATCGGGGAGCAGGCGCATGAACTGGATCGCGGTGCTGGCGGCGCTCTCGGGCGCGATGGCGGTGGCGGCCGGCGCCTTTGGTGCGCATGGCGCGCAGGGGCCGGCGGTCGAATGGCTCAAGACCGGCGGCCATTATCAGCTGGTGCATGCGGTGGCGGCGCTGGTCGCGCTGCAGCTCGGCGCGCGCGGGCCGGCGGCGCTGTTCGTCGGCGGGGGGCTGGTGTTCGCCGGCACGCTCTACCTGATGGCGCTGGGCCTGCCGCGCTGGCTGGGCGCGGTGACGCCGATCGGCGGGGCGGCGATGATCCTCGGCTGGCTGTGGCTGGCCTGGGTGCTGGCCTCCCGGGGCGCGCGATGAGCGAGGCGCAGGTTCCCTGGGATGCGGCGCAGGTTCGCCTGTGGCTCGAACGCCGGATCAAGGCGGCGCGTTCGGACCAGGATGTCGCCGATCGCTACGGCCGCGACCGCGAGGACGACTATGACAAGGCCGCCGCCGAGGAATGGGTGTGCGAGCAGTTCCGGCATAACGACGCGGTCGACGATCAGGCGCGGTTCGCCGAAGCGGTGAAGGCATTGCTGGCGAAGGACGATTTCTACCGCGCCGGAGTGCGCAGCGAGCAACGGTTCGAACGCGAGGTGAAGGCGTATCTGCGCAAGCTGATGAAGATGGTGAAGACGAATACCGGCTTCGGGAAGACGCTGCGGTATCAGTGACGTCTAAAAGCCCCTCCCCTTCAGGGGAGGGGTTGGGGGTGGGGGCTGAACTGGGAGCGAGTCCTTCGCTAGTCGGTCATGCCCCACCCCGACCCCTCCCCTGAAGGGGAGGGGCTTGAATAGCGTTCATTTCGCCGCCCGCCGGCACCGCTCCGAACAATAGACGACGCTCTCCCAGTCTCGCGCCCACTTCTTTCGCCAGGCGAAGGGGCGCTGGCAGACCGGGCAGGTCTTGGTGGGCAGGTCCCGCTTGGCGACGCCGCGCGGCATGGCCTCATTCCGCGCCGACGATCTTGGCCAAGCCCGCCGCGACGGTGGGGTGGTAGCTTGCCTTGGAGGCTTCGTAGAAGCGCCGCGCGATCGGCTTGCCCCAGTCGCCCTGCGCCATCAGGTCCTTGTAGATCGGATAGATCAGCAGGCCGCGACCGACGCTGCCGACCAGCTTCGCCATGCTCGGCACCGCCGGGTCGTAGCGGTTGGCGATCGCCAGCTCGCCCCAGGCCGAGCGGACATAGGCGTTGTTCGATGCCGACAACCCCAGCGCCATGTCGAGTTCCTTAAGCCGTGCCGTCGTCTGCTGACGGTTCAGTCCGTTGAGGAAGCGCAGCCATTGCTGGGTCGCCCAGCCTTGCGGGTGCACTGCCGAGACCGGCCCGCCCGCATTCACCGCCGCCAGTTGGGCGTCGACCGCCTTCAGCGTCGCCGACTGGACGTGCACCGCATTGTTCGGCAACCCGGCGGCATAGGCCCATTTGTCGAGCTGCAGGTTGGCCTCGAGCCCGGCATCGCCCTGGATCAGGTTCGTACGCAGATCTGCCAGAAAGCCGGCGGTGGTCTGCGGCTGGAAGGCATGCCGGTCGAAATAGCCGCGCAGATACACGTCCCAGCGCGCGCGACCGACCGTGCGCTCGATCGTGCGCAGGAAGGTCGAGCCCTTGAAGTAGTCGAGCTGGCCGAAGGTCGCGCCGGGGTCGCCGTGCAGCCGCGTCGTGGCAGCTTCCATGCCGCCGGCATCGGCGATGTCCTTCTGCAGGCCGTCCCATTCGAGATCGGCATCGGTCGCGGCGCGTTCCTTGCCGTACACCGCCTCCATGATGCGGTTCTCGAAATAGGTCGTGAACCCCTCGTTCAGCCAGCTATCCGACCAGGTCGCGTTGGTGACGAGGTTGCCCGACCAGCTATGCGCCAGCTCGTGCGCCACCACGTCGACGTTCGACTTGTCGCCGGTGATGATGGTGGGCGTCAGGAAGGTGAGGGTGGGGTTCTCCATGCCGCCATAGGGGAAGCTTGGCGGCAGGACGAGCATGTCGTAGCGGCCCCAGCGATAGGGGCCATACAGCGCCTGTGCCGCGTCGATCATCTTCTCGACATCGGACACTTCCTTCGCCGCGGCGGCCAGCATGCTCGGCTCGGTCCACACGCCCGCGCGCGGGCCGACGGGCTGGAAGGCGAGGTCGCCGACCGCGAAGGCGATCAGGTACGGCGGCACCGGCTTGTCCATCCGGAAGCGGAACTTGTGCCATCCCTTGCCCGCCGGCACGCCCCTGGCACCGTCGATCCGCGTGCCGCTCGCCACCGCGACGAGGTCGGCGGGGACGGTGAGCGTCGCGGACCAGGTCTGGCGGATACCGGGGCTGTCCTGGGTGGGAATCCAGTTGCGATTGTTGATCGGCTGGCCCTGGCTGAACAGATAGGGCTTCTTCTTGCCGGCGGTCAGTGTCGGCGCGAGCCATTGCAGCGCCGAGGCACCGGGCGCGGTGGCGTAATGGACCATGATTCTGCGCGCGCCGTTCAGCTGCACGATAAGCGGCGCGCCGAGGTCCGGCTTTGCGGCACCCACCGTAAAGGGCAGCGGCTTGCCGGCGGCGTCGGTCACCTTGGCAATCACGAGCCCGTCATCGTCGAGCACGATTTCGCTCGCGCCGGGTGCTGCAAGAATGTCGAGCGTCGCGGTGCCACTGAGCGCCTTGGTCGCGAAATCCGCCTTCAGGTCGAGCGCGACATGGGTGACGCGGGCAATCTCTGGTCGCGCATAGGTCCACACGTCCTTCGCCTCGGGCGTGGTGAGGATCGGCGCGGGCGCGGTCTGCTGGGCGAGGGCGGGGGAGACGAGCATGGTCGAAGCGGCGAGGGCCAGGGCTAGAATGCGCATGCCACGGAGCTAGGCGCTGCCGCGTCACGGGGCAAGGTTGTTGCCATGGATCAATCCTATGGCGCTGGACCCTCTGCGGACCCGTAACGTTGATACCGAACGATATTCAGGGGGTGCGCATGGTAACGACGGTGGCGGAGCGGCCGGTGGCGGCGGAGGGCGAGGCGGCAGTGCTGCGCGACCTGATCGCCTATCTCAAGCGGCGGGACTACCACTTCATCACGCCGACGCCCGCCACCCATGCCCGGGTGCTCGCCCGGGCGGACCGGCACCGTGCCGCCGATCTGCGCGATGTCTTCGGCTGGAGCCTGCCCTTCGCGCGCGATCTGCTCGAAGCCTCGCTGCTGGAAGCGCTGGGGGCTGCTGACCTGATCGAGGCGGCGGGCGATCTTCTGCGCAGCAAGGTCCGCGTCTCAACGCTCGGGCCCGACCTGCTGGTGCACTCCGCTTATCCGACCGACGACACCGATGCGGTGTTCTTCGGGCCGGACAGCTATCGCTTCGCCCGCTTCATCGCCGACGAGCTAAGGCGCTGCCCGGAGCGGGAAGGCTCGACGCTGGTCGATATCGGTACCGGCGCCGGGGCAGGTGCGATCGCCGCCGCGCATTGCTGCCCGAAGGTCGACATCGTGATGACCGACATCAACCCGGCGGCGCTGCGGCTGGCGCGGGTGAATGCGCAGGCGGCGGGCGTCGCGGCGCGATTCGTGCAGGGCGAGGATCTGTCGGGGATCACCGGCGCGCTGGACCTGGTGCTCGCCAACCCGCCCTATATCATCGACCCTGCCGGTCGCGCCTATCGCGACGGCGGCGATCTGCATGGCGCCGGGGTAGCGCTGGCTATGGCGTGCGAGGCGGTGCCGCGGTTGGCGCAGGGCGGGCGGTTCCTGCTCTACACCGGCAGCGCCATCGTGCGCGGGGCGGATGCGCTGCACGATCGGCTGGTGCAGCTCGCTGCGGCGGAAGGCTGCCGGCTGCGCTACGAGGAAATCGACCCCGACGTGTTCGGCGAGGAGCTGGAGACGGCGTCCTATGCGGACGTCGAACGGATCGCGCTCGTGACGGCGGTGATCGAGCGGGCGCGCCCTTATTAAGCCCTTCCTCCTTGGAGGAGGGGTTTGGGGGGGAGGGATTCCAGAACGTCGGTCGGTCTCTGCGAGACACTGCCCCACCCCAACCCCTCCCCTGAAGGGGAGGGGCTTAAGAACGCTTCAGCGCTGCGAATCCAAAAACGCCGCGACCTTCGCCAGATCAACCGTCTTGTCCAGGTACGTCTGCCCGATCCCGCGCGCGAGCAGGAAGGGCAGGGTGCTGCCCTCCATCTTCTTGTCGTGGAGCATGTGGCCGACCAGCGTTGCGCCGTTCGCCGTTACGCCTGCCGCGGCCAGCCCGTCCGGGAGCCCCACCGAACGCAGGTGCGCCGCCACACGCTCGGCATCCTCCGCCGGGCACAGGCCTTGCTGTGCCGAGAAGGCGAAGGCCAAGGCCATGCCCGCCGCCACCGCCTCTCCGTGGAGCAGCTTGTCCGAAAAGCCCATCTCCGCCTCCAGCGCATGCCCGAAGGTATGGCCGAGATTGAGCAGCGCCCGCGTTCCCGTGGTCTCGCGCTCGTCTGCGGCGACGATCCTCGCCTTGGCTGCGACTGAATGGCCGATCGCCAGCGCCCGCGCCTCGGCGCTGCCCGCGAACAGCGCCGCTGCATTTCCCTCACACCAGGCGAAGAACGCAGCGTCGTCGATCAGCCCGTATTTCGCCACTTCGGCATAGCCCGCGCGCAGTTCGCGCTGGGGCAGGGTGTCGAGCACCTGCGGATCGATCAGCACCACCGAAGGCTGGTGGAACGCGCCGATCAGATTCTTGCCCGCCTTGGAATTGATCGCGGTCTTGCCGCCTACCGAGCTGTCTACCTGCGCGAGCAACGTGGTGGGGATCTGAACGAAGTTGCAGCCGCGCTTGAGAATGCTGGTCGCGAATCCGACGAGATCGCCGATCACGCCGCCGCCCAGCGCGATCACGTGATCGCTGCGGACCACGCCCTGTTCCAGCAGCCAGTCCGTCAGCGATTCGAGCTGGGCCCAGCTCTTTGTGCTTTCACCCGCCGGCAATACCCGAACAGGCGCGGCGATTCCTGCCGCGGCGAGACTGGCGACCAGCGTGTCGCAATGGGCTGTGAGGTTCGCATCGGTGACGATCGGCATCGGCCGGCCGCGCGACAGCGGCGCCAGGACCTCGCCGGCACGCGCCAGCAAGCCGGGTTCGATGCGCACGTCATAGCTGCGTGCGCCCAGAGCGACGGGAATGGTGGTCACTTGCGCAGGGCCTTCATGATCGCTTCGACAGTGGTTTCGTGCGGAGCCGCTACGCTGGGCACCCGAATCTGCGCAAGCGCGTAATATGGGTTGCGGACCTGCGCGAGCTCGGCGAGCGTCGCCAGGGGATCCTTGCCGCGCAGCAACGGCCGCGTATCCCGCCGCCGCACGCGATCCGCCAGCACCGCCGGTTCGGCATCCAGCCAGATCGAGATGGCCTGGTCGAGAATCAGCGCGCGTGTGTCGTCATTGATGAATGCACCCCCGCCGGTGGCGATCACCTTGGGCGTGCCGTCCACGAGCCGGGCGATCACCCGCCGTTCGCCGTCGCGGAAATGCGGTTCGCCGAATTTCGAGAAGATGTCGGAAACCGACATGCCCGCCGCCGATTCGATCTCCGCATCGGCGTCGACGAAGGGAAGGTGCAGGCGCTGGGCGAGACGGCGCCCCACCGTGGTTTTGCCGGCTCCCATCAGCCCCACCAATACGATCGGCTTGCCGGTCCAGCGTGTAAGATGCGCATGCGTTTGTAACATTGTGCGAAGGGCTATACAGCGAGGGACCGTCTCGGGCAAAAGGCCCGTATCGCTCAAGGATTGGACTGTTTTTCATGCCGCGTATGCTTGTCGTGTTGCTTGTCGTTCTGGTGGTTGTGGTGGGCGGCATGTTCGCGCTGGCCGGGCGCAACACCGTCAAGGAGCCGGTGCGCATGGAGAAGGCGGTCGCGCTTGAAAACCTCGCCAACTAGGGCTTCCCGGCTCGCGATTGCGGCGGCGTTGCTCGCGGCGATCGGCGTTCCGGCGTTCAGCCAGCAGCAGAAGGCCCCCGAATCGCTGTTGCCGCCCGGCTTTGACCAGCCGGTACCGCGACCGCAGCCTTCGGCGCGCCCGAGCCCGGCACCGAGTGCGCCACCCGCGGCCGCGCCGTCTCCGGGAAGTGACGTCGTCCCGGCTGGTGGCGACATGGGGCCCGATGCGTTCGACGTCGAGGAAAGCAACGCCAGCGCCATGGCGGCGGCGCCGACGATCGATTTGTCGCAATATGATCTGCCCAAGGGCGTTCGTCGGCCGTTGAACCGCGTCGGCATCCTGGCAGCAGGCAACGCACCGTTCCCGGCAGATGCGTTCGGTGCGGTGCCGGGCGGCACCCAGGTGACTCTCATGCGCCGGCTTGACGCGCCGGTCGCGTCGCGCTGGGTGTCGATCGCGCTGCGCCGGGCGCTGATGTCGCCGCTCGATACGCCGCGCGGGATCGACGGCGCCGACTATGCCGCCGAGCGCGCCTGGCTGCTGCTTCGCATGGGCGAGGCGACCGCCGCGCGCGGGCTGGTCAGCTATGTCGACATCGACGATTATACCAATGCGCTGGATCGCGTGGCGATGCAGGTGGCGCTGGCGACCGGCGATCCGGCTTCGGTGTGCCCGATCGTCGACGATGCGGCGTCCAACATCCCGGATCGCGGCTGGGCGCTGGCGCAGGCGATCTGCGCGGGGCTTGCCGGCAAGCCGAGCGAAGCCGACCAGCGGCTCGATGCGGCGAGCAAGGGCAAGCCGCGCAACGATCTCGACACGCTGCTCGCCACCAAGGTGGTGGGCATGGGCGTCGATTCGCGTCGTGCGGTGACGATCGACTGGGTCGGCGTACCGGCGCTCTCCGCCTGGCGTTTCGGCATGGCGACGGCGGCGGGCGTCGACATTCCTGATAATCTTTTCGCCACGGTGGGCCCCGAGTTCCGCTATTGGCAGGCGCTGTCACCGGCAGTGTCGCCAGCGAACCGCGCGGGTGCAGCCGAACTGGCGGCGGCGGCAGGCGTGCTGTCGAACGCCGCGCTGGTCGATCTCTATGCCGAGCTCGATCAGGCCAGCGACTTGCCCGATCCGCTGCAGAAGACCGTTCGCGATCTCCGCAGTGCCTATACGGGCTCTGCCGCCGAGCGCGTGCAGGCGATGAAGGGCTTGTGGGACGCGGCTGAAAGCCCCCGGCTGCGCTATGCCCGACTGGTGCTGACCGCCAAGGCCGCTGCCTGGATCCCGGCGGACAAGAACGCGGCAGAGCCGGACCGGCTGATCGCGTCCATGCTCTCCGCCGGCTATGATTCGGCGGCGCTGCAATGGCGCGGCGTGGTTGCCGCCGGCAGCGAGGGCTGGGCGCTTCTGACCCTCGCCGAGCCTTCTGGAACGGTAGGGTATGGCGATTTCGAGCGCTATGCAGGGTCCGCGAGCCCCCGCAAGGCGGCGATGCTGCTCGCTGGTCTCGCAGGTCTCGGCCGACTGTCGGCCAGCGATACGCAGCGCGGCGCCGAGGCTACCAAAGTCGGCATCACCGGCGTGAATAGCTGGACCCAGGCGATAGATGGTGCCGGCGCGCGCAACCAGCCCGCTATGGTCGCGCTGCTCGCCGGCGTGGGCATGCAGTCGCCGCGCTGGGACCAGGTGACGCCCGAGGCACTTTACCACATCGTCGCGGCGATGCGGGCGGCGGGGATGGCCAACTATGCCCGGATGATCGCCGTGGAGGCGGTCACGCGCGCCGAGTGAGTGGCGATCGCGACCTGATCGAGCGCTTTCTGGAGATGCTTCGCGCCGAGGCTGGCGCGGCGGCGAACACCGTGGCGGCCTATGGCACCGATCTCCGTCTCGCGTCGGAGGCGCTGGGCGGTAATCTGGTGAATGCGGGACGCGAGGAAATCGAGCGGCTTTCCGGTGGGTGGGCGGAACTCGCCAAGTCCACCGTCGCGCGCAAGTCCGCAGCGTTGCGTCGCTTCTTCGCCTTCCTGGCGGAGGAGGGGCACCGCGCCGACGATCCCGGCAACGCCCTGCCGCGGCCGGGCACCGCGCGACGCCTGCCCAAGATTCTGAGCACGGCCGATGTCGACGCGATGTTCGCTGCGATCGCCGAGCGTCAGGCGCGGGTGCCGCCGGATCCGCTGGACCTGCGGCTCGCCGCCCTCATCGAACTGCTCTATGGGTCGGGGCTGCGCGCGACCGAACTCGTCTCGCTGCCCCGCAACGCCATTCATCCCGATCGTCCGTTCCTGATTCTGAAGGGCAAGGGCGGGCGCGAGCGGCTGGTTCCTATTTCCGACCGCGCCCGTGCCGCCGTCGCGCTTTGGCGGACCCAGATCCCCCCGGACAGCCCTTGGCTCTTTCCCTCAGGCAGGACGCACCTTACCCGCATCCGCCTCTACCAGATCGTTCGAGCGCTGGCGGCGATGGCCGGCATCCCGCCCGAGCGGGCGAGTCCCCACGTCCTTCGCCACGCCTTCGCCACGCACCTGCTGGAGGGCGGTGCGGACTTGCGCGCGCTCCAGGCGATGCTCGGCCATGCCGATATTGCGACGACCGAAATCTATACCCATGTCGACAGTCGCCGTCTGGTCGAACTCGTCAACGAGCGGCACCCGCTGGGCGAGGCCCTCGTTGACGCGAAGCGCGGCTCCCGGTAGCGCCAGCCCCATGACGACATTCCTCGACTTCGAGAAGCCGATCGCCGAGCTCCAGGGCAAGATCGACGAGCTGAACAGCGCCGCCCAGGGCGGCGACGTGGACATCGCCGCCGAGATCGCGCCGCTCCAGGCCAAGTCGGACAAGCTGCTGCTCGACACCTATGCCAAGCTGACGCCGTGGCAGAAGACGCAGGTTGCCCGGCATCCCGAGCGCCCGCACTTCAAGCACTATGTCGCCGGCCTGATCGAGGACTTCATGCCGCTGGGCGGCGACCGCGCCTTTGCCGACGATGCCGCGATCATCGGCGGTCTTGGCCGGTTCCGCGGCCGCCGCGTGATGGTGATCGGCCACGAAAAGGGCGACGATACCGCCAGCCGGCTCAAGCATAATTTCGGCATGGGCAAGCCGGAGGGCTATCGCAAGGCGATCCGCCTGATGAAGCTGGCCGACCGGTTCGGTATTCCCGTGATCACGCTGGTCGACACCTCGGGGGCCTTCCCGGGCGTGCAGGCGGAAGAGCGCGGCCAGGCGGAAGCAATCGCCCGTTCGACCGAGGCATGCCTTTCGCTGGGCGTGCCGCTGGTCGCATCGATCCTCGGCGAGGGCGGCTCGGGCGGCGCGGTGGCGCTGGCCGCGGGCAACCAGGTGCTGATGATGGAGCACGCGGTCTATTCGGTGATCTCGCCGGAAGGCTGCGCCTCGATCCTGTGGCGCACCGCCGACAAGGCGGCCGACGCTGCCGAAGCGATGAAGGTCACCGCACAGCATCTGAAGGAGCTGAAGGTGATCGACCGGATCGTGCCGGAGCCGCTGGGCGGGGCGCACCGCGCGCCGGGCCAGGCCGTGCAGGCGCTAGGCGACGCGATCGAAACGGCGCTGGAAGGCCTGAGCGGCATGTCGCCGGAGTCGCTGCGTCAGGCACGTCGCGCCAAGTTCCTGGCAATGGGCCGGGTATAAGAACACAAAAAAGGGGCGCGCGCCGGGCGCCGCCCCTTCTTCTTATCCATCCTGCCGTCCGATCAGGCTCTCCGGCCGATCAGGTTCAGGAGGGCTGCATGCTCGTATCGACGCGGCCGAAGGTCGAGCTGAGCTTGTTGCCCAAGCCCTGCATACCGGCGATGGCTGCAACCGCGATCAGCGCGGCGATCAACCCATATTCGATAGCGGTCGCACCACGGCAGTTGCGAACCAGCCTACGAAGCGTCTTCATGGCAGCGTATCCTTCCTGATACCGGGGGATGGCAATGCCCGGCAGCGCCGCCATCCCCAATACCAGCGAAAGATGAACGCTTAGTGCATGTTGCCGGCAACGGCGTTGAACGTGGTGCCCAGCTTGTTGCCCAGGCCCTGCATGGCGGCGATCGCGGCTACGGCGATCAGCGCGGCGATCAGACCATATTCGATCGCCGTTGCGCCCTTGGAATTCTTCAGGAAATTGCGAATCTTCTTCATACCCGTCTCCATCGTCCCAGTAACTTCAAACACCGGCCTGCCGAGAGATCCGGCAAGGCCCTGCGACCCTATGCGAGAGGCGTTAAGGACGGCCTAAATCAGACGGTTAGGGAAAGGTTACCGCGGCTCATTCGCCTGCGTGCTGGACCTTTTGCGACACGTTGTTCCACATGCCGCCGGTGGCGTTGCCGAAATTGCCGAGCGCCGCGACCATGGCGAGCACGATCAGGGAAATGATGAGGCCATATTCCACGGCAGTGGCGCCGCGTTCGGAAAGGACCAGCGCGCGCAGGGTGTGAATCAGGGCTCGCATCCTCAATCCATCTCGTTCAGGAAATCACCGGAACCATTGCAGGATTTGGTTTCGAAGTGATTAGCGAGGCAAGGTGATGCGCGAGGCAGGGCCGATGCTGCTGGTGGTGGCCGCGGCGATGATCGACGGGGGCAGGGTGCTGGTGCAGCAACGCCCCGAGGGCACCGCGCTTGCGGGACTTTGGGAATTTCCCGGCGGCAAGATTGAAGCGGGCGAGAGCCCGGAGGCAGCGCTGGCCCGCGAACTGGAGGAGGAACTGGGCGTGACGGTGGATCCGGCCGCGCTGACCCCGCTCGTCTTCGCAAGCGAGCCGCTGGCCGACCGGCACCTCGTGTTGCTGCTCTACCGACTGGATCATTGGGAAGGCGTGCCGCAAGCGCGCCATGCCAGTGCCCTCGCCTGGGCCGACATGGCCATACTGCGCGCGTTGCCGATGCCGCCAGCGGATCTGCCGTTTCTTGAGATACTGGCGCCGTTGCTTGGGACCGGAACGCTTTGAAATATCGGGGTCTGAGTCAGGACGATGATGAAGGGTGACCGCTTCCAGGACCGGGACTGCTATCTGTTCGAGCCGTTCGAGGAGGCATTCTTCCATTGGGACCATCGCCGCCGCACGATCCGCATGAAGTTCGTTGGGCAGGAGGTAGACGTCGAGGTGCCGCACGACCATCGCATCTTCAACGATGCCATCCGGAGCGGACGCGAGGTCGACCGGGTCGACTATGATTGCGGTAGCGTGCCTGGCTGAGCGCAGCATGCTAGCTGTTGCACAGGCGCGGATCAGGTGGCGCAGTCTCTAACCCTCAGGCGCCACGGCTTCAAAATAATGATTGTTCCCGCGGTCGAGATGGCACCCCACCACCTTCAACCCGGTCGAGCCGAGCAGCGCGCCATAGGCGGTTTCGCCGAGTGACTGCGAGCGGCGGCCGGTAAGGCTGTCTTCCCATGCGCATCGTTCGCGGGGTGCGCTGAACAGGAAGTGGCCACCGGGGTGCAGTACGCGGCCGACACGGGCAAATACCGCGGCCTGAGCGGCTTCCGACAGCAGGAAGAGCACGCCGATCGCGACCACGCCGTCGAAGCGGCGGCCGAAGAAGCTGCTGGTTTCCGCCGGCTCGCACGCAACGCCGGCCCCGGGCAGGTTCCGGCGGAAGGCCGCGATCATGCGCGGTGCGGGGTCGATGCCGAACAACGCGAAACCCTTGTCCGCCAGTCGCGCGCTGATCGGCATGCCGGTGCCGCAACCGATATCGAGCACGGCGCCGCCGCGCGGCAGCTGGCTGGACCAGCGCAGGACAATGTCGGTGCCGACATCCGAACGCAGCGCCGCAAACCGATCGGCAACCGCGTCCCAGCCGGCCGAGGCGTCCTGGTTCGTCACCGACGCCCTGCCACCGCCTAGCCCTTCGGCTTGAGTGCGTCGGCCAGCGAGGTCGTCGCGCTGCCCGGGCGAGCGGGCTTGGGCTGCGAGGGGTCGGGGGCCCATCCTGTCAGGTACACAATCGAGTAGCGTTCCGGCGTGCGGCCGTCCGGATCCGCACGCTCGGCAAAGGCGGCCGCAGTGCCGAGCAGCGTCTCGCGGCGGAGCGGCGGCGTCTTGGGCAGCAGGTTGGTGGCCGCCATGCCGCGCAGATCGCGGATCAGCCCCCCCAGGCCGCCATAGCGGACCGTCAGCGTCTCCACGTCCGCCACCGGCAGGGTGAAGCCCGCGCGCGACAGCAGGTCCCCGGCCGCGCGCACGTCGATCTGCGGATGGAAGCGCGCGACCGGTCGGTCGGACTCGGCGGCGAGCAGGCAGGCGCGCAGCGTCGCGAGGCTTCCTGCGCCAAGGAATGCGCCGAGGAACAGCCCGTCCGGCTTGAGCGCGCGGCGGGCAAGGGCGAGGGCGCCCGGCACGTCGTTCACCGTGTCCAGCACGCCCGCCGAGATGACCAGGTCGAAACTCGCTTCGGGGAAGGGATGCATGTCCTCGTCTGCGTGGATCGCGCCCGAGGCGGCGGCGAAGGCCGCTCCCGCTTCCAGGCGCGTGATCGTCGCGCCCGGCCAGACGAAGCTGCCGTCGGCGCTGCCCAGGTCGAGGACCGTGCGGAACGTGCGCTTTACACCCTCCAGCCGTTCGTACAGGCCGTCCAGCATGTGGTCGCGCAGGAAGCTTTCATAGCTGCGGGCAGCGCGGTCGCGGCGTTTGCGGCGTAGCGCACGGTCGAAGATTTCGGAGTCGGACACGCCGCGCTTGTGCAGCGGCGCGGGCCTTGGAACAAGAGGTGCGTGGATCCGCGAACGCCCTTGCTCCGGCTGATCGATCTCGCGCTGCCGCCGCGCTGCCCCGGCTGCGGCGCGATCGTCGAGGCGGATCATCGCTTTTGTGCAAGCTGTTGGGGGAGCCTGCAATTTCTGGGACCGCCCTGGTGCGCAGGATGCCATATGCCGTTCGACTATGATCGCGGAGAGGGCGCGCGCTGCGGTGACTGCCTGGCCCATCCGCCGCCGCACGACGGGGTACGCGCGGCGGTGCGTTATGGCGAGGTCGCGCGCAAGCTTGCGCTGAAGCTCAAATATGGCGGCCGGTTGGCCGCAGCGGAGACAATGGCGCGCGCCATGGTGCGGCTCGTACCGGACGATGCGGACCTACTGATACCGGTGCCGCTTCATCGCTGGCGTCTCTGGTCGCGTGGGTTCAATCAGGCGCTGCTGATCGCGCAGGGGGTGTCGAAGCGGAACGGGCTACCAGTCGAAGCCGATCTGCTCCGCCGGGTGAAGGCAACGCCAAAGCTCCAGGGTCTGGGTCGGAACGCGCGGGCGCGGGCAGTGTCCGGTGCGTTCGCGCTTGCCCCGGGCGCGGGCGCGCGGCTGCAGGGGCGCAGGGTGTTGCTGGTCGACGATGTCCATACCAGCGGTGCGACGGGGGATGCCTGCGCCCGGCTGCTCAAACGCGGCGGCGCGTCGCGCGTTGTCCTTATCTGCTGGGCACGTGTTCTGGCGGACGAGACCCTGGATTGACAAGCGGGGGTCTCGCGCACACCTCTGGAGACATTATGGCAAAGGTCGAAATCTACACCAAGGCGTTCTGCCCCTATTGCACGCGCGCCAAGCAACTCCTCACCGCCAAGGGCGCGACGTTCGAGGAGTATGACATCACCATGGGCGGGCCGAAGCGCGCCGAGATGCTGGAGCGTGCACCCGGTAGCACCACCGTTCCGCAAATCTTCATCGACGGCCAGCATATCGGCGGCTCGGACGATCTGGCTGCGCTGGATCGCAAGGGCGGATTGGACCCGCTGCTCGCCGCATGAGCCGGGCCGCGCTGCTCCAGATGACGAGCGGGATCGACCCCGCCGCCAATGCCCGGACGCTGGTGGAGGCGATCGCCCAGGCGAAGTCTGGGGGCGCGGCGATGGTGTTCACCCCGGAAATGTCCGGCTTGCTCGACGGCAACCGTGATCGCGCGCGTCCGAACTATCGTTCCGAAACCGAGGATCCGGTGCTGGCGGCGGTGCGTGACGCGGCGGCTCGGCACGGACTCTGGGTGCATCTGGGCAGCCTCGCGGTGCTGCGCGAGGACGGCAAGCTCGCCAACCGCGCCTTCGTCATCGACGATACCGGCGAGGTCCGCGCGCGTTACGACAAGATGCACCTGTTCGACGTCGATCTGCCGACCGGTGAGAGCTGGCGCGAGTCGAACAGCTATACGGCGGGGGAGGGGCCGGTGGTCGTCGACACGCCGCTGGGCAAGCTCGGCCTCGCCATCTGCTACGATCTGCGCTTCCCCGACCTGTTCCGCACACTGAGCAACGCCGGCGCGACGATCCTGGCCGTGCCGGCAGCGTTCACCCGCCCGACCGGTGCTGCGCACTGGCACGTGCTGTTGCGTGCGCGGGCGATCGAGGCCGGAGCGTTTGTTCTGGCTGCCGCCCAGACCGGTGAGCATGCCGACGGCCGCGCCACCTATGGCCACAGCCTGGCCATCGATCCTTGGGGCGACGTGCTGCTGGACATGGGGATGCCTGCCGGCCTCGGCTTCGCGGAGATCGATGCAGCCCGGCTCGAGGATGTCCGCGCTCGCGTGCCCGTGCTGCGGCACCGCCGCGTGATCCCGGAGGCGATCCGGGCGTGATTGTCTTCGATCTGAAGTGTAGTGGCGATCATGTCTTCGAGGCCTGGTTCAAGTCGAGCAATGCGTTTGAGGAGCAACGCGCCCAGGGGCTGATCGCCTGCCCGTTCTGCGGCGATGCCTCGGTCGGCAAGGCGGTGATGGCGCCAGCGGTGGGCGCCAAAGGGAATCAGGTGGCAGAGAAGTCGCCGGTCTCGCCGGACGCGTTCAAGGCCGCGCTCGCCGCGCTTGCCCAGATCCAGGCCAAGCAGCTCGAAACGTCACAATGGGTCGGCGATGCTTTTGCGGAGAAGGCCCGGGCGATGCACCAGGGCGATACGCCGGAGGCACCGATCCACGGCCAGGCGACGCTCGCGGAGGCAAAGGCACTGGTCGACGAAGGCGTGCCCGTCGCGCCGTTGCTGGTTCCGGTGGTTCCACCCGAGGCGCGCAATTGATTTGCCCGCTGGACGCCTATACGAGCGATGGCGTGGCCCGGTAGCTCAGCAGGATAGAGCAAGCGATTCCTAATCGAGAGGTCGGAGGTTCGAATCCTCTCCGGGTCACCAACTCGCAGCGGTCGCGATCGCGCAGCGCGCGTCTTCATAAAGAAAGGGAGCCGCGTCCCTAGAGCGCGGCTCCCCAGTCGATCCCCCGCTTGCGGGATGAGGTATGCACAAGCGAAGGGATGTGCCCTCAGAAGCGCGTGCCGACGCCGAAGCCGAACACCAGCGGATTGATGTCGACCTTCGTCTGGTTGATCGTGCCGCCGGTGTTGAGGCGTGCGGTGGTGCCCATATCGATGTATTTGACGTCGAGATTCAGGAAGAACTTCTTGTTCAGGTCGATGTCCACACCGGCCTGCAGCGCATAGCCCACGCTGTCCTTGAGCGAGAGGCTGGTCTTGCCGAGCGCCTTGTTCAACGAATCGCTCGTCTTCGCGGAGTAGAAGGTGGTGTAGTTGATGCCCGCGCCGACATAGGGGCGCACCGCCGCTTTGGGCATGAAGTGATATTGCAGCGTCAGCGTCGGCGGGAGCACCCAGGTGTGGCCCACCTTGCCCAGCGACGAGATCGCCTCGCGGCCCTGGATGTCGTGGCGGGTACTCGAGACGATCAGCTCGGCGCCGATATTGTCGGTCGCCATGTAGGTGAAGTCGACTTCGGGCATTACTGCATCGCCCACGCCCACCTTGCCGGTAGGGATGCCGGGCGTGATGCCGCTCGACGACTCATTGGGGGCGACGACGATGCCGCGCAGGCGGACCAGCCAGTCGCCGGCCGCGATGCCCGCTCTGTCCTGTGCCTGGGCGCTCGCGGTCGAGGCCAGCAGGCCGGCAGCGGCCAGACCGACAAAAAGCGAAGTACGCATGGTTCATTTCTCCTCGTGTTCGACGAGGCACCGGGTACTCGCAAGAAACGACGAGGTTTTTGATCGGACGCAACGTTGCGCGTAGGTAATGTTCCCAAGGAGGTCAGCTGTCCGGCTGCGGACCTATACGTAACGACAAGGGACGCGCGCGCGCGGCATGCAACGCGTGGAGGCCGTCATGTTCATGGATCGAAATCAGCCCGATATTGGTGCCGCAGAGTGGAGCCTGCCGTCGCGTTGTGCGGCGTGCGGCGTGCGGATGGCGTCGCTGTGCGGCGGTATATCCGCCGGGGCGCTGGAGGCGCTGAATCGCATCGGGCGCAAGCGTGTGCTCCGGCGAGGGGAAGTGCTGATCTGGCAGGGCGACATCGCCGAACAGGTCGGAATCCTGCATCACGGCCTTCTGAAGCTCTCCGCCTCTCTGGAGGACGGTCGGGAGCAGATGCTGGGACTTGCATTCCCCGCTGATTTCGTCGGCGCGATCAGCGAGCGGCCGTCGAGCCACTGCGTCACCGCGCTCACCGAGACCGAGCTCTGCGTTTTTCCGCGCACCGCGCTTCCTGCCCTTGTCGAGGCGCATCCGGAGATCGGCCAGGCGCTGCTCACTCGCGCATATGACGAGCTGGATCAACTTCGGCGCTGGATGTTGCTGCTGGGACGCAAGTCCGCCGAAGAACGTGTTGCGAGCCTGCTGATGCAGTTCGCCGCCCGCGGCACCTGCAGTTCGGGGGCACCGGTAGCGCTGCCGCTAACGCGCCAGCAAATGGCCGAGCTGCTGGGCCTGACCATCGAAACCGTCAGTCGCAAGTTGACTGCGATGAAACGCGACGGCGTGATCGAACTGCCCGATCTGCGCAGCTTCGTGATCGCGGATCATCGGGCACTCGCCGCCCTTGCAGCGGAGACTCCGTAACTAACCGCATGTCGCCGGCTAGATTATAGTCCTAGCCTTCATTCATCCAAAAAGAAGACCGGGATGAAATGGAGGCGACCATGAAGAATGTACTCGTTCTGATGCATGACGACGCCGGACAGGAGGCGCGGTTTCAGGCGGCTCTCGACTTGGCACGGGGTCTGGAAGGTCATCTCCGCTGCGTAGATATTGCCATGGTGCCGGCCTATGTCGGCGACTATGTGGAATTCGGTGGCGGCGCTGCGCTTCTGGCGGACGAACAGACCCGCGAGGCCGCCAATCGCGTCCGGATGGAAGGCCGCCTCAAGACCGAGGATGTGCCCTATGACTGGGTGGATGCGACCGGTTTTGCGAGGGAATGCCTGCGGGACGCGACAGCGCTGGCCGATATCGTCGTGCTCAACCGTGCGCTCGACAAGATCGCCTATCCTGACATGCGCGACCTGATCTGCGACACCATCCTGAGAACCGGCAAGCCGATCGTGGCCGTGCCCGAGGGCATGATCGGTTTCGATCTCTACGGCCATGCGGTTGTTGCCTGGGATGGTTCGCGCGCTGCCGAGGCGGCGCTGCAGGCGGCCGTGCCGCTGCTCAAGCATGCGGGAACGGTGACGATCCTCGTTGTCGACGAGGGTGCGCTGCGATTGTCGGCGACGGAAGCGGCAGAGTATCTCGCTCGCCACGGCATCCGTCCGGAGGTGCAGACTGTTCCGAAAACCGATACGGTGGCCGGCGCCATTCTGGCCAAGGTGGAGGCTGTTCGCGCTGCCTATCTGGTGATGGGCGGCTTCGGCCATAGCCGCTTGCTGGAGGCCGCGTTTGGCGGCGTCACGCGGCGCATGCTGGCGGAAAGCCCCGTAGCGCTGGTGATGGCGCACTAATCCGCGCGTGGAGTGCCGAGTCATTTGGTCCGGGAATCAATAAGGGGGAGGCATCCTGGGATGCCTCCCCCTTATTTGGCTGTGCGCTCCGAAAGGGCGCTGCCAGCCGCCTTACTTGACGTGCTTGGCGAGGTGCTTGTTCATTTCGAACATGGTCGCCTTATCGCCGCCGAAGATCGGCTTCAGCGTATCGTCCGCCAGGATTTCCCGCTTGTTTGCAGGGTTCTGCAGGTTATTCTTCTTGATGTACTCCCACACCTTGCTGACGATCTCGCTGCGCGGCAGATCGGCGGTGCCCACAATCTTCGCGAGCTCGGGCGAAGGGGTAACCGGCTTGGCAATGCCACCGCGTGCTTTGGTCTCGGCCATCGTGTCTAACTCCTGTTCGTACCCCTTATTGGGGCTATTCCTTCGTCAGCGCCTCGGGATTGAGAGGCTTCCTCCCCCTTGTCGCAACCAACGATGTACTGCGGTTCGTGCGGTGATGCACGTCCCTGTATGCCTTTGATCGTGGGAATGGCCCTCTGTCCAGCGCAGACATGACCGAAGCGCGGCGAACCGTCGTTTTGCGGCGCTGCGGTGGTGCAGGGGCGCAACACTTTCACGTGAAAATATAGTAATATTGCGCGTTCAAGCCGGAATGCGGGTGCGTGCCAGTGCTCCGAAGGCGTCGCGGACCCCGGGCGCCGCGTGTGTCGTCAGCCGCTCGACCTCGGCGAGGAAGCTCGCCGCGTCTGCGCCGGGCGCGCGATGTGCCATCTCCCAATGGCCGAATGCGCGGCGATCCACCACCTGCCGCGAAAGCAGCACGATCGCGCCGTGGCGGGGATCCTGACGGATGCGGGCATAGGCCGCTTCGACGGCATCCTCCGGCCCCTCCAGCGCCTGGAGAAAGCGCCCGGCATCTGCGTAGAGCAGGCCGGTGATCCGATCGCGCGCATTGTTGCGGCGGGAAATGGTAAGGATATCCTGCGTGGGGCAGGGTATCGCCGGGTTGGCGGAACTGACATAGACAAGCTGCAGCATCGCAATCCTCTCCTGCGAGCACGCTTCTTTGGCGTCCCGGGGTAAATACCAGATCGGCCCGCTGAAAGCTTCTCCTGTTTGGAGGCACTAGTCCAAGCTGGACATGATTGGCCGTTTGCGGCACTAGGAGCCTCGTGACCGACGCCCTGCGCCTTACCCTGCGACTTATCCGCCCTTAGGGGCCGATCTCGCGCGCGCGCGTCTCCCCTAAGGGCAAACTGGAGCTTCCCTAACGCATCGTGGCTGCGCTAGGCGCGGCCCTACCTTGAAGAGAGACACGGCCCATGTTGCGCGACCCCAGCGTCAAATATCGTCCCTTCCCGCAGGTGAATCTGCCGGACCGCCAATGGCCCAGCCGCACCATCACCAAGGCGCCGCGCTGGCTGTCCACCGATATGCGCGACGGCAACCAGGCGCTGATCGACCCGATGGACGGCGAGAAGAAGACGCGCTTCTTCGAACTGCTTGTGAAAGTGGGCTTGAAGGAGATCGAAGTCGGCTTCCCAAGTGCCGGCGCCACCGAGTTCGACTTCATCTCGGGCCTGGTGCGCGAGGGCAAGGTGCCGGACGACGTGATCGTCCAGGTGCTTACCCAATCGCGCCGGGACCTGATCGAGACCAGCTTCCAGTCGCTCAAGGGCGCCAAGCAGGCGATCGTCCATCTCTACAACGCCGTGTCGCCGGCCTGGCGCCGCATCGTGTTCAACATGGGCCGCGACGAAGTGCGCCAGATCGCCATCGAAGGCGCCAAGGTGCTGCGCGACGAAGCGGCCAAGCAGCCCGATACCGACTGGCATTTCGAATATAGCCCGGAGACCTTCTCCACCGCCGAGCTCGATTTCTCGGTGGAGGTCTGCGAGGCGGTGATGGATATCCTGCGCCCGACGCCGGAGCGTCCGCTGATCCTCAACCTGCCGGCCACGGTCGAGGCGGCGACGCCCAATATCTATGCCGACCAGATCGAGTGGTTCTGCCGCAACATCCGCAACCGCGAGAGCGTCGTCATCAGCCTGCACACGCATAACGATCGCGGCACCGGCGTTGCCGCGTCCGAGCTGGGGCTGCTGGCCGGTGCGGACCGCGTCGAAGGCTGCTTGTTCGGCAATGGCGAGCGTACCGGCAATGTCGATCTCGTGACGCTGGCACTCAACATGTACACCCAGGGGCTGAACCCGGGCCTCGACTTCTCGGATATCGACGAGGTCATCCAGACCGTCGAATATTGCAACCAGCTCCCCGTCCACCCGCGCCACCCCTATGCGGGCGACCTGGTGTTCACGGCTTTCTCGGGCAGCCATCAGGACGCGATCAAGAAGGGTTTCGCCTCGCAGGCGGCGCGCAACGATCAGGTTTGGGACGTGCCCTATTTGCCGATCGATCCCAAGGATCTCGGCCGCGATTACGAGGCGGTGATCCGCGTGAACTCGCAGTCGGGCAAGGGGGGCGTCGCCTGGGTCCTGGAGCAGGACAAGGGGCTGAAGCTCCCCAAGCGCATGCAGGCCGAGTTCTCCAAGCACGTCCAGGCACTGGCCGACGACACCAGCCGGGAGCTCAACGCTGCCGATATCTGGGGCCTGTTCGAGCGGGTGTACCTGCCCGGTGACAAGGATCGGATCACGCTGGTCGACTATGAGGAAACCGGCAGCGCTGGCAGCCGAGTCTTTGTGGGCCGCATTTCCATCGACGGTGCCGCGCAGTCGATCTCGGGGCGTGGCAACGGCCTGATCTCGGGTGTGGTCGACGCGCTCGCGGTATCGACGGGACCGCGGCTCGACGTGGTCGATTACAGCGAGCACGCGATCGGCGGCGGCGCGGATGCGCAGGCGGCGGCATATGTCGAGTGTCGTACGGAAGATGGGCGGACCGTCTTCGGCGTCGGCATCGATGCCGATATCGCGACGGCGTCGGTCCGGGCCGTGCTGAGTGCGGCCAACCGCGCCTGATCGCGGGCCACAACGTTATCCTCCCATAAACCCGGGAGGATAGCGTCGCCCGATCAGTGAACGGTTGCGAGTTCGCGTTGCGGCGTGGCCGTGCGCATGCCGTTGGTGCGCTCGAAGCGGAAGGCGCCCGCACGCTGCGCAAGGGCATTGACCTCGCTCGATAGGTTGCGGATCGCTGCCGAGGTCTCTTCGACCATCGCGGCATTCTGCTGGGTCACCAGATCCATCGCCTTCATTGCCGTTGCGACCTGGCTGACTGCCGCCGACTGGGCGTGATTGTCGTGGTCGATCGCGGCGATCAGGTCGTGCACGGCTTCGACGTCGCCCGAAATGGTGTCGAGCGCAGTGTCGGTGTCGTGCACCGCGTCGGCGGCCTGGATGATGTCGGCCTGGGTTTCGCTGAGCATGTCGCGGGCCTGCTTGGCCTGGTCTTCGGCGCGCAGGGCCAGCGCGGCGACCAGATCGGCGACCACCATGAAGCCTCGACCGGCCTCACCGGCGCGTCCGGCCTCTACGGCGGCGTTCATCGCGAGAACGCGGGTCTGGAAGGCGATCTTGTCCAGGCCCTCGATCACGCCGTCGATATTCTTCGCACTGCCGCTCGCCCGATCCATCGCCTGAACGGCACGCGCGGTGGTGCCGCGGCCGTCGCGGAGTGCCGTCGTGGCTTCGCCGGCGCGCTTCACCGTATTGTCGGCCGCGATCATGGTGGCGCGCAGGCGCTCCTCGATCTTGGCCAGCGCCTCGGTCGCCTGGGCGAGGTTGGCGGCGCTTTTTTCGGTGCGGTGCGCCAGATCTTCCGATCCATGCGCGACCTCGGACGAGGTGTTGCGGATGTTGTCCGCGCTTTCGCTGACGAGTTGCACGCGCGCGCGAAGCGAGGCGATCGCCTCGTTGATATTCTGCCGCAGCACCTCGTACTCGGCAGGAAAATGGGTGTCGATCGTGCGGCTGAGATCGCCCTCGCGCAGCGCGAGAAGGCCGTTGCCGAGCACTTCGGTCACTTCGCGCTGTTGTTCCAGCTTGCAGGCGTCGGCCTCGCTCTGTGCCGCTGCAGCCGCGCGATAATGCTCCAGGCCGGAGGCGATGCGGCCCATCTCGTCGGTGCGATCCTGATAGGGAATCGTCGCAACCTCGCCCTTGGCCAGCCGGTCGGTGAGCGCTGACAATGTTCCGACGGGCTCGAGCACGCGGCGGTACATGGTGATGTAGAAGTGCGCCGCCTGACCGCCCACCACCAGCGCCAGTACGAGCACGATGCCGATCGCCAGGTAGAATTCGGAGGCACCATTTGCCTGCACCTTCTCCTGCTCGGCGCGCGCCATCTCGACCAGGCGGTCCACCGCGGCGCGATGCGCTTCGTAAAGGTTCGAGAGCTTGGCGTAGCTTGCGTCTATCGCGCCACGGTCACCCTTGCGAGCGGCCGGGAGGAAGCCCTGCTCCATCTCGTTCCAGAATGCTTGCGCCGCGGGATGTGCCTGCTGGAGCAACTGATTCCGCAGATCGTCATTGACCGAGGCCGTCTGCCAATATTTGTTCCGCTCCAAATAGAGCTTCTGGAGCGCCCCGAGCTTCTCGGCGTGCATGCCGACCGTTTCCGGGTTCCGCGCGATCAGCGTCGCCTCGAGATAGGGCTCGATGATATATTCAGGCGGGGGAAGGATGTCGGCGATGAGATCCGCGTTCACCTGCTGGTGCAGCTGCACCTCGCCGCCCATGCGAATGCGATCGAGACGCCAGGCGGCGAGCGAGCCGCCGACAACCAGAAGCGCCATCATGGCCAAAGCGCTGTTGCGAACGAAACTTGCAATCGACATCCACGTTCCTCTGATCGCAGGCGCACGGGTCCCTGTACGGCCCTCCGCATGGAAGCCCTTTTGGGATTATAGCTGCGGAGGAGGGATGCAGGATTCCCGACTCGGGATTATTCCTGCACAGTCGTAAGATTACGGATAATTTCACATCCTACCCGGGCATCGGGGTAGATGTCCTGCTTCACAGAGCGCACGCGGACCGCAGTCACGCGCTTGTCGCGCATCGCGAGCGTCGCCACTTCTTCGCACAGCACCTCCTGCAACTCGAAATGGCGTGCGCGGACAAGGGCATGGATGCCCTCGCGCAGGAAGTCATAATCGACGACGGCGTCGATCCTGTCCTCGGGTATCGCAGGGTAGCGGCAGGTCATCGCCACATCGATCCGTACCCGCTGCGGCTCGGCCCGCTCGTGCGGGTGGATACCAAGCCCCATGCTGACTTCCAGCGCTTCGAGATGAATCACATACTCAGGCATCGGGGCGGTGCTCGCGTCCTTCAAACATCACGTCGCTGTCGCGCGCGAGGAAATGCTGGCCACAATCGACATAGACATTCTGCCCGGTAACGCTGCGGCATTCGAGCAGATGTGCCACGGTCGCGGCGATGTCGGCAGGGGCGACGGGGCGGCGCAGGAGGTTCTGGGTGCCCGTGCGGGCGAATTCGTCCTCGCTCTGGTCCAGGCTGGGCAGGGTGAGCCCCGGCGAAACCGCATTGACCCGCACCCGTGGCGCCAGCTGCTGTGCCAGCATGTGCGTCGCCCCGTGCAGCGCCAGCTTGGAGCAGGTATAGCTGAAGAAGTCGGGGTTCAGGTTGCCGACCTTCTGATCCAGCAGGTTCACCACCGCGCCTTCCATAAGGTCCTGCTGGGCGGCGAGCGCCATCGCGAGGCCTACCGGCGCGGCCAGGTTCACATGCATGTGCCGGTCGAGAAGAGCGTAGTCGGCGATCGGCGCTTCATCATACGCAAACAGCGAGGCATTGTTGACAACCGCGTCCAGCGGCGCCCCGAAGGCTTGCCGGCACGCCTCCACAAGGGCCCTGGGCGTAGCCGGATCGGCAAGTTCGCCGCAAACAACCGCAGCCTCCGCGCCGCCGTCACGGAGTTCGTTCGCAAATGCCTCGGCTTCATCGGGCGAGTGATGGTGGTGGATGGCCACTGTCCAGCCGCGCGCGGCCAGGCCACGGCTGATTGCCGCGCCAATCCGTCGTGCGCCGCCGGTTACCAGCACCCGCCCGGGCATCAATAGCCCATCAGCTTGAGCACTTCGGCGCGGCTGCGCTCGTCCTCGCGGAACACGCCCATCATTCGACTGGTGACCATGCCCACGCCGGGCGTGCGCACCCCGCGACCAGTCATGCAACCATGCTGCGCCTCGATCACGACCGCGACCCCCACCGGGTGCAGATTGTTCCAGATGCAGTCGGCGACTTCCGCCGTGAGCCGCTCCTGCACCTGCAGGCGGCGGGCGAAGGCGTGGAGCACGCGGGCGAGTTTCGAGATGCCGACAACATGGTTCCTGGGCAGATAGGCGATCGATGCCTTGCCCGTAATCGGCGCCATGTGGTGCTCGCAATGTGACTGGAAGGGAATGTCCTTCAACAGCACGATTTCGTCGTACCCGCCCACTTCCTCGAACACCCGCGAGAGATGGTGGGCGGGATCATCCGCGTAGCCCGCACAATATTCCTTCCAGGCGCGGGCGACGCGCTGGGGCGTGTCCAGCAGGCCCTCGCGATCGGGGTCGTCACCCGTCCAGCGGATCAGCGTCCGAATCGCATCCGCGACATGGTCGGGTACGGGAATCTTGGCCGGCGGGGAGACCAGATCGCCATCTTCGGGCTCGGCGTGATGGTCGTGCATTTTTGTTCCTTTCGCTCGCCGTTCCGCCTTCCCTTACGGCACGCTTGATTTGCTGCTCCGCGGCTTACGCGACCAATGGCGAGCGGCAGAAAAGGGGGGATTTCCGCGGCTTTGGCAACGTTAAGCTCGTTGACGCCCCGAAAAACGGAGCGTTAGCTTGTTCCCGCAAAAACAGCAAAGTCGCGATCGACGCAAGATCGGCGCGACAAGGGAGAGCGATGGTCATGACCAAGGGGGATCTGCTTGGCGCGTCGGCTATGGTGCTGGCGCTGGCCGCACCTGCATCCGCATTTGCGCAGGAGCGCGCCGCGGCGACGGCCCAGGCGACGCAGGATGAGGGCTATGTTTCCGCCAACGAGATCATCGTCACCGCCACCCGCCGCAACGAGACGGTGCAGGACGTGCCTGTCGCGATCACCGCGATCAGTCCGCAGCTGCTGGAAAATGCGGGCGTCGACAATGTTCGCGACCTGGAGCAGCTGGCGCCGTCGCTGCAATCCTCGACGGGGCAATCGTCTGCGACCGGCACCACCATCTATCTTCGCGGCATCACCACGGGCGGCGACAATCCGGGGTTCGAGCCGGCGGTGGGCGTGTTCATCGACGGCGTGTTCCGGTCGCGCTCCGGCGTCGCGATCTCGGAGCTGCCCGAGCTGGAGCGTGTCGAGATCCTGCGTGGGCCGCAGGGTACGCTGTTCGGGCGCAACACCTCGGCGGGCGCCCTCAGCATCTTTACGGCACAGCCGCAGTTCGAGACCGGCGGCTATGCCGAGGCAGGCTATGGCAACTACAATGCCTATGAGGCGCGCGGGGCGCTGACCGGGCCGGTCAGCGAGACCGTCGCATTGCGGCTGGACGGTGCCTATCGCAAGCGTGACGGCTATCTGAAAGATGCGAACAGCGATCGGTCTGTCAACGACATCAATCGCTGGCTGGTGCGCGGCCAGGCGCTGTTCCGCAATGGACCGGTCAGCGTGCGGCTGATCGCCGACTATTATGAGACGGACGAGCAGTGCTGCGGCGTCGTCTCCGCCGCGCGCGGCCCGCTCGCCCCGGTGATCCAAGGCATTGCGGCGGCGCAGGGGCTGGTGGGGCTCTACACCGGTTCCACGGATGACCGCGTACAGGCGATGTCGCCCAACCGAACCTATGGGGAAAAGATACGCGACTATGGGTTCTCGGGTGAGCTGAACTATGACCTGGGCGGCGCCAAGCTCACGTCGATCACCGCGTACCGGCGGTGGCGGGTACTGCGTTCGCAGGACATCGACTTTTCCGGCATCGATCGCGCCTATCGCGACGGCTATCGCAATGCCTTGTCCGATTTCACCCAGGAAGTGCGGCTGCAGGGATCGGCGTTCGGCAGCAGGTTGGACTGGTTGGTCGGCGCCTTCTATCTGAACGAGACCAACACGCTGCGCGACACGGTTCGCGTGGGCAATGATTCCAATCGCTATGTCGACAGCGTGTTCTCAGCGCAGCTGCGGCCGCTGTTCGGCACGCCGGTGCAATTCTACGGATCGCTGGGGGCGGCGGTGCCGACCTTCGGGCAGGTCCTCCTTAATCCAGCGGCCCCGCCTGCCGCCTACGGCCAGCTCGCCCCGCTGGTCCGGCTGTTCCGCGCACAGGCCGGCACTGCTCCGATCGCCGGGGTGGCGGTCGTCCCCGGCCTTGCCGCGCTGGCGCTTCAGCCGCTGCCGGGCAACGTCTCCGGCCAGGGCAACAATAACGACGATTTCCGCGTAAAGACCAACGCCTTTGCGCTGTTCACGCACAATATCGTGCATGTCACCAACAAGCTGTCAGTGACGCTCGGCGCGCGCTGGAATCATGAGAGCAAGGACCTGACCGCCACCATTGCAAGCAACACCGGCGCCTGCACCTTCTTCAATCAGGCGCGAGCCGGGAATGCGGCGGCGGCCGCCTATGCCAATATCCTGCGCCAGGTGCCGGGACTGTTCAGCAACCTCTTCCTGCTTAGCTGTAACCCGGCGGTGAATAGCGAATTCAACGGCAGCTATGCCGACAAGCGCAGCGAGGACCAGCTGACCGGCACGGTGAAACTCGCCTACAAGTTCAGCCCGCGCATTCTCGGCTATGCAAGCTATGATCGCGGCTACAAGTCAGGCGGCTACAATCTCGACCAGGCGACGTTCGACTCCGCACTGCTCGGCGGCAACGGCGCGCAGGCGGGCGACTTGCATTTCTCCAAGGAGACGGTGGATGCCTTCGAACTGGGGTTGAAGACGCAGGTCAGCCGCAAGTTCACGCTGAATCTCGCGGGCTTCTATTCCAAATTCTACAATCTCCAGAGCCTGGTGTTCAGCGGCACGAACTTCGTGGTGCAGAATGTGCCGAAAACGACGAGCAAGGGCGTCGAGGCCGAAGCGACGATCCAGCCCGAGCGCGACCTGATCTTCCAGCTCGGGTACAGCTATATCGACGCGCGCTACGATGATGACGGGAGGAACTTCGCGGGCACGCCGCTGCAGGGCAAGGGGAACCTTCAGCTCGATAATCAGCCACGCCATACGGTGACCATCGCCGGTACCTGGACGCCGCCGATCGCCAAGGGCATCAACGGTCTGCTGCATGTCGACATGCGCTACAACAGCGAAGTCAACATACCCTCCAGTCCGCCCGACGCTAACGGCCGCAACGCACTCTATAATCAGGGATATCCGCTGATTTCCGCAGCGATCGGGGTGCAGAGTCCGGACGGGCGGCGCAGCCTGCAATTCTGGGTGCAGAACCTTACCAACCAGCATTACTTCATCAGCGGTTTCGGTGTGCCGGAGCAGAATGGCAATTACGCCGGCTATCCAGGCACGCCGCGCTTCTATGGGGTCCGGGCGAAGTTCGGCTTCTAGCTCTGGGTCAACGTTCGAACAGGCGGTCGAGTGGGCCGTCGGCGAGGCACCAGAGGAAGGCGACCAACGCTGCGCAGGCGAGACCTGCCGTCGGCGAAGCGATCGCCACCGCGATGCCCACGAGGTACAGGCAGCACGCAAGCATGCTCTTGCGCAGCGTGCGCCGATGATAGCGCTGTGCTTCGGCCGAGCCGGCGCCGGTGTGCCGGATCACTCGCTGCAGCCAGTTATAGGCAAAGGAGGGGAGGAGCATCACCAGCATGTACAGCAGGGTCGCTTCGCCGCTGAAATGCTGCTCGCCCAGATAGGCGGTGGCGAACGGGATCAGCGATAGCGTGAACAGCAGTACGATGTTCGACCAGAGCAGCGCATTGCCCGCACGGGTGGCAAACTGGAACAGCCGATGGTGGTTCACCCAGTAGATCGCCACATAGGCATAGCTGAGTGCATAGGCGAGGAATACGGGCCATTGGGCCGCCAGGGCGCGCAGACCGGGAGCCTCCGGCGCGTGCAGTTCCAGCACCATGATGGTTACGATGATGGCGATCACGCCATCCGAAAACGCCTCGACGCGCTTGGCGCCGTCGCGGCCTTCCTGGTCCCGCATATCCGTTCTCCTGCCCACGCCGGTGGTGGCGCAGGCAGGAGCGCGGAGCAACTAAACCAAGGGTTTACTTGGCCGAGAACGCTGCGTTGATGTGCAGCTTCACGTCGTCCGAGACGAACGGGACATACTTGTCCATGCCGAAGGCGCTGCGCTGAATCGTGGTGGTCGCCTCGAAGCCGAAGTTCAGCTTCTTCATCATCGGGTTGGTGCCGGCGCCGACGAGCGTGGTGTCGAGCGTGACGGGCTTGGTGACGCCGTGCAGCGTCAGGTCGCCGGTGATCTGCGCCTTGGTGCCGGTCACGACGACCTTGGTCGAGACGAAGCGGATCGTCGGATACTTGGCCGCATCGAAGAAGTCCGGCGAGGCCAGGTGCTTGTCGAGCGCCGCGACGGTGGTGACGATGCCGCTGGTCGGGATCGTGATGTCCAGCTTGGCGTCGTTCGGCTTGGCCGGATCAATCGTCAGCGAGCCGGTGGCGCCGCCGGCCTGGCCGGTGAACTGGCTGAAGCCGAAATGATTGACCTGGAAGTCGACCTGGGTGTGGCCGGTGTCGACGACATAGGTGCCGGCGGGAACGCGGCTGGCGTCGGCCTGACCGGGCAATTCCTGGGCGAAGGCGACCGGAGCGGCCGCGAAAAGAGCGAGAGCAAGGAGAGCGCGCATGAGTGTTCCCTTCGGGTGGTTGCGTCGCTCCCGTAATGAGGCCGCCGGCCGCGCAATACTAGTGCGCAGCCGGCAACCTAAAGTTTCCGCCCGTGATCAATTCTTCGATTGATCGACCAGCTTGTTCGCGCCGATCCACGGCATCATCGCGCGCAGTTCGCTGCCGACCTGCTCGATCTGGTGGCGCTTGGCGGCGATGCGGCTGGCCTTCAGTTCGGGCTGGCCGGCGCGGTTGTCGAGCACGAAGTCCTTGACGAAGCGGCCCGACTGGATGTCCGCCAGCACGCGCTTCATTTCCTTCTTGGTCTCTTCGGTGATGATGCGCGGGCCGGTCTTGATGTCGCCATACTCGGCCGTGTTCGAGATCGAGTAGCGCATGTTGGCGATGCCGCCTTCGTACATCAGATCGACAATCAGCTTGAGCTCGTGGAGGCACTCGAAATAGGCCATTTCAGGGGCATAGCCCGCCTCGACCAGCGTCTCGAAGCCGGCCTGGACCAGCGCGGTCGCGCCGCCGCAGAGCACGGCCTGCTCGCCGAACAGATCGGTCTCGCACTCTTCGCGGAAGTTAGTCTCGATGATGCCCGAGCGGCCGCCGCCGACGCCCGAGGCATAGGCCAGCGCCACGTCATGTGCGTTGCCCGAGGCGTCCTGGTGTATCGCGATCAGGCAGGGGACGCCGCCGCCGCGGACATATTCGCTGCGCACGGTGTGGCCCGGGCCCTTGGGCGCGATCATGATCACGTCGATGTTCGCCGGGGGCTCGATCAGGCCGAAATGCACGTTGAGGCCGTGCGCGAAGGCGAGCGCCGAACCCGGCTTCATGTTGCCCTTGAGATCGGCCTCCCAGATCGCCGCCTGGTGCTCGTCGGGCGCCAGGATCATCAGGATGTCGGCCCAGGCGGCCGCTTCCTTGTTCGGCAGCACCTTGAAGCCGGCGGCTTCGGCCTTGGCGGCGGAGGCCGAACCCGGGCGGAGCGCGATCGCGACTTCCTTGACGCCCGAATCGCGCAGGTTCTGCGCGTGCGCATGGCCCTGGCTGCCATAGCCGAGGATGGCGATCTTCTTGTCGGTGATCAGGTTCAGATCGGCGTCGCGATCATAATAGACACGCATTCTAATTTCCCTTTCTGCTCCTCTCCCTTTGGGAGAGGATACGGAGACTTGCCGGCCGGCGTCAGCCGGTTGGCTAGTCGAAGTTGGTGAGGGTGGCGGGGCACGAGGGCATTCGCCCTCACCCTCCCATGCTGCGCATGGGCCCCTCCCTCTCCCAAGGGGAGAGGGGTTTAAAGTCAGGCGGCTTCGCGGCCGCGCGAGATCGCGACGATACCGGTGCGGGCGACTTCGATCAGCCCCACTTCGCGCATCAGCTCGACGAACTTGTCGATCTTGTCGATCGTGCCGGTCACTTCGAACACGAAGCTGGAGATGGTCGCATCGACCACCCGGGCGCGATAGACTTCGGCCAGGCGCAGCGCCTCGATCCGGTGATCGCCGGTGCCGACCACCTTCACCAGCGCCAGCTCGCGCTCGACATGCTCGCCCTTGGTGGTGAGGTCGACCACCTTGTGGACCGGCACCAGCCGCTCGAGCTGGGCGATGATCTGCTCCATCACCGGCGCCGAGGCGAAGGTGACGATGGTGATGCGGCTGATCAGATCGTCGTCGCTGATCTCCGACACGGTGAGCGACGAGATATTGTAGCCGCGCGCCGTGAACAGGCCGGCGATCCGCGCGAGGATGCCGGGCTCGTTGTCGACGATGACCGCCAGCGTGTGGCGCTCGATGGCTTCTTCCTTGATGTGCATTTCTACCCCTTCGATCCTCCCGCATGGGGAAGATCCAAAATCCGGTCAAACCAGCGCCTTGGCCTCGTCGTCCATCTCGCCGGAGACTTCGCTCGCCTGGAGCAGCATCTCGGTGTGCGCAGCCCCGCTCGGGATCATCGGGAAGCAATTGGCCAGCTTCGCCACGCGGCAATCGACCAGCACCGGGCCGTCATGGTCCAGCATCGCCTGGATGCCGTCTTCCAGCTCCGCGCGCTTCTCGATGCGGATGCCCTTCCAGCCATAGGCCTCGGCGAGCTTCACGAAATCGGGCAGCGCATCCGAATAACTCTCCGAATAGCGCGACTGGTAGGTCAGCTCCTGCCACTGGCGGACCATGCCCATATATTCGTTGTTGAGGATGAAGATCTTCACCGGCAACCGATATTGCGTAGCGGTCGCAAGTTCCTGGATGTTCATCTGGATCGAGGCTTCGCCGGCGATATCGATCACGAGCTCGCCCGGATTGCCCAGCTGCGCACCGATCGCCGCCGGCAGGCCATAGCCCATCGTGCCGAGACCGCCGCTGGTCAGCCACTTGTTGGGCGCTTCGAAGCCGAAATGCTGGGCGGCCCACATCTGGTGCTGGCCGACCTCGGTGGTGATGATCGGTGCGCGATGCTTGGTCGCCTCGTACAGCGCACGGATCGCGCGTTGCGGCATGATCGCTTCGCCCGCCTCGGGGAAGTCGAGGCAGCGGCGCGCGCGCCAGCCCTGGATGCGGCTCCACCACTCGGTGAGATCGGGCTTGGGATGGGCGCGCGCCTTCCAGCTCTCCACCATCGCGTCGAGCGCCCGCGCGCAATCGGCGATGATCGGCAGATCGACGCGGACATTCTTGTTCACGCTCGACCGATCGATGTCGATATGCACCTTGCGGCTGTTCGGCGCGAAGGCATCGAGCCGCCCGGTGACGCGATCGTCGAAGCGCGAGCCGACGGCGATGATCAGGTCGGCCTGGTTCATCGCCATGTTGGCTTCATAGGTGCCGTGCATGCCGAGCATGCCCAGCCACTGGTCCGACGAGGCGGGCAGGGCGCCCAGGCCCATCAGCGTCGAGGTGACCGGCGCGCCGGTCAGCGCCGCCAGCTCGCGCAGCAGGCGCGTGGCCTCGGGGCCCGAATTGATCACGCCGCCGCCGGTGTAGAAAACCGGGCGCTCGGCCGCGGCGAGCATGTCGACCGCTTCCTGGATCTTCGCCGCTTCCGGCTCGGTCGTCGGGCGATAGGTCTTGTGCTGGATCGGGCCCGGCGCCTCGTAGCGCGCGGTGGCGACCTGGACGTCCTTGGGGATGTCGATCACGACCGGGCCGGGGCGGCCCGAGACGGCGATATGGAACGCCTCATGGACGGTCGCGCCGAGCAGCTCCGGTCGCTTCACCAGATAATTATGCTTGGTGCAGTGGCGGGTGATGCCGACCGTGTCCGCCTCCTGAAAGGCGTCGGTACCGATCAGGGTCGTCGGGACCTGGCCGGTGATGACGACCATCGGGATCGAATCGAGCAGCGCATCGGTGATGCCGGTGATCGCGTTGGTCGCCCCCGGGCCCGAGGTGACGAGGACGACGCCCGGCTTGCCGGTCGAACGGGCATAGCCCTCGGCGGCGTGGGTCGCTGCCTGTTCGTGGCGGACCAGGATGTGCTTGATCCGATCCTGCTTGAACAGGGCGTCGTAGATCGGGAGCACGGCACCGCCCGGATAGCCGAACACGACTTCCACCCCGAGGTCGGTCAAAGCCTCGATCAGGATGTCTGCGCCGCTCTTCTCGGTCACCTTTGCCTCCACGCAATCGCTAAAAAAGGGTACTGTACGGAAAGCTTCCGTCGGAGAGGGGCTGCTACCCGCACGAATATGATGCGTCAACCCCTAAAGAAATAATTTCCTTTCAATATGGGATAGATTCCTGTACGTATCTGTCTCCGTCGTCAGTTCCCATCCCCCAGGGGGCTGACGGCGGAACCAGGTATATTGTCGCTTGGCATATTGGCGTGTGGCTGTGGCGCCTGCTGCCAGGGCCTTTTCCTCGCGCCACTCGCCGGCGAGAACCTTCCCGATCTCGTCCACCCCGATCGCACGGAGCACCGGCGCGTCGCCCGGCACGTCGATGCGCGAGAGCAGGCGGCGAACCTCGTCCTTCGCGGTGGCCAGCATCGTGCCGAAGCGCCGCTCGATCCGCTCGCCGAGCCATTCCCGATCGGGGAGGAGGATCAGGGCACCCAGATGAATGTCCCCGCCGATGCCGCCTTCGCGACGATCCTGCCAGTCGGCGAGCGTCCGCCCCGTGGATCGGATGACTTCCAGCGCGCGGGCGACGCGGCTGCTGTCGGTAGCGTTCAGCCGTGCGGCGGCGAGCGGATCCGCAAGGCGCAGCGCGGCATATGCATCGGCCACGGGCAGGGCGCGGACATCGGCGCGGATGGCGGGATCGATTCCGGGAATGGGGGCGATGCCGTCGATCAAGGTACGGAGATAGAGCCCGGTGCCGCCGACCAGGATCGGCAGGCGGCCCTCGGCATGCGCTTCCGTGATGGCGGCGCGTGCCTCGCCGGCCCAGCGCGCGGCCGAGCATGCCTCGGCGCCGTCGATATGGCCGAACAGACGGTGCGGTGCGCGGGCCTCTTCCGCCTCGGATGGACGCGCGGTGAGGATGCGCAGATCGGCATAGACCTGCATCGAATCCGCATTGATCACGGTGCCGCGATGCTTTTCGGCGAGCGCCAGCGCCAGCGCGGACTTGCCGCTGGCCGTCGGCCCTGCAATGAGCGCGACGCGCGGTAGCCCAGGGGAAATCATGTTCATTGCGACGCTGATAGCAGCCGAATCGATCGTCGAACGCGATATTTTGGATGCAATCGAGAAGATGCACCCGTTTTGCGAGGTCAGCGGCTGGACCTGGCTCGATGAAGGCCGGGCTGCCGACATCCATTTCAACGGGGATGTCGATTGGGCCCATGGCGTGCTCTCGCCCTATTTCGATCGGACCGATGTCGTCATCCAGCCCGCCGCGCATCGCGAGAAGAAGCTGCTCGTCGCCGACATGGATTCGACGATGATCACCGTCGAATGCATCGACGAGCTGGCCGACTATGCCGGGATCAAGCCGCAGATCGCCGAGGTCACCGAGCGGGCGATGCGTGGCGAACTCGACTTTGCCGAGGCGCTCGATGCCCGCGTCGCCCTGCTCAAGGGCCTGCCGGAACGCGCGATCGACCAGTGCCTGGAAGAACGCGTGCGGCTGATGCCGGGGGCGCAAGCGCTGGTGAAGACGATGCGCGCGCGCGGCGCCCACACGATTCTCGTCTCCGGCGGCTTCACCCGCTTCGCCGAGCCGGTCGGCACGAAGATCGGCTTTGATCGCCGTATCGCCAATGTGCTGGAGATCGAAGACGGCAAGCTCACCGGCACCGTTACCAAGCCGATCGTCGACAGCAGCACCAAGGAGACCACGCTGCTCGGCGCGATGGCGGAACTGGGACTCGCACCCGAGCAGACCATGGCGGTGGGCGACGGCGCCAACGATCTGGCGATGATCCGCAAGGCCGGGCTGGGCGTCGCCTATCACGCCAAGCCGATCGTCGCCGCCGCCGCTGGCGCGCGGATCGATCATGGCGACCTTACCGCGCTGCTTTATGCCCAGGGCATTGCACGCGCCGACTGGATCACCGCCTGAGGATTAGCGCACGCCCCGCCCGAAGGTGTAGCTGAGCGCGAGGCCGCCGGAGAACTGGTTCTTCGACCCAAGACGTTCGGTGATCGGCGAGCGGGCGGCATCGCCGGTCAGCCGGTCATAGGCGAGATAGCCGTACAGGCCCCAGCGCTTCGTCAGCTGGCGGATGCCGGTCGTGGCGAGGCCGACGCTGTGCACGACATTGTCGCCGACGCGATAGACCGGGATCCCGGCGGCAGTCGCGTCGCGCTGGGTGACGCCGAAATAGGCGCGGCGATACTTCGAGTCGGAAAGGTTCACACGCGGCCCGATCGCGAGCAGCCAGCGATCGCCGTCGCGCTGGATATAGTCGAGCGCGAGCATGCTCACCACGCCCTCATGTCCGCCGATGCCCTTGCGCACCTCGGCATAGGCGCGGACCTGCGGGGCCAGGTAATAGCCCGCAAACACCCCGGGTTCGACGGTGAAGCCGACCTTGCTGATGTCGGCGCCCACGCGCCGCCGGGTCCGGGCGCTCTGGAAGCCGACGGCGATGCCGGCCTCGAAGCCGTTCTTGTTGTAGAGCGAGACATTGGGGCTTTCGTCGGCCGCCTCATATTCGAACTGGGCGTCGCCGCGCGCGGTCGACAGGTCGAACAACGGCCGCACGGCGTTGTGGTCCGCCCCTGGATAGCTAGGCACTGCCTGGGCGCCGATCGCAACGCGATAGCGCCGCGGCGCGGTCTCGCCGTCGCCGGACTGTGCATGTGCCGGCACCGCGAACGCCAGCAACACACCCGCGCACATGATCGATCGCTGCATTGTCTGTCTCCCTATCATCGCTGCACTGCCATGCAGGGCTTCACCGCGCCACAGGCTTTTTCCGCTTCGGCCTGCGATGCATAGGGACCGACGAGCAGGCGGGTGAGGGCGCCGGACTTCAAATAATAGGGCTGGCGGCCGGGGAAGCGGCTGTGGAGCTGCCCCCAAAGCCGTTCGGCCCCGCCCGGTGCGGCGAAGGCGCCCAGCTGCACCCGCCAATTGCCGACGGCTCGCGCCACCGGCGCAGCGGCCGTGCTCGCCGGCGCGGGACGCGGCGCGCGCGCAGGCCGTGCAGGGGAGGCGGGCGCGGTCGCCACGGTCGAATCCGCGCTGAGCGCGGGGCCGCGGCGCGCAGGCGTTTCCTTCGGCACGGGTACCGCCTCCACACGCCCTGCGCTGGCATAGCGTTTGGCGAGTTCCTGACCCGCCTGCCGGTCGGCGAGCGGAATATACTGGTCCATCTGGGCCAGCGTGCGGGTAGCCGCTTCCAGCCCTCCGGCCGACCCGCGCAGCATCAGCGCATAGGCGCGCACCCAGTTCTTCGGCACGCCGTCGCCGTTGAACAGCATCACGCCCAGCAGATATTGTGCGCGCGGCTCGCCATGCGCCACGGCGCGTTCGAGCCAGGGCACCGCGGCTTCGCGCTTGCCGTTTTCGAACAATACCATGCCGTAGTTCGCCTCGCCCAGGTCATGGCCCTGCAACGCGGCGAGGCGGTACCATTTCTCGGCTTCTACCATATCGGCCGGCACGCCGCGGCCAAGCTTGTAGATCTGCCCCATATTATACTGCGCGTCGGCATCGCCTTTCTCGGCGGCGGGGCGCCAGGCGCGCATAGCGCCGGCATAGTCGCCCCGCTCATAGGCCTCGACTCCGGCCTTCACCGCGGCGTTCTGGGCCGAGGCCGTAGCGGGCAGGCAAAGGCTGGCCAGAAGGAAAAGGGCGGCAGGCGTGCGCATTGCGGTGAATTCCCCTGTTGAAGCCGTCTGGATGCGGCGCCGGTGACGTAGCGGCTTATGCGGCTTCCGTTAACCCGATCTTATCCGCGACCATGCCAAGCATTGCGCGATATTCCGGTGATTTCGAGAGGGTGGATGCGCGTTCTGGCGCTTGCTTCGCAAAAGGGTGGTTCGGGCAAGACGACCTTGTCCGGCCATCTGGCGGTGCAGGCACAGCGCAGCGGCGCGGGACCCGTGGCGATGATCGACCTGGATCCGCAAGGCTCGCTCACCGATTGGTGGAACGAGCGCGAGGCCGAACTGCCCGCGCTCGCGCAGACGGCGGTCGCGCGGCTGGTCGCCGATCTCGACGCGCTGCGCCAACAGGGCTTCAAGCTGGTGGTGATCGATACGCCGCCCGCGATTACGCCGGCGATCCTCACCGTCATCCAGGTGGCCGAGCTGATCCTGATCCCGACCCGACCCAGCCCGCACGATCTGCGCGCTGTCGGCCCGACGGTGGAATTATGCGAACGCGCCGGCAAGCCGCTGCTCTTCGTGGTCAATGCCGCTACGCCCAAGGCGCGGATCACCGCCGAGGCTGCCGTGGCGCTGTCGCAACACGGCACCGTCGCGCCGATCATGCTCCACCATCGCACCGATTTCGCCGGATCGATGATCGACGGCCGGACCGTGATGGAAGTCGATCCCGGCGGCAAGTCGGCTGCGGAGGTGGAGAGCCTTTGGGCCTATGTGTCCGATCGGCTCGAAAAGAACTTCCGTCGCACCGTGTTCGCCGCCCCTGCGGCAGCGACGCCCTTTGCGGCGGCGCGCCCGGCAGGCGGCTTCGGCCGCCGGGTGACGAGCTGACGCGATGTCCGACCTTCCCAAGCCGATGGCCGCGCTGAGCGCCGGCCTGCTCGCCCGAAAAGGACTGGCCCGCAAGCCGGTGCTCGCCTTTGCGGAGGGCGAGGCGGTAGCGCCGCTGCGCCAGCGCGGGATGCTCGGTGAGGTGCCCGACATCTCCGACATGCTGGCCGAGCAGCTCTCGCGCACCGCGCGGGCGACCAAGGACAAGGCGGCATTCACGCTGCGGCTCGACGCTGATCGTCGGCTGCGGCTGCGGCTGGCGGCGGCGCTTACCGGCCGCTCGGCGCAGCAGCTGGTGACCGAGGCGATCGACACGTTGCTTGGCGACATGGCCGAGCTGGAACCGCTCGCGCGCCGGGTCGCGGCGATCGAAGGACGAGGATGAACATGAAGCCCCGTAAACTGCTTTCGATCGGCGCGGCGATGCTGGCGCTGGGCGGCACCGCCGCGATGGGGGTCATCGTGCGCAGTACCGCCCTGGCGACGGCTGCACCCAATGCGAAGAAGGCGGCGCAGGAAGCCCGCGCGGCGCAAAAGGCGCTTGCCGCACGCAAGGCCGAGGCTGCGGTGGCGCACGCCGAGCAAGCCGTGGCCAACGATCCCCGCCGCGCGGACTATCGCACCCTGCTGGGGCAGGCATATCTGCGATCCGGCCGCTTCACCGCCGCCGCCCAGGCGCTGCGGGACGCGCTGGCGCTGGATCCGGACAATGGCACCGCAGCGCTCAACCTGGCGCTTGCCAGCATCGGCACCGGCGATTGGGGCGGCGCGCGCACGCTGCTCCAGACCCATGCGGCGCAGATTCCCGCCACCGATCGTGGGCTGGCGACGGCACTGGCCGGGGATCCGGGGAGCGCGATCGAGATTCTGGCGGCGGCGGTACGTGCGCCGGACGCAACCGCGCGGACGCGGCAGAACCTTGCGCTCGCGCTGGCGCTGGCGGGCCGTTGGGGCGAGGCCAAGGCCGTCGCGGCGATGGACATCGCACCGGACCAGCTCAACGCCCGGCTGGTGCAATGGGCGAGCTTCGCCCGCCCGGCCAATGCCTATGATCAGGTCGCCGCGCTGCTGGGCGTGCGTGCGGTGCAGGATGCCGGCCAGCCGGTCGCGCTTGCACTCGCCAAGCAGCCCGACTTCGCCGCGCTGACACCCGCGCCCACGCCGACTCCGACGCCGACGTTGTCCGTCGAGTTGGACCCCGCGCCAATTCCGGTCAGCGAGCCTGCCCCTGCGCCAATGTTCACGCCGGTGCCGATTCCGGCCCGGACCCCCGCTGCCAAGCCCTTGGCCAAACCGACCCCAACGCGGGTAGCCGCAGCCAAGCCCGCCAAGCCGGCCGTCGCCAGCCCCGCACCGGTGCGGGCTGCCGTCGGCCCCTTTGTGGTGCAGTTGGGCGCCTTCGCCAACGCAGGAGTCGCCCGCGACGCCTGGCAGAAGCTCAGCGGCCGCGTGCCGGCACTGGGGCGGCTCAAGCCCCAGGGAGCGACCGTGCCGAGCGGCAGCGCCAGCCTGTACCGCCTTTCGGTGGGCGGCTTCGTGCGCAACGACGCTGATGCGCTATGTCGCGCGGTGAAGACGGGGGGCGGCACCTGCTTCGTGCGCATCGCCGCGGGCGACGCGGTGGCGAGCTGGTACAAGCCTGCGGCCCGCGTCGGCCTCGCCGCGCGCTGACCGTTCAGACCAGCGCGCCGCCCTTGTAGAGCTGCAGCACCCGCCCTTGGGTGGGCAGGCGATCGAACGGCGTGTTGCCGGCGCGCGCGTTCATCTTGCGCGCATCGATCACCCAGGGCGTTTCCGGGTCGAGCACGATCAAGTCGGCGGGCAGGCCTGGCTTCAGCGTACCGCTCTCCAGCCCCAGGATCTTTGCCGGGTTGGCCGCGAGCAGCGCGAACAACCGGTCGAGGCTGAGCTTGCCGTCACGCACCAGGGTAAGCGACAGCGCCAACAGCGTCTCCGCCCCCGCCATGCCCGGTTCGGCGTCCGCGAAGGGCAGGCGCTTGGCCTCGGGCCCGCGTGGATCATGGCCGGAGGCGATCACGTCGATGGTGCCGTCCGCCACCGCGGCGAGCGCCGCCTGGCGGTCGCTCTCGTCCCGCAGCGGCGGCGAGAGGCGGGCGAAGGTGCGGAAGTCGCTGATCGCAATGTCCGACAGCAGCAGGTGCGCAGGCGTGATTCCGCAGGTGACCTGCACGCCGCGGCGTTTGGCGGCGCGGATCAGGTCGAAGCCTGCCGCCGTCGTCACCTGGCGGAAGTGGAGCTTCGCGCCGGTTTCCTCGGCCAGCATCAGGTCGCGGGCGATGGCGAGCGGCTCGGCGATCGAGGGCGCGCTCGGCAGGCCGAGGCGTGCCGCGGTCTCGCCGGCGGTCGCGACGGTGCCGTCTGCCAGGCCGCCATCCTCCGCATGGGTAACGACGGTGAGGTTGAGATCGCGCGCGTAGAGCAGCGCCTTGCGCATCGTGCCCGTGTTGGCGATCCAGCGTCGGCCGGTGGCGATGGCGCGCGCGCCCGCCGAGGCATTGATCGCGATCTCGGCCAGATCCTCGCCCTTCAACCCTTGCGTCGCGGCGGCGAGGGGATGAACCCAGAGCTGCGGCTTGCCGGAGACGGCGGCGCGGCGGACGATGCCGGGATCGTCGAGCACCGGCGACTGGTCGGGCATCAGCCCCACGCGGGCGATCCCGCCGAAGCGGCACGCGCCCTTGTCCACCGCGAACACGCCGAGGTCGATCAGCGCCGGGGCGAGCAGCTTGCCGGCGACGTCGACAACCTCGGCATCGGTGGGCGCATCGACCTGGCCGACCGCCGTGATGGTGTCGCCCTGCACAAGCAGATCGCCGTCGGACAGCCCGCCCTCGGGGCAGACCAGTTTCGCATTGCGGAAGAGGATGCTGCTCATGCCCAGCCCTCCACGCCGCGCGACCGCCTTGTCAGCACGTCGAGGCACGCCATGCGCACCGCCACGCCCATCTCGACCTGCTCGGTGATCGCGCTGCGCTCCGGATGGTCGGCGACGATCGAGTCTATCTCGACCCCGCGGTTCATCGGGCCGGGATGCATCACCAGTGCATCGGGCTTGGCCCGGGCGAGACGTTCGGGGGTGAGGCCGTAGCGCATGTGGAACTCGCGAGTCGAAGGGATGTAGCCGCCGGCCATGCGCTCGTTCTGGACGCGGAGCATCATCACCACGTCGGCGCCTTCCAGCGCGGCATCGAAATCGGTGAAGGGGGTGACGAACATCCGGTCCATCGCCGGCGGCATCAGCGTCGAGGGGGCGACCACGCGCACTTCCGCGGCCAGCGCGGTAAGGGCAAGGATGTTCGATCGGGCGACGCGGCTGTGGAGGATGTCCCCGCAGATCACCACCCGTTGACCGGCGACCGATCCGCGACGTCGCCGGATCGTGAGGGCATCGAGCAGCGCCTGTGTCGGGTGCTCGTGCCAGCCGTCGCCGGCGTTGAGCACCGGGCAATCGACCTTGTCGGCGATCAGCCGCACCGCGCCCGAGCTGGCGTGGCGGATCACGATCACGTCGGCGCGCATCGCGTTGAGCGTCACCGCGGTGTCGATCAGCGTCTCGCCCTTCTTCACGCTGCTCTGCGCGGCGTGCATGTTGACGACGTCGGCGCCCAGCCGCTTGCCGGCGATCTCGAACGACAGCAGGGTGCGCGTCGAATTCTCGAAAAAGGCGTTGATCTGGGTGAGGCCTTCCAGGCGCTTGTCGCTCTTCGCGCGGCTGCGGTTTGCCTCGACCCATTGTTCCGCCTCGTCGAGCAGGAACATGATCTCGTGCGGCTGGAGTCCCGAAATGCCGGTGAGGTGCCGGTGCGGGAAAACGGCGCTGCCCTGTATCTGGGCACCGGGGCGATGATCGGAGGTCTGCATTAAAGCCGCCGCCTAACGCCCGCAGGGCTGGCGCGCAACCCGTTCAGACGTTCACCAGCCCATCGATGGCGCCCTGCAGGATATAGGCCGCGGCCATCTTGTCGATCAGCTCCGCGCGCTTGGCACGGCTTGCGTCCTGTTCGATCAACGTGCGCTCGACCGCGACGGTGGACCAGCGCTCGTCCCACATCAGGATCGGCAGGCCCATGTCCTCCACGTTGCGGGCGAAGGCGCGGGTCGACTGGGTGCGCGGGCTGTCGGTACCGTCGAGGTTGAGGGGCAGCCCGATCACCATGCCGCGCACCTGCTGGGCGGCGATCAGTTCGGCTAGGGCCGCCTTGTCCTTGGTGAACTTGGAACGGCGGATCAACTGGGCGGGGCTCGCAAAGCTCCAGCCGGCGTCGCAAAGCGCGGTGCCGATCGTCTTGGTACCGACATCTAGGCCGATGAGGCGGCCGCCTTCCGGGAGCGCGGTGCGGAAATCGCTGGGGACAGTGGTGATCACGCGCGGTCCTATACGGCGCTGCGCCGCGGGGCGCGAGGGTTCAGATCGGCAATTCGGTGGTCGACTTGATCTCCGACAGCGCGACGATCGAGTTGATTTCCTGCACGCCGGGCAATTTGCTCAGCTTGTCGAAGAAGAAGCGTTCATAGGCGTCGATGTCTTCGGCGACGATCCGCAGCATGAAATCCATCGTTCCCATCAGCACATAGGCATCCAGCACCTCCGGGAAGCCGCGGATGGCCGCGCTGAACTCGTCGAGATTCGCGCGACCATGCGCATTGAGCTTCACCTGCGCGAAGACATGGGCGTTGAGCCCGACCTTCCGGCGGTCGATCAATGCCACCCGCTTGCGGATCACGCCTTCACGCTCGAGCCGGTCCACGCGGCGCCAGCAAGGGGAAGGGGAGAGCCCGATGCGCTCCGCCAGCTCGGCCGTGGTCAGGCTGGCATCGCTTTGCAGCTCGCGGAGAATCTTTCGTTCATACGCATCAAGGTCGGTCATATTATCCCGTTATGGCCGATTATCGGGAGAAAATCATCTCTTAATCGGTGCTCGGTGCCCGAATGAGGAGAACATTACCCTCGGGCATCTGCCAGATTGTCGGCATCGATGAAGAGGGAGTGTGCAGAATGGTGTTGCAGGTACAGGGTGATAGCCTGGTCGACGAACTCGTGATGCTGAAGGATGTGGATGCCGGGCTCGACGGAGTGATCGCGATCCATTCGACAGTGCTCGGACCCGGCGCGGGCGGTTGCCGCCTGTGGCACTATGCCGATGGCGATGCCGCGTTCACCGATGCTGCCCGGCTGGCGGAGGGAATGAGCTACAAGAATGCGATGGCCGGCCTGCCGCTGGGCGGGGCCAAGGCCGTGCTGCGCCGGCCGGCGGGCGATTTCGATCGTGTGGCGCTGTTCCGCGCCTTCGGTCGCGCGGTCGCACGGCTAGGCGGGCGCTACGTCACGGCCGAGGATGTGGGCACCGGCGTCGCCGACATGGAGGTGGTTGCCCGGGAGACGCAGCATGTCGCCGGCCTCCCGCAGCGGGCCGGTCGCCCGGGAGGCGATCCCTCGCCGCACACCGCGCTCGGAGTATTCGTCTCCATGGCGCATGCCGCGCGCCGCGGACTGGGGCGTGAGCTTGCCGAATGCACCGTCGCGATCCAGGGCGTGGGCCATGTCGGCGAGGCGCTGGCGCATCTGCTGCATGGCGCGGGCGCGCGACTGATTGTTGCGGATGTCGACTCGAATCGCGTCGCGCGCGTGGCGGTCGCGACGGGTGCCGAAGTCGCCTCGACGACGCAGGTTCTGGCGGCCCAGGCGGACATCTTCGCGCCCTGCGCGCTCGGCGCGGTCATCAACGAGCGATCGGTCGAGGCATTGCGCGCGCAACTGGTCTGCGGCGCGGCGAACAACCAGTTGGCGACGCCGGGGGACGGGGAGCGCCTCGCGCGGCGCGGCATCCTCTATGCGCCCGATTACGTGGTGAATGCGGGCGGCATCATCAACGTGGCAGGGGAATATCTCGGCTGGACCTCGGAAGAGGTGACGGCCCGCGTCGAGGCCACGGGCGCGCGGCTTGCCGCGGTGCTGGACCACGCGGAAGCGCAGGGGCTGCCGCCGCATGTCGCCGCCGACAGCCTCGCGCGCGCAGCCATCGCCGCCGGGCGGGTTCGGGCGCCGGCGATGGCGTAACCGCGGTCAGCCGTCGCGCTTCTCGAACGAAGCGAGCCGGCGCGCGGCATCGGCGCGGACGTTTGCCCAGAACAGGCTGTAGTCGAACACGTGATAGTTGTTCCCCGGCAGCACATATTGGCCGAAGTCGGGCGGCGCGGTGCCGATCGTGAGGATGCCGCGCCCGTCGCAGCGAGCGGGCACGCGGCCGGCTTCGAGATGCGCGGATTGCAGGTTCAGGTCCGGGATCAGGGAACCGAGATTGGCGCTGGCGGGTGCCGAGTCGTTCGGCTTGCCGGTGAGCGGGTTGGTGCAGAGCATCCGGGTGCCCGCGCGCGGCTGGCCGGTGAAACCGGTGCTCGCGTCGAAGGTGTCGATAATCAGCGCGGGGTCGGCCGGCTCGGCAAAGCTCTGCCAGGACAGGATGCAACCGGCCTGGTCCGGGCCGGTGCAGGCGGGCAGACCCATTTTCGGCAGATCCGCGGTCAGCGACACCGGCCAGCCGACGACATAGGCGGCGACCACCCGTTTCGCGACAGGGGTTCCCGCGACTCGCTCGGCCAATAGCCGGGACAGGTGCAGCGCACCCTGGCTGTGGCCGGCCAGGATGATCGGCCGATCGCCGGCTTCGTGAAGGAATTCCTCGAACGCGGCCGCCACGTCCCGATAGGCGAGGTCGAGCGCCTTTTGCGCCTGCGCCTTGCTTGTCAGGAACGCGCCGAAGGTTGCCTGGCGATAGCGGGGTGCCCAGATAGCGGCACTGGCGTTGAACGCACTCGCCTGACCGCGCAGGAACAGCTCGGCGCGCGCATTCGCATCCGGATTGTCGAGCGGCGCGTTCCACTGCTTCGTGTCCAGGAACGAGGTCGGGTGGATGAAGAACAGCGCCGCGCGGGGACTCGGGGCTGGCGCGTGCCCGGCTGGCGTCCACAATGCCGGATTGCCCGGCTTGTCCGGCCGCGCGATCCACATTGCTGCCTTGGCATAGTCTCGGGGCGAAACCGGCGGCAGATCCGCGGCGTCCCCCGCTGGCACCATGAACTGGCGCATCAGCTGGATGCCGTAGAGCCGATAGGCGAACATGGAAGCAACGCCGAGCATGATCAGGATCGCAACCGCATAAAGAAATTTCCGGGCCAATCGGCCTCTCCATTGTGCATTGCAGCATAAACGAGCGGTGACGCAATCGCGTTCCTGGCAGTGTTGCGTGCGAAGGATGCAATCGCAAGTGGCGATGCGCGATGCGGACGCTTGAAGGGGCGGGGCTGCGCTGATAGGCGCAGGACCATGTCCGTAGACACCGCAACCGTGAAGAAAGTGGCGAACCTGGCGCGTATCGCGATCAGCGACGCCGACGCCGAGCGCCTCGCGCCCGAACTCAACAATATCCTGGGCTGGATCGAGCAGCTCGGCGAAGTCGACACCAAGGATGTCGCGCCGATGACCGCCGTGATGCCGAACACGCTGCGCCTTCGGCCGGACGTGATCACGGATGGCAACCAGCGCGACGCGGTGCTGGCGAACGCGCCGCAGGGCGAGCATGGCTTCTTTACGGTTCCGAAGGTGGTGGAATGAGCACGCTGACCGATCTGGGCGTCGCCGCCATCCGCGATGGCGTGCGCGATGGCGACTTCTCCGCGCGCGAAGTAGCCGAGGCATTCAACGCTGCCGTGGCCGGCGCCAAGGCGCTCAACGCCTTCATTGTCGAGACCCCCGAGCATGCGCTCGCTGCCGCCGACGCGGCGGACAAGGCGCGCGCCGCGGGCGAGACGCTCAAGCCGCTGGCCGGCGTGCCCATCGGCATGAAGGATCTGTTCGCGACCAAGGGCGTGCAGACCACCGCCGCCAGCCACATGCTGGAAGGCTTCACGCCGGTCTACGAATCGACCGTTTCGCACAAGCTGTGGGAAGCCGGTGCCGGCATGCTCGGCAAGCTGAACCTCGACCAGTTCGCGATGGGCTCGTCGAACGAGACCAGCTATTTCGGCAACGTCATCTCGCCCTGGCGGCGCAACGACGGCGGCAACACGCCGCTCGCGCCGGGCGGCTCCTCGGGCGGCAGCTCGGCGGCCATTGCCGCACGACTTTGCCCGGCGGCAACCGGCACCGACACCGGCGGCTCCATCCGCCAGCCCGCGGCCTTCACCGGCATCTCGGGTATCAAGCCCACCTACGGCCGCTGCTCGCGCTGGGGCGTGGTAGCGTTCGCGTCGTCGCTCGACCAGGCCGGCCCGATGGCGCGTGACGTGCGCGATTGCGCGATCCTGCTTGAAGCGATGACCGGCTTCGATCCCAAGGATTCGACCTCGCTCGACATGCCCGTGCCGCAGTGGGAGGCGGGCCTTTCCGCCGATCTGCGCGGCAAGCGCGTGGGCATCCCGGCCGAGTACCGGATGGACGGCACGCCCGCGGAGATCGAGGCGCTGTGGCAGCAGGGCATCGCCTGGCTGAAGGATGCGGGTGCCGAGATCGTCGACGTGAGCCTGCCGCATACCAAATATGCGCTGCCGGCCTATTACATCATCGCACCGGCCGAAGCCTCGTCGAATCTCGCCCGCTATGACGGCGTTCGCTACGGCCTGCGCGATCTGGCCGAGGGCCAGAACCTGCAGGACATGTACGCCGCCACCCGCGCCGCGGGGTTCGGGGAAGAGGTGAAGCGCCGTATCCTGATCGGTACCTATGTGCTTTCGGCCGGCTTCTATGACGCCTATTACACCCAGGCCCAGAAGGTCCGCACGCTGATCGCGCGCGATTTCGACAATGCGTGGAGCCAGTGCGACCTGCTGCTGACCCCGACCGCCCCAAGCGCGGCGTTCGGGCTGGGCGAGAAGGTCGATCCGCTTGCGATGTACCTCAACGACGTGTTCACGGTGCCGGCGAGCCTTGCCGGCGTGCCGGCGATGAGCGTGCCGGGCGGTCTGGATGCGGCGGGTCTGCCGCTGGGGCTGCAGATCATCGGCAAGCCGTTCGACGAGCAGGGCGTGCTCAACGCCGGCCTGGCGCTGGAACAGCGCGCAGGCTTCACCGCACGGCCGCAGGCCTGGTGGTAACAGCGAAAGGGGCGGGGCCTAGGCCTCGCCCTTTTTCTTTCTGGTACAGGTGCGAACGCATGGGCCGTGCCGTCGTATGGACGCGGCATAGGGCTGCGTGCCCACCGGTCCGGAACCGGTCGCGCGCGGCTCAGGCCGGCGTTGTTGCCGGAGCCGCCGCCGATCGCGCGCGGAGGTAAAACCAGAGGCGCACGAGTGCGTCCACGGCCATGAAGATCAGCAGGGTCGATATCAGATACCGATAGCGCAGGATCGGCTGCGTGATCAGATACGGCAGTGCGGGCAGTACCAATGCCAGCGCCACATAGCGATATTTGCGGTTCCGCCACGCGAGGAAGGGAATCGCCAGGAGGCCGAGCAGACCTGCGCCGACCAGCATCGCCTGTCGAACGGGGATCGGGATCCCGGCCGCCGAGCCGCCGAACGTGCCCCAGAACCAACGCGGCGGCAGATAGAATTCGACCGCATGCTGGCCGACCAGTCGCAGGAAGCGATCCGGATGGGCGGCGATCCAGGCCTTGGTCTGCTCCATCAGCTTCCGGCTATAGGGTACCTCGCCTCCGGCAGCCTTGAGCGGCGCCATGTTGACCGACGGGTGGATCTCGTACAGCCGGTCGATATACACCTTCTTGGGGTCGCGCGGGGCAACCGCTGCGTCATGGTTCGCAAGCGCCAGTTCCAGGCCCATGTTGCTGCGCAGCCAGATCGGAGCGCCGATCGCGTGCTCGTTGCGGACAGCCCAGGCGGCGCCGACCAGCGCAACCGTCAGCGCCGCGGTGCCGCCCACCAGGAACAGCGGCTTCCAGGCACCACGCCGAAGGAATACCAGCGTGAACATGGCGGCCGCCCCCAGCCCGACCGAGGGGCTGATGAGGAAGGAGATCGCCGTCAACAGGCCTAGCAGCACGAGATCGCGTGCCGTGGGAAGTTGCGCGCGCCCGTCGATCTTCAGCACCGCGAGCAGAAGGCCGAGCAGCATGCACGCCGCGATCGGTTGTTCGCCTGCGCGGAGCTCCACCGCTTCGAGGCTGAACTGGATCGGCAGGAAGCACACGATCGCCAGCGCGATCAATCCGGCCAGCCGTGGTGCCCCGGCTTCTTCGAAGCAGCGCCAGGCGAGCCAGAAGCTCAGGCACACGAGGAAGATGGCGATCGCGCTGAGAAGGAACTCGGCGATCGGAGTTCCGACGCCGAACAACGCATAGATTGCAGCGGCAATCTGCGGCGTGAGCAGCCCGACATGGGCTGTTGCGCCCGTGCCGAACCCATAAGCGTCGGCAAAGGTGCCATGTTCGGCCAGGCTGGCGGCCACGCGCTGGTTCTCGGTGGGGATGGCGATGAACCGACCGGTTGCCAATACCCAGATCAGTCGCATCGCGAATGCGCCAATCACGAAGAGGAGCGGCCAGTTCAGCCAGCGTCGCGCGGTCATGCGTGTCTCCCAGGATGTGCGTCCGCTGCCGTCTTCCTCGACGCAGCAACATGGTCACAAAGATCCGGCCGGGCCATGGTCATGGAGGCGCGGTTCGGTGTACGGTCTTGCAGGCGAGCGAAAGCGGGCGTCATTGCCGGGGTTCGAGAATGGGGCGCTTGCTGGCACGAAGCTGCAGCAGCACCGCCAGTGCGAACAGCGGCACCAGCCAGGCGACGCGCCCCTGATAGCGATCGAAAACACCGGAAATCGCGCCGCACATCGCACCGTTCATCAATACGGCAAACCCCATCAGCAAGGTCCCGTCGAAAAGGGAGGTTTGCCAGCCGGATTGCTTTGCCGAAAGGCCAGCGCCGCGCCGCAGCCGGATGAAGGTCCCGATCAGTACCAGCCCGCCGAGCACGTAAGATGCCAGCATCAATCCGCTGATCAATTGCAGCGGCATGGTATGGGTCGCGATGGCGCTGCCTTGGTAGGCGGCGATGTCGGGGTGAAGCAGTTGCTGCCGATCATCGCGCGGGACCACCGAATATTCCGTGATGCCGACGGTGCCGAGCTGCCGGAATATGGCCGCGACACTCTTGCCGAGCTGTTCCAGCCCGTGCGTTCGCAGCGTCCCGAGCACGATGGCCATCTGCTCGTCGCACACACGCGCTTTGTCCGCTGCGCTGAGGGCTGCAAATCCGGCTGCCGGCTGTCGATTGCCGGCCCACAGGAATTCATTCTCCGTCATCGGCATCGCGGGCAGGAAACGGCAGCTCGTATAATGCCGCTGCGGGCAGGCTTCCCGCAGATATTTCTCCGCGGTGCCGTCCCCGATCAGTCGCGCCATCAGGAAGGGCGGCGAATAGGTCGACAGACCCGCATGCCGCACCGCCATGTTGAACGCCACTTGGCCGAGCCCGCCCATCCCGATGAGCACGACGACGAGGGCGATCCCTCGCCAGCGCATGCGCCGCGTCAGCAGCCCCAACAGGAACAGCGCGATCAGCAGCCCGATTGCGAGCAGCAGATGAGTCTTGTGGAACAATACTGCCGCGACGCCGAGCGCCAGCCACAAGGCAATTTCGGTTCGGGATAGCGCCCGGCCATATATGGCGAGGATGACGACGCTCAGGATCAGCAGCCCGGCGAAGACGTCCGGCATTATCGTCGTCGCAAAGGCGCCGGCGCCGCCGAACAGGCCGATGGCGCCTACCACCGCCCATCGCTGCAGCCGGGTGGAATCGGGCGCAAGCCTGCGGAGTGCCGCGTAGATCGCGACGACACACAGCATCGCCTGCGCCAGCGGTAGCGCCCAGATCCCGAACAGCGACCAGGCGATGACGAAGGCGGCGCCATAATAGACCGATCGCGCGTCCGACACGCCGTCCGCGGTTTCGATGCCGAGCTTGGTCATCGATTCCGATTGACTGGGCGCGGCGGGCGCTGCGGGCAGCTGGATATGGGCCGCATGGGTGGCGGCGCGCCCGGCCTGGAAATAGCCGAGCGAGTCCGGGTAGAGAATCGGACTATGGTTCAGCGCGGCGGGCACCAGAAACAGCAGCAGCGCGAGGAAGGCGAAAACTAGGTCCGTCAGCTTCCATCGTGCAACCGTCATGGTCCGCCCAGTTCCTCTTTTGCGCGATGCGCAGCTCGGAGTGTGGCATTGCCATGCAAGCCTGCGGAAGTGGTCATTTTGCGACCGACAATCCGCTCCGTACATTCAATCGTACGGGACGAAGCAATGCTCCGTCCCGAAACGGGTTCCTCAAGCGCGCGGTGCCGGCACGCCCAGATAGGCAAGGCGCCGAATCTCGCGCCGGCCGCGCACCACCGTGTCGAGGATAAGGCCGGTGAAGAGGTTCAACAACCCGACGATCGTCAGGCCGGTCACCAGCACCGCGGTCGGCAGGCGGGGCACGAGGCCGGTCTGCGCATAGGTGATCGCCAGCGGGATCGCGAGCAGGACCGCCAGCAGGATGGCGATGCCGCCAAGGGCCCCGAAGAACAGCACCGGCCGCTCGATGCGGAACAGGTTCACGATCGTGCGCAGGATGCGCCAGCCGTCGCGGTAGGTGGAGAGCTTCGACGTCGAACCCTCCGGGCGCGCGGCATAGTTGGTGACGATCTCCGACACCGGCATGCGCAACTCCAGCGCGTGGATGCTGATCTCGGTTTCGATCTCGAAACCGGCCGAAAGCACTGGGAAGCTCTTTACGAAGCGACGCGAGAAGACGCGATAGCCCGACAGGATATCGGTAAAGCTGCGGCCGAACAGCTGGGCCAGCATGCCGGTCAGCATCGCATTGCCGAAGCGGTGGCCGCGGCGATAGGCCAGCTCGACCTCCGACTTGCGGGCGCCGACGACCATGTCGAGCTGCTCCTCGATCAGGCGTTCCACGAGCTGCGGCGCGGCGTCGGCATCATAGGTCAGGTCGCCGTCGGACAGTACGTAGATATCTGCCTCGACATCGGCAAACATGCGGCGGACGACATTGCCCTTGCCCTGCATCCGCTCCGAGCGGACGACCGCACCGGCTTCGGCGGCGACTTCGCAGGTCCGATCGCGGCTGTTATTGTCGTAAACATAGACCGTCGCTTCCGGAAGCGCGGCCTGGAATGCAGCGACCGTCCTGCCGATAGCTACTTCTTCATTGTAACAAGGAAGCAGCACGGCGATTTTCAGTCCGGAAAAGCGTCCGGCACCTGTGGTGTCTTGCGGCGACATGGTGCTACCCCCGTTTATTGGCATGCTTGAATCCGATATCGTCGGGCTGGGTAGTGGATCGACTCTCGTTGTGCAATGCCGAAGAAATCGTTGATAACAGCGGTTTGTCCCGTCTGGGAACCGTCTCGTGAGACGGGATCCCCGCGGCGCGTGAAATCGTTGCCCCGCCCGCCCGCCAATTGCCCGCTGGACCTGAGCGCCGCGACGCGCGATAGGCTTGGCACCATATATCCCATTACCTTGTGAAGAGCACATGGCGACCAAGACTGCATCGAGCTACCGAATCCAGGGCGACACCGGCGAATGGGAGGTCGTGATCGGCCTCGAAGTCCATGCCCAGATCACGTCGCAGGCCAAGCTGTTCTCCGGCGCGGCAACGGCGTTCGGGGCCGAGCCGAACAGCCAAGTCAGCCTGGTCGACGCCGCGATGCCGGGCATGCTGCCGGTGCTCAACGGCGAGTGCATCCGCCAGGCGGTGCGCAGCGGCATGGCGATCGGCGCGGTGATCAACAAATGGTCGCGCTTCGATCGCAAGAACTATTTCTACGCGGACAATCCCCAGGGCTACCAGATCAGCCAGCTCTTCCACCCGCTGGTGGGCGAGGGGCAGATCACGATCAGTCTGGACGAGAAGGATCCCGAAGCCGAGGTGAAGGCGATCGGCGTCGAGCGCATTCATGTCGAGCAGGATGCCGGCAAGCTGATGCACGACCAGCATCCGACCCGATCCTATGTCGACCTCAACCGCGCCGGCGTGGCGCTGATGGAGATCGTCTCCAAGCCGGACATGGCCTCGCCCGCGGAGGCTGGCGCGTATCTTTCCAAGCTCCGCTCGATCCTGCGCTATGTCGGCAGCTGCGACGGCAACATGGACCAGGGCTCGATGCGTGCCGACGTGAACGTCTCGGTCCGCAAGCCCGGCGACGCGCTCGGCACGCGCACCGAGACCAAGAACGTCAATTCGGTCCGCTTCGTGATGCAGGCGATCGAATATGAGGCGCGTCGTCAGGTGGAGGTGCTGGAGAGCGGCGGCCGCGTCGTCCAGGAAACGCGCCTGTTCGATCCGGACAAGGGCGAAACCCGGTCGATGCGCTCCAAGGAAGACGCGCAGGATTACCGCTACTTCCCCGATCCCGACCTGCTGCCGCTGGAGCTGGACGATGCCTTCCTGGAGGAATGCCGCGCCAGCCTGCCCGAGCTGCCCGACGCCAAGCGTCGCCGCTATGAGGAGTCGCTGGGTCTCTCCGCGTACAACGCCGCGGTGCTGACCGCCGAGGCGGAAACGGCGCGCTGGTTCGAGGCGCTGCTCGCCGAGAGCGCACGGATCCAGAAGAAGGGCGAGCAGGAAGTCGCGCGCGCCGCGGCCAACTGGCTGCTCTCGGACCTGTACGGCGCGCTCAATCGCCTCGGCAAGGGCATCGAGGAGAGCCCGGTCAGCCCCGAACAGGGCGCCGAGCTGCTCGCGCTGGTCGCCGACGGGACGATTTCGAACACGCTCGGCAAGCAGGTGTTCGAGATCATGCTGGAGACCGGCGATGCGCCGGGCAAGATCGTCGAAGAGCGCGGGATGAAGCAGACCAGCGACACTGGCGCGATCGAGGCGGTGATCGCCGAGATCCTGGCCAAGAACCCGAACCAGCTGGAACAGTATCGCGGCGGCAAGGAGGCCCTGTTCGGCTTCTTCGTGGGCCAGACGATGAAGGCGATGGCCGGCAAGGCAAATCCGGCGGTCGTCAACGAGCTGCTGAAGAAGGCGCTGAGCTAAGGGAGGCGAGGGGATGTTGCGTCGACTGGTCGTCCTGGCCCTGTGCCTGTTTCCGCTCGCGGCTTCGGCGCAGACCCCGCCGGTGTCCCCGGCTACCAATCCCAAGGTCGCGATCGAGACGAGCGCAGGCCGGATGGTGGTCGAGGTGTATCTCGACAAGGCGCCGGTCTCCGCTCGAAACTTCCTGCGCTATGTCGATGCGAAGCGGCTGGACGGCGTGGTGTTCTACCGCACCGTGAAGCCGGCGGAGAATTTCGGCTTCGTCCAGTTCGGCATCCAGAACGCTGCCGCAAAGATGTACCCGCCGATCAAGCATGAGCCTACGACCGAGACGGGTATCAAGCATCTCGACGGCACGCTGTCCCTGCCGCGCCTGGCGCCGGGCAGCGCGCGGGGGGAGTTCACGATCATGGTCGGCGACCAGCCGTCCTTCGACGCAGACCCGAGCAAGCCCGGCGACAATCTCGGCTACGCGGCCTTTGGGCGCGTGATCGAGGGGCGCGATGTGCTGCTGAAGATCTTCGACGCGCCCACGTCGCCGACCAAGACGATCATGGGAAGCTTCAAGGGCGAAGTGCCCGAGGCGCCGGTCAAGATCGTCTCGGCGCGCCGGGTCGCCGGCTGATCCGCCTCAGAGCGGCTGCGGCGTCAGGTAAAGATAGCCCGGGTCGAATTCGGCGAGTCGCCGCAGCGCCGGCAGATCCTCGAACGAGACACGCCCGTTGCGGAATTCGACGAGGTGGCGCTCGCGAAGCTCTCGCAGCACGCGATTCACGTGGACGGGTGTCAGGCCCAGGCACTCGGCCAGCTCGGCCTGGCTGATGGCAAGCCCATATCCATTCTCGTCCGACAGCCCGACGATGCCCAGGCGAACATGGAGTTCGCAGAACAGATGGGCCGCCCGCTGGATCGCCGAACGGCGGCCAAGCGATACCTCCCATTCCCGGTGAATCGCCGCGTCGACATTGGTGGAGTACCACATCATCCGCGTCAGGTGCGGCAGCGTCTCGGTTATCTCGCGCAGCCGCGTGTGGGATGCCCGCGCGATCGTGCAGGGCGTCAGCGCGAGCAGGGCATGATCAAGGCGCTTGAGCGTGAAGCCATGGAGGTCGGCAAAATCTCCGGCGACATGCACATGGGTGATCTGCCGCTGCCCGTTCTTGAGATCCTTGTACCGCCCGATCAGTCCGTCGAGCAGCAGGGTGGAATAGTTCAGCTCCTCGCCGGCACGCACGATGGTGCGGCCCGCCGGATGTACCACGGTGTCGACGATGGTACCCCGCAACGCAGCCTCTTCGGCGGCGTCGATCGTGTCGCGGAGCCGGAGCTTGCGCAGGTGACGTTCGATCATCGCGACGATATTCTCCGACCGGTGACAGTGGCCCTGCCATGTCGGTGGGCCGCTGCCATCGCAGGTTAGGGCAGGGGGCTATTGCTGGTTCAGGTCCTGATTCTTCACGACCCCGTCGGCGCCGTTCTCGCCGCCAGCGCCGAGCGGCACCGCCTTGGTGAGCGGCATGCCTTCCTTGGCGGCAGCATCGGCGGCGTCGGACCGGGCTTCCACGGCCTGCTGGATATCGGGGCGCGGATCGTCGCGATCGTTGGTGATGTCTGGCATGGTCATGTCCTTTCCGTTTACGCGACCGGCTGGCCGGGGGTAATGCCCGGATCGATGCTCGGGGTAGTCTCGGGGGCCGGCACGTCGACGTCGGGGCCCGGCGGATTGATCTCCGGCGGTGGACCGCCCGGCTGGCCGGGATCCGGCGCCGGGGCTTCGGGCGGGGGCGTGGTCGGCTGGATGGGGGGCTCTACCGGCATGGCACATCTCCTGTTCGTTTCAGCCCCAACGCCTTGCGACACCCAATCGTTGCTTCGTACTTGCCCCGAACCCCATGACTGCTATAGAGCCCGCCGACCGGCGGTGTCCCCTGCGGGCGTGGCGGAACTGGTAGACGCGCTGGATTTAGGTTCCAGTATCGAAAGATGTGGGGGTTCGACTCCCTTCGCCCGCACCAGTCCTTCGCGGCTGATGTGTGGTACACCGCAATTCCGATTCTTTTAGAAGGCCTGAGAATGCAGACTGTCGAGACGTTGAACGAGGGCCTGAAGCGCGCCTTCACGCTGAAGATCACCGCCCAGGACATCGATTCGAAGGTCGATGCCGAGGTCAAGCGGGTCGCGCCGCAGATTCGCATGCCCGGCTTCCGCCCCGGTAAGGTGCCGACCAACCTGGTTCGCAAGATGCACGGCGAAGCGCTGATGCAGGACGCGCTCAACAGCTCGATCCAGGAAGGCATCCAGCAGCTGATCGCCGACCACAAGCTGCGCCCTGCGATGCAGCCGTCGGTCAGCCTCGAGGGCGAGTATGCGCCCGGCGGCGACGCGGAAGTGAAGGTCGAGCTGGAAGTGCTCCCGGACGTCCCGACTCCGTCGATCGAAGGCCTGAAGCTCGAGCGCCTGACGGTGCCGGTGCAGGATTCGGAAGTGCAGGAGCAGCTGAAGCAGCTCGCCGACCAGCAGAAGCGCTGGGACGATGCCGCCGAGGGCCATGCCGCGACCACGGGTGACCAGGTCGTCATGGACTTTGCCGGCAAGGTCGACGGCGTCGCCTTCGACGGCGGCACCGGCGAAGGCATGGCCGTCGAGCTCGGCTCGGGCCGCCTGATCCCGGGCTTCGAGGAGCAGCTCGAAGGCGTGAAGGTCGGCGACGAGAAGCAGCTCAACGTGACCTTCCCGGACGATTACGGCGCCAAGGATCTCGCCGGCAAGGCCGCGACCTTCGACGTCAAGATCACCGCGGTGCAGACCGCCGGCGAGACCGTGATCGACGACGCCATGGCGAAGGCGTTCGGCCTCCAGGATCTGGAGCAGCTTACCGGCCTGCTGAAGGGCCAGATCGAGCAGCAGCTCAACGGCCTGACCCGCACGCACATGAAGCGCAAGCTGCTCGACCAGCTCGCCGCCGGCCACGACTTCCCGGTCCCGCCGTCGATGGTGGAAGCCGAGTTCGACCAGATCTGGCACCAGCTCGTTCATGAGACCGAGCATGAGGAAGATCCGGCCGCGGCCCTCGCCGAGCTGGAAGGCGAGCGCGACGAATATCGTGCCATCGCCGAGCGTCGCGTGCGCCTGGGCCTGCTGCTCAGCGAAATCGGCACCGCCAACGGCGTCGAAGTGACCGCGCAGGAAATGAACCGCCTGATCGCGCAGGCCGCGCAGCAGTACGGCCCGCAGGATCGCCAGCGCTTCATCCAGTATGTCCAGCAGGAGCCGATGGCGGCTGCCCAGCTGCGCGCGCCGCTGTTCGAGGACAAGGTTGTCGACTTCCTGTTCGACAAGGCCGAGATCACCGATCGCGAAGTGACCAAGGAAGAGCTGGAAGCCGCAATCGAGAGCGAAGACGGCTTCTCGTCGGGCACCCACGTCCACGATCACGACAACCACAAGCCGAAGAAGAAGGCCGCCAAGAAGGCCGATGCTTCGGACGAGGCCGGTGAAGAAAAGCCCGCCAAGAAGCCGGCTGCCAAGAAGGCCAAGGCGGAAGACGCCGAGCCGGCCGCCGAAGGCGATGCCGAGCCGGTGAAGAAGCCGGCTGCCAAGAAGGCGGCCAAGGCGGAAGGCGAGGGCGAGGAAGCCGCGCCGAAGCCGAAAAAGGCAGCGGCCAAGAAGAAGGCCGACGCCGAGTGATTTGAGGAAGGGCCGGAACGCAAGTTCCGGCCCTTTTTCTGTAGGGTCGAGCCGGGACCCGGCGGGCCCTAGGCGATGTGATACAGCCCTGCGCCGTGCGACGGCAGCGTTCGGACCATGCGTACGGCGCAGGGCCCCTCGTCCCGACCCTCCCACAAATTCCTGACATGCGTTGCGCCGGTGCGGCCGAGCAGCCGCAGGTCGAAGGTGGCTTCGCCATCCTTGTCCCCGGTATTGAACAGCGCGACATAATGCCCGCCCTGCGGCGCGCGGGCGGTCCAGACGCGTCGATGATCGGCGACGAACCAGGGGCGATTCTCGCTGCTCGCCTGGTTTACCGCCAGCACCTCCCGATTGGTCAGCAGCGCGCGGGTCGGCGCGTCGAGGTGGCGCAGATCCCCACCCATGATGAGCGGTGACCGCGCGATCGACCAGAGGGTCATCAGCGTGCGCTGCTCGTCCGGCGTGAACTTGGTATCGCGCTGCCCCAGCGCGAGGCGGCCGAGCGGCAGCATGTCGGCATCCGGCCACGCGCCGGGACGCGCATAGGCGCTCCAATTCTCCAGTCGCGTGAACTGTGCGTCGAGCAGCGTCCACTCATCCCAGAAATCGTCGGAGATGCGCCACATCTGCGCATGGCGTGCGACATGCTCGGCCCGTGGCACCGGCGTCTCGCCCGGCGAGAGGCTGAGCAGCATCGGCCGCCCGCTTGCCCGGATCGCCCGTGCCGCCGCCTCGATCTCCGGTGCGTGCGCGTCATAGGGCCGGCTCATGTCGTCCATCTTGACGAAATCCACGCCCCAGTCGGCAAACAGCGCGAAGACGCTGTCATAATAGGCTTGGGCGCCGGGCTTGCGCATGTCGACGCCGAACATGTCCGGGTTCCACGGGCAGGTGCTGCCGGTGTCGGCGATGTCGCGGGCACGGATGCCGTTCGCACCCAGCACCGGCAGGTTGCGCTCCACCGCCAGCCGCGGGATGCCGCGCATCAGATGCACGCCGAAGCGCAGTCCCAGCGCATGGACCTGCTTCGCGATGGCGGTGAAGCCACCACCACCCGCGGCGGAGGGAAAGCGATTCGGGGCGGGCAGCAATCGGCCGAATGCGTCCAGCGTCGGCATCGGCTTGGCGTTGTAGGTGTAGCTGCTGGCCTCGGGCTCGTACCACTGGATGTCGATGGTGAAGATGGTGTAGCCGAACGGCAGCAGCTCGCGTGCCTGGATGGCGGCAGTCTCCAGCGCCTGCGCTTCGGTGATCGTCGTGGCGAAGCTGTTCCAGCTGTTCCAGCCCATCGGCGGCGTCGGGGCGAGCTGCGGCGCCTTCGCCGCTGCTCCGGCAGGGGGAGCCGCTGCCAGCGCACCCAGCGCCGCCGCGCCCTGCAAAAGGCCGCGCCGGCCGATACCGTCTGTACGAAGCGTCCCGCTCGACATCCATATCTCCTGATGTTTTTGTCTGGCTATAAGCGTGCGCGCGGGGCGTCAACGGCGCGGGTGTCGCCGGCCGTCTGGAAAGGTCGGTTTGCAAGGTGCGGGCTCGCAGCAAAGAAAAATTACAGACCCCGAGGGGAAGGTGCTTGCCTCCGCATGGCGGCCCCGTATCATGTCGGACAATAAGAATGCCTGCGGGCGTTGGGGGAGCGAGGGGATGCGCACGGCGATGGCCGGCTACAGCATTGGATATGCCGTCGGCGCCAAAGCCGGCCGCGCGATCCGTTCAGCCCCGATTTCCTGCCGCGCCGCACGCGGGCGCCAAGCGATCACCCCAGCCAAGGCGCGCCGGTCGCGCAACGGAGACTCCATGATGCGAAGCTTCATCAGCGCGATCGCGCTTATCGCGGCCCTGCCGGCCATGGCGCAGAGCGGCAGCGATGCCGTCACTGTGCACGGCGACCAGCCGGGCGCCAAGTTCGACCGCCGCCTGTTCGGCCAGTTCGCCGAGCATCTCGGCACCGGCATCTATGGCGGACTCTGGGTCGGCACCGACAGCAAGATCCCGAACGTGAAGGGCTTCCGTCGCGATGTGATCGACGCGCTGAAGGAAATCCGCGTGCCGGTGATCCGCTGGCCGGGCGGCTGCTTCGCCGACGAGTATCACTGGCGGGAAGGCATCGGCCCCAAGGCCAAGCGCCTGGTGAAGGTCAACACCAACTGGGGTGGCGTCACCGAGGACAATGCCGTTGGCACCAACGAGTTCATGGACTTTACCGAAGTGGTGGGTGCCGAAGCCTATGTCTCCGGCAATGTCGGCTCCGCCGCGCCCAGCGAAATGGCCGAGTGGGTCGAGTACATGACCTCGCCGACCAAATCGACCATCGCCAACCAGCGCCGCGCCAATGGCCGCGACAAGCCGTGGAAGCTGCCGATGTTCGGCATCGGCAACGAGCTGTGGGGCTGTGGCGGCGACATGCTGCCGGACTATGCCGCGGACGTCACCCGCCGCTACGCCACCTTCCTCAAGGTGCCCGAAGGCCAGAAGCTGATGAAGATCGCCAGCGGCGCCAATGGGGCCGACTATACCTGGACCGACGTGATGATGCGCAAGGCCGGCGACAAGATCGACGGTATCGGCGTGCATTACTATACCGTGCCCGGACCGTGGGAGAAGAAGGGGGCGGCAACCGGGTTCGACGAGGAAAGCTGGGCGCGGACGCTCTCTAAGACGCTGAAGATGGAGGAGCTGCTCACCGAGCACGGCAAGATCATGGACAAGTACGACCCGAAGAAGCGGGTCGCGCTGCTCGTCGACGAATGGGGTACCTGGTACGATGTCGAGCCGGGCACCAATCCGGGCTTTCTCTACCAGCAGAACAGCCTGCGCGACGCGATGGTCGCCGCGCTCAACTTCAACATCTTCGCCCGCCATGCCGATCGTGTGCGCGGCGCCAACATCGCGCAGATGGTCAACGTGCTGCAGGCGATGCTCCTCACCGACGGCGCGAAGATGGTGAAGACGCCGACCTACTGGGCATTCGATCTGTACAAGGACTATCAGGACGGCACCGTACTGCCGGTGGACGTGCAGTCGCGCTGGTACAACAAGGACCAGTGGACGATGCGCGCGGTCAGCGCCAGCGCGGTCCGCGGCACCGATGGCGTGGTGCATGTCGGCCTGGTCAATGTCGATCCGAATCGGCCTGCCAGCGTCAGCGTGAAGCTGGACGGCGTGACCGGCGCCCAGGTGGCCGGCCGCATCCTCACCGGCGAGCGGATGGACGCGCATAACGACTTCGCCGCGCCGAACGCGATCCAGCCCATGCCGTTCACCGGTGCCAGCCTCTCCGGCGGCACGCTGACCGTGCAGGTGCCGGCCAAGGCGATCGTGATGCTCGACATCCGATGAAGCGTCGCCCCTGATCGGCCCGGTCGATCAGGGGCGAAACAAAAAATGTTGCGGCGCGATGCCGTCCCGTGCGTTAGGCGAGCGAACAAGCTTACCAATGCCAGAGGAGCATGACATGGCCTTCGAACTTCCCGAACTGCCGTACGCCAAGGACGCGCTCGCGCCGCACATGTCGGCCGAGACCTTCGACTTCCACCATGGCAAGCATCACAAGGCCTATGTCGACAACTGCAACAAGCTGGTTGCCGACATTCCCGAGCTGGCCGGCGCGAAGCTCACCGACGTGATCGCCTATGCCAAGGACAAGGGCAACAAGGGCCTGTTCAACAACAGCTCGCAGATCTGGAACCACAGCTTCTTCTGGCAGTGCCTGACGCCGGACTATGTGGCGCCCACCGGCAAGCTGGCCGAGATGATCGCCCGCGACTTCGGCAGCCACGAGGCGCTGCTCGAGAAGCTGAAGGCGGAATCGGTCGGCCACTTCGCCAGCGGCTGGGGCTGGCTGGTGCTCGACGGCGACACGCTGAAGGTCACCTCGTTCCATGACGGCGACTCGCCGGTCGCGCACGGCGTGAAGCCGCTGTTCACGATCGACGTGTGGGAACACGCCTATTACATCGACTATCGCAACGCGCGCCCGTCGTTCGTCGACACCATCCTGACCAAGCTGGTGAACTGGGACTTCGTTGCCCAGAACCTCGACGGCGAGGGCGCTGCCCGCGCCGACCAGCAGGGCTGAAGCTCTTTCGATCCCCCCGCCCGGTTGCCGGGTGGGGGGATCAGTTTTCCCCGTATAGATCGCGCTGGGCCTTCTCCAGCTCCTCGGCATAGCGGCGGCGCGCATGGCTCTCGGTGATGAGACCCAGCACCTGCCCGTCGCTCGACAGCACCGCCAGATCGTCCGCCACGCTCGCGTCGAAGGCTTCCAGCACTTCCGCGATCGTCATGTCCGGCGACAGGGCGCTATCCACGAACTTCGCCATGCTGCCGACGCGGCCCGCCTGATCGGCGGACGGGCTCCACACCGCCGCGGTTTCGGCGATGCCGGCGTAATGGCCCTTGGCGTCCAGCAGCACGACGCGCTTGGTCGAGCCCAGCGGGAAGCGCGCGCGAAAGGTCGCGATATCCGTATCGGCGGCGATGGTCGACACGTCGCGCCGCATCATCCGCATGGCCGTTAGCGCACGGACCCAGCCCACATCCCGGCCGCTGCGCAGCGTTTCGCCGCGCAGGTGGAGGCGCCAGGTGGAGAAGCTGTAGCCGAACGCTTCGCGTACGATCGTGCTGGCGATCAGCGTCGCGGCGATGGTCACGCCGGTGATGCTGAAATCATGGGTGATCTCCAGCACCAGCAGCGACATCGTCATCGGCCCGCCGACCACCGCCACCGCGAGCGCCGCCATGCCGACCACCGCCGCATCATCGGGGGTGAGGGCGTGCAGGCCCGGCACGTCCGCGAGCGCCAGCTGGTAGAAGCGGCCGACCAGCGCGCCGAGGAACAGCGACGCGAAGAACAGGCCGCCGCGAAAGCCGAATCCGAGCGACACGGCGGAGCCCAGCAGTTTGAGCAGGATCACCAGCCCCAGCGAGGCGATCGTCGCCTGTGCAGCCAGGTTGATGTCCAGCGCGCCGTGGCCGCTCGACAGGACCTGCGGGGAGAGCAGGGCGAGCGGCATCATCAGCACGCCGCCGACCAGCGGCGCCCAGGCGGTAGTGATCGGGCTGCGCCGTACGCCTGCCTCCACCAGCGAGACCAGCCGCATCAGCGCGATGCCGAAGCCGGCGCAGAGCACGCCGAGCAGCGCATAGAGGAGGTAATCCGCGGTACCAATGGGATGGGCGCCGCCCGCGCTGATCACATAGGGGTGGATGCCGAGCGCGCGGGCGATGGTCGCGGCGGTCAGCGACGCGACCACCACCGGGGCGACGATGGCGGGCGTGTAGGCGCCGAGCACGATTTCGAAAGCATAGAAGGCACCGGTGAGCGGTGCCCCGAACGCGGCACCGAGGCCCGCGCCGGCTCCGGCGGCCATCAGCGTGCGCAGGTCGGCACGGCGTAGTTTCAGGCGCTGGCCGAGCAGCGAGGCGAGGCCGCCTCCGGCCTGCGCATAGGCTGCTTCCAGTCCCACCGAGGCGCCGAAGCCGTTGGAAAGGAGGGTCTGGCCCACCACGGTCGCAGTGTCGCGCGCCGGGATGCGTCCACCATGCAGCGCATTCGCCTCGACCACGTCGACCGTTTTGCGGCGGCGGAGCAGCCATAGCGTGCAGCCCAGGAGCGCCCCGCCGACCGGCAGCGCCAACAGCCGCAGCGGCGCGATATGGCTCGCGGCGCTGAGATGCTCGCCGATCGCCAGACCGAACAGGAGACGCTGCATGCCGCGCGCGGTCTGCCCGATCGCGATCGCTGCAAGGCCCGCGGCTGCGCCCACGCCCATCGCCAGCAGCAGGAACAGCAGCGTGTTCGACCGGATCTGCCGGCGCAGACTGTTCGCCGCGCGCACCGCACGGAATGTTGCCGGGTGGCGCAGCGGGCGCATCCTGGGATCAGCCCTCCGGGGGGAGCGGTGCGTCCTCGGGTTTTTCGAGCTGCAGGCCGTGGCGGAGCAGCATCGGGATGTTGGCGATGGCGAACACCAAAGTCAGCGGGATCACCACCCAGGTCTTGAACGTCACCCAGCGATCCCAGTCGAGCATGTGGCGCATGACTTCGTTGAGCACTGCCATCGCGACGAAGAACACGGTCCAGTTGATCGTCAGCAGCCGCCAGCCCTTGGCGCTCAGGCCCGGATAGGCGGATTCGAGCATGGTCTGGAGCAGCGGCTTGTTGGTGATGAGGCCATAGCCGAGGATCACCGCGAACATCGCGTAGACGATGGTCGGCTTGACCTGGATGAAGGTCTGGTCGTGATAATAGAGGGTCAGCCCGCCGAACACGAGCACCAGCACGCCGGTGATCCACAGCATCGGGGAGACATGGCGGGTCTTCCACCACGAGACCGCGATCGCCACCGCCATCGCGATCATGAAGGCCAGGGTCGCGGTGAGAATGCGCTGGAGCTGGATGCCGGGGGCGAGGCTGTTGACCGCGAAGAACACGATCAGCGGCCCGTAATCGAGCGCCATGCGCAGGCCGGCGGATGCCTTTGGGGGCGTGGCGGCATCAGCCATGGGTAACGTCCTCCACGCCGGCGATGATGCGGGCGACTTCGTTCGCGTCGAAGCCGCGCAGGTCGTCGACCTTCTCGCCGACGCCGATCGCGTGGATCGGCAGGCCGTATTTCTCGGCCGCCGCGACCAGCACGCCGCCGCGCGCGGTGCCGTCGAGCTTGGTCATGACCAGGCCGGTCACACCCGCCACTTCCTTGAACACCTCAATCTGGTTGAGCGCATTCTGGCCGGTGGTCGCATCGAGCACCAGCACCACGTCGTGCGGCGCGGCCGGATTGAGGCGGCCGAGCACGCGGCGGACCTTGGCCAACTCGTCCATCAGCTCGCGCTTGTTCTGCAGGCGGCCGGCGGTGTCGACGATCAGCACGTCGGTGCCGATTTCGGTCGCGCGCTTCACCGCTTCGAACACGATGCCGGCCGCGTCGCCGCCCTCGGCGCCCGAGATGATCGGCACGCCGATGCGCTCGGCCCAGGTCTTCAGCTGGCCGATCGCGGCGGCGCGGAAGGTGTCGCCCGCCGCCAGCATCACGCTGTAGTCCTGCTCCAGCAGCTGGTTCGCCAGCTTGGCGATCGTGGTCGTCTTGCCCGATCCGTTGACGCCGATGACCAGGATCACCTGCGGGCGCGGGAACGCCTCGATCTCCAGCGGCTTGGCGACCGGCTCCAGCACCTTGGCGACTTCCTCGGCGACGATCACGCGGATGCCGAGTTCCTCCAGGTTGCGCTCGAACTGCCCCTCGGCGAGCCGCGCGCGCACCTTGGCGGCGGTGGCGGGGCCGAGGTCCGAGGCGATCAGCGCCTCCTCGATCTCGTCCAGCGTCGCCTCGTCCAGCCGGGCGAGCGACAGGCCGGCGAGGTTGCCGAGCAGCCGGTCCGACGTCTTGCGAAAGCCGCCGAGCAGCTTTTCATGCCAGCCGGGTCCGCTCATGCGACCAGCTTTCCGTCTTCGACGCGTGCAATCGTCACGTTCACCGTTTCTCCAGTCTGCCGAGGCGCGGTCAGCCGCACCTCGGCGAAATTCTCTGCATGGCCGCGGTCGCCCGGGCGCTCGATCAGCACCTGCTGGCGGCTGCCGACCAACGTCTCTAGCCAGTTCGCCCGCTGCTCGGCCGCCGCTGCGCGCAGCCGGGCGGCGCGGTCGCGGATCGTGGCGGGGGCCACCTGCGGCATGCGCGCGGCGGGCGTGCCGGCGCGCGGGCTATAGGGGAAGATGTGTGCATGCACCACGCCGCAATCGGCGATCAGGGCAAGCGTGTTGGCGAACATCGTCTCGTCTTCGGTCGGAAAGCCGGCGATCAGATCGGCGCCGATCGCGATTTCCGGCCGTGCGGCGCGCAGGCGTTCGGCGAGTGCCACCGATTGCGCGCGGCTGTGGCGGCGCTTCATCCGCTTGAGGATCAGGTCGTCGCCCGCCTGGAGCGACAGATGAACGTGCGGCATGAGGCGCGGCTCCTGGGTCAGGAGCGCGAACAGCCGATCGTCGACTTCGATCCCATCCAGCGAGGACAGCCGAAGTCGCTGAAGCCTGGGTACGTGCTTCAGGATGCGCTCCACGAGCGACCCCAGCGTCGGAGCGCCGGGCAGATCATGGCCGTAGCTGGTGAGGTCGACGCCGGTCAGCACCACCTCGCCATGCGCCTCGGCGAGCATCGCGATCCGGTCGATCACCGCGCCCGCGGGCACCGAGCGGCTGTTCCCCCGGCCGAAGGGGATGGCGCAGAAGGTGCAGCGATGGTCGCAGCCATTCTGGACCTCGACGAACGCGCGGGCGTGGGTGGAGAAACTGGCGGCGAGGTGCGGCGCGGTCTCGCGCACCGCGAGGATGTCCTGCACCTGCACCTTCGCCTCGGATGCCCACGCCTCCGGCAGCAGCTTCTCGGCATTGCCGATCACGCGGTCCACCTCGGGCATCGCCGCGAAGGCTTGCGGATCAATCTGCGCCGCGCAGCCGGTGACGACCAGCTCCGCATCCGGCCGCTCGCGGCGCGCGCGGCGGATCGCCTGCCGCGTCTGCTTCACCGCTTCGTTGGTCACGGCGCAGCTGTTCACCACGATCGCGTCCCGCCCGGTTAGCAGCGCACGGATCGACTCGCCTTCGGCTAGGTTCAGCCGGCAACCCATGTTAAGGATAAGGGGCGAGGAGAGGGACATTGGCGAGCGATCTAAGGACGCCGACCGCAGAAGTCCAACACCAGGCCCGGCAAGTGCTGGCGTTCTGGTTCGATGCGCTTCTGCCTGAACAGTGGTTTCTGAAGTCCGACGGGCTCGACCGGGAGATTGCCGACTTGTTCGGCGAACTGCGTGACTCCGTGCTGGCATGCGGTGCGGCGGGGTGGGACGATGATCCGGATACGCTGCTCGCCGCGGTGATCCTGCTCGATCAATTCTCCCGCAACATCCATCGCGGCAAGGCGGAGGCCTTTGCCGGCGATGCCCTGGCGCAGCGGCTTGCGCAGGCGGCGGTGGCGCGGGGGTGGGATCAGAGGATGTCGAAGGAGCAACGCCTGTTCCTGTATCTGCCGTTCGAACATGCCGAGGATCCTGCCCTGCAGGTACAGAGCCTCCGCCTGTTCACCGCGCTGGGGGAGTATGAATGGCTCGCCTATGCGCGGGATCATGAAGAGGCGATCCGCCGCTTCGGCCGGTTCCCGGCGCGGAACGAGGCGCTGGGCAGGATCTCGACCCCGGACGAGCTGGACTATCTCAGCCGGCCTGGAGCTGGCTGGTAGCGTCGCCGCCTTCCAGGCGCGGGCCGGGCTGCAGGATCAGCCGTCGCTCGGCGAGCAGGCGCCGGGCGCCGGCGATCGACAGCGGTTTGCCGTAGAGCCAGCCCTGCGCCTTGGCGCAGCCGATCGCGCGCAGCCGCTCCTCGATCGCGGCGTCTTCCACGCCCTCGGCGGTAATCGGCAGGTTCAGGCTCTCGCCCAGCCGCAGGATGGTGTTGACGATCGCGGCGGAGTCGGCGCTCTCGTTGAGCGAGAGGATGAAACTCTTGTCGATCTTGATGCGATCGAAGGGCAGGGCGCGCAGATGCGCCAGCGACGAATAGCCGGTGCCGAAATCGTCCAGCGCCAGCCGGACGCCCTGGTTCTTCAGGCTGCCGACGATCGACTGGGCGAGCGCCAGATTGTCGAACAGCGCGCTCTCGGTGATCTCCACTTCCAGCCGGTGCGCAGGGAAGCCGGTTTCGGTGAGTACCTTGATGATCTTCTGTGCCAGCCACGCATCGCGCAGCTGCACGGGCGAGATGTTGATCGACAGGTTGAGGCCCGGATCCCAATCGCGCGCGGCATGAAACGCCTGGCGCATGATCGAGAGGGAGAGGTCGCCGATCAGGCCAGTGTCTTCGGCAACGGGAATGAACCGGTCCGGCGGGATCATGCCGTGGCTGGGATGCTCCCAGCGGGCGAGCACCTCGAAGCCGTGCAGTCGCCCGCTCGCCAGATCGATCTGCTGCTCGAAATAGGGCACGATCTCCTGCCGCGGCACGGCGAGGCGCAGGCCGCTCTCCAGCGCGCTGCGTACCTGTAGCGCCCGCTCCATCGCCGGATCGAACCAGGCGAAGCGATTTCTGCCGGCTTTCTGGGCCTGATGCATCGCGATGTCGGCGGTGCGCAGCAGCGCGTCGATGTTCGGGCAGTCGAAGTCGGAGCGCGCGATGCCGAGCGAGCAGCTGATGTGCAGCGGCGTGCCGTCCACGTCGAAAGGCTGGCCGATCCGGGCGACGATACGTTCGGCGATCCGCTCGACGATGGCGGGCTCGCGGGGATCGAAGGGAAAGGCGCAGGCGAATTCGTCGACCCCCAGGCGCCCCGCCAGCGCCATCTGGGGCAGGGCTTCCGTTACCGCCTGGGCGACCATGCGCACCAGCGCATCGCCCATGGCATGTCCATGCAGATCGCTGATTGCCTTGAACCGGTCGAGGTCGAACACCAGCATCGCCACCGCCTGGCTGCGGCGATGCGCGCGGGCGAACATGGCGGCGCCTTCCTCCGTCAGGCTGTGGCGATTGAGAAATCCGGTGAGCGCATCCCGGCTGTACAATCCCTGCATGCGATCGCCGGTGGGGTGCCGGACCTCGCGCGCGCCAAGGCGGCGCCAGCACGACAGGATCAGCCCGATATTGAGCAGCTGTGCGCCGATCAGCCAGGTCTGCGGCACGGTGGTGGTAACGCCGTCGAAGGTGAGCAACACGCCGATCGCAACTGCCAGCAGCAGCGAGGCGATGCCGAGTGCGCCGAAAACCGATCCCGTGCGATCCTTGCGGGGCGGATGCCGGTCCTGTTGCTGATGCCGCGTCATCGACGCACTACGCCCCTCATACAAATGAAGCGGTGTAATCCCATGCGAGGCGTGTAGATCGGGTTAAACCCTAGGAGGTTGCTTTCCGCTGCCACTCTCGCTAAGGGGACCCACCGTTCCGTCGTGGACGCGAGACATTTGCCACCCCAAGGGGTGACGCCGGCCGACGAGGTTTCGTCCGCCGGCGTGTTTTGCGTTTGGCGGGGCAATGACTGATTTGGAGTGATCTGGGCATCATGTTCGAGAGTTTGAGCGATCGGCTGGGCGGCGTCTTCGAGCGCCTGCGCGGACGTGGCGCGCTCGCCGAGGCCGATGTCCGGACCGCGATGCGCGAAGTGCGCGTGGCGCTCTTGGAAGCGGACGTCGCGCTGCCCGTCGCCCGCGAGTTCGTCGACAAGGTAACCGAGCAGGCCGTCGGCCAGCAGGTGCTGCGGTCGGTCACGCCCGGCCAGCAGGTCGTCAAGATCGTCCATGACGCGCTGGTCGACATGCTCGGCGCCGACACCGCCGAGCTGCATATCGACGTCACGCCGCCGGCGGTGATCATGCTCGTCGGTCTGCAGGGCTCGGGCAAGACCACCACCACCGCCAAGCTTGCCAAGCTGCTGAAGAAGCAGGGCAAGAAGGTGATGATGGCGTCGCTGGACGTCAATCGTCCGGCCGCGCAGGAGCAGCTCGCGGTCCTCGGCACGCAGACCGAAGTGGCGACGCTGCCGATCGTCACCGGCCAGCAGCCGGTCGAGATCGCGCGCCGGGCGCTCCAGTCGGCGAAGCTCCAGGGCTTCGACGTGGTGATGCTCGACACCGCCGGACGTCTCCACGTCGACCAGGCGCTGATGGACGAGATGAAGGCGGTGGCCGACATCTCGAAGCCCCAGGAAATCCTGCTCGTCGTCGATTCGCTCACCGGCCAGGACGCGGTGAACGTCGCCAGCAACTTCTCTGCGCAGGTGCCGCTGACCGGCGTGATCCTGACGCGTATGGACGGCGATGCGCGCGGCGGTGCGGCGCTGTCGATGCGCGCGGTCACCGGCCAGCCGATCAAGTTCGCCGGCATGGGCGAGAAGCTCGACCAGATCGAGCCGTTCCACCCGAAGCGCGTCGCCGGCCGAATCCTCGGCATGGGCGACGTGGTCAGCCTGGTCGAGCGCGCCGCGGCGTCGATCGAGCAGGAAGACGCCGAGCGCATGGCGAACCGGCTCGCCAAGGGCCAGTTCGACATGAACGACCTGCGCGCGCAGCTGAACCAGATGCGCAAGATGGGCGGCATCGGCGCGCTGGCGGGGATGATCCCCGGCATGAAGAAGGCGCAGGCCGCGGTCGACCAGGTCGGCGGCGACAAGGTGCTGATCCGCATGGACGCGATCATCGGTTCGATGACGCCCAAGGAGCGCGCCAAGCCCGAGCTGCTCAACGCCAAGCGCAAGATCCGCATCGCCAAGGGCAGCGGTCTCACCGTGCAGGACGTCAACAAGCTCATCAAGATGCATCAGGAGATGCAGACCGCGATGAAGCGCCTGAAGAAGATGGGCGGCCTGAAGGGCATGCTGGGCATGCTCGCCAAGGGCGGTCCGGGCGGTGGCATGGGCGGCATCGGCAACGCCTTGGGCGGGGCCGAGATGGGCGAGATGATGGACAAGGTGGGCGCCGGCCTGCCGGGTCTGCCGGGCGGTGCCAAGCTGCCGCCGGGCTTCGAGAATTTGCTGAAGAAAAAGTAATTTAGTTCAACCTGTTTCAATCGTATCTCTAGAAGGAAGTGAAGTAGAATGGCTCTCTCCATGCGTCTGTCGCGCGGCGGCTCCAAGAAGCGCCCGTACTACCGGATCGTCGTTGCCGACGGTCGTGCGCCCCGCGACGGCAAGTTCATCGAGAAGATCGGCACCTACAACCCGCTGCTCGCCAAGGACTCGCCCGAGCGCGTGAAGCTGGACGGCGAGCGCGCCAAGTACTGGCTGAGCGTCGGCGCGCAGCCGACCGACCGCGTTGCCCGCTTCCTCGACGCTGCCGGCGTCAAGGAGCGTGCGGCCCGCAACAACCCGAACAAGGCGGTTCCGGGCGAGAAGGCCAAGGAGCGCGCCGAGGAGCGTGCGGAGAAGGCCAAGGCAGCTGCCGAAGCCGCTGCCGCACCGGCCGAAGAGGCTGCCGAGGCCTGAGGCTGAACGTCCCTCCCGTCATCGGCGGGAGGGATGCCTTGTGCATCGCAGATCTCCCTCATGGCAGAACCTTCCGCTTCCTCGAACCGCGGCGATCGCCCGGTGACGCTTGCCGCCGTGATCGGTGCGCACGGCATCGCCGGCGAGGTGCGGCTGAAGGTGTTCGCCGAGGATCTGGCGGCGCATACAAGCTTCAACGGCGGCGCGCTGACGCTCAAGTCGGTGCGCGGGGGATCCAATGGCGTGATCGCGCGCTTCGCCGAAGTGGCGGATCGCAACGCCGCCGAGGCCCTGCGCGGCACCGAACTGACGGTGCCGCGTTCCGCCCTCCCGCCGCTGGGCGAGGGTGAATATTACCATATCGACCTGCTCGACCTGCCCGTGCTGGGCGAGGACGGGGCGCCGATCGGCCGCGTCGTCGCGATCGACGATTACGGCGCGGGCGACGTGATCGAGATCGAACGCCCCGACGGCAAGCGCTTCATGGTGCCGATGCGGCCCGAGGCGGTGCCGAGTTGGGATGGCGAAAAGCTCGTCGTGGCGAGCGTTTTCCTCGAGGCCTAGTCTACCCTCTTCTGCGATCCGCCGGGCGTGACGATCCCTGCATGGTGCGGGGCGCTTTCGTTGCTTGCCTTCGCCGCGGATTCGGTTTGTTGCCGAGGAACAGCCGGGCGGGCGTCTGCGCGGCTAGCGCCACAGCGGCCTCTCGGCATTCAGCATGTTGCGGATGGTCGTGGCGGCGACTCCCGCTTCCCCCATGGCGTGGCTGATCTGGTCCAGCCCCTTGGCGACGTCGCCCGCGGCAAAAAGGCCGGGGAGCGAGGTGTGCTGGTGGTCGTCCACCTCCAGGCAGCCGCTTTCGTCGGCGCGTGCGCCCGCCTGGACGGCAAGCTCGGATCGGATATGAGATCCCAGCGCGGGGTAGAGGCTGTCGAACCGCTGGCGCCCGCTCGGCAGGGTCAGGACGATCTGATCGTCTTTCAGCGCCCAGTCGCTCGCCGGACCCTCCATGCGCGCCACGCCTGCGGCCTCCAGTTGGTCGATCTGCGCCGGCGGCAAGTCGTGGCGATCCGGGGCGATCAGCGTCACGTCCTTGGTGAAGCTGCGGACGAACAGCGCCTCGCGCGCGCCATGTTCGCCGGTGCCGTACACGGCGACGCGCTTGTCGGTGACTTCATAGCCGTCGCACACCGGGCAGTAGCGTAGCTGTCCCCGCGCCAGCGCCATGTCGTGCAGGTCGTCGGGCATCGGCGGGCGGTGGTTGATCACGCCGGTTGCCAGCAGCACCGATCGCGCGCGTATCTCACGGTCGCCGATCCGCGCCGCGAACCCGCCCTCGATCGGATGCAGGCCGGTGACCTTCGCTGCCTCGCGCACGGTTCCGTATTTCTCTGCCTGGACCCGCATCGCCGCGAGCAGGTCGATCCCCGAGATGCCTTCGGGATAACCGGCATGGTTGTGCGTGCAGGGGATCAGCGCGGCGCGGCTCGATCCGCAATCGAACAGGCGGATCTTCAGGTGATAGCGGCTGAGATAGATCGCCGCGGTAAGCCCCGCGGGCCCGCCGCCGATGATGATGCAATCGTCCATCGCCCGCCAGCGCTTGGGCTTGCGACAGGTTCCGTAATCCGGTGTAGGGCGGCGCATGGCCGTGCCCGACTATCTGCTCGATACCTGCGTCTGCATCCGCCTGCTGCGCGGCGGCGGCGCGCCGGTCGCGCGGCGGATCGCGGCGGCCGGGCCGAGCGCCATTGCGATCTCGGCAATCAGCCTCGCGGAACTGATGGACGGAGCGGGGCAGGACGGTGCCGCGCTGGACGCGCTGCTCGAGCAGGTTCCGGTGCTGGGCTTCGATGCGATGGCGGCACGGGCTTTCCCCGCTGCTCGCGCCGCGCGCGGCCGGCACGATCGACTGATCGCGGCACATGCGCTCGCGCTGGGTGCGACGCTGGTCACCCGCAACGGTCGCGATTTCCGTGCGGTGCCGGGTCTGCGGATCGAAGACTGGTTCTGAGCGCGTTGCGCTTCGGTGTGAATGTATATACATCCCGTATATACGGAGGTGGCCCATGGGCGAGGAATATCGCGCCAGGATCTTCAAGTCGGGCAATTCGCTGGCACTGCGCCTGCCCAAGGCGCTCGGCCTGAAGGAAGGCGCGGAAGTCGTACTGCGCGAGGAACGCCGCGGCTTTTCGGTGGAGCCGGTGGACGGCGAGGAGACGATCGGCGGGGACTGGATCGGCGCACTTCCGAATCTGAAGTTGATCCCCGACGAGGATCGAGAACTGGAAGAGCGCGCGTTGGACTGGGATCTGCGCAAGCTAGGGCGCGATGTCTGATCCGGTCTTTCTGCTCGATAGCAATATCTGCATCTACCTGCTTCAGGGTTCGGTTGTGCCGCTCAATGCGCGGGTCCGCAAGCAGGTGCGCGGCAGTCTTGCCGTATCTGCCATCAGCTATGCAGAGGTCCGGCTCGGCATTCGTGCACCCGAGGCCGAGCGCGCCTTGCAAAGCTTTCTTCGCGACGTCGTGCTGCTACCGTTCGACGCCGCCGCCGCGGAGGTGTATGCGCGTTTGCCCTTCCGCCGGGCCCGGCGCGACCGGCTGATCGCGGCGCAGGCGCTGGCGGCCGGCCTGACGCTGATCACCAACAACGAACGGGATTTCGCCGACATCCCCGACCTCAAGCTTGAGAACTGGACGCTGTGACCTTCGCTGCCACGATCCTGACGCTGTACCCCGAGATGTTCCCCGGCCCGCTCGGCATTTCGCTTGCCGGGCGCGGCCTGCGCGAGGGACTGTGGTCGCTGGAGGCGGTGCAGATCCGCGACTTCGCGACCGACAAGCACCGTTCGGTAGACGATACGCCGGCCGGGGGCGGGGCGGGGATGGTGCTCCGTGCGGACGTGGTCGCTTCGGCGATCGACAGCGTTGCGCGGGAAGGGCGGCCGCTGCTCGCCATGACACCGCGCGGGCGGCCGCTGACCCAGGACCGCGTGCGGGACCTGGCGGCAGGGCCCGGCGCGATCGTGCTCTGCGGCCGCTTCGAGGGGTTCGACGAACGCATCTTCGAGGCGCGGGAGATCGAGGAGGTCTCGATCGGCGACTATATCCTTTCGGGCGGCGAAATGGCGGCGCTGACCCTGCTCGATGCTTGCATTCGGCTCGTTCCCGGCGTAATGGGCGCGGCTTCCAGCGGCATGGACGAGAGCTTCGAAACGGGGCTGCTCGAATATCCGCAATATACCCGACCTGTTGAATGGGAAGGGCGCACGATCCCCGAAGTGCTGCGATCGGGGGATCATGCGAGGATCGAAGCCTGGCGTCGCGCCATGGCGGAGACCGATACACGGCTAAGGAGGCCAGACCTTTGGGAACGCCATGAGGGCGTTCGGGTCCAGTCTCCCTCTGGCGCGCGGCGAAAACATGGGACTGACTGAGATGAACCTCATCCAGACGCTCGAAGCCGAGCAGATTGCCAAGTTCAACGAAGCCAAGAAGATTCCGGAATTCCGCCCGGGCGATACCGTCCGCATCGGTGTGAAGGTCGTCGAAGGCGAGCGCACCCGCGTGCAGAACTTCGAAGGCGTGTGCATCGCGCGCGCCAACAAGGGCATGGGTTCGAACTTCACCGTCCGCAAGATCTCGTTCGGTGAAGGCGTGGAGCGCGTGTTCCCGCTCTATTCGCCGAACATCGATTCGATCGAGGTCGTGCGTCGCGGTGTCGTGCGTCGTGCGAAGCTCTACTATCTGCGTGGTCGTACCGGTAAGTCGGCGCGTATCGCCGAGCGCCGCGACACCCGCACCGAGGCGCAGGCCGCCGAATAAGGCTGGTCTTCCCAGAATGCGAAGGGGCGTGCGGACCGAGCGGTTCGCACGCCCTTTTTCGTCATCGGCCCTGCAGTGCCGGACTGGCCGACACTGCGCGCGAGAGTAGGCGCCGACGCCCAGGGCCCCGACGCGCTTTCGCAGCGATCTCGACACAGGCCGCCGCTCAGGCGGCAGCGCGCAGCATGTCGTTCTGGAGAAGGGCGCGGCCACGCGCGGTGAGCGCCGCATCGCGGACTTCCGGTCCGCCGATGCCGATCAGCAGGGCCTCATAGGCGAGCAAGCCCCGGTCGCAGAGTCCCTGGATTGCGGCGATAAAGGCATGGTGGCGGTCCAGCGATGCCTCCAGCCCGAGCGCGGTGGGGCTCAGGGTCGCGCTGCCGGGCCAGCTGCGCTGCAATGCGTCGGCGATGGCTGTGATGCAGCGCGGATCGAGCGCATTCAACGCATCGCCTCCCTCCACGCTCATCGACATGCATTCCTCCTCAGAACCATGATTGCAGCCCAGGCCGGACGCGCCATGCGGCGGCGCATTCAGCCATGTTTCCGCCAGTCCGGGCGGAGTCGCTTCGGGACACGACGCACGTGTTGCACAATTTTCATGCAGCTGCGGAGACGCGAATCAGTCGATTCGTACGCGCCGCCGTAGCGTCGCGGGCCGTTTACGTCGCGCGGCAAATTTTGCCTAGATGCGGTTTGCCAGCGTAACGAATTAACCGGTTGATAACTATCTCGGCGCGTCTCGATCTGGAACAAGCGCGTCGATCGCCGCGCGGGATTTGCCCAATGGTAAAAGTCCGTACTGCCCGCAACTACACGAGTCGCATAAAAGACAACCGTTTTCATCGGGGTGTCGAAATGTCGCGTTGGAGTATGGTAAATATCGCTGCCGGTGGCAGTGTCGAGCAGGTGGCGGAGGCAAATCCTTGGCAGGAGGAGCGCCGGATTGCCCGCGCGGCGGTGGCACTTTTGCGCGGGGATGTTGCGGTACTTCAGGCGGGATCGCGCTCGGTGCTCGCGACCGCGGATGGTATCGATGCCGCGGAGTCCGCCAGGGCGCTGGCGGATCCCCTGGAGGCGCTGGCGCTCGGTTATCGCAGCCAGCTTTCGGTCCCCCTGTGGAATGCCGGTCGCCGCGTGGGCGCGCTGGCCGTCCTCGGTCGCGACTCGCGCTCGTTCCATGAGGCCGATGTCGCCGTACTGCGCGCGCTGGCGGGCCAGGTGGAGCGCAACTTCGTCAGCATTCACTGACGCAGCCGACTCGGTCCTGGCCGGTCAGTGTGCCAGATCGGTGGGGGGCGTCAGAACGGCGCGTCCGCGCGCGGTAAGGGTGGCATCCACCAGGATCGGCCCTTCCGCGTTCAAGAGCAGCGCTTCGTACGAAAGATAGCCCGCGTCGCTGAGCGACGCGACCACCGCCAGGAAATCCGCTGCGCCCTGTTCGCCATTACTGAGGCCGATATCGGCGGGCGTGAGCTGGATGAATCCAGGCCAGTTCTGCTGGAGTAGCCGTGCAGCATACTCCGCAGGAGCGGGATTACGCATCGAGGCAAGACCATCGACGGACATGCGGCAATTTCTCCACAGCAATCAGACGCGCCCGCTTTTAGCCTGATTGGCCTAGTCAATATTGTTATACTCAAGTTGAATGCCATATTAACATAGTTAAGCTCCACGTCGAGTATATTCATAGTGAAGTAAGAAGATATTCTTCGGCGTGCAGATTCGTGCGAAATTTCAGGATCGTGGATAGGATGCTTGCGAAGCCTGTCCATCGCGCGCCCGGTTGCGAATCGTGCCGCCCGCCCACCTTCACCCCTTTACGCGCAGAGCCGCGACGATAAACCAGCCCGCACCGGCCGCAGGGTGCCGGCATGTCGGAGTGTTGGATGCGCAAATGGATGCTGGGTGTTGCCGTGGCCGCGATCGCAATGGGGGCCGGCATGGCTGACGCCGGGGCGCAGGCCCAGCCCGCGCAGGCACTGACGTTGCAGCGCATCTTTGCCAGCCCTTCGCTGGACGGTCCCGCCCCCCGCGCGGTGCAGCTGTCGCCGGACGGCAAATATCTGACGCTGCTGCGCAATCGGGACGAGGATCGCGAGCGCTACGATCTTTGGGCGCTCGATACCGCCAGCGGCCAGTGGCGCATGCTGGTCGATTCGAAGAAGCTCGGCTCGGGCGCGGAATTGTCCGAAGCGGAGAAGATGCAGCGCGAGCGGGCGCGCATCGGCGGCACCAAGGGCATCGTCAGCTATGACTGGGCGCCCGACGGGCATTCGATCCTGGTGCCGCTCGACGGCGAGCTGTTCCGTGCGCGCCTGACCGGCGAGGTCGACAAGCTGCCCGCCGCGGCGGGGCCGAAGCTGAACGCGGCGCTCAGCCCGGCCGGCAGGTTCGCCAGCTATGTGCAGGAACAGAATCTGGTGATCATGGACCTGACCAGCGGCAAGGCGTCGCGGGTTACGCCCGATGGCGCCGGCACCGTGCACTGGGGCGAGGCCGAGTTCGTCGCGCAGGAGGAAATGGCTCGAAGCGACGGCTATTGGTGGTCGCCCGACGACGCCTATGTCGCGGTGGAGCGTTTCGACGAGGCGCCGGTCGGCATCGTCACCCGCGCCGCGATCGGTGCCGAGGGCACCAGCATCGTCCAGCAGCGCTATCCCAAGGCGGGCACGCCGAACGCCCTGGTCGAGCTTTATGTGCTCGATCCCTCGGGGCAGAAGCGGGTGAAGGTCGATCTCGGGCCGGACCGGGACATTTATCTCGCCCGCGTCGACTGGGCGGCGGACGGCAAGACGCTCTATGTCCAGCGCGAAAATCGGGCGCAGACCCAGCTCGATCTGCTCGCCGTCGATCCCGCCACCGGCGCGTCGCGCATATTGTTCAGCGAGAAGGCGGCGCCGAAGAGCTGGATCAACCTCAGCTATGGCCTGAAGCCGCTCGACGACGGCAGCCTGATCTGGTGGTCCGAGCGCGACGGCCACGGCCATCTCTATCGCTGGCAGGCGGGCCAATTCACCCAGTTGACCAAGGGGGCCTGGGAAGTGGCGCCCGACGGCATCAGCGTCGATCAGAAGCGCGGCCGGCTCTATTTCCAAGGCAACAAGGACGATCCGCTCGAGCGGCATCTCTACTGGATCGATTACCGCAAGCCTGCGGCGATCACCCGGCTTACCGAGCGCGGCTGGTGGAACGCTGCCAGCATGGACGCGAGCGGCACCCGTGCGATCGTCAGCCGGTCGAATCCGAACCAGCCGCGCCAGGTCTATCTGGCCGATGCGGACGGCAAGCGGATCGCCTGGGTGCAGGAAAACGCGGTCAGCGATTCCGCGCATCCCTATCACGCCTATCTGGCCGCGCATCGCGAGCGCAGCTTCGGCACGATCCAGGGGCCGGACGGCACCGAGCTGCACTGGGAGATGATCACGCCCAAGCTGGAGCCCGGCAAGCGGTATCCCGTCTTCTTCCAGCATTATGGCGGCCCGCATTCGCAAACCGTCAGCCGCGCCTGGGGCGGGGCGCTGCAGCAATATCTGGTCCAGCACGGCTATATCTGGTTCCAGATCGACAATCGCGGCTCGGCCAATCGCGGCGTCGCGTTCGAAAGTGCGATCTGGCACGCCATGGGCAGCGTGGAAGTGCAGGACCAGCTCGCGGGCGCCGGCTATCTGAAGACGCTGCCGTTCGTCGATCCGAAGCGTATCGCCACCTATGGCTGGTCCTATGGCGGCTACATGACGCTGAAGATGCTGGAGGCGGCGCCCGGCACCTTCGCCGCGGGCGTTTCGGGCGCGCCGGTGACCAAGTGGGAATTGTACGACACCCATTATACCGAACGCTACATGGGCGATCCCCGGCAAGTGCCGGAGGCATACGGGGCTTCGAGCACGCTCGGAGATGCGGCCAGGATCGCCGATCCGCTGCTGATGATCCACGGCATGTCGGACGACAATGTCGTCCTCGACAACGGCACCGCCATGTACGCAGCGCTGCAGCAGCAGAAGGTGCCGTTCGAGATGATGCTCTATCCCGGCCAGACGCACCGCGTGGGCGGTCCGGGCATCAGCGAGCATCTGTGGAATACTATTCTCAACTTCCTTGATCGCGCGTTGACCAAGTAAAGCCCTACGAAAACAACCCAATACGTAGAAGACCGGGTGGCGCGCCGCGGCGAGGCGGCGCGCCTGCCTTCTATAATGCGCGGATGGGAGATCTGCGCCCCTCCTGGGGTGCCTAGGAGGACCTGACCGTGCAATTCCTCGCCAATCTGAAAATCCAGTTCAAGATCATGATGATGCTGGGCCTGCTTGGCATCGTTACCTTGGGCGTCGCCTGGTATGGCGGCAGCGTGATGCGCGACATCGACGCGCGCTATTCCGACCTCACGGACTTGCGGATGCCAAACTCGGCGAAGCTTGTCCGCGTGAATCGGCTCAGCAACGCAATGATGTACGATGTGTACAAGACGCTGGTGTACGATGGCAGCTCTGACGCTGCCAAGGACGCGGCGATCGAAGCGAGGGATTCGTACAAGCAGGCCCAGCAATATCTGAACGAGGTCGCCAACTCCGAGAAGGAGGCCGCTGTCGACATCGGACGAATCGATGCGGCCATGGACGAGTTGCAGAAGATTCTTGAGCCCGCGATCGAGCTATCCCTTGCGAACAGGAATGACGAGGCGAAAGCGCTGCTGGCCAAGGCCGACGTACTGGCGGGGAACCTGACAAAGACGATCAAGGCCTACAACGACACGCGGATCGACAAAGCAACGAAGCAGTCGTCCGCGCTATCGGATAGCGTCGCCTCGGCCGCAGTTACGTTGCTCATCGTCGCACTTGTCGCGATTGCAGTTAGCATGGGCATCGCCATCTTCCTCACCCGCGCGCAGATCGCCGGTCCGCTGGAGCGTTTGCAGGACACGATGCGGGCGCTGGCCGGCGGCAACAATCAGACCGACGTGCCGGGCACCGAGCGCGGCGACGAAGTGGGCGCGATGGCGAAGTCGGTGCTGGTCTTCAAGGAAGCCGCGCTGCGCCAGGAGGAACTGGCCGAGGCCAAGAAGCGTGCCGACGCCGCGCAGGCGCTCGTCGTGGAAACGCTGGAGGATCGCCTGGGCAAGCTCGCCGGCGGCGATCTCACCGCCACCATCGAGACGCGCTTCGAGGCGGAATATGACGGGCTGAAGCAGAACTTCAACGCGGCGGTCTCGGCACTGCGCGAACTGATTACCGCGGTGATCGAAAGCGCCGAGACGATCTCGACCGGCTCGGCCGAAATCGCCCAGGCCAGCGAGGATCTCGCCCGCCGTACCGAAGGTGCCGCCGCCAGCCTGGAGGAAACATCCGCGGCCGTCAGCGAGATGAACCAGCGCATCAAGGCGACCGCCGTCGCTTCGACCAAGACCGTGGAACGTGCGACCGGCGCCATCGGCGTGGTCGACTCCGGCCGCACGGTGGCGGACGAGGCGATGCAGGCGATGAGCCGCGTCTCGGAAAGCGCCAAGGGCATCGACAACGTCATCGAGGGCCTCGACAAGATCGCCTTCCAGACCCGGGTGCTCGCGATGAACGCGGCGGTCGAAGCCGGTCGGGCGGGTGAAGCGGGCCGCGGGTTCGCCGTCGTCGCCGACCTCGTCTCGGCGCTGGCGATGCGGGCGGAGGAGGAAGCCGGCCGCGCCCGCGATCAGCTGACCGCGACCCAGACCGACATCAACGCAGCCGTCGACATGGTGCGTCGCGTGGACAGCGCGCTCGGCGCGATCGTCGGCGACGTCAACGAAGTCCATTCGCTGCTCGAGACGATGGCCAAGGACAACCAGGTCCAGGCCACCGCGGTCACCCAGGTGGCGACGGCGGTGAACAGCATCGACCAGACGACCCAGCAGAATGCGGCGATGGTCGAGCAGACCTCGGCTGCCGCGCGGAACCTGAGCTCGGAAGTCAACGCGCTGACCGAACAGGCGTCGCGCTTCAACGCGGGCGACCGCAGCCATCGCAGGCCGATCCGGTCGAAGGTGCATGCGATGCCGGTAGCGTCGAACGTCGCCCATGCCGCCACCGTCAGCACGGTGCGCCAGACCGGCGCCGAAGTGGAAGAATGGGCCAGCTTCTGAAGGCCGGTTCTCTCGACTCGACTCCTTGTCAGGCAAACTATAGGCTCGCCTTCGTCTTTGACGGGGGCGGGCCATGGCGTTGGAAGCAGCTGCGCAACTTGCACCAGTGCGCGGTGCCGCACGAATAGATGTGCTGGATATCTTGCGCGGACTTGCCATCCTCGGCATATTTTTCATGAATATACCGTTCGAAGGTCAGACGGCGCTGGTGATGCTCAATCGCCCGCAGATGATCGGCTGGACACCGCTGGACCAGTGGAGCTGGGCCTTTGTGGAAGTCGCGCTGGAAGGCACGCAGCGCGGGGTGCTGGAAATCCTGTTCGGCTGCGGGCTGATGGTGCTGGCGGCGCGGGCGATGCGACCGGACGGGCCGGTCGCGGTGGCGGATCTCTATTGGCGGCGCAACCTGTGGCTGCTCGGCTTCGGCCTGCTGGATATCTTCGTGTTCCTCTGGACCGGCGATATCCTGCACGTCTACGCGCTCGCCGCGCTGTTCCTGTTTCCCTTCCGGTTGCTGGGGCCGCGGGTGCTGCTGGCGCTGGGATCGCTGTTCGCGCTCGGCATGGCGGTGAGCGGCGTGCCGCTCTACGTGGAGCGTGTCGAGCTGGTCGCCGCGGCCCCGCTGATCGAGAAGAAGGTGGCGGCGCACCAGCCGCTGACCAGGGACGAGCAGGCCAAGCAGAAGGATTGGCAGAAGCTGCTCGAGCGCCGCGCGACGGGCGGCGAGGACGCCAGGAAGATCCGCGAAATGGAGAAGAAGGGGCATGCCGGCAGCTGGCTGGCCTATGCGGGCATGAACATCGGCTTCTATATCGAGTTCATGCTGCCCGAGCTGGCGCTCACGGTCGCCGAGGCGTTCTGCATGATGCTGGTCGGCATCGCGCTGTGGAAGTGGCGGGTGGTGCAGGGCGGGCGCAGCACGCGCTTCTACGCGATCCTGCTGCTCTGCTGCTATGTGCCGGGCCTGATCGCGCGGGCGGTGGGGGCGCATGAGGCCCTGTCGCCGGTGCCCATCGCGCACAGCTACTGGATCACGCAGGAGCCGGCGCGCATGCTGGTGTCGATCGGCCATGTCGCGCTGGTGAATCTGCTGGTCCGCAGCGGGGCGGGCCAGGCGGTACTGGCGCCGTTCAAGGCGGCGGGACGGACGGCCTTTTCGCTCTATTTCCTCCAGCAATTCATCGCCATCTACATCCTCTTCGCGCCCTGGGGTGCGGGGCTGTGGGGCAAGCTCAGCTGGAGCGGGCTCTACGCCGTCGCGCTGGCGGTGCTGCTGTTCGAAGTGGTGCTCGCAAATCTCTGGCTGCGGATGTTCGCCATGGGGCCGATGGAATGGGCGTGGCGCTCGCTGGCCTATGTCCGGTGGCAGCCCTTTCGGCGAACGCGGGAGCCGCGCCTGGACGCCTCTCTCGCCGCAGCATGAAGTTGCGCAAAAAGGGGCTCGCCACGCAAGCATGTTTCTGCTAGCGGCGTGATCGATGCTTCGAAAACGCGCCAAATCCACGCGAATTACACCGCGCCCGTAATCCGGGCGCGATAGCTGCGCTTTATGCAGCGAAGCAGCGGAATGCTGGTGCATTCCATCCTCCATCCCCACTAAAGAGCCTCCACGCCGCAGGTGTCGGCGCGGGCAAGAAAGAGGTACAAATGGGTTACCGTGTCGTCGTCGCAGGCGCCACCGGCAATGTCGGTCGCGAAATGCTCAACATCCTGGCCGAGCGGGAATTCCCGATCGACGATCTCGCCGTGCTGGCGTCGTCGCGCTCGACCGGCGACATGGTCGACTATGGCGAGACCGGCAAACAGTACAAGGTCCAGAATATCGAGCATTTCGATCCCACCGGCTGGGACATGGCGCTGTTCGCGATCGGCTCGGAAGGCAGCGCCAAGTACGCGCCGAAGTTCGCCGCCGCGGGCTGCACGGTGATCGACAATGCCTCGCTCTACCGCATGGACCCGGACGTGCCGCTGATCGTGCCCGAAGTGAACCCGGAGGCGATCGACGGCTACAAGGCGCGCAACATCATCGCCAACCCCAACTGCTCGACCGCGCAGATGGTGGTGGCGCTCAAGCCGCTGCACGATGCCGCCAAGATCAAGCGGGTGGTGGTCGCGACCTACCAGTCGGTCTCGGGCGCCGGCAAGGCGGGCATGGACGAACTGTTCAACCAGAGCCGCGCGATCTTCGTCGGCGACCAGGTCGAGCCGCAAAAGTTCACCAAGCAGATCGCCTTCAACGTGATCCCGCATATCGACAGCTTCCTCGACGACGGATCGACCAAGGAAGAGTGGAAGATGGTGGTCGAGACCAAGAAGATCCTCGATCCCAAGATCAAGGTGACCGCGACCTGCGTGCGCGTGCCCGTGTTCGTCGGCCATTCCGAGGCGATCAACATCGAGTTCGAGGACGAGATCTCGGCGGAAGAAGCGCAGAACATCCTGCGCGAGGCGCCGGGCATCATGCTCGTCGATAAGCGCGAGAATGGCGGCTATGTCACCCCGATCGAGAGCGTCGGCGAATATGCCACCTATGTCAGCCGCGTCCGCGAGGACTCGACCGTCGAGAACGGCCTGTCGCTGTGGTGCGTGTCGGACAATCTCCGCAAGGGCGCGGCGCTGAACGCGGTGCAGATCGCGGAGCTGCTCGGCCGGCGGCACCTGCAAAAGGCGTAACGGGATCCGGGCGGCGCGAACGTGCCGCCCGGACCTTCCCGCGTGCGTTGTCCTCCCGCGGGCGGGAGGGGCTAGGGCAGGGGCAGTCCCGATCCCGTGCGGCACCGCGCCGGCAAGCGCTCCCACGTCACGCCTTTCCCCGACCCCTCCCCGCAAGCGGGCGGGGCGCGCAAGCGCGGCGACGTCAAAGCCGCGGCAGGGTCACCCCGCGCTGGCCCATATATTTGCCCGCGCGGTCGGCATAGCTCGTCTCGCAGGGCTGCTCGCCCTTGAGGAACAGGAACTGGCAGGCGCCTTCATTGGCGTAGATCTTGGCCGGGAGCGGCGTGGTGTTGGAAAACTCCAGCGTCACATGGCCTTCCCATTCGGGCTCCAGCGGCGTCACGTTCACGATGATCCCGCAGCGCGCATAGGTCGACTTGCCGAGGCAGATCACCAGCGTGTCGCGCGGCACGCGGAAATATTCCACGGTGCGGGCAAGCGCGAAGCTGTTGGGCGGGATCACGCAGACATCGGTCTTGCGATCGACGAAGCTGTTCGCGTCGAAATTCTTCGGATCCACCACCGCGCTGTCGACATTGGTGAAGATCTTGAATTCGTCGGCCACGCGCGCGTCATAGCCATAGGAGGAGAGGCCGTAGCTGATGCAGCCCTCGCGCCGCTGGCTCTCGACGAAGGGCTCGATCATGCCGTGGTTGAGCGCCTGCTCGCGAATCCAGCGGTCGGATAGAATGGACATGGCGGCGGGTAGTGCGGGGGAGGGGCCGCCGCGTCAAGCGATCCCCAGATCTCCCGGCCCGAACGCCTGGGGCAGCAGCTCGGACAGGCGGTAGCTCGCCACCGCGTCGCCCTCGGCCGCGCCGCAATGCACCGGCAGGTCGCGCTTGCCGAGCTGGGCGGCCTCGTTGATCACCTGGCGGCAGCGACCGCAGGGGCTCACGGGGGCAGTGCCCGTGGGTACGCCGTCCGCGCCGATCGGGCCGCCGATCACCGCGATTTCCGCCACGTCGCGCAAGCGCCCCTGCGCCGAGACCGTCGCCAGCGCTACCGTCTCCGCGCAGAGCGACAGGCCGTAGCTGGCATTCTCGAAATTCGCGCCGGTCACCACCGTGCCGTCGGTCAGCAGCACCGCGGCACCCACGCCGAAGTTGGAATAGGGGGCATGCGCGTTGCGCGCAGCGGTGCGGGCGGCGGCGATCAGCGCGCGGGTATCGGTGGTCATGAAACTCATCCCTTGATGTGGAGCACGCAGATCAGCGTGAACAGCCGCCGCGCGGTATCGAAATCGACCTCGATCTTGCCCTCCAGCGCGGTGCGCAGCAGCTCGGCCGCGTCGTTGTGGATGCCGCGCCGCGCCATGTCGACCGTTTCGATCTGCGCCGGCGTCGCGTTGCGGATCGCCTGGTAATAGCTGTCGCAGATCGCGAAATAGTCGCGGATCGGCCGGCGGAACCGGGCAAGGCCGAGCACGATCGTCTCCAGCGGCGTATCGTCCGCCCGTCGAATCGCCAGCGCCAGCCGGCCTTCCTCGACGCTCAGGTGCAGCTTGTACGGCCCGGCATAGCCATCGGCATGCGCGCGCTGGGGGGCGAAGTGATTGTCCTCGAGCAGATCGTAGATTGCGATCCGGCGTTCCTGTTCGATATCCGCTGAGCGCCACAGGATGGTGCGCTCGTCGAGGGTCACGTCGAGGATCCGCGGATCGGCCATAGGCCGCAGCTTTGGAAGCATTCCCCGTTTTCCACAAGCCATGTGGTTGCCGTGCCCCCCGCATTGGCCGATGAGGGACGGATGGCACAGCCGATCCCCTTTCCCGCACCCGAGCCCCAAGAAGGCCTGAGTCTCCCGCAGAATGTCGAAGCCGAAGCAGCCCTGCTCGGCGCGATGATGATCGACAACCGAGTCGCCGAGGACGTGCTCCAGAAGCTGCGACCCGAACATTTCTTCGAGCCGCTGCACGGCCGCATCTATGAGCAGATCGCGCATCTGGTCGGCGACAACCGCCTCGCCACCCCGGTCACGCTGCGCCCGCTGTTCGCCAACGATCCGGCGATGAAGGAGCTGGGCGGCCCGGCCTATCTCGCCCAGCTGACCGGCAACCCGGCCAGCCTGATCGGCGCGCGCTCCTTCGCCGACCAGATCTACGATCTCGCCCAGCTCCGCGCCCTCGTGGATGTGGGCCGCGGCATGGTGGAGGGCGCGCTCGACACCAGCCAGGACATCAATCCCTCCAAGCAGATCGAGCAGGCCGAACTCCGCCTCTACCAGGTCGCCGAGCAGGGCGATTCGGAAGCCGGGGTGAAGTCCTTCACCCGCGCCGCGACGCTGGCGGTGAAGCAGGCCGAAAAGGCGATGAACTCGGGCGGCGGCATCTCGGGCATCACCACGGGGCTCAGCGACCTCAACGCCTCGACCGGCGGTTTCAACCGATCGGACCTGCTGATCCTCGCCGGCCGACCGGGCATGGGCAAGACCTCGCTCGCCACCAACATCGCGTTCAACGCGGCCAAGCGCTACATGGACGATCTCGACGCGGGCATCGCCGAGGAGAAGTCGATCGGCGCGCCGGTGGCCTTCTTCAGCCTCGAAATGTCGGCCGACCAGCTGGCGATGCGTATCCTGTCCGAGCAGGCCGAGGTCGTCTCGGAAAAGCTGCGTACCGGCCAGCTGAGCAACGCCGAGTTCCAGAAGTTCGCGCGCGCCGCGGGCGATCTGGAGCGGCTGCCGCTCTATATCGACGATACGCCGGGCCTCACCATCGCGGCGCTGCGCACCCGCGCGCGGCGGCTCAAGCGCCAGCACAAGATCGGCATGGTGATCGTCGACTATCTCCAGCTGCTCACCGGCTCGGCCAAGGCCTCGGGCGACGGGCGCGTGCAGGAAATCTCGGAGATTTCGCGCGGCCTCAAGACGCTGGCCAAGGAACTCCATGTCCCGGTGCTGGCGCTCTCCCAGCTGAGCCGCGCGGTGGAAAGCCGCGAGGACAAGCGCCCGCAGCTCTCCGACCTTCGCGAATCCGGCTCGATCGAGCAGGACGCCGATATCGTGCTGTTCGTGTATCGCGACGAATATTACCACGACTTCAAGGCCCCGACGAAGATCCCCGACGGCACCGAGACCGCCGAGGAACGCATGGCCTATGAGGAATGGCAGGCGCGCCAGCTGGAAGTGGCCAACAAGGCGACGGTGATCATCGCCAAGCAGCGCCATGGTGCGACCGGCTCGGTGCACATGCGCTTCGACCGGCAGTTCACCAAGTTCAGCGATCTGGCGCCGGAGGGGTATTGAGGGGAGGGCCCGATACCTGAAGAGCCTTAGCCCCTACCCGTGTCTACTGCTCGCCTGTTGCCGGCAGTCCCTATGCTCGCCGGACGTCCTCAAATGCGAGCAAGGTCAAAGACATGTCCGATCCTATCGAAGAACGCCGTCGTCCGCGCCTCGCCATTGCGGGCGCTACCGGGCGGGTGGGCGCTACGCTCGTCCACCAACTCGTCGCTGATCCTGTCGAGGTCGTGGCGCTCACCCGCGATCCCGGCGCGGCATGCCTGCCTTCGGGCGTCGAGATCGTGGGTGTCGACTTCGACGCACCCGCCACGCTGGCCGATGCGTTGCAGGGCGTCGACCGCCTGTTCCTGGCGCATGGAAGCTCCGACCGTCAGGTGGCCAACGAGATCGCATTGATCGACGCGGCGGTGGGCGCCGGCGTTTCCCACATCGTCAAGCTGTCCTCGATGGGGCCCCCCGCCAAGGTGCATCCCTTCGACTGGCATATGGCGATCGAAGCGCATCTGGCGACGAAGGCGATAGGCTATACCGTGCTGCGTCCGGGCCCCTATGCCGATATCCTCGGCAAGGTCGGCAGCGCGGTCGCCGCCGATCATTGGGGCGGTGCGGCCGGCGATGGCCTCGTCAATTTCATCGACACGCGCGACATTGCCGATGTGGCGCGTCTGGCGCTGCTCGACGCCGGCAGCGTCGGCGTGCAGCGCGCCTATCATCTTACCGGCCCTGCGCCCGTGACCATGTCGGACGTGGCACAGCTGCTCTCGCAATTGCTGGGGCGGGAGATCGTCTACAGGCACCGTACGCCTGCCGAGCAGCGTAATGCGCTGATCGCGTCGGGTTTCAGCGAAACAGCCGCCGATTTGCGCCTGGGCCTGGAGAAACTGTTCAACGAATCCGTCCTGGCGGAGACGACCGGCACCATTGCCCTGCTCACCAAGCGGGCGCCGCGCGCCCTTTCGGACTGGCTGGCCAGCAACCTGTCCCTGTTCCGCAACTGATCGCACGCGGGCGGCTTCTCCGGGACCTGCTATACACTCGTCCCCACAACCCGCCCGATCCCCGCGGTCAGTGCCATCGCCAGCGCCCCCCAGAACACCACCCGCACCACCGGCTTGAGCGGCCTGGCCCCGCCGGTGATCGCGCCCAGCGCGCCGAGCAGGGCGAGGAACAGGATCGATCCCGCCGCTTCGCCTGCCGCCATCCAGCGCATCGGCAGCAGCGCGGCGAGCAGCAGCGGCAGCGCCGCGCCCCCCGTAAAAGTTGCCGCCGAGGTGAGCGCGGCGACCACCGGCCGCGCGGTCGTGACCTCGTTGATATGCAGCTCGTCACGGGCATGCGCGCCCAGCGCATCGTGCGCCATCATCTGCTCGGCCACCGCCCCGGCGGTCACGGGATCGACGCCGCGGTCAACGTAGATGCCCGCCAGCTCGCGCAGCTCGGCCTCGGGGACGGTGGCGAGTTCCACCCGCTCGCGAGCGAGGTCGGCGCGCTCGGTATCGGCCTGCGAGCTGACCGAGACATATTCGCCCGCCGCCATCGACATCGCGCCCGCCACCAGCGCCGCCACGCCCGCGACGAGCAGCGCGGGCCGCTCGGCCCCCGAGGCTGCCACGCCCAGGATCAGGCTGGCGGTGGATACGATGCCGTCATTCGCCCCCAGCACGGCGGCGCGCAGCCAGCCGATCCGGGATACGAGATGTTGTTCGCGATGCGGGCGCATGAGGATCCTCTGCTAGGGTGTCCGGAGGATGGGACGGCGCGCGCCGCGCGGCAATGGGGAAGATCCCGCGCCTGTAGGGCGATGCCGTGCCGCGAACCATGGGCACAGGCGGGTTAAATGCCACGCATTCGCAGCAAACATCCCGCGCCGAACGACCCGCGTCGTTCTAATAACGCTAATCAATATCATTCTCTCAGCGTTGCAAACGCCGTCACGCCCGCTGCTATCGCGAGTCCCGCGCAGACCAGCGCGGCCACGTGGAACCCGCCGACCAGCGCCGCGCCGGTCTGCGACAGCACCGCACCGGCCAGCGCGGTCGCCACCAGCCCGCCGGTCCGCGCGATCGCGCTGTTGAAGCCGGAGGCGGTGCCGGTGAAGCGATCGTCCACCGAGGCGAGCACCGCCGTGGTCAGCGGCGCCACCGCGCCCGCCATGCCGAGCGACAGGACCAGCATGCCCGGCAGGACGCTCGTCCAGTAGCTCGCCTGCGGGTCGGCGCCGGAGAGCAGCCAGAAGCCGAGGCCCGTCACGATCGGCCCGATCGACAGCGGCCAGCGCCCGCCGATCCGCGCCGCCAGCCGCCCGGCGAAGCGCGACGAGATGCCGATCACGATCGAGAAGGGGAGAAGCGCGAGCCCCGCCTGTGCGGGCGGATAGCCGCCGCCGACGATCAGCAGATAGGGCAGCAACAGGATCAGCCCGCCGAGCGCGCCGTAGAGCAGCAGGGTCAGCACGGTCAGCCCGACAAAGGGCAAGGACCCGAACAACGCCAGCGGCATCATCGCGCGCTCGCCGAGGCGGTGCTGGTGGAGGACGAAGCCCGCCAGCAGCGCAATCCCGCCGAGCAGGCCGATAGCGGAGGATGCGGAAACCGCATGGCTGCTCGACCAGAGGGTCAGCGCCCAGGTCAGGCTGCCCAGCCCGGCAGTGGCGAGCGCCGCCCCCAGCCAGTCGAGCCCGCCTTTGCCGTGCGGGCTCTCCGGCACGAAGCGCCAGGCGATGGCGATGGCGGCGACGGCGACGGGCAGGTTCAGGTAGAAGATCGAACGCCAGCCGACCGCGTCGACCAGCCAGCCGCCCAGCGGCGGGCCGACGGCCGAGGCGATCGCCCCGGCCGAGGCCCAGGTGCCGATCGCGCGTCCCCGCGCCTCGCCGTGAAAGCTGCTGCCGAGCAGGCCAAGACTGTTGGGCATCAGGATCGCCGCGCCGATCCCCTGCAGCGCGCGCGAGGCGAGCAGCAGGTCGGTGCCCCTGGATAGGGCGCAGCCGAGCGAGGCCAGCGCGAAGATCGCCACGCCCAGGATCAGCATTCGGCGGCGGCCGAAATAGTCGCCCGTCGCGCCGCCGAACAGCAGCAGTGCCGAGAGGGGAAGGAGATAGGCGTTGATGATCCAGGGGAGCGTCGCCGGGTCGGCGGCAAGGCTGCGCCCGATCGTCGGCAGCGCGACGTTGGTCACCGATCCGTCGAGAAAGGCGAGGCTGGAGGCGCACATGCACGCCGCGATGATCCAGCCGCCATGGCGGGGGGCGGGCGGGGCGGTGTCGCTCATCGGCGGGTGCGGCGTTGCATGGCGCCGGCTGTAGCCGGGGTTGGGGGGGAGAGCCAGCCAGCGCCGGGGTAGGGGGCAGGCCGTATCCTCCCCCGCCAGGGGGAGGTGGCGCCGCAGGCGACGGAGGGGGAGGATGCCAGAACCTCGCGATCGGCGTGCTTCCTCCCCCTCCGTCAGGCCTACGGCCTGCCACCTCCCCCTGCCGGGGGAGGATAGCAGTCGCTCAGAACCGCGTGCGGACCGTCAGGCCGTAGGTGCGCGGCTCGGCCAGGAACGAGCCGAACATCGCATTGCCCACCGCGAAGCTCGGCGCGCCGAAGGCCTGGACCTGCGATCGGCTGCCGGCGCCCTGGAAGGGCAGGTTGAACGCGACCTGCTGATAGTTGGTGTCGAGCAGGTTCTGCGCCCACAGCTCCACCGCCCATTTCTCGTCGGGTCCACGCACGCCGATGCGTGCGTTCATCGTGAAGAAGCCGTCCTGCATCTTCTCGATGAACAGGTCCGATCCGGTGTTGTAGTCGCTGGTCAGGCGACCATCGACATAGAGGAGGCCGGTCAGCCCGCTGCCGCCCAGCGCGGGCGTCCAGGTGACCGCGCTGGTCACGGTGTTGCGCGGCGCGTTGGACATCTGGCTGCCCGGCAGCAGGAACAGCGCGGCATTGAGCGGCTCGCCCGCCTTGCTGCCCACCAGGTCGTGCTGGTACTTCGCGTCCGCCAGCGTGTAGCCCAGGTTCACGGTGAAGTTGGATGCGGGGTACAGGCCCACTTCCAGCTCCACGCCCTGCGTCACCACGCCCTTGCCGACGCTGCCCGTGCAGGCACCGGTCGCGGAATTATTGTCGCGGTCGGCACCGTTCAGCGGGGTGCTGCATCCCCCGATATTCTGGACGATATAGGCCGTGCCGTTGAAGGTGTTCAGCTGGAAATTGGCGAATTCCGATCGATACAGCGCCACGTTCGCGGTGATGTGGCGCGAGGTATATTTCGCGCCGAGCTCATAGGCGTTCACCGTCTCCGGATCGAAGCGCAGATTGGCGACCGCCGACTGGCGCGGGGTCGTGAACACCGTGGTGGACAGGTCGGATCGATCGAGGTTGTAGCCGCCCGCCTTGTAGCCGCGCGCGTAGGAGGCATAGAACAGCGTGCTCTCCGTCGGCTTCCACGAAAGCACCGCGGTGCCGGTCAGCTGCCCCTCCTTGAACTTGTCGGCAAGGGGCACGCCGGTCAGCGCCGACGTGGAATTGCCCGTGCAGGTCAGCGTGACGATGCCGGCCGCCAGCGACTGGAGCGTGGCGTTGCTGCTGGCGAGCAGCGGCCCCATCGCCGCCTGCTGCGCGGGGCAGACGGTGTTGTTGTTGTTGAACGCCGCCTTCAGCGACTTGCTCTCATGCGTGTAGCGCGCGCCGAGCGTGAAGCTCAGCGACTTGGTGAGCTTGTAGATATTGTGGGTGAAGAAGGCCCAGTTCTCGCTGGTCTGATCGTAGAGGTCCAGCGAGGAGCCGAGGTTGTTGAGCGTGCTCAGGCGATCGATGCCGCCGATCACCTGCGGACCCACCGCCGGGGTGAGCACCGTGCGGCCGGCGGGGCTGAGGCAGCCGGGGCGGGTGGGGTCGCGCAGCGCTGCCGCGGCGTTGATCGTCGCCACCATGCGGCAGGCGGCGAAGGCGCCATATTGGGTGCCGAAGCGCAGATTGTCCGCCACCTGCAGCTTCTCATGCGCATAATAGCCGCCGACCAGCCAATCGAGCTTGTTGTCCAGGATCGTGCCCGAAAAGCGGCTTTCGTGGCTGAAGGTGTGGAACTGGCGATAGGCCTTGCCGTCATCGGGGCGGTAGACCAGGTCGACATTGCCATAGTCCATGTCGCCCGCGCCGCCCGACTTGTACTCGCGATAGGCGGTAAGCGAGGTCAGCTGCGTCGATCCGAAGTTCCAGCGCACGCGTGCCGAGACACCGTAATCGGTGGTGAGATTGGCATAGGCGCGGCCGGGCGTCAGCGCGATCTGGCGGTTATAGGGGTTGCCATCGCTGGGCAGCACGCCGCCCAGGCTGCGCAGGATCGCGGCGATGCGGTTGCCGGCGGGGTTGATGGCGAAGTCGCCGGGCACGCCGGGGGTGGGGTCCAGCTTTTCGCGCGTGTCGGTATAGACGGCGCCGCAGCACTTTTCCTTGCGATGCGTATAGTCGCCGATCAGCCGGATCGCGAGATCGGGCGTGACGGTGAACAGCAGCTGGCCGCGCACGAAATAGCGATTGCGGTCGTTATATTCGGTGTTGTTGACGATATCGTGCAGATAGCCGTCGCGCTTCGAATAGACGCCGTCGATGCGGAAGGCGAGCAGGTCCTTCACCACCGGGCCGGTCAGCGCGCCGGAGAGGCGGACGGCATTGAAATTGCCATAGGTCGCCTCGCCGAACCCGCCGAACTTGAATTCGGGCAGCTTGGTGTAGATGCTGATCGCGCCCGCCGAGGAGTTGCGCCCCGAAAGCGTGCCCTGGGGGCCGCGCAGCACCTCGATGCGCTCGATCTCGCCCATGTCGTTGAGGCCCGAGCCGGTGCGGCTGCGATAGATGCCGTCGATGAACACCGCGACCGAGCTTTCGAGCCCCGGATTGTCGCCGACCGTGCCGATGCCGCGCACGCGTGCGGCCGCGTTGGCCTCGGACCCGGTGGAGGAGACGAGCAGCGACGGCGCGATCTGCGTCATCTGCCGGATGTCGGTCGCGCCCGAGTTCTGCAGCGCCGCTTGGCCGAAGGCGGAGACGGCGATCGGCACGCTCGACAGGCGTTCGGAACGGCGGGTCGCGGTGACGACGATATCGGCGGTGTTCGGGGACTCATTCTCGGTGCCGGCGGGGTTGTTGGCGGCGGAGCCGCGCAGGTCCTGCGCCGCGGCGGGGGCGGCGAGGGCAAGAATACCGGCAGACAACAAGAACGCGCACTTCGACATTTCGGCTATCCTCCCAATCCAAGCTGTTGCTTTGGGTTGCTCGCCGACTGTGCCGAAATAGCGATAAGTTTCGGTGAATGCTCACCGATTTAGGTCTGAATTTCCATGGCATAGGCGCTTCCGGTAAAGTACCTAATCACGCCTGCCGTGCGACACGAGCGCGGTGTCCGCCAGCGACAGGATGCGTCCAGCCACCAGGCCGATCGCGTCCTGCACGAAGAAATGGCCACCGTCGAAGCTGTCCAGGGTGAAGCCCGCCGCGGCCATATCGCACCATGCGCGCATCATCTCCGGGCTGGCGATCGGATCCCGGCGGCCGGCGAGCGCCGCGATGTCGCAGGGTATCCGGGCCGCGTGCGGGGCACGGTAACATTCGACCATCGTCATGTCGGCGCGCAGCGTGCGCAGCGTGATCCGGCGCAGGTCCGGATCGTCCAGCACCGCATCGGGGATGCCGCCCATCCGGTCGAACGCCTCCACGAACTGCGCGTCGGGCAGGTCCCGGATCCGCGGGCGCGCCGCGATGTGCGCGGGCGTCGCGCAACCGGCGAGGATCAGCAGTCGCGGCGGGCGGTCGCATGCCTGCATCCGGAGCGCGGTCTCGAAGGCGAACAAGGCACCCATGCTATGCCCGAACAGCGCGATCGGCGTGGTATCCAGCGCGAGGATCTCGGGCATCAGCGCGTCCATGGCGGCACGCAGGTCCGTCGCCGGCGTCTCGCGCAGCCGGCTCCCCCGGCCGGGCAATTCCACCGTGACCAGCTCGACATAGGACGGGAGCCACGCGCGCCAGCCGCGACAGGCGAAGGCGCCGCCGCCGGCATGGGCGAAGCACAGCAGGCGCAGCAAGGGGGGCTGCCCGCTGCGATAGCACCACAAGGCCGGACCCAGCCGGACCGGGATCGCCAGGGCAGCCACCGGCGCCAGGCTTTCAGCGACCGGCCAGATAGCGCAACGTCGTGATGCTCGGCAGGAACAGATAGACGCTTCCCCGCGTCTCCACGAAGCGCGGCATGTGCGGGATGCGGCGGCGAAAGGGCGTCGCCTGCAGTGTCATATATCCCTGGCCCGCATTGTCGCCGATCATCGGGTCCTTGGTCGCGAACTGTGCATTGAACGTCGGCTCGTTGCACCAGCTCTGCTGGAGGAACTCGAACTGCCGGGCGATATCGGCGTTGATCCCCAGGAATTGCAGCCCGCGCGGCTTGCCGTCGTCCTCCACCCCCTTCGGCGCGTGCGGCCATTCGGTCTGGCCCGCGGTGACCAGCGGCGCTCCATAAATGGTCGCTCGCCGGATCAGGCGGTGCCGGCTCGAGGTCCGCAGCGAGTCCAGCGGCGTGTCGTTGGCGAGCGCGTCGCGCGGGTTGGCCCGGCGGATGTGCGATCCGATCGGGCAGCGCAGCCCGTCAGGATCGAACGGCATGAAGTCGAAGTCGTTGTTGTCGGTATAGTCGAACGGGTCCCGCTCGGGGGACAGCGTGATCGGCTGCCCGCTCGGCCAGCGCCCCAGGCATTTGGCCGCGAGCTGGAGCATCTGCGGTGCCTCCGCCTCGGCCTGTGCCTCGATCAGCTTCCAGAAGCCGGCGACGTCCTGTTCGAGCTTGCGGTACACGAGATAGCTGCCGTGGCGCCCGAAATCATGGCATTCCGGCAACGCCCCCTCCGGGAAGGGCGGCAGGATATCGTGCGGATCGTCGCGCAGCGGCACAACCGGGCTGACCGGATAGAGGCCATAGGCGTTGCGATAGCCGAAAATGAACTCGCCCGTATCCACCGGCAATTGCCCGTCGCGCTTCGGCGCGCCCACGCCATCGACATAAGGCTGGGACAAGCCGTCGTGGAAGCCGAAATGCTCCTTGGCCTCACGCCGGCGATAACCATGTTCGGCGGCGACCAGCGATACGGCGCCGTCGCTGTCCTCGATCAGCGCGGTGAGCTTCGCTTCCAGCAGGTGCACTGCCTTGGCGCTGTGCGCATGGGCAATCAGCAGCGCGTGGACCACCGGATTGTCGGGGCCGCCGATCTCCCAATGCTGCGGCGCGCTTTCGCCGACATCGCCCAGGATGTCGGCCCGCGCCGCCGCCCCCAGCGTGAAGGGGGGCACGAAGGAGTTGAGCGTCGTCTCCGGCAGCTCCAGCGCTTCGAAGCCGGGAAAGCTGATCGCCAGGAACACGGCCTCGCCCGGCTTTTCCAGTCCGCCCGCCTTCGAACGCGACCAGCGCGCGCCGGTGCTGATCGACGGGAGCAATGCCCCCAGCCAGCGCCGCGCGCCTTTCGCGTTGCCGAACGAGAGGAACAGATAGGCGGCATGCGGCAGGTGATTATAGCCGCTGAGGATGATCCCCTGGATGTCCGCCCGGTCGACGATCGTCGTGTCCGCAGTCGCTTCCGTCATGCCAAGCCCCCTCTATCGGCCGCGCGGGTACGCCCCCGATGCCGGCCTCAAAGCGCGTTCAACGTGTCGCGCACCTTCGCGCTTTCGAGCGCGAGCCCTGCCTGGGCCATCTGCGCCAGCGTGTTGTTGCTCGTGCGATCGCGGATCAGGTTGAGCACCGATTCCTCCGGATACGCGCGGTAGAAGAGCTGGGGCTGATACTGATGGTTCAGGATCCAGCGCTGAAACTGGGTCACGTCCCGCATGCCGCCCTTGGGATAGCCGAAGGTGTTGTTGTACACGCCGTCCAGCGCCCAGATGATCTTGTCGATGAAATCGCCCATGTAATTCTGCCAGCTGCCGTCATAGACGCTGAGGAAGATCAGGCGTTTGCGATTGTCGATCAGCACCCAGCGAAACGAATGCAGGTTGCCGACATCGGCGAACAGGCCGGGCGCCCAGCCGAACCTGCCCAGGAACTGGTTGATCCAGAAGGCCAGCCACAGGCGCGGATAGCGCCACGGCTTGATCGTCGTGATCGTCACCATCTGGCCGTCCAGATCGGTGAGCTGCTGGGCGCGCGGGGTCAGCGGGTTCTTCACGAACGAGGTCACCCGGCTGAAATTCTTCGTCTGGCCGATCTGGCTGATCGGCTTGATGATCGCCAGCAGCAGCGAGAGCCAGGCGTCGTGGAAGTTCTGCCGCACGCGACCCAGGAAATCGCCGACCTTCTGCCACGGCGTCCGCACGTTCGGCATGCCGGCCAGTACGGCGGCGGTCGACTCCGCCACGGGTCCGGCCCGATCGAGCAGACCCTCCAGCCGCTCGCGCACCGCGATCTTGGCCCGGATCGACGCCACCGTCTCGTCGGGGAAGGCGATGTAGAAAGCCTGGGTCGGGAAGGCGTTGCTGCGGATGAAATCGATGAAGTGCGCGCGGCCGGCATAGCCTTCGCAATGGCTCCAGATCTCGTCCAGGCCGGGCGTGATCGCCATCTGATGGCGCAGATAGTCGTCCAGCTCGCCATCGAACTCCGCCGCGAGCAACAGCTGCGGACCGCGCCCCGGATCGTCGTCCACGATCACCCATCGCGAGCTGTGCGTCAGCCTGTCCTCCTGGAGGAGGTACAGATCGTTATCCAGCTTGTTGTCGTTGATCCGCTGCAGAATGGACCGCAAGGATTCGACCTGGCCGCTCTTGATCGGAACGTAGACTGTCAGGTCATTCATGTTCCTGCATCGCCTCAAAGGAGTGTGTACGGTGGCACGGGAACGATGTGCTGCATATGGCTACTATGATGGCGGTCCATTGCCGAACGGAGTTGTGTCCGTTTGAAATCATTTTCTATCGATTACCGATCGAATTCGTATCGACCGCGTACCGCGATTTCCGGTTGTCGCTGAACGATGTCGCCGCGGGAGGAGAAGGATTCCGGCGCGCGCTTCCGGAACAGCGCCAGGGCGGACTCGATACCCGCGCTGATAACCGCGTCGGCGATCGCGCCGGTCAGCACGCCGCGCACGGGAAACCCCAGCTCCGCCAGGGCTGCTTTCACCACCGCGCAGGCATAGGCCTTCTTCTCCGGTCCCCGGGCGGAGACAAGCCGTTCGGCCATCGACACCACTTCGAAAAATGCCTTCACCGCCGCGATCATCTGGACGCGGTGGCCGCCCACGAACACCCCAACCGCATACACGGAGGCAAACAGGACCGACTTGTCCGCGATCGTCCCCTCCGCCTGGACCCGGGCGACGGCGGCGGCGACTTCGGGCGTGAGGGGCTGCCGGTAGCGCAGGCCGACATAGAGCCAGTTCAGCGCCGAGAAGAACGGCGTGAGCAGCAACAGCAGCGCCGACAGCCCCGCACGGCACGCGCCCGCGAGCGACCAGCCCAGCGGTTCGCTTTCATCCCATAGCGCATAGTCGTCCACGCTCGCGGCGATGGCGTCGATGCTCCAGTCGATCAGCCCGTCCATCACCAGCGGCACGAGGGGAGCGGGGATGGCCGGGATGGCAATGTCGGGGCTCTGGAAGATATGGTACAGCGCCGCGCGAACCTGGGCCTTCTTCCTCCGGCCTTTGCCGCTGGGATAGCGCTGTTCCGCGCTTTGGATCAGCGCCTCGGTCAGCAGCACCCAGGCGACGATGCCGCGCTCGATCCGCGGGCCGTCCGCGGCAAGGCGACGGAGAACCGCTGCAAGGGCTTCGGCGACGCCGCCGCCCTGCACGGTGCGCAGCAGTTCCACCAACTGATGCACTTCGGCGGCCGCTTCGCGATCCATCGCCGTTTCCGGGCGCTGCTTCTTGCGCAGCGTGCGTGCGATCCAGTTTTTCATCGCGCCGCGCCTATAGCTGCCGCCAGAGCAGGAAGCAGGCGAGGTACAGCCCGGCCAGCGCGCCTCCGAGCGGCCACGCCAGCGACATCCCCAACACGATCGGCAGGTGCGGGGCGGTCAGCAGGATCGACAGGCCGACGGAGAGGATGGCCGCCGCCCAAAGTCGGGCCCGGCGGTTCTGCGCCTTTGCGGTGCGCGCGGAGTCGGTTACCTCCACCTTCAGGCGGACGCTGCCCTCGGCCGCATCGGCCAGCACCTGCGACAGCTGGCCCGGACCGTCCCGGGCCAGCGTCAGCAGATTGGCCAGTATCTGTTGCAGCGTGTCGCGGCTCAGCGCCTGCGCCAACAGCTCCTCGCGCTGGATCTCGCCCAGAACCTCGGCGCCGATGTCGCGCAGTGCATTGTCGAGCCCCAGTCTCGCGGCGACCGTCTCCACGGTCACCAGCGCGCGATAGAGCGACAGGACGTGGCTCGGCACCTCGTACCGGTTCGCACGGGCTGCCCGCAGCACGCCTACCAGCGCACCCGCGGTCGCCGATCGGCCGACCCGGTCGCTGTTGGCGGCGGCGCGGGTCTCGGCCTGGAAATCGCGCCGCAGTCCTTCGGCGTCGCTGTCCGCACGGGTCACCAAAATCTCGGTCAGCGCGCGAAACATGCGGTTCTGATCGCGCGAATAGACGGCGGCGACGTAGCGGAGCTGGTTCGCGCGTACGGTGTCGTCCAGCCGGTCGCACATGCCGAAATCGACGAAGCCGACCCGGCCGTCCGCCATCACGAGCAGGTTGCCCGGATGCAGATCGGCATGAAAGAAGCGCGCGCGGAAAATCTGGGTGAGCACGGCGGTTACCAGCGTGCCTGCGAAGGCGCGCTTGTCCTCCGCGGACATCGCCATGCTGCCGCCCGTGCCCGACGGAATGCCGCTTCGGTCGGAGAACACGGTGCTCAGCTTGCGTCCGTCCAGATACTGATAGGTCAGGATCCGCGCGGTGCTCAGATGCGGGTAGACGTGCGGGATCACCTGCAGGTCGCTGGCGACGGAATCGTCCGCCATCCGCCGCGCATTCTCCTGCTCGCGCGCAAGGTCAATCTCCTGGCGCAGCCACGCGGCGATCTCGTCCACCGCCTCGCCGGGCGCAATCGGCAGGCGCAGGCCCAGCTGGCGGACCAGGCGCGTGCCGAGCCGGAGCCGCCTGATGTCGCGTTCGATCTGCGCCTCGATGCCGGGGCGGAGGATCTTCACCGCCACCTCCGCGCCGCCCTGCAGCGTCGCGCGGTGCACCTGGGACAGCGATCCGACGCCGATCGGTCGCCGCTCGAACCGTGCGAACACGGTTCCCGGCGGGCCGCCGAGTTCGCGGGTGAGGACCTGTTCGATCTGCGGCCATGCGCATGGCGTTCCGCGATCGACCAGCGCCAGCAGGGCATCGCAATATTCCTGCGGGAGCAGGTCCGGGCGCAGCGCGAGGAACTGGCCGACCTTGGTCGAGGTCGGGCCCAGCCGCGCCAGCACGCGCACGAAGCGTTCGGGCGGCAGCGGCCCCGCCACCAGGCGCAGCGCCGTCATCGCGCCTGCCGCCGCGACCAGAGCAGCGCGGCACCCAGCGCGAGCGGCAGTCCGGCACGGACCGATGCGGGAAGCCGGTCGCTGGCCGCCGCGATCGCCAGGGGCAGGAGCAGGAGCAGCGCTGCGCCGACTGCCGCGCTGCGCCGCCGTCGGGCCTCGCCATCGCGGGAGGGGGCGAAGCTGGCGCCCACCCGCAGCGTGCCGGTAGCCGCCCCCGCGGCGCCGCCCGGCAGCGCGCGGGCAAGCTCGGTCAGGCTGCCGCGCCACGCCGGATCCGCCACCGTCGCCCGCACGCGACGCCCCGGCCCCGGGCGCGTCCGCTCGAAGAAGATGCGCAGGCGCCCGAGCAGGTCGTAATTGGGGGAAATGTGCCAGAGGGTGCCGTTCAGATTGTTGAGCGCGCGCCAGAACAGCAGGTAATTCAGGTCGTATTGCAGGCCGTTGCGACGCGAAACGTCGATCATCTCGCCGGTGTAGCGCGCCAGATGGCGCTCCTCGATCGGCAGGGTCGGATCGAGCAGCGCCGCGTACCAGCGGTTCAGCACGTCCCGGCAATCCTCGCGGAAGCGATCGAAATCGGTGTCGTCGGTCGCGGTTACCTGCTGCGCGTAATAGCGCAGGCTGCCGCCGATATTGCCCAGGGCGAGGCTTTCGATCTGGCCCGCGATGATCCGGCGCTGGTCCTGGCTGAGCGCGCCGAAAATGCCGAAATCCAGGAAGACGACGCGGTTGTCCGGCAGGAACAGGATGTTGCCGGGGTGCGGGTCGCCATGGAAAAACCCGTCGGTGAACAGCTGCGACAGCGCGGCATCGGTGAAGTTGTTGAGCGCCGTGTCGAAATCGAACCCCGGCAGCCGCTGCCGGACCACCGCCGGCGGGTTGGCGTCGACAAAGTCGCGGATGTGCGTCGCGCTGACTCCGTCGATAAAGTCCATCGTCAGCACCCGCGGCGAGCAGAGGTGCCAGTGGATCGTCGGCACCACCACGGCCGGTCCGGAATGGGCGCGGACCCGTTCGGCCGTCTTCCCCTCGATCCGGAAATCGAGCTCGCGCAGTGTCCAGGCCTCGAACTGGTCGATCATGCCGGTCGCGTCGAGCCGTCCGAACACCCCGATCCGCTGGCCCAGCGCGGTCAGCTTGCGCAGGTTGCGGATGTCGGCGCGGAAGGTCGCCATGATGCCGCGGCGCTGGATCTTCACGGCGACCCGCCGCCCATCGGGAAGCCGCGCCTCGTGCACCTGCCCGACCGACGCCGCCGCGATCGGCTTGGCCGAGAAATAGGCGAAGCATTCGGCGATCGGCGCGCCCAGCTCCGCCGCCACGATGGCCTCGGCCGCACCGTCCGACATCGGCGGCACGCTCTCGAACAGATGGTTGAGCTCCAGGCACACCTCGGCGGGGAGGATGTCGAAGCGCAGTGCCAGGAACTGGCCGAGCTTGAGATAGGTGAGCCCCAGTTCCTCCAGGCTGCGGCGGAACCGCACCGCGAACCGCAGCCGCGCCCAGGGCGCGAAGGGCAGCGCGGAAGCGAAGGGAAACAGGCCGTATTTGAAGATCTTGCTTGCCGCCAGCGCGCCGCGCCGGAGATCCAGTCTCCAGTCGGTGAAATCCTGCGGCACGCCCTGTGGCGCAGGGGCTGCCTCCGGCGAAGGGCGCGCGCGGCTACCGGTTCCCGCCGCGAGCGTGGCGGGCGACCAGGCGCGGATTTTCCTGCGCAGACTCCGGGCATCGGCTATCACGGCAATGGCCTCCCCTCTCGCGCGGGACCGCCGCGCGCACGGCCGCGTCCCCAGCGGAGGTTGCGCGCCGATGCCACGTCCCGACCGGGACGATCGGCCCGCAACCCGCCGCCGGGGCACGACCAACATGCCCAAGGAACGCGTGCGACCTAGCGGGTCGAATGCTCGCTCTTCTCGCCCTCCTTGTACGATTTGGAGTAGCGGTCCGCCGCCTTGGACGGGATCTCGCTGAACCGATCCGCCGCATCGGCGAGGCTGGTGACGATGTCGTCGGGCAGTCGGTTCACCAGCTGGCGGACGGTGCGATGCCGCCCGCCGCGCGCCTCGCTGCGGCGGAGAACGTCGTCGCCGAACGACGACACCGAATCCGCGAACACGCGAACGGCCTCGACGCCCGCCAGCGTCATGCCGCGCACCATGCGGGTCGCGGTATCGGCCTTGGTGTGGCGGGTGTCGCTGATCGAATCGAAGAAGCGGCGGCCGCGATCGTCCTCCTCGTCGCCGTCCTCCTGCTTCCGTGTCCGTTCCAGCTCCGCTTCCAGGTGCCGTACCTGGGCACGCAGCTTGGTGATTTCGTCTTCCTTGGTCTTTTCCGTTTCGGCCATGGTTCCACCTCCGTCATGGGTCCCGCGCCGGGCGGCACGGGACGGTTGCAATCACACGCCGAAAGGCCGGTTCGCTTGCTTCCGGCCTTGCCGACCTCATCCGCGCACCACCGCGCCGGGGGGCGGTGCGATCCATTCACGCTGGACCAGATACGCCAGGCAGCGGGCCACGAGCCGGCTGGAGAGCGGCGGGCAGCGCAGCGCCGTTCCGGCCAGCCCCTCGCGCACATGGCGATCATCGAAGCGGGGAAGGCGAACGCGCTGAAATATGCCTTCGGTAAAGAACGGCCCGAGTGCAAAGCCGGCCGCCGCGCCATCGCGCTTCAGCTGCTGCGTCCATTCGTCATACGGGACCCGCGCGATCGGGTATCCCGCGCCTTCGATCCCGGCGACGATGTCGAGCCAGCGCGTCTCGGCGGGATTGACGAGGTGATAGACGCGCCCGTCCGCCGGACCGGCATGCGTGAGCTGGACCATCGCGCGCGCCGCGAAGTCGATCGGCGCGCCGGCGATCGGAATGGCGAGGTCGGGGGCGCTGCCCATCGCGATGCACATGCGCAGCATCTGGCTCAGATAATCCTGCACGTTGAACGCGCCGCTGCGGCTGTCCGGCGCGGTGTTCGGCCGGTGGATGGTCACGGGAACGCCGCGTGCGGCGGCGTGCTGGACCAGCTTCTCGCCGATCCACTTGCTCTGCGCATAGCCGACTTCGAGCGGACCGCTTTCCTCCAGCGGCAAGGTTTCCTCGATAGGATCTTGGAGCCGCTCCGAGGAAGAGAAGACGCCCACCGTCGACACGAAGTGCACGGCCTTCAGCCGATCCGTCGTCGCCAGCCGTAGCACCTCGATCGTGCCCTGGACGTTCGCCGCCGCCAGGGCGGCATAGGGATAGGTCCATTTGACCAGCGCACCGCAATGGAAGATCGCATCGATCTCCGCCGCCATCGTCACGCGCCGTTCCGGCGCGATGCCGAGCCCCGGCGTCGCCAGATCGCCCGGAACCACCCGTACGCGGTCGGCGAGGTGCCGTTCGTCCAGGCCGTAGCTGCGCAGGTTCGCCGCGATACGTCGCATGCCATCGCGCTCGTCGGCGCAACGGACGAGGCATTGGACGATGGTTTCGGGCGCGCCGAGCAGCGCCTCGAGCAGATAGGCGCCGATGAAGCCGGTTGCGCCGGTCAGGAAGATTTGTCGCGGGCCCGGATCGGAAGCGGCGCGCGCGGGCCGTCGGGCATGGGCGGCGCTGATGTCGGGCGGCAGTTGCGCCCGCGCCAGCATCTCGGCAACCGACAGGGCGGACGCGCGCACGGGTGTCTGCGGTGCATTGCGCCGCTGCAGTGCCTGCAGGAGCAGCGCCTGCTTGGCGGGCGACAGCCCGTGCAACCGAGCGAGCGCGGCGCTCATGCCCGCCCCCCGACGCCGTCCAGCGCCGCAAGATCGCGGGCGGCATGCGCCTCCACCATATCGTCCACCGTCGCGAGCAGTTCGGCGAGAACCGCATCGTCGAAGTCGACCGGGCGCAGCTCGGCGCAGACCATGTCCGCCAGATCGCGCAGGCTGCCCCCGTCGAAAAAGGCAGCTACCGGCAGCCGGACCCCGAGGTCGCGCTCGATCCGGGCATTCAGCTCGACGGCGATGAGCGAGTCGAGCTGCGCGGCGAGCGGTGCGTCGGTATCGACCGCGCCGGCCTCCAGCTGGAGGCTGCCTGCGACGACGGTACCCAGATACTCCAGCATCGCCGCGCGTGCGGCTTCGGCATCGTCGCCGAGGAGGACGGAGAGGGTCGGGCGGGCGAGGCCCACCGCGTCGCTGGCGCCGACGGGCTCGACCGCCTGTGGTTGCAATCGGTCCAGCCGGGCGCCGGTGATCGCAGCGACGATCGATCCCGCGCCGTCGAAAAGCTGCACGTCGCCGCGCAACGTGCCGGTGGCGCGATCATAATCCTGTCGTCGCGCATGGGCCCAAAGCACGCCGTCGGCGGGCGGCGGGGAACCGATCTCGATCCGGTCGAGCCCGGTGAGCACGCAGTCGGTCGGCGCGTCGTCAGGCAGAAGGGCGGCGAGCAGCTGCACGGCGGCATCGATCGCCCCCATGTCGAACACCGTGCGCGGATCGCGCTCTCCGGGTCGTGGGGGGCGGATGTCGGCAACGGCTTCGCCGCTGCCGCGCCGGACGTCCGCAAGGCGTCGGCACAAGGGGCCGAGCGCGGCACCGTGCTGCTCCATCGTGGCGTAGAACGCATCTGGAGCTAGGTGGTGCGTGCAGCGGTTGCGCAGCGCCTCGCGACCGACCGGGCGGGGCGGGGGCGGGGCAGGGTGGGGCGTACCCACCTGGCCTTCGGCGTGGAGCAGCCAGCCCTCCGCCGCTTGGGAGAAGATGCGGAACCGGTGATCCCCCGCATCGAGCGGGTCGAGAATGATCTGCAGCGGCTTGGTTTCGCCTTCCCGCAGGATAAGCGCGCGCGGCAGCGTCACCGCGCGGAGCAGGATCGGCGCAGCGCCGGTCGCTTCCCGCACGGCGGCGGCGGCGAGTTCGAGATAGGTCACCAGATTGACCCAGGGCATCCCCAGGATACGGTGGTCGCCCACCATCGGCATGTGCAGCAGATCGGCGTCGCCGTCGAACTGGGTCGCCGCGAGGGGGGAGGCGATCCGTGCCCCCAGAAAGGGATGTGCGTCGTTCCCCGCCTTGGCCGATGGCGTCGCCGCCGCCGAGGCGTCGAGCCAATAGCGCTTCCGCTGGAAGGGATAGGTCGGGATGTGCGCCTTGCGGGGCTGGTGGGGCTGGTGGACCGCCTGCCAGTCGACCTCGACGCCCGCGGCGTAGAGCGCGGCAAGGCTGTCCTGCATCGTCTCGCCGTCGTCGCGCTGCCGGCGCAGCGAGGGCAGGCGAAGCGCATGCCCCTGGGCGAGCGTGGTCAGCACCGGCTGGGGCCCGATCTCGACGAGCGCGGTGGGCGCTTGCGCCGCGAGGCAGTCCAGCGCGGCGGCGAAGCGGACCGGCTGGAGCAGGTGCCGGGTCCAATATGCGGCATCGAGCGGCTCCTCGGCGAGCATGCCGTCCATGTCGCGGATCAGCCGCAGCTGCGGGGGCCTGAACGTGATCGTGTCCGCAACCTCGCGCAGCGCCTCGGCGGCAGGTGCCATCAGCCCGGAGTGGAAGGCGTGCGACACCCGCAGCGTCTGGGTCGCGATCCCCTGTGCTTCCAGCTGCGCGCATAGCGCGGCGAGCGCCGCTTCCTCGCCGGAGACGACCAGATCCTCGGGGCCATTCTCGGCCGCCAGCCACAACTGGCCCTGCCGCGCCGCGAGCAGTCCGGCGATCCGCTCGGGCGCGGCGCGTACCGCCGCCATCCCGCCGCCCGCCGGCAGCGCCTGCATGGCGCGCGCCCGTGCGGCGATCAGCTTTATCCCGTCCTCCACGTCGAACACCCCGGCAACGCAGGCCGCGACATATTCGCCGACGCTGTGGCCCAGCACGATCGAAGGTTCGATCCCCCAACTGCGCCACAAGGCGCTCAGCGCATATTCGAGCGCGAACAGGGCGGGCTGGGTATAGGCGGTCTGGTCGATCCGCCCGGCATGCTCGCCATACAGGATCGACAGCAGCGGGACGTCCAGCGCGTCGCGCAGGATCGCGTCGCAGCGCTCCAGCGCGGACCGGAACACCGGCTCGCTGGCGTATAGCGCACGCCCCATGCCCGCATATTGCGCACCCTGCCCGATGAACAGGAATGCGATGCGCGGTCGCGTGGCGCTGCTCGCGGCACCGCGATGGATGCCGGGCCCGCTGCCGCCCGCGTGCGCGTGACGGAGCCGTTCGCCCAGCTGGGTCGGGTCGCTGGCGACCACCGCCAGGCGATGCTCGAAATGGGTGCGCCCGACGCCGGCGGTATAGGCGAGGGCGCGCGCCGAGACATGGCCGTCCTCAAGGCAGGCGGCGTGGCGTTCCGCCAGGGCCGCCACCGCCTCGGCGCTGCGGCCCGATACCGGCACGAGCAGTGGGGCCGGCGTGTCGCTCCCATCGTCGCGAACCGGCGCGCCTTCGCCCAGGATCAGGTGCGCATTGGTGCCGGTGAAGCCGAAGCTGCTCACCCCCGCCATGCGCGGCGCGTTTCCCGCAGGCCAGGGTGTTGCGGTTGCCGGGATCGAGAAATGCGGAGCCAGCGTGCAGTCGGGATTGAGCGTCCGCAGGTGGAGATGCGCCGGGATGACGCCGTGCCGCATCGACAGGATCGTCTTGATGAGTCCGGCGACGCCCGCAGCCGCTTCGAGATGCCCGATATTGGTCTTGACCGAGCCGATCGCGCAGGGCGTCTCGGCGGTGCGTCCGGGGCCATAGACCGCCTGCAGCGCCTCCAGCTCGATCGGGTCGCCCAGCGGCGTTCCGGTCCCGTGCGCCTCCAGATAGCCGATCCGGTCCGGCGTGACGCCTGCCTTGGCGAGCGCGGCGGCGAACAGCTCGCGTTGGGCGGTGCCGTTGGGCACGGTCAGGCCGCCGCTCGCGCCGTCCTGGTTGACCGCGGAGCCGTGGATGATGCCCAGGATAGCGTCGCCATCGGCCTGCGCATCCGACAGGCGCTTCAGCACGATCAGGCCGCAGCCTTCGCCGCGCCCATAGCCGTCGGCCGAGGCGTCGAACGTCTTGCACCGTCCGTCGCGCGCCATCATCCGGGCGCGGCAGGTGGCGATGGTGCCGTTGGGCGAGAGGATCAGGCTCACCCCGCCGGCGATCGCCATGCCGCATTCCTGCTGGCGCAGGCTCTGGCAGGCGAGGTGGATCGCCACCAGCGAGGAGGAGCAGGCGGTGTCGACCGCCATCGCGGGGCCGCGAAAGCCGAAGCTGTACGAGAGCCGGCCTGCCGCCGCATTGAGCGCGGCGCCGGTGGCCGAATAGGCCTCGATCCGCGCGGGATCGCCGAACATGCTGTGCTGGGCATAGTCGTTGGTGCTGATGCCGATGAAGATGCCGGTCGACGGATTTGCCGCGGGCGGCTGGTTGGCATGCTCCATCGCCTCCCAGGCCACTTCCAGCAGCAGGCGTTGCTGCGGATCCATGGACAGCGTCTCGCGCGGCGAGAGGTGGAACACCGAAGGATCGAACGCGGCGATATCGCCCGTCAGGAAGCCGCCCTCCCGGGTGTACATCTTGCCCGGCGCGGCCGGATCGGGATCGAACCAGCGGCGGGCATCCCAGCGCGCGGCGGGTACGTCGCGCACCATGTCCTGCCCGTCGCGCAGCAGCGCCCAGAACGCGTCCGGGCCGTCGGCGCCCGGAAACCGGCAGCCCAGCCCGATGATCGCGATCGGCTCGCGCTGCATCCGCGCCGCATCGGCCAGCCGCGCGCGCAGGTCGCGGAGTTCGCGCAGGCTCTGTTTCAGGATTTCCTGGCGGTCGCTGTCGCTCATTGCGCGTCTCCGTTCACCAGCTGCGGCGATCGCCCGAGTTCCTGCGCCAGCAGCGCGAGCAGCATGTCCTCGGACGTGTGGTCGAGAGCGTCGTCCTCCTCGGCGAACATCGCCGGCGCGGGGGCGACCGGATCGTCGAAGACCAGCACCTCGTCCGCCAGATGCGCCGCCAGCGCGCGCACATTGGCGAAGCGGAAGATCAGCGTCGCCGGCAGGGGGCGCCGAAGCGCGGCGCCGAGCCGGTTCTTCAGCTCGACCGCCATCAGCGAATCCAGGCCGATGTCGAAAAAGCCCATGCCGGGATCCGGCGGCGCGTCCCCGTCGCCGATCACCTGGGCGAGTTCCGCCAGCAGGAAGTCGGCGAGCAGCGACTGGCGTTCGTCCGGGCGCGCCGCCGACAGCCGATCGAGAATGTCGGACCGCGGCGTCTCCGCCCGCACGCGATGTGCGTCGACACCGGACGCCGCAGCGATGTCCGCCAGGGCACGCGGCCGCTCCGCCGGATCGAACGCGGCGAGGAAGGCGGGCCAGTCCACCGGCATCGCCGTCACCTGTGCAGGTGCGTCGGCGAGCAGGTGCCCGAGCATCGCCAGCCCGCGTTCGGGGTCGATCGCCGAGACCCCGGGCGGCACATGCCGGCGCGCGGCGCGGCGGGCGAGATCCGCGGCCATGCCGATCTCGCGCCACGGCCCCCAGCCGATGGCCGCCCCCGCAAGCCCCTGCGCCCGCCGGTGATGCGCGAGCGCGTCCAGAAAGGCATTGGCCGCCACATAATTGGCCTGGCCCGGCGAACCGATCAGCGTCGCCGCGGAGGAGAAGAGCAGGAAGAAGTCCAGCGCCATCTGCCGCGTCGCGCGATGCAGGTTCCACCCGCCCGCCACCTTCGGCGTCAGGACCTGGGCAAAGCGCGCCGCCGTCTGCGCGAGCACCGCCCCGTCGTCGAGGACGCCCGCGGCATGCACCACGCCGCGCAGCGGGGCATGCGCCGCCGCGATGCGCGCGAAGAGCTGGTCCACCGCCTGCCGGTCCGCGACGTCGATGGTCGCGATCGCGATCCGCACGCCGCGTTCGGCGAAGGCCGCGATTTCCGCCGCCGTCTCGGCCGAAGGCGCGCGTCGCCCGACCAGGATGAGGTCACGCGCGCCGGCGCCGATCAGCCACCGCGCCACCGCGAAGCCCAGGCTGCCCAGGCCGCCGGTGACGAGATAGGCCGCATCCGCGCGGATCTCCGGCGCGGCAAGTCGCGCGGGTGCCGATGCCGAGACCACCCGGGGGACAAGCACCTCCTCCCCGCGCAGCGCCACCAGATCTTCGCGATCGGCGGCACGCAACCGCTGCCCCAGGCGCGCGGCGTCCGCATCGCTGGCGCGTGGATCCAGATCGACCAGGCCGCCCCAGAGTTCGGGATGCTCCAGCGCGACGACCCGACCGAGCCCCCACAGCGGCGCCTGGGCGAGCGCGACCTCGCTGCCTTCCTCGACCGGTTGCGCGCCGCGCGTGACGAACCACAGGCGGGGCGGTTCGGCCGATGCCGCGCGCAGAATGCCTTGCACGAGGTGCAGCGGGCCGAGCACCGACTCCGCGCCTGTGCCGCACATCGGGTCGTCGAGGCGTGCCTGCGCGTCGAGCGCCCAGAGATAGACGATGGCGGAACAGCCTCCTGCGGCGAGAAGCGCGCGGATCAGCGCCTCCATGGCGTCCGCCGCGGCGGGATCGATGCGATGGTCGGCGGCACCGGGGTCGCCCGGGCTGCGCACGATCGTGCAACGGTCGCCCCGGGCGTGCAGCGCGTCGACAAGGGCCGCGCCGATCGGGTCGCGACCGGCGAAGACGAGCCAGTGTCGCGGCGCGGTCTCCGGCCTTTCCTCGGTCGAGGCGGCGCGCGCCTGCCATTGCAGGTGATGGAACGTCGCGACCGGCGCCTTTGCCGGGGTTGCGACCGCCGGGCCCAGCGCCCAATAGCGCTTCCGCTGGAAGGGATAGGTCGGGATATGTGCCTTGCGGGGCTGGTGGGGCTGGTGGACCGCCTGCCAGTCGACCTCGACGCCCGCGGCGTAGAGCGCGGCAAGGCTGTCCTGCATCGTCTCACCGTCGTCGCGCTGCCGGCGCAGCGAGGGCAGGCGAAGCGCATGCCCTTGGGCGAGCGTGGTCAGCACCGGCTGGGGCCCGATCTCGACGAGCGCGGTGGGCGCTTGCGCCGCGAGGCAGTCCAGCGCGGCGGCGAAGCGGACCGGCTGGAGCAGGTGCCGGGTCCAATATGCGGCATCGAGCGGCTCCTCGGCGAGCATGCCGTCCATGTCGCGGATCAGCCGCAGCTGCGGGGGCCTGAACGTGATCGTGTCCGCAACCTGGCGCAGCGCCTCGGCGGCAGGTGCCATCAGCCCGGAGTGGAAGGCGTGCGACACCCGCAGCGTCTGGGTCGCGATCCCCTGTGCTTCCAGCTGCGCGCATAGCGCGGCGAGCGCCGCTTCCTCGCCGGAGACGACCAGATCCTCGGGGCCATTCTCGGCCGCCAGCCACAACTGGCCCTGCCGCGCCGCGAGCAGTCCGGCGATCCGCTCGGGCGCGGCGCGTACCGCCGCCATCCCGCCGCCCGCCGGCAGCGCCTGCATGGCGCGCGCCCGTGCGGCGATCAGCTTTATCCCGTCCTCCACGTCGAACACCCCGGCAACGCAGGCCGCGACATATTCGCCGACGCTGTGGCCCAGCACGATCGAAGGCTCGATCCCCCAACTGCGCCACAAGGCGCTCAGCGCATATTCGAGCGCGAACAGGGCGGGCTGGGTATAGGCGGTCTGGTCGATCCGCCCGGCATGCTCGCCATACAGGATCGACAGCAGCGGGACGTCCAGCGCGTCGCGCAGGATCGCGTCGCAGCGCTCCAGCGCGGACCGGAACACCGGCTCGCTGGCGTATAGCGCACGCCCCATGCCCGCATATTGCGCACCCTGCCCGGTGAACAGGAATGCGATGTGCGGTCGCGTGGCGCTGCTCGCGGCACCGCGATGGATGCCGGGCCCGCTGCCGCCCGCGTGCGCGTGACGGAGCCGTTCGCCCAGCTGGGTCGGGTCGCTGGCGACCACCGCCAGGCGATGCTCGAAATGGGTGCGCCCGACGCCGGCGGTATAGGCAAGGGCCCGCGCCGAGACATGGCCGTCCTCAAGGCAGGCGGCGTGGTGTTCCGCCAGGGCCGCCACCGCCTCGGCGCTGCGGCCCGATACCGGCACGACCAGTGGGGCCGACGCTGCCTGTGGATCGTGCGCATCGCCCGGCAGCACCGTGCCTTGGCCCAGGATGACATGCGCGTTGGTGCCGCTCATCCCGAAACTGCTGATCCCGGCGAACCGCTGGCCGGCCGGCCACGGCATCGCCTCGCGCGGCACCTGCACCGGCAGGCGATCCCAGGCGATCCGGGGGTTGAGCGTGCCCAGTCCCGGATGGCCGGGGATGATGCCGTGCCGCATCGACAGGATCGTCTTGATGAGTCCGGCGACGCCCGCAGCCGCTTCGAGGTGTCCGATATTGCGCTTGACCGATCCCAGCAGCAGCTTCTGTCCGCTCGGACGTCCGTCGCCCAGCGCCTGGCCGGCAGCGGTGACCTCGATCGGGTCGCCCAGCGCCGTGCCGGTGCCGTGCGCTTCGAGATAGCCGATGTCCGCTGCCGCAATCCCGGCGCGGGCAAGGGCCTGGCCGATCAGCGCCTGTTGGGCGGGTCCGTTGGGCACGGTCAGTCCGCCGCTCGCGCCGTCCTGGTTGACCGCGGAGCCGTGGATGACGCCCAGGATATCGTCGCCGGCGGCCTCCGCATCCGACAGGCGCTTCAGGATGACCACGCCGCAACCCTCGCCGCGGCCATAGCCGTCGGCCGCTGCGTCGAAGGTCTTGCACCGGCCATCCGGCGCGAGCGCCCGCATCCGGGACAATGCCGTGAACGCATCCGGCGCAAGCATCAGGTTCACGCCGCCTGCCAGGGCGAATGCGCATTCCCCGGCTTGCAGGCTCTGGCACGCGAGATGCACTGCCACGAGCGAGGAGGAGCACGCCGTATCGACGGCGAGGCTCGGCCCGTCGATGCCCAGCAGATGCGACAGCCGGCCGGCCGCGACGCTGAACGTGTTGCCGGTGAAGCTGTAGCCGTCGAGCGTCGCATCCGTTTCGCGCGCCAGCAGCCGCGCATAATCATTGGTGTTGATGCCGACGAACACGCCGCCCCGGCCACCGCGCCGTCGCCCCATGCCGGCATGTTCCAGCGCTTCCCAGGCGACTTCGAGCAGCAGCCGCTGCTGCGGATCCATCGCGGTCGCCTCGCGTGGCGTGATCGAGAAGAAGGCCGCGTCGAAGCCATCCACCGGCGTGTCGAGGAAATTGGCCGTGCGGCAATAGCTTCCCTTGGCGGTATCCGGATCGGGATCATAGCCTTGGTCGGCGTCCCAGCGATCGGACGGCACCGGCGTCGCCGTCATGCCGCCGGCCAGGATCAGGCGCCAGAAGGCCTCCGGGTCGTTCGCCCCGCCGGGAAAGCGGCAGCCGATGCCGACCACGGCGATCGGCTCCTGCGCCGCCGCGCCGCCTATCGCCGCCGGGGCGGACGGGCGTTCGCCCCCCAGTTCCTGCAACAGATATTGGGAAAGCCGCCGAATGTCCGGCTGATCGAAAGCCAGGGTCGCGGAAAGCGGGCGCCCCAGCGCCGCCTCGATCGCGACGCGCAGCTCGACGGCCATCAGCGAGTCCATGCCGAGTTCGAAAAAGCCGGTGTCGATCGGGGGCGGCGACGCAAGGCGGAGCACGCGCCGGACCTCGCCCTGCAGATGATCGATCAGCCGATCCAGCCGATCCTTCGCCGGCATGGCCATCAGCGCGGTGGCGAAGGTGCCTTGGGCCTCCCCGGCTTCCGGTGCCGGCCGGGGGCGCTCGGATACGGGCGCGGTGTTCGGCGCTGGCTCGTCCAGCCAGTAGCGCTGCCGCTCGAACGGGTAGGTGGCGATATCGATGCGGTCGCCCCGGCCTTCGGCGAATGCTGCCCAGTCCACCGGCGCACCGTGCAGGTGCAGGTCCGCCAGGCTTTCTAGCATTTGCTGCACATCGTTCGTCCCGCGGCGGAGCGACGGCAGCCAGAGCCGGTCGCCGGCCCGATCGCCCAGCGCGCGGCGTCCCATCGCCAGCAGCAACGGCTGCGGGCCCAGCTCGAGGAAGATGCGATGCGTCTCCGCAAGGGTGCCCAGCGCGTCGGCGAAGCGCACGGGTTCGCGGGCGTGCCGCCGCCAATAGGCCGCATCCGGCGCGTCCGTCAGCGCTTCGCCCGTCAGGTTCGAGATGAGCGGGATCAGCGGCGCGGTAACGGCGATGTCGGCGGCAACCGCCTCGAAGGCATCGAGCATCGGGTCGAGCTGCGGCGAGTGGAAGCCGTGCGACACCGTAAGGCGGCGGGTGGCGATGCCGCGCGCCTCCAGCTGCGCCAGCGCCGGGAGGAGCGCGGCATCGAAGCTGGAAAGCACGATTTCCTCGGGCGCATTCACGGCGGCGATCGCCACGCCTTGGGGGAGGCTGCCGAGGACGTCCGCTAGGCGGGCTTCGGATGCGAACACCGCCGCCATCGCGCCGCCGTCGCCAAGCGCCTGCATCAGTCGCCCGCGCGCGGAGACGAGGCGCATGCCGTCTTCCAGCGAGAAAATACCGGCGGCCTGGGCGGCGGCGAACTCGCCGACGCTGTGGCCGATCACCGCGGCGGGTACGATCCCCCAGCGCCGCCACAGCGCGGTGAGCGCGCATTGCACGGCGTAGAGGGCAGGTTGCGTGAATTCGGTCCGGTCGATCCGTGCCGGGGCGTCTTCTCCCCACAGCACCGATTGCAGGTCGCCGCCGGACGCGTCGCGGAATGCATCGGCGCAGCGGTCGATCGTTTCCGCAAAGACCGGCTCGTCCGCGTAGAGGTCTTGCGCCATGCCGGCATGCTGCGCGCCCTGGCCGGTGAAGAGGAACGCGATGCCCTCCGCTGCCCCTTGCGCTAACCGTACGTCCGCCGCGCCCTGCGCGACCGCATCCAGCTGCGCCGCCAGCGCGTCCGGTGCTGCCACCACCGCCGCGCGATAGGGGAAATGGACGCGCCCGGTCGCCGCGGTGAAGGCGAGGTCGGCAGCCGCGGCGGGGCCCTGCAGGCGCAGCTGTTCGGCATGCCGGGCCGCCAGCGTGCGGACTGCGCTCGGCGTTCGCCCGGAGATCGGCAGCAGTTCCACGGCGCGACGACGGCGCACCGCCGGGGCGGGGGTGGGCGCGGACTCGAGGATCGCATGGACGTTGGTGCCGCTGAAGCCGAAGGCGCTGATGCCGGCCAGGCGGCGTGCGTCCTTCCAGTCGCTGCCGCCTTTCTCGACGGTCAGCGACAGCGCGGACCAGTCGACATGCCGGGTCGGCGTCTCGAAATGCGGTTGCTGCGGGATCTCGCCCTGTTCGAGCGCCAGGACCAGCTTGATGAGCCCTGCCATGCCCGCCGCGGCTTCGAGATGGCCGATATTGGCCTTGGCCGAGCCGACGCGCAGCTTCTCGGTCGCGGCGCGACCTTGGCCATAGGCGCGGTCCAGCGCGCGCAGCTCGATCGGATCGCCCAGCGGGGTGCCGGTGCCGTGCGCCTCGACATAGGAGACGTCGCGCGGATCCACGCCGGCATTGGCAAGCGCGGCCTTGATCACCGCTTCCTGGGCGAGGCCGTTGGGGGCGGTCAGGCCGTTGCTCCGCCCGTCATGGTTGACCGCGCTGCCCCGAAGGACCGCGCGGATCCGGTCGCCGTCGCGCAGGGCGTCGTCGAGCCGCTTGAGCACGACCACGCCGCACCCTTCGCCGCGGCCATAGCCGTCCGCGCGATCGTCGAAGGTCTTGCAGCGTCCGTCCGGCGCCAGCGCGCGAACCTTGCAGAAGTAGATCGTCCCCTCGGGGTTGAGTATCAGGTTGACCCCCCCCACCACCGCCACCCCACACCCCCCACTCCGTAGGTTCTGCGCGGCAAGATCGAGCGCTGCCAGCGAAGAGGAGCAGGCGGTATCGACCGCCATTGAAGGACCTTGCAGTCCCAGTGCATAGGATAGTCGCCCTGCGGCCACGCTGAACGCTACGCCTGTGCCGCAATACGCATCGATGGAGGCAACATTCTGCCTCGCGATCCGCTGGCCGTAATCATTGTTGCAGATCCCCAGGAATACGCCGGTCGGCGTGCCGAACAGTCGGTGGGCTGGAATGCCCGCATTCTCAATCGCTTCCCAGGCAACTTCCAGCAGCAGGCGCTGTTGCGGATCCATGCTGATGGTCTCACGCGGAGCGATTGCGAAGAAACTCGGATCGAAGCCGTCCACTGCGCCAAGAAAGCCGCCACGCCGGGTATACATCTTGGCCTCGGCGGCCGGATCAAGGGCGTAATAGTCTTCGACATTCCAGCGGCCTGCCGGAACCTCGGTGATGGCATCTCCGCCTTCTCTCAGCAGCTGCCAATATCGCGCGGCGTCAGGCGCGCCCGGAAAGCGACACGCGAGACCGACCACCGCCAGCGGCGCCTGGCGGGCCCGCTCGCCGGCATCGAGCCGCATCTGGAGTTCCGCGATTGCACGGAAAGCGCCTTTCAGAACATCCCTTCGGTCTTTCGATACATCATTCATTCCGGTAGCCCCCCGCTTCCGATCAAGGTGCAAATGCATCCGCTGCTTCAGACCGTAGGTCTGGGTACAACCATGCGTGTGATCGAAAAGCCGCCGGATCCGCCGATCCACAGCGCGACCGCGCCGCTCAGATAGAGCAGTGACTGCTCGTAACCCGGCAGGGGCTGGTTGGGATTGAGCGGCGGCGGGAACCCGCCATGCATAAGGGCGGATGCGATATTGATTGTCATCTCGATCGCGATGAGCAGCCCGAACCAAGAAACCAGCAAGCCGGTGAACAGCGCAAGTCCGCCGAAAAACTCGAGTGCGCCGACGAACCACGACAGAAATTCCGGAAAGGGAACCCCCATGCCCTGCATAATGTGCAGAAAGCTCATATGACCCGAAACGGTGAATATCTTAGGATAACCGTGATAGGCCAGGCCGCCGCCGACAATGATGCGCACCGGTATCGGCGCGATTTCGTACCAACGCTTTATCATAGACGCCTCCTGGTCGCTGCTGCCTAGTCTTCTGCTGAGGATTTCTTGACCCATGCCCAGATGAGCGTGTCCGCTGCGAACTTGCCGCCGCCAGCGTTGATCAAGGCGGTCGTGAACAGAATGTAAAAGAGGTTCGTTTCGTAGCTGGGCAGAGGCTGACCGCCAGGCAGCGGATCTGGAAAGCCGTTACCGGACAAATAGATGCTCACGATTCGGACGCAGAGCTCGCCCGCCAGCAGGAACGAGAAGAACACGGTGAAGGCGCCAATGAGAATGCAGAACCCGCCGGTACATTCCAGCGCCGCCACGATGGCTGCTGCAAGCTCCGGCCACGGCACGCCTGCCTGTTTCAGCATGTGAACGAAATTGGCGTAGCCGTCCGCGGTCAGCAGCGCGGGCGTTGAGTGGTAAAGCATGCCGAGCCCCACGACCGGCCGGATTGCCAGCTGGGGAATTTGCGTCCTGTCTTTCAGCATGTTTCCTCTCCCCCTTGTGAGAGCTTGGCCGCAAGATGCGTGCGCTCACCCAGCTCGGCGAGCTTTCCGGCGAGCAGCGCGCCCAGTTCGTCCTCGGCGAGATGTTCGAGATCCTGTCCGCCCCTTTCGGCAAGATGGATCGCCCGGATTGCGCCGCCTCTTGTCCGCTGTTCCTCGGCCAGCGTGGGGCCGATCACGTTTGATGCGCCAACTGCTTCCGGTTCGCCCAGGTGGTCCGCCAATGCCGCGATCGTCGGATAATCCCACAACAACGTCGTCGGTAGGCTACGATTCAGCCAGGTTTCGAGTTCGCCGGACAGGCCGACTGCCTGCAATGAGTCCAGCCCGAAAGTGCTGAATGGAGAGGTGGGGTCGATCTCCCCCGTCGGCAGCGCGAGCAGGTTTGCGAGCCGTTCGACCAGCCAGGTTCGAAGCATGGCCGCCTTTGGCATGGCGCGACTGGTCGCCGTTGCACGGGACTGGGCGGGGAGGGCGCTCCTTACTTCTTTTCGATACTCGGCGATCATCTTCAGCGTGCCGTCGAGATAGGCAGCGCGGCACCCCTGTCGTTCCAGCTTGCCGCTTGACGTCTTCGGAATGCCGAGCGGCGGTACGAACAGCACAGCTTCGACCTCTGTATCGAAAGCCTCTGCAATTGCGCGACGGACTGTCGCGGCGATCGCAGCGGTATCCAGCAGACGGTGGGTACGCGGGAGCTCGTGGACGATGACCAGCCGCTCTTGTGCGTCCCGCTCGACCGCGAAGGCGATACACGGGCCCTGTGCAAGCGCAGGGTGGCTTTGCCGCGCCTCGATTTCGAGATCCTGCGGATATAGGTTCCGGCCTCGCAGGACGATCAGCTCCTTGATCCGGCCGGTGACAAACAACTCTCCGTCGCGGAAGAAGCCAAGATCTCCGGTTCGCAAAAAGGGGCCGCATCCATCCGCCAAATGGGCGCCGAACGTCGTCCGGCTCTCCTCTGGGCGATTCCAGTACCCGGCGGCGACTGACGCATCGCGAACCCAGATCTCGCCGATAGCGCCGTCCACGAGCGGGGTGCTGCTCGCGGGATCGACGATTACGATTCCGTCCACCAATGCGGTGCCAGCGCTGACCAGCCGTCGCGCTGACGCCGCGTCCTCCGCTGCGACGGCGGCGTTGTCCGCGAGCCTCGCCGGGTCGAAATCGCGGGTCACGAACGGGCGCGTGTGGCTCCGTCCCGACACGATCAGCGTTGCTTCGGCGAGGCCGTAGCAGGGGTAGAAGGCATCCGCGCGGAAACCTGCTGGCGCGAAGAAAGCCGCGAATCGTTCCAATGTGGCAGGGTGGATGGGCTCCGATCCGCAGAGCGCGGTCCGCCAGCTGCTAAGGTCAAGCATATCGCGCTCCGCCGCGGTGATGCTGCGCAGGCACAGTTCATATCCGAAATTCGGTCCGCCACTGGCGGTCGCGCGCGTGTCCGAGATGGCCTTCAGCCAACGCAACGGCTTTTGGAGAAAGGATGCCGGAGACATCAGCGTGAGCGGGCCGCCGAAATAGAGGGACTGTAGGATGCCGCCGATTAACCCCATGTCGTGATAGGGTGGCAGCCACAATACGCCCCGCGTCTGCCTGTCCAGCCCAAATGACCTCCGGATCAGCGCCGAATTCCGCATCAGGTTGGCATGGCTGACGATCACGCCCTTCGGTGCGGACACCGAACCGGAGGTATATTGCAGGAAGGCGATATCGTCCCTGCCCGGCGCCACGACAGTGAAGCCTGAGGTAGCCTCGATGGTGTCGATCAGAAGCCAGGAGATGCCCGCCAAGGTTTCGGCGGCGGCGGCTCCGCCTGTGACGAGAGGGGGAATGCGTTGGCTCGTGAGCGCGGCGCGGGCGCCGCATTCGGTAATGATCGTCGACAGGCGCTGGATCGAGCGGTTGGCCCGGGGAGGATACACCGGCACTGCGATCGCGCCAGCATATAAGCAACCAAAGAAGCCGACGATATAGTCGAGACCTGGCGGGCTTAGTAACAGAACGCGCTCGCCGGCCAGGCCCAGCGCGGTCAGCTTCGCAGCTACGCCGCGGGCACGTGTATCGAGATCAGCATAGGTTAGAATCTCGCCGCCGCCGCCGGAATGCAGGAACCGATAGGCCAGGTCGTTCGGACGGTGGAGCGCATGGCTCGCCAGTATATCGACGAACGTCTCACATGCTTCCACGGCGGGCGCTGTTGCAACCGCTATGTCGATCTCGTCTCGTCGCATGTCCACCCCCTGATCCAACCGCCCGCTAAAAGCGTATGCAATCGTTGCTCTCGGAACTTCGGAAGTTGCCCTGGGACTTGTTACATCAGGAAATGCTGTGATGCGGTGCGCAGTTGCTACGAGATTGGAGGTGTTTTAGAGAATGTGTCTGCGATATTTTGCCGTTCAGGTGCCATGTTTGAAAAGAAAAGGGTTGGTGGTATCGCTTCGTCCTAGGTGAATATGCAGAAGTGCGTTGAGTATTAATTGAATATCTAGGTCGGTAAGTCGATCCAGAACGGTTTAGATTTACTTCTGCGCTGGATCGGCCGTGTCGTTACCGCGTTAGAAGCGATCGTCATCGCAGCACATGGAAGCGTCATGGATAGCTCAGAGACGAAACTGATCGTTATCACGGGCGCAAATCGCGGGTTGGGATTGGAGTGCGCGCGCGCCTTGGTGCAGTGCACCTCGTGTCGGATCGTCCTGGCGTGTCGCGACGTGGAGCAGGGAGCGCGGGCGGCTGCCGGGCTCGCCACAGTGGGCCTGGCGTCGCGCTTACTGGTCCGCGAGTTGGATCTCGCATCATTCCAGAGCATTCATCGCTTCGTCGATCGCCTACTCGGGGAAACGTCCATAGGCGAGGTCCGAGCGCTGGTGTGTAATGCCGGCGTTCAGCATGCCGAGCGCGGCGCCGCGCGCACCGTGGATGGCTTCGAGGAAACCTTCGGTGTCAACTTCCTCGGGCATTTCCTGCTCCAACGCCTGTTGCTGCCACATTTGGCCCGGCCAGGCCGCATCGTCTGGGTGGCCAGCGGCACGCATGATCCTGCGCAGAACACCGGCATGCCCGCGCCTCGATATACGAGCGCGATGGAGTTGGCGGACCCCCCAAAGTGGGAGCAAGGGGGGGCGATGACCGCAGCGCTGCGCCGATACACCACGTCGAAGTTGTGCATCGTTTACGGCGTGTATGAACTCGCGCGTCGCCTGAAGGCGGCTGGCGTGCTGGACGTTACGGTGAATGCCATGGATCCGGGCATGATGCCAGGCACAGCCCTAGCGAGGCATTATCCGATGCCGATGCGCTTGGCTTGGTCCTACCTCCTGCCGGCGCTTCGTCTGTTCATGCGGAACGTCCACTCTACACGCGCCTCTGGTCGTCACCTAGCCGCACTGGCTGCCGACGAGACGTTCGCGGCTGTCTCTGGCGTATACTTCGAGGGCGTCCGTCCTATCCGCTCGTCCAACCTCTCCTATGACCGGGATAATGCGCGCGACCTATGGGAAACGGCGTGTCGGCTCGCTGGTATACCGGTCGACATCGGTTTGCAGCATTGAGGGCAATGGGCCAGTCACTCGAAATGAGGCAGCAACGCCGTAGTGACGATAAGCCCTTGCCGCATACGGAATTCACCCTCCATCCGGCGGAGGATTTCCCATGGCGCATTTTGGTGTGTGCAGACTGCGATCCGGAAGCGCTGCTGGCCAAGATCGATGGTCAGTTGGACGTCTAGAAAGTCGATCATCAGGCCGGTGACCGGATACTGGCACTTGTAGAGTGCTTCCTTCGCGCTGAAATGCAGCGTTGCAAGGAGCTGGCGATCGGCGCTGGCCAGCCGGTCTAGCCACGCGCGCTCGCCCGCCGTGCAAATTTGTGTCTCCGCGCCTAGCGGCAGTGGAACGGCACGTTCGATGTCGATTCCTACCGAATGCGCCTCTCGACTCCGCGCAACCGCAACCGCGCAACAATTTCCCCCATGGGTAATGCTACCAATAATGCCTGCCGGCCAACGCGGAGCCCGATCATTGCTGGACAGAAGCGGGGCCGGTGTAACGTCGAGCAACGCAAGGGCGCGCCGCGCGCAAATCCGGGCGGTCGCGAACTCCGCCTGCCGTTTGAGCAGCGCACGGGCGATATGCTCCCGCTCTTCGGGAAATAACGCGTCAAGAACGGGCGGCACCAACTCGATTTTCACCACATCGGTTTCCACCACAAAGGCGTCGCCGAGCATCGAACGGAGCAGTGACGGTGGAATGGGCGCGTGCATCCATATCATCCGCTTGGTGAGCCGCTGGGTGAGCCGATCGCAACCCAGAGCTTGTTGAACCATTCTGTCGAAGATGTTTTCAAGCACCAAGTGCTGCCAAGGCTCTCATTGTGCTACGTTGCCTCAGCAACTCCGTCCACATAATCGCTCCTTCGCACGCCGATCATAGGGATCATGCGCCGCTTCTCGGGGCGGGCGCTCATGCCGCATCTACCGGCTGGACAAATTGACGTGGATCGCGATCGCGTAATGGTGCTGTGAATGATTCGTATTAGTTGCCAATACGCTCCTTGCGAAGTGCGCGCTGATAGGCGGGTTGAAGGCGCAGGCAGCGGCGTTCCTAATCCTACAGATGCCGGGGAGAGGGTGGGGAACGAAGCGATCTTAGCGTTGATGCCGAAACGTTTCGTGCGGAGATCGGCGTGATGACCGGGCGTGGCAGCATACTGAACGAAGGATGGCCTGTATTTCGCCTAGGCGCTGGGACTTGCTGGGCAGCTCGCGACCCATTTTGGAATCAGCTTCGCGATCTTCGCCAGCTTCGTGTTGGCCGCACCGGTCGGTCTGACGTTAATAAAGGGCGCGTGGCGGGTGCGCTGGACGAGCGGTGCTTGGATATGATTTGTAACTGGGCTGGCGACGTGCACCGGGCCAGCGCCGCCGCTTTGCAAGTCATGGGGGGATCTATGCGCGTCTGGGTCAGCACGCTGGGCGTGCTCGTTTTCACGGAGCCGGCATCTGCGCAGGTCGTCGAGATGCGGCCCTTGATAGAGACACGGGCGCGTTACGAGCATCTGGATCAGGCGGATCTCGCCCTTGCTTCGGATGCGGTGACCATCCGCGTGCGCGCCGGTGTCGAAGTCAGCCAAGGCCCGTGGTCTGCACTGGGCGAGGCGCAGGGCAATCTCGCTATCGTCGGCAACTATAATGACGGTCTCAACGGCTTGGCCAACCGGCCGACGATCGGTGATCCCGAAAATATCGCAATCTACCGGGCGCAGCTGCAATATCGCACCAAGCCGCTGACGATCACCGGTGGCCGCCAGCGGATCGCGCTCGACGACGAACGATTCGTCGGCAACGCGCAGATCCGCAACAACGCGCAGACCTTCGACGCCGTCCGCGCCGAGATCGTGCCGTTGAATGGCCTCAAGCTAGACCTCACCTACGCCTGGGACGTGCGGACCATCTGGGGCACGGATGGCCGGGGTGTTCGTCAGCGCGGGGTCGGAGGGAATAATGTCTTCTTCAATGCCGGTGCAGCAACACCGCTAGGCACGCTGACTGGGTTTGCTTATGTGGTCGACCAGGACGAGGCGGAAGTGCAGGGTTTTCGCCTTTCCAGCCAGAGCTATGGGTTGCGGCTGGTGGGCAGCCGCCCGATCGCGCCGCAAGCGAAGCTCGGCTATCAATTTAGCTGGGCTGGCCAGTCCGACTATCACCACAATCCTATGCGCTATCACGCCCAATATTGGCTCGCCGACGCCACGCTAGAATTGCGCAGTTGGAAGCTGAACGCAGGCTATGAGGTGCTGGGCGCGGATAGCGGGGTGGCACTCACCAGTTTCCAGACGCCTCTGGGGGCGTTGTTTAAGTTTCAGGGGTGGATAGACAAGCTGACTGTAACCCCACCGAACGGCGTGCGCGATCTCTATGTCGGGGCCGGCTATGGCTGGAAGGCGGTCGGCAGGATCGATGCGGTGACCCTGCAGGCGGTCTTGCATCGCTACCGCAGCGACCGCCTGGACCAGCATTATGGCGACGAGCTGAACCTGCTTGCCACCGCGAAGATGAAGAAGGCTCTGCTGTCGCTACGCTATGCGCATTACGAGGCGGATCGCTTCTCGTCGGATGCCAACCGCTACTGGCTGCAACTGGATTGGACGTATTGAGGGGACGTTCCTGCCGCGTAGCACGGTCGATGACATCGCATGCGCCGCCGCCTTCGCCGGCCATGATGATCACCGGCAGCGCCCGTGCGGGATAGCCGGGCGGGAGCGAGCGCCCGCCGGCGCCGCGGGTATCCTCACCGCGCGGACATCGATCCTCGTCAGCCGCGCGTCGATCCAAGTGCGATCGCAGGATGCAGTGTGCACGTCGCCGCCGGGGCCTTCGCGCTGTTTCGATCGGATGCCGCCGCCGCCGAGGCTGCTTCCGCGAAGGAAACCAGGCGTCCGGCCTGGGCATCCCACAGGACGAGCCGCACCGACTTCACGCTTTCAGCGAAACCTAGACGATTGAGCTCCGCGAGTTCGGGCCGAGCGGCAAGGGCTGCCGGAAGACGGTAAAAGGGTATCCTGCTGCACAGATGATGGATGTGATGCAGCCCGATATTGGCCGTGAACCACCGCAGGACCGGCGGCAATGCGTAATGGGAGCTGCCGAACAGTGCAGCTTCCTGGAAGCTCCACGTCCTGCCGGATTGCCAGTAGGTATGCTCGAACTGGTGCTGGACGTAGAACAGCCACACGCCGACCGATGCCGCGATCAGCGTGATCGGCAGCTGGATGGCGAGGAACGTCCAGAAGCCGACGGCATGGATGAGGCCGGCAGATAGGGCCAGAAGCGCTGCGTTCGTACCCATGGTGCTGATCCACGGGCGCCACCCGGCGCTCATCAATCCGATGGGCAGGCGGTGTTGCAGGAGAAAGACGAAGGCCGGCCCGATCACGAACAGGGTGAACGGGCTGCGATACAGGCGATACCGAAGCCGTGCCCAGGTTCCCAGGCTCGAGAATTCCTCGACCGTGAGGGTCGTCACATCGCCGAAACCGCGCCGATCAAGATTGCCCGTGCCGGCATGATGCAGGGCGTGGGTGCGCCGCCAATATTCATAGGGCGTGACGGTCAGCACACCGATGCATCGGCCTACCCAGTCATTGGCGCGCCGGCTGGTGAAGAAGGCGCCGTGGCCGCAGTCATGCTGGATGAGGAAGAGACGCAGCAGAAAGCCTGCGGCCGGAACCGACAGGAGCACGGCAAGCCCATAATGGATGTCCAGGGCACGCCACATGAGCAGCCATAGGAGTATCAGCGGCACCGCGCTGACGAGCAGCTCCAGCGCCCCGCGTCGATCATCGGACGTACGGAAGGCCGCCACATGCCGGGTGACGTCTCGAACGTCGATGTTTCGCTGTTCGGCACTAGCATCGGCCGAGGTTGCGGTTCGCGCGGGTACGCCTGAGTACATTAGGGGAAACGTGCCTTGAAGGTCGGAGGGCGGTGACCGGCTTCGGTCTTGTCAGGCCGGTCGGCCGGTAGAGATGAAGCAACGCGGGCCGCACCACAAGGATGCCTTTGCGATCACAGCGCACTTCCGTATGCCGAACCCCTCCCGCCCGGCAAGGCACCGGCCGAAGAAAAGCAGGCGCGGGCGGCCCGTTGATCGGCTTGGCGCGTCGATCGGGCGGAGCCGAGGGGCCGCCGGATGGGTTCGAAATTCGACCTGCCGTCTGGCGGTGGATTTCGGCGATCACGGGATCGAGCCCGGCTTCGGCGCGCGTCCGCGCTGCGGGAAGGGGCCAGGATCTCAATCCGAACCGGACCCTGGTCGTGAACCATAATCCCGACGGGCGTAGATTGATCGAAGTTTCGGTTTCTATGGGCCCCACGAATCCCAGACTTTGCGTTCGACATCGGGATCGAAGGCAATCGCAACGGACCCGCGGGGAAGCCTCATCGTGGTTTGATAGGCGTTGAAAAAGGCAGTGAAAAGGGAGGCGTATGTTTCGAACCCTACCGCCGTTTCTCCTGTCTTGCGCGACGTTCCAAGTTTCCAACTGTACGTGGGACCGTCAGGTCCGGACTCTTGTTCCAGCCATGCGAAGAATGATGCTTCACGCTGACCGTTCAGAAAGAGAGTAAAGCGCTGACCAACGCGGAGCGCCTCACGGCGCATTTCGTATTTGCCGCCTCCGGCAAACCAACCATCTTGCGAATGTTCGAAGCAGATCGACATGAGCGCCAATATATCCGCCCTTCGTAAACGTCGGCTATCGGATCGGTCATGGCCTGGTCGTTTTTGCCCAGCAGGCCACACGGCGTGCCGAACCACTTCCGTAAAGTCGCCACATGCTGCGACAAGTTCGCCGCAGACGTAGTCGCCATGATGCAACGCGCATCGATGCGACCGCGGCGACGCGCCTATGAGGCAACGACCTAGTCTCTGGGGAGATCATGGCTCAGGCTGGCGCGGATCGAATCGAGCAAGGCGATCGATGTTTGCCGCGTCGTTGCATTGGCGCCGAGTTCGAACGCGATTTCCTCCTTCGCGTCGGCTGCGGCTTCAACAATTTCTACGGCATCGGCGAGGCTGATCACCGACCGGGCAATCAACCCGTGGAGAAGGCTTTCGACCAGCAGTATCGCGGCCTCGCCATGGGCATCCGGGGGATTCGCCCGCCGCCCCCCGCGCGGGTTGTCGTTGTCGTTGGTGGTTTCCGCCATGGCCGTAGCTCCTGCGCAGGCGAGAGCGCGGTGCGTCTCTCAGCCGCCGGAGCCTGAGGGTTGGGGCCGACGATCGGATGGGCATACGGCATCCGCCGTCGATTGCCATCACTGATATCAACTTTGGACTATAACTTTGGGCAATATCCACGCCGGCCCGGACGTGGGACTATGCGGAATGACGAACCGCTTCATCGACAAGCTGTCAGGCTTCGGTGCTCTCAGCCAGCCGGACGTCGATGTTCTGGCGGCCGCCACGTCCCGGCCACGCAAGGTTGCCGCACGGACGGACCTCATTCGCGAGGGCGATCGCCCGGGCCCCGTCTTCGTGATGCTGGAGGGCTGGGCCTGCCGCTACAAGATCCTCCCCAGCGGCACGCGCCAGGTTCTGGCCTATCTGATGCCGGGCGATTCCTGCGACCTGCACGTCGGCCTGCTGGACGAAATGGATCACGGCATCCAGACGATAACGCCGTCCGTGGTCGCCACGATCGATCGGCCGCAGATGGACATGATCCTCGACAACCACCGGGCGGTGGCGAAGGCGATCTATCTGGCGCAGCTGGTGGACGAGGGCACGATGCGCGCGTGGATCACCAGCATGGGCCGGCGCTCCAGCATCGAACGCGTGGCGCATCTGATGTGCGAACTCTATCTCCGGGCCAGGAATATCGGGCTGACCTCGGACTCGCAGTTCGCCTTGCCGCTGTCGCAGCTGATGCTGGCGGACTCGCTGGGCATGACCCCCGTGCACCTCAACCGCGTTCTCAAGGAACTGCGGCTGTCGGGCACGATGTTGCTCAAGCGCGGTAGCCTCGTCATCACCGACCCGGCAAAGCTGATCCAGATCGCCGGCTTCGACGAGAACTACCTTCACCGGCGCCTGCGCAACGCAGCCTAGGTTGGGCAGGGGACCGACGTCCGGGCGGCTTGCGTGCCGCCCGGATCCCTCGTGCCGGCGGTCGGCCGGTTCTCAGGGGCGCAACACCACCTTGATGACGCCGTCCTGCTTGTCGCGGAACTTCTTGTACATTTCCGGCGCCTCTTCGAGGCTGGCGGGATGCGTCACCACGAAGCTCGGGTCGATATCGCCCGCCTCGATCCGCGCGAGCAGGGGCTTGGTGTAGGCCTGGACATGGGTCTGGCCGGTCTTGATCGTCAGGCCCTTGTTCATCATCGCGCCGATCGGGATCTTGTCACCCATGCCGACATAGACGCCGGGGATCGAGACCGTGCCGCCCATCCGGCAGCTCATGATCGCCTCGCGCAGCACGTGCACCCGGTCGGTCGCGAGGAAAGTTGCCGCCTTGACCTTGTCGACGACGGAATCGACCGCGCCGTGGCCGGAGGCTTCGCAGCCGACCGCATCGATGCAGCTGTCCGGGCCGCGCCCCTTGGTGCGGAACTGCAGCTCGTCGTACACATCCTCGACCTTGCTGAAGTCGATGGTCTCGGCGCCGCCGGCTTCGGCCATCGCCAGCCGCTCGGGGACTTCGTCGATCGCGATCACGCGGCCGGCACCCAGCATCAGCGCCGAGCGGATCGCGAACTGCCCGACGGGGCCGCAGCCCCAGATCGCGACCGTGTCGCCGGGCTCGATCCGGGCATTTTCGGCGGCCATGTAGCCGGTCGGGAAAATGTCGGAGAGGAACAGCGCCTGCTCGTCGGTGACGCTGTCGGGCACCTTGATCGGGCCGAAATCGGCCATCGGCACGCGCAGATATTCCGCCTGTCCGCCGCAATAGCCGCCCAGCATATGGCTGAAGCCGAACAGGCCGGCGGGCGAATGGCCCATCGCCTTGATCGCCATTTCGGCGTTGGGGTTGGTCCGCTCGCAGGCCGAGAACAGGCCCTTGCGGCAGAAGAAGCAGTCGCCGCAGCTGATCGTGAACGGTACCACCACCCGGTCGCCGATCTGGAGGTTGGTGACCTCGGCGCCCAGCGCGACCACGACGCCCATGTTTTCATGGCCGAGGATGTCGCCGGCTTCCATCGTCGGCTGGTAGCCGTCGAGCAAATGAAGATCGGAGCCGCAGATCGCGCAGGCCGTTATCTTGATGATCGCGTCCCGCGGATGTTGAATCTCGGGATCCTTGACGGTGTCGACGCGAACGTCGCCTTTTCCGTGCCAGCATAATGCGCGCATAGCCATGTCCTTTAGAACTACTCGGTATGGCTAACGGTTCGGCGATGGGAAAGACCCGAAAATAATGCCATTGAAATGAGGATTATCGACTAACATTCGTTTAGCTGGTCATCTGCCCGTATTGGTGAATCGACGGTTGGTTGCGCGGTACGATCGGTCTGACGACCGAGTATCAGTCGCTCCTGCTCATGTTGGCGAAGCGGTCATCGATGGCGCGTGCGAGCTGCTGTGTCGAATAGGGCTTTTGCAGCAGCTGAAAGCCGTGGGCGCCTTCTTCCGCGAGGATGTGGCTGTAGCCGCTTGCCAGAATCACGGGAAGCTTGGGGTGGGTCTCGCGAAGGCGCTTGCCCAGCTCCAGCCCGCCCATGCCTGGCATGATCACGTCCGAGAAAACCACGTCGAAACCGGCACCATCCTGTCCCAGGCGGTGCAGCGCATCCTCGGCGCTGCACACGAGCAGCGTGCGATACCCCAGGTCATCCAGCGCCTCGCGGGCGAAGCTGCCCACCTCTTCATTGTCCTCAACGATGAGGACCGACAGGCCGGCCTTGCGGACACCGGGCTCCTGCGTCCGCAGCTTCGCTTCCGGTTCCGCGCCCGGTTCCGCCTCCGGGAGGTACAGGGTGAAGGTGGTGCCTTGGCCGAGCACGCTCTCGACATCGACATCGCCGCCCGACTGCTTGGCGAAGCCGAAGACCTGGCTCAGGCCGAGGCCGGTGCCCTTGCCGACTGCCTTGGTGGTGAAGAAGGGTTCGAACACGCGCTCGAGGATGCCGGCCTCGATTCCCGCGCCCGTGTCGATCAGCGAGATCGCGGCAAAGCGGCTGTCGGACGCGGCGTGGCTGCGAATGACCGGCTTCGGTACGGAGGTTGCGAGCCGGATGGTGAGCTGTCCATCCCCCGCCATGGCATCGCGCGCATTGACCGCCATGTTGACCAGCGCGGTCTCGAACTGGCTGACGTCGGCGCGCACGATGCAGGGCGTGTCGGGAAGGTCGAGGGCGATCGAAACGCGCTTGCCCGTGACCGAGTTCAGCATGTCGGCGATCGTCCGCAGCCGCTCACCGACCTCGAACGCGGCGGGGTTGAGCGTCTGCCGCCGGGCGAAGGCGAGCAGCTGGCCGGTCAGCTTGGCCGCGCGGTCCGCGGTATCCCCGATCGCCTCGATATAGCGGGTGCGTCGTTCCGGCGGCAGGTCCGGGCGGCGCAGCAGGTCGACCGAGCCCCGGATCACGGTCAGCAGATTGTTGAAGTCGTGCGCGACGCCGCCGGTGAGCTGGCCTACCGCATCCATGCGCTGCGAATGCCGCAACGCCTCTTCGGACGCCATCAGGTCGCGCGTCCGCTCTTCGATCCGGTGCTCGAGCGTCATGGCGAGGTCGCTCAGCGCCGCCTCCCGGTCGAGCCGTTCCCGGCCGATCGACAGGAACCGGGCGAAGCTTTCGAAGAACGAGACGGCCTCGTTCTCGAACCGGTCGCGGGTGCGGGAGACGAACGAGATCACGCCATAGAGCGTCGTGTCCGATTGCACCGGAAAGCCCGCATAGGCCCGCGTACCGTTGCGCCGGCTGATCTCGGTGCGCGGATCGGTCGATTGCTGGACATGCTCGAGGATGAGCGGCGCGCGCTGCTCGGCGACCAGCCCGCACAGCGGCACGTCGACCGGACAGATGTCCGCCAGCCACGCCCGGGTCTCCTCGTCCACGCCGGTGGACTGGAGCAGCCGCATCCGCGAGCAATCGCCGTTGAGCAGATAGCTGTAGCTGCGGTCGTAGCCGAGGCTTTCCGCGCCGCTCGACAGGATTTCCTGGAGCACCTGATCGGGATCGTCGGAGGACAGCAGCCCGGCAGAGGCGCGCGCGAGCAGGTCCAGCCGCTGTTCGCGCAGGCGCTCCTCCGTACGGTCCCGCAGCACCTTTACGAAGCCGATCACCTTGTCGTCCGCGTCCCGGAGCGGCGTCATCTCGCCTTGCGCCCAGAAACGGCTGCCGTCGGCGCGCAGGTGCCAGCGTTCGTCATTGCCATGGCCGACCTCGAGCGCGCGGGCCATTTCGTGCGCCGGACGCCCGATCGCGCAGTCTTCGGGCGTGAAGAACCGCTCGATGGTCGAACCCAGCATGTCCTCCTCGCGCCAGCCCAGGATGTTCTCGGCGCCGGCGTTCCAGCGGGTCACGCGACCTTCGCAGTCCATCGCGATGATCGCGAAATCGGTGGCGCTGTCGAGAATCTGGCGATGTCGCGCCTCGCTTTCGCGCGTGACCTCATTCGCCAGCGTACGCGCCGATGCCTGGCCGGCCTGTTCGAGCTGGAGCGCGATCAGCCGGGCGAACATCTCGAACGTCGGCAGAATTTCGGGCCTGGTCAGGTCGTGCGGCTTTGGATCGATCGCGCACAGCGTGCCGAAGAAGCGACCGTCCGGCAGCACGATGGGCACCGAGATATAGCTTTTCAGCCCGTACAGCGCCGGCGTGGGATGGGTGGCGTAGACGGGATCGGCATCCACGTCGGGGATCACGACCGATTGGCGGTGCTGCCGGATCTCATGGCAGATCGTTGTCTCGAGCTTGAGCGCGTCGCCGGGCCGGAGGCCGAAATTGATCTCGTCCCGCACGCTGCAGGCCACCCAGCGATCGTCGGTGACGCGGGCGATCGCGGCAAATCCCATGCCGGTGACGCGGCAGACGGTGTCGAGCAGCGTCGGCACTACATCAAACGCGTCGATCGTCGCGACATCAGCGGCGATCGGTTCGGGAAGGGAAGGATCTGCCACCATCATCGCTCTTTAACCCTCGCGCGCTGCTTTTTGCAGGGGGCCTTTGTCGATCCTGTGTGTTCTAGTAAAATGACAGTTTCCACAATGCCTTATGCTATCGCGGTTGATGATGATCCGATGATCCTCCTCGATGTCACCGGAATTTTGGAGGATGCGGGCTTTCGTACCTACGAAGCCGATCATGGCGACGCCGCGCGCACCATGCTGCCGGGATGTGCCGACAACGTGATCCTGTTGTTCTCCGACGTGGACATGCCGGGAGAAACCGATGGGTTCGCCCTGGCGCGCCACGTCGCCGAACACTATCCGTGGATCGAGATCGTCATCGCGAGCGGCCGCGTCACGCCCGGGCCGGGGGACATGCCGGAAAAAGCGACCTTTATCGGCAAGCCCTTCACTGCGGCGATGGTCCACGCGCATCTGCGCGACACGCTGCCGGATGGCAAGAAGCCGGAACCGCTGAAAGCCGCGATCTGAGCCGGTGGCGCGCGGTGGATCACCGATCCGGACTGACCGAGGCGTTTCCCGTCGACCGAATAGGGTCAGCGGCTGGGGCGATGCGAAGGCACAAGATGAGAGGTCTTCCTGCAAGGTGAAATCGCCCCTGGGCAAAACGCCGGCCTAGCGGCTCTTCACCGGCATCTCGGTTCCATCCACGGGGGGATGCAGCACGGATACGATGGTGCCGGGCTCGGCGTCGCTGTTGCCGACGGATGCGTCGAGCTGGCGGGCCAGCGCCTCGACGATGCTGGTGCCGAGGCCGGGCTTGGCCGAGGCCATCGATTCCGTGGTTCCCACCCCGTCATCGGTGACCGACAGCGCCCAGGTCGGCCCGAGGGCGTGATAGTCGACGCGGATCGTGCCGGCGCGCTCGTTCGGAAAGGCGTGCTTGAGCGCGTTGATCACCAGTTCGGTGACGATCAGGCCCAGGCTGACCGAGATGTCGGCGTCGACGATCGTGTCGTCCACCTGCACCTCGAGCGACAGCCTCTCGTGATCGTGAATCATCGACGCACCCAGGCTGGCACAGAGCTGGGTGAAATAGGCCCGCAGCACGACCTCGCCCATCCGCGAGGTGGTGAGCTGCTGCTGGAGCGTGGCGATCGACATCACCCGCTGATGCGCGTCGCGAAGGTGGATGCGCGCCTCGTCCGACTGCACGCGGCGCGCGCTCTGCAGCAGCACGCTGGCAATGATCTGCAGGCTGTTGGCGACACGGTGCTGCAGTTCCCGGAGCAGCACCGCCTTTTCACGCAACAGGTCTTCCTTGAGCTTCTCGCTGATTCGCGCCGCGGTGACGTCGGCGACCGTGAGCAGGACGCGCACGCCCTCGGCGTCGCCATAGTCCAGTTTCTGCGCGTTGATGACGAGCTGGCGCGGAGGGCCGGCGCCGCGCAGTTCCATCTCATAGGCGTCGATCCGCCCGTCCGGGACACGCGCGGCGGCGAGCAGCGAGTGCAACTGGGGCACGTTCCAGGCGCCGCCCGCGATCGCGGACAGCGCCTGTCCCGCCACGGCTCGGGGCGCGAGCGCGAACACGCTGCAGAACGAGGCGCTGGCCGCGATCACCAACCCGGCATCGTCGAGCAGCAGCGCGGGGGCATTCGAAGACTGGAGAATCGCCAGCGCCAGCTTGTCGGCGACATGCGGCGGAACAGCACCCATCGTGGGATCCCTTCGGGGAACGTGCCGAAAGGCCGCGCTTGGCAGCCCCGTGGGCGAGGAGCCTGCGCAACGTGCGGCCCGGCATCCCCCTAGCACGCTTTCGGAGCGAGGCGGCCCAATCTTGGTCAATGAAAACGATGGTCGCGATTAACTTGAGTGAACACACTCGCAGATTGCGCTTCGACCCCTCCGCACCATATTTGTGCAGCGCAGCATTGTTGCGACCGTACCGCTCGCCAGAGCATTTTTGAAGGACGCCACGATGCCCGGTCTCGCAGATACCCTTGCCCGTATTGCCGCCCTGCGTGCCGCTGGCGGCCCTGCCGTGTCCACCGCTGGCGGACGGTTGGCGCCGCTAGGCGATTTCGGGCCGAACCCAGGCGGCCTTGCCGGCTGGACCTATCTGCCGGCGGCGCTGGCCGCGCGGCCCGCGTTGGTGGTGGTGCTCCACGGCTGCACCCAGACTGCCGCGGCCTATGACAACGGGGCAGGCTGGTCCGATTGGGCCGACCGCCACGGTTTCGCGCTGCTGTTCCCCGAGCAGCAGCGCCAGAACAATCCCAATCTATGCTTCAACTGGTTCGGCCCCGAGGACAGCCGCCGCGGTGGCGGCGAGGCATTATCGATCCGCGAGATGGTGGCGGCAATGGTGGCGCGACATGGCGTCGATCCTGCGCGCATCTTCGTGACCGGGCTGTCGGCCGGGGGCGCGATGGCCTCCGTGCTGCTCGCCACCTATCCGGACGTGTTCGCCGGTGGCGGGATCATCGCCGGACTGCCCTTCGGATCGGCGACCTCGGTGCCGCAGGCGTTCGAGCGGATGCGGGGGCAGGGGGGGCCGGACGCGGCGGGGCTTACCGCATTGGTCCGCGATGCGTCGCCGCATCAAGGCCCGTGGCCGATCGTGTCGGTCTGGCACGGGACGCGCGACGCGACCGTCGCGCCGTCCAACGCGGGCGCCATCCTCGAGCAGTGGCGCACGCTGCACGGTCTTGCCGAGGCGCCGACGCGCAGCGACCGGGTCGACGGCTATCCCCATCACCTGTGGGAGGACGGCGAGGGCCGCATCCTGCTAGAGGAATATCAGATAACCGGCATGGGCCATGGCACGCCGCTCGACACGGCCGGGGCCGAAGGCTGCGGCAGCAGCGGCGCCTATATGCTGGAGACCGGGATATCCTCTACGGCGCATCTCTGCCGCTTCTGGGGAATAACGGACCCGCACGCCCCGGCGCAGACCGTCGACGACACGGCGCGCGCAGCCCCCGCAAGGCCAGATCCAGTCCTTCCGGCGACGCGTATGCCGCCCATGCGGGTGCCCGCAGCTTCCACGCAGACACCGGCCGGACGGGATATCGGGCGCGTAATCGAGGCGGCGCTGCGCGCGGGCGGCCTGATGCGCTAGCCGGGAGGCGCGCTTAATTGGCGGCGGGGGGTAGGTTGTTGCGCCCCTCCACCTTATATCGCGTGCATCGTTGGCAGATTCCTCCGTAGGCGCCATCGACTGAGAGACCGACGCGCTCCCGCTTACCTGACCCGGGAGCCGATCCATGGACATCGACTATATCCGCCGCCGCCATGCGGTTTCGCTGACGCTCGCCACCACCGCGACGTCGCGCGAAGCCCGTTATGCGCATCGCAATCTCGCCAGAGCCTATGCCGATCGGATCGAGACAATGGGCCGATCACTGGCCCTGCCTGCCGCGCAGGCTTTGTGATCGCGGGGGCGAGGCCGATCCGGCCGCGCCCCTTTTCCCGCGCCCCGCGACCATAAGGAATGCCGATGCCCGATCCGACGACAACCGAAACCACCGCCACGCGTGCCCCGATCCGCAAGCAGTTCCGCAGCAAGTTCGGAATGCCGCGCCCTTCGCCGGACAGCCTGGAACGGCAGAGCCGCGTCGCGCTGCTCGCCTGGAACCTGCTCGGCGGGGATGCCGCGGTCAGGTTCCTCAACAGCCATGACGAGGCGCTGGGTGGCCGGCCGCTCGACCTTGCCGTCGCCAGCCCGGTCGGCTGCGAGGCGGTAGAGCAGGCGATTAACGCCCGCGCCGAGCGTCGCTGAAGCCCCGCGGTGCTGCTGACCATCCGCCACCGCACGAGCTACCGTTATGCGCGGCCGGTATGGCTGCAGCCCCACCGGATGATGCTGTGTCCGCGCGGTCAGCATGACCTGCGGCTGCTTGCGACCGAGCTTCGCTGCGTGCCGCCGGCCACCATCGACTGGACGCAGGACGTGTTCGGCAACCTGATCGCGACAGCGAGCTTCGCCGAAGCGACCCAGACGCTGACGATCGACAGCCGGATGGAGGTGGAGCATTCCGCCACCGCCTGGCCGGTGTTCACCATCGCGCCGTCCGCGCACCAGTTTCCCTTCGCCTATTCGGAGGAGGAAATTGCCGACCTCGGCGGGATGCGGGTGCCCCATTATCCGCAGGCGGCAGACCGGGTGGGCGCTTGGGCGGGGCAGTTCCGCGGCACCGCGCCGACCGACACGCTCACGCTGCTCAAGACGATCAACACCGCGATCGCCACCAGCCTTGCCTATCGCGTGCGGGAAGAAGAGGGCACCCAGTCGCCGGACGAGACGCTCGACCAAGGCAGCGGATCGTGCCGCGACTTCGCGACTCTCTTCATCGAGGCGGTGCGCCACCTTGGCTTCGGCGCGCACGCGGTGTCGGGCTATCTCCAGCCCGATTCGCCGGGCGACCAGCACGGCACCACCCATGCCTGGGCCGAAGTGTATCTGCCCTGTGCCGGCTGGATTCCGTTCGATCCCACCCATGGCCGCATGGGCGGGGCGGGCCTGATCCCGGTGGCGGTCGCGGGCAACATTGCGCGGATCCACCCGGTGCGCGGCAGCTATCTCGGCGCGCCCGAGGATTTTCTCGACATGCAGGTCGAGGTGACGGTCGAGGCGGGCAGCGCGCCCGCCGGTGCCTTCGACGCGTCCCCGCGCTGAGATGCTCGACCCGCTGGGACGCGCCGCCGAACTCGATCGCGCCTATCGGACGCTGTGCCGCGGCGCGCGCTTCTTCGCGAGCCCGGCCGGACAGGGCGCGCCGCCGCCGGAGATCGCCGCGCCGATCAGCCATCGGCACCGGTCGAAATGGATCGGCAACGGCCTGCGCGAACTCGATCGGTTCCTCCACCACCTGCTCGATGCGGTGGCGCATGCCCATGGGCTTGGTGCGGCGCCTGACCAGCGGAACAGCGCCAACAAGCTGCGGGCGCTGCGCGCGACGCTGGGGCATGGCGGCGACGATCATGCCCGCCTGCTGGCGCTGGGCGGCACACGCGCTTGCCTCTTCCACTGCGACGGCATCCTGCGCAGCCACGCGATGGCGACGGCGTGTTGGAGCGGCCTCGGCAGGTCGAGCACGCCGCCAGCGCCCGAACGTGGCGCGATGCTGATCGTTGTGCCGGCGGACCTGCGGTGCGTCGGCCACTTCTATCAGGGGCTTGCCGAGGATCTCGTGCAGCGTCCCTAGTAAAGACGTTGTGGAACCCCCATCTCGGAATCATCGTGGCCAGCCTTGCCTGAGCAAGGCCGCGACTGAGAGACAATCCCGCTCCCGCTCTTCGAGGAGCAGCTCCATGTCTTCTTTCTCCCTGGTTCCGCGGTCTCCGAACGTCGTTCCCTTCATCGATGGCAGCGCGCGTCGGCGGCAGACGCTGTCGATCTTCGCGCCGCGCCACGACCCCGCAGGCCCGCCCAGTCCGAAGGCCGCCTGAATGTCCCGCGTCGTCAACATCGACGCGGCCGTGCAACAGGTGCTGGCAACCTGCGCGCAGCAGCAGGCGCGGATCAGCGCGATCGAACCGATGTCGCCAAGCGGCACCCATGTCGTCTTTGCCAGCGCAGAGGATGCCGAGCGCATCCGTCGGCTGTATCAGGGGCGCCTGCTCGACGGGGCGGTCACGCGCGTCCGGAGCCCAGCGCGGCGCGTCTGACCGCGGACGATCGACTGCCTTCCTACTTCACCCATCGCGAACACCAGGAGCCACCACGATGCAGCCGACCGCCTTTACCTGCCGCGCGCAGGAAGCCCGCCAGCGCCAGCTGGCGACCGATGCCCTGTTGCCCAATGTCCGCGACGTAGCGTTCATCGCGGCTGCGGCCTGGCAAAAGGAAGCGCTCGCGGCCGAAAAGCGCGAGGCGCGTGAGATCGCCACCCGTCTGCAACGGATCGAGGCGCGCGTCGAACGTGCCGCTGAAGATCGTGGCTTGAGCGAAAATCCGGATCGCGGTCTGGCCGATCTCCCGGTGCTGCGCGCGCTGGGCTGAGGCGGGGCGGCGCGCGGATCGGTCACGCGCCGCTTTCTCGCGCGGCCGGCATGTCCCCGGCATCCGGGTCTCGTCCCTGCTGGCGATCGAGCGATCGCATGATCGGCGTCACCGTGAGCCCGTGCAGCAGGATCGAGAACAGCACCACGAGCCCGACAATGCCCCACAGCCGCTCGGCCTGCGCCACCGCCATATGGTTCATGCCATAGGCCAGGTAATAGATCGTCCCCACGCCACGGATGCCGAAAAAGGCCAGCGTCAGCTTCTCGCTGCGATCGGCGCGGTAGCCGAGCATGCCGATCCACCCGGCCACCGGCCGCACGACCAGCAGGATCGTCGCGGCAACGACGATGTCGACCCAGCCGACATGCGTGAGAAGGCCGCTGACGAGCGCCCCACCGAACAGGATCAGCAGCGCCATCATCACCAGCCGTTCGAGCTGCTCGATGATCGTGTGCATCTCGTGGTGGAATTCGTGCTCCCGGTGCGTGTGGCGGAAGGTGAGCGCGGTGACGAACACCGCGAGGAAGCCGTAGACATGGACGATCTCGGTCAGGCCGTAGGACACGAACGTCGCCGAAAGCGCGATCAGGCCGTCCCCCGTCTTGGCGAGCTTGGAGTCGGCGCGGACGTGAAAGGTCAGCCAGCCGAAGGCGAGGCCGACCAGCCATCCGCCAAGAATGCCGCCGCCGATCTCCCACACCACCCGGTAGCCCAGCCATTCGCCCAGCCATGGCCGGCCTGAGACGGCGCTGGCCGCGAGCAGGATGGCCAGGTGGACGAAGGGAAAGGCGGCCCCGTCGTTGAGCCCGGCTTCCGAGGTGAGCCCGAAGCGGACTTCATCCTCTTCCCCGGTTTTCGGCGGGCCGACCTGGACGTCCGAGGCGAGCACCGGATCGGTGGGCGCGAGGCTCGCCCCCAGCAGTAGCGCCGTCGCCAGCGGCAATCCGAGCGTCCATCCGGCGATGCCGGCGATCGCGACGATGCTGATCGGCATGGTGATTGCGAGCAGCCGCCAGGTTACCGCCCAGCGCCCCCAGCCGAACACCCGGTCGATCTTGAGGCCCGCGCCCATCAGCGCGATGATGACGATCAGTTCGGCGAAACGTTCTGTGATGTCCGGGTAGCGCAGGGGCAGCGGCCGTAGCGTGACTTCGGGCAGAAGAAAGATCGTCGCACCGATCCCCATGCATACGATCGGCAGCGATAGCGGCAGTTTTCGCAGTGCCAGCGGTAGCCACGCCACCAGCGCCACCAGCAGGCCGGTCCCGGTCAGGACGAGGATATAGGTGGAGGGGAGCAAGCTGGGATGGTCCATCATTGCTCAACAGACCTCCAGACCGATCGGGTGCCGAACGGTTCGAAAGAACCGAGCGGTGTCGGCGCTTCCACCCTTGATTGCTGGCCGGCGAAGCGCATCAAAACACGCTCGTCCGCACTGCCTGGCTCGACATTGCCAGGCTGATCGCCGACATCGCCGCGGGACCGGTGAACGGAGGCGAGACGGCCATTCTTCGCCAACGCCGAACGCTGGGCGTGCGTGCGTTGTTCATGCGACGTCTGTCGACCCGGCACTGGACGCGCTTCGCTGGCACAGCGGCTACCCCGATCGCGAACATGCCGATAGGGTGCTTCTTCCTTCGCGCACGCGCCGGCAAGCCGCGGCTTTCTCCCGCTCAGGACCCTGCGTCTTCCCGCTCGCGCAGTTTGGCCAGCTGTCCACCCATCTGACGCAGCACGCGGGTGCGATGCTGGTAGGTATTATGGCGTTCTCCGACCCGACCGGCGACGAAGTCGCTGGAGAAAGCCCTGGTCATGTCCGCAAGCGCGGCCTCGAGCGCATCCGCATCGGACCTGGCCGGCGCGCAGGCCAGCGGTGCAGCTTCGTGGAGCGGACGCGTGTCTTTCTGGTCGATGATCATGCGCATATCCTCGCAGAGCGGGAGCATGAAGCATCTCTCAGTCGCAGCGGCGCTCGTGGCAGGTGCTGCGATACCGTGAATATGGGGACGGCGAAGCGCGATGGATAGATGCAGTCGCATCGATCGGTCGGTGTGCGGCGCATTCAGGCTCAAGTGCGTCAGGTCAAGCACCGGCAGCTCCGGCAGCCCCGAGCAGCCGCCTATTGCACGGCCGATCGCGATCGAGTCCGCGCCGCAGACGCGGTTTCGGCTGCCGCGAACGCGTATGTCAGGTCCAGACCCAGGTGAATTCTCGATCGCTTCTCGCACCAGGCTGGATCCAAGTATGCGCGGCTCTGTGCCTCAATCCTGGCTTCGCGCGGGCAAGACGTTCGCCATCACGGCTTCACGGCGTTACCACCCGCGGCTACCGGCAATGCCCTTGAACGGCCCGACCACGCGCGATGTGATCCAGCCGCCATAGAAGTCGCCGGGCTGCGGGATCACCACTTCCCCGTCGACGCTGCAGCGATCGAAGGGCGCTGCATAAAAGGCGACGTGATCGCGCAAGGCGGCGAAGGCCGCTGTGGGATCGGGGTAGCTCCAGCCCACCCGCGGCAACACGTTGTCGCCGACGACTACGTCCCAATACTCGGCCGTTCCCTTCCATTCGCAGAAGGAATTGCCTACGGCACGACGCAGCACGTCCGGCGCGATATCGACGCGCGGGATGTAATAGCTCGGCGGATGGCTCGTCTCGATCGTGCGGATCGCCGAGCGCGTATCAGCCAGGATCCGGCTGTAATGCTCGATCTGGATATGGGCGTCGACCGCCTGCGCGACGGCGGGGCGGGGGAAGTCCCATACGCTTTCCTGATCGGGACCGACCGGATCGGGGCGCGGCCTCACGGCTGGACCTGGGGGATGGCGAGCCTCATGCGCGGAAGTCTCCTGACGCCGAACGGGCATCGACGGTTGCGATGCGACCCTAGCCCATGACCGCGGCAGGCGCGAGCTGCTCCAAGGGGCACCGGGAAACCGATCCACCGGACCGGGTGCGCACCAATCGCGCGGCGCAGCCCGGCTCCTTCCAGCATATCTCCCGCCGACCGCCTAGCCGCGCAGGACGGATCCGTGTAGCCATGCGGCTACGGTCCCGCGCGTTTTGCCGGAATCGTGCCCCGACGTCTGGAGACAATGACATAGCACGCAAACCGAATTACGACTTCGAACGCCGCGAGCGCGAGCGCAACAAGGCAGCGGAGTCCGCAAAGAAGGCGCAGGCCAAGGCGGACAAGCGCGCTGCCGGGCAGGGAACGCCCGACACGGTGGAGTCCGACGACCCGCAGGTCGAGTAGGTGTCGATCGACACGACCGATATCACGCTTGCGCAGCTCGGCTGGAAAGCCTTTTTCAACGACCAGGTTTCCGCCGAGCAGCGCCTCGATTGCCAGCCCGTTCGCGTCCTTTCGGTGCATCGCGGGAGAGTGACCGTTCTGGGCGAAGGGGTCGAGGGCTCGATTGCCTCCACCCTGCCCACACCGGGCGGCCCGGAATATCGCCCCACGGTCGGGGACTGGTTGCTGATCGACCGGGCGACCCGAAACCTGGTGCGCATCCTTGGCCGGACGAGCCTGTTCAAGCGGCCGGCACCGGGTGACGATCGCCGGGTGCAGCTGATCGCGGCCAATGTCGATACGCTGTTCATCGTCACGTCCTGCAACGAGGATTTCAACGTCGCGCGGATCGAGCGCTATCTCGTGGTGGCGCGCGAAGTCGGGTCGCATCCGGTCGTCGTCCTTACCAAGGCCGATCTGACGTCGACGCCCGATCGCTTCGTCGCCGAAGCGCGTGCGCTGCAATCCGGTCTGCACGTGGAAGTGCTGGACGGGCGCGATCGAGCGCAGGCGGCCCGTCTCGCGCGCTATTGCGCCCTGGGCGAAACCGTCGCGCTGGTCGGATCCTCCGGCGTCGGCAAGTCGACGCTGGTCAATACGCTGCGCGGTTCGGACAGTATCGCCACCCAGGCCGTTCGCGCGGACGATGGCAAGGGCCGGCACACCACCACCGTCCGCGCAATGCATCGCCTCGGCGCGGGGGCGAACGGGGGCGGCTGGCTCGTCGATACGCCGGGCATGCGCGAACTCCAGATGGCCGACGTCGCCACCGGCGTGACCGAGGTGTTCGATGATGTCACCGCCGTGGCGCTCGAGTGCCGGTTCACCAATTGCAGCCATCTCGATGCGCCGGGATGCGCCATCCGCGCCGCCATCGCGGAAGGAACGCTGGATCCCGCGCGCGTCCAACGCTGGCGCAAGCTTGCCCGGGAGGATGGCGAGAATAGCGGCCAGCCCGGGCTTCACCGCTCCCGCAAGCGCGAAGGCGGCAAAAGGCGCTGACGCACGACCGGGGCCGCGCGGGTCAGCGCTGCTTCTTGGCGATGGTCGCGGTAAAGTCGGGGTCCTTGTTCGCCACCCAGTCGACGAACTTTCGGACATTGGGGTTCGCCAGCAACGCCTCGACATCGGTGCCGTGGCGCTGCAGTTCGGCGTTGGTGAAGTTTGCGATCAATGTCTGCTGGCAGATCGCATGCATCGGCACGACATCGCGCCCGCCACGGCTCTTCGGCACCGGATGGTGCCAGACGGTCGTCTTGCCCATCGGCCGGCCGCACAGCCAGCACAATACAGGTGCTTCGGGCGGCTCCTCGGCGCGGAGCAACTCGCCATAGGGGTCTTTCTTCGACTGTCTGCGGTTCATGGGCAGCGCTCCTACCTGCTTTGGCGACCCGCCGCTACAGGTCGCGCAGCGCCGCGGCGGGCCGGGCGCGCAGGGCGGGGAGGCTGCCCACGATGCCCATGCCGAGCGTCGCCGCGACGGCCGCCGCCACCGTCGCGGCGACGATGTCCCAGCGCGGCGCCCAGGCGATGGCGAACACCTGGGTCACGACATACCATCCCGCGCCCTTCCCGACGCCGACCGCCACCAGCACCAGGGCCGCAGCGAGCAAGGCATATTCCAGCGCCTGCGCGCCCAGCACCTGACGGCGGCTGCCGCCGAGCAGCTTGAGGATCACCGCATCGTAGCGCCGCGCGCGGGCCGAGGCGGAGACGGCGCCGATCAGCACGGCTATGCCCGCCGCCACCGTCACCGCCGCTGCCGCGCGGATCGCCACCGCGATCTGGCCGAGCACCGCGCCGAGCTGGCCGATGACGTCGCCGACCCGGATCAGCGTGACGGAGGGGAGGGCGGTGCCGACGCTGCGCATGACCGCGCCGTCGCGCCCCGGGTCTGCGTACACGCTGGCGAGCAGGCCGTGCGGCGCTTCCTCGATATAGCCGGGCGAGAAGACGATGGCGAAGTTGAGCCCGAGCCCGCCCCAGTCGATCTTGCGCAAGGCGGCGATCCGCGCCAGCACGTCGACGCCGAGCACCGACACGGTGATGCTGTCACCGACCTTGAGGCCCAGCGCGGCGGCCGCCTTGTCTTCCAGCGAGACGAGCGGGGGACCGCGATAATCCGCCGGCCACCATCGCCCTGCGACGACCGTGTTGCGGGGCGGGAGCGTGGCCGACCAGGTGAGGGTGCGGTCGCCGCGCAGCACCCAGGCGCCCTCGGGCAGCGTCTTCATGTCCGCGACCCGTTGGCCGCGCAGGGCGACGACCGATCCGCGCAGTGACGGCAGCGTCTCGATCCCGGCTCCCGGCGCGACGCTGCGGACGGCCTGGGTGAAGGTCGCGGCGTCTTCCGGTTGCAGGTCGATCGCGAAGAAGCGGGGGGCCTTGGCCGGCGCGGCATTGCGCAGCTCGGCGGTGAGGCTGGCATCGATCACCGCCAGCGCGACGAACAGCGAGAAGCCCAGGCCCAAGGCGACCACCAGTCGGTCCGTCTGCGCACCGGGGCGATGCAGATTGGCGATCGCCAGCCGCAGCAACGGCGTGCGCGCCCTCGGGAGTTTCGAAGCGGTGAACCGGATGGCGAGACCGAAGCTCCACAACAACGCGATGAGCGCCGCCACCGCACCGACGAAGCCGAGCGCGAGGAGCCGGTCCGACGCGGTCAGCACGGCAAGCGCGACCAGCGCCGCCATCAGCAGCGCCATTAGGCCGAGGACGACCCTCGACGGCCGGCGCCCCGCGCCGAGCGCGTCGCGCAGCAGGGTCGCCGCCGGCACGTCGCGCGCGCGGGCGAGCGCCGGCAGCGCGAACAGCAGAGCCACCAGCAGCGCCAGCACGGCAGCGGTGGCCAGCGGCACCGGATAGAGCGCAAGGCGCGGCGGCACCGGCAGCGACGCGCCGACGAGGCTGGTCAGAAGCCAGGGAACCGCGGCGCCGACCAGCAGGCCGCTGCCGATGCCGAGCACCGAGACCGCCCCCAGTTGCGCGAGGAAGATCGCCGCGATCGTGCCGGAGGTCGCGCCCAGCACCTTGAGTGTCGCGATGATCCGGGTCTTGCCCGCCAGATAGGCCGTGACGCCGCTCCCCACGCCGACGCCGGCGATGGCGAGCGCGGCGAGCCCGACCAGCATCAGGAACTGGCCGAACTGGTCGATGCCGCGCCGCAGCCCGCCTGCCGCGCGGTCGCTGGTTCGCGCGGTCCAGCCCGCACCGGCCAGGCGGGCGAGAAGGCGCTTCTGTACGTCGGCTGCGTCTGCCGGTTTCGCGAGCGCGATGCGATAATGGCTTTCGTAAAGGCTGCCGGGCTGCACCAGCGCGGTCGCGTCCAGCCCGGCGAGGTCGATCAGCGCCGGCGGTCCGAGCGTGAATCCCGCGCCGAGCCGGTCGGGTTCCTCGGCGATGATCCCGATCACCCGCAGCCATGCCGAGCCCAGCCGCACGCGGTCGCCGGGCCGCACACCCAACCGATCGGCCGTCGCCGCCGCGATGGCGATTTCGCGACCACGGGGGCGGCCGGACAGCGCACCCGCCGCGAGCCGGAAGCGCCCGACCAGCGGCCAGGCGACATCCGTCCCGCGCAGATCGATCAGCATCGCGGGGCTGTCGGCATGCTTGCGCAGCATCGCGCGCATCGAGACGGTCTCGGACACGCGCCCCGCTTCCGTGAAGGCGGCGAGCTCCGTTACGGTCGCGCGGCGCTGGGAGACGGTGAACTCGACATCGCCGCCCATTATCTGCCGCCCGTTCGCATCGAGCGCCGCGACCAGGCTGGCGGCGAGGCTGCCGATCCCGGCGAGCGCGGCAGTGCCGAGGAAGAGACAGGCGATCAGCAGCACCAGCCCGCGCCCGCCGCGCCGCAGGTCGCGCAGCGCCAGCCGCCAGGCGACGCTCATGCGCGCTGCCGATCGGCGGCGATGCGCCCGTCGGCGAGGGTGACGACGCGTCCGCACCGCGCGGCGAGCGCGGGATCGTGGGTGATGACGAACAGCGTCGTGGCGCTGGCGGCGTGCCGCTCGAACAGCAGGTCCATGATCGCGGCACCGGTGCCGGTGTCCAGGTTGCCGGTGGGCTCGTCGGCGAACAGCAGCGCCGGGCGCCCGACCAGCGCCCGTGCGATCGCCACCCGCTGCTGCTCGCCGCCGGAGAGCTGCGCGGGATAATGACCGGTCCGGTGCGCGAGGCCAACAGCGGCGAGCTCCGACTCGGCGCGCGTGAATGCGTCCCGCGCGCCGGCCAGTTCCAGCGGCACGGCGACATTTTCCAGCGCGGTCATCGTCGGCAGCAGGTGGAAGGCCTGCAGCACGATGCCGATGCGTCCGCGCCGCGCGACGGCGAGTGCATCTTCGTCCAGCGCCGTGAAGTCCAGCCCGGCGACCGATACGGTGCCGCCGCTCGGGCGCTCCAGACCGGCGAGCACCGCCATCAACGAGGATTTCCCCGATCCCGACGGCCCGAGCAGCGCGACGCTTTCGCCCGCGGACACGCGCAGATCGATCCCGCGGAGGATGTCCACCCGGGCGGGCGCCTTCCCCAGCGATAGCGAAATGTTGCGCGCGTCGATCAGCGCGCTATCGGAAGGGGATGATGCCATGGTCACGCCTGAAGCGATATGGAGGGTTGCGGGGGATTGTCCATCTCGCGATGCTCCCGGTCCTGGCATTTGCGCCGAACGCGGATGCCGCGCCGCGCGCGCCGGTGATCTGGGCATTCGGCGACAGCCTCAGCGCCGGCTATGGCCTTCCGCCCGCCTTGGGATTCACCGCGAGGCTGGAAGGGGCGCTGCGCCGGGCGGGCGTGGCGGCGACCGTCCGCAACGGCGGTGTTGCTGGCGACACGGCGGCGCAGGCCCGCGCACGCTTGCGGTGGGGATTGCGCGGCCTTGGCATCACACCGGATCTGGTCATCGTCGAACTCGGTGCCAACGACATGCTCCGGGGCCTTCCGGTGTCGCAGACCCGGACCAATCTCGATGCCATCCTCACCGAATTGCACGAGCGGCGCATCCCCGTGCTGCTCGCCGGCATGCGTGCCGCGCCGAACCTGGGGCCGGAATATGGGCGCGCCTTCGACGGCATCTACCCCGCGCTTGCAAAGAAGCATGGGGTAGCGCGCTACCCGTTTTTCCTCGACGGGGTGGCCGGCAATCGGGCGCTGCTCCAGGCCGACGGGATGCATCCGAACGCGCGGGGTGTCGATATCATCGTGGGCCGCATGTTGCCCGGCGTGCGCAAGGCGCTGCGCGGGTCGGCGGCGCGCGCAGGATGACCAGACCCGCAATCGCGACTACCGAATTCCCATTCGCGTCCGCCACGAACGCCATCGGTTTGCACCGGTGACGCAGAGCCGACATCATGGCGGCGTCGGCCTTGCGTGCAGTCGCTGACGTCGAACAGATAGGGATTGATGCCCCAGTCACCCGATACCGTCACCCGTTACAGGGGGGCGATCCCCGGCACGCCGATTTCCGGATAGGCGGCGATCGCCGCCTGGCGTGGGCGGGCAGATCGATCTCGGGCACGATTCCCCGGCACAGGTACGGATCAACGCCGTCGTCCGCTTCGCTGTCTCACGATCAGGGCTCCGCCAGGAAGGTGCGGAGCAACATATTGTAGCGATCCGGCTTCTCGACCATGGTCATATGCGCGCACCCGCTCAGTACCGCCAGCCGCGCCTCGCCGCCCAGTCCGTCGCGCAGCGTCGTGTGGCAGTCCATCGTGACCTCGTCGAACTCGCCGGTGGTCAGCAGCGTCTTCTGGGTGATCCGCTTCAGGTCCTTACGGCGATCCCAGTCCTTGATCTTGCCGACGATGGTGAATTCGTTCGGTCCGTTGAGCACGCGATAGGCGATCGATTTGCCCAGCGCCTCGAAGCTCGCGGCGGCGTCCGGTGTCGGCGGGACGCGCATCAGGAAACGATCGTAGAGTTGCTGGACGAGCGCGGCATATTCCGGAGCACCGGTCTTTCCGGCCTGCTCCAGCGCGTGGAGTCGTTCGGCAAAGCCGTTCGGCATGCTGTCGATCAGCCGCTGCATGCCGGCCACGACCTGGGGTATGCTCGCAAAGGCGCCGCCAAGGATCAGTCGCTCGACGCCCGCGCCGCGGCCCTGGCACAGATATTCAATTGCCTGCAGCGTCCCCCAGCTATGCCCGTACAGCACCACCCGGCGGAGCCCCAGCGCTTCCCGGACCGCATCGACTTCGTCGACGGCGCGCTGGATGGTGTAGATGCGCTCGTCTTCGGGTGCGTCCGCCTTGCCGCAGCCCAGTTGGTCGAAGAAGATCACCGGACGTTCATCGGCCAGCGCCTGCATCGACAAAAGATAGTTGTGCGCCGCGCCGGGGCCACCGTGCAGCGTGAGCAGTGGGGTCTTGCCGCCGGTGCCGAACCGCCGCCAATAGATTTTCCCGCCCGGCACTGAAGCATAGCCATCGCTGCTGTGGATACGCGCTGCACGTGCCCATGCGTGCGCGCCCAGAAAGCCTGAACCCGACAATGCGCCGATGGTCGTCAATGCCGCTCGTCTTGTCAAAGCCACCGGTTCCGGCATCCAATGCTCCATTTTCACTAGACCGTTCGGGCGATTTCCGACCGGCTTCTGCGCTATATCGCCCGTAGATCTTTTCGCGACCGATGCGGTGGCGTGTTTACCAGAATGAACCGGCTGAAGATGCGGTCCCATGCGTGATGTGCGGCCCCGAGACACCCCGGGCGTCGCGGGCGCCACGCCCGTCATTTTGCGAGATTGCGATCCAAGAAGCTCCGGATCAGCGGGGCCATCACGTCAAGGCGATCTTCGAGTGCGAAATGCCCCGAATCGAGGATGTGGATCTCGGCCTTGGGCAGGTCGCGCAGATAGGGGTGCGCCCCATCCTCCGGGAAGATCTTGTCGTTCTTGCCCCAGACGATCAGCGTCGGTGGCCGGTGCGTGCGGAAGAACGCCTGGAATTGCGGGTATAGCGGCACGTTCGAGCCATAATCGCCGAGCATGTCGAGCTGGACGTCGCGGTTGCCGGGGCGATCGAGCAGCGCCTGATCGTGCACCCAGTTATCGGGGCTGATGCGGGCAACGTCCCCCATGCCATCGGTATATTGGAACTTGGTGATGTCGAGCGTGACGAGGTTGTTCAGCGCGTCGCGGTTCTTCTGCGAGCGGTCGCGCCAATAGACCTTGATGGGATCCCAGAAGGGCGACTGCAGTCCTTCGTCATAGGCGTTGCCGTTCTGCACGATCAGCCCGCTCACCCGCTCCGGGTGCTTGAGCGCGAGCCGGTAGCCGATCGGCGCTCCATAATCCATCACGTACAAGGCGTAGCGCTTGGCGCCGAGCTGCGCGACGAGCTTGTCGACGATATCCGCCTGGTTGGCGAAGGTGTAGGCAAACGCCGTGTGGTCGGGCGCGTCGCTCTGGCCGTAACCGGGATAGTCCGGCGCGATCACGCGATATTTGTCGGCGAGCAGCGGGATCAGGTTGCGGAACATGTGCGACGAGGTGGGGAAGCCGTGCAGCAGCAGGACTACCGGCCCGTCGGCGGGGCCGGACTCGCGGTAGAACACTTTCACCCCGTCGATCGTGGCGGTGCGATAGTGGATCACCGGCACGCTGATGCTCGGCGCGGGTGAGTCCGGCGCGCCTTCGGGGAAGGCAAACGCCGGAGGGGCGGCAGCAATCGTGGCAGCGACGAGCGCCGCTCGCATCAAAAGTCGTTTCATGCATGATCTCCTTGCGAGCTGAAACGCGCTTCGGCTCTCGCAAAGAAGTAATCCGATCCGGCGCAAGATGGTGTCGCTTGTGGTAAAATATCGTGAAGCGTGATGGTGGAGGATTGGCGCATGATATTTAAGGCGTCGCATCCTTATACCAAAATATACACGGATTTACTTGCGTCGCCTTGATGGTCGGCGAAGAGGGGGCGAGCCCGGCCGCGCCGCCGCGGTTCCGAGATGAGGTAATGATGCAGCGTCCGTCCGAGCATCTTGAGACATCCGTCCACCGGGCCGAAGCGGCGGGGGTGTCGTTCTTCTACCGAGCGGCCGGCGATCCCGGGAATCCCGTAATCCTGCTGCTGCACGGCTTTCCGAGCTCGTCGCATCAGTTCCGCGCGTTGATGCCCCGCTTGGCCGATCGGTACCGCGTGGTCGCCCCGGACCTGCCCGGGTTCGGCTTCACCGACGTACCCGAAGGCTTCGTGTACAGTTTCGAGCGCCTCGCGGAGACGATCGGCGCCTTTTGCGATGCGCTCGGTCTGCGGCGGTACGCGCTGTACCTCTTCGATTACGGCGCGCCCGTCGGGTTTCGCCTCGCCCTGCAGCGCCCGGACGCGATCCGCGCGATCGTCTCGCAGAACGGCAACGCCTATGAAGAGGGCATGAGCGAAGGCTGGGCGCCTACCCGCGCCTATTGGGCAGATCCTTCGCCAGCCAACCGCGACGCGATGCGGAGCATGTTCACCCTCGAGACCACGCGTTGGCAATATACGCATGGCGCGCCGGACGGGATCCAAGTCGCTCCCGAAGGCTATTGGCTGGATGCCGCGCTGCTGGCCCGCCCGGGGCAGGACAGTATCCAGTTGGACCTGATCGCCGATTATGCGCGCAACGTGGCGCTGTACCCGCGCATCCATGCCTATCTGCGCCAGCGGCAGCCACCTTTGCTGGCGGTATGGGGGGCGAAAGACCCGTTCTTCCTGCCCGCGGGTGCGGAAGCGTTTCGTCGCGACCTGCCCGACGCCGAAGTGCACCTGCTCGACGCAGGCCACTTCGCGCTGGAGACGCATGCGGGCGTGATCGCCGAGTATATGCGCGGCTTCCTCCAGCGCCATCTGCGCTAGATGGGAGCGCGCGCCCCATTCGATGGTGGAGGAGCGACGATGCACGGTGACAGCGAAGTTCGGAACAACCTGGACGCGCGCCGCTACGAACTGGCGACCGCGAAGGGAATCGCCTTTTCGGAATATCGGCGTCGCGACGGCATCCTCGTCTTCACCCACACGGTCGTCCCCAAGGCCCTCGAAGGGCAGGGGATCGCCAGCCGCCTGATCGCCGGGGCGCTGGCAGACGTGCGCGCGCAGGGATTGCGGATCGTCTCGCGCTGTCCGTTCGTCAGCGCCTATCTACAGCGCCATCCTGAAGAGCGGGATCTCCTGGCGGAGTCCCAGCCGGTCTAGTCGATGGTGATGTGCCGGGAGGCGGCGAGGCGCCGCCACAGCCGGGCATTGAACAGACGCGGTAGCCTGTCCCGCCACGCCGACCACCGCGATCCGCTGCGACGGGCATAGGCGACATGCGCCGGGATCGTGAGCACCAGCTCCGTTCCGCCGCCTGCCGGCGCGCGGATGGCGAGGGTGCCGCGGAGCTTCCTTGCGCGTTCCCGCATTCCTTGCAGCCCGTAATGGCCGGCCTTGCGCCCGCAATCGAGGACCGGCGCAGGGATTCCGGCACCGTCGTCCGAGAGCCGGATCGTGAACGGGCGGGCGAAGCGGATGTCGATGCGCAACTGGGTTGCATTCGCGTGCTGGCGGACATTCGCAACCGCTTCACCGACGATGCGGACGATCTCGTCCAGCGCGATCTGGCCAAGCGGGCGGATATCTCCATTCGCCTGGATGCGAACCGCCATGGCGGGATCGAAGCCCTGTTCGGCGACGATCCCGGCGAGGATCTCGACGATGCCGTCCGGATCGAGCTGTGTACGCAGGTCGCGCACGCGGTCGCGCCCCTCCGATATCGCCCGGTCGGCACGGTTCAGGGCGCTTTCCAGCTTGGCGCGTTCCGGCGTGTTTTGCGGCAGGTCTTCCACTGCCACCTGTACATGCAGCGTGAGTGTCTGGACCGATTGCAGCAGCGTGTCGTGCAACTCGCGGGCGATGCGTTCGCGCTCGCCCATCCGTTCGGCCATCCGCGCCCGGATGCGATGGGCGGCGGCACGAAGACGAAGTCTGTATAGCAGCCACAATATCAGCAGCGCGCCCAGGCCGCAGAGCAGGCGGAAGGCCCAACTCTGTACGAAGGTGGGCGGGATCTCAAACGCCAGGGTCGCGCCCTGTCGGTTCCACACGCCGTCCTCGTTCGCTGCCATCAGGCGGAACCGATAGCTGCCCGGTGCTAGCCCGGTGTAGAAGGCTTCGCGGCGCGCGCCCGCGTCTACCCAGCCGTCGTCGATTCCCTCTAGCTGGTAGCGAAACTGCACGCGCGAGGGTACGGACAGGCTTGTCGCGGTGTAGGCGATCTGGAGGTTGGACGTGCCCTTCGGCAGCCGAACAGGCGCCTCGCCCGAATACGTGCGGCCACCCGCCGTCAGCGACTTGATGATTACCGGCGGGGGCAGCCGGTTGAAGAAGAGCTGGTCGGGATCGATCCAGGCGACGCCGACGCGGGTCAGGAACCAGAGGCGCCCGTCCGATGCTTCGATGGCCGTTTGCGACCAGGAGTCCTGCTGTGCCACGCCGGGCATGCCGTCGTCGCGATCGAATACCCGCGCCTTCAGCGGGCGGCTGGGGTGGGCGAACGCTTCCTCGATATCGACCTTGGCAATCCTGACCACACCGCCGGCAGTGTTGAGCCAGAGGTCGCCCGCGGCGGTTTCGACGATTCCGGCTGTCCGGCTCAGAAAGGGATGCACGTCCGAGCGCAGGGTGACGAAGCGCGTGCCGTCGAACCGGGCCAGCCCGAAGTCGCCGCCCGCATAGACATGGCTTCCCCGAACCGCGATGACCACGACGGTACCCAGCGCCAGATCCTTGCGCGCGGAGAATGCGCGTCGTGTCCTCCCCTCGATCAGCTCGATGCGATCCCCTTCGGCGATCCAGGTACGGCCGGTGCCGTCGCGCAGTAGCTGCGTCGGTGGATTGCCTGTCGTCGCGAGCCGCGGCTCGGGCTCCCATCTATCGTTCTTCCGGCAAAATGCGCCGTTGGGCGAAGAGACGCAGATCCGGCCCGGCGTTTCCTCGACCAGCGCAAACGGCGTCGGCTTGCGCCAGGGCAGGGGCACGTCGCGCACGGTCGTGCCGGACCAAATACCCAGCGTCCGATCGGTGCCGATCCAGACGCGTGCCAGCGCATCTGTGTGCAGGATCAACGGGCGCCGCGGAAGCCGACCCAGCTTTTGCGCGGTGCGTCCCGGACTCGCCAGAAACAGCGCTTCGTTGGTCGTCACCAACATCGCGCCCGCCGGACCCGGCGCGATCCGGTAGCCGTTCCGCGAATCCGTCGGCAGCCCGGTGGCCACCACCGCGCTGGTTTCTCGAAATTGATCGAGGCCGAGATTTGTCCCCACCCAGATATTGCCTTCACGGTCTTCCAGGATGGGGTTGGCGAGGTTGGAGGTAAGACCACGCTCCACGCCGAACCGCTCGCGCACCCCGTTGGGAAGGAGGGCGCCGCCGATCCAGCCGAGGCCGAGACGAAAGACGCCGCCGCTGCCATAGGTGCCCCAAAGCCCGCCGCGCCGATCGAACAGCATGCTTTCCGCGCGAGGATTGGCCGTCCTCGGCGGCTGGACCCATGTCTGGCGCTCGCCGGCCGCAGATCCTGCAATGCGCTGGAGGCCGGGGCGGGCGCCGGTGCTCAGCCAGATTGCGCCATCGGGTGCCTGCCGCAATTGCGGGCGCTCCGATGCGGAAGCCGGAACCCGCGCGAAGCGGACGGCGCCGGGGCGCAGCACGGCCAGCTCGCCGCCCACCGCGATCCATATCGCCCCGTCCGAAGCTGCGACCACACTGGTTGCGGCGCCTGCTGCCACGCCGTGACGGCGGTCCAGCATCTGCCATCGTCCCCGATGGAAGCGCGCGACGCCGCCGCGATTATCTTCGCCCAAGACCGCCCAGATCATCCCTGCGCGGTCTTCGGCCAGCGCCAGAACGGGAACGGACGGGATCCCGAGATCGAACGTGGTGAGATGACCGGCGCGGAGCCGCGCCACGGCACCGGACGCGAAACCGATCCAGAGGTCCCCGGTGCGGGTGGCGAGCAGAGAGTTGACGTTGAGCGAAGGGAGGTGCTCGCGTGGGAACGGGCGAAATTTGTCGAAGCGTGCGCCGTCGAAGCGATACAGCCCGCTCCCCGTGCCCAGCCAGAGATAGCCGTCGCGCGACTGCGCGAGCGCCCAGATCTCCGGTGGGGCGCCCTCGCGGACGGTCCACGCGGTATGCCGCAGTTGCTGCAGACTCCGCGGTTCGCCCGCTGCCCAGGCGTCACCGATGCTCCACAGCGGGGCCAGGATGGTCAGGATCCGGTATTTCGCGGCGAGCGACATGCCCTGTGTCTCGTCCAAAGCGGCCCCGGTGTCACGAGGCGCGATGGCGCCGCGCCGTGTCGATCACCCAAATGGGTGAAGCTCGGCGACCCGGGGGTAGGGTGCTGCCGGAACGGCACCGGCGTAGTCTCCGCGGCGCAACAGGATCGTTCTGGCGTAGGGCGTCAGGCCCCGTCGGGAGCGATCCAACCGGAGGCCGTCACCATGCCGTCTACTGCTCTATCGGTGCCCGCACCAGCGTTGCCGGCCTATCCGGCAACGCTGGTGCGAGCGATCGAGCGCTGCTTCCGTTTCGGTCCCTTCGTTCTGAAACCCGGCCGGCAGCTGCTGCTCAAGCATGGCGTGCCGGTCAAGATTGGCGCGCGCGCGCTCGACATCCTCACCGTGCTGGCCGAGCGGCCGGGGGAGGTCGTCAGCAAGCGCGAGCTGCGCGCCCGCACTTGGCCCGACACCTTCGTCGGCGACGGTAACCTCAAGGTGCATGTCGCCAGCCTCCGCAAGGTGCTGGGCGAAGCGGTGGAGGCGCCGAGGTACATCGCCACCGTCACCGGCCGCGGCTATCGCTTCATCGCCGACGTGCAGGATGGAGTGCCGGCCGGCTCCGCCTCAGCGATGAAAGAAGCCGCGCCGGATCGCGACGGTGACGGCATGGGTGCGATCATCCACTCCCAGCTTCGCGAAGATGTTCTTGAGGTGTGACTTGATCGTATCCGGCGAGACATCGAGGTTGCGGGCGATCTGCTTGTTGGGATGCCCCTCGGCGACCATACCCAGAATGGCCATCTCGCGATCGGTCAGCGGCTCGTCGAGCGCATGTTCGGCCACGGCGTGGCTGATTTCCGCACTCATCGCGCGACGGCCGGCATGGACGGCGCGGATCGCGTCCAACAACTCGGTGCGCAGGCAACTTTTCAGCAGATAGCCTGCCGCGCCGGCACGAATGGCGCGCACGGCCTGCGCGTCCCCCGAATAGGTGGTCAACACCAATATCCTGGCTTTGGGGCACAGGTTCAGGATCGCATCGATCGCTTCGATGCCGTCCATGTCGGGCATCTGGAGATCCATCAGCGTCACGTCCGGGGCGAGCGCCCGGAACATGGCGGCGGCCTCGGTGCCGTTCGCCGCTTCGCCCGCAATCTCCATGTCGGGCTGCCGCGCGACCAGCGCGGCCACGCCATCGCGGACCGTTGCGTGATCGTCGACCGTCAGCACCCGTATCGTCACGCTTCCCCAATCCCCTGGCGGCGTCCCTCCCTTTCCCCGGAAAGCGCCGTCGCCCCTGATAGTCACCGGGGAGCATCCTAGCGATCCCGCACGAAATTTCCACGGTTTGCCGCGATCTCGTTACCCGGAACGGCGCCGCGAGCTTGCGCCATTGCACCCAATCCGCCGGGCGATGCCTGCGCTTAACCGCAGCTTACCACAGCTGACCAAAGCGTCGCGCCGATGTCGCGTACAACTTCGTTGCATTTCCACCACCAGCTACCCCGGCCGCTGCCGGCGGGCAGGGGCAAACCCACAGGATAACGATCATGCCTTCGTCCCTCTCCCCCAAATCCAGCGTGCTTGCCAGCGGCGGCGGCGCCATGCTGATGGACCCGGCCGATACCGTGATCCTGCTCCTCGATCACCAGTCGGGCCTGTTCCAGACGGTGAAGGACATCCCCGTCGCCGACCTTCGCCGCAATGTCGAGATGATCGCCCGACTCGCGTCGCTGCTGGACATCCCGGTCATCACCACCGCTTCCGAACCAGCCGGGTCCAACGGACCGCTGATGCCGGAAATCGCCCTCCATGCCCCGCACGCCGTCTATGTGCCGCGCAAGGGCGAGGTGAATGCCTGGGATAATGACGATTTCGTCGCAACGGTCCGCCGGACCGGGCGCAAGACGCTGGTGATGGCGGGGGTGTGGACCAGCGTGTGCGTGATGTTCCCGGCGCTCGATGCCCGGGCGGCCGGGTTCGAGGTCTATGCGGTGCTCGACGCGTCTGGCGATCCGAGCGAGATGGTCTCGCAAATTTCGCTCGCGCGCTTCGTCCAAGGCGGCGTGAAGCCGACCTCGACCAATGCGCTGCTCTCCGAACTCCACCGCACCTGGGCGCGCCCCGAAGCCGCCGAGCTGGCCAAGCTCTACGGTCTGGCCGCGCCGAATTATGCGGCGGTGATCGAGAGCTATGTGCGTGCCCAGCAGGCGGCGCGAGACGCGATCGCATAGGCAGGGCCGCCGGCCGGAATGAACGAGGGAGGGGCGCTATGCCATACGGTTTCATGGACGTGGCCCGCACGCCGGGCGTCGCGGCCGTACAGGCGGAAATGGGGGCGGATGGCGTTTGGACATCGTTCAAAGGTCACCGCGCCTTCGATCACTTCACCGCAGACGAAGCGGCATTCCTCGCGCAGCGCGACAGCTTCTACATCGCGTCGGTATCGGAAACCGGCTGGCCCTATGTGCAGCATCGCGGCGGGCCGCCTGGCTTCCTGAAAATGCTCGATCCGCGGACGCTCGCCTTCGCAGATTATCGGGGCAATCGCCAATATATCAGCACGGGCAATTTCCGGACGAACGATCGGGCGTGCCTGATCCTGATGGATTATGGCCGGCGCGCCCGGCTGAAAATCTACGTGCATGTCGAGACGCTGATGCCTGGTGCCGACCCGGCAATCGCGGAGCGCGTGGCGGATCCCGGTTATGCAGCATCGATCGAGCGAATCTTCCGGCTGCGGCTGGTCGCCTTCGATTGGAACTGTCCGCAGCATATCGTGCCGCGGTTCAGCGAGCGCGAGATCGAAGCAGCCGTTCAGCCACTGCACGACCGACTGGCGGCGCTGGAACGGGAAAATGCCGAGCTTCGCCGGCAACGGACCGAGCGCGACTGATGCTGCGTCGGAGCATGCTTCGGGAAGGTATCCTTCCTCCGACGAACTGGGCCTGAAGGAATTGAACCATGACCGTAAGTGCCCCCCAACTCGTTCCTGAAGAAATTACCCTAACGACCGATCACGCGTCCATTTTCGTCCGCAGCTGGCGCCCTTCTTCGTCGCCGCGCGCGGTCGTTACGATTTGTCACGGGTTCAATGCGCATGGCGGCCAGTATCAGTGGGTCGCGGAGCAATTCGTGGCCGCGGGCTTCGTCGTCTACGCGCTGGACCTTCGAGGGCGTGGCCGATCCAGCGGGCCGCGCTTCCTCGTCGAACGGTTCGAAGATTATGTCGCGGATATCGCCGCCATGGTGGAGCTGGCCCGGCGACGCGATCAGGATCTGCCGTTATACCTGCTAGGGCACAGCGCAGGTGGCGTGGCGGCCTGCCTCTACGCGATCGAGCACCCCTTCGGCCTACATGGCCTGATTTGCGAGAGCTTCGCCTTTCGCCTGCCTGCGCCCCGCATCGCGTTGACCTGTCTCAAGCTGTTCAGCCGCCTCGCACCCCGCGCCCGTGTGTTGAGGTTGAAAAACGAGGACTTTTCGCGTGATCCCGTTCGAGTCGGGCTCCTCGATACCGATCCGCTGACCGCCAGGGAGACGCAGCCCGCCATCACGGTTGCCGCACTGATCCGGGCGGGAGAACGGCTTGAACGCGAATTCTCGCAATGCACTACGCCGGTCTTCATCATCCACGGCACCGCAGACAGAGCGACGCGAGCCAGTGGTAGCCAGCGCTTTTATGAAGCCGCGGCATCAAGAGATAAAAGGCTGAGGTTCTACGATGGCGCGTTTCACGACCTTCTGGCGGATTTCGGACGAGAGGCGGTTCTCGGAGACATAGCGCTATGGATCGAGGAGCGCCTGCCGACTGCCTTACCCAGGACGTGAGCAAGGCATGCGCAGGCCAGCCCGGAGGCCTGTCCGCTTTGACGGCATTTGGAAATCCGATGAACGACTGGTGGCACGCTGCGTCCCAAGGCCCCCTCCGCGAAAGTCCACCGATTTCCAGATACGGCTTTGCGGAAAATTGCACGTTCGTGCAGCCATGCAGCATTCAAGTGCACCAAGTCGCTGGTGGCAGGATGCGTGCGGCGGGGGGATATTCGGGCCGCATCGCTGGACGCACAGCTCGCCGGTTCCCGACCACCGAGACGGACTAGGGGGTCAGCCCCCAAAACCAGCGCCGACCGATCCCCAGCCATAGCCGGTGGCGATGGCGATCCCGCCCCGCCAGAAGCCGAGTGGGCGTTGGCTGGCGCTGACAGGAGACGCGCGGTGCGCGAGCGGAAGACATGCAGCAATCTACGACACGGAGAGAACTTTCAGGTGAGGGGGGCGGGAAGGATCGCGACGCTTCCGGCAAGGCCGAACGGCGCATCGCGCCCCCCGGTATCGAACAGCAGCTGGAGCAGGCGTTCGCCCCGACCGGGTGGCAGCGCTACGACAAAGCGGGTGGGGGCCGGATCGGATTTTTCGGCGACCAGCTTGCCGTCGAGCCACAGCCGTACCGTGCCGATCAGCGTGGCGAAGACGATCGTGCCGCCGCGCTGGGCGGCCTGATCGCGAGGCGTGAAGGCAAGCTGGAACAGCACCCAGCGGCGCGCGGGATCGCCGGGTTCGACCGCGCCGGGCTTGAGCCACGCCCAGCTGTTCATATCGCCGGGAGCGACACGGCGGGCAAGATCGGGCGGGGCGGCGGCGGCCGGGGCGACGCGCCATTCGGAGAGCTGCTGGCGGCCGTCGATCGCGGGAATGGCGGGGACGTCGTGGGGGATGGCGGAGAGGTAAAGAATCGCGGGGCGGAGTCCGGGAGCGGTCGCGGTCAGGCGTACCGCCGGTGCGCCGTCGGAGCGGAGGATCGTCTGGGCCAGTCCTGCGAACAACGCGCAGGCGCCGGGCGTTTCCGGCGCGTGGCGGTTGGGATCGCCATTGCCGGTTCCGAGGATCGTACCGCCCTGCACCGACAGAGCGAAGGCCGTGTCGGCGATGGGCACTGCGCGGCCTTGGGCGTCGACGGCTTCCACTGTGACCGGCACCGCATCGCGACCGTCACTGAGGATGCGGGTGCGATCGGGGGTGAGCCGCAGGGCGACAGGTGGGCCGGCGGTTTCCAGCCGCTGGCGCGCGACGATGCGGTCGCCGCGATAGGCCAGGGCTTCGAGGACGCCGGGCGTGTAGGTCAGCGCGGTGCGTGCCAGCACGTCGCCGTGTAGGGCGAGCTCGGCGACGACGCGGCCGTTCAGGCGCAGCTCCACCCGATCGGCACTGGCAATGACGCTGAGCGGCACCTGCTGGCCCTCGCGGCCGGGCCAGTTCCAGTGAGGCCAGAGTTGCAGCACCGGCGCCGCGGACCACAAGGCGCGGCGGACGTGGAACGCGGCTTTGGCGAAACCGCATTGGTCCATCGCGCCGAAAAAGGACGCGACGCTCGGCCATTCGAACGGTGTCGGCTCGCCGCGATAGTCGAAGGCGGTCCAAAAGAAGCTGCCCGCGACGAAGGGCCGCGCCGCGACCGTCGCCCAGGCGGCGCGGTGGGTGCTGCCCCAGGCGGCGTGCTCGCTGTCGTCGTCGGCCAGACCCTGCCCGGCGCGATCGGTGCGTGCGGCGCCGCGGGTGGCGAAGGCAGAGGTGTCTTCTGAAACGAGCAGCGGCGCCGTGGGATGGGCTGCGTGGAAGCGATCGAACTGGCCGGTGCCATAGTTGAAGCCGACGACGTCGAGCTGGTCGGCGATGTTGGGTTCGGCGAACATCGCGCCGTTCAGCGCGGCGGTGATCGGACGATCGGGATCGAGCGCGCGGACCACCGCCTTCATCCGCGTGAACATCGCTACGCCGACCGCGCTAGATTGCAGCGATTCCTCGTTGCACAGCGACCAGAGGAAGACGCTGGGGTGATTGCGGTCGCGGCGCACGAAGCTGGCGAGCCGATCGAGCGTGTCGGCGGCGGCGCTGAGCTCGCGATATTCGTTGAGGACCAGCACGCCCAGCCGATCGGCGGCGTCGAGCAGTTCGGGGGCGGGCGGATTGTGCGCGGTGCGCAGCGCGTTGGCGCCCATCGCCTGGATGCGACGCAGGCGGAAGTCCCACAGGCTGTCCGGCACCGCGACGCCGATGCCGGCATGATCCTGATGCGCGCAGGTACCGCGGATCTTGAGCGGGGCGTCGTTGAGAAAGAAGCCTTGATCGGCATCGAAGCGCAGCGTGCGGAAGCCGATTGCCGTGTCCACCGCATCCAGCACGCCCGCCGGGCCGAGCAGGCGCGTGCGCAGCGTGTACAGGGTGGGGCTGTCGGGGGACCAGAGGCGGGGCGCGGCGATGGCCAGATCCAGCTTCGCGGTCGCTTCGGCCTGAGCGGCGACGGCTGCGGTGCCCTGCCTTCGGGCGACGGCTGCGGTGCCCTGCCTTCGGGCGACGACGGTGTTGCCGTCGAGCAGCAGGGCTTCGATCTGTACCGAGGTTGCAGGGCCTTGATTGGCGAGGGCCAGCGCCACCGGCACCGTCCAGTCGCCGCTCTCGGCGCGGCAGGGCGCGGCGTGGACGCCGTCGACCGCGATATGCACCGGTGCGCGCTTGAGCAGCCAGGCGTGGCGATAAATGCCGGCGCCTTCGTACCACCAGCCTTCGCTGGCATCGGCATCGACGCGGATCGCAATCGTATTCAGGTCGTCGCCGAAGCGGGCGAACGGCGTCAGATCGATGGTAAAGCCGGTGCTGCCGCCGAACTGGCGATGGGCGAGCATGCCGTTGATCCACACCGTGGCATGGGTGGCGATACCGTCGAAGCACAGCGTCAGCGCACGGCCGCGATCGGCCAGGTCCAACGCGAAGCTGCGCCGGTACCAGCCGATGCCGCGGCGGCGATAGCCCTGGTCGACATTCGCGGCGCGATCGAACGGCTGGGCGACGGCCCAATCGTGCGGCAGTCGCACGCTTTGCCAGCCGGTGTCGTCAAAGGCGTCGGCCGCCGCGCCTTCTGCATTGCCCGCCTTGGCATGGGCATAGGATGCCTCATGGTCGAGCAGTGGCGGGAAGGGGATGTCGCCTTCGTGAAAGCGCCAGCCGATATCGAACGACAGGCGTTCGCGCGGCTGGGGCTGCGCGCTTTCGACCCGGCTGGCGGCTGGCAGGGCGATGCTGCCTGCCGCCGCGAGCGCCGCGCCTTCGCTCAGGAAGGCGCGGCGGCTGGGCCGATGCGACATGTCAGCAATGCTGGCAGGTGGGGTCCAGCAGATCGGCGAGCAGCGCGCCGGTCGGATCCCATTCGCCGATCGCCGGGTGGATCAGCAGCGCCTTGCGCGCGGCCAGCCGCTCGCCGGTGATCGCCGCTTCGATCGCGGCGCGCTCATAGGCCTTGATGCCATGGACAAGGCCGATCGCGGGATCGGGCAGCGGCGCGATCGGCAGCGGGGTGATGCTGTCGCGGCTGATCTGCGACGAGGTTTCGACGATCGAACGCTCGGGCAGATCGGGCACGGCGCCGCGATTGCGGGTGTTGACCACGATCGTCGCCGGCACGGCGCCGGTGAGCGCGCTCATCACATCGATCGCGATGCGGTGATAGCCGCTGGCGACACGGAACGGATCGATGTCGAAGGTCGATTCGGGGTCGAAGGCCGAGCCGCCTTCGGCCTCCAGCTTCATATACGAACCCGAGCGGCGGTTGAGATAGGCGGCATAGGCGGCGATCGCACCGGGGCCGTCATCGGCGCCCAGCCGGTCGCGCAGCGTGGCGATCAGCTCGACATTGAGCGCTTCGACTTCGGTGCCGCGGCTCGATCCGTGCTTGCATTGGTTGGCCAGCGCGCGGCGGCGCTCATAATAGAAGAACAGATATTCGGTGGGGATCAGTCGCAGCGTGCGGATCATCGCCTTGTCGAACACCGGGGCGGTATAGAGCTTGTCGAGGATCGCATCGTCGGCCAGCACGCGATCGAACACGTCTTCGCCGTGCAGTCGGATGCCGCGCACCCAGCCGAGATGGTTGAGGCCGACATAGTCGCACTCGACATCCGCCAGCGTCGCGCCGAGGGCATGGGCGATGTTGTGGAACAGCTCGGTTGGCGTGTCGCAGATGCCGACGATCTTGGCGTTGCTGTGATCGGCCACCGCCTGGGTGATCAGGCCCGCCGGATTGGTGAAGTTGACGATCCAGCCATCGGGGCTGAGCTTTTCCACCAGCCGCGCCTGCTCTATCGCGATCGGCACGGTGCGCATCGCCATGGCGGCGCCGGCCGGGCCGGTGGTCTCCTGACCGGGATAGCCATGGTCGATCGCGGTGCGCTCATCGGCGGCGCGGCCGGCGATGCCGCCGACGCGGATCGAGTTCATCACGAAGGCGGCGCCTTCGACGGCGTCTTCGATCGAGCTGGCTTCGCGGACGATCAGGCTGCCGCCCTCGGCCTTCACGATCGCGCGGCCCAGCGCCGCCATGATCGCGAGCCGATCGGCATCGGGATCCCACAGCACGAGTTCGCGGGCGCCCAACGCTTCGGCCGCGTCGTTGACGCCGAAGGTGACGAGCGGCGTGCGGACCCCGCCGCCGCCGATCAGGACGAGCTTGCGGTCAATAGAAACGGTCATGGGTACTCCGGAGTTCGTGTCGGTCGGGAATGGCGGCAAGCGCACCGGGCTGGCGCGTCGAAAGCGCGCCGGTGATGCAGCCGTGCTGCAACCGCGTCTTGGGATCGGCGTCGTCGAGCAGCGCGTCGATGAAGCCGGCGTCGAAGGCATCGCCCGCGCCAGTGGCGTCGACCGCCTCGACCGGCGGCGGCGCGACGGAGACGGTGTGCCCGTCCTCCCGTGCCGCGGCTCCGCGAGCGCCCAGCTTCACCATCGGATGGGCGATGCCGAGCGTTTCGGCAGCGTCGAAAAAGGCGTCGACTTCCGTGCTGCCGCAAAGCAGCTCGGCCTCTTTCTCGTTCGGGATCAGATAATCGACCGCGGCGAGGGTAGGCCGGTTCGCTGGATCGGCGAGCCATTCGGGCTGATACCCCATGTCGAGCGACATGGTGATGCCGGCGGCCTTGAGCGCGGGCAGCACCTGTTCGGCCACGGCGCGCGGCAATGGCATGGCGAAATGGACATGGCGGGCCGAGAGCAGCACCGCCAGCCCCGCGCCGGCCGCCAGCGCGCCGACATCGTGGTTCACGCCGATATGGGTGAAGAACGACCGGTCCTGCGCGGTCGAGACGCTGATGGTGGTGCCGCTGGCGCCATTGCCGACGCGCAGCCCGTCTGGCGCGACGCCGTAGCGAGCCAGCCTGGCAGCGAACCAGTCGCGGTCATCGGCGCCAACCAGCCCGACCAGCGCCACCGTGCGGTCGAGTCGCGCGAGCCCGCACGCCGTGGCCGCCGCGCCGCCGCCCACTTCCCGGGTATAGGCTTCGGTGGTCACTTCCTCTCCCGGCGCGGGCCAACGGGTGAAACCGGAAAAGACATGGTCGACGTAGATTTCGCCGATCACGGCGACGTCGAGATTGGGGGCAGGCATCAAAGGGTCTCCGTCGACGGCGCGAACGGCCAGCGGTTACGCGTCTTGGCCAGCAGCAGGAACATCGCCGAGCCCAGCACCACCATCGCGATGCCGGCGACGATGTGAATCGGCTTGCTGGTGGTGACGATATACAGCCAGCCGATCAGCGTGACGATGACGGGCACGGGATAGAGCGGCATGCGGAAGCCGGGCCGCTTCTGGCGGCGCAGCATCACCACCGCGAAGCACTGCGCGGTATATTGGAACAGCGTCTGCACCACGATCAGCGCGGCGATCAGATTGTCGAGCGAGATGAAGCACGCCGCGGCGGAGGCGAGCCCCATGAACAGCAGTGAGAGCGTGGGGAAGCCGCCGCGCGGGTGCAGCCTGGCAAAGGGCGTGAAGAACTCGCCTTCCACCGCCGCCGCATAGGGCACGCGCGAATAGCCGAGCAGCACGACCAGCGCCGATCCCCAGCTGGCGATCAGGATCAGGATGGCGACGGTGGTGCCGCCGAGCGGGCCGTAGAGCTTCTGCATGAAATCGGCGACCACGGCTTGCGAGCGCGCGGCCTCCTGCCATGGCAATACTCCGAGGATGGCGAGATTCAGCCCGATATAGAGCAGCGCGACGATGGGGATCGACAGCAGCACGGCGCGGGGGATCGTCCGCTGCGGGTCGCGGACTTCGCCGCCCAGCATGCAGACATTGTTGTACCCGCCATAATCATAGACGCCGATCAGGGTCGCCGCGCCCAGCCCCATCCAGAAGCCGTGGTTGAGCGTGAAGGCGCCCGGCGGAAAGGCAAAGGCGCGGGCGGCATCGAAATGCAGCGCGCCCGAACAGATGATCCACAGGCACGCGCCGATCACGATGGCGCTGACCACTACCGAAAGCCGTTCGATCGAGCGCACGTCGCGCCACAGCAGCACCGTGTTCAGCAGGCAAAGCGCCGCCGCCATTGCCGCAATCTCCCAGCCGGTGAGCGACGGCCACAGGTACGTCGCGTATTTCGCGAAGCCTACGGTGCCCGATGCAATCGACATCGGCCCGGTCAGCAGCACCTGCCAAAGGTACAGAAAGCCGAACAGCCGGCCCAGCCGCCGCGGGCCGAAGGCTTCGCGCAGATAGTGAAACGAACCGCCCGAACGGGGCAACGCCGAACCCAGCTCGGCCCATACGAAGCCGTCGAACATGCACAACACGGCACCGAGCAGCCAGCCGAGCAGTGCCTGTGGACCGCCCATCGCGGACAGCGCTAGCGGGATCGTGATGAACGGCCCGATGCCGATCATGTTGAGCAGGTTCGCCGAAATCGCGCCGGGTAGGCCCAGCAGCCGACGCGGCGCTGCCGAAGGCTCGGCATCGGCAACGCTATGGGCCAGCAATGCCGGGGTCATGCTCGCTTCCGTGTCGAGGCTGTGCACGCTTCTGATGGCATCGATTTTCCCCACGGAACGATGCTCGTATTAGACGGTGCGTGTCAAAATAAAGTCAATATGGAAATTTCATTCCAGGCGCAAATATTGCAAACCGACATCTGTCAGCTATGGTGCGGGCTGGAGGATGGTATGGAGGACAGCATTACCGAACTGCCGACCAATGCCGAGGAACTGCGTGCGGCAATCCTGGCGCGCTACGACACGCTAAGCAAGCGGCTGCAACAGGTTGCGCGCTATGTCCTCGATCATCCCGAAGAGACGGCGCTCCAGACGCTGACGGTGGTGGCGGCGCGTTCGGATAGCCAGCCCTCCGCCATCGTGCGGTTTGCCAAGGCATTGGGCTTCAGCGGCGCGGGGCCGATGCAGAAGCTGCTGCGTGACAGCTTCCTCGCCCAGAACAATCCGCTGGGCTATGGCGAGCGGGTGCACCAGTTCAACGCTACGGTGAGCCAGTCGGTCTCCGATCACGGTGTCGGCGTTTTGATCGACGAGTTTACCGAAGGCGACATAAACGCGCTGCGCAACCTCCGCGACGTGATCGGCCATGACGGGCTGGCGCACGCAGTTTCTCTGCTGGAAAAGGCGCATATCGTCCATGTCGCGGGAATGCGCCGTGCCTTTCCGGTCGCCGCCTATTTCGCCTATGCCATTCCCCGCGCGGGCAAGCCGACGATCCTGCTCGACGGTGTGGGCGGGCTTTCGCAGCAGCAGTTCCGCGCGATCGGCGCAGGCGATGTGCTGATCGCCACCAGCTATCACGCCTATGCGCCGGAGACCGTCAGTGCGGTCGAAACCGCCGTCGCGGCTGGCGCCAAGGTGCTGGCGATCTCCGACAGCCAGCTGAGCCCGATCGCCAAGCTGGCCACCCAGACCCTGCTGGTGCGCGAATCGGAAGTGCGCGGATTCCGCTCGCTGGCAGCTTCGCTGTGTGTCGCGCAGGCGCTGGTCGTCGGGCTCGCCTATCGGCTGGAAGTGGCGCGCGGCACGGCCGCGGAGGATGCCGACCTGCCGTCCGAATAGCGCCACCGCGGCTGGGTTGAGACTGGAATGCAACACCGGGACCAAAAAAATTCAAAATGAAATTTGCAGATTGACATAATATTGGCATTGTCATTCCATGTCTGAAATAGAGCGCCGGCTTCCTCGGCGCAGCGGGAGTGGGAATGATGCGATCCAATCTGCGAGTGCGGTTGCTGGCCGGGACAGTATTGGTGGCGGGAATGCTGATCCTGCCGGATCTGGCTGCGGCGCAGACGGTCGAGCAGGCAGCGCCCAAGAAGGACGACACCAATAGCAGCGCCGCCAACGACATCGTCGTCGTCGGCACCCGTTATGAGGCAAGCAGCCTGCAGATGCGCTCTTCCAACACCACCAGCGTCTTGTCGGCCGACGACCTGAAGCATACGGCGGTGCACAACGTTGCCGAGGCGCTGGGCATGCTGCCGGGTATCAACGTGATGAACACCGGATCGGCCTTTGCCGGCGGCGTTGACGGTGCCTCGCGCGGCGAGGGCATGTTCGTCTCCGTTCGCGGCCTCAATTCCGAATATAATCTCAACCTGATCAACGGCGTCGCGGTGGCGCAGGGCAATCCCTATAGCCGCGGCGTGCAGCTGAGCCTGTTGCCGCCTTCCGGTCTGCAGACGATCGTGCTCAACAAGACCTCGCAGCCCGATATGTTGGGCGATGCGATCGGCGGCACCATCGATTTCCGCACCCCTTCGGCGTTCGATTATACCGATCGTACCCGGGGTTCGCTCACCGTCGGCGGGCGGCTGGAAAGCCGCGCGCGCGCCTATGGCAAGGATGGCCTGGGCTTCAACGTGGGTGGCGATTTCTCGACCAAGTTCGGGCCGGACGAACAGCTGGGAATCTATGTCAGTGCCTTTTACGACATCCGCCATTTCGCCAACAGTCTGGTGGGCGGCATTCAGGCATCCGGCTGCTGCGATTTCGGCTTCGACTTCGCCGTGCAGAATGCCGATGGCTCGAACCCAAGCAACCTCGATCCCGCATCGAACCTGATCCTGACCGGCGCCAATTTCGGCATGTCGTCGGGTTCGACCGAACGCTATGGCGGCAACGCCAGCTTCGATTGGCGGCCGGACGACGGTACCAGCGTCTATGCCCGCGTGACCTATGCCCGCGCGGACACCGAGCAGAACAGCCACCTGACCCAGATCATCGCGATGAACAAGCAGACCGGATCCAACGGCACGCCGCTGGGCAATGGCCTCTACGCGCCGATCCTCAGCAACGTCTCGACCCGCTTCTGGTACGAAACCAACCCTGCGCTTGCCACGCTGGGCACCGCGCAGCTGGGCGGTGACTTCAAGCGCGGTGCGCTGACGATTTCGCCCAACCTCTTCTACAGCTGGGGCAGCAACGAACGCCCCAACCATATCGAAGTGGCGGCGCGTACGCTGGGCGCCAGCGGCAACGGTCTGGATTTTGGCGGCGGGACGTTGTTCGGCTATAATAAGGGCTACCCCGTTCCGCTGCTGACACCGCAGCTCGCAGGGGCGCTGGGGAATATTGCCGGGATGCCGGCAGCGGGCGGCGCGCCCGAATATACGCCGCAGACCAGCGAGCAGAAGAAGGGCGGCGCGAGGCTCGACCTGCGCTACGACTTTGACGACAGCGTGGTGCAGTTCGTGAAGGTCGGCGCGCGCTACGAAAAGAGCAAGCGCACCGTCACCAACCGCGATTATACCGTGCCGAACTATGGCGGTGCCAACACGTTCGGCGACCTGGGCATCATTTCCACCACCTATCCCAGCGTGTGGCCGGGCCGTTACGGCTGGGGCGTGCCGGAAATCGACCAGGGCAAGCTGTTCGCGCTGTTCAACAAGCTCGGCGGCGCAACCGATGCGACGATCGATACCTGCGGCAGCAACCCGATCAACAGCTTCAACTGCAACACGCAGAAGGCGACCGAGCAGGTCTATGCCGGCTATGCTATGGCAAAGCTGGTGTTCAACCAGGTCGAGGTGATCCCCGGTGTGCGCTTCGAGCACAGCCAGATCGACAACATCTTCTGGGTGACGCCGACGCTGAACGGCGTGACGCAGACCGGCTCGTTCGGCAGCAACGTCGCCAAGTTCGATGCGCTGTTGCCCAGCGTGGCGGTCAACTATCGCCCTGGCAACGCCGTGTACCGCGCATCCGTGTGGACAAGCTATGTCCGCCCGCCGTTCCTGCAGCTGGGTGGCGGGTCGAGCACCAACGTATCGGGCGGGGTGACGACGATCACCCAAGGCAATCCCGACCTGAAGGCGATCCGCGCGCTCAACATCGATGCGTCGGGCGAATGGGATTTCGGTGATACCCACCTGATGCTGGCGGGCTATTACAAGCACCTGCGCAACTACATCTTCGATGCGGGCAGCAGCGCCGGCATCGTCACCGGCACCAACCAGGGCGTCACCACCGGCACCATCACCTTCCGCCCGCAAAATGGTGGATCGGGCGACATCTACGGCATCGAAGCCAGCGCCCGGCAGAAATTCTCGGCGCTGCCCGGGCTGCTCAGCGGGCTGGGCGTGGCCGGCAATATCACGCGGCAGTGGACCAAGGTCGACGTGCTGGGCGACGGCACGCGGATGGACCGCATCCAGAACGCGCCAGACCTGCTCGCCAATGTGCAGCTGTTCTACGAGGCCGGGCCGATCGGTCTCGACCTGAACTACACCCATACCGGCAGCTACATCTCGGTGTACGATACGCTGGGCAAGGGCGCGACCTGGGACGATGTGTGGGTGCGGCCGATCAACCGCATCGACGTGCATGCCGGCTATGAAGTGACCAAGGCGCTGAAGCTGGACCTCTCCGTCTCCAACCTGTTCAATTCCTATAGCTATTGGGCGCATATCGGGAAGAACAGCCTGGCCGTTTCGGACATCGTCAATTCCGGCACGACCACCTTGCTGACCGCCACCTACAAGTTCTGAGGAAGACGGCATGACGACACGCCGCGATGTGCTGACCGGAGGATTGGCCATCGCGGCGACGGCTGCTGCGGGGGAGGTGCGGGCAGCACCAGCCGCCGCCGCTCCCTCGGCGGACCCGGCCGCCCATGTCGATCCGTTCATCGGCACCGGCGGTCACGGCCATTGCTATCCGGGCGCGACGCGGCCGTTCAGCATGGTCCAGCTTTCCCCGGATACGGACAATGCCCGCTGGGACGCGTGTTCGGGCTATCACCATGACGACGGCACGATGCTGGGCTTCTCACACACCCATCTCAGCGGAACGGGGGTGGGCGATCTGCTCGACCTGTTGGTGGTGCCGCGCACCGGGTCGGTGCTGCTCGATCCCGGCGCGCTGGACCGACCACTGGGTAGCTATCGCCAGCGTTTCAGCCGTGACGACGAGCGCGCCGTGCCGGGCTATTACGCTGTCCGCTTCCCCGATAGCGGGATTGCCGCCGAACTGACCGTGGGGGAACGCGTCGGCTGGCATCGCTATCGCTTTCCGGCCGCGGGGCATCTGCTGATCGATCTGGCGCATGGCGCGCGAGACGAGCCCGATCCGGCGAGCGAGGGCTATGATCCGCCGCGTCGCACGCCGGTGACAGATGCGTCGCTGCGGCTGATCGGCCGCGACATGCTGGTCGGCAGCCGTCGCGTCCAGCAATGGGCGAGCGGCCGGGTGATCCACTTCGCGCTGCGCCTGTCGCGTCCCTTTGCCGAAGCGCAGCTATGCAGCAACGATCGGCCTGTCGGCGGCGACGCGGTGGCCGGGGCCGCGCTGAAGGCGGCGCTGCTCTTCCCCGATGCGGCCGACGCGCCGCTGGTGGTGAAGGTGGCGCTGTCCGGCGTCGATGTCGAGGGCGCGATCCGCAACCTGGATGCCGAAGGCACTGGCTGGGATTTCGATCGGGTGCAGGCCGATGCCCGCGCGGCGTGGACGGCGGCGCTGGGCCGGTTGCAGGTGGAAACCGGCGATGCGGCGCAGGCACGCATCTTCTACACCGCCGCCTATCACGCAATGCTGGCCCCGACGCTGTTTTCGGACGTCGACGGGCGCTATCGCGGCATGGATACGGCCGTGCACACGCTGCCGGCGGGGCAGCATAATTACAGCACCTATTCGCTGTGGGACACCTATCGGGCGCTGCACCCGCTGCTGACGCTGGCCGCGCCGGAGCGCAATGCCGACCTGGTGCGCGGGCTGGCGCGGATGACCCTCGAGAGCCCCAGCGGCCCGCCGGTCTGGCCGCTGCAGGGGATCGAGACGCATTGTATGATCGGCTGGCATTCGGCGGTGGTGATCGCCGAAGCGCTGGAAAAGGGCGTCACCGGCATCGACGTTGCCGCACTGTGGCCGCGCTTCCGCACACTGGCGTTCGACGAGACGGTCAAGGGCCTCGATCCCTATCGGCGGCTTGGCTACATTCCCAGCGACAAGGTGGCCGAAGCCGCCAGCAAGACGCTGGAATATGCCTATGACGATTGGGCAATGGCCCGGATCGCCGAGGCCGCGGGTGCGCACGACGATTCCGCCCGGCTGCGCGAACGCTCGCGCAACTATCGCCATTTGTTCGATGCGAAGACCGGTTTCATGCGGCCCAAGCTGGCCGACGGCCGCTGGGCAGAGCCGTTCGATCCCCGCGCTCTCGGCCACGATACCGCGCATTGGCGCGACTTTACCGAGTGCAATGCGTGGCAGGCGACGTTCCTCAACCAGCACGACGTCTATGGGCTGATCGATCTGTTCGGCGGTGATTCTGCGTTCGAGGCGAAGCTGGATGCGCTGTTCGCCGCCGACAGCAGCCTGCCGGCCGGTGCCCCGCCCGACGTGAGCGGGATGGTCGGCCAATATGCGCATGGCAACGAGCCGAGCCACCATATCGCCTATCTCTACGCCTATTGCGGCGCGCCGTGGAAGACGCAGGCGCGGGTGCGGATGCTGCTGGAAGGCCAGTATCGCGATGCGCCGGACGGGCTGTCGGGCAATGAGGATTGCGGGCAGATGAGCGCCTGGTACGTGCTGAGCGCGCTGGGCCTCTATCCGGTCGATCCGGTGAGCGGTGTCTATGTGTTCGGCAGCCCGCTGCACGCCCGCGCCACGCTGACGCTGGGCGGCGGGCGGCGGCTGGTGATCGAGGCGCCGGGCGTGAGTGCCGATGCGCCCTATGTCCAGGAGGTGCGTTGGAACGGCGGGCCGTGGCGCAAGAGCTGGATGGCACATGCCGATCTGGTGCGCGGCGGCACGCTCAGCTTTCGCATGGGGAAGACGCCCAATCGTGACTTCGGCAAGGCGCCGGGCGATCGCCCACCCTCGTTCGGCCGGTTGGCGACGGCGTGACCCGCCGCGCGGCGCGATCAAAGGCGTTCGACTCTGCCCGATCGAGCGGAGCGCGCGGCGGCTTCTGCCAGCGTGAGCGCGACGACGGCGTCGTGCGGGGTGATCGCGGGTGCGGCCCCGTCCAGCACTGCAGCGAACTGGTCGATCTCCGCGCGATAGGCATCGGCATAGCGATCGAGGAAGAAATTCTGCAGCGTGGCGCCATGCCCGCCGTTCGCATCCCAACGCTCTACTCCGTTTGCCGCGACATTGCCGACGCGGAGCATGCCGGCCGCGCCATAGGCTTCGATCCGCTGGTCATAGCCATAGCCGCTGCGGCGACTGTTGCTGATGCTGCACAGTCGCCCATCGGCGCTGCGAAGCACGATGCGGGCGGTGTCGATGTCGCCGGCGGCGCCGATCGCGGGATCGACCAGGCAGGACCCGGTGGCGAACACCGTTTCCGGGCTGGCGCCCATCAGCCAGCGTGCCATGTCGAAATCGTGGATCGCCATGTCGAGGAACAGCCCGCCCGAAGCGGCGATATAGTCGGCGGGCGGTGGCGCCGGATCGTGGCTGATAAGGTGCAGCGCCTCCAACGGGCCGACTTCGCCCGCCCGAAGCCGGGCGTGAAGGCCGGCGAAGTGCGAATCGAAGCGACGATTGAACCCGATCAGCACGCGCGCGCCCAACCGGTCGAGCCGCACCGCCGCGCCCCGCGCCGCGGCCGTCACGCCGCCGAACGGCTTTTCGCACAGCACCGCCTTGCCCGCGTCCGCGGCCGCGAGGGTGAGGTGCACGTGGCTGGGCGTTGCGCTGGCGACGATCACGCCGGCGACTTCGGGATCCGTAAGTACCGCCTCCAGCGGCGACGATATGGCGCCATGAATCGCGGCGAGCGCGGACGCGGCAGTCGGATCGCGGTCGACAATATGTTTCAGTCGCAAGCCCGGATGGGCGGCGACGTTCGCGGCGTGGATGCGCCCGATCCGTCCGGCGCCGATCAGCGCGATTGCATGCATGCGGCCCTCCGTTATTGCCGGGCCCATTCCACAGCTTGCCGCCGGTCGGCAAGGGGCGGATGAGGATAGGGCGGGCGATGGAAGAGGGCAGGGCGATGGCGCAGGCGGGCCGGCTCGATTTCGTGGCGATCGGCCGCGCCGCGGTGGACCTGTATGGCGAACAGGTCGGCGGCCGGCTGGAGGATATGACCAGCTTCGCCAAATATGTCGGCGGCAGCCCTACCAACACGGCGATCGGTGCCGCCCGGCTGGGGTTGAAGACCGCGTTGATCACGCGCGTCGGGGACGATCACATGGGGCGGTTTCTGCGTGAACAGCTGGATCGGGAAGGGGTGGAGACGCGCGCCGTCTCGACCGACCCGGAGCGGCTGACCGCGTTGGTACTTCTCGGCATCCGCGACGGCGAGCGCTTCCCGTTACTGTTCTACCGCGAAAATTGCGCCGACATGGCGATCGACGAGGGCGATATCGATCCCGCGCTTCTCGCCCGCGCCGGGGCGGTGGTGCTGAGCGGTACCCATCTCTCGCGACCGGGCGTGTTCGCAGCGAGCATGAAGGCGGCGCGGCTGATGCGAGCCGGTGGTGGGCGGGTTATCCTGGACATCGATTATCGCCCGGTGCTCTGGGGTGCCGCGACGCCGGGCATGGGCGAGCAGCGCTTCGTTGCCGATCGCGCCGTGACCGCCAAGCTGCAGCAGATCCTGCCGCTCGTCGACCTTGTTGTCGGCACGCAGGAGGAAGTGCACATCCTGGGCGGCAGCGAGGACGATCTTGCCGCGCTGCACGGCATTCGCGCGCGCACCGATGCACCGATCATCGTCAAGCGCAGCGCCGAGGGCTGCGCCGTGTTCGAAGGCGACATTCCCGATCGGATCGAGGGTGGCCGCGTGGTGGCCGGCTTTCCGGTAGAGGTGTTCAACGTGCTGGGCGCGGGCGATGCGTTCATGGCCGGGTTGCTGCGTGGCTGGTTGCGCGGGGAGACGCTCGAGACGGCGTGCCGCTGGGGCAATGCGTGCGGCGCGCTGGTCGTCTCGCGCCATGGCTGCGCGCCGGCGATGCCCAGTTGGCGCGAGCTGCAGCATTTTCTGGGCCGCACGGATCTTCCCTATCGGCTGCGCACTGATGTCGCGCTGGAACGGGTGCACTGGTCGGTCGAGCGGACTGGACGCCACGAGTCGCTGGTGGTGCTGGCGGTGGATCATCGCACCCATTTCCGCACGCTGGCGGCGCGCACCGGGGCCACGCCCGATCGGATCGCGGCGTTCAAGGCGCTGGTGCTGGAGGCGACAGACCAGCTGGCGCAGGGCGATCGCGACTTCGGCATCCTGCTGGATGGCGACGACGGTGCCCGGGCGCTGGAGGCGACGGCCGCGCTGCCCTATTGGGTGGGGCGCCCGATTGAAGTGCCCGGATCGCGCCCGGTGACGTTTGAAGGCGGCGCCGAAGTGGCGGTTACGCTGCGCGAATGGCCGGCGCCGCAGGTGGTGAAATGCCTGGTCTATTATCGCATCGACGATCCGGCCGCCGTGCGTGTAGCGCAGGACCGGGCGCTGCTCGCACTGTTCCAGGCATGCCGGGCAACGCGGCACCCACTGCTGATCGAAGTGATCGTTTCCGCCCATGGCGCGGTCGACACGCATACCACCGCGGCAGTGCTGGAGCATCTGTACACCATCGGCGTCGTGCCCGATTGGTGGAAGCTGGAGCCCGACGGAGACCCCGCGACCTGGGCCGCCATTGCGGCGGTGATCGAGCGCCATGACCCCGATTGCGAAGGCGTGCTGCTGCTCGGCCTGTCGGAAACCCCGGCGCGGCTGGTCGAACGGTTCGCGGCGGCGGCACGCTTTCCGGTGGTGAAGGGCTTTGCGGTCGGCCGGACGATCTGGCACGATGCTGCGGAGCGATGGTTTGCAGGATCGATCAGCGACAATGCGGCGGTGGAAGAAATCGCGGCGAACTTCGAGGCGCTGGTAGCGGCGTGGAGAATGGCGCGACGGCCCTAGGCAAAACCGTACGCTGCACTGCCGCCCAGGCGCTGGCGCGCTGGATGGCGGCGCAGGTCAGCCTGGTCGACGGCGTTGAGATGCTCTATTTCGGCGGCGTCTGGGCGATCTTCGGCCATGGCAATGTCGCCGGGATGGGCGCGGCGCTGGCCGAAGTCGAAGAGGTATTGCCCACCTTCCGTGCGCATAGCGAGCAGGGGATGGCGCATGCCGCGATCGCCTTCGCCAAGGCGCATCGGCGCGAGCGGGCGATGGCCTGCACCACCTCGATCGGGCCGGGCGCGACCAATCTGGTGACGGCGGCGGCGGTGGCGCATGCCAACCGCCTGCCGATCCTGTTGCTGCCCGGCGATGTGTTTGCCAGCCGGCGGCCCGATCCGGTGCTCCAGCAGATCGAGGCGTTTCACGACGCCACCGTCTCGGCGAATGATTGCCTGCGCCCGGTCTCGCGGCTGTTCGACCGGATCACCCGGCCCGAGCAGCTGATCGATGCGCTGCCCCGCGCGATGGCGGTGCTGACCGATCCGGCGCAATGCGGGCCGGTTACGATCGCCCTGTGCCAGGACGTGCAGGCGGAGGCGTACGATTATCCGGCGTCGCTGTTCCGCAAACGGGTTTGGCGCCGCCGCCGGCCGGTGCCCGATGCGCAGGAACTGGCAGAACTGGTCGCGCACATCCGGGCGGCGCGGGCGCCGCTGATCGTGGCGGGGGGCGGGGTGCTATATGCGCGCGGCGAAGCGGCGCTGGCCGCGCTGGCCGAAGCGACCGGCATCCCGGTGGCTGAGACGCAGGCGGGCAAGGGGGCTTTGGTCTGGGACCATCCGCAGGCGCTGGGCGCGATCGGCGTTACCGGCAGCGATCCGGCCAATCGCGCGGCGGCGGAGGCGGACCTGATCCTGGGCATCGGCACCCGCTTGCAGGACTTTACCACCGGATCGCGCCGGCTGTTTTCCCCGCACGTGGTGCTGGCGCAGGTGAATGTGGCGGCGCACGACTCGGCGAAGCAGGATGCGCTGCCGGTGCTGGGGGATGCGGGCGTCACGCTGGCGCTGCTGGGGGAGGCGCTGGCGGATTGGCGGGTAGCACCGGCCTGGGAGGCGGCGGGTTGCGACCGGGTCGCCGCCTGGAACCGCGATTGGCAGGCGGCGACGGTGCCGGGCGATGCGCTGCCTTCGGATGCGCAGGTGATCGGTGCGCTGTGGCCGGTTGTGCCGGACGACGCGGTGGTGCTGTGCGCGGCCGGGGGGCTGCCGGGCGAGTTGCACAAGCTTTGGCGCGTTCGGGTGCCGGGCGGATACCATGCCGAATATGGCTTTTCCTGCATGGGGTATGAGATTGCCGGCGGGCTGGGCACGAAGCTGGCGATGCCGGAGCGCGATGTGATCGTGATGGTCGGCGATGGCAGTTATCTGATGCTCAATTCCGAGCTCGCGACATCGGTGGCGATGGGGGTTAAGCTTATCGTCGTGCTGCTCGACAATGGCGGCTTCGGCTGCATCCACCGGCTGCAACAGGCGAAGGGCGGGCGGCCGTTCAACAATCTGCGAGGCCCGGCGCCCGCGATCGACTTCGTCGCCCATGCCCGCAGCCTGGGCGCGCTTGCCGAAGCGGTGGAGCTGCGCGAGTTGGGCGCGGCGGTTGCGCGGGCGCAGGCGGCGGATCGCAGTAGCGTGCTCGTCCTGCACACCGATCCGGATCGGGCTAGCACGGTTGGCGGCCATTGGTGGGACGTGCCGGCGCCGGAACGCGGGGAATGATCCGCATCGGTGTCAGCCCGATCGCCTGGGCCAATGACGACATGCCGGAGCTTTGCGCTCCCATCTCGCTGGAGCAGCTGCTCGGCGAGGCGGCGGCGATCGGATTCGAGGGGATTGAACTGGGTAACCTCTTCCCGCGCGATGCCGGATTACTGGCGCCGCTGCTGCGGGAGCAGGGACTGGCGCTGATCGGCGGCTGGTATGGCGGCGATCTGTTGCGGCGCGATGCGGCGGCAGAGATCGCGGCGATGGCGCCGCATCTCGACCTGCTGGAAGCCTGCGGGGCATCGGTGGTGGTGTTCGCCGAAACGGGCAGTGCAGTGCATGGTGATCGCCGTTCGCGGCTCGACGCGCCGCCGCGACTGGCGGGGGACGATTGGCGCGTGCTGGGCGCGCGCCTGGACGCGGTGGCGGCGGCGGTGGCCGATCGCGGGCTGCATTTCGCCTATCACCACCATCTGGGCACCGTGATTGAGACGGCTGAGGATCTGCAGCGGCTGCTGGACGCGACGGGCGCAGGAGTGGGACTCACGCTGGATACCGGCCACGCGGCCTATGGCGGAATTGATCCACTGGAAGTGGTGACGCGATATCGCGGCCGGATCGCGCATGTGCACTGCAAGGACGTACGCAGTGCTCGCTACGCCGAAATTCGCGCCCGAGGCGGCAGCTTCCTTGATGGCGTAGTGGCCGGAATGTTCGCCGCACCCGGAACCGGGGACTTGGACTTTGCGCCGCTCGTCGCGGCATTGGTGGAAAGCGGCTATGCTGGCTGGGTCGTGGTGGAAGCCGAGCAGGATCCTGCGCATGCCGCCCCCGCCGAACATGCGAAAATGGGCTTCGATCATCTTAGGCAAAAGTGGCGTTGGTGATCGCGCTCGACCGTGCTGCGCGAGGCCGAAGAGCTGGCGTGGTTACGCGAACGCGTTGAGGTCCTGGGCCAGGCTGTCCAGGTGATCTGCGAAGAACGTATCGGCGCGCTGGAGTGTGCCGTTGCCGCATGATGGCGCCAGTCGCTGGACATGTTGATGACCCGCACCTAGAGGGCACGCCCTTTTCACACGGAGAACACGTCCATGAACAATGCCGATCTCGCCGACCGCATTTCCGAAGCGCACGGCCTCACCAAAGCCGACGCGCGCAAGCTGGTCGACGGCATTTTCGCCGCCATCACCGAGGCGGCAGCGGCGGGTGAAGAAGTGTCGCTGAACGGCTTCGGCAAGTTCAAGGTCAAGGAAAGCGCCGCGCGTGAGGGCCGCAATCCTTCTACCGGCGAAGCGATCCAGATTGCAGCGTCGAAGAAGCTCGCCTTCACGCCCGCCAAGGCGGTGAAGGACAAGCTTAACGGCTGATCGGTATCGAGGCGGTCCGCGCCTTTCTGGAGGCGCGGGCATCCGACATTCCGACCATTGAACAGGCTTCGAGCGCCGCAACGGTGCTCGAAGCTGCTGCCGCGCTTGGCACGCTTCCGGTCGAGGAAATCGAGCAGCCGGCAAATGGAAGGTCGAGTTTCGGACGGAACCATCTTTCTGTCGTCCAGCGCAGAGCCTCGTGTCTCTTCAATCCCGGAAAGCGACTGCCGGCAGGCCATGGCAAGCAGGGCTGCCCAAACGGATTTGTCGGGGCTACCTATGCGCTTCTGGCTTCGGGCGGCCTATCAACTCAAAGAAGCGTTGCCTGAAATTCGAATGGCGATTCAGGCAACGGTTGACTTGCGAACAATCAACCGCGGCTCCAGGCGCAAGGTTTGGGGTGCGGGACCGGACCCGGCGCTAAGATCAAGAACGCGTTTCGCGGCCATATCTCCCAACCGATGACTGCTCTGGTCAACAGAGGTAAGCGGTACCCGCAGATACTCGGCGTACCGCAGATTGCCGCAGCCGATGAAGGCAATGTCTTGGGGAATGCGCAGGCCGGCCTGCATCGCGGCGTCCATGGCGCCGATGGCGGACAAATCATTGTAGCAGAAGACCGCGTCCGGCGGTTCGCCCAAGGACAGCAATTCCTGCATGGCATGGTAGCCCGTGGCATCGCCGCTTTCTTCAAAGCCATCGCGCATGACCACATACGCGTCGGGAAGTTCGACACCCGCCGCGGCCAGCGCGCGTTGGAAGCCTTTGAGCCGGTCCGCCGTCGGACTGATGCCACGCCCGCCGATATGGGAGATCCGTCTGCGGCCAATGCCAACCAGATGGCGCGCCGCCAGTTCGCCCACCATGAGGTCGTTGGTGCCGACGAAATCGATCGACAAGGTCGGAAAATGGCGATCGACGAGCAGAACGGGTGTCGTGGTTTCCGCCAGCGCCGGGGAGGGATGCATTGCCGGACGACAGGATGCCACCAGCAACACATCGACGCCGCGCGTCAGCAGGGTTTTGATTTCCTGCTCTTCGATCTCCGGATCATCTTCGGAAGAGGCCACAACCAGAACCAGACCTTCCGAACGCAGCGCCCCCGCCAGCGATCGGGCGAATTCGCCGAAGAAGGGATGGATGAGATCCGGTACGACCAGTCCGATGGCCTGGGAACGTCCGCCCGCCAGCGCACGCGCCAGCATATTGGGCTGGTAGTCCAACTCGCGCATCCGCTTCAGCACGCGTTCGCGGGTTTTCTCGCTGATATCGGTCTGGCCGCGCAGCACCTTCGAAACGGTTACCGTTGAAACGCCGAGATCGCGGGCTATGTCTTTGAGCGTGACCGCCATCAGGGGAGCTTTTCAACGACGTTGAACCGGATGCTTCGTCTATGCGCACACTCCCTCGACGGCGTCCAGACAGCAGGCGGGGGCTTAATTGAAGCGCGTCCGCGTCCACAACGCCCAGCAGCCCGCCGCCAGCGTCGCAAGCAGCATGGCGCAAAGCACGGCAACCCATTCCCAATGCATCATCAGCGGCGGCACGGCCGCATCCGAGGCAAACCAGAGGAATAGCGATACGGCGACGGCCACGATGGCCCAGTCCCACCACCGCCGTTTGCCCGATTCCTTGGCGCCTTCGCCGTGTTGGGCGTTTCGTGCATCACCATAGGCAAGGCCATAGCGGTCGCATTCGCGTTGCAAGGCCGCATCGCGGCTGGTCATCTCATCCGCACCCGCTGTCGCCGTGCTGATGGCCAGCGCCCCCAGGATCATGAGCAGCGAGCCGCCAACAACCAGTCCGATATGCGCGCTGTCGGCAGCCGCCAGCTCGCCAAACACCAGCGCCCCCCAGGCCAGTCCCCACAACTGATTGGTATTGGACAGTGGAATGCCGCGGCTGATGCCGAGATATTTGGTGGCGTATTGCTGAAACAGGTCGCCGATCACCCACACAAAGCCACCCAGAAACAGCCAGAACAGTACTTCACGATGGTGCAGAAGCTGCAAGGCGGAGGAGTTCGGGCCGCCGTCGAAGCACCATGTCAGGGCCAGCATTGTGCCCAGTTCGCCAATCGTGAAGATCGTGACGAACGAAAGCGGGCTCATCCCGCTCAGATAGGCTTTGCGATAGGGAACATACATCGTGCCCCACATCAGGCTGGCGCCTGCTGCCGCGGCGAGGCCGCGGGCGGCGTGTGGGGATGCGCCCGCATCGTGCAGCGTGCTGAAGCCCAGCATGATGGCGGCGGCGATGATCGCCAGCGTCCCAAGTACCACCTTGCCGATGGTTCGAGCGCCTGCTCCTCGCATTTCCCGGAACAGCAGCCAGCCCCAAAGCAGCCCGATCAGGGAGTTGGTGTTCCACAGCGGGAACGCCGTAGCGAGGCCCACATCGCGAATGGCAAAGACGGTCAGCGTATTGGCAACCGCCCATAAGGCGCCGGCCAGAAGGCCCCAGAGGATCAGGTGCGGCTTGGACGCGATGTCCGAAAACACAAAGCCCGTGCCCTTCATCAGGGTGGGAAAAGTCCAGCGAGCGGTGAAGACGCCGACCACCATGCACAGGGAAATGGCGAAAGGAGAAAAACCCGCCGATACCAATTTGGTCGGCGCTTCCGCCGCGCCAAGCCAGGCGCCGGCCGCCAAGCCGCACAAAACCCCCAGCATGTGTTGCGGGTTGGCCGATGCCGCAGCCGTATCTTGTGAAGACGCCATGATGGCGCTCCTTTCTTTCCTGAGATTGTATCCGCCTTCGAGGGCGTGTTTATTTGATCATCGCAAGAAGAAGGATGCCGCCGGCCAGAACCAGCGCGGGAATCCAGAACTGAATATCCGTTAAAACCGCGCGCGCCATGGACGCACTCGTCGCGTGCCGTTCGTTCATTCGCATCCTCGTTTCCTGTTGGCTCACGCTTCTCTTTGAAGGAAGGTTTAGGCCAGCTGTGAAGCGTTACCGATAACGCCCGATGTGTCAAGAAGCCCCTGATAGCCTGGTCGAGGGGTTGTTGAGCTCCTCGTCGACTTGCGATACTCTCTTACGTAACCGATAACGTTTGCAGAGCAGACCACGATGAGAGGATGCGGAACGATGGGTGCAAACGCCACAAAGGCCGTTGACGAAAGCCGGTACAAGGAAGGCAAGGCCGAGGATGATTTTCGTCAGTATGACGAGGCTGCCGTTCCGGGTGTCGCACAGTTTTATCGCAACAACCACGAGCAGATGACCGTCGACTATGTTCTGCGCAAGGAGGCCGAGTATTTCGGCCTGACGCGGGGAGAAAGGTCGATCTGGGAGGCCGCCGAGTTTCTGAATGCGCTGGTCGATGAGAGCGATCCGGACACCGATTTGTCGCAGACCGATCATCTGTTGCAGACATCGGAGGCCATGCGTCGTGACGGACAGCCGCGATGGATGATCCTGACGGGCTTTCTACACGATCTGGGCAAGTGCTTGTGCCTATGGGGTGAACCGCAATGGGGTGTGGTGGGCGATACCTATCCGGTGGGCTGCGCCTGGTCCGAACACATTGTCTTCCATGAATATTTCGCTGCCAATCCGGATCGCCACGTACCGGAATACCAGACGAAATACGGCATCTACGAACCCAATTGCGGCCTTGAGAAGGTGCATATGTCGTTCGGCCATGATGGCTATATCGCCGAGGTGATGAAGCCATATCTGCAGGATGAAGCGCTATATATGCTGCGCTTCCATTCCTTCTATCCGTGGCACAAGCACGGCGCGTACGATCATCTGTGCAACGACAAGGATCGCGCCATGCTGAAATGGGTGCTGGAGTTCAATAGATACGACCTTTACTCCAAAGGCCATGCCAAGCCGGATCTGGCCCAGCTAAAGCCTTATTACGATGATCTTTTCGCCGAATTCCTACCGGCAAAGCTCGCCTGGTAGCCAGTTCATCGATTTGCGCTCTACAAACTGCAAGGCCGGCTTGATGTCTTCTGACCAGATGGGGTGGGCGTGCTCCCCTCCAGAATGGCTATGTCGAGAGCTTTAATGGTCGCTTGCGGGACGAATGCCTGAACGAGACGCTGTTCGCTTCGCTGAGCCATGCCCGCTCGGTGCTGAGCAACTGGCGAGACGATTACAACCATATGCGCGTTGTGCAACCCCATCGATGCCGGCGACCAGGGCTTCACGATTCACGTGGTTGGCGACACCTCGCTGATCGGCGCGGTGATCGCCGGCACCGCGGGTCCGTCGAAGAACGGCCTGACTATCGGCACGCCCACGCCAGCGACCTCGAGAACCGGAAGACCTGGGACGCGCGCCAGACCTCGATCGCCGTCGGCGTCGGCGGGATCAAGGCCGGAAAGGGCGGGCAAGCCTCGCAGCAGGGCGCCACGCCGCTACCGGGCCGCCGATCAAGGGGCTGGGCACGGTAACCGCGACTCCGCCGATGGCGATGAGGCCGAACGGCACGATCACGATCGCCTCGGGCGACGCCGCCAGCGCCGCGCTAGCCCCCCCCCAGACTCGGCAGGCGGCGCGGCAAAACAGAACGACCATCGTTCGCTATGGCGGCCGCATTGCCGCTGCGGCCCGGCTCGCCAGCACCAAAACGGGCGTACGATCGCGATGCTTGTTTGGCTCCGCCCTTCGTCGATCGAAAGCGCGTCTCGGTGGCGTTTCGGGCAGGGGCGGCGGTTTCCGATATCGCGCCTAGCCTCCGCGCCGCTCCGGCAAGGGTTTCCCGAGATCTCAATCACCATCCAGCGTCGCGTGGAGCGCGGCTTGCGAAATCCCGACCGGGGCGAGATGGCTTTGTCCCAAGCGCAACTTCATCCGCCAGAGTTGCTGGACCAGAGGCTTTCCCGCCCCCCGATGCCCCGGCAGCGTCGCAACCAGGCCTTGGGCGAGCGCCAGTCCCAGATCGCCCAGTTCCAGCGAGAAGCAGGTGAGGTCGGGCGACAGCGCCCGGCAGGCCGGATTGTCGCGCAGTCCGATCACGGCCACATCGCGCCCGGGTTCCAGCCCAAGGCGGCGTAGCGCGCGATACGCACCGACCGGTGCGGTTTCGCCCATCAGCAGTAGCGCGGTCGGCCGATCGCGCAGGGCCATCAGCTCGCTGGCGGTCGCTTCGCCGTCGCTCTCATCGGTATCGCCGTGGTGGACCAATGCCGGGTCGAAGGCGATGCCGGCGCGCTCCACCGCCGTGCGGTAGCGTTCGACAACGACATGGCTGATGTTGATCATCGCCGGCGGGGCCACCAGCCCGATCCGGCGATGCCCCGCGCTCGTCAGCAGGCCCATCGCGTCGGCGACTACGCCTTCGAAATCCAAGTCGATCCAGGCGTAGTCGCGCGCCGCTTCCGTACGCCCCAGTGCGATGAAGGGGATGTCGCGGTCGAGCAGGAAGGGTATCCGCGAATCCTCATACTGCGTGCCCGAAAGTACCCAGCCGTCCACCGTCCCGCGCGACACATGTCGCCGCAGGAAGGTAAGCGCGTCCTCGCCCTTCCGGGCCAGCAGAACCGCAAGATCGAGATCATGCTCGCTCAGTCCGTTCTGTACGCCTTCGAGCAGTGCCATGAAGAACGGGTCGCCGTGGATCGCGCTGTCATGCTCGAGGGTCAGCATGAATCCGATCGTGCCCGTCCGACCGCTGCGCAGCGTCCGCCCTGACTGGTTAGGGATATAGCCATGGATACGCGCTGCTTCGATCACGCGCTTTCGGGTTTCGGGGCTTACGTCCTTTCGATCGTTCAGCGCACGCGAGACCGTGCCGATCGACAGTCCCAGATGATGGGCGAGTTCGCGTATGTCCATGCGCGTTGTGATCGCTTCGCGACGCGCTTCACACAAGGGCCCCAAAAAATACCCTGACAAAAGCCCATTGACAGCGCCGATCGATCGTCCGAAAACGTTTACGGCCATCGCAGAATGGCGCAGAGAGGATCCGGGCGCTTGGACACGCTTGTTCTAGAAACACGTGCGATAACGTGGTCTTACAATGGCGATTGGCTCCGCATCGAGGCGCATGGCCCCGACGGCCTGCGCCTGCGCGCCTCGACCTTCGCCGATGGGGGCGCGGCGCCCGGTGCCTTGCTCGAACAAGGCGGAGCCGAGGCCGGAGATCCCGTCGTCACGCGGTGCGGGGCGATTGCCCGCATCACCCATGGCCGAATCACCGCCGAAGTCGACCTGCAGGGCCGCGTCCGCTTCCTGAACGCGCGCGGCGACCTGTTGCTGGAGGAGAAGTGGCGGCAGCGCGACACGACCAGCAAGTTTTGGACGGTCGGCACCGACGAGGTCCGCACGATCAGCGCGCTCGGACTGGCGGGCCGCGAGTTCAAGGTGATCGATGGCGACGCCGCGCAGATCACCGTGCGGTTCGAGGCGAAGTCGGGCGAGCGGCTCTATGGCATGGGCCAGTACCAGCAGCCGAATCTCGATCTCGCCGGGTGTTCGCTGGAGCTGGCGCAACGCAACTCGCAAGCGAGCGTGCCCTTCGTCGTCTCCAGCCACGGTTATGGCTTCCTGTGGAACATGCCTGCGGTGGGCGAGGTGCATTTCGCCGCCAATGGCGCGACCTGGGTCGCCCGCGCCGCGCGCGAGATCGACTATTGGATCACCGCGGCAGACTCGCCTGCCGAGATCCTGCGCAATTATGCGCGGGTTACCGGCACAGCCCCGATGATGCCGGAATTCGCGCTCGGCCTTTGGCAGAGCAAGTTGCGCTACCGCACCCAGGAAGAGCTATTGTCGGTCGCGCGCGACTATCATGCGCGAGGCATCCCGCTCGCGGTGATCGTCGCCGATTTCTTCCACTGGCCCGTGCAAGGCGACTGGCGGTTCGATCCTCGCGAATGGCCCGACCCGGCTGCGATGACCGCCGAGCTCAAGGCGATGGGAACAGAGCTGCTCGTTTCGATCTGGCCGACCGTCGATCACCGTTCGGAAAACTATCTTGCGCTCGTCGAGAAGGGATATCTGGTCCGAGCCAGGCGCGGTCTGGACGTGCAGCAGGAGTTTCTCGGCAATACCCGCTTCATCGATGTGACGAATCCGGGCGCGCGCGCCTTTTTGTGGGACACTGCGAAGCGGAACTACCGCGAGCAGGGCGTCCGCCTCTTCTGGTTGGATGAGGCCGAGCCCGAGTACAGTGTCTATGATTTCGACAATTATCGCTATCATGGCGGCAGCGTGCTGTCGGTGGGCAACGCCTATCCGCTGCACTTCGCCCAGGCATTTCACGACGGGTTGCGCGCTGAGGGGGAGACCGAGATCGTCAACCTGATCCGTTGCGCTTGGGCCGGTAGCCAGCGCTACGGCGCGCTGGTCTGGTCGGGCGACATCCACTGCTCGTTCGAGGCGATGCGCAACCAGCTGAGCGCCGGGCTGAACATGGGGCTTGCCGGCATTCCATGGTGGACGACGGATATCGGCGGCTTCCATGGCGGCCATATCGACGATCCGGCCTTTCACGAGCTGATGATCCGCTGGTTCCAATGGGCGGTGTTCACCCCCGTCCTGCGGATGCACGGCCATCGCGATCCGATCACCCCGCCCGCAGCGCCGTTCCGCGACGGCGTCGCGCAATGCGACACCGGCGCCGGCAACGAGCTGTGGAGCTTCGGCGAGCGGGTCTTCGAGGTCCTGCGCGGCTATGCCGGGCTGCGCGAACGGCTGCGCCCCTATGTCGCAACGCTGATGCGTGCTGCGCATGAGCATGGCGATCCACTGATGCGGCCAATGTTTTACGACTATCCGGACGATCCGCGCTGCTGGACGCTCGACGATCAATATATGTTCGGTCCCGACCTGTTGGTCGCGCCGGTGACCGCCGCCGGAGTGCGCGAGCGCAGCGTCTATTTGCCCCAGGGCAATTGGCGCGACGCCTGGAGCGGGGAGCGGGTGGAAGGTGGCGGCGATATCGCCTGCCCAGCACCGGTAGAGCGCATCCCCGTGTTCATCCGCGAGGGCGCAGGCGTGGCCACTGCGTTCGCCGAGGTCAGTGGGGGGCCGGTCGTGGGGCGGATCGGGGCATGAGCGGGGCAGGCATGGCGGCATCGATGGCGAAGCCCGCCGTGACGGCGGGCGACAGGCAGAAAGGTGATGCAGTGACGGCGCGCATCCCGTTCCTCGAGAAGATCTGCTATGGCTTTGGCGATGCCGGCGGTACGATCGTCACCGGTCTGATCGCAAATTTCCTGACCTTCTACTATACCGACGTTTTTGGCTTGGCGCCGGGGATCGTCGGCATCCTCTTCCTTTCGCTGCGCATTTTCGATGCGGTCTCGGATCCGCTGATCGGGATCATGGCGGATCGCACCTCCACCCGGTGGGGACGGTTTCGCCCCTATCTGCTCTGGACCGCGATTCCCGTAGGACTTAGCGCCTTTCTGACCTTCCAGGCGCCAGATTTCCAGTATGACGGCAAGGTCGCCTATGCCGCGATCACCTATTTCCTTCTCGCGCTGTCCTATTCGCTCAACAACGTCCCCTATTGTGCGCTGATCACCCGGATGACCGACAGCGAGCGCGAGGGCGTTTCCTGCCAGTCGGTGCGCTTCGCGATGGTCGCGGTCGCTTCCTTCTGCGTCTCGGTCGGGCTGCCGATCCTGGTCCGCACGCTGGGCGGGGACGATATCGTACGCGGATATCGCGACGGCGTGGCGATCCTTAGTGGCGCCGCCGTCGTCATGTTCCTCATCTGCTTCCTGTTTGTGCGCGAGCGCGTGGCCGCAACGGACGCCGCGGACGTGCCGCTGAAGCGGGCGATCGCGAACACGCTGAAGAACGATCAGCTCCGCTGGACATTCCTCATGACGTTGCTCCTGATCGCGATCTTCAATACCAAGGGCGGCGCGGCGCTTTACTTCATCACCTATGTGCTCAACGGCGATGCGACCTATCAGGCGCTGTTCTTCGGCACCGCGACGGCCGGAGGCTTTCTCGGGTCGATCCTGGTGCAGGCCTTTACCCGGCGGTTCGACGTACGCAGCGTCTACATCTGGGTGAACCTGATCCTCGTCGCCGGGCACTTTGCCGCTTTCTTCGTGCCGGGCGACTATCCGACGCTGTGGCTGGCGCTGGTCGGGCTGTGCTGTATCGTGCTTGGCTGCACCCTGCCGCTCCACTTCACCCTCATCCAGCTGGCCGACCAGTATGGCGAGTGGAAGCTTGGGATGCGCTCATCGGGAATGAGCTTCGCGTTCAATCAGTTCTTCGTGAAGTTGGCCTGGGCGGTGGCCGGGGCGCTGATCAGCGGTGTCCTCGTCCTCGTTTCCTACAAGGCAGGGGCGGGAAATCAGACGGCCCTCTCGCTGACCGGAATCCGGCTGCTGTCCACCGTCATTCCCGGTTTGATGCACCTGGCGCTGGCGTTCGCAATCTCGCGCCTGATCCTGAACCGCGCGACAATCGCGCGCATGGCCGCGGAGCGCGGCGCATGATCTTTCCAACGGAGCCTCGATTCATGCCCTTTTCGCGCCGTCGTTCCGCCGCCCTCCTAATCGTCGCGCTGCTCGGCTCGGCGGCGATGCCGGCATGCGCGCAGGAACGAATGACCGTGGATCTGGCCAGCGACACCGGGGCGTTCCATGGCGGCGCGTCGGGCACGCTGTACGGATTGTACGACGCGCGTCTGCCGCAGCCGAACCTGGTCGAAGGCATCGGGCTTCGTACCGTGTCGACCAAGGCGCAGGACGGCCCCCAGCATCCCGGCGCCGACGCGCTGGAGGTCTCGACCCTGCTGACCGATGCTTCGGGCGGCGACACCTATATCTACATGACCGACATCAACCGCGAATTTCCCTATGACTGGAAGCGCGGGGACTGCGCCCAGTCGGTAGCCCACTATATCGAGAAGCTGCGTGCCCAGGTCCTGCAGGTGAAGGGCACCGCCGCACGCTACCGCGACCGGATCGTGTTCATTCCCTTCAACGAGCCCGACGGCAACATGTTTGCTGACGGCCCAAAGAGCTGCAACGGGATCAAATGGCAGAAGGACCCGACGGCATTCAACGCGGCATGGGACGGTGCGGTGCGGATGATACGCCGGGAGTTGCCCGGCGCCCGGATCGCGGGTCCCAATACCAGCCTCCTCTTTCCGGAGGTCGAGGGCTTCCTGCGCCACGCCCTTGCCGCAGATACCATGCCCGACATTGTCACCTGGCACGAACTCAGCAACCCGGCCGCGGTCCGCACCAGTGTGCGAACGTATCGCGGATGGGAGGATCGGCTGTTCGCCGGAACCAAGTGGCAGGGCCGTCACCTGCCCGTGAACATCAACGAATATGCCTATAACTATCACACCTCCGTGCCGGGCCAGATGGTGCAGTGGGTCGCCGCGATCGAGGATTCGAAGGTCGATGCCGACATTGCCTATTGGAACATCGACGGCAACCTGAGCGACTCCGCCGTCCAGGCCAATCGCGGCAATGGGCAATGGTGGCTGTTGCACGCCTATGCGGTGATGCGCGGGCACACGCTGGTCGTGACGCCGCCGCATCCCGATCAGAGCTACACGCTGCAGGGCGTGGCGACGCTTGATGCCACGCGCGCGCAGATGCGGATGTTGTTCGGCGGCACATCGGGCGAGGCCACCGTCGCCCTCACGCATGTTCCTGCCACCTTCGGCGCGACGACGCGCGTCCGCGTGCGCGAGATCGGCTGGACCGGGCAACTCGGCGACAGCGCACCGCCGGTCGTCGTCGGCGACCGGATCGTGCCGGTGAAGGACGGACAGGTCGCCATCCCCTTCGGCCAGGACGGCTGGCCCGCGCTGCGCGAAGAGGCAGCCTATGAGTTGCTCCTGACCCCCGGTGCGGGCGCGCAGCCGATGCCGGTCACGGCCCAATGGCGGCAGGACTATGAGGCGGAGACGGCTGCCAAGCGCGGCCAGGGGCTTACCATACGCGGTCCCGAGGGTTCGCCCGATCACGTCGACCGCTTCCACGTCTCGAAAGGCTATCTGGTCGAAGGGTTCAAGACCGGGGCCGACGCCGCGCTCGATTTCGTCGTCGAGGTACCGCGCGACGGCCGCTACGATCTGAGCGTGCTCGCGGGCAGCTTCAACAAGGATCCGCTGGTCGAGGCGCAGGGCCCCACCAACGTCTTTCTCCAGATCGATGGCAAAGCGGCAGGCGAGATCCTCCTGCCCCTGGGCTACAAGCCCGTCGTGCTCGATCATGTCGACACCGTCGTTTCGCTGACAGCCGGTCGGCACGTCCTGACCCTGTCCACGCGGAGCGTTGACGGTACGCGGCATACGCAGGGCAATGCGATGGTCGACCGCATCACCCTTACCGCGATCGATCCCGCCGCCAGCGGCGCGCGCTATGACGTGGCCGACGCGGTGCTGAAAGGCACGTCGTCCACGCGCGGAGACGCGGTGGCGCTGTCGAGCGGCGGCAGCGCGACCTTCTGGGTCTACGCGGCACAGGACGGACTCGCGCGCCTGCGCCCCGAACTGGGCGAAGGATCGGTGCAGATGTCGGTCAACGGGCGCGTCTCGAAAAACACCGCGTTCCTCCTCGGCGGTATCAACAAGGTCGTGCTCACCGCCGCCGGCTCGGCAACCGTGCGGGGACTATCGATAAGCCCCGAGGGGGGGGCGCTGCCCCGGCGCTACGAAGCGGAGCGCGCGCAGGTCGCCGGTACTGCCCGGATCGGTGCCGCCTCGCTCGCCAGCGGCGGCCGCGCGGTGTTCGCGATCGGCGGGGACCCCGGCAACGGCAATACGCTGACCTTCCCCAAGGTCGAGGTACCTCGCGCCGGCACCTATGCGCTGACCATCCGCTATTCCAACGAGGAACAGGCCAAGGCGACGCACTACAATCCCGATCCACTTGCACGGATCGCCCGCATTTCCATCAACGGCGGCAAGGCGTTGCTGGCCAGCATGCCGCACAGCTTCAATGCGAACAACTGGTGGGAACTGACGGTGCCCGTGACGCTGAAGGCGGGCGCCAACACCATCCGGTTCGCGGGCGAGGAACAGCCCAACTGGGACGGGCGCAGCTATGCGTCGCAGACCTGGCCCGGCATCCTGCTCCGCTCGCGCTATGCGCCCAATATCGACTGGATTTCCATCACACCAATGCCCTGACGGCGCAACCGTAACCACGGGTGCCGCAGACCATCAACGCTTACGACCGTAAACGTTTTTTGTGCAGAACCAAGAAGGAGGGGAGTATGAAAAGAATAATCGTCGGGTCGCTTCTGGCCTCGGTTTCCACGACGATGGCGGTGGCGCTTGCCACGCCAGCGCAAGCGCAGGATCAGCAGCAACAGCCACCAGTCCAGACGCCGCCCGTCCCGCCTGCTTCCGCCGATCAGGGAGGAGGGAGCGGCGCCGACATCGTCGTTACCGGCATCCGCCAGAGCCTGAGCAGCGCGCAGAACATCAAGCGCAACTCGGATGCGCAAGTAGATGCGCTGGTTGCCGAGGATATCGGCAAATTCCCCGACAACAACGCCGCCGAGGCCATTGCGCGCATAACCGGCGTGCAGGTCACCCGCTATGCCGACGAAGCGAACGGTGTGCTGATCCGCGGCCTGCCCAACGTCCAGACGACGGTCCAGGGTCGCGAGATCTTCACTGCCGATGGCCGCTCGGTTTCGATCCAGGACTTCCCGGCGCAAGCGCTGTCGCGGGTGGAAGTCTATAAGGCGACGACCGCCGACAATCTGGAAGGCGGCATCGCCGGACTCATCGATGTCGGCCTGCGTCGCCCGTTCGACTTCGACGGCTTTCAGATCGCAGGCACGGCGCGCGGGGTGTATAATTCGGAATCGCGCAAGGTCGATCCGATCGGCAGCCTGCTCGTGACGGACCGCTGGAATACAGGCATCGGTGAGATCGGCGCGTTGCTCAACGTGTCCTTCACCCAGACCCGGTACCTGAACTCGATCCGCTACCAGGGCTTCCAGGACAATGCTCCCGCCGCACAGCAGATCCTTCCCGCCTCGGTGGGCCGCAACTTCACCTTCCCACAGGATATCGGCCTCTATTATCGTCGCGGCAAACGCCAGCGCCCGTCGGTCAACGGCTCGCTCCAGTGGAAGCCGGCCGACAATCTGTCCATCTATGTCGACGGGCTGTATCAGGGCTATCGAGACCGGGTCGGCAACGACTTTTTCGGCATCCCGATTCAGTCGAATCCGAATGGCGGCAACCCGCCGACGATCCGCAACGCCGTGCTGACGAAGGACGGCACCACGCTCCAGTCGTTCGACGTCGATCTGGGGCTGGTCAACGGGCCGTCCAAGGAGTTCGGCACCAGCCGCACCGACACCTATCAGGGCGCGCTGGGCGCGCGCTGGGAAACCGGCAACGCGGTCTTCACGACCGACCTTGCCTATACCAAGTCGACCTCCAACGGGAACTGGGGCCAGTTCCAGACGCAGGTGGCGACCCCGCTGTCGCTTTCGGTCAAGCTCAACGACGAAGGTAGCGTGAACTTCACGCCGAGCGGCGTGGACTTCACCAATCCCAACAGCTTCTACATGCGCGGGTTGATCGAGAACCGAAGCAGGGCGGTGGGCGACCAGTGGCAGTGGCAAGGCAATGTCGCGCTCGACACCGGATCGTCGCTGTTTCCTAAATTCCTGTTCGGGCTTCGCTATGGCGATCGGAGCGCGAGCTCGGTCTATGGTGATCGCTATGCTTCGCTCGCCAGCCTGAAGGACTCGATCACCAAGGTGCCGACCCTGTCGCAAGGCGGGCTTGTCGAGGCGGGCTTCCATGGCGACGACGTGCAGCAGTTCCGATCCTGGTATGCGCCCAACGCCTTCCTGTTCAACGACCAGCTGAGCGACGTGCGCACCTATATTCGCGATGCGCTCGTCCGCGCGGGGGCCGATGCCGGCACCCGGGCAGCCTGGGCGCCCGAGCTGCCTGCGCTCAACCCGCTCAACGCCTTCCAGGCGCGTGAACGGGTCTACACGACCTATGCGCAGCTCAACTACGCCTTCGACATAGGCATTCCGGTCGACGGCGTGATCGGCGCGCGCGTGATCCTCACGCGCAACACGCTGAACGGCACCAACCAGTTGCCGGCGGCCGGTGGCGGTACCGTGCTGGTCCCGATCAACTCCTCGACCGGATATACCGACATCCTGCCCAACATCAGCGCGCAGCTGCACTTCACCGACCGGCTGAAGCTTCGCCTTTCGCGGACCCAGGCCTTGTCGCGACCCGGCTTCAACCAGATCAACCCGACACTGACCGTTTCGCAGGGCACGATCGGCGGCAACATCTCCTACACCGGCAATGGCGGCAACCCGGACCTGCAGCCGATCCGCTCGGACAATTACGACGCTTCGCTGGAATATTATTTCTCTCGCGCGGGCTCGGTGTCGGTTGCTGGCTTCTATCGGAAAATCGAAGGCTTCATCAATTCGCTGCCGCAGGTCGTCAACGTTCAGCCGTTCGGCGACATCCTGGTCTATCGCCCGTCCAATGCCGGTTCGGGCACGATCAAGGGCATCGAGGTGGCCGGCACCACCTTCTTCGACTTCCTGCCCGGCGCGCTGCGCGGCCTGGGGGCGCAGGCCAACTTCACCTATATCGACGGCGAGCAGGTGCTGCCTTCGGCGGCGAACTTCACCGGCGGGCGCAACACCCTGCCGGGTGTTTCGAAATACAGCTTCAACCTCATCGGCCTGTATGAGCTGGGGCCGACGAGCGTCCGACTTGCCTATAACTACCGCAGCGCCAATGTGGACGGCTTCGGCGCACCTGGCGTCTTCACCACCGTCTATTCCGGTGCGGTCGGCCGTCTCGATCTGTCGGCCAGCTACAATCTGAACGACAACATCACGCTAACCGTGGACGCGACCAATTTGTTGCGTACCCCCTATCACAGCTATGTGAAGGACCCGCGCTATCCGCGCGACATCCGATGGGAGGCGAGCCTGTTGTCGGCGGGCGTCCGCTTCCGCTTCTGACGGGCATCGGGCGGGCCGAGCGGCCCGCCCGTTTGACCTGCGGCGGTGCCAATGCCGACAATCCGATCCTCCGGACCCGCTTCACCGCGGGCCGCCACAACCGCACGAGTCATGTCGGCTAGATTGACTATGCGGCGGCTAAGCGAACCTAGCGTTTCCTCGAACCGATTCTCTTTGAACGACAATTGCTCGGATGCGCTCATATCAACGTTGAGACCGGCAAAGCACCGTGTCACGAGCGCACTGAAACCAGGCAATTGTGGGGCGCTCACTCCCGCGCCGCACAGGAAGACGACGTCGCCGGTCAGAAGAGCATCGACAAGCTGCTCGGGAAATTTCGGCCCGACCTTAGAAGAGCGAAAGGTCATAAGCAACAGTTCGGCATTGGCCACGCTGACGCAGTTGGAGGGGCGTTGCTACCGTAACCACCGGTCTCTCTTTGAAAAACGCTGATGAGGGATCACTGAACATAGGTCAACATCTGGGAACTGCTTCCCACTGTCCAGTGGCGGAGAACGCTAGCGCAGCAATTTCTGTCGCGAGTGTTTGTCAGTCTTACCCCACGATGCTCGGATCGGACCGCGCGGATCTGCCTCGGTTACGCGCATTCGATTCCAGAGCTGCCTAAGCGCAGACGGCCTCATCTGGGTGCATCAATGATTGCATGCGTCTAAGAGTTCGTTTGAGAATGGATCAGGCGCAGGCAGCCCGGTCGTAGATGACGGTCCGGTTCGTGGCGAAGGGTGGGAGAGTCACCGCGTCACGCCATTTGCGGTCGAAGCCGGGTAGGGCCTCGAAAGCCTTCATGGCGGCGTCAAAGCCGCACAAATCTTCGTGGATGGTGCGTATGTGCTCACCGTCGGCCGCGCCCGTCACGATGTCGCAGCAGACAAGATCGGTCGTGAGTTCGTCGAGCTTATAGGCGACGATCGCGTGCACCTCGTCCAACGACACGGTATCAGTGTTCTTGGCCGTGACGATCGCGAAGCCGTTATCGGTGGTGACAATCTTAGGCTTCTGCATGGCATGTCCGTTCAAGGAGTGAGCCGCCGGAGCAGGTTGCTGGCCATGGCAAGATGGATCATCGCCTCCGATACGTCGAGGCGCTTCTCATAGTCGCGGACAAGCCGTCGCCAGCGCGTCATCCAGCCGAAGGTGCGCTCGACCACCCAGCGCCGAGGCAGCACCTTGAAGCCGGAGACGTCGTCCGATCGCCGGATGATCTCGACGGTGAAGTCGCACAGAGCGGCCGAATCGAGCAGCTTGGTGCGATCGTAGGCACCATCGCCGAACAGGTGCTTGAGCCATGGCCAACGACGCCGGATAGCGGAGATGATCTCCTGCGCGCCCGCGCTGTCGGAGATGTCGGCCGTCGTCAGGTTGACCATGAGGAGCCGGCCGTCGGTGTCGACCGCGATGTGGCGCTTGCGCCCCTTGACCCGCTTGCCAGCGTCATAGCCACCGCCGGACAGAGCCGAGGGCGCCTTGATCGATTGGCTGTCGACCACAGCTGCGGACGGGCTCTGCTCGCGCGCTCCGCGCTCCCGGTCGAGCATCAGCGCCACGTCGTGAATCGTGCGGAACAGAAGGCGACGCACGAAGCGGCGAAACCACCAGTAGACTGTCTGCCATGGCGGGAAATCCTTGGGCAGCATCCGCCAACCGCCACCCGAACGAGCAAGATACCGCAAGGCGTTCAGCACTTCGCGAAGGTCCGTTGTGGGCTTGCGTCCGCGCTTCGGCGGCGTCGGCAGGAACGGACGAACGATCTCCCACTCCGCATCCGTCAGATCGGTCGGGTAGCGCTTCGCTTGCTTCTCTCGTTCAGCCATCCGGCCACGGCTCGCTCGGGTCCACATCCCGAGCTTGAATCACGCCTGCCGCCGACGCTCAACCCATTCTCAAACGGGCTCTAAGGTCCGCTTTCGGCACGAGCGGTCGTTCCCGCCGCTTGAGCGGAGCGACGCATTCTGGTCGGGAGCCGTTGGCGCCGAATATCGCATTCTGGGTGGGAAGCGGACATCCTGATCCGCCAAGATAACCGCTACAAACCGAAGCGATGACGGGTCCGTTGCCACCATGAGCCGCGCCCGATGGGCCCGACGGTCAAGAGCCGCTTCGCTTGCGCTACCGTGACGCCCAGCAGATGGCCGATCTCTTCCTCTGAGATTTCGGGCCGTTCCTTTCGCAGGTCTTCCGCCGTCTGCACCAGCGATGGAGAGAGCCGCTCTAGGAAAACGCAAGGGCGAATGCGCATGGCGTGTCCTGTCTTGAGCACGCGCTCATAGCTAAGAAACTCGATCGGCCAATCCGCATGATCGATGATGCAGCTGGCTTCATCGAGGTTCACCCGCCGTAGAAAATGCTCATCGAAGATGCGTTCTTCTTGAGCAATCATCCAATGCTGGCCGCAGGCCTCGCACCGAGAGAGGTGTAGCCACCAAGCGTCGCCACCATGATCTATGACATTTTCGATGGTCGCGAACACTCGCTCGTCGAGACCGTCGCCACCCATGGGCACTGCGGCTAAGTCCGGCAACGATGCGCAATGGCAGGGCCTTGAAGCTTCATTCATAGAGGCATGATGCAGTCAGGAACGAACGTCCGCTATTGGGCCAGGCCGTGTAAAAACGGCTTCGCAGTAGCTGGTCGGTAGTTTCGGCGCGGCGCGTTGAAGGTTGAGCGTTGGCGCTCAGCTCTGGATCGCTGCGATCAGTGGCTGGACGCCGAGGATGGCGATCAGCCGCTTGAAGTTATAGGCCAAGATATGGAGGCTGGCCTCCGTTCTGACATTCTTGAGCGTTTTCGTTTGGAAGTGCGTCGAGCCCATCCAGGCTTTTAGCGTGCCGAATGGATGCTCGACAGTCTGCCGGCGAATCCGCATGGCGTCTGGCGCACGATCAAGGTGCCGCTCCATCGCCTCGACGACCGCCTCATGTTCCCATCGTTTGACCCGGCGTTCCTTGCCGGTCGTGCATTGGTCATGAAGCGCGCATGTCTGGCAGTTCGAGCTCCAATAGCTATTGTCTGGCAGTTCGAGCTCCAATAGCTATGGAGCGTCATGCCGGCCTCGACCGAGGTGTACCGATAGGTCAGATCTTCGCCTGCGGGACATCGATAGACGTTTTCCTGCTCCAGATAGACGAAGTCCTGTTTTCCGAAGCGA